>CP089983.1:7292500-8572500 GCA_037157805.1 Sorangiineae bacterium MSr11367 | reverse complement strand
ATCGAGGAAGGCATTGGCGGCGGCGTAGTTGGCTTGGCCCGGTCCACCGAGGACGCCGGAGAGGGAAGAGAAGAGGATGAAGGCGTCGAGGTGGAGGTGTTGGGTGAGCTCGTGCAGGTGAAAGGCGGCGTCGAGCTTGGAGCGCAAGACGGAGTGGAGGCGCTCGGGTGTGAGGGAAGCGAGCAAGCCGTCGTCGATGGTCCCTGCGGCGTGGAGGACGGCGTTGACAGGGTGTTCGGCGAGCAGGGATTGCAAGGCCGCGCGGTCGGAGGCATCGCAGGCGACGATGGAGACGGAGGCGCCGAGGACTTCGAGTTCGCGTTGAAGGTCGTTGGCGGCGGATGCGGCAGGGCCTTGTCGGGAGGTGAGGAGGAGCTTGCGAACGCCATGCTTGGAAACGAGATGGCGGGCGAGCAAGGCGCCGAGGGAGCCGGTTCCACCGGTGATGAGGACGGTGCCGCGGAGGCTTGGCGTGGGAAGGTCGGTGGAGGGGGCGCGGGCGAGGCGAGGGACGAACCGTCGGCCGTTGCGGAAGGCGACGTGGGGCTCGGAAGGATCGAGTTCGATGGGTAAGTCGTCGTCGGAGTCGACGAGAAGGATGGTTCGGTCCGGGTTTTCGGCCTGTGCGGAGCGGACGAGTCCCCAGATGGGGGCATGGGCGAGATCGAGCACGTCCTCGTCGGGGCGCGTGGCGACGGCGCGACGCGTGCGCAGGACGAGAGGGCGCGAGGTCGAATCCGCGAGCCACGTTTGGACCTGCGCGAGTGCGCGCTCGGTGGCTTCATGGGCGCCGGCGACGACGTCCGTGGAGGGCGGGGCGGAGAGATTCACGACGAGGGGATCGCGAAGAGGTGCCGCGTTCGTGGCCGGGGCTTCGCTCCAGGTCAGGCTGTAGAGGTGCCGCGCGGTTTGGCCCGGGAGAAAGCGCTCGGCCGGCGCGCGTCGGGCGGTCAAGCTGGTGATGGTGGCGACGGGCGAGCCGTTCGCATCCCAGAGTGCGATGTCGCCCACGGCGCTGTCGGCGTCGGTTCGGGCGCCGTCGCGCAGGAGAAAATCCGCCCAGCAGGGCATCGTGCGGTGCCCGTACCAAACGAGCCGCTCCACGCCAAAAGGCAACAACGGCACATGGCTCGTGCCGAGTGCCTCGATGCCCCCGGCCATGGCGACGCCGGCGAAGGTGTTGTCGATGAGGGCACCGGGCAGGGGCGCATCGTCGGTGCTGGCCCCCTCGGGGGCTTCGAGGTAACTGAGCACCGCGCCCGCCCGCACCGTGCCGATGCGCCGGAGCCACCGCCATTGCGCGCCCCAGTCGATCGAGAAGGTGCGGAGTGCGTCCATCAGCTCCGTCGCCGTGCCGGAATCGTCGTCGAGCGACAAGGGATGGGCCGCCGTGCGCACCGGCAGCTCGCTCGGGTTCGCCGACGCGAGGATCGCCGTGGCATGCGTGGTCCAGACGTCCCCGCGCCGCGAGGCGACGGTGGCGGAGAATCCCTCGCCGGTGGCCGTGAGCTGGACCTGGAGGCTCACGATCTCGGACGCATGTTCGAACGCCAGGGCGCGCACGAACTGCACATCGCGCAGCTCGATCGGGAACCCCGGCCAGTGCGATTCCGCGACGGCCAGCAGAATGGCCAAGTGAAAGGCGCCCGCGAGCACGACGCGTCCGTGCACGGCGTGGTCGCCAAGGTACGATTGCACGCCGGGGCCGACGTCGATGCTATGCAGGGCCGAGCCATCGGGAAGATCGATCCTTCGTCCCGCGAGCGGATACCGCCCCGCAGGCACACCCGCGCGGTTGCCGAGAAGCGATCGCGGCGCATCGAGCCAAAAGCGCTCGCGCTGGAAGGCGTAGGTGGGGAGGGGCACGCGGCGTGGTTGGAGGGGGGCGAAGAAGGTATTCCAATCGAGGGAGGTACCGCGCGCGTGCAGGGCTGCGAGCGCCGAGACGAGGGAGAGGACGTCATCGTGCTTGTTGCGCAGGGCGGGGAGGAAGGAGCCTTCTTCGGAGAGGGTCTCGCTGGCGAGAGCGGAAAGGACGCCGTTGGGCCCGAGCTCGAGGAAGGTGGAGACGCCGTCGGAGGCGAGGGAGCGGACGCCGTCGACGAAGCGCACCGCGTGTCGGACATGACGGACCCAGTATTCGGGGGAGCAGAGGTCGTGGTCGAGCGCGCGCTTGCCGGTGAGGTTGGAGACGATGGGGATGCGGGGAGGGTGAAAGGTCAGGCCTTGGGCGACGCGACGGAAAGCGTCGAGCATGCCGTCCATGAGGTGGGAGTGAAAGGCGTGGCTGGTGCGCAAGCGGGAGGTCTTGCGGCCGAGTGCGGAGAAGTGTTGGGCGATGGCGAGGACGTGGTCTTCGGGGCCGCTGATGACGGTGGAGGAAGGGGAATTGAGGGCGGCGATGGAATGGCCATGGCCCAGGGCGAGGAGTTCGTCCTCGGAGGCTTGAAGGGCGATCATGGCGCCAACTTGAGGGAGGTCTTGCATGAGGCGAGCGCGCGCGGAGACGAGGGTGCAGGCGTCGTCGAGGGAGAGGACGCCTGCGACATGGGCGGCGGAGAGCTCACCGATGGAGTGTCCGAGCAAGACATCGGGAACGAGTCCCCAGGATTCGAAGAGGCGAAAGAGTGCCACTTCGAGAGCGAAGAGGGAGGTTTGCGCGAAGAGGGTCTGATGGAGTCGCTCGTCGTGGGAGAAGACGACGTCGCGGACCTGGGGGTCGAAGCGGCTGCAGACGGCGTCGAAGGCGTCGCGGAAGACGGGGAAGGCGTCATGGAGGGCGCGGCCCATGCCGTGGCGTTGGCTGCCTTGGCCGGTGAAGAGGACGGCGAGCTTTCCGCTCCCCCACCCCGACCCTCCCCCGGGGGGGAAGGGAGCCGTAACGGCTTTCGCCAGTGCGTCGAGCAAGGCGTCGCGGTCCGTCGCCACGAACGTGGCCCGATGCTCGAAGTGAGAGCGCGTGGTGGCGAGCGAGAACGCCACATCGACGGTGGTCAGCTCGGGATTCCGCACGAGGTGCTCACGCAGCCGCTCGGCCTGGGCCCGCAGCGCGGCCTCATTCTTCGCGGACAGCAGCACTGGCACGGCACCCGCCGTTACGGCCCCTTCCGGGAACGCCGTTACGGCACCCTCCCCCCCCGCCGGAGGTCCGCCGCTTGCGGCGGCCGACTTTCAACGCAGGGGCTGGGGAGGGGCGGCGCTTCTTCCAACACGACATGCGCATTGGTCCCGGAAACCCCAAACGACGACACCGCCGCCCGCCGCATCTGCCCATAGGCTTCCCAAACCACCGGCTCGCTCAACAACCGCACGGTCCCCGGCGACCAATCGATGTGCGGCGACGGCCGCTCGGCGTACAGCGTCTTCGGCAAAAGCCCATGCTGGAGCGCCAAAACCATCTTCATCACGCTGGCCACCCCGGCGGCCGCCTGCGTGTGCCCCAAATTGGACTTCAGGCTCCCCAGCCAAAGCGGCTTCTCCTTCGAGTGTGCCGCGCCATACGTCGCAAAAAGCGCCTGCGCCTCGATGGGATCGCCCAGCGCGGTCCCCGTCCCATGCGCCTCGACGGCATCCACGTCGGCTGCGGAAAGCCGCGCGCTCTCGAGCGCCTGGCGAATGACCCGTTCCTGCGCGGGCCCATTGGGGGCGGTGAGCCCTTGGCTCTTTCCATCCTGATTGACCGCGGAGCCCCGCACGACGGCGAGCACGGGATGCCCGTGCCGCTGCGCATCGGAGAGCCGCTCCAGGAGCAGCATGCCCACACCCTCGGACCAGCCTGCCCCATTGGCGTCGGCGGAAAACGCTTTGCAACGTCCATCGGGGGCGAGCCCGCGCTGGCGGCTGAATGCGAGGAAGATCCCCGGGGTGGCCATCACGGTGACGCCCCCCGCGAGCGCCAGCGAACATTCTCCCTGGCGCAGCGCATGGCAGGCGAGGTGCAGTGAAAGCAACGACGAACTGCAAGCCGTGTCGATGCTCACCGCCGGTCCCTCCAGCCCCAGCGTGTATGCGATGCGCCCCGAGGCCACACTGGGCGCGCTGCCCGTGCCGATGTAGCCCTCGATGTCGCCCGGCGTCTGCTGCAAGCGCGTGCCGTAGTCGTCGTACATGATGCCGACGAACACCCCCGTGCGAGAGCCTTGAAGCGACGCCGGCGCGATCCCTGCGCGCTCGAGGGTCTCCCACGCCGTTTCCAGCAAGAGCCGCTGCTGCGGATCGACGGCCAGCGTCTCCCGCCGACTGATCCCGAAGAACGCCGGATCGAAATGATCCGCGTCGTAGAGAAACCCGCCCTCCCGCGCGTAGCACTTGCCGGCGGCGTCGGGATCCGGATCGTACAGCTCGTCGACACTCCAGCCGCGAGCCTCGGGAAACCCCGAAATGACGTCCCGGCCTTCGAGCAAGAGTTGCCATAGATCGTCCGGCGTGCGCACGCCTCCGGGAAAGCGGCAGCTCATGGCCACGATCGCAATGGGCTCGTGCGCATCGCGTTCCACGGCCTCGAGCCGCTGGCGCGCATGCCGAAGCTCGCTCATCGCCTGCTTGAGGTACGCGCGGAGGTTGTCCTCGTTCGTCGTCATTGTCCCAATCCTGCGAATTCCTCGTCGAAGGACGCGAAAAGTTGTTCGTCGCTTGCAGCTTCGAGATCGCTATCCACAGCACCCCACCGCGAGAGCAGCGTGCGCAAACGCGTCACCACGGTGGCGCGCGCATTGTCATTTCCGATCATGGAGTCGAGCACGCGTTCGAGTCGATCGAGCTCCGCCACGAGAGGCGGCTCCGCGTCGGTCTCATTCGGCACGAGCTTTTCGAGAAACAGCTTCACCAACGCCGCGGGCGTGGGATGGTCGAAGAGCAGCGTGGCAGGAAGGCGCAACCCGACCGCCGCCCCGAGTCGATTCCGCAGTTCGACCGCCATGAGCGAATCGAGCCCCAGCTCCTGAAGGGGCTGATGGGGCCCCACGCCACTGGGCGAACGAAGCCCGAGCACGGCGCCAATCTCGGCGCGCACCAGCTCCAGGAGCATGCGCTCCCGCGCCTCGGGTGCGAGCGGGAGCAAGCGCTGTTGGATGGACGCGGGCGCAGGTGCCTTGGTGGTGCGTGTGAGTGCGCGGAGGTCGAGGGATGCCGGGACGAGAGCGGCGTTGGGAAGGGCAAGGGCGGCGTCGAAGAGGGCGAGGGCTTCGTCTGTGGAGAGGGAGCGGACGCCATTGCGGGCCATGCGTCGAAGGTCGGCGTCGGAGAGGTGGGCGGTGAGGCCGCTCTTGTGGGCCCAGTGCCCCCAGTCGAGGGAGAGCGCGGGAAGGCCGCGTGCTTTGCGGTGATGGGCGAGGGCATCGAGGAAGGCATTGGCGGCGGCGTAGTTGGCTTGGCCCGGTCCACCGAGGACGCCGGAGAGGGAGGAGAAGAGGATGAAGGCGTCGAGGTGGAGGTGTTGGGTGAGCTCGTGCAGGTGAAAGGCGGCGTCGAGCTTGGAGCGCAAGACGGAGTGGAGGCGCTCGGGTGTGAGGGAAGCGAGCACTCCGTCGTCGATGGTCCCTGCGGCGTGAACGACGGCGCCGATGGGGTGTTCGGCGAGCAGGGATTGCAAGGCCGCGCGGTCGGAGGCATCGCAGGCGACGATGGAGACGGAGGCGCCGAGGACTTCGAGTTCGCGTTGAAGGTTGTCGGCGGCGGGTGCGGCGGGGCCTTGTCGGGAGGTGAGGAGGAGGTTGCGAACGCCGTGCTTGGAAACGAGATGGCGGGCGAGCAAGGCGCCGAGGGAGCCGGTTCCACCGGTGATGAGGACGGTGCCGCGGAGGCTTGGCGCGGGAAGGGCGGTGGAGGAGGCGCGGGCGAGGCGAGGGACGAGTCGCCGGCCGTTGCGGAAGGCGACGTGGGGCTCGGAGGGATCGAGCGCCGGCAGCTCGGAGGAGGGGTCGTCGTCGGAGTCGACGAGAAGGATGGCCCGGTCTGGGTTTTCGGCCTGGGCGGAGCGGAGGAGCCCCCAAATGGGGGCGTGGACGAGATCGAGCACATCCTCGTCGGAGGAGGTGGCGATGGCGCGGTGGGTGACCACCACGAGGGGGCGTGAGGCCGAGTCGGCGAGCCACGCTTGGACCTGCGCGAGCGCGTGTTCGGCGGCCCGGTGCGCGTCGGCGACGACATCGGTGGAGGGTCGGTGGGCGAGACGAACGATGACCGGCTCGCGGAGGGGCGCCTCGTTCGCGCGTGGGGCCTCGCTCCACGCGAGCTCGTAAAGATGGCGCGCGCTCGAGTCCGGAAGAAAGCGCTCGGCCGGGGCACGGCGAGCGGTAAATCCAGTGATGGTGGCAACGGGCGAGCCACCGGCGTCCCAGAGCGAGATATCGCCCACGACGGCATCGGGATCCGCCTGCACCTGGTCGCGCAGAAGGAAGTCGGCCCAGCTGGCCGAGGCTCGGTGCCCGTACCAAACGAGCCGCTCCACGGCGAAGGGCAGCAACGGAACATCGAGCTTCGCAAGCCCCGTCGCCCAAGCGATGCCCCCGAAGGCGTTGTCGACGAGGATGCACGGGAGAGGCGCATCGTCCGTGGGCACGCCTTCGGGCGCTTCCAAGTACCCGAACCCGCCGCCTTCCCGCACCGGCGTGATCCCTCGAAGCCACGGCCACCGCGGTCCCCAATCGACGGAGAGCCTTCGCAGCGACTCGAGCAACTCGTCCACGGCCCCCGAATCGTGGCGCGCATTCAAATCATAGGGCGCGACGCGCGCCGGTGGCGCATCACGAAGGTACCCGACCATGGCCGTGACATGCGTGGTCCACACGTCACCGCGCCGGCTGGAAATCGTCGCCGCGAACGCTTCCCCCGACGGAGTGAGCTGCACCTGCAGCGAGATGCTCTCGGACGCGCGCTCGAAAACGAGCGCCCGCGCAAACTGCACATCGCGCAGCTCGAGAGCAACATCAGGCCAATGCGATTCCGCGACGGCGAGCAAAATGGCCAGATAGAACGCGCCCGGTATGGCGATATGCCCATGGACAACGTGATCGGCCAGGTAAGGTTGGACGGCCGGCCCGACGTCGACGGTATGGAGGACGGAGCCGTCCGGAAGATCGATTCGTCGTCCCGCGAGTGGATAGCGGCCGGCCGGCGTATGCGATGTGGCTTTGGGGGCATCGAGCCAGTAGCGCTCCCGTTGGAAAGCGTAGGTGGGGAGAGGCACGCGGCGTGGTTGGAGGGGGGCGAAGAAGGTATTCCAATCGAGGGAGGTACCGCGCGCGTGCAGGGCTGCGAGCGCCGAGACGAGGGAGAGGACGTCATCGTGCTTGTTGCGCAGGGCAGGGAGGAAGGAGCCTTCTTCGGAGAGGGTCTCGCTGGCGAGAGCGGAAAGGACGCCGTTGGGCCCGAGCTCGAGGAAGGTGGAGACGCCGTCGGAGGCGAGGGAGCGGACGCCGTCGACGAAGCGCACCGCGTGTCGGACATGACGGACCCAGTATTCGGGGGAGCAGAGGTCGTGGTCGAGCGCGCGCTTGCCGGTGAGGTTGGAGACGATGGGGATGCGGGGAGGGTGAAAGGTCAGGCCTTGGGCGACGCGACGAAAGGCGTCGAGCATGCCGTCCATGAGGTGGGAGTGAAAGGCGTGGCTGGTGCGCAAGCGGGAGGTCTTGCGGCCGAGTGCGGAGAAGTGTTGGGCGATGGCGAGGACGTGGTCTTCGGGGCCGCTGATGACGGTGGAGGAAGGGGAATTGAGGGCGGCGATGGAATGGCCATGGCCCAGGGCGAGGAGTTCGTCCTCGGAGGCTTGAAGGGCGATCATGGTGCCGTCTTGAGGGAGGTCTTGCATGAGGCGAGCGCGTGCGGAGACGAGGGTGCAGGCGTCGTCGAGGGAGAGGACGCCTGCGACATGGGCGGCGGAGAGCTCACCGATGGAGTGTCCGAGCAAGACGTCGGGAACGAGTCCCCAGGATTCGAAGAGGCGAAAGAGTGCCACTTCGAGAGCGAAGAGGGAGGTTTGCGCGAAGAGGGTCTGATGGAGTCGCTCGTCATCGGAGAAGACGACGTCGCGGACCTGGGGGTCGAAGCGGCTGCAGACGGCGTCGAAGGCGTCGCGGAAGACGGGGAAGGCATCATGGAGGGCGCGGCCCATGCCGTGGCGTTGGCTGCCTTGGCCGGTAAAGAGGACGGCGAGCTTTCCGCTCCCCCACCCCGACCCTCCCCCGGGGGGGGAGGGAGCCGTAACGGCGTTCGCCAGTGCGTCGAGCAAGGCGTCGCGATCCGCCGCGACGAACGCCGCACGATGCTCGAAGTGGGAGCGGGTGGTGGCGAGCGAAAAGGCTACATCGACGGCGCGTAACTCCGGATGCTGCACCAAGTGCGCACGCAGCCGCTCGGCTTGGGCCCGCAACGCCGCTTCACTCTTCGCCGACAGGAGCACAGGGACGGCAAACGCCGCAACGGCACCCTCCCCCGGAGGGGGAGGGCCGGGGAGGGGGGGCGCCTCTTCCAACACGACATGCGCATTGGTCCCGGAAATCCCAAACGACGACACCGCCGCGCGCCGCGCCCCATCCCGCGCCGGCCAAGGCACCGCGTCGGTCAACAGCCGCAACGTCCCCGTCGACCAATCGATGTGCGGCGACGGCTGCTCCGCATGCAGCGTCCTCGGCAAGAGCCCATGCCGCAACGCGAGCACCATCTTGATGACACCCCCCACCCCCGCGGCACCTTGCATGTGCCCCAAATTGGACTTCAGGCTCCCCAGCCAAACCGGCTTCTCCTTGGAGTGCGCAGCCCCATACGTCGCCAAGAGCGCCTGCGCCTCGATGGGATCCCCCAGCGCCGTCCCTGTCCCGTGCGCCTCGACGGCATCCACGTCGGCCGCGGAAAGCCGCGCGCTCTCGAGCGCCTGCTGAATGACCCGCTTCTGCGCGGGCCCATTGGGGGCGGTGAGCCCTTGGCTCTTTCCATCCTGATTGACCGCGGAGCCCCGCACGACGGCGAGCACGGGATGCCCCTGTCGCTGCGCATCGGAGAGCCGCTCCAAGAGCAGCATGCCCACCCCTTCGGCCCACCCCGTCCCATGGGCGTCGGCCGAGAACGACTTGCACCGACCCTCGGGCGACAGCGCGCGCTGCCGGCTGAACTCGACGAACATCCCGGGCGTGGCCATCACGGTGACACCACCCGCGAGTGCGAGGGAGCACTCACCCTGACGCAACGCCTGGCACGCGAGATGGATCGACACCAACGACGAACTGCACGCCGTATCGATGCTGATCGCCGGCCCCTTGAGACCCAACGCGTACGCAATCCGCCCCGAGGCCACGCTCGGCGAGCTCCCTATCCCGACGTACCCTTCGAGATCGTCGGGCGAGCGCACCAGCCGTGCGCCGTAATCGCTATGGCAAATGCCCACGAAGACACCGGTCGGCGTGCGCTGCAGCGCGGCCGGGTCCAACCCCGCGCGCTCGAGCGTCTCCCAGGCCGTCTCGAGGAGCAGCCGCTGCTGCGGATCGATGGCCAACGTCTCGCGCGGGCTGATCCCGAAGAAGCCCGGATCGAAGCGGTCCGCATCGTAGAGAAACCCGCCTTCGCACGCGTAGGTCTTCCCTGCCGCATTGGGATCGGAATCGCAGAGCCCATCGAGATCCCAACCTCGGTTGTCGGGAAAGCCCGAGATGGCATCTCGGGCTTCGAGGAGCAGCGCCCAGAGGTCCTCGGGCGCCTGCACCCCACCCGGGAACCTGCACCCCATCGCCACGATGGCAATGGGCTCGCGCGCCTTCTCCTCCGCCTCCTTCATGCTCTGTCGGCGCTGGTGCAGCTCGACGATGGCCTGCTCGAGCCGTTGGCGAAGCTGGGCTTCCATGGGCGTCATGCGTTGGGTCCCTCGGCGAGGGCAAATTCCTGGTCGAACATCTTCAAGAGTTCCTCGTTGCTGGCCGATCGCAGCTGGTCGGCGAGCTGGCCGTCCGCGGGCGCGTCTTGCTGCACGGACCATGTTTGCAAAAGCGCTTGCATGCGCGTCATCAGCCCATCGCGCAGGCTCTCGTTCGCATGCAGCGCCAACAGCGTCCTCTCGATGCGATCGAGCTCCGACGCCGCGGCAGGCGCAGCCACCTCATCGCGCACGTCGAGCTTCTCGAGAAGGAGATTCGTCAGATCCCGCGGCGTGGGGTAATCGAAGAGCAACGTGGTGGGCAGTTGCAGCCCGGCCGCCGTCCCGAGTCGATTCCGCAGTTCGACCGCCATGAGCGAATCGAGCCCCAGCTCCTGGAAGGGACGCTGCCCATCGAGAGGCTCCGACGCGGGCAAACCGAGCACCGTGCCCACCTCGGTGCGAACCAACTCGAAGAGCGCTCGCTCCCGCTCGGTGGACGAGAGCGAGCGAAGTTGCTGATGCAGCGATGCGCGTGCGGGGACCTTGGTGGTGCGTGTGAGTGCGCGGAGGTCGAGGGATGCCGGGACGAGAGCGGCGTTGGGAAGGGCAAGGGCGGCGTCGAAGAGGGCGAGGGCTTCGTCTGTGGAGAGGGAGCGGACGCCATTGCGGGCCATGCGTCGAAGGTCGGCGTCGGAGAGGTGGGCGGTGAGGCCGCTCTTGTGGGCCCAGTGCCCCCAGTCGAGGGAGAGCGCGGGAAGGCCGCGTGCTTTGCGGTGATGGGCGAGGGCATCGAGGAAGGCATTGGCGGCGGCGTAGTTGGCTTGGCCCGGTCCGCCGAGGACGCCGGAGAGGGAGGAGAAGAGGATGAAGGCGTCGAGGTGGAGGTGTTGGGTGAGCTCGTGCAGGTGAAAGGCGGCGTCGAGCTTGGAGCGCAAGACGGAGTGGAGGCGCTCGGGTGTGAGGGAAGCGAGCAATCCGTCGTCGATGGTTCCTGCGGCGTGAACGACGGCGCCGATGGGGTGTTCGTCGAGCAGGGATTGCAAGGCCGCGCGGTCGGAGGCATCGCAGGCGACGATGGAGACGGAGGCGCCGAGGACTTCCAGTTCGCGTTGAAGGTCGTCGGCGGCGGGTGCGGCGGGGCCTTGTCGGGAGGTGAGGAGGAGGTTGCGAACGCCGTGCTTGGAAACGAGATGGCGAGCGAGCAAGGCACCGAGGGAGCCGGTTCCACCGGTGATGAGGACGGTGCCGCGGAGGCTTGGCGCGGGAAGGTCGGTGGAGGGGGCGCGGGCGAGGCGAGGGACGAACCGTCGGCCGTTGCGGAAGGCGACGTGGGGCTCGGAGGGATCGAGCGCCGGCAGCTCGGAGGAGGGCTCGTCGTCGGAGTCGACGAGAAGGATGGCCCGGTCCGGGTTTTCGGCTTGTGCGGAGCGGAGGAGTCCCCAGATGGGGGCGTGGACGAGATCGAGCACATCTTCGTCGGGGGATGTGGCGACGGCGCGGTGGGTGACCACCACGAGAGGGCGCGAGGCGGATTGCGGATCCGCGAGCCACGTTTGCAGCTGCGCGAGGGCATCCTCGGTGGCCCGGTGCGCGGCGGAGACGACGTCGGCGGTGTCGGGCGCCCGGACGTGCACCACGAAGGGATTGCGCAGCGGTGCATCGCCCGAGCGAGGGACCTCGCTCCACGCGAGCTCGTAAAGGTGGCGTGCCGTTTGGTCCGAGAGGAAGCGCTCGACGGGCGCGCGGCGGGCGGCAAACCCGGTGATGGTGGCGACGCGCGAACCGCCTGCATCCCACAAGGAGATGTCGCCCATGGCGCCGTCCCGCAGGAGAAAATCGGCCCAGCACGGCGTCACGCGGTGTCCGTGCCACACGAGCTTCTCGATGCCGAAGGCCACCCAGGGCGCTTCGCCCTCCGCCACACCGAGGGTCGGGATCCCCACGCCGAACGCGCTGTCGAGGAGACCTCCCGGAATGGGCGCATCGTCCGTCGGCACGCCGTCCGGCACACCCAAGTACCCGAGCGTCGTATCCGCCTGCACGTGGGTAAGCCGGCGAAGCCAGTGCCATTGCGGCCCCCAATCGACGGCGAGCCGGCGCATCGACTCGAGCAACGCCTCCACCGCGCCGTCGTCTTGACCAACGGTCAAATCGTACGGCGCCCCGCGCACCGGCGCATCGTCCTGCGCGGGAGCGATGGCGGCCGTGACATGGGTCGTCCAAACGTTGCCACGATGGGTGGACAGCGTGACCGCGAAGCCCTCCCCCGCCGGCGTGAGCTGGACATGAACCGCGACGACCTCCGTCGGGTGCTCGAAGATCAGTGGCCGAACGAACTGCACATTGCGCAACTCGAGCGCGCGATCGGGCCAGTGCGATTCGGCGACGGCGAGGAGAATCGCCGTATGGAACGCACCCGCAAGAACGATGTGCCCATGCACGGAGTGGTCCGCCAGGTAACGCTGCGCGCCGGGGCCGACATCGACGGTATGGAGGACGGAGCCATCGGGAAGATCGATCCTTCGCCCTGCGAGCGCGTAACGCCCGGCCGGTGTATGCGATGTGGCTTTGGGGGCATGGAGCCAGTAGCGCTCGCGCTGGAAGGCGTAGGTGGGGAGAGTCACGCGCCGTGGTTGAAAGGGGGTGAAGAAGGCATTCCAATCGAGCGCGACACCCCGCGCGTGGAGCGCTCCGAGCGCCGAGACGAGGGAGAAGACGTCGTCGTGCTTGTTGCGCAGCGAGGGGATGAACGTGCCCTCGTTGGAGAGAGCGGAGAGGACACCGTGGGGCCCGAGCTCGAGGAAGGTGGAGACGCCGTCGGCGGCGAGGGAGCGGACACCATCGACGAAGCGCACCGCGTGGCGGACATGACGGACCCAGTACTCGGGGGAGCAGAGCTCGTCGTCGAGTGCGCGGGTGCCCGTGAGGTTGGAGACGATGGGGATACGGGGAGGGTGAAAGGTCAGGCCTTGGGCGACGCGACGGAAAGCGTCGAGCATGCCGTCCATGAGGTGGGAGTGAAAGGCGTGGCTGGTGCGCAAGCGGGAGGTCTTGCGGCCGAGTGCGGAGAAGTGTTGAGCGATGGCGAGGACGTGGTCTTCGGGGCCGCTGACGACGGTGGAGGAAGGGGAATTGAGTGCGGCGATGGAGTCTGCGTGGCCGAGTGCGACGATTTCGTCCTCGGAGGCTTCGATGGCAAACATGGCGCCGTCTTGGGGGAGGTCCTGCATGAGGCGAGCGCGCGCAGAGACGAGGGTGCAGGCATCGTCGAGGGAGAGGACGCCTGCGACGTGGGCGGCGGTGAGCTCACCGATGGAGTGGCCGAGCAAGGCATCGGGAACGAGGCCCCAGGACTCGAAGAGGCGAAAGAGGGCGACCTCGAGGGCGAAGAGGGAGGTCTGTGCGAAGAGGGTCTGATGGAGTCGCTCGTCATCGGAGAAGACGACGTCGCGGACCTGGGGGTCGAAGCGGCTGCAGACGGCGTCGAAGGCGTCGCGGAAGACGGGGAAGGCATCATGGAGGGCGCGGCCCATGCCGTGGCGTTGGCTGCCTTGGCCGGTGAAGAGGACGGCGAGCTTTCCGCTCCCCCACCCCGACCCTCCCCCGGGGGGGGAGGGAGCCGTAACGGCGTTCGCCAGTGCATCGAGCAAGGCATCGCGGTCCGTCGCGACGAAGGTGGCACGATGCTCGAAGTGGGATCGCGTGGTGGCGAGCGAGAACGCCACATCGACGATCCCGAACTCAGGCTGCTGCACGAGATGCGCATGCAGCCGCTCAATTTGGGCCCGCAACGCCGCTTCACTCTTGGCCGAGAGGAGCACCACGACGGGAACCGCCGTAACGGCACCCTCCCCCCCCGGGGGAGGGCCGGGGAGGGGGGGCGCCTCTTCCAACACGACATGCGCATTGGTCCCGGAAATCCCAAACGACGACACCGCCGCGCGCCGCGCCCCATCCCGCGCCGGCCAAGGCACCGCCTCGGTCAACAGCCGCAGCGTCCCCGTCGACCAATCGACATGCTCCGAAGGCCGTTCGGCATGCAGCGTCTTCGGCAAGAGCCCATGCTGCAGCGCCAGCACCATCTTCATGATCCCGCCCACCCCCGCGGCGGCTTGCGTATGCCCCATATTGGACTTCAGGCTCCCGAGCCAAACGGGCCTCTCCTCGGAGTGCGCCGATCCATATGTCGCCAAGAGCGCCTGCGCCTCGATGGGATCCCCCAGCGCCGTCCCCGTCCCATGCGCCTCCACCGCGTCGATCACATCCGCAGTCACGCCCGCATTGGCGAGCGCCTGCCGAATCACCCTTTCCTGCGCCGGCCCATTCGGCGCCGTGAGCCCTTGGCTCCTCCCATCCTGGTTCACAGCCGATCCCCGCACGACCGCGAGCACGGGATGCCCATGGCGCTGCGCATCGGAGAGCCGCTCCAAAAGCAGCATACCCACGCCCTCGGACCAACCCGCCCCATCGGCGTCGGCCGAGAACGCCTTGCATCGCCCGTCGGGCGCCCCGGCGCTGTCGGTGTTCATCTCCAGGAACGTCGATGGCGTGGCCATCACAGTGACCCCACCGACCAACGCCAGCGAGCACTCGCCCTGGCGCAACGCACGGCTCGCAAGGTGCAGCGAGACCAGCGACGAGCTGCACGCCGTATCCACGCTGATGGCCGGTCCCTCGAGCCCCAGCGTGTACGCGATGCGTCCCGAGGCCACGCTCCCGAAGCTCCCCGTGCTGATGTACCCGCGCAGATCCTCGAGCCCCGCATGGACCCGCTGCGTGATGTACCCGTTCTCGAAGATCCCCACGAAGACACCGCACGACGTCCCTTGAAGCGTCAACGGGTCGAGGCCCGCGCGCTCGAACGCTTCCCATGCCGTCTCGAGCAGCAGCCGCTGCTGCGGATCGATGGCCAACGTCTCACGCCGGCTGATGCCGAAAAACGCCGGATCGAAGCGGTCCGCGTCGTGCAGGAACCCGCCCGCCTGCGCGAAGCTTTTGCCTGCATCGCGAAGCATGTCCAGCTCCCACCCTCGGTTCTCCGGAAAGCTCGAGATGGCGTCCTTGCCCTCGACGAGCAACTGCCACAACTCCTCGGGCGTGTGCACGCCGCCCGGAAAGCGGCAACTCATGGCCACGATGGCGATCGGATCCTCCGTGGAGCTCGACGCGACCACGGTGCGGTGCTCTCCAGGCTCCGTGCTCGGACCCACGAGCTGCGTCGTCAGAAATCGCACCACCGCCTGCGGCGTGGGATGATCGAACAGCAACGTTGCCGGCAGCCGCAATCCAACAGCCGCGCCCAGCCGGTTGCGCAGCTCCACGGCCATCAGCGAATCGAGCCCGTGCTCGCGCAGTGGACGATTCCCATCGAGCACGCCCGATGCCGGCAACCCGAGCACCGTGCCCACCTCCGTGCGAACGATCTCGAACAGCGCGCGTTCGCGCTCGGCCTCCGGCAACGAGGCCAGGCGCTGCTCGAGCGTGGCCGCCTGCGTATCCTGAGCGACCACCTTGCGGGTCACCACCGTTCGCACCAGACCGCGCAGCATCGGGGCCGGCGTTTCGCCGCGGAGCGCGGCGGCATCGAACGCCGCGGGAACCACCGCCGCATCGAGGCCCGAGACCGCCGCGTCGAAGAGGGCGAGTCCCTCGTCCGACGAGAGCGCACGCAGCCCGCCGCGCGCCATGCGGCGGAGATCCTGCTCGGTGAGGTGCGCCGTCAATCCCGTTCGCTCGGCCCAGTACCCCCAGTCGAGCGACACCGCGGGAAGGCCGCGCGCCCGGCGATGGTGCGCCAGGGCATCGAGGAACACGTTCGCCGCGGCGTAGTTGGCCTGCCCGGGCCCACCGAGCACGCCCGAGATGGACGCGAAGAGAACGAAGGCGTCCAAATCGAGCTCCCGCGTGAGCTCGTGCAAATGCACGGCGCCATCGATCTTGGTCCGCAGAACCGCGTGCAAGCGTTCCGGTGTGAGGTCGGTGATCAGCCCATCGTCGAGCGTCCCCGCCGCATGCACGACCGCGGCGAGCGGGCGGTCCGCGGGAATGGACCCCAGCAGCGCTTCGAGCGCCCCCCGGTTCGAGGCATCGCATGCCGCGAACGTCACGGAAGCACCCGCAGCTTCCAGCTCGTGCTGCAGCGCTTCGCGACCCGGGGCCTCCGGGCCGCGCCGTGAGAGCAGTAGAAGGTGCTTCACCCCATACTGAGTCACCAAATGACGTGCCAGCAGCGCACCCAAGGTTCCCGTCCCGCCGGTGACCAGCACCGTGCCATGGGCCGTTGCGCCGAGGGTTCGCGGCAACGTGAAGACGAGCTTGCCCACGTGGCGCGCTTGCGCGAGACCGCGAAAGGCTGGAACGGCGCGCTGCATGTCGAACGTCGTGATCGGCGGCGGACGAAGAATGCCGCGCTCGAACAGCGCCCGCAGCTCACCGAGCATCTGCTGGATGCGCTCGGCGCCGGCGTCGAACAGATCGAACGCGCGGTACATCGTACCCGGATGCGCGGATGCCACCTCCAGCGAATCGCGGATATCGCTCTTTCCCATTTCCAGGAAACGGCCGCCCGGCGCCACCAGGCGAAGCGACGCATCGACGAACTCGCGCGCCAGGCAATCGAGGACGACGTCGAACCCATGGCCTTGCGTCGTATCGCGGAAGTGCGGCTCGAAATCCAAGGTGCGCGACGAGGCGATGTGGGCCTCGTCCAAGCCGAAGGCTCGCAGCGCGTCCCACTTGCCCGGGCTCGCGGTGGCGAAAACCTCCGCGCCCAGGTGCCGCGCGATCTGCAGGGCCGCCGTGCCGACGCCCCCCGCCCCCGCGTGAACCAGCACGCGCTCGCCGGGGCGAAGGCGCCCGAGGTCGACCAGCGCGTAGTACGCCGTGAGAAACACGATGGGCGCGCTCGCGGCCTGCACGAAGGACCACCCGCGCGGCATCCGCACGAGCCGGAGATGGTCGCTCACGGCGACGGGCGCGAAGGCGGCGTCGAAGAGACCCATCACGCGATCGCCCGGTACGAAGTCGACCACGCCGGGGCCAACCTCGGTGACCACGCCGGCACCCTCGGAGCCGAGCCGCCGCCCCCAATCATCCGGGAGCATGCCCAGCGCGTCGAACACGTCGCGGAAATTGAGCCCTGCTGCGCGCAGTGCGACGCGAACCTGCCCATGTGCGAGCGGGGCCGCGGCGTCGGGGTACGGAACCAGCGCGAGGCTCTCGAGCGTGCCCTTCGCGGGAATGTCGAGGCGCCACGCCGCATCGGGCGGCGGAGCGAGCGCGTCGTCCCGTTGCACGCGCGCCAGCCGTGGAACGAGGCGGTGTCCTTCGCGAAGCGCGACCTGAGGTTCTCCATCGAGCACGCCGTGGAGCGCACGGCGCGAGGCCTCGCTGCCGTCGGTGTCGACCAGCACGAGGGTGCGCTCGGGGTGTTCGCTCTGCGCCGAGCGCACGAGCCCCCAAATCGGCGCATGCACGAGGTCGCGAACGTCGTCACCCGGCCGTGCGGCGATGGCGCGCTCCGTGAGCACCACCAGCGCCGTCGAGGCGAGGCGCTCCTCGGTGAGCCATGCGCGAAGCAGCGCGAGGGCCTCCTCGGTGGCCGCATGGGCATCGCGCACGACGTCGGCCGTTTCCGTCGGGCGGAAGGACACGAGGACGACCTCCGGCAACGAGGTTCCCTTCGCGAGCGCGTCCAGCAAGCTCGGGACATCGTGCTCGCCCCATGCCGGGAGGGGTGCCGACGAACCGGCCGCCTCGATCCAATCGACACGCAAAAGCGCATCCGCCCGCCGCACCCCTTTGCGCGCGGGCCGCAGCGAGAGCGACTCCACCGAGGCCACAGCCTCGCCGCCCGCATCCGCGATCTCCAACGAAGCCTGCTCGGCGGACCGCCGCACGAAGCGCACGCGCAGCGCCGAGGCGTTCACCGCCCGCAGCGAAACGCCCTGCCACGAGAACGGCATGACCGCGTCGAGCGCACCGTCGGCTCCCCGCGGCACCAGCGCATGCAGCGCCCCATCGAGCAGCGCAGGATGCAACCCGAAGAGCGAGGCCTCCTTGGCCTCCGGAAGCTCCGCCTCGGCGAAGAGCTCCTCGCCGCGCGTCCACACCGCGCGCAGGCCCTGGAAGCTCGGACCGTAGCCGAGCCCCACCTCGGCGAGCCGCTCGTACATCCCATCGATCGACTGCGCGACGGCGCCCGGGGGAGGCCACGCCCGCAGATCGAACGGCGCCTCCACGGCGCGCGGTGCGAGAAGCCCGCTCGCATGCCGCGTCCACGGCGCATCGTTGTCGGTGCGCGCATGCACCGAGAGCGCACGCCGGCCCGCTTCGTCCGGCGCGGCGAGCGAAATCTGCACCACGACCGCACCCCGGGTCGGCAGGGCGAGCGGCGCCTCCAAGGTGAGCTCCTCCACTTGCTCGAGACCGAGCCGATGCGCCGCCACCAGCGCAATCTCGAGAAAGGCGGTACCCGGCAGCACCGGCACGCCGAACACCCGATGCTCGGCGAGCCACGGATGGCTCTCCAGCGAGAGCCGCGCCGTGAAGAGGTACCCGTCGGAATCGGCCAGCGGCGTGGCCGCGCCCAAGAGCGGATGCTCCGCGGACGCCAGCCCCGCGGAGGCCACATCGGCATGGCGCGACGACGGGGCCTCCAGCCAATAGCGCGCGTGTTGGAAGGCATACGTCGGAAGATCGACCCGCCGCGGGGCGAACGGCGCGAAGAACGCGTTCCAGTCGACGCGAAGCCCGCGTGCATGCAGCTCCCCGAGGGAGAGCAGCAACCGCGCGAACTCGCCTTCGTTGCGGCGAAGCGAGCCTGCCGCGGCCGCGGTGGTGGCGTGCCCTCCATCCTCGAAGGTCTCGCGCAGAGCGAGGTTGAGCACGGGGTGGGGGCTCACCTCGAGGAAGAAGCGATGACCGTCGGCAAGCAGGCTTCGCGTGGTCTCCACGAAGCGAACGCCCTGACGGATGTTGTGGAACCAATACGCCGCGTCCATCTCGGCCCCATCGAGCCTCGAGCCGGTGACCGTCGAATAGAGAGGCACCGCCGGGGCGCGCGGGGTCAGCCCGGCGAGTTGCTCCCGAAGCTCGTCGGCAATGGCATCGATATGCGCGCAGTGCGACGCGTAGTCCACGCGCACCTTGCGTGCGAAGCGCTGTGCGGCGCTCAACTCGGCGACCAACGCGTCGACGGCATCGGGATCGCCCGACACCAACGCGGAGCGCGGGCTGTTGCGTGCGGCGAGGGCCAGCCGATCGCCGTACGGTTGCAAACGCGCCTCCAGCTCCGCGGCATCGAGCTCCACGGAGGCCATGGCGCCGCGGCCCGCGAGCCGGGTAAGCGTGCGGGCCCGCAGCGCCACGACCTTGGCGGCGTCCTCCAGCGAGAGAGCACCCGCCACGCACGCGGCCGCGATCTCGCCCTGGCTATGGCCCACGACCGCGTCGGGCACGATGCCGAGCGACTGCCACACGGCGGCGAGGGACACCATCACGGCAAAGAGAACCGGCTGCACGACATCGACCCGGTCCAGCGAGGGGGCGCCCTCTTCCCCGCGCAGGACCGCGAGGAGCGACCACGACACGTGCGGGGCGAGCGCACGCGCACACGCCTCGATGCGCGCGCGGAACACGGGCGATGAATCGAGCAGCGAGACGGCCATGTTCGCCCACTGCGAGCCTTGCCCGGGAAAGACGAAGACGAGCTTTCCCGGTCCGGCGGCCAGCCCGAGGGCCGTGCCGGGGGCGCTCCCTTCTCGGGCCAGGCTCTCCAGTGCGTCGCCCACTGTCGTGCGATCGCCGGCCACGATGGCTGCGCGGTGCGCAAAGTGCGTGCGGCGCGTGGCCAGCGAAAAGGCGATATCGGCGAGGGCGACCTCGGGGTGCTGCTCCAGGTGCGCACGCAACCGCGCGGCCTGCGCGCGGAGCGCTTCGTCGCTCTTGGCCGACAGCAGCACGGGCAGCGCGTCCGGCTTCGGTCCGGGCCCGATGCCACGGACGAAGAGGGCACCCATCGTCTCCAGCATCGTGCTGCGCTCGTCCTGTTGCGCGTGAAGCGTGGCGAGCACGGTGACCGATTCCAGGGTCGACTCGATGGCGCGCGCCACCAGCGGGTGCGGCCCGACCTCGACGAAGGTGTCGAACCCGAGCTCCCCGAGGCGCACCACCGCCGGTGCGAACTGCACCGGCTCGACGAAGTTACGCACCCAATGCAGGGGACCGCAATCGTCCGCCTCGAGCCACGACGCCGCGAGCGTCGACATGAACGGAATGGACGCACGCCCGGGGCGAATGCCCTGCAGGGCCTCCAGGAATTCATCGCGCAGCCCGTGCACGAACGGTGAGTGCGGCGCCACGTCCATGTCGACGCGCCGGTGGAACACGCCGCGCTGCGCGAGATCGGCGAGGAGCGCGTCGAGCGCCGCAGGTTCTCCCGCGACGACCGTGGACGCCGTCGAATTGCGGATCGCCGGGAAAATGCGCGCTTGGCCTGCACGATGCGCACGGAGAAGCTCGCCCGTCTCGTCCCAGGACAGGCCGACGAGCGCCATCGCGCCCTGCCCGTGCGTACGCCGCACGAGCCGTCCCTCGTGGCAGGCGACGAGCATGGCATCCTCGAGCCCGAGCACTCCCGCCGCGTGGGCCGCCGCGATCTCGCCGAAGCTGTAGCCCACGACCGCGGCCGGGCGAATGCCCCACGATCGCCACAGCGCCACGAGCGCGATCTCCAGCGACACCAATGTCGGGAGCACCACGCTGACGTCGTCCAAGCGCGAGGCACTCGCCGGCGCGCGAAGCTCGTCGAGCAAGGACCAATCGAGGTGGCGTCGCACCAAGGCATCGCAGCGCGCGATGGTCTCGCGAAACACCGGTTCGGACGCGAGCAGCTCCTGCCCCATGCCCGGCCGCTGCTTGCCCTGGCCCGAGAAGACGAAGACGGGGCCCCGGGCGGCTCGCGCCTCGCCCGCGTGAAGGCCGGGTTTGCGCTCGTTGCGCAGGAACGCGTCCAACAGGTCGCGTCGCTCTTCCCGCGACCGTGCGACCACCGCCACCCGTTGCGGTCCGCGCTCGAACGTGAACAGCTCGGCCCGATCCTCCTGCGGCGACTGGAGAACGACGTGCGCATTGGTGCCGCCGAAGCCGAACGAGCTCACCCCGGCGGTGCGAGGGGTGGCTGCATCGGGCCATGCTTCGGTGGACTGCGGCACGCGCAGACGCCACTCCTCGAACGCGATGTTCGGGTTCGGGCTTTCGAAATGGAGACTCGACGGGATGAATCCCTGATGAATCGAAAGCGCAGCCTTGATGAAACCTGCGATTCCGGCGGCGCCCTCCAGGTGCCCGATGTTCGTCTTCACCGACCCGACGCGGAGCGGCGCGTCCGCGGCGCGATCCTGGCAGAGGACCGCGGACAGCGCCCGCGCCTCGATGGGATCGCCCAGAGGCGTCCCCGTCCCGTGCGCCTCCACGTAGTGCACCGCAGCCGGCGCGACCCCCGCACGCCGATAGGCATCGCGCAACACCGCCTCTTGGGCCTTCGGGTTGGGCGCCGTGAGCCCGTTGCTCGCGCCATCGTTGTTGGTCGCGCTCCCGCGGACGACGCAGTAAATGCGGTCCCCATCGGCCTGGGCGCGCGAGAGCGGCTTGAGCACGACCACGCCGGCACCTTCGCCGCGCACGTAGCCATCGGCCCGCGCATCGAAGGTGAAGCACCGGCCGTGCGGCGAAAGCGCGCCGAACTTGGCCACCTCGATGGTGCTCTCCGGGAGCAAATTCAGATTCACGGCGCCCGCCAGCGCCAACGTTGCCTCACCGCGGTGCAACGCTTCGCAGGCCAGGTGGACGGCCACCAGGCCCGACGAGCACGCGGTATCGATGGACAGACTCGGACCGTGCAGGCCGAGCACGTAGGACACGCGATTCGCCAAAATGCTGCGGTGCAAGCCCGACGACGTATGCACCTGACGCCCGTGCTCGCCCGCCCGCCGAACCACCGTCTCGTAGTCCGCCCAGATGGCCCCCGTGAACACGCCCGTCGACGTTCCCTCGAGCTCCCCGGGCGAGATCCCCGCGTCTTCGAGCGCGGCCCACGACATTTCCAGCATCAGCCGCTGCTGCGGGTCCATGACCGCGGCCTCCCGCGGTGAAACCCCGAAAAACGCCGCGTCGAATCCCTCCACGTCCTCGAGAAACGCGCCCTTGCGCAACGCGGGCTCGTCCCCTGGGGCGCTTCCGAGCCATCGCGTGGCCGGCACCTCGCCCACGGCATCCACGCCATCGCGCAGGAGCTGCCAGAAGCCTTGTAGATCGGGCGCGCCCGGAAAGCGGCACGCCATGCCCACCACGGCGATGGGCTCGTCCGTGCGCTCCGTCGGAGGCGCCACTTCCACCGTGGCGCGGGGCTCCCCCGCGAAATACGAGGCCAGAGCGTCCAGCGTGGGGTACTCCCAAAAGAGCACCGGCGTGCACGGGCGCGGCAATTCCGAGCTCTCCGCGAGCTGGGCCGCCAGCTTGACCGCACGAATGGAATCGAGTCCATAGCGGTGAAACGCGGTATGCAAATCCAGCTGGTCGCCCGGATACTGCAGCGCCCGGCCAAGTGCCTCTCGGAGGAGTCGAACGATACGCTCTTTCATCTTCCGTCCCGCCCCTCTTGCCAAGCCCTCGACGCGCGCAACGACCGTCTCGAGTGCCTTTCCGGGCGCCCCGCGATTGCGAGCAACTCCTCGTCGGTCAAAATGTGGTCCCGCGTTTTGGCGATCTTCAGAATCTCGGTTACCAGCTCTTCGGAAGGCGCAATGTCATGCTTGCGCAGCCAATGAAGTACGTTGGAGGCGCCGCTCATCGCGCCCACGCAGATCTCCTGCGACCGCCCGAAAACCCCCGCAGGAACGCCGCTGTAAATGCGGTCGGCCAACCACGAATCCCCTTTGCCCATCGCCTTGATGATCGCCGCGGCGTGGACGCCGGTGGCCGTGCGGAACGCATCGCGCCCCACGAGGGGGTAATTGATGGGAATGCTCCACCCCACCGCGCGCGCCACCGTTTCGACGTAGTCGATCATGGGGGTGAGATCGCGATCGAGCAAGCCGAGTAATTTCATATTCATGAGCAGAAGTTCCATGGGAACGTTGCCCACGCGTTCGCCGATGCCCAGCGCGGTGGCGTGCACGCGGTCGACGCCGCAATCGAGAGCCCGGACGCAGTTCTCGAGGGCCAGGCCGCGGTCGTTGTGGCCATGCCAATCGATGCCGATGTTGGGGACGCCCGTTTCCGCGATCACCTCTTTGGTGAATCGCACCAGTTGCTGCACACCGTCGGGCGTGGCATGGCCCACCGTATCGGAAAGACAAATGCGCGAGGCGCCGTGCTCGATGGCCTCGCGAAACAGGAGCCGCAACGTCTCCGGGCGCGAGCGCGTGGTGTCCTCGGTGACGTAGGCGACCTCGAGACCCGCGTCCACCGCCGCGTCGATGGCCTCGACACTGCGCCGCACGATGAGGTCGACGTCCCAGTCCTCCGCATATTGCCGAATCGGGCTCGAGCCGATGAAGGCGTAAACCTCGATGGGGATGCCCGCGCGCTGGGAGAGCTCGATCATGGGCATGATGTCGCCCACCATCGTGCGTCCCGCACACGCCACCTTGATCGGCAATCGCGCGCGTTCGACTTCCCGGCAGATGCGCAGGCAATCGTCGAATGCGCGCGGAGAGCTCGCCGGCAGACCGATGTCGGCAGCATGGATGCCGAGATCGTTCATGGCGTGCAAAATCTCGAGTTTTTCCTCGATGGCGGGAGCAATGACCGATGGATTCTGCAATCCATCGCGCAATGTCTCGTCGAAGAGGGAGACGGCTGCGGGGTCGAACCGCCGGCGCGGCTCGAGCTCGTTCCAATCGAAAATGAGGCGTGACTCGTCCATGGTCTCGCTCCTGCGCGTGGCGAATGACCCGAGAAAAACGAACTATCTTTACTGCTTATTCGTTGACGCGGAAGATCGGGAAATACGTCTCGATGCGCCCGCTCGCGTATTCCTCCGCCAAAAGCGGTATTTCGTCCCAGCCGTAGATGCGCTCGTCGGCGGGGGCCATCCAGCCGTGTTCTTCCGCGAAACGCACGGCCGCTTCGCCCTCGTCGTAGCGCGCGTAATGCGTGTGTACGTGCAGATGCCGCCCGATGCACTCCATGGCGCGCACGCTGGCGAAGGTCAGGCCGTGCTTCCATCCCGACGTGGCAATCGTGCCCTGCCGGGCGAGCGATTTGAGCGCGGTCTTGTAATGGATTCCCAAGTTGTCCACGAAAATCGATACGCCGCGTCCGCCGCTTCGCTCGCGGACGGCCTTCAAGAATTCGCCCTCGAAGGTGGCGTCGGTCCACGTGCTGCGATCGATGGGGTCGATCCCCATTTCTTTCAACAGGGCCGCGCGCGAAGGCTGCGAAGTAACCATCGCCGTGCGAAATCCCATCATCTTGGCCAGCGACAACTCGGCCAGCGCCACCCCTCCACCCCATGCGAAGACGAGGGCGTCCTCCGGTGGGCACGCGTCCATCTGTGATCGCCAGCACGCGAGGGCCACGCGCCAATTGGCCCACGCGGTGACGTAGCGCAGGGAAAACGCGGCCCACTGCGGGAGCGAAAAACGCGTCGGTTTGGGAATGGGGACGATCTGCTTGTGATGCAGCTTGATCGTCTTGGCCAGCACGCCCATCGTGCCCGGGGCGTCGTAGCCCAGAATGCGAATGGGGTACCCGTATTCGTCCCAAGTCCCATTGCAGAAGACGATGCCGACGTCGCCTGGGGCGAGTCCTTCGACATTGGCCCCTACATCGGTGACTTCGACGACCCCTGAGTTCCCCAGAACGACGGCGTCCTCCTCGCGGAGGGCACAGATGTCCACGGGGCTTCTCCGAAGGGCATGATCCATATTGCCCTCCCAGCAGCCGTACAATGGCCGGACGAGTACGTCGTCGGGCTGCATGGGAGGTAGATCGATGGTTTCACGACGAAGGGGGCCAAACGTTTTTCCACCGTCGCCGCGGCGCAGGACCCATGCTTCCGTCGATCGATGGCTCATTCTTGGTCATTCATGCCAGGCGCCGGCAGACTGCGCGCGCTCGATGTATCCCGTGATATCACCCAGGGTGCGCAAGCGCGCGGACTCTTCGGGCGCAATCGTGCTTTTGCAGGCTTGCTCGATTTGAAAGAGCAAATTGGCCATATCGAGCGAATCGAGGCCCTGCTGGGCCAACGGAGCGCTTTCGTCCAACGTGGACGCGCTCACCTGAATCTCCGCCGCATCGAACAACCGTTGAATGCGCTCTTTGGCAACCATGAGAAAGCTCCTTCAGACTTTGAACTCGAGGATGTTGCTGCCCCAAGAGAATCCGACGCCGAACCCACTCAAGACCAGCCTCGCGTCTTTCTCGGTTCGAGACATACGCTGCTGGAGCATGATGGGGATGGACGATGAAACGGTATTCCCATAATGGGCGATCTCGAAGGGGACCTTCGAGGGCGGGAGTGCGAGGTTTTGTCGCAAAAAATCGATGATGTACTTCGACCCGGGGTGCAGGAGGAAGCAGTCGACGTCGTCCGCGTTCAGCCCGTTGCGTTCGAGCAGACGGTGGATGCTGAGTGGTACCTCACGGGCGGCGTTGGAGAAGACTTGCCGGCCATCCATCCGGAAGCGGCCGTCGTCGCAGACGAGGCACTGCCAACTATGGGGAACGGTGCCGAAGTCCGAATCGATCAGTTCGTATCCCGATTCGTTCCGACAAATGTACGAGACGGAGGCGGCATCGCCAAAGATCAACGCCGTGGCCTTGTCGTTGCGGTCGACGATGGTGGAATAAGGGTCGCACGTGAAGAGCAGAGCACGCTCGAGTCCCAATTTCTCGACCAGGGCGGTTACCACGGCGATCCCGTGCGTGTACCCCGCACAGCCCTGCGAGATGTCGAACGTGATGCATTGCTTACCCATTCCTAGCTTTTGATGGACGATGGCCGACGTATGCGGAATATTCCGATCGGGATTCTGCGTCACCACGCATACGAGTTGTACCGAGGCGATGTCGATGGATCTGCGCCGGAGCAAATCCTCGAAGGCCTTTTGACAGAGATCGCTGGTGCTCTCCGCTGCGTCTTTGATGGATCGTTCGAAGACGCCGATTTTGTTCCTCAGAAATTCGGAATCGAGTTGAAACTCGGATCCGAGCTCGGTATTCGACGCTCGCTGCGGCGGGATGTAGGTGCCGATGTCCACGATGTGTACGGGCGAGCGCGGCATGCGTGTGCTCCAGGCGTACCGGCCGCTCTCTCAGCATCGAGCAAGGGGGCCGATTCGGTATCCAGGTAATAGCCGCGTGCTCGAGATTTCGCAATGATGTTAATCGTCATTAACAAGCATTTTACTTTTGTCCTGCCCTCGCATCGACCGTTCGGGCACTGCACTGTTTGCTATTGCGCAATTGAAATGAGCGGCTGGATTGACCGTTCCGATTTGCACGATCGACGATCGCAATCGTTTCAACTCGGAGAAGCGGTTCGAGCGCGACATCGCACGAAGTGGCCATTTTTCAGCCCACAAACGCTTGCGCGGCCCGAATCGAGAAGACTCGGACCGCGCAGCGTCTCACTCCGTCAACCGAAGCCTGCGGTCTCGGCGGATATGGACAACGAAGTTGGATAATTGGATGTTGTATAACGTGCTCGTTGTCGTTCGAACTCCTCACCACCGTTGTCGGATTCTGGTCGATGGGACCTGGCAATGCAGGCCTGATGCCATTTCGCGATGAATTTCGGACGTTTGTTCGCCATCCGAACACGGGTCGCCATCGCACATGCACTGCAAGGGGATCAAGCCGCCCAAACGGACGACGAACCTCACGCTTGCAACGACGCGCGCGATGTTCACCTTGCTATCGCCGTGCGCGCCTGCGGACGATTCCGTCCGCGGGAAGGGACGGAATCGTCCGTTCGGCGATGCACGAACGTTTCGGCGTGATGCGACGACATCGCACCGCCAAACGGCCGGCGCCGTCCGCCGCTCCTCGGAGGCGTGCGAGCATGTCTCCACCATGCCCCGAACTTCGACCCGTCCAGGTGTTCTCGCTGCCGCCCTTTTCGCTTCGCTGGCCTTGGTCACGTCCGCTGCGCGGAATGCGGAGGCCGGCATCAT
The DNA here is from genome assembly GCA_037157805.1 of Sorangiineae bacterium MSr11367. Classification (NCBI taxonomy): domain Bacteria; kingdom Pseudomonadati; phylum Myxococcota; class Myxococcia; order Myxococcales; family Pendulisporaceae; genus Pendulispora; species Pendulispora rubella. Next base: position 8,545,473 of record CP089983.1, on the reverse strand, counting down.
CGAAAGCCAAACGACGAGCCACCCCTTTCCCGGGGTGCTGCTCGTCGAAGGAAAGACGCGTGTGCCCTCGAGCGCCTTTCACGCGAGCATCGTATCGCTCTGCACGAGTGGGATCCGCCTCGATGCTACGGCCACACCGAGCGCGCTGCGCACCGTTCCCTCGTGGGCCACGCGCGTGGGGGCCAAGCTCGCGCTCAACGGCGACTTTTTCAAACCGGCGCCGCGCGTGTACGGCATTGCCGTGGGCGGCGGTATCGAATGGCCTCTCGAGAAGATGGGGATCGATCCGGCCGTGTCCGGCGAGTGGTACTATGACCACTTCGGATGGATTGCCGTAGGCCCCGGGTGGGTTGACTTCACGCACACCGGTGAGGCGAAAGCGCACGCCGAGCAACTGGGGCTCGCCCACGGCTTCATGCCCCGGACGATGACCCACGATATCCCGCCGGGGACCCTGGCGCTGGTCAGCGGCTTTCCCGAGTTGGTGACCGAGGGGACGCGCTACACGTGCGCCAGCCCCACGGCGAGCACCTGTTTTCCCGATCGCGCCGACATGCGCACACGAAATCCGCGCACCGCCATGGGCCTATCGTTCGACCGAAGCATCATCGTATTCGCCGTCGTCGATGGGCGGACCACCGTCTCCGCCGGCATGTACGGCACCGAGCTCGCCGAGCTCATGGAGGAACTCGGCGCGTGGCAGGCCTTCAATCTCGATGGTGGCGGCTCGTCCGAAATGTGGCTCGCGGGTCGCGGCACGATCAGCGCGCCCTCCGACGGCCGCTCCCGCGCGGTGGCCAATCACTGGGGCGTCTTCGTCGAGGACGCACCGGCGGCGCATTGCGCATATATGAGGTAGATGCCCGAGTCTCGATAGAGCTCGTCCTGCTCGGTCGTCACGTCGTACCCCTGTCGGACGAGCCATTGCTCGATGTGCTGCACGCGGCCCTCGATGTCGTGCACTTCGATGGCGAGCGCGCGGATCTTGGGCCAGTCGGCGGGCTCGATGCCCAAGAGGACATCGAGTTCGCTCTTCTGGACATCGATTTTCAGAAGATCGATGCGCTCGATGCCTTCCTCGCGCACGATGCCCGACAGCGTACGCAGGCGGCATGTGAGGTGCTGCCCCTTCACGCGCTGGGAAAGGAGCGCCTCCGAGTGCTCCATGACCTGGTTCATCCCGTCGGTGCCCTGATCCATCTGGTTTTGCAGGATGGCGCGAAGAACGGCCTTCTCTTCGTCCGCATTTCCGTACACGGACGACATGCCCGACGAATGCGGATAAAAGGTGAAATCGGCCGTTCGTTCGGCATTGGACAATCCCATGTCGAACAATTTGGCGCGCACGCCATGCTTGGAGAGGTTGCGGCGCAAAATGTCGAACGTGGGGGCCGATGGCTCGAAGGCATACACCGTCGCATTTCGCCCGAGGCCGTGAACGAAGAGCGAGAACAGTCCAATGTTCGCGCCCACGTCGAACACGCACGCGTTCTCCGGCAGCTCGTTCAAGTGGCGGGTGTAGGTGCGGTGCTCGAAGATATCCTCGTAAAAATGGTCGGTTTCGGCCTTGTTTTGATGCGTGATCTCCCAGCCATTGGGAAGGCGGTAGGGGAGTGAGTGCGCTGTCGGCTCGCCGTGGGAGGCCGGCCGGACGACATGCGCAGGGTTCACCGCACGGGCGAACTGCGCGATCGTGGGGTGCTCGAAGAAGAGGCTCAAGCTGGCCTGGATGCCCCACGCGTTCTCCAGGCGCTGCAGGATGGAAATGGCCAACAGCGAGTGCCCGCCCCGTTCGAAAAAGTTGTCATGAATGCCCACGCGATCCGTCTTGAGAACCTCTTGCCATGTGTGCACGAGGCGCTGCTCCCATTCGTCCTGCGCCGGCGCGTAATCGGTAAAGAGCTGCGGCCGGTCCAAGGAATGGAGGCGCTCCCATGTCGTTTTCAGCACGTCTTGGTCGGAGGTGCCTTCGTACGAGGCCGGCAGCGAAGGAAAAGCCGGGCCGTGTTGCACCGCCAGGGTGCTTAGCGCGCGACCCGGACCCACCTCGAGAAAGACGCGACCCGGTGCGTGCCGGAGCACCTCGAGGCCGGCGCCGAATCGGACCGGTTTGCAGAGGTGCTCGACCCAATAAGCGGGATTCGTCGCCTGCGCGGCGGTGATCCAGGTACCCGTGACGTTCGAGATGTACGGAATGCGCGGGGCGCGCAGCGAGCAGGCTTTGACGAGCTCGAGAAAATCGCCCGCGGCGGGCTCCATCATTTTCGAATGGAATGCGTGGGTCGTGGGGATGCGCACCGCCGGTTGCTGGCTGCCGCCCCACCGGGCCTCGATGGCCTCGATGGCCTGCGTCGTTCCCGCAAGGACGCACAGCGACGCACCATTGACGGCGGCCAGGGAGACGCGCTCGCCCAGCAGGTTCTCGATCGCGCGTTCGGGGAGCGGCACGGCGAGCATCGCGCCCTCGGGCAGCCGTTGAATGAGCTGCGCACGCCGGGTCACTAGCCGCAGCGCTTCGGGAAGCGACAGGACCTCCGCCAAGCATGCGGCAACGTATTCGCCGATGCTGTACCCGAGCATGGCGTCCGGCTGAACGCCCCGCGCCATCCAAAGTTGCGCCAGCGCATACTCGACGACGAAGGTGGCCGGTTGGGCCAGGTCGGTTCGATCGAGCGCGTCGTTGCGAGGGCCGCGGCGGAGCATGGCGCGCAAATCCAACTTTGGCGACGCGGGCAGTGGCTCGCACCGGGCGGGATAAAGGACCGTGCGCAAATCGATGTCCAGAAGCGGGGTAACGATGTCGCAGCAGGTATCGATCTGCCCGCGAAACACGGGTTCCGTCTGGTAAAGCTCCGCGGCCATGTGAACGTACTGCTCGCCGAGCCCGGGAAAGAGGAACGCGATGCGCGGAGAGCAAATGGAAGAAGAGGAAGAACTCATAGGAATGCCTGAACGCCGGTGATTTCGCGGCCAACGATGAGCGACTGCATATGGTCCGTTCCCTCGAGGGTGAAGATGCCTTCCATGTCCGCCTGGTGCTTGGCCACGTGGTACTCGAGCAAGATGCCATTGCCGCCGAGCAGATCGCGCGCGTCGGCCACCACCTGCCGCGCCTTCAAACACGTGTGCATTTTGGCCATGGCGGCGATGCCCGCGGTCATTCGGGGGGAGTCCATCAATTGGCTCATGCGAAGACAGAGCAATTGCATGCCGGTGACCTCCGCCAGCATGCGCGCGAGTTTTTGCTGCACCAGCTGAAAGTGCGCAATGGGCTTTCGAAATTGGACGCGCTTTTGCGCATAGGCGAGCGCGTGCTCGTAGCACGCCATGGCATGGCCCAGCGCAATCCAGGCCACCAGGCAACGCGAGTTCGTCAGAATATGGGTGAAGTCGTTGAAGGTGTTGGCGTTGGCCAAGCGATGGCTTCCGGGGACGCGCACATTCTCGAGGGTGATCTCGGCCTGGAGAACGGCGCGCTGGGAGACTTTGCCGGTGATGACCTTGGTATGAAAGCCCGGGCTGCCTTTTTCGACGAGAAACGCGCCCACCTGATTGGCATTCAGCCGCGCCCAGACGATGACCACATCGGCGATGGAGGCGTTGCCAATCCATTTTTTCGATCCGTGAAGGATCCAGTCCTCACCGTCGCGACGGGCGCTCGTCTCGAAGAGAACGACGTCCGATCCATGCTCGGGTTCCGTCATGGCGAACGCCCCGATTTTCTCGAGCCGCGCCATGGCGGGCAGCCAGCGGTCCTTCTGCGCCTCCGAGCCGCATCGATCGATGGTGGCCATGGCCAACCACGAGTGCACGCCGAAAATCGTGTTCAAGCTGCCGTCCCCGCGCGTGAGCTCGGCCGCGGCCAACCCCACCGCCGTGGCGCTCAGCCCGGGGCATCCGTAACCCCGGATGCTGCCCCCCGCAAGGTTCAAGCTTGCAAGCTTTGCGAGGAGCTCCACGGGCATCTCCGCGCGCTCCCAATACTGCGCGGCTACGGGAAGCACTTCCCGATCGCAAAACGCGCGCATCCGCCGCCGCACCTCCCGCTCCTCGTCGGTGAGCAGAGCATCAATATGATAAAAATCCGGAACCATGAAGCCTCTCGCGTGCAGCGCAGTGAAACGGTTAGGGGATTTACAGGAAGACGGGAAGACGGGAAGTTTTTGTGGTTTCCAATGCTCCCAATGCGCCAACTGGAACCCCCCAAAAAGCGTTCCGCGCGAGCGCACAGGTTCCCTTCCCGTCTTCCCGTCTTCCTGTTCAATCTCTCTCTTTTAGGCGGCCTTGCCGCTGCCTGATTTGCGGCGGAGTTGCTCCTTTAGTTCACTGAGGGAGCGGCGGGGGTTGTCGTGAATGAGTTGGAGGAGGAAGGCGAAGCTTTCGGCCATGCGGGGGATGGTCTCGGGGGCGAAGCAATCGCGGTAGTATTGGAAACGAAGTCCGATTTGCGCGATGGGGAGTACCTCCAGTTTCAAGGGGATCCCGGTGCGCGCGGTCTTCATATTTCCTTGGGCCCAGTGGCGGCCGGTGGTGAGGGCGTAGGTGTCGAGGGGCTGGCTCTGGTAGGTGATGTAGCTCTGGAAGGGGAGGGGCTCGTCGCGTAAATCGCTTTCCTCCCAGATGGTGAGCGCCTCCGCGTACTCGTAATTCTTCATTTCCCAAAGGACCGGCTGCAGCTCCTTCATCCACGAGAGGAAGGAGGCATTGGGGCGGACGCGCAGTCGGAGTGGCAACAGGTTGATCATGTTGCCCACCGTGTACTCGATGCCTTCCATGTGGGCGGGGCGCCCGGATACGACGAGGCCGAACACCACGTCGTCGTCGCCGGTCTCCGCGGATACGACCAGCGACCAGACGCCCGCAATGAAATTGGAGAACGTCATTTGATGCAGTTTGCAGAGATCGTACAGCCCGCTCGACAGTTTGGGCGTGAGGAACACTTCTCGGCAGAGTGCCTCGTTTTCCGCCTCGAACGGGGCATCGTAGGTGACCAGCTGGTTCGGCCTGGAGAACCCCGCGAGCATGTTGCGCCAGAACTCGTGCGCCTTGGTGCGATCCTGTTGCCAAGCCCACTCGAGCACGTCCTTGTACGGGCGAGGGGACGCCGGCTCGGGGGCACGCTCTTCCAGGCGCGTTGGCCGCAGCGCCGCATAGTGAAGCAGCGCATCGCGCAGGAACATGGACATCGACCACCCGTCCTGGAGCAAATGGTCCAGCGTGTAGACGAAGACGTAATCGTCGTCGTCCAGGCGGATCAGGCCGATGCGAACGTGGGGCGCCTTCTGGAAGTCGAACCCGCGTTGAAAGTCCTCCTCGAGGTACGCCTGCAGCGCCTCTTGCTGCGCATCGTACGGGAGATGTCTCAGGTCAATGTGGTTGACCTCGGGCGTGGCCCGCTTGAAAACGACCTGAACCGGCTTGGGCAGGCCTTCCCAGAGAAACCCCGTGCGCAGCGCGGAATGGAGGGCCACCGTCTGCTGCCACGCTTGGCCGAAAAGGACGGGGTCGAATTGCTCGTTGCGAATGCGGTAATGCGGCTGCGTGAGGTACAACGCGGGATCCTGGAGCGCCTGGTAACGGCGTATGCCCCATCGCTGGTACGACGTCGTGGGGTACACCGCCTCGACCTCGTCGAGGTTGGGAACGAGCCCCGCGATGTCCTCGACGCTGGGAAGGCGCGGCCCGGCGGTTTCCTGCCGCGGCGCCTCCTCGCGTTGCCCCATCGCCTCGAGAAGGGCCGCCACCGTGCGAAACTCGAAGAGTTGTTTGGAGGTGAAGACGAATCCTGCCTCCCGTGCGCGCGAAATGAGAAGGATGCTGCGCACCGAATCGCCGCCCAGCGTGAAGTAGTCGTCGTCGCGGCCCACGCGCTCCAGACGCAGCACGTCGGCCCAAATCTGGGCGAGCCGCCGCTCGTCGTCGTTTCGGGGCTCGACGTACGCCGCCCGCAGCGTCTCCTGGAGCTTCTCCGGAGGCGGCAGCATGCGCCGATCCAATTTGCCATTGGGGGTCAAGGGTAGTTCGTCGATGGACACGATGGTGCCCGGGACCATGTACGCGGGCAGGCATTGCTGAAGATGATGGCGAATCTCGGCCACGAGCTCCGCGAAAGGCCGCTGCCGCGGGGGATTCGTGAAGCCCTGCCAGAACGAGGGGGGCCGCGGCGCAGGCGCTTCACTCGAACGAGGCGCGGCCTCGTACCGCGCCGGCATGCGCCGCAGGGTCACGTGGTATGTGCCATCGGCGCCTTCGTCGGGCGAGGACCACGTCATGTCCACGTGATACCCAAGTTGCTCGCCGAGCGCCCAGATGTCCTCGGGCTCGATGCCCGCCGGCGGCTCCGCGTCCAAGCGCGCGCGAACCTCGCCCGCCGTGCGCAGTTCCGTGGCGCCCGCCAAGAGCGCCATGGCCTTCATCTCACGCGCGAGGCGTGCATCGGGCACCCGCTCCAGGTGCACGACGGCGGGCGACTGCTCCTGCAAGCGCGCGCCAAGGTTCGCCAGGTTCAGCGCGTCGCGCGACCAGTTCCACGTGGGGGCGGGCTCCACCACGGGCTGTCGGCCCATGCGCAAGAGCGCGTCGTACCGAAAACGGGTTAGCTCATTGTGCGCACGGCCGCGGCGCAAGTGAATCTCCACGCTCCCGATGGCGGGAACCTGCTCGCGCAGTGCCGCGAAGAACCCCGGGGCGACGAGCAACTCGTTTTCGAGGCGAATCTGCTCTTGGATCTGCCGTCGAAGCTCCTCGCAGGGCAGCCCGTCGGGGGCTTTGTGGAGCTGCACCGACGTATGGTAGGCCTCGAGGAGCTGGCGATTGCGCACGTCGGCCACGACGATGGTGCCCTCCGGCAGCACCGTGTGCGCGGCCTGCTCAAGTACGTTCAGCAGGTAGCGAACATCGGGAAAGTACTGAATGACCGAATTGATGAAGATGCAATCGAAGCGCGATTCCTTCAAACCTGCGAGATCGTGCGCTTGCCGCTCCTGCAGCTCGACGTGCGCGGGCAAATCCGGTTGGCTCTGCAGCGAGGCGAGTGCGCTCGCGGAGCCATCCGTGGCCAGGTAATACTCGGTGTGCGGGGCCAAGCGCGTCAGGTGCAAGCCGGCGCCGCAGCCCAATTCGAGCACCCGCTCCGGACGAAGCGCGAGAACGCGACGGGCCGTGTGCTCGACTTGCTCGCGCATCTCCTCTTCGGAAATGAGTTCACCGGTGTAGCTGCTATTCCAACCAATGGTGTTCAGCGTGGGAACGGCCTGTTGGTAAACCTCGTTGTAGAGGGCGAGCCAGCCCTCCACGTGCTCTTGCTGCGTGCTCCGCTCGTCGAGCGAATACGATGCATCGGGCACCACGTACGCCACCAACCGCGCCTCGCCCGGGGCATCTTCGCGCAAGGCCGTGGCGGCCTCGCGCACGGCCGGGTGCTCGCGCAGGGCGATGTCGATCTCCTCCAGCTCGATGCGGTATCCATGGAACTTCACCTGTTGGTCCTTGCGGCCCAGAAATTCCAGGTTCGCATCGAATCGAAGCCGCGCCTGGTCTCCGGTGCGGTAAAGGCGTTCACCCGACGGGCTTTGCACGAAGCGCTCGGCCGTCAATTCCGGCGCATGCAAATAGCCTCGCGCCACACCGCGCCCGCCGAGGTACAAGTCCCCCACGCCGCCGAGGGGAACGGGCTGCAGCGCAGGATCGAGCACGTACGCGGTGGTGTTGGCAATCGGGCGGCCGATGGTGATGCTCTCCGCCTCCGCCGAAATGCGCGCCGCCGTGGCCCAAATGGTCACCTCGGTGGGGCCGTAGAGGTTCCATAGTTCGCCCCCTGTGGCGAGCAATCGGTCCGCGAGATCTTTGGGCAGCGCTTCGCCACCCACGAGCATCTTGATGCCCCGCGCATTGGTCCAGCCGCTGTCGAGGAGCATGCGCCACGTCGCCGGAGTCGCTTGCAGCACCGTGGCCTGCGCGCTCTCGAGAAGCTCTGCGAGGAGGTAGCCATCCGTCGCCTGCTCCCGCGTGGCGATGCAGACCGTCGCTCCGCACACCAGGGGCAGGTACAACTCCAGCCCCGCGATATCGAACGAGATGGACGTCACCGCCACGAGCCGGTCACCGGCGCTCAATCCGGGTTCGGCGCGCATGCTGGCGAGGAAGTTCACCACGTTGTCGTGCAGAACCTCGACCCCTTTGGGGCGGCCGGTCGAGCCCGAGGTGTAAATGACGTACGCCGCGTGCTCGGGCGCGGCCCGATCCTCGACGGACTCGGGGCTCTCCTCCGCCATATGCTCGATATCCATCACGGGCGCGTCACACTCCGGGAGTGCACCCCGCAGCGGCCCCTGGACGAGAAGCAGCGACACGCGGGCATCCTCGAGCATCAGGGCCAGCCGATCCCGCGGGTACTCGTGATCGAGCGGCACATAGGCACCGCCGGCCTTGAGAATGCCCAGGAGTCCGACGAGCAACCATGGCGATCGCTCGATGCAAAGGCCAACGCGCGTCTCCGGGCCCACGCCGCGTTTTCGCAGGGCACGGGCCAGGCGATTGGCCTGCGCATCGAGGCGCGCGTACGTCCACGATTCGTGGCCGCAAACGATGGCCGTCGACTCGGGGGTGCGGGCGGCTTGCTCTTCGAACAGGCGATGAATGCAGGTTGCAGGCAGTTCCACGCGCGGTCCCTGGCTCCACTGCGCGAGCAGCTCGCGTTCGCCGCCGGCGAGGAACGGCAGCTCGTCGAGCCGCTTCGTCGGATCCTCCGTCACCGCGCGGAGGATCACCAGAAAGCGCTCGGCCATCATCGCGATGGTCTCTTCGTCGAAGAGGTCCGAGTTGTACTGGAGAACGTCGCTATCGCCCTCTTCGTAGAGGAACGCGCTCAATTCGAACATCGATGTGCCGTTGTCCAGGTGGCACGACTCGAAGGTGAGCGACTCCGTATGAAACGGAGGCATATGGCTTTTCTGGGCGGCAAAGAAGATCTGGAAAAGCGGCGAGCGGCTGGTATCGCGCTCGAGGTGCAACTCGTCGATGACCCGCTCGAAGGGGAGGCTCAGATTGTCGAGGGCACCGAGCAACGTGTGCTGCACCTGCCGGAGCAGTTCCTGAAAGGTGAGCTGCCCCTGCGGCTTGACACGCACGGGCAGCGTATTCACGAAATAGCCAATGAGCGGTTCCGTCTCGGAGTACGGCCGATGCGCCACCGGCGTACCCACGATGACGTCCGACTGCCCGGTGCATCGGTAGAGAAGCACACTGAAGGCCGCCAGCGTCGTCATGTAAAACGTCGTGCCCGCAGTCCGGCCGAGATCCTTGATGGCTTGTTTGAGCTCCGGCGGAATGACGAATCGATGCAGCTTTCCGCGGTAGGTCAAGTGCGCGGGCCTCGGATGATCCGTGGGAATCTCGAGCACGTTCTCCCGGTCGGCGAGCTGCCGCGTCCAATAGGCCACCTGCTTGCGGTGTTGGTCACTGCCAATCTGTGCGATCTGCCACGCCGCAAAGTCGCCGAACTGGAAAGGCAGATCGGGCAGCGAGCCCTCTTCGCCGCGGGCGTAGGCATCGTAATAATGGAACCACTCGCGGAGGAAGATGCCGAGCGACCAGCTATCGTAAATGATGTGGTGGATGAGAAAGAAGAGAACGTGGTCGTTGGGCCCGAACTGGTAAATCCTGGAGCGAAAGAGCGGCGCCTGATCGAGCGGGAGGGGATTTTTGGACTCCTCCTCGATGAGATTCTCCAAGAACGCATCCCGTTCGCCCTCGGGGAGCGACATGGGCACCACGGGGATCTGCACGGTGAGCTTCGGAAGAATGACCTGACTCGGCTCCCCGCGGAACGTGGAGAGCAAATACGTGCGCAGGACTTCGTGGCGCTCGATCAACTTGTTGAGGGCGCGTTCCAGAAGGGAAACGTCGAGCGGCCCCGAAATGCGCAATGGGATGCTGACGTTGTAGACAGCCGTGCCCGGATCCCAATGCTCGAGAAACCAGAGTCGCTGCTGGGCAAACGACAGCGGGGCGACATTGCGCTGCGCGCGCGGGGCAATCTTGACGGCGGCCGCGGGCGGCTTCTTTCCCGAGAGGCGCTTCTGCAGCAGGGCGCGCTTTTCGGCGCTGAGTTGGGCGATGCGGCTGGATTGGTCGAGCATGACGTGGGCACCTATTCGTGGACTTGCAAGGATTCGATTTCTTCGAGGATGGTCAGCTCGACCAAGTCGGCCATACCGGCGACGGTGGTCTTTTCGAGAAGCTCTTTCAGAGAAATTTCGACGTCGAATTGCTCTTTGAGTCGGGTATGCAATTGAATTCCCAAGAGGGAATTGCCACCCAGGTCGAAGAAGTCGTCGTGAAGGTCGATGGTGGGGGTACCCAGGAGTTCCTGCCAGAATTGCAGGATGACCTTTTGGGAGTCGGTGATGTCCGTCGCTTGGATGAACGAGGCTGGCGGGGAGGAGGCCTCCGACTCCTGCGGATGGATATCGGGCGCGTCGATCCAGCAGCGCTGGCGTTCGAACGGATAGGTGGGGAGCACCAGGCGGGAGCGGCGGGTATGACCGAGGAGGGCTTTGCGGTCGATGGCGCCACCGGCCGTCCACAATTTGCCCAAGGCTTGCAGAATGGCCTCCACTTCGGTCCCCGGTTTGCTCGAGGGGATGGACGCGAGGACGATTTGTTCGCTGCCGCGCTCGTGCGGATGGATGAGCGAGGACAACGTTCGGCCGGGGCCCACCTCGAGGAGAATCCAATTCGAATCGGCGAGAAGCTGGGCGATCCCTTGGGAAAATCGCACCGGCTCGCGCAGGTGGCGAACCCAGTATTCGGGATCCATCGCCTCGTCGGCTGTGATCCATTGGCCGGTGACGTTGGAGAGGTACGGTGCCTCGGGGCGGTGCAGTGTGACCTGTTCGAGGACGCGCCGGAACGCGTCCACGATGGGATCGACCATGCGACCATGCGAGACGAGGGACGCCGGCAATCGGTTGTGGACGATGTTGCGGCGCTGCAAATCCGTTTGCAACGCATCGATGGCCTCGATGGGGCCCGAAATCGAGTAAACGCCGGGGGCATTGAAGGCCGTGATGGCCACACCCTCGCCCAGCGGGGGCAATTCGGATTCGTCGCGCGCCAAGACGGTAAGGATGGCTCCACGGGCCAGCCCGCGAAGAAGCCGCTCGCGCGCGGCCACCAGGCGAAGCGCATCGGCGAGATCGAGCACGCCGGCCAAGGTCGCGGCGACGTATTCGCCCATGCTGTGACCCACGTACGCGTGCGGCGCGACCCCCCACGAAAGCCAAAGCTGCGCTAGCGCGTACTCGAAGGCAAACAGCGCGGGTTGGGTCAGCGTTGCATCGACATGCTCCGCGCACCGGTCCATGGCCGCGCGAAACACCGGCTCACGCTCGCAGAGTTCGCGTCCCGCGTTGTCGTCGAGCGGCACTTGGCCGGGAAACAAGAACACCACGGGTGTTTCGGCCTGATGGCGCTTGCTGAACACGCGCTGGGGCGGCATCGCCCTCAACGTCGCCACGGCATCGCGGGTATCGCGGCAAACGACGGCGCGGCGATGCTCGAACGCCTTTCGTCCGACCTGGAGGGTATGGGCGACGTCGGCCAGGTTCGCGTCGGGGTGCGCCTCCAAATAGCCGAGCAGGTTGCTCGTGCTCTGCTGCAACGCCGTTTCGCTCTTCGCCGACAGGAGCACGAGCTGCCAGTCCGTCGCCGGATCGGACGGCGCCCGCAGGCACGGCTCCTCGAGAATCACGTGCGCATTGGTCCCGCCCACACCAAAGGCGCTCACCGCCGCGCGCCGCGGGTGCTCTCCGCGTTCCCACGCGCGTGCGGGCTCCGTGTTCACGAAGAAGGGACTGTGCACAAAATCGATTTGCGCATTCGGCGTCTCGAAGTGCAAGCTCGGCGGAATACACGCGTGGTGCAGCGCCAACGCCGTCTTGATGAAGCCCGCCGCACCCGCCGCCGTGTCCATGTGACCCACGTTGCTCTTGAGGGAGCCGAGTGCGCAGAAGCCTTCGCGATCGGTGCCGGCGCGAAAGGCCTTGGTCAGCGCGGTGACCTCGATGGGATCGCCCATCTCGGTGGCGGTGCCATGGCACTCGACGTACTGAATCGAGTCGACGGGAACGTCGGCCAAAAGCTGCGCCGTGCGAATCACCTCGGCCTGTCCATCCACGCTCGGCGCCGTGTAACTGACCTTGCCCGCCCCGTCGTTGTTGATGGCCGAGCCGAGAACCACCGCGTAAATCGTGTCGCCGTCCAGCAGCGCATCGTCCAGCCGCTTGAGGAGCACCAGCGCGGCCCCCTCGCTCTGCACGGTGCCCTTGGCGCGTGCATCGAACGTTCGCGTGTGACCATCGGGCGAATTCTTGTTGTTCTCCTGATAGACGTATCCGGTTACCTGCGGAATGCTCAACGCCACCCCGCCGGCCAAGGCCATGTCGCATTCTCGATTCAACAGCGCTTGGCAGGCCATATGAATGGCCACTAACGAGGTCGAGCAGCCCGTTTGCACGGTCACGCAGGGGCCCTTGAGATTCAGCTTGTAGGCCAGGCGCGTGGTCAGATGGTCTTTGTCGTTGGCCAGCACCAAGTGGTACGGATCCACCGAGCGCACCAGATCACGATTGGGCCATAAATGGTTGAGCAGGTAGCTCGAAATCGCGGACCCCGCAAACACGCCCACCGAGCCGGCGTACGCCTCGAGATCGTAGCCCGCCCGCTCGAACAGCTCCCAGGCGCACTCCAGAAAGAGCCGTTGCTGCGGATCGGTGTAGGCGGCCTCGCGCGGCGAAAAGCCGAAGAACGCCGGGTCGAACATTTTGATGCCGCGGACCATCCCGCGCGCTTTGACGTATTTCGGGTTTCGCAGGGAGGCTTGGTCCACGCCGGCATCGGACAGCTCCTCGTCCGAGAAGAAGGTGATCGATTCTCGACCGTCGCGCACGTTCTTCCAAAAGGAGTCGACGCCGTCGGCCTCGGGGAAGCGACCGTTCACGGCCACCACGGCGACCAAATCGTGCTGCTCTTGTTGCTGAACCACGTTACCCATCGATGTTCCTGTCCATGGATGAATGAGAGTTAGGGCGCGGTCTTCCGCCGCCGCTGCGCCTGGCGTGACCGAGAAGCACGCATCGTGTCCGCCGTTTCCTTCGTTTGGATGAAGGGACCGGGGGCTGTATCTTGCCGGCTCGTTTCCCGAGTGAGGAATTTCGCCAGCGACGAGATGCTGGGGTACTGAAACAGAGTAATCAGCGCGAGCTTTTTATCGAGTACTCCATTTAGCTTACTCAAGGTGCGTGGCACGAGAAGCGAGGAGCCCCCCAGATCGAAGAAGTTGTCGTGAATGCTCACGTCCTTGCGATGGAGGACGTCTTCCCAGACGGCCGAAATCTTTCGCTCCAGTTCGGATCGGGGGGCCACGTAGTCGCTTTCGCGGCCCGAAATGGGGGAGTCGAGATTTCCTATTTGGGCGAGGTGCTTTCGGTCGATCTTGCCGTTGGGGGAGAGCGGCAGTGCATCGAGCACGATGAAGTGCGCGGGCACCATGAAGCTGGGAAGCTGCTCGCGGACGTGCCGGCGAAGGTCGGCCGCTTTGGTTTCGTGATGGGCGGCGCGCCCGACGTAGGCGACGAGAAGCTTCTCGCCGGGCGTGTCCTCGCGCACGAGGACGGCGGCGTCGGAGACCGATGGATGGGCGCGCAACGTGGCCTCGATCTCGCCGAGCTCGATGCGGTAGCCGCGCAATTTGACTTGATGGTCGAGCCGTTCGAGAAATTCGAGGGTGCCACCGGGCAGGTAGCGCGCGCGGTCCCCCGTTTTGTAGAGGCGTATGCCGCCGACGGTCACGAAGCGCCCGGCGGTGAGGTCCGGCCGATGCAGGTAGCCCCGCGCCAGGCCCGCGCCCCCAATGTAGATTTCCCCGGGAACGCCGACGGGCACGGGCTGCAGGTGCGCGTCCAGAACATGGATCTCCGTGTTGGAGAGGGGGACCCCAATGGGGACGATCGTGCCTTCGTTCGGCGGCTGGCGGACGTGGTAATACGTCGCAAAGGTGGTGCTCTCCGTGGGGCCATAGACATTGAGCACCCGCCCGGGCGGCCCATGCTCGAGCACCGCCTTGACGCAGCCGCCATCGAGCGCATCGCCGCCAATGAGCACGTCGCGCACGGAGCGGAGGCCCGAGGGCGTCGTGTGGGCAATCAGATGGAACAACGCCGTGGTGAGAAACAGGACGGTGATGCCGTGTTGCCGAACGTGCTCGGTGAAGTCTTGGGGCGAAATCGCCACCTCTTTGTCGATGCCCACGAGGCAGGCGCCGTGGAGAAGCGCCCCCCATATCTCGAAAATGGCGGCGTCGAAGGAGGCATTCGAGGCTTGGGCGATGCGGTCTTCCGGCCGGATATCGATGTAGTTCGTACGGAACACGAGCCGGTTGATCGCCCGGTGTGGGATGGCCACGCCCTTGGGGTGGCCGGTCGAGCCCGAGGTGTAAATGGCGTACGCGAGATCGTCCACCTGGCCTCGGTGCTGCGGATTCTCGGCGCTTTCCGCGTGCAGCGCTCCACGGTCCGTGTCCACGTTCACGACCGTGGCGGTGTGCGCCGGCAGCGCAGAGGCCAGTCGTCCATGCGTGAGCAGCACGCTCACGCGCGCGTCCGAGAGCATGAAGGCGATTCGCTCCTGCGGATAGCCCGGGTCGAGCGGCACGTGGACCCCGCCGGCCTTGAGGATGGCGAGCAGGCCCACCACCATGTCCAGCGAGCGATCCATGTAGAGCCCGACCGGTGTTTCCGCGCCGACGCCGCATCGGAGCAAATGGTGCGCGAGCCGATTGGCCTCCTCGTTCAATTGCCGGTACGTCCGGTGCTCCTCGCGCCACACCACTGCGGGGGCATCGGGGGTGCGCTGCACCTGGGCCTCGAAGAGCTCGTGCACGCACGCGTCTTGGGGGTAATCGGTTCGGGTGGCATTCCACGCGCGGCGCTGATGCTGCTCCTCGTCGGTGAGAAGGGGCAGGGCATGGATCGGCTGATCGGGATTCTGGACGATGCCCGCGATCAATTGGTGGTAATGCGCCAGCATGCGCTCGATGGTGCCGGCGTCGAAAGCGTCAGTGCTGTATTGCACGCGCACGGAGAGGCCGTCTTCCTGCAAGCGCAGAAGCAGGACCAAATCGAACTTGGCAGTCTTGTTGTCCGTCTCCGAGATGCGCGCCTCCAGGTTCCCGATGCGCGAAGGCATGGGGGCCGTGTCTTGCAGCGCGAACATGATTTGCACGAGGGGCGCTTGGCCGCGGTCGCGGGCGAGCCCCAGTTCGTCGACCACGTTCTCGAAGGGAATGTCCGCGTGCTCGTACGCCCCGAGCGCCATGCTGCGCACGCGCGTCAAGAGCGCGCGAAAGGTGGGCTCGCCCGAGGCATCCGTTCGCAGCACCAGCGTGTTTCCAAAGTAGCCGACGACATTCTCGACGTCGCGCGGGCCACGGTTGGCCACAGGGCTCCCCACGAGAAGCTCGGTTTCGCCCGTGTAGCGATGCAACAGTGCATTGAATGCGGCCAAGAGGGTCATGAACAGCGTCGCATTCTCACGGCGGCCGACTCGCTGAAGTGCCTCGACCAGCGCCGTCGGAAGGCTGCGCGAGGCACTATCCCCCGCGCCGGTGCGCTTCGTCGATCGCGGTCCCACGGCCGGGAGGTTCAACGGTGGTGGCGCATGCGCGAGTTGCTTGCGCCAATAGGCGAGTTGCTGCGTCAGCACATCTCCTGTGAGCCATTGCCGTTGCCACGCCGCAAAGTCTTTGTATTGCACCGGCAAGTCGGGCAATGGTCGGCCGGCAACCAGCGCGTCCAGATCTTCGAGGAGGATCCGCAGCGAGCGGTCGTCCGCCGCGATGTGGTGAATCGTCAAAAGCAGCACATGGTGCTGCTCGTCGCAGCGTAGCAACGTCGCCCGAATGGGAAGCTCGTTGGCCAAGTCGAACGGCCGCTGGGCCTCCCGCAGTGCCGCGGCGTGCACGTCATCCTCGAGAACCGCACATTCGAGAGGCCCTGTACCGAGAACGGCCTGCGGCACGCCCTCCACATCGACGACCCGGGTCCGCAACGCCTCGTGACGCTCCACCAACCCGCCAAGCGCCGCGCGCAGCCGTTCGACATCGAGCGCCCCCCGCAGCTCAATGACCGCGGGGATATTGTAATCCGCCCGACCGGGATTCAGCGCATAAAGAAACCAAAGCCGCTCCTGCGCAAACGACAGCTGCAAGGGCTCCCTCCCCCGGACGCCGGAGGTCCGCCGCTCGCGGCGGCCGACTTTCAACGCAGGGGCCGGGGAGGGGGGGCGCTCGGCATGCTCCAGCCACCCGGCCAATTCCGCGACCGTCGGCCGCTCGAAAATCGCCGAAAGCGGCACACTCCGCCCAAACGCCTCCCCCAACCGCGATACCACCTGCACCGCCTGCAGCGAATGCCCGCCCAGCCCGAAAAAATCCTCCCGGACCCCAACCCGATCGACCTTCAACACATCGGCCCAAATCCCAGCGACAACCTCCTCGGTGACCGTCGTCGGCGCGTCGTATCCATCGATGCCGCGTTGCCCCACATCGAGCCGCGCGAGCGCCGCTTTGTCGATCTTGTTGTTCGTCGTGAGCGGAAGGAACTCCATCGCCAGGCACACCGCCGGCACCATGTACGACGGCAGCTTCTCCTTCACGAACGCACGAACCTCCGTCGCCGAGGCATTCCCCGCGTAAAACGCTGCCAGTGCATCGTCCTTGACCAGGACCACGGCTTCCCGCACCCCGGGATACTGCAACAACGCGTTTTCGACCTCCTCCAGCTCGATGCGAAACCCACGAAGCTTGACCTGGTCGTCCGTGCGTCCCAGAAAATCGATGTTCCCATCGTCCAGATACCGCCCGAGGTCGCCCGCCCGATACAGACGCCCCCATGGGCTATCGATGAACCGCTCCTTCGTCAGCTCGGGCCGCCCGAGGTACCCGCGTGCCAATCCTACCCCGCCGATGTACATCTCGCCCGGCACGCCGAGCGCCGCGGGCTGCAAGCGCGAATCCAAAATATGAATCCGAGTATGCGCAATGGGCCGCCCGATGGTCACGCGCTCACCGGGATGGCACCGCGCCACGGTGCTCCACACGGTAGCCTCGGTCGGCCCGTACGCGTTGAAGAAGCGGTGTGCGCCCGCCCAACGATCCACGAGACCCTGTGGGCACGCCTCGCCGGCGGTGATGATCGTTTCCAGCGCCGGCAGCTCGGCTTCCGGCAGGTGCACCAGGACCGACGGCGGCAACGTCGCGTGGGTGATTGCCTGGCGCTCCAGCAATTCGAGCAGACGCGCGCCCACCGTGAGGTGCTCGGCCACCACGAGCGTCGCCCCGGTGCCGAGCGCCATGACGATCTCGAAGATCGACGCGTCGAAGCTCATCGACGCAAATTGCAGAACGCGGCTGCGCTCCGTCACGCCAAAGGTCTCGATTTGCGCCTGCAGAAGGTTCAAAAGCCCGGCATGTTCGACCTGAACGCCCTTGGGCTTTCCCGTCGAGCCGGACGTGTAAATGACATACGCCAATTGGTGACTGTCTTCGTCGTGATCGAGCGTGCCACCCACCTCGTCGACATCGACCTGCGCAAGCACCAGACGCGGGCGAGCATCCTCCAGCAGAAACGCGATGCGCTCCTCGGGCAACGTCGGATCGATGGGCACGTACGCGCCGCCCGCTTTGAAGATGCCCAAAATGGCCACCACGAGATCCAGCGAGCGATCCATGCGGATGCCGACCCGATCGTCCCGGCTCACACCGTGCTGCCGCAAATACCGCGCAAGGCGGTTCGCCCGTGCATCGAGCTCCCCGTACGTGAGCCGCGCGTCCCCGAAGATCACGGCCGTCTTGTCTGGATCTTCCGCGGCGCGCGCTTCGAAAATGCGGTGGAAGCAGGCCTGGGGCGCCGCAGGCGTCTCCGCCGTCTCGAGAAGTCGTCGTTCGCGCTCCGTAAGCAGCGGTAAGGTGGCAATCGAGCGATCCGGCTGCTCGATCGCGGCGCGCAAAAGGATGACGAAGTGCTCGGCAAAGCGCTCGATCCGGGCCCGGTCGAACAAGTCGGCATTGTATTCGATGAGCGCGAGGAAATTCTCTTCCTCCTCCTCCATCGACCAACTCAATTCGAACTTGGCGACGCCGCTGTCCACCTCCTTGGGGCGGCTCATGGTCAGCTCGGGCAGCGGATACACCGGCACCGGGGCCTTCTGCCGAAGGACGAACATGATTTGCACCAGGGGTGCGTAGCTCGTATCGCGATCGGGCTGCAGCTCCTGCACCAGTTTGATGAACGGCACGTCCTGGTTGGCATATGCGCCGAGCGCCACCTCGCGCACGCGCTTCAACAGCTCGGCGAACGAAGGCTCGCCCCCAAGATGCACGCGCAATGGCAAGGTATTCACGAAGAAGCCAATCAGCCCGTGGACCTCGCGCTTGCCGCGGCCCGCGAAGGCGGAGCCCACGAGAACGTCTTCCTGTCCCGTGTAGCGGTAGATCAGCGTCTGAAACGCGGCCAAGAGCGTCATGAACGGCGTAACGCTCGCGGCCTGGCTGAACGCCTTCACGGCATCCATCAACGGCTTCGGAAGGTAAAAGCGGTGCAGGGCGCCCCGGTGCGTCTGCTTGGGTTGGCGCACGTGGTCGGAGGGAAGCTGAATCACCGGCAATGGGCCGGCCAAATGGGATTTCCAATAGGCCAATTGCGGTTCGAGCCGCTCCGGCCGAAGCCATTGCCGTTCCCAGATGGCATAATCCGAGAACTGCAGCGGCAGGGGCGGCAACGACGGCGGCCCGCCGCGCACGAAATCGGCATAGAGCGCCGCAAGCTCCTGGGTGAACAGCTTGAACGACCAGGCATCCGAAACGATGTGGTGAATCTGCAGCGCCAGAAGATGCTCCCGTTCCCCCTTGCGCACCAGTTCGACGCGAAAGAGCGGGCCCTTGGCCAGATCGAACGGTTCCGGCGGCGTCTCCGCGTCGACCATGCGCAGGCGCACAGGGTGAAACGGCTGCACGATCTGGTAGGGGCTACCCTTTTCCTGCAGAAATACCGTGCGAAGTGCCTCGTGGCGGCGCACGATCTCGTTCAGCGCCGCCTCCAGCGCATCGACCCGCAGCGTCCCCGCGAGGTCGAACGCCGCGGAAATCGTGTACATCGGGTTGGCCGGCTCCAGCTGGTCGATCAACCACAGACGCATTTGCGCGTAAGAAAGCGGTTTACGCACGACCGCTGCCCTCGAGCGAGAGCATGTCGTCGAGCAACGAGGTCACCTCGGCATCGGACAGTCCTCCCGCGGTTTTCCGCACAGCGTCGGTGCTGGCCGTGCTCGCGGCGCGAAGGATCTCCTCCGAGAGATCGCGCAACGACATGTCCATCAACGTCGGAATGGGGAACGCCAGGCCAAGGTCGTCTTCGAGGGCACTCCGCACCTCGGCCACGCCGAGGGAGTCCAGACCCATTTTGACGAGCGGCTGGTGCACATCGATGTAGAAGAAGCCCTGCCGAATGCTTCGCAGGGTCTGAATCAGGTAAAGCTCCACCTGCGCCCGGCATTCTTCGGCATCGAGCCGTTGAAATCGCTCCAGGAATGCCGCCCTGTCCACCCGATGCCGCTTCGTCGCGACGGCGAACGTCGTTTGCTGCAGGACCTGGAACGAGCCCTCCTCGTAGCGTTGCCGGCACGTGCTGCGCTGAATCTTGCCGCTCGAGGTTTTGCTGATGTTCCCGTCGGCAATCAAAAGAAGCGCATGGAGCGATAGCTCGTGCTCCTCGGCCACGGCTCGAAAGATGTCCGCGGCGAGCGGCTCGAGGTCCACGCCGGCGTGGTCGCGTTTGAGCTCCTGCACGACGACGACGCGTTCCTCGCCCTGCTCGCGCACGGAGAATGCGGCCGTGCAATTGAGGCGCAGGGCAGGGTGCACCGTCTCCACGGTTCGTTCGATGTCTTGCGGATAGTGATTCCTCCCTCGGACGATGATGAGATCTTTGGTCCTGCCGGTGACGTACAACTCGCCCTCGTGCAAGAAGCCCAAGTCGCCGGTGCGCAGGAAGGGGCCCTCTCGGGTGTCGTCCAAAAAGGCGCCGAACGTTTGGGCCGATTCCTCCGGGCGCTGCCAGTAGCCCTGCCCCACGCTTTCGCCTTTCACCCAAATTTCGCCGATCTGATCCGGTTTGCAGCGCGTGTGAAGGTCCGGATGAACGACCGCGAGCTCCTGGTCGCCGGCGGCGGGGCCGCACCCGACGACGTCTTGCGTGTCGTGTTCCGTCGCTCCGGCGGCGCGCACGACGAGGTGCTGCTCGAGGGCGGCCTTGGACAGGGACTTCACGTTGGGGCCCTTCGGCAGCCGATGGCTCGTGGTCACGAAGACGGTTCCCTCGGCGAGCCCGTAGCCGCCGCGGAAGGCACGGATGTCGAAGCCGCACGGGCCGAAGGCCTCGGCGAAGTTCTGCAGCGTCTCGGTGAGCACGGGCTCGGCCCCGTTCATCACCGTGTCCAGGGAGCTCAAATCGAGCGTGGCACGCTGCTCGGGCGTGACCTTGGAGACGCAAAGGTCGAACGAGAAATTGGGCCCGCAGGTGGTGGTGCCGCGGTACCGCGATATGGCCTGCAGCCAGCGAAACGGCTTTTGAACGAAGGCCGTTGGTGACATGAGCACCGCCTTGTAGCCAACGTACAATGGCTGCAAGATCCCGATGATGAGCCCCAGATCGTGAAACTGCGGGACCCAGCAGATGCCCACGCTCGATGGCGAATGCCCCCAGCGTTCGCGGATGCACTCGGAATTGTGCACCAGGTTGCGATGGGAAACCATCACGCCGCGCGGCGTTCCCGTGGAGCCGGACGTGTACTGCAAAAAGGCGATTGCATTTTTCGCAATCGAGGGATTCTGCCAGCTCGCGGCGGTCGCCCCGTCCAGCGTGTCGGTGGCGATCCAGTGCAACTCCGACCAATGGCCCTGAATGGAGTTGCCAATTTGCCGAGTGCTCAAAGCGACGACCGCCTGGCAGTCGCCGACGATGTCGCGAAGACGTGACAAATTGCGATTGGCCTTCGGCGGATACGCCGGTACGGCGATGACCCCTGCGTACAGGCAGCCGAAAAACGCCGCGATGAACTCGAGCCCCGGCGGGTAGAGCAAGATCGCACGGTCGCCCGGGCGGCACGTGCCCTGGAGGGCCGCGGCGACGGTTCGCGCCTGCCGGTCCAATTCGCCGTAGGTCACGCCGATTTCGTCGAGCTCTCCGCCTTTGAGGTAGATATAGGCCGTGTCGTCGGGCTGCTGGCGCGCCCTCCATTGAAGGATAGCGCCCAGGGTTCGATCGTCGTCGGTCATCATGAGTTCCAAATCAATATTGGGACTCATCGATGATCTTCAACACGCGATGCGTCACCCAAATAGGCGACCTTCCACGCGATGACACCGTCGATGTCCAGGTTCGCTAAATCGATATTAGTATCGAAAGCTGAAATCGCGGAAAGGTTTCAGGGAGCTCGCGCGCAGGCGTGGCTTCGTGGTGACCCCGCCCACCACGTTGCCGGGCTCGGTCGAAGTAATTTCCGCGCCAGGGCTTGCCAGTCGCGGACTCGTCGCCTAAGGTGTCGCTCACGCAAGGGGAGTAGTTCCGCCGCAAAAGCGGCGCGGGGAGATCGACACACTGGCATCTTCTCTCGTAGAGGGAAGGGCCCGGTCCCCCACCTCGATGTTCGAGGCGAACGAGACCTTCGGACCAGCAAGCAACATGCAGGCTGGCCGAGGTCTCGTCGTGCTTCCGGGCAGTCATCCCCCGTACAAGGCGCGTCCTCGGTTGGCCGAACGAAAGGCCTCGAGAATGTCCGCGCTTCATATTTTCCTCTCCGTCTTTGGCGTCATCTTCGTCGCCGAACTCCCCGACAAAACCGCCCTTGCGGCCCTCGTGCTCGCCACGCGTCACAAGCCGTGGCCGGTATTTCTAGGCACCGCCCTGGCGCTCACCGTGCAGAGCCTCGTGGCCGTGCTGGCGGGTGGCCTGCTCTCGCTTCTGCCCGCGCGTCCGGTGCACATCGGTGCGGGGTTGCTCTTCTTAGTGTCCGCCGTGTTCATGTGGCGTCGCAAGGCGGAGGAGCCCGACGACGCGCATGCCAAGACCCTTGCCGTTGCGCCCACGTTTGGTCGCGCCCTGGCCACCAGCTTTGGTGTCGTCTTCATCGCCGAGTGGGGCGACCTCACACAACTCGGCACCGCCGCCTTGGCCGCGCGCTACCACGAGCCGGTTCTCGTGTTCAGCGCGGCCACGTTGGCGCTATGGGCCGTCGCGGGACTCGCGGTCTTCGTCGGCAACCGCGCGGGCAAGTTCCTCGACGCCGCCCTGACGAAGCGCATCGCCTCCGCGGTCTTTGCCGTCTTGGGGACGGCCCTGCTCGTGGGCGTGGTGTAGGCTCGAATACGGCCGGTACATTTCCGTCCA
Organism: Sorangiineae bacterium MSr11367; assembly: GCA_037157805.1. Classification (NCBI taxonomy): domain Bacteria; kingdom Pseudomonadati; phylum Myxococcota; class Myxococcia; order Myxococcales; family Pendulisporaceae; genus Pendulispora; species Pendulispora rubella. The sequence goes on along the minus strand of CP089983.1, from coordinate 8,522,971 downwards.
TCCGAGATGGCCATGGGCATTCGATTGGCGCTGTTTGCTGCAGCGGTTCTCGTTGGTTGCGGTGCGCATGTGCATGAACCTCACGTGGCCCCGGCGAAGCCGGTCGCCGTGCCCGCGAAGCCGTTCACGCCACCTCCACCCGACGAGAGCCCCGCGGCCGAGGGACCGCTGCGCGTGGTGCGCGTGTTGGGAGACGGTGCGTGGCGCTTTTCGTGGGCCGTCACGCTCGGTCCGAAGACGGCCGATGGGCGCTCGGTGCTTGCCTGGACGTGGAAATCGGTGTTCGTCGTGGACGTTGCCACCGGTCAACCTCAGCGCACGTACCCGCTGCCGCCCACCCCGGATCCCTACCGCAACGCGGTCGTTGCAGTGGCCGCAGGCCCTGCCGGGGCGCATGCGGCCGCGCTCTTGGCGGATGGCACGTTGTTATTCTGGCCCCGCCCCGACGAAGCTCCGGCGTCACTCGTGCGTGGATCGCCGCCCGATTCCGAGCGCCGAACGGGCGACGAAGAGCGCATCGCGGCCATCGTCCAGCGGCGCCTGTTCTTTTCAGCGGATGGCGCGAGGCTGGTCGCAGGGATGCGCATCTACGGCGTCGCGGAGGAACGTTTCCTCCTCGAACCGCGCGCCGACGAGATGGTGGTCGACGTCGACGGCGAGGGGCGCGAGGCACTGGTGGCGACGGTGAACCGGTACCGCGAATCGCGGCAAATGGGATGTGTCGGCGAAAGCATCCCGCGCATCGGTGTCGAACGCCTCGAAACGCGGCGGCTCGGCGGCGGTACGAAGTCGCTCCCGCCGGATCTGTCGGCGGCATTCCTGCCCGGTGGGCGCCTGGTCCAGCATGAATCGCGCAGCTCGACCCGGCTCGCCGTCGTCCAGCAGGATACTGGTGTGCGTGTCACGAGTCTCCCCTCGACATGGCGCGACGCGCTCGCAGTATCCGTGCCCTCCAATGGCCACGGCTTCTGGTACGACGACGGAGAAACCTCCGCCCTGGCCGCGCCCGATGGCACGGAGCTTTGGAACAGGCGCGGTTACATCGGGCCCAATCCTCCCGTGCAGCGCGGAGATAAGTGTTCGATGCCAATGGGCGGGCGTTGATCGATGACCTACCCGCCGATTCGGCCACGTGGCTCGATGGGACACCACTTGCTCGTGGCCCGAGGGCAAGCCATCCACACGATAAGCGTCGTCCGCAACGAACCGTATCGGTGGCAGGGGCCACAAAACGCCGGAATTCGAGCCCAAGGGGCACCTTAGCGGTCGCTTGCGCGGGGCATGCCGAGGCGCTTCATGCGGCTTTGCAGGGTGCTCGGCGGGATGCCGAGGATCTCCGCCGCGCCGCCTTGGCCGTAGAGGCGGCCGCCCGTGGCTTCGAGAACGCGGGCAATGTGGAGGCGCTCGTTCTCCGCGAGCGATACCAGCGCGTCTCCCTCCGAAGGCGGCGAGCTGGCGCGCGCGCCTTTGCCTGCGGGCTTCGTGAGCCGCAGGTGCGCCACATCGATGATGCTCGAATCGGCGCGAATGGCCCCCCGTTCGAGCACGTTGGAGAGCTCGCGCACGTTGCCCGGGAAATCGAGCCGCTCCAGGGCCTCGAGGGCTGCGCGTGAGAGACGGAGTTTGCTCTTGCCCACGCGCGGCGCAAGCTCGCGCAAGAGTGCTTCGGCCAAAAGCGGTACATCGTCTTTGCGCTCGCGCAGAGGAACCAAATACAGAGGATACACCGATAAGCGGTAATACAGATCTTCGCGAAAGCGCCGCGCGGCCACGGCGTGTTCCAAATCGACATGGGTTGCGGCGACGACCCTCACGTCGACCTGAATGGTCCGCTCCGAGCCCACCGGGGTGATCTCTCCGCCCTGCAGCGCGCGCAGAAGTTTGCCCTGCAGCTCGGGGGGGAGCTCGCCCACCTCGTCGAGAAACAGCGTGCCGCCGTTGGCCGCCCGAAAGAGCCCCGAGCGGGCGCGCACCGCACCGGTGAAGGCACCGCGCTCGTGCCCAAAAAGCTCGCTCTCGAGCAGGTTCGACGGCAGCGCGGCACAATTGACCGGGATGAACGGCCGCTGGCTGCGCGGGCTCGCATCGTGGATGTAGCGCGCCAGCCGCTCTTTGCCGGTGCCCGTCTCGCCGAGAAGCAGCACGGTCGAATTGGTCGACGCCACCAGCCGCGCCTGCCGCGCCAGATCGCGCACCTTGGGCACGCGGCTGCCTTCGAGAATGCCGGCTTGCTCGGTCATGGCCTCGAGATGCCGATCGAGCGCCTGAATGCGCTCTTCGCCATGCAATGTCGCCTCGGCGAGCTTCTGCCCTTGCTTGATGCATTGAATGGACAACGCCAGCAAGCGCCCGAACACCTCGGCCAAGTCCACCACCGGACGCGGGTACGTCTGGCACTCGGTGCGGTCGAGCGACATGATGCCGAACACTTCGCGGCCGGTCGTCAGCGGCACCACCATGCACGCGTGCCCATGGGGAAAGTCCATGAGTCCATCGAACGGGTCGCCCTCTCCGTGCGCGTGGTCCTCTTCGGTGAAGACGCGGCTTCGCCGTTCCTCCACCGCCAGGCGAATCGATGGCCAGTCGTCCAAGCGGATGCGATGGGTGCGCACGTCGGGCGAGGCCAGCGCGCCCCGTGCCGCCCGCGCCCGCAGTTCGGCCCCCTCGAGCTCGAACACCACCGCCAGATCGTACGGAGCGATCCGCCCGAGCCACTCCAGACCGCGCTGGAGAAGCTCGTCGAGTGCGGCCTCCGTCCCATCGGCCAGCCGAACCACGTCGGCCAGCTCGTGGGCGCCGGTCGCCACCCAGTCGTCGAGATTCATGCGTGTACGGTACCGACATACCGGTGACGTGCAACCGAAATATCGTTGCACCGAAATGTCGGTGCGATGCTTGAGCGCGATTTGCCGACAAATTACCCATCTCGTGCATGGCACGGGTGGTGCTTAGGTCGGGACGAGAACGGAGATCATCCATCCATGAAGACGAAATTTCTCGCGGCCCTCGTGCCAGCTTTTCTCGCGGTGATGGGCATGGCCCACGCGGCGCCGAGCCTCACCAAGGAAAATGGAGCACCGGTCGCGGACAACCAAAAGAGCCAAGCGGCAGGCCCGGGTGGTTCGGTGTTGCTTCAGGATTTTCACCTCGTCGAGAAGCTCGCGCGTTTCGATCGCGAGCGCGTTCCCGAGCGCGTCGTCCACGCGCGAGGGGTCGGTGCCTACGGCGAATTCGTCAGCGCGGGTGACCTGTCGGCGTACACGCGCGCATCGATGCTGTTGCAAAAAGGCAAGAAGACGCCGATGTTCGTGCGCTTCTCCACGGTCATCCACCCGTCCGGCTCACCGGAGACTTTGCGCGACCCCCGCGGATTTGCCCTCAAGTTCTATACCGATCAAGGCAATTGGGACATCGTTGGCAACAACCTGGACGTCTTCTTCATCCGCGATGCCATGAAGTTCCCCGACATGGTGCACGCGCTCAAGCCGTCGCCGGTCACCAACCGACAAGATCCGAATCGCTTCTTCGATTTCTTCCAGCACGTGCCCGAGTCCACGCACATGCTGACGCAACTCTATTCGGATCTCGGCATTCCCTCGGACTATCGCCATGTCGATGGTTCTTCGGTCCACGCCTTCAAGCTCGTGAACGCGAAGGGCGAAGTGTACTATGCAAAGTTCAGCTGGAAGACGCGCCAGGGGCTGGCCTTCCTGGAGACGCCCGAAAAGGTCGCCGCTGCGCAGGCCAAAGACTTTTCGCACGCCACGAAAGATCTCTACGATGCGATCGGCCGCGGTGATTTTCCGAAGTGGGATTTGCGCGCCCAGATCATTCCGGCGTCCAAAGTGAATGCCTTTCGCTTCAATCCGCTCGATGCGACGAAGCGGTGGCCGGAGAAAGAGATCCCGCCGGTGCTGTTGGGCACGTTCACGCTGAATACCGTCCCGCCGAATTTCTTCCAGCACTCGGAGCAGAGCGCCTTTTCGCCGGGCGTGCTCGTTCCCGGGGTCGAGCCGTCCGAGGACGCGCTTTTGCAGGGGCGGCTTTTCGCCTATGCGGACACGCAGCGTTACCGCGTGGGCCCCAATTACCAGCAGCTCTCGGTCAACGCCCCGCGCGTGCCCGTTCGCAGCAACATCCAAGATGGCGCGATGAATTTCATCCTTCGCTCCGGCGACGTGAATTACGAACCGAGCTCCGTCGCCCCGCTCTCGGAAACGAGCGCAACCGCGGCCCCGACACCGCCGGAGGCCCGCGAGGCCGCCGCCAAGACGGAGAACTTCTACCAAGCGGGCGAGTTCTATCGGTCGCTCGCGCGCGATGCGCAAACGCGCCTGGTGAACAACTTCGCGGGCGATTTGAAGCAGGTTCGAAGTGCCGAGATCAAGACGAAGATCGTCGGGTATTTGCGTCAAGCCGACAAGGAATACGGCGACCGCGTGGCCGCCTTGGTGGGGATTCGGTGAGGCCATGAAGCTTGCCCTGAAAGCCTTTCTCGTTTTGACCCTCGCCGCCTGCGGCTCCTCGGGCCGCACAGAGCCCACACCCACGCGCACGTCCGCCGCCGAAGCGCCGCCGTCGAAGGTCCTCAGCGCCGACGAGGCCAAACGCTACGTGCTGGAGGCTTCCCGCGAGGGCGACGTGGAGGTGCTGCGCGGTTTGATCGCCGCCAAAGCGGAGGTGAACGTGGCGGACGACAAGGGCTACACGCCCGTGATCCTCGCGGCCTACCACGGACACCTCGCTGCATTGGAGGTGCTGCTCGCCGCCGGCGCCGACGCCTGCAAAGGCGACAAGAACGGCAACACGGCGCTCATGGGCGCCGCCTTCAAAGGCCACGATCTGGTCGTCGAGCGCCTAAGCCGCGAAAAATGCGACATCGATCAAGGCAATGGCAGCGGCCGCACCGCCTTGATGTTTGCCTCGCTCATCGGCCGCACCGGCATCACGCGCCTCCTCGAATCGCGCGGCGCCCACAGCGACAAGCGCGACACCACGGGCAAAACCGCCGCCGACTGGGCCGCCACCCAAGGCGCCGATTTGCGCACTCCTCAATAGCTCTGTCGCTGGCCCGTTCGTGCGGCATTCTCGATGGCCGCGATCATGCGATGTCGCACGAGGGCATCGGCGAAGGCGGGGCAATCGGTGGTTCCTCGCTCGAGGTCGTTGGCCAGGAGCATGTACGTTTGGGCAACGTTGAAGGCGGCATCGTGCGGCATGGATTCGGGCACGAGGGTGTACGAGGCAGGTACCTCCATGCGGCGGTACGAAGGATGGGCGGCCGAGCTCTCGCTCAGGGTCAAACTGGGATCCGCCGTGTAGAACGCGTCGCCCTCGAGCAAAAGGTTCTTCCTCGTTCCCTGGATCTCCCATCGAAATTGATGCCACGCGTGCATCATCTTCGGCCGCGGTGGCCGGACCTTCCCGTGGGAATTCGTCGGCGCGGACGGCGAACCGGTGCTCAAGTCCGTCCACGGGCGGTTCACGTTCAACCACGGAGGCGCCATTCTCCACGCCGCCGTCGAAGGGCATGGCCTCGCGTTGCTTCCGAATTGGATGATCGCCGACGCCATTCGGAGCGGCCAGCTCGTGCCCGTGCTTCCCGGGGCGACGACGCGCGGCTTTCCCCTTCATGCCGTGTGGCCGCGCACCCCTTATCTTTCCCCCAAGGTGCGCGTCATGGTCGATGCGCTGGTGCGCCGCTTCCTACCGACACCCCCGTGGGAGCGCACGCAGAAAAAGCCTGGACGAAAGGAGATGTCCCAACGACGGGCGCACGCCTAGGAAGAAGGGACGCCATGATTGCCGCCTTGGACGGCAAGGTGGAGCATGTCCTTCTCACCGCAAAGGGCGGTGAACCCCTGCCGCTTCTCCATCTTTCGCCACGCGTGCCCTGAGGGCGGAGCTTATTTTCATTGAGCAACGTTTGCTCATCACGGCGGGCCATTGTGCAGAACATGCTCAGTACTCGAGACTCAGGTTAAGCGCTCAGAACTCGGCCAAAGCGTCGTTGACGGCGCGGTTGATGATCTTGCCGAGTTTTCTGTAAGTGCCACTAACGACTAGGATAACGGACACGAGGATGAGCGCGTACTCGACGGCTGCTGCGCCTTTCTCGTCCTTGACTAGCTTCATGATGTCTTTCGTCATAAGAAATTCTCCTGCCTATGGCCTTCGCTCAATACAGGATTCATGCCACTGCATCTCGCCGGCGCGAGGTCCGCGAAATCGACGAAGCGCCACTAAATTCTAGCGACACGCTGGAACGACCCTCGTTCATTGGGGGGTCGTCGGGGATCCAAGAATCGCAAGTACAACCTTGCAGAAGCCCATTCGAGGTGTCGCTGATTCATCCAACGACACGTTCGCAAGATGGATATTGTGGCTCCCGCGGTTCGGTGGCCTTGCGACATCACCGCTTCGATGGCGCGATTCGATGAGCTGCACGCAGTCGTCAATTCCGTGACGCCATCCAGGAGGAAAAAAGGGCGTGCGCCATACGAAGGTCGCGGGTTCCGTGACCTTCGGTGAAGGTGGACAGAATGAGAGCAAGAAGCTCTCTTGCCTCGGAAATGCGGTCTTGGCTGGCAAGCAAACGACCGTAGCTGCAAGCAAGCCGCAGCTCCCAACTCCTGGCATTCTGGCCGCGTGCGCGTTCCAGGCCGCGCTCGAACGAGCGTGCTGCGTGATGGGCATTCGATTCGCCCATGGCGAGCAGTATTTCGCCTTTCAATCGAAGGTGCTCCGCGTCGCAATAGCGTTCGCCCGTCCGTTCCGAGGTCTCCATCGCTTTCTCGACCGAAAGCATGGCCTCGTCGAGGGCGCCCAGTTGTAGCTGCCCCTGGGCGAGGACGGAAAGATAGCGCGTGAAACCGATGGTCGAGCCCATCGATGCTCGACCGCCCAGGGTTGCTTGGAGCTCGTCGACCCCCTCGCGCTCACCGCACTCGATTTGCGTCCACGCTTGACGGAAGCGGGCTTGGGCAACGAGAAAATGGAGGCCGTATTCCTCGCACAGACGCAATGTCTCCTTGAGCGCAGTGCGAGCCTCGGGGTACTCCCCGCGTTCATTGTGCAGCGTGGCGAGGAGGAACAACCGTATTGCGAGGCTGGCAGGATGATCCTGCTTACGCGCGATGCGCACCGCCTCTCGCGAATGGTGAAGCGCTCGGTCAGGCTCGCCCAGTAGCCAGAGTATCTGTCCAAGAGACATGTGCAAAATCGCGCCGACGTCGGACCCCATATGGACGCGATCCGCTCCGCGCGCCTGCGCCTCGTAGAGCCGTATCCCGGCCTCTGCATCCTCGCGACTCGCGGTGAGTTCGCCGCAAGAAAGCGCCGACGCGACCGTGGCCGTGTACGCGCCGAGTATCATGCCATGATGCCCGGCTTTCTTGGCACGAGCCATCAGTTTGGCCGCCAAATCGTAGCTGGTGCGATGCTCACCGCGAACGTGGTTCAATTGCTGAAAGGTCAACAGCGCCCAGAACGATTGTTCGTCACCGTCATACCTCTCGGCGAGCTCACGAATTCGCGAAAGCGTTTCCCTCGTACGGCTTGATTCGAGGCCATCCTCGGCGATATAGACGCCCGCCAGCTGGGCCTTAAGCAAAAGCTCGCGCCGGTCCCGCACCAAACTCGATGGCAGCAGATCCAGTTGCGCCATCGCACGAGCGTAGTGGGTGAGTGCGTCGGCGCTCGCCGACCTTTGCATAGCCTGTTTCGCCGCCCTTTCGAAGTAGGTGCAGGCCTCCTCGGGGCGCTTCGCCTCGGCGAAATGTCTGGCCACGATTTCGGGGTTTTGCTCGGCAATTGGAGGAAATTGCGAGACCAGCACTTCGGCGGCGCGCCGATGCAGCTCCTGCCTCTCTTGCTTGACGAGGGATTGGTACGCCGCTTCTTGCACGAGGGCGTGCTTGAACCGAAAATGCGCGCGCGATATGCGCCCCATGGGGCGAAAAATGCCTGTCTCGACGAGTTGGAGAAGCCCGATTCGGAGTGAGTCTTCGGACAGTGGCCACATGACCCGAACCAGATCGAAGTTCATCTCGCGCCCGAGCACGGAGGCAACCCGCGCCAACTCCCGGCCCGGTTCGGGCAAGGTGTCCAGGCGCGCGCGCAAAAGGGCCTCGAGGGTCGCTGGCACCGCGCCGCCCCACGACGAGGGCTCATCTCCTCCCTTTTGCAGCGCGTCCAACACACTGTACGTGAGCTCCTCGAGGAAGAGTGGCACCCCATCGGCGCGCTGCACGACTTGCTCCACGATCGCCGTGGGCAGATGGCGCCCGCGACCGGCAAAGCGGACCATGGCGGCACTCTCGCTCGGCGAAAGCCGACGTGGAGTCAGTTGATGCAGAAGCGAGGAACGCGCCCAGAGCGGCTGAAATTCGGGGCGCGCGGTCACGAGCACCATGGCGCGCACCGCCGTGGGCCCCGATAGCCAGCGCTCCAGCAACTCGAGCGTAATGGAGTCTGCCCAGTGCGCATCCTCGACGACGAGCAGCAAGGGCTCCTCCTCGACCAGCCGCTGGAACAAGCCGAGGAGTGCCTCGAGCATCTGGTGCTTGAGCAAATTCGCACTTCGCGCCATATCCGGAGCGGATGCATCTTGCGTGGGAAGCCCCAGGAGAGCCGCTTTCTCGAGCGGAGAGGCATCCGGGTCCAATCCCATCGCGTGCTCGAGGCCTTCCAGAATGGGCTGCAGGGCATTGCTCTGGGAATGCGGCCAGCATTGGCACCGCACCAGCCTGTATCCTTCCGTCGCCAAACCTTCGAGGTGCTGCTCGAGCAGGCGCGACTTGCCGATTCCCGCTTCGCCGACGATGAACGCGAATTGGCTTTTGCCGCTGATCGCCAATCGCCAAAGGCGATGCAGTTCATCGAGCTCGTCCGTGCGTCCCACCAGTGGAGTGATGGTGCCCGCCGCAATCGGATTGAAGCGAATCCGGTTCTCTTTCGGACGCAACAATCGATACAAATATTGTGGTGCAATGCCATTCTCGGCCGCCACGTCATCGAGCAACCCGAGCTCGAAGGTGCCCTGCACGAGCATCTGTGTTGCCCGTTCCGTGAGAATCTCGCTCGGCTGGGCGCGGCGTTCGAGCGATTGCGCGGTGTCCAGCACCTCTCCCTGCATCCTCGGGGGAGCGGCTTTCGGGCCAACGGCAAGTGGAATGCAGGGACCTGTCGCTACCCCCACGCGGGCGCCACCGGAGCCCACACGGTCATCGGGCCGAAAAGCGTCGACGATCAGCAGCGCCGCGCGCAATGCGCGCTGGGCGCTGTCTTCGTGGGCGCGAGGATAGCCAAAGCACGCGACGACCTGTCGGCCCAGGGAGAATAGAATCGTGCCCTCCAACTGGCGCACAATCGTGGCACACGCCTCGAAGAATTCGCCAATCGAGTCGTCGAGGGCCTCCGCCGAGGTCGTGGACGAAAGGGAGCAGGCCATGGCGGTAATCTGACGCCGCTCGGCATTCGCGACGAGCGTTCGTCGTCGCGGAAAGCTCGGGTGCGACGTCATCGCCGCCTCCGTGCCGCCGGATTGTCCGCGCAGGGCGTGCACGAGCAGCACCTCCAATGCAACCAATGCGTCCAGCAAGTCGTCGGCGCTGCCGAATCGCGCATCCTTCTCTTTCTCGAGCGCGCGCTCGACGATTCGCTCCGCCTCCTCGGGCAGCTCGGGCCGCGCCCCACGCAGCGACGGCGAAGGAGTCGACGCGATGACGGCATTTCGCAGTTCGGAGATGTGATTCCCGGCGAACGGAGAAACTCCGGTGAGCAATTCGAAGAACATCACCCCCGCAGCCCAGATGTCCGTTCGGCCATCTTGAACCTCACTGCGCCATTGTTCGGGGGACATGTATTGGGGGGTCCCAAGGAAATGCGCGCCAGCGACATCGCCACCCGCGGTCATTTGTGCCACGCCAAAGTCGAGGACCTTGGCCGTTCCGTCCCTGGTGATGAAGATGTTGCTCGGCTTCAAGTCGCGATGCACGATTCCGGCCCGGTGTGCGTGCGATAACCCCTTCGCGACGTCGATCATGAGTCGGACGGCTCGCCGGACGTCGATGACCGATTCATTCGTCTCGTGCGTACGGCACATGAGGACATTGAGGGGATATCCCTCGAGGTGCTCCATTACGAGGAAGGGACGCCCCTCGTCTTGCCCGATGTCGAACATGCGCACGATGTTCTCGTGATTCAAACGCGCGCACGCCTGCGCCTCATGCTGAACACGCTCGAAGGCCTCCGCCGTGTTCAAATCTTTGCGCGTGAGAAACTTGATCGCCACCTTTCGATCGAGAACGGTGTCCTGCGCGAGAAACACGAGCCCCATCCCTCCGCTACCGAGGGGCTCGATCAGCTCGAATCGGGTTTGGGTCATTCCGCCAAACCTTCGTCCGGGCTGCAGGACACTCCTCACCGTTTCCGCGGGGTCGAGCGTGTCATCCCGCTGCCGATCCGGCGCCCGACGAGCACCGTCCGTCAACGTCCCGACTGCGCTCTCCGGCTCGGCGGGCCTACCTAGGCTCTTTTTCCTCCTGGTCCCCATCTCGGCTGCCGCGCGTAGGATGCCACGTCGCGTCGACGATGACTGCGCCGAAGACACCAATTCGTCGACGGTAAGGATGCTCGATCCACATCAAAATTGGTCTGCGTGACCGCATTGTCGCGAGGTGTGGGACCGAGGGGTAGCGACGTTCTAGTACATCGTCGCACTTCGGACGGAACGCGCGTCGGCTGCGGACGCGGAAGTTCGTTGGCTTCGGGGCCCAGCTCCGCCCGAATTTGCCCTGCACGGGCTGGTGGCAACCTACAGGGACTCGAGTGCTCTTGCGGACGAACCCGTCACCATCTTTGGATTACGAACCCGAGATTTTTGCAAATAGCTTGATTCGATAACGAATTATTATGGCCTAATTCAAGATGAAGCGCGCAATGAGGCCGGTGCAGGCGGTGGTCGGTGGGCAGCACGCAGGGCTGTCGCTTCCGACGGCGCTGTCTACGAGCGGTCATAGCCCCCCGATACCAGCAGCCATTCGCTTACTGCCCGTAGCCGACCGGTGTTGGCGATGGCTCCCGGGTGCACCGAAAAGGCGCGAATGCCTTCCGACTTCCCACGGTGGTCGAGGGAGACTGCAAACAGCACATTGGCAGTCTTCGATTGGCCATACGCGAGCCAGCGGTCGTAATCGCGATGCCTGAAGTTGGGGTCGTCGAACAGTATCGGCGAACGGCGATGCCCCCATGATGAGACCGAAACGATGCGCGCCCCGTCGCCTTGTAGAGGGCTGGCCAAAGCCCCCACCCGCCTACGTGCCGGATGATGACCCATTCTCCGATGTACTGAAGCTCACCGCTGCTCAGTCCGTCGCAGCAGGCGGCTTCATCATCGATGGGCCATGGGCGTTGCGCTTTCCGGCGCCGATGAAAGATAAGTTCTTCGGTGTGGTGAGGGGCCAGTGTTGGCTCCGCGTCGAAGGGGAGGATGCACCTGTACAACTTCGTGCCGGGTACGTGTTCCTTCTTCGGCGAGACGCTCCTTCGTCCTCGGAAGCGACTTGGCGATGCAGCCAGTAGATGCCCTGCCGATTTTCAACGAACGGCGGGAAGCCATCATGAAGTTGGGGAAGCGCGATGATTGCATGATCATCGGCGGCTACGTGCAGTTTGGTTCGCCGAGCGGCCAAATTCTCCTCGACGCACTACCTCCGCTCATCGTCGTTGCCAACTCGACGTCGCAAGCGACCATCTTGCATTTTATTCTCGAGCAGCTTGTGCGCGAGTGCGTCGAGGACCTCCCGGGGGCGAGCGTGGTGTCATCGCAATTCGCTCTTCTTCTGTCAGGGCTGAACGCCGAAGAGCACGCCGAACGAATCGCTGTAGAAATATTGAAGCCCGGAAAGCTGTTCACGCTGCACGGCGCCGAAGCCGGTACGCGTGCCGGAATACAGGCGGACGCGGGGAGGGATGTCCCGCCAGTCCCGGTACGGATGCGTACCGTACGAGCCCACGAGCAGATCGTCGAACCCGTCGCCGTCGAAGTCACCCGCAAAGGCAAGGTCGATCCCGTATCGTGCATCGCCGCCCACTTCGTCGGCGTCGGGCCCGGACATGACCTGCACCGAATTGGCACTCGGCCCATCGGCCGTTCCTCGGTAGACGAAGACGCGCCCGCGTGAGGGCCATCGTTCGCCAGCAGGCGCGGGTGCGTATGTGGAACCCTGCATCACCAGATCGGTGAAGCCGTCGCCGTCGAAATCCCCGCCTCCCACGAATTTGCCTCGAACCGCACATCGGCCTGGCCGGCTGAAAGGAACACCGGTGGGGCGAAAGCACCAAGGATCGGAATACGGCGTCTCGGGGAAATTGAAGTCGACCCCGCGTTCCATGCGCAGACCGTCGGGCCCGCCGCGCAGCAATCGTGGATGGGTGTGATCGGGCGCCCAAGGGTCGTTGGGCTGGTCCGTGCGGTACGCATTGATGGTCACCACCACGTCTTCGTAGCCATCGCCGTCGACGTCCCCCACCGCATACGGGTCCCTGACATTGGTGAACGAAGCCGTCGGTGTCGCGGCATAGCCCTGCGGGGCAGCGAGGTGCACTTTGAGGGTTCCTGGCGCAGGGTTTCGCGCATAAATCGCCACGTCCGTAAGACCGTCCCCGTTCAAGTCTCCGAGAGAGTGGACCTCCGTGGCGTTGGAAAGCCACGGCTCGTCGAATTGCGTCCGCACGAAGCGCGAGGTGAGACCTCCGGGCCCGCCAAAGTAGATGAACGCTACGTACGGCGAGCCCGCCGCCAACGCCGGTTCGTTCATCTGGATGGCAGCCAGGTCGGCATAGCCGTCGCCATCGACATCGCCGGCCCCCACGACGAGGTCCACGATGCCCGGCTCGGGCAGCGTGATCCGCTGCGGGTAATACGTCAATCGCTCCGGCCCGCCGTAGGCCGTAAGCAATTCGGCCTTTCGGTACGTGGGCGGCGTCGTCGAGTAATCCGTATTGTAATGGTTCTGGGCTCGTCCCAAATCGACGTAGCCGTCGCCGTTCAGGTCCCCCGCGAGTGCGGCCTCCGTAACCTTGTGATCGTAATCGTTGTAGCCGATGACGGACTCGTTCCGCGTGTTCGCCGTGGTGACCAGCACCTTCGCACTGGGGGCGGAAATGGCATCGCTTCTCATTACGATGTCGCCGAGTCCATCACCGTCGAAATCCGGAATGGTGACCGACGCACGCGTATCGATGCCCGTGCGATGTCCCACGATGATTTCCCACGTCGCGCTGGGAGCGGTGCCGTCGACGGGCGACTGGCCCGGCGCCGTACGCCGGCCGAATCCGCGAACGAAATACGCGCCCGGCCCGAGATCCGCCGCGGGTTGCGCGCTGGTGGTGCCCGAGAGGGTCGCAACCACCTCGGTGCACGCCCGGCTTCGGCAGATCTGAAGGGTCGCGCCATTGGCGTTGGCGCTGTTTGCCCACGTGAAGGTGGGCCGCGAACGGTGCACGGTTCCCGGCAGCGGCGAGAGGAGCTTTGGCGCCCCCGGCTCCGTGGCGTCGCCTGCGAGCGCGGACGCCGCTGGGTCCGAATGGGGCGACGCATCGACGGCGCACGCCCCGAGAATGAGAAAAAGCGGAAGGAAGATCGATCGATGCACGGTTCTACCGCCGTGATACGGCCAGGCCTGAGATTTCTTCCCTGCTTCGGTTCGAGAACGCGACAACGGAGCGGACCAGATGCAATGCATGCCCCTAAGAGGCTCGTCACCCCTCCAGGTCGCACGAAAAGTGACGCGAAAAGGCACCGGCATCCGGCTCGTGCGGGTGCTCGATCCGAACGGCGGGCGAGCATTCCTCGACCAAGCCCGGATCCATTCCTTTCCCCCAGCGACATTTGGGCCGTGGGGTCGAACGAAGCGTGTGCACGGAGGTGCCGCCGGGGAATCACGGGCGGCGCGTAGCAAAATTGCTGACAGGTATATGGGGTTCTGCGCAAAATGACATTTGGGCCGTAACGCCGAATTGGATCGCGCGCGTGCCCCATTACAATGGCGCGACCTGGACGACCGAAAATCAAACGGCGAGCGGCAACAGCATGAACCCGTTCAATCGGATTTATGCACCGCAGGCCGGCGAGGTATGGGCAACATCGAGCACAGGCGTCCATCATTACACCGGCGGCAAATGGCACGACGTCCAGCCGGCCCTTCCACCCGGCGACAATGATTCGTACTTTAGGGATCACCGTCGGCCCGAAGCGTATATGGGTCGCGGGTACGAACGGCGTCTGACTGGCTCGTGGCCGGTAGCGACGGTTCGGCAATTGCGCGGTCGACCGTCACCTCTAGTACGGACCCCGAACCCTCGAGAATAGCTTGATTTGGGTCTCAGTTATTTATAGCCTGATTCAAGATGAAGCGCGCAATGAAGCCTGTGCAGCTCGAGCTGCCGGCTGTCCGCTCGTGGGGCGGCCGGCGGCGAGGGGCGGGGAGAAAGCGCGATCCGCGGTCTGGAGTGCCTCACCGCGCACGTCCCGAGCATAAGGCGTCACATCCCGTTCACGCCACGTTGCGAGCGAGAGAAGGTGTGTGCGGCCTGCGAATGGCCCGTGTGTTCGATTTGCTGGTGCAAAGTATCCGCGAGGCATCGCGCGCAGAATTTCGGGTCGTCCAGTTTTCCGTTCAGTACGACCATATCCATCTCATCGTCGAAGGCCACGACAAGGAGAGCCTGTCGCGCGGAATGCGCGGGCTCTCGATTCGACTGGCTCGTGCGATCAATCGTGGACTCCTGCGCCGCGGGCCCGTGTGGAAAGGGCGGTACCACGCTCATCCCCTCACGCGGCCCCGCGAGGTCCGCAACGCTCTTCTTTACGTGCTGATGAACCATCGAAAGCACGGAGCCTCCCCTGCTTGGCTCGACCCTCGCTCGTCCGCTGTGTGGTTCGATGGATGGCGAAGAGACGCTCTTTTCGAGCCCGCGTTGCGCGACCTTGACTGGGTTGCTGGACTCACCCCACCGGTCCGACCTGCGCGAACGTGGCTCGTTCGCGAGGGATGGCGTCGCCACGGCTTGCTCGGCATCGACGAAGGACCGGTGCCCGCGATGACCATCGCCGCCCCATGGCAACGACCGGAAAGAGGCGGGGCTTGCCAGCGCGAAATTCGGTTCGAAGCCTCCCTGACGGGAAGGCCGCCCAGACTGGCCGGAGATGCGCCGAAACGGTAGTAGCACCCTCGGAGAAATGACTGTGGACCTGTCACCTCGAGCACACGCATTCTTGGCGACCCTTCCTCGACACGAGCCACTGTCCGTCGACGCCCTAGTGGATGCTCTGCATCGAGACGGACTCCAGCCGTGTGACGCGTGGCTCGAGTTCCAAGCTCGTTATGCCGGTTACGAAGAGAATCTCGGCAACGAGTCGGCAATCTGGGGCATTGTCCATCGAGACCCCTTCTACCTTGCTGCGAACGAGGTCGTAGCGGGGCAGGTCCGTGGACGAGTGGTCGTCATGTGCGCTGATGTCCACCCGTCCTTCGAGTACAGCCTCTACGAGAACGGGGAGTTCTATGTGTGCGGATGGTTTGGGCGGAGCGAGACATTCGACTATAAAGTTGAACGGATGGCGGTCGTGTGGGAGGCTAACGAGGAGCGTGCTTGGGTATCCGGGGAGGCTTTCGCGCCTAGATCCCCGAACGCGATGCGTGCCCTGCTCGGACAGTTCGGTGCAGAGAAGGTCCCCGAGGCATCCGATCGATTCTATACGACATGGCGAGCCACGGACATCATCGCATTCGAGAGTCAAGACGACCGTCCAGGCATCCTGGTGGCGGCGGATGCCCGTGAATGGATTGCCGAGTACGCGCGTAAGATCAATGAAGAAGTGAGCTAACTTAGCTTCATGATGTCTTTCGTTATAAAAATCTCCGGCTACCGTCTTCTTACACGATCCTTGCCAGTGCACTCGCCCGTGTCCCAATTCGGCCGTCAAGGCCGGGTGGGCAACGAATTGTGGACCGTCTGGGGCGCCGGGGAGCAGGAGACCGCGCGCTCCGAAGCACCACCGTCGCGATTGGCGTTCAAGCGATTTCACGTGACGGCCATGTTTGTTCGAAATGGCGCCACGCAGTCATTGACGCGTCGTACGGGATCTCATGCAGGCGGACCGACCAAGCGCCATCGTGTCGAGAAAGACATACGATACGGCTATGGGCGAAGCGAAGTTCAGAATCGCGCCTTGGCCCGAGCGGTACGCTGAAGTCATTGTCTCGCTCGGCGTGATCCTCAACGCCATGGCATGTGCCGCGCCCCCGAGCCCACAGCCTCTCGGTCCCCCGCACCCAACATCGTCCCGCGGGCGGTCCTCCGCGAAGAGCTGCCAATGGCTCAGTGCTCAGCGACAATTACATCGCCCCATTGACGTCGCTTAGATCGCCCCATCCCAAGAGGCGCGGTTGGTCGGCCGGATGGCCCTCTTCGGGATGGAGAGGGGTCACTTAACGCGGGCGCGGCGCCGTGGCGACCCGGCGCCGCGCTACGCCCCGGCGGAAAAAAGCGCTTCGTCGCTCAGCGTAGATTAACGAGATACGAATAGAGCGAGCTGTCGTCCGAGGATTTGGCGTTCGACTCGAGCCGCCAATCGATGGCCCAATCGCCTGCGACGATCGGCGACGCAACGTGCGTCTTCGCGCGGACCGTCGTATAAAGCCCACCTTGTTCACTGGTTCCCGCGACCAAGGTAGAAAGCAGCACGGCGGGAATGCTTCCCGTGCGAGCGGCCCCCGCGAAGGTGCACGTGATCGTGACGAGCCGAAACGACGACGGTCCGGTGGATGCTTGCTGCGAGAGCGACACGTCGACCTGCGCGGGCCCCGCATTGGCCCACTCGAAGTCGATGGACGAATCGCGCGCGAACTGCATCCGCGTAGAGCCGCCCGACGGCAACGGCGCGGGGAGCGGCTTCATGATGACGGCTTGATTCGGCGCCCTGAGAGATCCGTGAAATTCCGGTACGTCGGCGCCCTCGGCGTCAATCGTGAGGGTGCGGTCGACTCCCTCGTACCAAAACGTACTATTTTGCGAGAAATAGTTGGCATAGAGACCGCTCGATGTGGGCGTGAGCGTGATCGGAGTTGACATGCCGGACAAGCGAATACCGCCCGCGTGCGGGAGCCGTACAACGGGTATCCCCGCGTCGCTCGACGGATTGCCGTAGGTGTAATTGCACGTCCGCACCGTGCACCCCGAGCTCTCGTGCTCTTCGCAACTGGGCAACGGAGCTTCGACGAAGCTCGCCGTGAACGACGATTCGTACGCTTGCGAGCGGGAGGCGGTGCCCGAGCTCGTCGTCGTCGTCATGATGTAGTTGTCGCTGAGCACGACCACGGAGCCTTTCTTCGTGGGGGCGGCCGCATTGTGCTCATCGCCGGCGGCCCCTGGCTCGCCGCCCTTGCCGGGTGAGCCGTCGGGGGGGCCCGCATCGCCAGTATCGCTGGCGCTGTGTGTGAGCCCGGACGCCGAATCGTCGGCATCGTTGCACGCGACCACGAGGGCTGCGCCAAGGGGAAGGAGAAGCCACGCCGAATGGAGGGGTGCTCGCATGACGCTACATACGGTGGCGGAACGCAGTCCTTCCCATCGCAATTCGGCTGCGCGAGGATTTGTTCTCCGTCGTTAACGACACCCCTGGGTATGTCGGGTCCACACGGAGCACCTGCTCGGGCAACTGGTGGTCCATTTCATTGTTGCCGGCACTTCAGGCTGGACGGCAACCGGATCCATAACGCTGAGTTTGCGGACGAATTCGTCCACCCTCCGTATCTCGCCGGGCGCTCCGCCCGGGGCATCGAGCTCGGTTCTTCTAAGGGCTCTCTTGAAGTGAGCCAATGCCTCGCGAGAAAGGGACCCCGTTGAGGAACGGGATGTCGCCACGGAGGCGGAATGCTCCTTAAGTGAGGCAGTCAGTGTCCAAGCCAAGGACTTGGGCGTCCGCAAAGCCGAGTGCACTGCCTTCAGGGAGGCCGGCGGAGCTAATCCTCGAATATTCGCCACGTCACGACGGTCTTAGTGCCGAGTACAGGCACGCTCCGCGCGTCGATGGC
The DNA here is from genome assembly GCA_037157805.1 of Sorangiineae bacterium MSr11367. Taxonomy (NCBI): domain Bacteria; kingdom Pseudomonadati; phylum Myxococcota; class Myxococcia; order Myxococcales; family Pendulisporaceae; genus Pendulispora; species Pendulispora rubella. Next base: position 8,504,870 of record CP089983.1, on the reverse strand, counting down.
TGTGCGCTCGACGAACTTGTTTCCGCCGTCGGAGCAATGCAGATTCAAGTTCGCACGTCGTGACCGGGTCACGGGTGCATTCGCGCCGAATCCAGCTCAGCCTTCACGAACACATATCCGACCGTATTCTCTTGAAAGATCGCCATGACCGGCCTCCTGCTTGCACTTTTCAAAAGGTCCCGAATTGCCACGGCACTATTCTGCGGTGCGGTCGCCCTACTCAGTGCGTGGGGATTCATTTACTGTGCGCGTCAGCTCGCCCACTTCGGTGATGCGCCGATAACGATCGACTGCTCGCAGGTACCCTCCGCCGGTGCGCAGGCGTTCGCGCCATGGGTTACACTGGAAACGGGCCTGGATTGCTCACGCGCTAGGCGGAGCTCCGATGCGACGTTCGCGCCGGCCCTATGTGAATCTGGTGGGGCCGCGCTGGAAATTGGCTTCTATGGGGCGTGTCACCAGGAGCCCCTCGCGTACACGGGAATTCTTTCTTTTCAGGCCACGACGAACCTGACCACTTTGGTGACGTGGGGAGGCCCAAGCAATTCCCGCATCGGGTTATTCCTATGCTCTGGGTTCATTGTCGCCATGGCCTTTCTGTATCGGGCATTGGAAAAGGACCGACGTAAACGGCAATTGTCATCCCAAGAACCGCACACGGGCGCGCGCATTGCGGCGTTATCGGATCCAACGCTTCCCCAATCTCCGTACAAGCTGCGCGCATCGTTCTTCGTGGCCACGGCGCTCCAGGTACTCCTCTTTGCCGCATTCGCGGCGCTCGGTATCGCGCTCTTGGCGCGCACCGTTTTTCCAGAAGGCCAATCCATCGCGCGCGAGCGGGCCATTTGGCAGCGGGGCGTCACGGCGGCAGAAGTTAGCGTCGAGGGAACCCACACGATGCGAAATATCGTGTTTCACGAATACAAGCTCGACGTCACCTACCTCGATTCGAGCGGCGAAGGGCACGCCGGGCAGCTCGCGGTCACGACCCTCGGATCGCAGCTCGAGTTGACCGATGCCGTCGAGGTGCACTTCGATCCTGCTCAGCCCGACCAGTTCGCACTGAGCTCCGCCATCGACGTTGGGTCGGCGCGGTGGGCATCCGTTTCGGTCTCCGCCGCGGTCGCGCTCACTATGGTAGGTGTATTCGGCTTCGCGGGGATCAAGATGGTGCAAAAATTAGGAGACGCTCGACGCACAGCGTGCGGTGGCGAGTGGGTCGAGGTCACCCTCTCGGCCCCTCCCGTGCGCAATGACCACTACGGGTACACGACATATTCGTTCCGCGTCGGACCGTACGATGCCAGAGATCGTACGGCCGTATTTGGCCGCAAGCGGCAGCCAGTATTCATTGGCGATGACTGCTCACGCTTGCTCGCGTTGCGCAACCGGGAGGATCCCGAGGGGATCATCGTGCTTCGATCCGATTTATACCCCCTTGCGCTCTCCGCCAACGAGCGCGAACGATGGGGGAGCCCGTGACACGCTGCTCGCCGCGGAGGCGCGAGCCTACCTACGAGCGAGCCTTCAACGGGAGGCCTGGTCAGCGCGCTCGGCCACGAGCTCGTGCAACGGGGCTACCGCGTGCTCTTCACAGCCACCTTTGCGCTCGTCCAGCGGCCTCTCGCAGCGAAACGCGACCTACGGCTCGAACGCGAGCTTCGGGCGCTCGATGGTTTCCACGCCGTCATCCTCGATGAGGTACGAGCGGAAAAGCGTGATCGCCTCGTCCACCACTCCGTCATCCTGGAGATGACCGGCACCAGCATCAGGGCTGAAGAAGCGAAAAAGAGAGGTGATGCAACGACAATTACCCCGACGACAACTACCCCCGATACCTCAACGACAACTACGAGCAGCCCCGGGAAGAAGTCAGGCAAGAACGAGGATGGGGAGATCTAATTGTCGTTGATGGGAAAGTGCAATTGACGCCGAGCACGCCGTCGTTGCGCCCGACCTCACGGCGACGCGCACTCTGCGTCCGTCGCAGCGGCGCGTTCGATCTCGGGCTGCAGCTTCGCCACGAACGATTCCATCGTGTCTTGTCGCATATCGACGGCCTTCGCACCTCCGCCAGCGATTGTCGTGATGTCGGTAATGCCGATCACTCCGAGAATCAGTCGGAGATAGTGGGGAGCAAAGTCCCGATCACGAATCGGAGAGCCCTCGGTATAGACGCCGCCCGAAGCCAGCAGGATTGTGGCCTTCTTGTTCTCGACGAGACCCTTGCCGTCGAAGCCTAGGGTCATTCCCTTGCGAACGATGTGGTCGATCCACGCCTTCAGGGCTGCGGGAATGTTGTAGTTGTACACGGGAGTGGCAATGACGACATGATCCGCGGAGAGCAGCTCGCGGACGAGTTCGTCGGAAAGACGTAGGGCGTCCTTCATCTCGGGGGACTGCTGCTCCGGCGGCGTGAAGTAGGCCCGGAGCCACGGAGCGGTAACGAATGGGAGATCGGTCTCCATCAGGTCGCGCTCGACGACATCGCCGCTCGGGTGCGCGACGCGCCATTGGCTCACGAAGCTCCGCGTCATGTTCCGTGAGATCGAGTGTTCGCCGCGGGGGCTGGTTTCGACGACGAGAAGTCTGGTCATGGAGGTCTCCTTCACGTGGAACGTCGCGACGGCGACGCCGCGATGAACACTGTCTATCTACGACCGGCCGTCCTCTTGAAAAAGTGATGAAGTTGTGATGCTATCCATCGGCAAATATGATGGAGTTTGGCAGGCTCGGAACCCTCAGTCTCGACCAGCTGCGTGTTCTCGTGACCATCGCCGATTCCGGCAGCTTCTCGGCCGCGGGCCGCGCGCTCGGGCGCGCGCAATCTGCGATCAGCCAGGCGATCGCCACGCTCGAAGAGCTTCAAGGCGTCACCCTCTTCGACCGGGAGGGGTACAGGCCGCGCCTCACCGACGTAGGACGGGTCCTGACCGATCAGGCGCGTCTGGTACTGGCGAGCGCGGCACGATTCGAAGCGGTGGCCGCGAATAGCCGTAAAGGTCTCGAACCCGAGCTCGCGATTGCCATCGACCCTCTCGTGCCCACAGAGCCGCTGATCGAAAGTATGAGAGCGCTCGGTGGTGAATTTCCGGATCTCCCGATCAGCTTCTCGACGGAAGGTCTTGGTGGCTCGTTGCGGCGCCTGCGCGCAGGGTCGGCTGCGCTGGCGATATGTCTGTTACTGCCAACGGTTCCGGACGACATCATCGCGTATCCGTTGCTGCGGATCCGCCTGAAGGCGGTGGTCGCGCCTCATCACGCCCTCGCGCGACTCGCGCGACCGGCTACACGAGCCGACCTCGAGCAACATGTGCAACTCGTGCTATCGGACACCGCCGCACCTTCCGGTGAGAGTTACGGCCTCCTAAGCGCGCGACTCTGGCGCTTCGTCGATCTTGGAAGACGTCTCGACTTCCTACTCGCCGGCTTTGGATGGTGCCGCATGCCCGAGCACATCGTGGCGGCGCCGATCGCCTCGGCCCAACTGGTGCCGTTGGAGATCTCGGATGACCCCACTCCGCGCGATGCCTTGACGATCTACGCGGCGCACCGGCGCGATCATATTCTCGGCCCTGCCGGTCGATGGCTACTGGACACGCTTCAGAGCCGACTTGCTGCGGGCTAGGAGCTGGATTCAAGACGCGATGTCCAGCATCTATTTTGGTGAATGTCGCGCCGCTCGGCTACCTACCTCGATACACCGGTGGGCGACCTTCCGCTTCGGCGTTTCGGCCTTCGAGGAAGTCTTGTGTCTTGTAGAGCGCACCATACTGCGTATCCAATTTCGACAAGGCTTGCTGGTCCGACTCGTCGATGGCCAGGTGGGCGGATTCGAGGGTGCTCTGGATCCCGAGAGGCCCGCACGCTGCGATTTTGTTGGCCATCTCGATTCCCGCCTGCAGTGCGGCCTCTTGTGTCGAATGCACGGCCTGCACCACGCCCATGCGAAGGGCTTCGTCGGCACTCCAGTGATCGCCGGTCAACATGTAGCGCATGGCATTTCCCCAACCCGCCTCGCGGACGAAACGCACGGTGGAGCCGCCGCCGGGAAAGCGGCCATGCGTATTCTCATCTTGGCCATACCGAGTATTGGCGGCGGCAATGCGGATGTCGGCGGCAAGATCAATCTCGTGCCCCATGTTCCATGTGTCGCCGTGAACGACGGCAAGCAGGGTGAATGCCTCTGGATCGAGGCGGTTGTGGATCTCGGGCCTATTCAAACCGATGAGTACAACCTGCCCGCGTCGTTCGACCGTGACCTTCGAGCCGGATGCCAGCGGGGTATCTGCCATCGTCAATTCGTGAATCGCCGCGGCGGACGCCGCGCCCGCGGTCGCGCTCGGGTGAGCGCAAGCCTCCAACCCCAAGGTCGAAAGCCCACCCAACACGGTGGCCGCTTTGAGAAGACTGCGGCGCGCAACGGGCTCGTTCGGAATCGCCCTCGCCAATAAGAAGCTCTCGCGCGTTCTCGGGCGGGCGTACGACGCGGCGCTGGCCGGCTCGGGGGTCAACAACACCCAGCTCCAGAAGGAGGGCCAATCCACCACTTGAACGTCGACCTCCGACGAACGTTCCGATTGCAGGCTCGCCTGGATCCACTCCGACCAGACTGCCGAATGCCTTGAGTTTCGCCGATACTCCCGTCAATTTTGATGATTGGAATCAAGCGATAATGCTTCGTGCTCTGGCACGATGATGATGCTTCTACGCATCTATACGAAGGTCCGGAGGCCCAACTTCGATGGGGTGTCCTTTTCGACGCCTCCGTGTCGGCTCTTCTTCAATGGCGCCATGTTCGACGTCGCCCTCGGGCGGCGGGGACGGGAGAGAAATGTGAAATGTCCGCCATCGTGGCGGCGCACAAACCTTTCCCTCGGACGTGAATGCCCCCAGCGCATTCAGCGTCCAAAGCGAAACAGAATCCCAACATCAAGGGAGAGTCATGCGTCCAATCAAATTGTCGCGTACGGTGTGGAGGAATCACAATGGACTATCATGGTCCATTCTTGCCTCGGCATGTGCAGCCCTTTCCGCAGTGGCGGCGTGCAGCGGAGCCAATGGGCCGGGTGCAGAAGCCGGCGGCGATGGCGCCAGTGGTACCTTGGCAGATGCTCACACCCGCGATGGGACGATCGCGCGCGAGGGGAACACCGGTACCGACGACGGCCTCGCCTGCGCAAGCGGGGCGTGGTGTTGGCAGCAGCCACAGCCGAGTGGCAACGACATCCACGGCATTTGGGTTTCGTCGGCCAATGATGTGTGGACCGTTGGCAAACGCGGCACCATATCACATTACGATGGCGCCTCATGGAAGACCATCCACGTCGACGATGAGGAGTTGCGCGGTATCTGGGGAGCTTCCCCCAGCGATATTTGGGCCGTGGGGTCGAACGAAGTCATTCTTCACTACGACGGAACGAGCTGGAAGCGCGTGCACGGGGGTGCCGCCGGGGGAATCACGGGCGGCGCCGTCGCGAAATTGCTGACAGGTATATGGGGGTCTGCGTCAAATGATATTTGGGCAGTGACGCCGAATCTATCCTTCCTTCATTACGATGGAACGGCCTGGTCGGCGGCCGAGACCGACTATGGTGACGTAGGAACGCTCGACTGCACGGTGAAGGATCACGATCGCATCCAGGCGGGCATCTGGGGGAGCTCGAAACGCAATCCCGTTGCCGTCTCGTGCAATTCGACCATCGCCATACTGGAGCCGAACCAACGGTGGGTCGTCGTTCGAGACGATGCGAATGCCTATTGGCATGCCGTTTGGGGCGGGTTCGGTAATATGTGGAAGGGCGGGTCGCGCGGTATTTATCACAACAACGATCTCGACTTGAAGATCCGCCCTGGCGACTCCGTAAGCGCCATCGTCGGGACGTCGTCCGACGATCTTTGGGCGGTTACCTACCTCGGGATGATTTACCACCGCGAGTTCTCGAGGTGGAACTCGGTCTCCGGGGCGCCGCCCGAGGTTGGGCTGCTGGCGGTCGGGGCCAGCGCAGGAAGGACGCTCATTGCGGGCACCCATGGGCATCTCCTCGTCCCGAGCGGATCGGTGGTGACCGACTTCCCCGGCACGGCCCCCTTCGCGCGTGCGGAGTGGAGAAGTATTGCCATTCCAGCCCAGGACGATGAGAACGTATGGGTCGTAGGAGAGACGAGCGTCATCCGTCGCGCCGGCGGCGCCTGGTCCTTGGCCAATCGGACGTCCGACGGGACGCCATTGCCCGACGAGTCACCGCTAGCCGTCGGTAGAAGGGTCGTTGCCGCGGGGCCCGATGATGTGTGGAGCTTGCGCGGCCGCTTTCCCTACCACTTCGATGGTTCGACCTGGACCAAGGCGAACTACACGATGCGCAACGGCGATGAACCCAACGAACTATCCGCGACGGGTAGGGACGATGTTTGGATGGTGGGCCGTGGCAAGACCGTCGATCACTTCGACGGCACCAATTGGACGTCATCGGAGATCTTCTCCGACTTTGCCCTCGGCTCGGCTCACGTTCACGCGCGCACGCCGACCGACGTTTGGGTGGCCGCGGAAATCATCGACGATGCCACGTCGGATTGGATCGCGCACGTGCATCATTACAATGGCTCGACCTGGACGGCCGAAAATCAAACGGCGAGCGGCAACAGCATGAACGCGTTCAATCGGATCTATGCACCGCAGTCCGGCGAGGCTTGGGCAACATCGAGCACGGGCCTTCATCATTACACCGGCGGCAAATGGCACGACGTCCACCCGGCCCTTCCACCCGGCGACAATGATTCGTACTTTGACGACATCGACGGAAGCGGCCCGAATGATGTCTGGGCGCTTCACGAAACGAGCTCGCGCCTCTTTGCCCTTTACCACTTCGACGGCACGAACTGGACCTACGAAATGGTGCCCACGAACGAGCGGCTCAAGGGGATCACCGTCGGTCCGAAGCGTATATGGGTCGCGGGTACCAACGGCGTCTTGCTGGCTCGTGGCCGGTAGCGACGGTTCGGCAATTGCGCGCTCGCTTGATTTGAGCCTCAATTATTTATAGCCTCATTCGAGATGGATCGCGCAATGAAGCCTGCGCAGCTCGAGCTGCCGGCTGAGGGAAGGTGTGTGCGGCCTGCGAACGGCCCGCGTATTCGATTCACGGGTGCAAAGTATCCGCGAGGCATCGCGCGCAGAATTTCGGGTCGTCCATTTCTCCGTTCAGGCCAACGAGGAGCGTGCTTGGGTGTCCGGGGGAGGCTTTCGCGACTACATCCCCGAACGCGATGCGTGCGCTGCTCGGATAGTTCCCTCGGACGTGAAGCTGGGCTACCTGGACGTACCTAGGGACGACGGACGACGGATGGCATCGCAAGGTGCAGGACGTCTCGCACCTCGAGGAAATGATTTCACGGGGTTGGGTCCGAGATCTCTATCTCTGATGCGCCTGTGAGACGCACGTTCCCATGGCGTTTGCTGCCGTGGAGTCGCATCTCGACGCCGTCACGACGGCCCTTCGCTCACGGGAATATGCCATTCCCGAGGACGAGCTCGAACAGCGGCTGCGTGAGCGCTTGTTTCCGGGTACACCGAAGGTGGCGCCAAAGATTTTCAATTACAGCGGCCGGGGTGGTTTTCGACATTGGCTCAAGGTCGTCGCCGTGCGGCTTTGGAGAGCATCTTTCGTTTGCTGGAGGGACAGCTCAGTCTCCCGGCCAGCCTTGCCGTGGACCGATAAACGACGTCCCATCTCGAAGAAAAAACGCAAGGCCCGACGGAAGGCTCCGTCTTAAGGGTCGAAACGGCGTTTTTTGGAGGAGAGCATGGGAGGTCCGTGGGTCGATGAATCGGTTCGAGCGATGCGCTTGGTCTTCATTCTCGTGTGCTTGATGCTCGCTGGAGGCAGTGGGCCACGGGGACTCTGGCAGCGGCTCGAGCACCCAAGCTCGTATTCCATGGTCAGAACGGACGATGAGGCGCTGCATTCGCTCGAGACGTTGCGCGCCGGAACGCGTGCCCATCCGGAAAACACGGCTTCCGTCATCGCGTTTCTGGAGCGCACCGAGCAGGACGACGTTGACTTCAAAATCGACTTCAACGATTGGGCGAGCGAGAAAATTCCAAGGAACGACCTTCTCACGCGGAGAGCGCAACACGAAGCGAATGAGGATGCACGGCAGAAAGAGGAGACTCGCCTACGCCAAGAGCGGGTGAACGATTGCGTCGACCGTTGTGAAGTCGACCTGCACGCTGCACGATGGCGCTCGAATGGTGCATTCGCTCGAGGCGCCAATGCATCCAGCGGTGCGACCGCGAGGCTCGCGACTGATCCGCCGAGCAAGAGCAGATTCCAACACGAACACCTTTGCACCTCCCGTTGGTGAACGGGAGGTCCATTCAACGAGAAAAACTAGGAGAAAATATGAGTGCTTCAAACTCGGGTCGCTTCGTTCTGGTACTTTGTCTATCGATGGTCGGCTGCGCAGACGCTGGAGCTGCCGAAAATGCCGCGAGTGAGAGCCAGCCGGCGGCTGCGCTGAGCGCGGAAGCCGTCGCTCGGATTCGGGTGAAGTCGATTGCGACGCCGAACGGCGTCGGCGGCTTTCTTGGTTGGTACGACACGCAGCTCAGTATGGACTGTTCCTTCCGCAGGGACTGGCACGACACGACGAACAAGGTACGCTGCTGGCCAACGCAACTCGCTGGCTTCGGCTACAACATCTATGGCCCCCCTTCTGATTACTGGATGGATAGCACATGCACAAAGCCGGTAGTTTCGGCTAGCTACCCTACGGACACCGCAGATATGACGACCGTGCACCGCTACCTTCAGCGCCACTACATCGACGGCAACTATAGCGGCCAACTGTATTCCGCCAAGGCATACACGGGACCGGTCTTCCGCCGCGAATTCAACTCGGATCCCTGTGTGCAGCTAGGTCCGCCAGTGAACGGTACCTACTATGAAATAGGGGAGGAGGTCTCTCCGTCCATCTTTGCCGAGGGGCAGATTAAACTTCAGTAAATGGGGAGGCGCGCCGCGACGTCGGGCATTGTAAACACGCGCCGCGGCAATGCTTGATACCAGAATGCAACGGACGAAAAGTCGTCCGAGCTTTGTTCGCGTGGCCATGCTCGATGGTCACGCGAATCGAGCGCGGGCGTCGGTACTGGTCATGGACCCATTCGGGTGCAAGGAATGCATCGAGGCTCCCGATGACGATGGCTGAAGCTCACTCCTCGTGGGGCACCGTGCTGGCCATCGACGAACGCTCGGAAAACTGCCCATACCACTTCGCCAAATTGGGACGCGCCAGGCGAAAATCACCGGCGACTTGGCGGAAATCGAGCCACCCCAATGCACACGCCACCGCGATTTGCCCGAGGTGGAGGCGCTCCAGGGAGAAATGACGCCCATCGCGGGCTTCGATCTCCAGGGCGTCCAGGGCGCGGTTCACTTTGCCCAGTTGCGACTCCGTCCAGACGTGCCATGCATGCGCGGACGGGCGCAGTGACTCGTAGCGGCACAAGAGACCCGCCTCCACGAGCCCATCGCTCAGCGCCTGCAGGCGAAGAACATCGAAGCGCTCGGCACCCTCGCGCGGAATCAGCGGTGCCGCTGCGTTCAGCGTGTCCAGGTATTCGCAAATCACCGGCGAATCGAAGAGCCATGTGCCCTCGTCGGTTTGCAAGGCTGGCAGCTTCGTCAGCGGGTTGTACCGCGAGAGCTCGGGGCTGGGCGTCGTGGGGGTCGTCTTGATGGGGACGCGCTCGATGCGTGCGTCGAGCCCCGTTTCCAGGGCGAAGACGATGACCTTGCGGACGAAAGGGGACGTGCTCGACCAGGTAATGCGCATGGCCCCATCGTACCCCCTTGCGCTAAGCTTGCGCGAGCAACCATGAACTCGCGTGAACCCCAAGACGACCAGCCCTCGCTGGTCGGGCGCCTGCTCGACTGCCACACGCGAATCCGCGAGATGCTGTCGCTGGCCTCGAGCCTCGCCGGGACACCGCCCGAAACGGAAGACGACACCCGCGCGTCGGCGGAACGCATTGCGCGTTACTTCACCCGGGCCCTCCCGATGCACACTCGGGACGAGGAAGAGTCCATCCTCCCGCGTCTCACCGATCCCGATGCTCGGGCGGCGCTTGATCGCATGCGCGGCGAGCACCACGACCACGAGCGGCTCTTGCAGGCGCTGATTGAGCCTTGCGAGACCCTCGCCTCGTCCCCCGAGCGCTGGAGCGAGCTCCGTGACGCCATTCGGGACGCGGCGAGCGCGCTCGAGCCCCACATGATTGAGCACCTCGCCGAGGAAGAGCGCGACCTCTTTCCACACCTCGAGAGGCTCGAAGAGGCCACGCGCCAGAGCATCCTCGACGAAATGGATGCCCGGCGCGCCGCCCGCGGGGGTGGCGGCGGGCGCGGCGGAGGCGGCGGACGCGGTCGCCATCGCGCGCCGTGAGCGCCTTGGGCGCCGACCGATTCCTTTTCGCGCCGGCGGGAGTCTTCTCGACGAGGACCCATGGCCAGCAAGCAATCTCTACCGGATAGCGGCGACTTCGTTCAACGCATCAAGCCATTCCGCCGCGAGCTCCTCGCCCATTGTTACCGCATGCTCGGCTCGCTGGACGACGCCGAGGACGTCGTCCAGGAGACGTACCTGCGCGCCTGGCGGGCCTACGGCGGATTCGAGGAACGCGCCTCTTTTCGCGCATGGCTTTACAAAATTGCAACCAACGGGTGCATCACCGCCACGAAGCAGCGGCGGCGCCGCGCACTGCCATCCGGCTTGGGGGCTCCGGGCGACGATCCCATGGCAACTCCCGTGATGGCCGGCCCCGAGGTCGATTGGGTGCAGCCCATTCCCGATGCATGGGTGAGCTCGGATTCCGACGACCCCGCGGCCATGCTCTCCTCCCGCCAGGGATTGCGCCTCGCCTTAATAGCAACTTGGCAACACCTGCCTCCACGGCAGCGCGCCATTCTGCTGCTGCGCGACGTTCTCTCCTTTTCCGCCGAAGAAACCGGCGAAATGCTCGAAATGTCGACGGGGGCGGTCAAAAGCACGCTTCAGCGCGCCCGCAGCCGCATCAACGAGCTCACCCCGGCCGCGGACGAGGTTCGTGAACCGGCCCATCCCGAGGCCCGCGCGCTGCTGGAGCGCTACATGGCCGCATTCGAAAACGCCGATGCTGCGGCCATCGAGCAGCTCTTGTGCGCCGACGCAACATTGGAAATGGCCCCCGCCCGAACGTGGTTTTCCGGCAAAAAGACCTGCGCGCCCTTCATCGTGCACCAGGCCCTGGGCGCCCCAGGCGAATGGCGCATGGTCCCCACCGCCGCCAATGGCCAGCCCGCGGTCATGGCCTATCGGCGCGGCGAGGACGGTGCGCATCACCCGTTTGGCATTGCCGTTCTCACGTTTCGCCCGTCCGGCATCTCCCGAATCGTTGTATTCGGCAACCCCGCGTTGGTCGCCAAATTCGAGGCGGCTCAGGACGGTTCAGCCAGGGTATTCCAAAACATCAACTCGTAACGCTGCAAGAGCCGGCCATACTCGAACGCGCGCGCCGTACCGCGGCCTGCGTCGATGGCCGATTGGATCACGGCCAGCGCTTGCCGCTCGAGGTCGGGTGCCGGGGCCGCGAAGAAATCAAAAAAGGCGCAACCCGAATCGCCAAAGCCATAATGCTCGCGCAGGGCTTTGGATACCGTGCGGCAGTAATTTCCCCAGGCGCGGAAGTTCGCCACCACCGCGAGCACCACATCGCTCGGCTCGGCATTGAGCGCGAGCCAAGCCAGATAAGACGGATAGGCCTGGCAGCCCGCCCGAGGCGCATAATCCTCCAATGCGCGTCCGCCCACACCGCACGCCTCGGCAAAGCCGGAAAGGGCTTCCAGTGCCAGCACCTCGCCCTGGGCGAGCGTCGTGAAGAATCCCCCGGCGGAAGGATGCGGCGAGCGCGCGGCCAGGTAGAGGAAACTCCGCCAATCGCTGGTGATGATGCGGTGCTGCTCGCAGGCGAGGGCTGCCAGCACCGCGCGCGGTGCCCGCCCGTCGGAAATCGACGGGACCAAGCGATTTTCGTCGCTTTTCGGCTCGAGTTGGCGTTCCACGTCGCGAAGTAGCTCTTGTGCCGTCTGGTTCATGGCCGCCAGTTTACCTGGTGCGTGCGCGAATGCACCGCGGTCGTGCCGGCCCCGTAAATCCATTTACGCGGCCCTAAGTCGATTACAATTTATTGACTGGTAATTCGAATTGCGGAATAAACGTACCACCGCGGATGTGCGCGGTACCACGCGTACGGGTTTTCCCGCCTGGTGCCGTGGCGCCTTTTTCAGCGTGGGGGGTGGCCGATAAGCAGGCCAGACCCTGGCATCCGAGTTGCGATTACTGCGATGCGACGGCGCTGAGCAGAAACGCTGGCGTCGGACCCCCCCCTGGAGAAGTACCGCAATGTACAACATCGTGAATTTCGTCAATGCGCTCCGTCAACGCGAACAAGGTGCAACGGCCATCGAGTACGGTTTGATCGCGTCGCTCATCGCGGTGGTCATCATTGCCGGCGCGACCGCCGTCGGCACCGGCGTGGCCTCGACCTTCACCAACGTCGCCAGCCACCTCTAGTCGACGGCTCGCAGGCAACCCATGAATGCCCCCGCGCCGAATGGAACCGTTTTGATGCTGTTGTGTGTCGGCTTCGCCGCCGCGGCGATTTCCGATTTACGCTATCGAACGATTCCAAATACGCTCGTGTCGAGCATTGCCGCCGCGGGGATCGTCCACGCGGCGGCGGCGTTGGGCCCTCGCGGGGCGCTGGCGTCGTTGCTCGGCGCGGGGGCGGGTGTGGCTCTGCTGGTATGGCCGTTCGCTCGAGGCATCCTCGGCGGCGGCGACGTGAAGTTGCTCGGCGCCGTTGGCGCATGGATCGGCGCCGCCGAGACCGTGCGCGTTCTTCTCATCGGCGCCGTTCTGGGCGGCGTGCTCGCGCTGGGCTTTCTGTTCAACCTTACGCGCATGCAGCGCGCGGGTGTGCGCCGCAACATCGCTTCCTTCGCCGTGCCCTCGGTGGAGCATCTCGACCGCGCGCGGGCCGTGCCCTACGGCGTGGCCCTCGCCGGCGCGGCTGCTTGGGTTCTCCTTTCGGGAGCCTGGTAAATGAAACGCATCCACTCGGAGCACGGCGCTGCGGCCATCGAGTTTGCGCTCGTGCTTCTTCCCTTTGCCCTCCTTCTCTTGGGAACCATCGATTACGGCTGGTACTTCTTCGTCGATCTCGCCTGCACCAATGCCGTGCGCGAAGGCGCGCGCACGGCCACCACCATTCCTGGGGCATGCCCCAATTCGACCGCGACCACCACCGGCGAGACCGCGGCGGCGCAAGCCCTCTCCGGCCTTTTGCCCTCGGGCTACGCGCCGAACATCGACGTCACGTGCACCACCGTAGCGGGCAGCCCGCGCTTTCAATCCGTTCTGATCCTCGACTTCCCTCAGCTCACTGGCTTCTCGCTCATTCCCATGCCGGGCAGCGGCGGGGGCACGGCCCGCGTGTCCACCTCCGCCACGATGCGCGGCTCCCCCTGAAACGACTCAGAGAAAGCTCATGGCCATTTATTCTTCGGAGGGCAATCTCGCCAAAGCGCCACCTCGCAGCCGCGGCACACGCGGTCGGGCCATCGCCTTCATGGCGATTGCACTCTTGGCTGGATCCGCCTCGGCGTGGATGGTCGTTCGCTATGTCGGACGCCATGCCGCCTCGGGGCCGTCCATTCCCATGACCCGCGTCGTCGTCGCCGCTGCCGATATCCCCGCCGCGGCGAAGTTGACCCCCGAGCTGCTCAAGGTCGTCGATTGGCCCGAAGGATCGCAGCCGCGTGGAACCTTCGATCAGCTCGATCCCCTTTCCAATCGCGTGACCGGCGCGGCCATCGTCGCGGGTGAGCCCATCGTGGAGGCGCGCCTTGCGCCCAAAGGGGCCGGTCCCGGCATGGCGTCGCTCATTCCGGCGAACATGCGCGCGATGACCGTTCCGGTGAACGAGGTCGTGGGCGTCGGAGGGTTCATCCATCCGGGCGATCTCGTCGACGTCATCACCACCATGCAGGAGTCGATGGGGGCGTGGACCGGTACGGGGCAGCCGGAATTTCGCTCCAAGATCGTTTTGCAGAGCATTCGCGTGCTGGCCGTCGGGCAGCGGCTTGCGTCGGAGAGTGACAAGCCCGAACAGGTGCCCGTCGTGACGTTGCTCGTATCCCCGGAGGAGGCGGAGCGTCTCGCGCTGGCGTCGACCCAGGGGAAGCTGCAGCTCACCATGCGTTCGCCCTCCGATGGGGACGATGCCGAGACGTCAGGCGTCTCTCCGCGTGAGCTTCTCGGGTCGGTGAAGATGGCGCCTGCTCCGACGGCGTCCGCGTCCTCGGCCCCCGTCGTGGCCCACGCGCACCGTCCTTCCCGCGCGCCGCGGCCTCTCGCCGTGGCGGCGGCTCCGGCGAAGACCGAAGTGGTGGAAGTGCTGCGCGGAGACCGGGTCGAGCAGAAGAAGGTGGGCCAATGAGCGAGCGTCCGACCGTGGTCATGCTCGGTGCGACGCGCGAGCGGTACGCGACCGTGACCGCCGCGCTCGAGCCCATCGCGTTCCTCAGCAAAGAGGTGAACGCCTTGGCTTTGTCCAAGAGCCGCATCGTCCTCGTCGATCTCTCCTACGATCTCGCCCGCGGCCTTCGCGCCGTGGACGAGGTCCGCCGCGTGATTGCCCAAGTGCAAATCGTCGCCGTGGCGGACGCCAAAGATCCCGACGTGATCTTGCGCGCCATGCGCGCGGGCGCCTGCGAATTCGTGGTCCTCGCCGATGGCCGTGAGCTCGCCGCCGTGGTGAAGACGCTTTTGCAGCGCGGCTCGCGCGAGAGCCGCACGGGGACGATCCTCTCCGTATTTCCGGTGAAGGGCGGGGTCGGTGCGACCACCGTGGCGGTGAACCTGGCGTGCGCACTCAGCCGCCAGGATGCGCGTGTCCTCATCGTCGATTTCGAGCGCCAGCTCGGCGCCGCTCTGGCCTTTCTCGACCTCGCGCCGCGCGAATCGATCGGCGACGTGGCGAAGAACCTGCACCGCCTCGATCGGGATCTGCTGCTCTCGTCGCTGGCGCACCATGCGTCGGGGCCGTTCGTCCTGGCCCAGCCGGATTCGCTCGAGGACGGCGATGCCGTGACGGCGGCGCAGGCCACGGAGGTTTTGCAGTTTGCCTCGCGGCATTTCGATTACGTGATCTGCGATGGCCTGCGCGGATTCGACGAGCTGTCCGTCGCCGTCCTCGATGCTTCGAGCCGCGTCCAGCTGATGCTCACCCAAGACGTCATTGCACTCAAGAATGCCAAACGCAGTTTGGCCGTCTTCCAGCGGCTCGGTTATGACAAGGACAAAGTCGAAATCCTGATCAATCGGTATCAAGCCAAAGCGCCCATCGACGTGGCCGCGGCTTGCGACAACCTCGGCCTCGAGGTGCGAAGCACGGTGGCCGACGACTATGCCGCGGCCGTTGCCGCCTTGAACCGCGGGCTTCCCATCGAATCCGTCGCCCCGCGCTCGCCCGTCGTTCGCGATCTCGGCGAGCTCGCCCGCAAGCTCACGGGGGCCCCGCCGGAAAAGCCGCGCAGCTTGTTGCAGACGTTCTTCTCACGGCACGAGGAAAAGGGAATTACGCATGTCGCTCGACGCACGCCTGAAGCCACCTAGCGGGACACCCGCACGTGCCTCGCAACCCGACGCGGCGCCTGCGCTCGCGCCGGATATCTATTATGGGCTCAAGGCCCAGCTGCACACCCGCGTCGTCGACCGGCTCGATCTGGAAACCCTGAGCCGTCTGACCCCCGAGCAGCTCACCCAGGAGCTCACCGGCATTCTGGCGCGGATGGTCACCGACACGAACCTCCCGCTGAACCGCCGTGAACGCGAAAAGATGGTTCACGAGCTGATCGACGACATTCTCGGTTTGGGCCCGCTCGAAGCCCTGATGCGCGATACCGCGATATCGGACATCCTGGTCAACACGTTCGGTACCATTTACGTGGAGCGCGGCGGGCGGCTCGAGCTGACACCGCTGCGCTTTCGCGACAACGAGCACCTGCAGCAAACGATCAACCGCATCGTCTCCCGCGTGGGCCGGCGGGTGGACGAGACCTCGCCCATGGTGGACGCACGCCTGCCGGATGGGTCGCGCGTCAACGCCATCATTCCTCCGCTGGCCGTGGACGGCCCCATCCTGAGCATTCGCCGCTTCGGTGGCGCTCCGCTGCGCACCGACGATCTCGTGCGCACCGGGGCCATGACCGCGGCCATGCGCTCCTTTCTGGAGGCCTGCGTCAAATCGAAGTTCAATGTCCTCGTCGCCGGCGGAACCGGAACCGGCAAGACGACGATGCTGAACGCTCTGTCGTCGTTCATTCCCAATTACGAGCGCATCGTCACCATCGAGGATGCGGCCGAGCTCCAGCTCCAGCAATCGCACGTGGTGCGCCTGGAAACGCGTCCGCCCAACGTCGAAGGCAAGGGGGAAGTCCTCACCCGCGATCTGGTTCGAAATAGCCTGCGCATGCGGCCCGATCGCATCATCGTGGGCGAAATTCGCTCGGTGGAGATCCTCGACATGCTCCAGGCCATGAACACTGGCCACGAGGGCTCGATGGCCACGCTCCACGCCAACTCCTCGCGCGATGCGCTCACCCGCATGATGGCCATGATTGGCATGTCGGGTCTCAACGTCACCGAGCAAGTCGTCTCGCAAATGATTGCCCGCGCGCTCGATCTCATCGTGCAGCTCCAGCGCGGTGGCGACGGAAAGCGGCGCATCGTGGCCATTTCCGAAGTCACCGGTACCGAGGGCACGACCATTCAGATGCAGGACATCTTCGTCTTTCGTCAGCGCGGCGTCGATGCCGAAGGCCGTGCGGTGGGCGACTTCTTCTCGACGGGGATTCGCCCGCGCTGTGCCGAAAGGCTCGAGCGCGCAGGCTTCAACCTTCCGCCCGAGATCTTCACCCCGATGGATAATCGACAGGTGCGCCGGTGATGACCAGCGTGCTGTTCCTCGTCCTGCTCTTGGGCATCGTCACCGGTGCGGAGGCCGTCTATTACTTCGTTCGCTATTTGAGTGAGCGCTCGGCCGAAGAGCTCCGGCGGCGCCTGCAGACCGTGGGCGCGCCGAATGCGGGGCCACAGATTCTCCGCCGCCGGAGGCTCGCCTCGTCGGACCGGCTCAACGAGCTGCTCGCTGGATTCGACCTCGCCGAAAGGATCGAACGCCTGCTCGATCAGAGCGATTCGAAGACGAGCGTGGCCGGGGTGCTCCTGCGGATGATGCTTCTGGCGCTCGCCGGCGGCGTTCTCGCCATGGCGATGCAGCGCACCTTCGCCGCCGCGGTGTTCGTCCCGTTGTTCGGGGCGTCACCGCTCTTGCTGGCCCTCCGTGCGCGGGCCGAGCGGGCGAAAAAGATCTCCGAGCAACTCCCCGACGCCCTGGAAATGATGGCCCGCGCCGTCAAAGCGGGGCATGCGCTTCCGGTCTCGTTCAAGTTCGTGGCGCAGGAATGCCCGCCGCCGATTGCCAGTGAATTCGCCAAAGCCTACGAGCAGCAGAACCTCGGCCTCTCGCTCGACGCCGCGGCGCACAGCATGACGGAGCGCGTACCTGGCTGCCTGGATCTGAAGCTGCTGGCCGTGGCGATTCGCATTCAGAACGAGACCGGCGGAAATCTGGTGGAGGTGCTGGAGCGCATCGCCGAGACCATGCGCGATCGGTTCAAATTCCAATCGAAGCTGCGCGCCCTCACGGCGGAAGGTCGCATTTCCGGCGTCATTCTGGGGGCACTTCCCGTGGTGGTGGCGTTTCTTCTCTCGATCACGAATCCCGGCTACCTCTCCGAGTTGGGGCAAGGGCTCGGTCGCGCCATTTTGGCCTGTGGGTTCGTGCTCTGGGTGAGCGGCATCCTTTGGATCCGCCAATTGACCAAGGTGGCCTACTGATGGATCCCGTCGTCGTTCTCGGTGCAGGTCTCGCCTGTGTGGCCTCCGCAGCCGCGGTGATCGGTGTGCGCGCGATGGTGACGGCGCCGCGCGAGGCGGTGCTCGAACGCGCGCAGCGCATGACCAGTGCTCCCGATCCGGACGCCACCGTGATCACGACCAGGACGCGGTCCGTATGGGCCGCGCTGCTGGCGCCCCTCGGCGGCATCGCGCGCTCGAAGGAGGCCGAGGAGACCTCGCGGATGCGCAAGGTGCTGCTGCACGCGGGCTTCCGCGGCGCGCACGCGCTGGAGACGTTCCTCGGGGCCAAGGTCGCCCTGGCCTTGGCCCTCGGCGGAGGGCTGCTCATGGCGAGCTCCATGCTGCCCAAGCCGGTGCCCGGGGTGCGCGCCCTGGCCGTGGTGCTGCTGTCCGTTGGCTTTTATGCGCCCAACACGTGGCTCCGTGGTCGCGTGCAGTCGCGGCAGACGGCGTTGGTGCGCTCGCTGGCGGATACGGTCGATCTGCTGGTCACCTGCGTGGAAGCGGGCCTCGGCCTGGATGTCGCCCTTTCGCGCATCGCGAAAGAGGTGGAGCTCTCCGCGCCGGAGCTCTCCTTCGAGTTGCGGCAGACCACCATGGAAATCCAGGCCGGCGTTGCTCGCGCCAACGCATTCCGCAGGCTCGCCGAGCGCACCGGCGTCGACGAGCTGCGTGCGCTTTCGGCCATCGTCATTCAGACGGAAATGTTCGGTACGCCCATCGGCCGTGCGCTGCGCACCCACGCGTCCTCGATGCGCACGCGGCGTTCGCACCGCGCCGAGGAGAAGGCGGCCACCGCCAGCGTGAAGATGATGCTGCCCCT
This sequence comes from Sorangiineae bacterium MSr11367, assembly GCA_037157805.1. Classification (NCBI taxonomy): domain Bacteria; kingdom Pseudomonadati; phylum Myxococcota; class Myxococcia; order Myxococcales; family Pendulisporaceae; genus Pendulispora; species Pendulispora rubella. Next base: position 8,486,023 of record CP089983.1, on the reverse strand, counting down.
CATCGTGTGCATTCTCCCCTCGCTGTTCGCCATCATCCTCGGACCCGCCATCGTCCGCATCGTCACCTTGCTCGGCCCTGCTCTGAAGCACTGATGAAATGAAACATGGACTTCTCGACCTCGCGGAGCGAATTTTCGTGCTCGGGCTCTACGGCGCACTCGTCGTGCGCATCGTCGAGTCCATTTCGGCCGACGGTCTCGGGCTCGGCAACCTGCTCCTTTTGCCCTCCGAAGGACTCGTCTTCTTCTTCGTTCTCCTGCGCCGGCGAACCCGACGCGTGTCCGCGCGTCCGGGCGACTGGGCCCTCGCAATGGTCGCCACCGCGGCACCCATGCTCGTGCGTGCATGCCCCGAGCGTGCGCTCGTTCCGGAGTTCGTGGCCGCCTTCGTCGTCATGATGGGAACGCTCGTTCAATTGCACGCGAAATTGGTTTTGGGCCGCAGCTTCGGTTGCGTTCCGGCCCATCGCGGCTTGAAAGAAGCGGGCCCTTATCGGTTCGTTCGGCACCCGATGTACGCGGGGTACATGCTGAGCCATCTTGCTTTTCTATCGATGAATGCCAGCGCGTGGAATTGCGCGCTCTATCTGGTCTGCACCCTCCTTCAGATCCCGAGACTGGTATCCGAAGAGCGCCTGCTCGGGCTCGATGAAGGCTACACACGGTACCGCGCGCGCGTGCGGTACCGCTTGATCCCGGGAGTCTATTGAGCCATGTCCCTCATCGGCCTCGTGAGCAAATCCAGTGTCTTTGCCCGTGCATCCGGCTCGAAAAATGGCTGGGGCTTCGCCGTTCAAGAAGAGGCGAGGGACCGATGGGCGGTCTCCGGTGTATGCGCAGGCGGCGGCGTTCTCGCGGTGGGCCGCGGGGGCGGCGAGTGGACCGTCTCCAGCGACGATATTCGCCATTCGTCCTTTCCGGCGAGTGCGGTGACGGGCCACGTCATCATCGCCGCCACGAATGCCCCCGACGGCGAAATCCGCATGATGCGCGCATCCCCCTGGCTGTTCGTCTACGAAGGATCGATCGCGGACAACGACGCACTTTGCGCAGCGCTCGATGTCGCGTGGTTCGCCCGCCGCGGTAGCTTTCGGAGCCCCAGCGAGCTTCTTTTTCGGCACATCATGGCGTATCTGCCCGCCATCGAGACCCCGAGCACACGGGGCGCGGCGATGGCCTGCATCACCGAGGATCTCCACCGCGTGCGGTCGTTGGGGACGCTGTCATTTCTCTGCTCCAACGGCGCGAGCTTGTACGCCTATGCATCCGGCCGCGCGCTGGCATTCTCGAACGACGCCGATGCGATGTGGGTCGGCTCCCCAGGTGCCGTCTCGCCCGAGCCCACGGTGGAGCAGTTACCCGATGGGGTATTCCTCGCGTTGAACTCCCGCCGCGACGACCGAAGCTTGGATTGCACGAACTCGGCTTCGTGACGATCCGAGCTCGAAAGAGCACTTCAAGGATGGAGCGGCCGGCATCCTGCCGGCGGTTCGCCCTTAGCACTTGGTGTACGCAACCTGAGGATTGAACAGGGAGATCGGGAGATCGGGAGATATTTTGGATTAGTTCTCTCGAACCTCCCGATCTTCCGATCTCCCTGTTCAAATTCTGCTTCGGATCACGACACGGGTGAGCCGCCGGCGCTCGATGTCGATCCGTAAGGATGGAGCGGCCGGCATCCTGCCGGCGGTTCGCCCTTAGCACTTGGTGTACGCAACCTGAGGATTGAACAGGGAGATCGGGAGATCGGGAGATATTTTGGATTAGTTCTCTCGAACCTCCCGATCTCCCGATCTCCCTGTTCAAATTCTGCTTCGGATCACGACACGGGTGAGCCGCCGGCGCTCGATGTCGATCCGTCGCCAGGAAAAAAGCAAATCCGTGACTACGGCATCGTGTATCGGACGACGAGACCCTGAGGGCGCGCCTGAATCTTCTCCACGATTCGAGCGGCTCCGCGTGCTCCGAACAAGGACGTCGGTAGAAGCGCGAGCAAGGTTCCGATGGCGATGGCGAACGTCTCGCCGCCGGCGTGCGCGATGAGGCTCGCCACGGCGAGGAGCGGAATGGCCGTGAGCACGCTGAAGGAGCCTAGATCCGTCAGCCGCGGGCGGGCGGAGAGCTCGCGTCGAACGCGCTCCACGGCGGGCGGGTGATAGTCGGTGCATCGCTCCAAGGTGGCGCGACCGTCGCCGTCCAAACGCGCAACCACGCCGAGGAGGACGGCCCGTTCGGCGACCTGCTCTTCGCTCCACCCCGTATCCCAGGCAAGGTCCTCGACGGCCTGGCGGCAGGCGTGGCGCGCCGCGAAGTCCAATGGGGCGTAGGCAGGATCTTTCCGCAGGATTGATTCCACGGGGCTCGTCGTTTCGAAGAAGGACCGCCAGTCGATCTCGGCGAGGCGCAGCAGCGCGCGCACGCAAAACTCCACACCCCGCGCGGGCAGCAACGACACCATCCCGACCGCCGGCTCGCCGTCCGTGTCCGACTCGATGGCCCGCATCTGACGAAGAAAGCTCACCAGCGCTCGAAGCACCGCGTGCCGCAGCATCGTCGGCAATGCCCATAGCTCGACGCCGGTGAGCGGCTCCACGTCTTGGTACGCCCGCACGAAGCGCCCCAGCGGGCCCGGCTCCACCTCCACCTGGGCGGCGACCACGTACGCCGTGGCCAGCACCTCGACGCGCACCCAGCCTGGCTCGCCGTCGTACGTCAGTCGCGGGAGCCGGTCGGCGAGCTCGCGCGGTAGCTCCGCAGCCACCTGCCGGGCCGCCCCGCGGATCAAATCATAGTTGCGCAGAAAGCACTCCGCGGCTTTCTCCGTACCGCGTGAGGGCTTGTCCTCGAAGTAGGTCCGCGCCTGCGCGAGTCGTGCTTCGAATGGCTCGAACGCACGGGCTCCGAAACCGCTCGCCTGACCCACGCTCGCGTGCATCTTGGCCAATGCACGCGCATCGGCTTCGAAGCCTGGAAACTGCGATTCACCGTAGCGCCATGTCACTTCCATCACGATGGAGAGCATCTACAAAAAGCTCGCCACCGCCTGCTCCTGCGGATAGTGCGCGCCACCCCTCGGAGGATGGATCCTCGCGTCGGAATATCGAGTGACCAGCACGGATGTGAGCATTACCACCGCGCCCCTTGCGCCCATCGAATCCCTCGATGCAGGCACGCTCGTGCCGGGCCCTTTTTCGCGCCGGAACGTGGCACTCGAATTGCGATGCCTTCGCTCGGAAAAAGCATGCACACCCCAGCTCCAAACGGGATTCTCATTGCCACCCTCTGTTGCGGAATTATCGCTGTCGCTCTTTGGGACTTTCGATATCGCAAAATTCCTAACGGTCTCCTGTTCGTCATCATGGCTGCAGGGCTCGCGCATGCGGCGCTCGCCGGCGGCCACCGTGGAGCCGTGGCGTCGCTGTTCGGTGCCGCGGCCGGCATCGTTCTGCTGGTTTGGCCCTGCGACCGCGGCCTCGTCAGCATCCGGGACGTCAAGCTTCTCTCGGCCATTGGCATGTGGGTCGGCGTCGCCGGCGCCGTGCGCATCCTCGTCATGAGCGCCATCATCGGCGGCTTCTTGGCATGCGCCGTCCTGGTGCGTCTCCCGCGGGAGCATCGTGCGGAGGTGCGTAGGAACATCGCCACCTTCGCGCGCACCGGTTCCTTTTTCCTTTCACCGCAAGAACTCGACGACGCGCGGGTCATCCCGTTCGGATTCGCACTTACCGCGGCGGCCATGTGGGTACTCCTCTACGAAGCGCGATGGGCCCTGTGAGAGCGCCCATCTTCGCCGCCGTGTGCGCGGCCATCCTATGGTCCTGTCCGGCGATGGCCGAGCAGCCGGCACTCCGCATCAGCCGTGAGATGACCTCGTCGCGCGAGCTCTCCCTGGAGGTGGGGCAAAATCGCCTCCTGGAGACGTCGTCGGCGCTGGGGCGCGTTTCCGTCGCCAACCCCGATGTGGCCGATCTCAAGGTCATTACCAACACGCAGCTATTGCTCACGGCGAAAAGCGTGGGCGATACCTACCTCACCGTTTGGGACAAAGGCGACGTGCCGCTGGTGCTTTCGCTCCATGTGTCGCGCAACCTCGATGGGCTGCAAAAGCAGCTCAAGGAGCTCTTTCCCACCGAGGACATCACGGCGTCGTCGGCCGGCGATCTGGTCGTGCTCTCGGGCGAGGTCTCGGACATCCGCATTCCGGAGCGGGCCCTCGCCGTGGGCCGACTGCATGCGCAGAAGATTGCCAATCAGATCAAGGTGCGCGGCAACCACCAGGTGCAGCTCGAGGTGAAATTCTCGGAGGTGTCACGCACCGGGTTGCGCGAGGTGGGGTTCAGCTTTTTCCACAACAACGGCGACCGCGTGGGCGGCCTGGTGGGCCCTGCGCAGCCGCTCGGCGGCTTCGCCAATGCGGCGCCGAATCTCGTGCCGGGCGCCAACGTCCCTGGGGTTCCCGCCGTGTACCCCGGCGGGCGCGCCGATGCGTTTTCGCTCTTCTTCTCGGGATTGTCCCAGTTCCCTTTTTCTGCGGTGCTGCAACTACTCGAGCAGAACTCCCTGGCCAAGACCCTCGCCGAACCGACATTGGTTTCGATGACCGGACAGGAAGCTCGTTTTCTCGCGGGCGGCGAATTCCCCATTCCGCTGGCAACGGGATTCGGAACCGTGCAGGTGACGTACAAGAAGTTCGGTATTCAACTGGTCTTCACCCCCACGGTACTTTCCGACGGGCTCATCAATCTGAAGCTCGCCACCGAGGTCTCCGAGATCGATCCCGCCGTGGGTGTGCAAATCGGCGGCTTTACCGTGCCCGGCCTGAGCTCCCGCCAGAGCGACACCACCGTGCGCATGCGCGATGGACAGAGCTTCGCGATTGCCGGACTTCTCACCGATCGCTCGCGCAACTCCGTGGCCAAAGTTCCTTGGCTCGGCGATCTTCCCGTGCTCGGGAGCCTCTTTCGCTCGTCGAATTTCCGGCGTGACGAGACGGAGTTGCTCGTCGTCATCACCGCGCATTTGGTGCAACCCCTCGGCGCGCGCATGGCACCCGTGATGCCCGGCGGCCACGAGGTCAACGACCCCGACGACTTTTCCCTCTTCGTGCTCGGGCGCACCTCGCAGAGTCCGAGCCACCCTCCTTCCCGCGGCGAAGCCATTTCGGTGCCCGGGCACCACTTGGGTGGGCCGGCTGGACAAGTGGGGTACATCCGATGAAACGAAGGCTCGATGGTCGCTGGCTCGGCGTGGTTCTTCTGGCGCTGCTCGGCTGCTCGCGAAGCACGACGAATACGCCGCCCGCGGACAAAATGGCGGTCAATGCTCAGGCTCTGCGCAAAGAGCTGGCTTTCGCCCTCGCCGGCCACCGCGAGTGGTCGGCGGCAGCCCGTCAATTGCTGGACTTGATTGCGCAGCACCCGAACGATCCCGAACTTCATGCGCTGATTGGAACGGTGTACCGCGAGCAGGGCCTGTTCGAGCAGGCGGAGCGCTCGTACGCCACGGCCATTCGCCTCGACCCGAAGAATGCTGGGGCCTACGCCGGGCGGGGCATTTTGCGCGAGGTGCGTGGCGACGTCGGTGATGCGGCGATTGTCGATTTCAAGGCAGCCATTGGTTTGGCCCCCAACGAAGGCGCCTATTCGAACAACCTGGGGGTCGCGTTTTTCGTGCGCGGACGCTACGAGGAGGCGGAAGCGGCTCTCCAGGAGGGACTGCGCCACGAGCCGTTTTCGCGGCGCATGCGCAACAACCTCGGTTTCGTCTACGGCAAGCTCCGGCAATTCGACCGTGCCAAGCGCGAATTCGAACATGGCGGAAGCTCCGACGAGGCGGAAAACAATTTGGGATTCGCCTTGGAGCAATCCGGCAATGCGCGCGCGGCATGCGCGCACTACCGCGAGGCGGCCACGGTGAATCCTCTGCTCCAGGCGGCCGCCGAGAACGTCCGGCGTGCGTGCCCGGAGGAAGGGAAGTCACCATGATGCGCCGTTGGATCTGGGTCGCCATCGCACTCGGCTCGGGTGGATGCGACCGAACGCACATGAGTCCTCACTTCGGGGAGGCCAACCGCGAGGCCTTTCGCGCGCAGGTCATCGATCTCGATGCCGGCAATCGGGAGAGGCCCAATCCGCCGCTCGATCCCGAGGAGGCCGCGACGATTGCGCGCTCCCTGTCGAAATCGCTGGCCCCCGCCGCCATGGGCACCGCCCCTCGCGATTCGGTTCTCGTGGTGTCGCCGCCCGCGGCGGGGACGGGCGCGGCCCCACCGGCGCAGGAGCCGTCGCGATGAGCGGCCGGGTGCGAAGGCGGGCACGCCAGCGCGGGGCCATTTCGGTGTGGTTCGCGCTCGTGTTGGTCTTCGTTCTCGGTGCCTTCGTCGCGCTGGCCGTCGACGTGGGACACCTATGGCTCGTGCGCAGCGAACTCCAGAATGCCGCAGATTCCGCGGCGCTTGCCGGGGTTCGCGATCTCAATGGGCTCGCCACGCAATACCCCTTTGCCCTCAGTGCGGCCCGCACCTATGGCGACGCCAATCAAGCCAATGGTACGTATGCCAACATCGACCCTGCCGACGTCACACTCGGTCGCTGGGACCTCGACAACCGGACATTCACGCCGACCTTGTTGCCTCCCTACGCCGTGAATGCCGTGCGGGTGACTGCCCGGCGCACGGCGGCGAAAGGCAATGCCATCGATATGTATTTCGCCCAGCTCCTGGGCATCGGTTCGCAAGACGTCACGGCCCAGGCCGTCGCCGTTGGCGGCGGTCCCAGTTCGACGTGTGGCTTCGTGGTGGCCCTGCCGAGTTGCAGCATTTTCGATTCGCTCGGGAACCTGAACTGCGGAGCGTCGCTCACCTTCAATTCCAATGGCAACAATGCGGCATTTACCCTTTTGACGCTGCAGGTGCCGAATACCCCCGATCTGGAGTGCGCGCTGTTCTGCACCCTGAATGCGCTGCTGCACGTACAGCTGCCGCTTTTCTCGTGCAGCTGCTCCGCCAATGCGTGTAGGTCCACGTCGACGAAAACGCAAATTGCCATTTCCAATGGCAACAATTTGTCGGGCACGATGGTTCAACTCATCTTGTCGGCCCTGGCGCTGGCCCCCAGTGGGATCGACGTGGAGCTGCCGGTGTTCGACGTGGCCATCTGCCCGGCGGGCAACTTGTCCAACGTGCAAACCGTCGCAGGCTACGTGCGAACGCGCATCAGCGGCGCGACGCTCGCGCCCAAGAAGTCGATCACGATGTCGATCCAGTGCTCGGGCACCAGCGACACACGTCCGGCGCAGAATTTCTACGGAATGAAGTCCACCGCGGTGTATCTCGCCCGATGATCCGGTCAGCGGATGGCTTCGGCGAATCGCCGCACGAAGTCGCGCTGGGCGAGCGTTTGCACGTACATGGGTTGTGCGGCACGAACGTTCGCCAAGGCATCGTCGGCCGATTGTCCCAGCCAGACGAGGGTCGCTGCCAAGATGGTTCCCGTGCGTCCGAGACCGGCGTGGCAGTGCACGGTGACGCGCTCGTTGCCATCCATCCATCGCTGGATCGAGCGGCAAAGATGGGCCGTGGGCCCGAGGGCGGGGATGCCCATGTCGGTGATGGGAAAGTGCCGGCCGGTGATGCCCATCGCGCGAAGCTTCGCGGGCGAGAATGGGTCCTCGGTGAGCGAGACCAGGTAGCCGATGCCTGCATTGGCGATGGCCGCGAGGTCGTCGTCCTCCTCGCCGAGCAATCCGGGGCGGCCCATGCCGGACAGCTTTCCCGGGAGCACCCAGCGAAAATGATTCGGCAGCGGCGGGGCGGGCTGCGACGGCCAGCAATTTCCCATGCGCACGAAGCGCGCGCACAAAACGGTGGGCGGCGTTTCGAAGAACTCGGTCGCCGAACACGCGGCCTCGATGCGCCCCGCACAGACGAGGCAAACGTCGTCCGCAATGGTGCGTGCAAGCTGCAAATCGTGGGTGACCACGATGGCGGCGCCGGATTCCGCATGGCGCCGCAAGGCCGTCGCGAAGGCTTCGCGTTCCTCCGTGCGAACGACGGGCTCGTCGAGGAGCAGCAGGCGCCCGCCGGCGGCCTCGATGGCGTCGTGTCCGAGCGCGGCCGGCCGGCAAGGTGTCTCGTCGGAGCGCCCTCGTTGCGGTGACCAAAGCACGTCGAGGTTCGCACGGACCAGGCTATCGCATAGATCCGCTCCGCGGTGGCGCCACATGCCCGTGGGGGCGATGCCCGGTGGCGGGCGTCCCGCGAGCGTGCTGACCAGCGAGCTTTTGCCCACGCCCGCCGGCCCGACGATGACCGTGACGGCGCGGTCGCGCAAGCGAAGATTCGCACCGCGCAAAAGCGCGCGTTCGCCGGTGCACAGTCCTGCGTCCTTCAATTCGTAGAGCGGTTCCTGGTCCATGATCGTCCTCACGTCTTCGCGCCGACAATGGCTCGCAGGCGTTCGACCGATTCGCGCGCGGACGGCACACGAATCACGACGTCCTCGAGCGCGCGCGGGAGTCCCAGTTTCTCGATGTCCTCGCGGTGAAGCCGCGAGGCCATCTCGCGTTCGAGAGCGTCCAGGTAGGCTTGGATCCTCCGGGGCGCGCGGGCGCTCTCTTCGATGCGCTGGATCAGCGCGTAGCCAAGGGCGGGATGGTTCGCGCCGATGGTGACGTCATCGTCGACGTACACGATGTGCTTGCCGTCGAAGGCGAAGTTGCTCGGGTGGACGTCGAGAATGACCTGGTACCTGCTCGCGAGCAGCATCGAATCCACCGCCGCGGTCGCAAAGTCGCGCAGCGCACCGAGGGCTGCTTCTTCGTCCTCGTCGCCCCGGAGCATGCGCGAGCGCAAGGTCGACAACCAGGGGGCGACCGTCCACAGCCAGGCGCCGTCGTCGGCATCGGGGGCGAGGCAGAGCACCGTATCCTCGGGCAAGAGCTTCCCGAGCATTCGCTTCAATCGCGCCGAGCGCACCAGCGCATCCCGTGCCGCCTCGAGCGTCGGAAAGCGGCGTCGCGGCGAGGTCTTGAGGCAGTAGCTTCCCGCCTGGAGGATGATCGTGTCGCTCGCGCCGCTGCCGTCGGCCAAGCCGTGCTGGCCCACCAGATCGTGGCGCTGCACGCACACGCCGGCGGCGAGCGCGCGCCGCACGATGTCGCGACCGGTGGTGGACGGCCAGATGCCGCCGACGCCAACCTCGGGCGAGGGAAGTGGAACGTCCGGCGGCCGCGGCGGTGGGATGCTCTCGCCCAAGCCCTGCAGGCGGCCGTGGAGCATGGCCGCCGTTTCGGCGGTGGCCGAGATACCCTCGATGCCTCCGCGCGCGAGCACGGCCGACTGCGCAAGCACGGCCGCGTGGCGCATGGCCAGCACCACCGTCTCGCGCACGCCCATTCCTTCGCGCGCGCGGGCCGCGACGATGGACACCGATTCGTCGAGCTCGAGCCGCAGCCGCACCTCGCCCAGATCCAGCGTGCCCTCGGAATCGTGCTCGTTCATCTGCACGACCAGCGGCGTGCCCGAGCCCCGCAGCGAATGCTTTTCGAGGAAGGCGCGACCCTCCGCCACGCCTTGCACGCTCGCCTCGAGCACCAGCACGAGCGCGTCCGCGCTTTCGATGACGAGCTGCCGGCGTTTGCCCAGCGCCGATGCACCGGGGGTGGTGACCAGCTGGCAATGGATGGGATGGCCCAGAACGAGCCCGCCGTCGATTTCGAGCCAGTCGAAAAACTCGGTGCCCGCATCGTTCGAGCCCGGTGAGATCATCTCGCCGTGCCGCCGTGCCCGCAGCGAATCGGCGAGCATGCGCACGTTCGTCGACTTGCCGGCGCCCGGCGGCCCCGTGTAGACCACACGTACGACGACGCGTCCGACATCCCGATCGAAAATAGCCAAGGCGATCCTTCCTACGGCCCGGGTGCTTGCGCGAAGCTCTTCATGAGTGCGCGCGCGAACGTCGTTCGCTCCGGGCAAAGCGCGACGAACACCAAACCACCGTGCTCCCATGCCATGAAGCTCGCACCGTGGGGGGCGCTCGCCGTCACCAGCTGGCGACGGGAGCAGAACACACCGGCGAGGTCGAGCGAGCTCATGGCCCATTGCCCGAGCTCGACGATCAGGCGGACGCCAAGCAAGGACTCGTTGTACGTCGCGACGGGAAGCGGTAGCGCGAGGCCGGCCGCGCGCATGAAAGCCGCGCCGCCGCCGCTTCCGTTCAAGATGCCCTCGAGGTGCGCGTGGGCATCGAGCGGGCCCGGGCCCACGCGCTGCCGGGCAATGCCCACGAGGATCTCCGACGGAAGAAATGTGTACTTTGCACTGTATTGGCGCCGCCGGTGGGTGACCCACGCGTCCGGCCGCTGCTCGTCGCGTGCCCGGCTGAGGAGCATCATCGCTTCGCTGGTGTGCTGGCGAAGGGCCCGTCGAAGGCCATCGCTCGACACGATCCCGCGGTTCACCAGCTCCTCGCCGAGCAATCCGCCGCCTTGCATGCATGCGCGGTAAACGTCTTCGACCACCGCCGGCTCCAACGGGGGATCGGTTTGATGGCGAAGAAGGTCGGTCAACCGGCGACGCATGCCCGTCGCGACCGCCCAGCATACGCGTCCGTTCTCCACGAAGACGCTGCCGGCCGGCCCGCTCGACGACGCGACGAGCAGAGCGCCCGTCGCGCCAGCGGGCAATTGTTCGATTTCCTCCAGGAGACGCACGGCTGCGTTCACATCGAGTGCGCCGACGATCTCACTGCGCACATCGGGAGGCGGAACGCAGCTCGTAGTCATCTCGCCATGCTCGTTAGGCTGCGGATTCGACGGACGCGAGCGCACCGCGTGCCTTGGCCAGCACCATGCCCAAGTTGGCAGAAACCCTGCAAACCGTGACGAGCACCATGTCCTCGTTTCGCTTCCCGCGTTGGAAAACGTGGAGCAAATTGTCCGAGAGGACGATGATCTCCTGAAAATAGTGATGCCCGTCGTCCTTGACGCCCCGCAAGCGCTTGAACGTGGACTCGATGACCGACACGTTCGAGCCCTGGAAGAGATCTCCGGTGGCGGCGGCGACGAGATCCAATACCTCCTGAGGGTGACTGTCGACGGTCTTCACACCCAGGAGCATTCCCGTTTTCATGTCGACGAAGCCTGCGGCGACACATTCGGGAACCGCACGTTGCACATTCGCGAGAGCACTGTCGAGACTCATGGATCTGCCTTTCTTTGCCCTTGATTCTTCGGGCGCATGGTTACGTCGTCGTAGAATGGCGTCGAGCTCAGGGAACCAGCGGCTCGACGATGGGGATTACTGCCTTCAATTGCGCCCAGCCCAAACCGATGTTCGTGGTCTTCTTGGTCACGAGCATGATGACGGCTCGGTTTTGCTTCAATGTTTTTGCAAAATGATAATTGTGCTCGGAGGTGATGTGTATTTCCTGGAAATAGTGTGCACCGTTCTCCGGTAAACCTCGATGCGCGCGGACCATCTGCTCGATGCGCCCCACGTTCGGACCCCGAAAAAGGTCCATGGTTGCCGCGGCGACGATCTCGTTCAGCGTCTGAGTATAAGCCGCGCCGTTGTGAATGCCGAGCAACATGCCCGTATCGAGATCGACGACGCCGCACGCGACGGCGCCATCCACTTTGGCCACGACTTCCTTGCACGCATCATCGATCTTACCCATCGTTTCTTCTCCTTCGTCTGACTGCCAATCTCCAATGGCTTCGTCCTCCAGCTCGAGTCGTTCGCCTTCGCGTGGAAGGCTGGATTCGTCGATCTGCCGGAGCAGGTCGAGCAGCAGAGAAGAGAAGCTTCGTGCGATGGTCCGGGGCGTAGATCCGAGGGCTGACGTGGACACCGAACCCGATTGGGCCGACAAGATCGCGAGCAATGCGGGCTCCCCGGACAGCGTGCCTTTTTCGGCATGAACGACCTCGCCGTCTTGGACGTAGACGTGCCCCGTGACGGTGTCGCCGATGTGGAGGACGATGGACCGCCGCGCCAGGTGGAACATCTGCAGCATGTCGATCAGCGACAGTCCGTGAATGCTTCCGCGGAATCCGGTGCTGCAGTCGATCGCCTGGCGAATGGCGTCGAGCAAGTCCTCCGGCGTGAACGGTTTGCACAAAACGCGCACGGCGCCGAGTTCGGTGGCCGTCTGGTAATCGCGCGCCGTGGCGAATGCGCTCATGAGGATGGTTCGCGCGGCGATCGATCGCGAGCGGATGGTCGCAATGAGGTCGATGCCATCGCGAACGCCGAGTCGCAGATCGGTGAGCACGACGTCGGCCGGGCGCCGCTCGAGGAGGGTGATGGCCTCGTCCACGCTCTGCGCGCTGGAGACGTCGAAGCCTTGTCCGGTGAGGTGCCGCACGAGGGTCTCTCGGAATTGAAGATCGTCGTCCACGACGAGCACGGCGGTCATGGGGCCGGGCTCCCCGCCGGCGAGGGCAGCGTGATGGCGAAGCATGCGCCTTGGTCGGACGATTCGATGCGCAGGTCACCCCCTGCATCGAGGGCGGCATCGCGCGATGCGGTCAGGCCAAGGCCGCTGTTCCTGGGTTTCGTGGTGAAGAACGGTTCGAAGGCACGGGCGCGGCTTTCGGCGCTCATCCCGGGGCCGTTGTCCTGCACGACGATGCGGACCTTGTGGGTCATGCGCCACGTCGCGATCCGGATCGTGATGGGGGCCTGCGCCGCCTCGACGGCATTCATGACGAGGTTCACCAGGATTTGCTCGACGACCAGCGGCGAGGCCTGCACGCACCGCGCGTTGGGCGAGAGGTCGACTTCGATGCGGTGCCCTCCGTTACGCAGCGATGGACGAAGGAGGCTGCATGTGCGCTCGACGGCCTCACCGAGATCGGCGTGGGACTCGGCCGGCGGGCCGAGTTTGGCGAAACCGAGCAGGCCGTCGACCGTTTTGCGAAGCCGATCGGCGGCGCGCCGCAAGGCCAAGGCGGTGGTATGCAATGCGGTGGGGTCGAGCTCCCGGCCGCGGTCGGCGAGCACCTCGGCGTCGAAGACGATGCTCGCGAGGGGGGCGCGCAGGTCGTGCACGATCTGCGCAACGAGGCGCCCCGTGGCCTCGAGTCGCTGCCGGTGCAGCTGTTGGGCGAGGGTCACGTGCTTGTCGGAGATCTCGCGCATGACCACCAGGAAGTAGGCGCCGCCCAGGGCGTGGCGGGTGCACCCGAGGCGGATGCCGTCGACGTCGGAGTTCGGCGGACGCCAATCGATGGCCTCTCCTGGCGGGCTCGTTTCGAGTCGCTCCCACAAGAGGGGCAACGGGCAGGGGATCTTGCGCGTGGAGATCCCCACGCGCGCCAAGAGCGAGAACGCGCTGGGGGTTGCGCCGACGAGGAGTCCCTCGCGCGAGCACACCGCGAGAGCAGCACCCGCGTGCTTGAGTGCGAGGTGCGTTCCATTCCACGCCGGCTCTTCGAGCCAATCCGTCGATTCGAGGTTCGTGCGCATCGCGGCGATGCGATACGTTTTGCACGATGCGGACCACGTGAAGGTCGCTGGCAACGAGGCCCGCCGCGCGTTCACGAGCGGCGGGTGACGAAAGTCGTTAGCGGTTTACGTCAGCACGCCGTAGCGACGAAGTTTGTCACGCAGGGTCGAACGCGGGAGGCCGAGCGCGCGTGCGGCACCGCTCAACTTGCGATCGGACTCCTGGTACGCTTGGAGGATCAGATCGCGCTCCATGTCGCGCAGTCGGGGCCGATCGGCACCCTCGGTGGCCATGCGGGAACCACTGGGCGGCGCGGCCTTCACGGCAGGGAGCGCGACGCTGGCGGAGATGCACGGGTAGGCGCCGCTGCTCGATGCTTGCCTCAAGGGAGCGATGGCCGCGAGCACGTCCGCCTCCTCGACGACGGAGCTGCGCGAGAGGATCGCCGCACGCTCGACGGTGCCGCGCAGCTCGCGCACGTTGCCTGGCCAATCGTGGAGCCGGAGGCGTGCGAGGGCCGTTTCGGAAAACCGTGTGACGGGAATCCGATGACGATGCGAGAACCTGCGCAGAAACGCCCGCGCGAGCAGGGGGATGTCCTCCGTGCGTTCGCGCAGCGCCGGCAGGACGATGGTGAATCCCGCCAATCGATAGAGCAGATCGGGACGGAGCATCAGCTCCAAGTTGCCATTCGTGGCCGAGACGATTCGCGCTTGGAGCGGCAAGTCTCGCGTGCCGCCGACGCGTCGAAAGGTCCGCGTCTCGAGAACCCGCAGCAATTTGCTTTGTAGGGGGAGGGGCATATCGCCGACCTCGTCGAGAAATACGACACCTTGACCGCCTGCTTCCAAAAGGCCCGCCCGAGGTCCGCGTGCCCCCGTGTAAGCGCCCGCTTCGTGCCCGAAGAGCTCACTCTCGAACAGGTTCTCCGGAACGGCTGCGCAATTGATGGCGACGAACGGTGCTCCGGGGGGCGCACCGATGCGGTGGATCGCTTCCGCCACGAGCTCTTTTCCCGTGCCGGTTTCGCCGAGCACCATCACGGAGATGTCACGGTAGGGGCCGATGCGCCGGATTTGTTCGCGCACCGACTGCAGCGCGGCTGAATCCCCGATGATTTCCGAGTCGAGCACCGCGGCCGACTCCTCCCGCAGGAGAATGGCTTTGACGTCGTGAACGAGCGGCTCGAGGTCGGCGGACGCGTAGCGCTGGATGGTCTTTCGGGTCTCACCGTTTCGCACGAAGAGCGAAATGGCGTCCTGATGGAACATGGCGGCCATCATCGAACAGCCGTCGCACGGCGCGTGCGGAATGGCGCACATGCCTGCGGTGTGGTCGACGATCTTGAGGGCGTATCCTGGCGCTACGAGGATTTCTTTGGCACACGCCGCATCCGAAGCGACACTGAGGTCGCTTCCACATTGGGCGACGGCGGTTTCGATGCGCTCGATGAGTTCGGTCGACGTCGAGATCAGCCCGACACGGTTGCGATGGGAAATACGCGCATCTTCACGCCAATCGCGCTGACTATCGTTCGACATTACACCCCCAAGCGAACGCGCTTCGATGAAGCGCCGGGAAGCCTATCACGAGGTCCGTATTCGATGTAACTCCGCGCGCGGCTTTCGCCATGTCGAAATGCGTTTCTCCGGCATGCCTCACGAAAATCGACACGTCATCGGCTATGATCCGCTGGAGATACGCCGCAGGGTATACCGGTTGCTCGTGAGGATGGAACCTTGATTCAGACCCAACTCGCAACGCTCTATTTCAGACTCTTCGCGCAGATGTTACCGGCCACCCTGGTCACTCCAGCGATCCGTCCGTTATTTGTCAGTCACCATGCTGGCGACGAAGGCGCAATGCATGCGTTCATGGCGATGAATATGCTCGGCGGCGCAATCGGTGCGCCGCTACTGGGGCGCGCGGACGACGCGTTAGGAAACCGACGTGCGTTACTCGTTTTTCTCACGATGGTGGATGCGGTGCTGCTCGGTGCGTTCGCGTTGCACGTACCGACGTCGGTGTTGTTGGTGCTCAGGACGGTGGAGGGCGCCGCACACGTGGGTGCTGCGTCCATTCTCATGGGCGATGCCGCGGTGTACTCGAAGAGCCACGGCGGTCGAGTCATGGGTATGGCTGCCCTGGCCGTGGTTCTGGCGATTGCGTGCGGAAGCTTCTTCGGTGGTTTGCTTTTGACTATCGACGCGCGCATGCCCTTCGTCGTGGCGGGCATGCTCGCGTTGTTCGTCGCGCTGAGTACACGCGAGCGTCCTGCCGCGCAGCGCGCACGCCGCCCGAGCGCGGGATCGTTCACGTCGCTCCTTTCGCGCGAGCCCGAGCTGTGGGTGCCGCTCGGTGCGGCCTTCGTCGGTCGCTTCGTGATCGGTTGTCTGGTGGTGACGTTTGCGCTCTTCGCCCATCGCGCTCACGGCTATTCGGATAAGACGATTGGCTTTCTCTTTTCACTCGTCACCGTGCCGTTCGCTCTCGCGTCGTACCCTGCGGGGCGCTTGCTCGATCGCATTCCGCGCGCGGCGATGCTCGTGGGCGGAGCGCTGCTCTGCGCGGCCGCGCTCGCGGGGCTCGGATGGGTACCGCGCAATGCGATTGGCGTAAGCATGCTGCTCTTCGGCATCGGCTCGTCGATGATCTTCGTGCCGGTGATCTTCTACGGCGCCCAGGTCGGCCAAGCCTCCGAGCGCGCGACCGTGATGGCGCTGGTCCACGGCGCCGGCTGCGTCGGGATGCTGCTCGGCCCCACGGTGGCCGGCATCGTCTCGGCGGTGGTTCGGCGCAACACCGATGCCGTCACGGGCTATCGGGCCGTGTTCCTCGTCGCATGCGGCGTGACCCTCGGCTGGGTCCTCGCCAGCGCGGGCGTCCTCGCACGCCGGATGCGCGAGGAGGCCGCCGAGCTGCGGCGCATTCCCGAGGAATCACCGCGCTCCTGCGACAGCAACGGCTAGCGGCCACTCTCGGCGTTCCGGAGGGAGTTCACAGGAAGACGGGAAGACGGGAAGTTTTTTTGATTGCGGGAACTGTGACGAGAGGAAACCCAACGATTTGGTCCGTGGATTGGGTTCGCCAGGAGGGCATGGCGTCGCCATCGTCTTTCTCGAGGGCGAGGGAGGGGCTCGTGCGGTGTCCGGGACAGGGGGCCGATCGTCCGGGACAGGGCACGGCGCATGGAGTTGCGCATTTTTCGGCCGGATGCGATTGGCACTGCGTTGGCAATGCGTCGGGCAGGCCTTGGTGCGTGGTGTTCCGGACTCCACGCCCGCAAGGTCGCAGACTGAGATGATGGGTTGCCACAAGGTACGATCGGGAGGCAACAGCCCTCCATGTGCCCGTTGACGCGCGGAGCCACCCCTACGGGGGTCCAGCCAGCGGGAACCACACGCGGAGCGGTGACGGGAGGCGCTGTGGGCGCGGACCGGTAGCCGAACACCTCGTTGGGGAAGCAGCAAAAACTGCTCGCATCTACCGGAACTTTTCTACCCTCATTTTTTGTCTGGCAGAGAGAAGGCCAGAAGAAGCACGTGTGAGGTTGCGCGGAGCGCGCGATCACGCACCCGTTTGTCCCGCCCCTGCGCCTGGTGGTGCTTTCATCCCTTGCGCGACGTGGCGCGATTCAGCTCGAGGACTCGCGTCCGCTCCTAGCGCGCCTCGTCGGCGAGCGTGCGGAGCTCGGCCAGCATCGTGTCGCGCTTGGCGATGGCGGCGCGCTGCGCCGTGAGCGCGTTCTCCAGCTCCGCCACCAGCGCATCCCGCTCCTCGAGCTCGGCCACGAGCGCCGCGACGCGCTCGTCGTCGTTCGGCGGCGCTTCCTCGGGAACCTTGGCCGCCAGCGCCTGCACCAATTCTCGCTCGAGCTGCGAAATACGCGCTTCGCGCACGTCGATCATGCTCGACACCTTGGCGAGCTGCTCGTCGTTGGCCGCCTTGTCCTGCAGAGCCTTCGCATTCGCCTCATCGAGCCGGCGCTGCAACTCGTTCTTCTGCTGCAAGTGCTGCGCGGACCGCGCGGTGGTCTCGTCGAGCCCCCGCTGCAGCGTCGCTCTTTCTCGACTCTGCTGATCCATGGCCTTTTTGGCATTGGTGAGCTCGAACCGCATCTTCTCCAGCTCCCGCTCGCGGGAGGACAGCGTGGCCTGAATCGAGATCAGCGCACCGGCTTGTTCGACGAGCTCCGCCTCGAGTTTCGCACCCGCGGCTTCGGCGGTGCGGATGCCCTCTTCGAGCTCGATCCGCGTGACCGCCGCGTGGGCAATGGTTTGCGCGCGCTGCTCGAGTTCCGCCTTCGTCCGCTCGAGTTGCTCGCGCAATTGCTGCCGGTCCCGCCCCTCGCGCACCCGGTCGCGTTCGAGCTTCGACACCGTATGCCGCAGAAGGTCCTCGCGCTCCCGCGTTTCGCGCTCGCGCTCGACAGCGTCCGCCGCACGCCTTTCCACGGCGGCGAGCCAGCCTTGTTTGCGGAGCGTGTCCACCATCATGCGCCCCGTCCACCCGAGCTCCTTCTCGAGGGACTCCACGCTTTGAAACGTCGCTGCATCCTCCTCGGACATACCCCGCTTCTCCCTTCCTCAGTCCAGTGGCGAGACGCTCGACTGCTCGAGCAACCGGCTTGCCATCTGCGAGCGATCCGTAGCTTCCGCGTTCGCGCAGCGTTCGAGCTCGACGTGAACCGCCATGGTCAGCTGTGTGTCGGACTCCAACGCGAACCATAGCGCCTGCGCCAAGCGCACGTGCTCCGTCGACGTGGGCCGTACGCGAATGAGACCATCGAGCATCGACTCGGCCGTCGCTCGCAAGGGGGCATCGCCGGATTGGACGTCCCCGTAATAGACGAACCCCGCACCCGACGCCGCCAGCAGCGCAGGATCGGCGATCAGCACAATCGAGTGCGTGTGCGCAATGCGCAGCGACTCCGCCAGCGCCTTCCCCAGCGACTCGAGGGTCTTCACCCGCGGAGGCGCTACCGCCAGCGCCTCTTCGAACGTCGGCAGCGCCGGCCCGATCGACCAGAGCCAAAAGCGGTTCTCGTTCGCAATCACGGCGAGCGTCGTCTCCTCCGGGCACAGCGTCCCAAGGCGCACCTTCGTTTGCGCCACGGCGAGCATCTGCGTGAGCGCCTGCTCGGCGCTCGAAAACGGCTCGCCCGAGGCCTCCAGCGAGAACCCGGCAATGCGAAAGAGCGCACGATTTCCCGTATTCGGCAACGCCTCCACCTTCGCGATGGTGCAGGCCGATTCAATCGCCTGCAAAGTCGCGCGGCCCCGCGCGGCCGGCCACACGTACCCATGCGGAACGCCCGCGTGGGGGAGCGGCAGGCCCGTTTCGGCATGCACCGTGGCCGGCGCCCACGTTCGTGCATCGCGGTGCCGCGGTCGTCGTGCACTTCCGAGAGGCTTCAACGTCGCCACCAGCTCCTCCGGGCCATCGTTGGGACGTTCCAACGCATCGATGCCCTTCGTGAGCACGAGCTGCTGTGCGATATCGGCGGCGGCGCGGATGGCCACCACCGCGGTTTCCCGCACACCCACACCCGCGATCGCGCGGGCCGCAACGACCGGAATGTCGCGGCCCAGATCGAGCTCCTCCGCGATCCATTCGGGCGCCAGCGCGTCCGCCGCATCCTGCTTGTTCGCCTGCACCACGATCGCTCGCGGGCGGGCCGCATCGCAGTAGCGCGCGCGAAAAATCTCGAACGAGCGCTTGGCTTCACGCACACCCGCCGACGTGCTGTCGCAGACGAACACCAGGACGTCCGCCGTCTCGACCAGGTGCCAGCGCCGCTGGGCCAGCAGCGATTGACCCGGGACGGTGAGAAGCTGACAGCGCAAGCCGTGGCCCGCAATGACGCCCCCGTCGAGGTGCAACCAATCGAAATAGAGGGTGCGCCCATTCTTCTCCTCGGGCACCAACAACTCCCCGCGCCGCAACGTCGTGAACGCGGCCGCGAGCTGTGCCACGTTCGTCGTTTTGCCCGCGTGTGCGGGCCCGTCGTACACGAGTCGAACGAGGATCTTCTGCAGCTTCGGATCGAACCAAACCATGCGTACCCGGCGGGCAGTGCAACGCACGTTCCGAGGTTGCGATCGCTCGGCCTGCCCGCGCCACCTCGCCGGATCCCGCGCCCGGTCGTCGAAGATGGACGGTCTCTGGCGGATACCGCCATCGCGCCGAGCGGATTCTTACATGCCGGTCCCGGCCATTCTTGACGATTCGCGCATTTTGATTGAACGCACCGCGGGGTGTCCGGGCACGCAGGGACGAGATGTTGCGTTCCTTGGCGGTTTACACCGGAATTTTGAGTCTTGCGCTGACGACCGCCTACGCCGGCGGTCTCGCAGCGCGTTCCAGCGGCCCATCCGACGACGGCCCTCGTCGCGCCTCTTCGTTGTCACGCGCCTCGGAAGAGGCAGCGTTTTCCGGCTTCTTGCTCGACGGTGCGGCGATGGTCAGCGTGAAATCACATTGATCGCGGCCGTGGCGACGAACGCCATGGCATACGTGGTGACCAATGCGCCCGGCGTGAGCCATGCGCCGATGACCGCGAAGAAGCCCACGGTCCCGATGGAGGAGCCGACGACACCCGTCAGAAAGGTTCTCACGGCACGGTCGCCGCCGCGCGCGTGCATGAAGACGGCGACCACCGCCGAGAGAACCGGCAAGGTCGAAATGACGCCGCTGGACCTCGGCCCGAGCTGCTCGGCGGCGGCGGTCAGCCCAACGACGATGCCCGTCGCGAGCGCGATGCGCGCGGGAAGTTCCCAATGCGCGGCCGGCGGCAAGGCCGTCACCACCGCGTCTTCCGAGCGCGCGAGCATCCAGCGCACCGCGATCAGCATGGCCAATGCCGCGATGGACAAGGCGCCCAGTGTACCGGACGCATGCTGTAGGAGCACGGCCGCCACGAGAAACCCACCGAGTCCGCAGGCCAGCGCACGAGGCCACGTCGCGCGGCGCGAAGCCCACGCGTAGGCGCCGCAGAAGGCCCCCACGCCGCCCAAGCCGGCGAGCGCACCGGGCGCCGCCCCCGACGCAAACCGCGGCCCGTTGCCCACGGCCAAGAAGAGCGAAATGGGACCGGAGACCACCGGCAGTCCCGTCACGATGCCCGACACGCGCGGACCGTAGCGGCGCGCAGTCCATGAAACGAAGACGAGCAAGAGGGGCATCAAGAGCAACTTCAAAGCAAGCGCGGACATGGGTCGTTTGCGCATAAGATGGGAGCGCGGCGCTTCGGGTCCAATAGATAGATCGGACCGTTCGAGAAGCGGCGCTTATCAAATGGTCGAACTCCGTCATTTGCGTTACTTCCTAGTCCTCGCCGAGGAACTTCATTTCGGGCGCGCCGCGCGCCGCCTTCACATCGCGCAGCCAGGTTTGAGCCAGCAGATTCAAGCCCTCGAGCGCGAGCTCGGTGTCGAGCTGGTGGATCGCAGCCGGCGCCGCATGCAGCTCACCGCCGCGGGGCGCACCTTCTTCGAGGAAGGGCGCCGCGGCATGGTGCAACTCGAGCGGGCCATCGATCTTGCGCGGCGTGCGGGACGCGGTGAGGTGGGCCGGCTTTCGCTGGGCGCTGCAGAGTCGGCGACGTACGCCATCCTACCGAGCTTGCTTCGTGCCTACGTGCGCCGCTATCCGGACGTCGATCTCGCGGTGCGGGAGATGTCGTCGGGTGTGCAGCTGGCGGCGCTCGAACGCGGTGAGATCGACATTGCGTTCATCCGCACGCCGGTCGAGATCAAGGACTTCGAAACGATGCCCTTGACCGAGGAGTCCATGGCCCTGGTGCTGCCCGAGGACCATCCGCTGGCGCGCAAGCGCATGGTGCCGTTGACCGCACTCTCGAACGAGCGATTCATCTTGCATCCCACGCCCGCGAGCGGTTGGACCGAGTTCATGTACGCCGTCTGCCGGCATGCCGGATTCGAACCGCGGATCTCGCAATCGGCCAGCGAGACGACGGTGGCGGTGAGCTTCGTTGCCGCCGGCCTCGGCGTGACCTTGGTGCCGGAGAGCCTGAGCGATGCGGCCCGTCGCCCCGGCGTGGTCACGCGCCCCGTGGCCTCGCCGGTGCCGAACACACAGCTCTTGGTCGTCTACCCGCGCGAGGGGCTACCGGAGACCGCGCGGGCGTTTCTCGAGATCGTCCGTCAGTGGGAGCGGTAGGTTGCCGCGGGCGTCATGCCCATATCCAACTCGAAGATCTCCGTCCCATCGTGCGACGAACGCGATGCAGGCGCTTTGCAGTGCTCGCACGCAGCGTGTTCCAGGATGCGCAGGCGTCCGCACCCGCCGCATCGAGCGCGCGCCGGCCAGTCCAACAGGGCCAAGGCGAGCATGATGCCCGAGGGGCCGAAAACGAGTCCGAGCGCGCCCCAGAGGACCGTCCGTCCGCGATCCATCGCATGGCGCTTGGCGATGAACCCATTGGCCATGGCCGAGGCCACGCTGGCGCAAAGCCCGAAAAGAAGGAAATGGCGAATCCACTCGCGGGAGAAACCCAACGACGTGTCCGCGGGCAAGAGGAAGCCCACCGGCAGTGGAAAGAAGGCGCCGTACCAAGCGTGGTGTGGCGTGGGTGACCACGGCGGATCCTGCAGCGCAAACTCATGGCGCGTTCGCACGGTCCCGTCGGGGCGATACTGGACGAAGACAGCCTGGTTCGAAGGAGATTCGTACTTGACGGTACGGACGCCGCCCAGAAGGGGACCGATTTCGATCTTCTGGACGGGTGTCACGTCGAGCGGCACGCTGAAACGCTGCTCGCCGCCCTCCAAGATGACCACGTGGTTCGTGGTCCAGACGGCCACCTCGCGCGTCCAATTTTGAGCCCACACGGGCTGCGCGTCCACGATCTCTTCGCCGGGCAACTCCAACGCCAAGGTGACCTTGCCGTGGGAGAAGTCGAGCCTCCAGAGCTTCGAGCGCTCGAGGGCGAAGCCGAACGTGTCGTTCGAGGTATTGACGAATTGAAAGCGTACGTCGGGGGAAAAAGGACCAAGTCTCGCGATTTCGCGCTTCGTTCGCTTGTCGTAACCCACGAGAAGCCCTTGGCTCTTGATCTCGTACCAGCGCGTCGATTCCTCCTGCAGTTCGAAAATGTAGCGGATATAGGTCTCCGGGTTCCGGTACCCCAAGCGTCCGCCCCACTCTGGATGCTCCCGTCGAGGGTAAAGCTGGGAAAGGGGAAACAGGGGGTGCAAAGGCTCCGCGGCGTAGGGCTTGCTCTCGGTCCCGAGGTCGGGCCTCGCGCGGCCCGAAAGATCCGTGACCTCGCGCCTCGTGTGAACCTGCCGGACGAGAACGATGTCTCCATCCTCGGTGAGTTCATGGAACTCTTTTCCGGGCCGTCCGCCGTCGTCCACGAATTCGAAGCCCCTCAGGTAGGTCGAGCCGATGACCAAGGTCACGGTTCCGAAGAACCCGATTCCGAGGAGCACACCCGCACCGAGCGCCACGCGTGCCGCGATGGGGGTCGAGCGCAAGACGCCGGCCCGAATGAACGAGCCCCACGCGGCCACCCCGAGCAGCGCGGCGCCTGCCGCGACCACCGCCGTTGCCTGCCAAAATTGGGGGACGGGCAACGCGGCGGCGTGGATGGCGGCCGCACCGCCGACGGGGAGCAGCCGACTTCCGTGCCAGCGCACGGACCGCACGCCTACGAGCATGCCGGCGAAATAATAGCCAATGCCTGCAAGGATATCGACGACGGCCGGGAGCATCAGGGCCGGAGCGTACGGGCTCCCGAGGCTACCAGGCAGCGATACCCAAACGACGGCGGCGGCCAACGGGAGCCCCAGGGCGAGCAGGTAGAGCGCGATCCCCGCGAGCATCTTTCCAAAGAAAATGCGCGTGCGTGAAATGGGGCGGTGCACGAGCAGGGCCCAGGACCCATTTCGCATTTCGGGAAGTGTTTGCAGGATTCCGAATCCCAGTCCGCCGATCGCGCTCGCGAGGACCGTGATCATTTGAAATCCTTCGCCGGACAGGCCTTTCCATGCGCCTTCGCGCCCCGTGTGGGACAGCGCCAACGCCATGCCCGCGGTGGCCATCAAGGTCGCAGCCAACGCCGTTTTGGCTTGATCGCGAAGCTCCTTGGCAAAAATACCCATCATGATGCGACCTCCTGATCGTGCGGCTCGTGCAGCAGAAAGTGACCCACGCTCGCATCCCCGATGTACGCGAGGAGGGAATCCTCGAGCCCCATGGGCAACTCCTCGACCGCGCGAGGATGGAGAGCCCGAAGAGGCGGCGGCAGCGTATCGCCGTTCGATACGACGGTGGCATGGAGCTCGGACGGGCGCACGGCGACCCCGACGAGCCCCGGGAACAGCGACAACCCCGGTGGCTTGCCGTCGAAGTGCAGAATGTATTTCCGAACCTGCTTTTGAAACGTATCGATGGTGCAACACGCGCGCAGGGAGCCCCCATCGAGCACGCCGAGGTAATCGGCCACGCGCTCCACATCCGCCAAAAGGTGCGAGGAAAAAAGAACCGTGCGGCCTTCTCCGCGGCTGAAATGAACGAGCGCCTCGAGGAAAGCCCGGCGCGCAATGGGGTCGAGCCCCATCATGGGGTCGTCCAGTACGAGCAAATCTGGACGCGTGGCGAGCGTGAGGCCGAGGCAGACGATGGCTCTTTGACCTCGCGAAAGATGAATCGCCTTGGCGCGCTCGTCGATGGAGAAGGCCTCCAGGATGGCGCGGAAGGTCTTCTCGTGCCATTTCGCGTGGTACCTCGCCTGGAATCCCGCGTGCTCCTGCACGGTCATCCGACGGTGCACCGGGTGCCCCTCGGCAAGGTAACCGACGCGGGCGCGCACCTCGGGCGGGAGTCGTTGGCTGTCCGCGCCCAAAAGCTTCGATGCGCCACGCGTGGGCTCGATCAATCCGAGCAGCGTGCGAATCGTGGTGCTCTTTCCCGCGCCATTGCGCCCCACGAGTGCGAAGGTCGACCCCACGGGGATTCTCAGGGAAAGATCGCGCACGGCGACCTTTTGACCGAAGATGCACGTGACGGTGTCGAATTCGACGGCGATGTCGGTCATTTGCGTTTCCCCTTTTCCGCACGCCCCCAGAGGAGGCCGAGTCGTTCGTCGATCGCGCGATGGATCTCCTGACTCGAATATCGAAGGAAGACGGCTTCCCGCAGGAACTCTTCGAGCGCATTCTCGAAACGAAGCCGGCGCTCCGCCGCGCTCCACACAGGACGCTCGGGCGCTACGAACATTCCACGCCCCGCGCGTGATTCGACCGTGCCATCTTGGCAAAGCTCGGCATAAGCCTTGGCGATGGTGTTGGCGTTCACCACGAGCTCCTCGGACAGAGCGCGAACGCTGGGGAGGGGATCGCCCGGGACGACGACCCCCAGCCGGACCGCCATGCGCACCTGGTCGACGATCTGCCGATAGATCGGTGTGTTGGAACCAGGGGAGATGCGAATGCGCAAGGTCACGTCGAGCCGCCTGAATGAACTGTACTATGTGACCTAGTACGGATGTCGAATCAAATCGATTCCCCGTTTGGAAGAAGAATCGCCGCCGGCGGAAATTGATTCATTTGGGAAAGTCGGTCGAGACGGCCACGGCGCGCCATGCGGCGAGTTCGCGGGCGACGAAGGCGTTCTTCTCTTCGATGGCGGCGACGGTGTCGCTTCCCAGCGGAAGTCGAAGGGGCGGCGCTTTGGAACCGGCCAGTTCGACGATGGTGCGCGCGAGGCGCACGGGATCGCCCGGCTGCTGCAGGCTGACGCTCTTCGCGCGACTGCGAACCATGCCAGACGTCTCCGCGTAATCGGATATGGTCGCTGCCGTTTCGACGACGGAGTTCGACTCGAGGAACTCCGTGCGGAAATACCCGGGCTCGATGATGGTGACGCCGATGCCCAGCGGCGCGAGCTCACCGTGAAGCGCCTCCGAGATGCCCTCCACCGCGAACTTGGTGGAGCAATAGATGCCGAACCCCGGCCCCGAGCGGTAACCGCCCACGGACGACAGGTTCAAAATGAGCCCCGCGCGCTGCCGGCGTAGATGCGGAAGCACCGCGCGCGTGACGGCGAGGAGGCCGAACACGTTCGTCTCGTAGATGCGCCGCACGTCGTCGCCCGGCGTCTCCTCGACGGCGCCGATGATCCCGTAGCCGGCATTGTTGACGAGGACGTCGATGCGTCCGTACCGCGCGATCGCCGCCTTCACCGCGGCGGCGACCGAGGCCTCGTTGGTGACGTCGAGCGCCACCGGCAAGAGCGCATCCGATGCACCGAAGCGCTCGCCAATTTTCCGAGGATCCCGCGCCGTGGCGACCACCGTGTCGCCCGCAGCGAGCGCCGCTTTCGTGATCTCCGCGCCAATGCCGCGCGATGCACCCGTGATGAACCAAACCCGCTTCGTGTCGTTCGTTGTCATGGCGATCTCCCTCTCTTTGGACGAGGGACAAGATGCGCCTTTCACATTGCGAAGAGAATGCATTGAATGGTGTATGCCTTTTGAATCAATGGTTCATAATCGGGCGGCCATGACCGATTCCCTCGACGGCCTTTCCTCCTTTCTTGCGGTGGCGCAGCACAAGAGTTTCACCGCCGCCGCCTCGGAGGTGGGGGTCACGCCCACGGCGATGAGCCAGAAGATCAAACTGCTCGAGCGCCGCCTCGGCGTCGTGCTCTTCCAGCGGACCACGCGGCACGTGGCCCTCACCGATGCGGGCCAAACGCTTTTCGATCGGCTGCGCCCCGCATTGCGCGACGTGGAGGAGGCGCTCACGGCCCTGAGCGATTACCGCGGCCGGCCTTCGGGCAAGCTTCGCCTCACCGCCCCGCGCACCAGCGGCTGGCTCATCGCACCCCTGGTGGCGCGGATGCGCGAGGCCTACCCCGAGCTCACCGTCGAGGTCTCACTCGACGACGCCTTCGTCGACCTCGTCGCGTCGGGTTTCGATGCGGGCATCCGCCTCGGCGACGCCGTCGAAAAGGACATGGTGCGCGTTCCCATCACGAAGCACTCGTCCTGGTCCATCGTGGGCTCGCCCGGGTACCTCGCCAAGATGGGGCGCCCGTCCAAGCCGGAGGATTTGCTCCAGCACCAGGCCGTTCGCCAGCGCATGATGGCGACCGGCGTCGTGTACCGCTGGGAGCTCGAACGGCGAGGGAAGGAGATCACCATCGACGTGCCCGGCGGCATCGTGGCCAACGACATTCGCCTCATGGTGGCCCTGGTCTGCGAAGGCTGCGGCCTCGCCTACGTCCCCGACGAGGAAATCGAAGACGATCTCGCGGCCGGCCGCGTCGAGCGCGTTCTCGAGTCCTTCGTCACCAAGGGCCCCGGCATTTGCCTCTACTTCCCCGAGCGCACCCAAGAGCAACCGAAGATGCGCGCCCTCATCGAGACCATCAAGCGCCTGCGGCCGTCGCGTTGAGGCGAAACTTCGTCGATCGCTTTCATGATCGCCCATCGTACGATGGTGCCGTGCCCGAGATCGAGACACGGTCCATCGACCCCATCCCGGCGCTCGAGCGGCATGGCCACCCGCGCAGCCTTTTCGCCTTGTGGTTCGCGGCCAACATGCAGATCACCTCGGCCATCACCGGGGCGCTCACCGTGCTCGTGGGGCTGCACCCCATGTGGGCCGTCGTGGCCATCGTCCTGGGCAATGCCCTCGGCGGCGTGCCCATGGCCCTGCACGCGGCCCAAGGACCGAAGCTCGGCGTTCCGCAGATGATCCAGAGCCGCGCCCAATTTGGCGTGTACGGTGCGGTGCTGCCGCTGGTGCTCGTGGTCATGATGTACCTCGGCTTCTTCGCCAGCGGCAATGTGCTCGGGGGCCAGGCGGTGGCGGGGCTCACCCATTTGCCGATGGATATCTCCATCGTGCTGTACGCGGCCTTCACGGCGGTCGTCGCGATCGCGGGCTACCGGCTCATTCACCGCTTTGGTTGGCTGGCCTCGGGGCTGTCGGTCATCGTCTTCGTGTACCTGTCGATCCGCCTCGTCACGGGGCACGATGTTGGTGCGCTGCTGTCGGGGGCGCACTTGGAATGGCCGCCATTCCTGCTCGCCTTGTCCCTCACGGCATCGTGGCAGCTGACCTTCGGGCCGTACGTCGCCGACACCTCGCGCTACTTGCCCGAGGACACGTCCGTGCGTGCCACGTTCTGGTGGACCTACGGTGGCACCGTGCTTGGGGCCGCGTGGGCGATGTCCTTTGGCGCGCTGGCGTTTGCGCTGGCGGGCAAGGCCTTCAAGGGGCACGAGGTGGCGTACGTCGTGGGCCTGGGAGGGCCCTCGCTCGCCGTGCCGCTGCTCCTCTCCGTGGCCCTGGGCAAATTCACGGTCAACGTGCTCAACGTCTACGGTGGCTACATGTCCGTCGCGACCACGCTCACCGCGTTCTCGGGGCGCGCCGTGCTCTCGCAGAGGGGCCGCACCGGCTACGTGCTGGCCGTGGCCGTCGTCGGGGCCACCTTGGCCGTGCTCGGCCGCGGCGACTTCCTGCGCAACTTCATCTTGTTCCTGGAGTTCTTGCTCTACTTTCTGACGCCGTGGTCGGCCATCAACCTGATGGACTTCTACGTCGTGCACCGCGAACACTACGACGTGCCCGCGCTCTACGATGCCGCGGGCCCGTACGGGCGCTGGAACGTGCGCGCCCTTGGTGTCTACGTCGTGGGGGTGCTCGTGCAGATCCCCTTTGCCAACGTGCCCGGTGTGTTCACCGGCTGGCTGGCACCGTGGATGGGGGGCGCGGACATCGCGTGGCTGTTGGGCCTGCTCGTGCCGGCCGTGTTGTACCGTGTCACAAAGTAAGCGGCTCGATCGTCATGCTGGGCATGATGCTCTACCGACTTGCCCTATCGATTCATGTCGTCACCGCGATCCTGGGCCTCGGCCGCGTGGTGGCCATCGCCGTGATCGCGTCCCGTGACGAGCCCGCGGGTGCGGGCACCTGGAACACGCTCCAGCAGCTGGTGAAAGGCCTGACCTGGAGCTTGCCCATCATGCTGCTCTCGGGTGCGCTCCTCGAGTATGCATCCGGGGGTGCCTACCACGGCGCCTGGTGGTTTCGGCTGTCGGTCCTCGCGCTGTTCGTGCTCGGTGCCCTGAGCGGTGCGATGCGGCGCGCGCTTCGGAAGCGTGAATCCACCGGGGATGAGCGCACCCTCGGTCTCGTCGCTCGCCACGCGCGGATCATGTGCGCCGTGACGGCGGCGGCGGCCGTCTTGATGGAGGTGAAACCGTGGTGACGGGTTCACCCATGCCGTACTCACCGCGGGCCGAGGGTGCTCACGAACGTCTCGAGGCGTGCCAGGCCCTCGCGAAGTTCGTCCATCGATGCGGCGTAGGAGAGCCGGACGTGCGTATCGGCCGTGTGATGCCCGAAGTCTTTGCCGGGCGTGAGGGCGACGTGGGCATCCCGTAGTACCCGCTCGCAGAATTCCCACGACGTCAGTCCGGTGCGGCGTACGTCGAAGTAGACGTAGAATGCACCGTCGGGCACCGCGGGAACGGGCAATCCAAGGCGCTCGAGGCCATCGAGGACGAAGCGGCGTCGCTGAAGGAGCTCGATCCGCCGCGTTTCACACACGGCGAGCGATTCAGGGGTGAAGCACTCCAAGGCGGCCAGCTGTGCGGGCGAAGATGCGCACAGGAAGTAGTTCATCGCGAGGCGCTCCATGGCCGATACGAGCCCCTCCGGCACGATGCACCAGCCGAGACGCCACCCCGTCATTCCGAAGTACTTGGAAAAGCTGTTGATGACGATCGCGTCGGGGTCGATCGCCAGCGCGCTCCGCGGCGGCCTTCCCCGCTCGTCGTGATCGCTGAGGTTCAAGTAGATCTCGTCGACGACGCGCCATTTGCCGCGTTCTCGGGCAAAGTTGCAGATGGCCGCCAGTTCGCGGTGCGGAATCGAGGTGCCCGTCGGATTGGAAGGACTGGCAATCAAGACGGAGCGGGTGCGTTCCGTCCAGTGCGCTTGCACGGACGTCGCGTCGAGCTGGAAACGGGTCTCGGCGCTCGCCGGCACGAGGCGGGCATGCGCACCGAAGCT
The DNA here is from genome assembly GCA_037157805.1 of Sorangiineae bacterium MSr11367. Classification (NCBI taxonomy): domain Bacteria; kingdom Pseudomonadati; phylum Myxococcota; class Myxococcia; order Myxococcales; family Pendulisporaceae; genus Pendulispora; species Pendulispora rubella. The sequence continues at coordinate 8,456,520 of CP089983.1, read as the reverse complement.
TTCCACGAGCTGCCGGTTGCAGGGATAGCAGGGGTCGGCCATCATCACCTCGTCGCCCGGATCGGTGGTGGCGGCGGTCACCAGCAGCAACGCGGCGGAGGCCCCCGACGTGACGACGACCCGCGCGGGATCGACCTCGACGTCGTGCTGTTCGCGGTAGAACTGGGCGATGGCCTGCCGGAGCGCGGGCAGTCCGAGCGCGGCGGTGTAGGGCAAGGGGCGCCCGTCCATGATCTCCCGCATCGCTTCCAACACGACGGGCGGGGCGCCGAAGTCGGGCTCGCCGATGCTGAGCTTGACGACCCGGTGTCCCTGGCGCTCCAGGGCGGCCGCCTGCTCGCCGAAGACCAACGCATAAAAGGGCGCCGCGTTCGCGGCACGGTACGAAAGATTCATGAGAGGACGAAGCATACCGTACGTTCCCCGAGCTCGACGACCCTTCGAGAGAGCCATGCACTAGGATGCCCGCTGCTCATGCACCTCGTGCCCACGCTCCGCCACCCCCACGATCGCGAAATCATCCGCCTCGCGGTGCCCGCGTTTGGGGCGCTGGTGGCCGAGCCACTCTTTCTGCTTGCCGATTCGGCCATCGTGGGGCACCTCGGCACGGTGCAGCAGGCCGGGTTGGGCATTGCTGGGCAGGCGCTGACGACCATCGTCGGGATTTGCATCTTTCTCGCGTACGGCACCACCTCGTCGGTCGCGCGCCAAGTGGGGGCGGGAAACACGGTGCAGGCCCTTCGGCAAGGCGTCGACGGTGTATGGCTCGCGCTCGCGATCGGTGCCGCGCTCGTCGTCGTCGGCTGGCCGGTATCGCCGGCGATCGTGAATGCCTTTGGAGCCTCGCCTGCCGTGGCTCCGTATGCAGAAATTTACTTGCGCACGAGCCTCTTCGGCGTCCCGGGCATGTTGGTGATGCTGGCCGGCACCGGTGTGCTGCGCGGCCTTCAGGACACGCGAACGCCGCTCTTCGTGTCCATTGGCTGCTTCGCGCTGAACCTCCTCTTGAACGTGGTGTTCGTCTTGATCCTGGGCTGGGGCATCGCCGGCTCTGCGTGGGGCACGGCCATCGCGCAAACCGTGGGCGCGGCCATTTACGCGGCCGTCGTGGTGCGGGGCGCCCGCGCACACGGCGCCTCGTTGCGGCCGGATCTGGCCGGGTTGCGCGCCAGTGCGACGGCGGGGGCTGCGCTCATCGTGCGCACGATCTCGCTCCAGCTCGTGCTGGTGGTGGCCACCGCGGTTTCGGCGCATCTCGGCAACGCCGAAGCGGCCGCGTACACGGTGGGATCGCGCATCTGGATGTTCCTCGCCTTTGCGCTCGACGCCATTGCCATTGCAGCGCAAGCCATCACCGGGCGCTACCTCGGTGCCACCGACGTGGCCGGAACGCGCGCCGCCACGCGCCGCATGGTCGAGTGGGGCGTGGCCTGCGGCATCGTTTTCGGGCTCGTGGTGCTGCTGATTCGCGGGCTCCTTCCGGAGCTTTTTACGCACGATCCGCGTGTGAGCGAGCTGCTCGTCGCGTCGCTCGTGGCCATTGCATGCATGCAGCCCATCGCCGGCGCCGTTTTCGTCCTCGACGGCGTCCTCATTGGCGCCGGCGACCAACGCTATTTGGCATTGGCACAGACCCTCGCGATGGTGGCATTTCTCCCCGCCGCCTGGTTCATGGGGAGCCTCACGGCGCTCTGGGGCGCGATCTCCCTTTGGATGACCGTCCGCCTGCTGACATTGGGGCTTCGCGCCCGCGGTAGCGCATGGCTCGTCACGGGCGCAAGACGCGAATAGCGCCACGCGTAAGACGCCAAGTGCGCCAATCGACGCGCGAGCTCGGATGGGGTCGAGATGGGCTGAACAAGTCGGGTAACCTCGCCGTCCAAGCGATGATGATCCCCCTTCCTAGCGTCGGACCGCGCCGTCGTCTGCTCTTTGCTTGCCTCGCGTCCGCCGGGGCGCTCTCCTTCGCGCTGGGCGCGTGCGGAGCGGATTCCGCGAACCCGGGTGGAGACGGCCCCGGTGCCGACGCGGGGCCTGACGGCCCATCGGGCTCACCCGACGGCTCGCTCACCGATGGCGCCAAACCGCCGGGCCCGTGGACGACGCGCGGCATCTGCTCCAAGGACGCATGGTGCTGGGACCATCCTAGCCCCCAAGGCAACCTGTTGAAGGACGTGTGGGCCGCCGCCTCGAACGACGTCTGGGCCGTGGGGGACGCGGGGACGATCCTTCATTTCGACGGGACGAACTGGTCACCGGTCCCCTCGGGAACGAAGGCCGATTTTCAATCGATTCACGGCAAGAGCTCGAACGATGTCTGGGCCGTCGCCAGCGACGGGGCCATCGCGCATTACGACGGCAGCGCGTGGAAAGTGACGACCACCCTCGAGGATACCATCCTCGGCGAGGCGCTTGCCCTGGGCCCGGCGGACGTCTGGGTGGCGGGGCAGACCTTCAGTGGCGCTCCGTACGGGCGCAAAGGCGTACTCGCCCACTTCGATGGAACCTCGTGGACCAAGGTGAATACCGGTATTTCGCAAGAATACTATTACGGAATCACCGCCATGTGGGGGACGAGCTCGAACGACGTCTATTTCGTGAGCGGCGACGTCTACCATTGGAACGGAACCCGCGCCGAGAGGCAGCTTCTCCCGCAGCGCGGCAATGTCGCCCATAGTTACCGTAAGATATGGGGTACCGCCTCGAACGACGTTTGGGTCGTCGGCGCCAATCGCGATTATGGGCTTATTTGGCACTACGACGGCACCGCCTGGTCCATCGTCTTGGCCGACAACCGGAACATGCTGGGGCCGCGAACCGTCTGGGGCACGAGCCGCACCGACGTATGGGTGGCCGGCTATTTGGCCTCCGACCGCTATGGCACGCTCCACTGGGACGGCGCCGCATGGACTCCTCCGGCAGCCGAAGCCACCATTCCCGCGAGCGCAACCCCAAGCGACGGCTGGTCCATCGGTGCGAACGACGCATGGCTGGTCGGCGAACCGGGCGCGCCCTGGCATTGGAACGGTACGAAGTGGGAAAACGACCCGGGTTTCGACTTGGGGGTTCGTGGCTTTTGGGGCGCGAGCCCGGACAACGTATGGGGCGTTGGCCACCTGGGCAACGACACGATTTACTGCTCCGGAGCGCAGGTCCTGCATGGGACGGCCGCCGGCACCTGGACCCCGAAGCCGGCCGCCGACGTGAATGGTCTCTGGCGCATTTGGGGGGCCGGACCAAACGACATTTGGGCCGTGGCATCGCCGAAACCCCGAGGCCCCGCGCTTTATCGCTACGACGGCCAGAACTGGGCCGCCATGGCCAACACGGCCGTCACCGACGTATACCTCCACGATGTGTGGGGCGCAGCCGGCAACGACGTTTGGATTGCGGGCGAATACCGATTGAGCCACTGGAACGGTACGGAGTTCAAGAACTTCGCGACCCACTTCAACCACTACGCACGCGACATCTTTCACACCGTGTGGGGCCTATCGTCCAACGACGCTTGGACCTACGGCGGATTGCAATGTTACTACGATCCGGGCGGCCCGCCCTGCACGACGGACCAAGACATCCGTCATTGGGACGGCACGAAGTGGAATCCTCTTTCCAACTCCACCATCGCGGTCCAGTCCTTCGGCGGCACCGCGTCGAACGACATCTTCGCCGTCGGCGTCGTCCCCGAGAAACCAAATGCCCCCATCGCCAACAAGCCGCGCATCGAGCATTGGGACGGCCGCGCATGGACCGCGATGCGCCTCCCCGAGGGCACCAAAGGACCTCTCTACGCCGTATGGGCCGGCAGCCCGAAGGACGTCTACGCCGTCGGCGAGGGTGGCACCATTCTCTCTTATGACGGCGCGCAATGGTCACTCCTCGAGAGCGGAACCACACTCGCGTTGTATTCCGTCTGGGGCACGGATGCGAACCACATCCTCGTCGGCGGCAAGAGCAGCACCATTCTGCGCCGCGACCGATAAGGGGAGAGCCGTCACCGCACGACCACCTCGCCCGAAGGACGCACCAGGCGCGCCATGTATCGAATGCGAGCGACGACCGCCGCGGCGCCAACCACGGCGCCTCCCCTGGCGAGCATGGTCGTAGGAACGTAGTCGAGCTGCGCGCTCAACACGACGAGCTTCAAATCGGGCGCACCGTCGACGGCGGGGGCGAAGAATCGACCAGGTCCGCTTTTGAAGCCGTTCGCGAGGGATGTCCGCCATCCCTCGACGGGAACGGCCGTGATGCCGCTCTGCCCATGATACGGAACGGCCCGCGCAAATCTTCCCCTCATGTCGCGTCTGTCGCGTCTGTTGCGGCGCCCAACGGCACCTATGGCGACAGCTCCAACCTCCTGGGTACCCTCGAGGCCGAATGGGATGTGGGGAATGGCCGCAACCGAGCATTGACAGTGCGATTTCGAGCCGGACAGGATCGCGCTCATGTCACTCGAGCGCGAGCTGGTGAAAGAACTGCGTTATCGTGTCGCCGTCGAAAGTGCGGAGCGCGCGCGCCGGTGGGAAGTGGCCATTCCCGGGGTCGCGCTCCAGAGCACGATTGACGCGGCCGAGAGAGACTTGGGGTTCTCCATCCATCCCGACCTCGTCGAGCTCTACACCAAGGTGGCCAACGGAGGCTTCGGCCCCGAATATTACCTCCTCGGGATCGGTGAGAACGGTCACCCTTCCGATCAAAAACGTACCGCCGAAGACGAGTACCATCAATTTCGTAACCCGGACTCCGAGTCGCCGTCCTGGTTCTGGCCGGGACGCGTGCTCCCGATTCATCACTGGGGCTGCGCGATTTATACGTGCATCGATTGTGACTCCGAAGAGGGCGTGCTGTACCGATTCGATCCCAACGCAGTCGATGACGATTGGAGCATTGCCTGGCTCGTCGAAGGGCGAACCCTCGACCAATGGTTGCGAGCATGGCTCGACGACGAGGATCTGTTCGAGTGCGATCAGCCCTTCTGGACCGAGGCACGAAATCGCGCCGTGCGTTAGTCAACGATGGCGCTTGCGCCGCGATTCGTCAGTGCACGCGAAGCCAATCCTTGAGCTCCTCCGCCATCGGAGAAATGAGGACTCGTTTCGCGTGTATGGCGGGCAGTCGTCGCTGCATTCCTTCTCGGCCATGCACGGTGCCGTCGTTGCATCGCCGCGTCCTCAAGATCCGTTCTCACATGGTGTGATGTTGACGCGCTGCGATGTCAGATTAAGGGGATTTAAGCCTTGTCGTTCCGACATCGCGGGCGTAGATCACGTTATATCACGTGATTATCGTGTGAGAACTTGAAGGAGGATGCGATGGACGGCTCCACCCCTGTCTCGCGCCGCTCGCTGTTGCATGGCATGGGCGCTCTCGGTGCATTGGCTTACTTGCCGGGCTGCAAAGGCGGATCGAAGGAAAGCGTCGGTGCGGCGACCGAATCGGTGGGGGATGGGTGGGCCCGGTACAAAGGGACCACCATCAACTTCATCTCCGAGAATACGCCGCCGTCGGCGGCCATTGCGGCGAACCTGAAGCCGTTCGAGGAATTGACCGGCATCAAAGTCAATATCTCGCAAATGGAGCTCACCAAGCTCGTCGAAAAGGTGTCGCTCGATTTCTCCAGCGGGCAAGCGGGATTCCATGTCATCTACGCCGACCCGTACCAAGTGCTCGCGCCCTTTTCGGAGGGGTTGGTCGACCTGACGAAGTTTCTCGACAAAAAAGACTTCCCGGCGCTCGAAAATGGCCTTTCCGACTTCATCTCCACGCAGCTCGATGCGGGCGGGCGCTTTCTCGATCGGCAGAAGTTGTACGCGCTGCCGTACGACACGCCCACCATGATTTGGCATTATCGGGCCGATCTCTTCGAGAAGCACAAAGACAAAATGGCGCACGATCTCGGGTTCGACCCGACGCCGTCCATTCAGCTCACGTGGGAGCAGTATTATGCCATTGCGCGCTGGTTCGACAAGAATGCCAAATCCGAAATACCGTACGGTACCGGGCACCAGGCCAAGCAGCACGATGCACTGATGTGCGACTTCTCCAACGTGCTCTGGGCCTACGGCGGTGACTATTTCCAGGCCGGGCCCGAGCTCGGATTGGTCGGCACGAAGAAGCCGGGCAAATCGACCCTTTCGGGCAACGAAGCCATTGCCGCGGCCGAGTTTTACAACAAGCTTCTCAAGCTCGCGCACCCCGGCTCGCGCACGTGGGATTGGGACGGTGTGGCCAGCGCGTTTCAGGCCGGACAGCTGGCCATGTGCCCCAATTGGCACGAGTTTGCCGCGTCCAATGAAAAGGCGCTTCCCGGCAAGGTCGGGTATGCACCGCTCCCGCGCGGGCCGAAGCGCTCGGCGAACATCTGGGGCGGCACCGGCGTGGGCATCAATGCCAACGCTTCGGACAAGGAGCAGGCGGCCGCGTGGCTCTTCATCAACTGGGCCACGTCGCCGGCCACGCAGTTCATGACCTTGGCCAGCGAGAAAGGCGGCGGCACGCCGACCCGCCGCTCGGTGTATGCGCGGCCGGACGTGGAAGCGGCCAAAAAGCGCCCGTCGCAATTGCCCAACATCCTCGCCGCCGAGGCGGTGAACGAAGCGTGGAAGCCTGAAAATATCGGCCTGCGCCCCAAAGTGGCCACGTGGAACCAGCTCGATACCATTCTCTTCACCCAGGTGTCGCGCATGCTCGCCGGCGAGATCAAACCCGATGAAGCGATGCGGTCCTCGGCCGAGAAATTCGACGTGGTGAACAAGGTATGAAGCGCGCCGGCCCGAGCTTCGAAATGCGCATGATGTTGCCCGCGCTGCTCGTGCTCGCGTCGCTGTCGTTGATTCCATTCGTCACCTTGATTGTCATGAGTTTCAGCCACGTGAAGCTCATGGGCGGCATTCGTTTCGAGAACGCTGCGCTGGAGAATTGGCACCGTCTCATCGAGGACGCGGACGTCCGCTCGTCGTGGGTGACGAGCCTCGTGTACTTCGCGCTCACCCTCGGCGTCGAAATGGCCTCGGGCATCGTCTTCGCCTTGGTCCTGCACCGCGTGGGTCGAGGGCGCAATTTGCTCTTGGCCCTGGCCATCGTGCCCATGTTCATGGCACCCATCGTCGTGGGGCTCCTGGGCCGATTCCTCACCGATTCGACCCTGGGGCTCTACGCCTGGGCGCTGCGCATCCTGGGCTTCGAGGGCGATCTCCTCGCAGGAAAGACGTCGGCGCTTCTCACCGTGATTGGCATGGACGTCTGGGAGTGGACGCCGCTCGTGGCGCTGGTCACCTTCGCCGGCCTCTCCGCCGTACCGGCCCCGTTGGTCGAGGCGGCCGCGGTGGACGGTGCGGGCTATTTTCAGACCCTGCGCTACATCGTCTTTCCGCAGATTCGCCGGGTGCTTCTGGTCGCGCTGTTGGTGCGCGCCATGGATGCCATTCGCTTCTTCGACATCATCACCATCACCACCAACGGCGGCCCGGCGGACGCGACGAAAATCATCCCCGTCCGACTTTACGAAACGGCTTTTCGGTTTCGCGAGCTCGGCTACGCGTCGGTCATCGGCATTTTGATGCTCGCGTTCTCCATCTTGATGGCCAATGCCTTCGTGCGCGTTCTCGGCGAGAAAGGGCTCACCCGATGAGGCGCTCCAACTCCGCGGCGCTCCTCGTCGGCCTTCTGGCACTGCTCGTGCTGGTATGGACGCTCGCGCCCGTGGCCTGGATGGTCGTCTCGTCGTTCAAGCCCACGCCGGCCATCAAAACGGCATCGCCCACCTGGCTCTTCGAGCCCACGCTGGAGCACTACCGCGATTTGATCGGCGCAGGAAACGACGTGCGGCCCTTCGCTCGGAATAGCCTGCTCGCCGCGGGGCTTTCGACGGCGCTCGCCGTGGGCCTGGGGGCGCTCGGTGGGTATGGCCTGGCGCATTGGCACCACAAGAGCAAAAAGCATTTGGCCTTTTGGATCATCTCGACCCGCATGGCGCCGATTGCCGCGGTCATTCTGCCGCTGTTCATTCTGTTTCGGCAATTGGGGTTGATCGACTCCATTGCCGGTTTGACCTTGGCGTACCTCTCCTTCAATTTGCCATTCGCCATTTGGCTCATGAGCGCCTTTTTCGCGGACGTCCCACCGTCGCTCGAGGAGGCGGCCCGCGTCGACGGGTGCAGTCGATGGCAGGCTTTTTGGTACGTCGTTTTGCCGACCACCACGCCGGGGCTCGTCACCACCGGCGTGCTTTGTCTCGTCTTCTCGTGGAACGATTACGCGTTTGCGTCCAGCTTCTCGGGACCCGGTTCGCAGACGCTGCCGATGGCCGCGGGAAGACTCATCACACAAGGCGGGGTCGATTGGGGCCAACTCACCGCCCTGGGCACCATCATCGTGCTGCCCATGATTTTCGCGGGCCTCGCCGTTCGCCGGTGGCTCGTCACCGGCCTCACCATGGGAGCTGTGACAGGAGAATGAGCGAGAACCAACGCCTGGCCGTCTTGCACGGCATCCGAGACATCCGCATCGAAGAGCGCCTCGTGCCCGATCCGGGACCGCGGCAGGTGCTCGTCAAGGTCGCGGCCGTCGGGGTCTGCGGCTCCGACGTGCACTATTACGAACATGGCCGCATTGCCGATTTCGTCGTCCGCAAGCCGCTGGTCCTGGGGCACGAGGCCTCGGGCACCATCGTGGCCGTCGGCGAGCAGGTGCGCGCACTCACCGTCGGGCAGCGCGTCGCCCTGGAGCCGGGGGTGCCCTGCGGCACCTGCCGCGAATGCCGGCTCGGGCGCTACAACCTTTGCCCCGACGTGCAATTCTTCGCCACGCCGCCGGTCGACGGCGCCTTTGCCGAATACGTGGTCATCGACGAGGCCTTCGCGCACCCCATCCCCGCGTCGCTCTCCGACGAAGCCGCGGCGCTCGTCGAGCCGCTCTCCGTGGCCGTGTGGGCCGCAGGCAAAGCGCGCATCGAGCCCGGCACCTCGGTGCTGGTCACCGGCGCAGGCCCCATCGGTTTGCTCTGCGTGCAGGTGGCCCGCGCCCGCGCCGCCTCGCGCATCGTGGTGACCGACGTGAGCGACCACCGCCTCGCGGCCGCGAAACGCATGGGCGCCCACGACGTGGTCAACGTGCGCGAGCGCCCGCTCTCGACCCGCGACATCGAGGCCAACGTGCTTCTGGAGTGCTCGGGCAACCAAGCCGCCGTCGAATCGGCGCTTCGCTGCATGATGCCGGGCGGCACCGTCGTCTTGGTCGGCATGGGCGACGTCGCCCTGAGCATCGACGCCTTTCAGGCCAAGGAGCTCTGGGTCACCGGCACCTTCCGCTACGCGCACGCGTACCCGGCCTCCATTGCGCTGGCCGGCTCCGGCTCGGTCCAACTCGAGGGCCTCGTCACAGGCCATTTCGGCCTCGACGAAGTCACCGGCGCACTCGAAGCATTTCGCAACGATCCGACGTCGCTCAAGGCTATCGTGCACCCGAACAGCCGCGCCCCGTGAATCGACGCTATTTTACCGCCGCCCAAATGGAACGCCACACCCGCTTGCTCGAGCTCCTCGAGCAACGCGGGGAGGTCAGCATCGACGATCTCGCGCAGGTCTTCGGCGTCAGTGCCATGACCATCCACCGCGATCTGGATTTGCTCGAGGAGCGCGGGCGCCTGCAAAAGGTCCGTGGTGGCGCCATCCGACCGGGGGAGGAGAGTCCCGTTGCCCTGGACCACGAGCAAACGTGGCAGTCGCGCCTGACCACGGCGCGATCCGCGAAGCTCGCCATTGCGCGCGCCGCGGCTGCCGAAGTTCGCGACGGCATGACCGTCTTCATGGACGACAGCACCTCCTGCGTTCCCCTCGTCCCCCACATCGCCAAGCGCAGCGGCATCACCGTGGTGACCAATGCCCTATCCCTCGTGCCGCTTCTCACCCGCGAAGGCCTGGCCGTCGTGATGATCGGTGGCACGCACCGCCCCGAGTTCGACGCCAACGTGGGACTCTTGGCCCACGATGCCATTGGCCGCATGCGGTTCGACGTCTCCTTCATGTCGACCCCCGCCGTGCACGATGGCGCGTGCTACCACCCGGACCAAGATTCGGTCCTCGTCAAACGCGCCGCCCTGGCCGTCGGCCGCGTGAAGATTCTCCTCGCGGACCATTCCAAATTTGCGCACATTGCCCCGTATCAATTCGCAAAATTGGCAGATTTTACGCGCCTCTTCACGGACAGCGCCACGTCGCACGAGGCGTATGTTCCCTATTTGAGCGCGGAGCAGTGGACCGCGGTTTGAATCATCCTTTTTCGCGCGCCCAACCGGCGCCGTCGATGCACGTGAACCGATCCACGTGCGCCGCAGCCAGCGACGCCGAGCGCGCGTAGCGCAGAGGGACCGTCACCACGGCTTTGGCTCCAGGGGCAATGTTTCGATCGCCCTCGAACGAGACGTAGTGCTCACCCGCGCGGTTCATCTCGGACGGGCGGCCCCACGCATCGAAGCCGTAGGCCACGCCGGCCACCGAGGAAACGGTGCACGCCCCACGGTTCTCGATCGTCAAATGCAGCATGCGACCCTCGTCGTCATCGCTGCCGATGGACCCGACCGTGACCACGACGGGGGCCGCCTCGCTCAAGCCCCGGACCGAAAGCCGTGTGCGCGTGAGCGGCATCGCCCCGAGCACCTTCTCGCCCACCGCCGGCGTCGGGTCGGCCTGATCGCGCGCCGAGCGATCGTATTGCGCGGGGGTGATGCTCGCGTAGGCTCGTTCCCATTCGCGGGCCAGGCTCGAACGACCGACGAAATAGCCAATGGCTCCTCCGAGCCCCAACCCGATACATCCGATGAGAACGCTACGCATGCTGACGTGAAGCATTGTACGTTCGACGCGCGACGAAGTGTCGTCGCTCGAGCATCGCGGATGTCAGAACTCCTCACCTTGGTCGGCCTCGGTCTCGCGCTCTTCGTGTCGACGAACCTCGACGACATCTTCATCTTGCTCGGATTCTTCGCCGATCGCCGCTACCAGCGGTGGCAGATTGTCCTCGGGCAATACCTCGGTATGGGCGCGTTGGTGGCCCTCAGCCTGGGGGGCGCATTCGCCGCCGTAGCGATCCCGGCCAAGTACATCGGACTGCTGGGTGCGTTTCCCTTTCTGATCGGCGTCAAGAACCTGGTCTCGGCGTTCCGTGGCGAGCCCGCGCAAAAGGAGCCTTCGGCGGCGCCGTCCGTGTCCTCGGTCGCATCCGTCGCGCTGGTCACGCTCGCAAACGGTGGAGACAACATCGCGGCCTACGTGCCGGTATTTGCCACGCGAAAGGCGCACGAGCTCGCGGTGATTCTCGTCTGCTTCGCCGTGATGACCGGCGTGTGGTGCGCGGCAGGATCCTTCCTCGTGAATCATCGAACCCTTGGCGCACCCATTCGCCGTTATGGGCAGATACTCCTTCCGTGGGTCCTGATGGCCCTGGGCATCTCCATTTTCGCCTCGTCGAGAAGCGCAGCCGGTCTGCGCCCGAGCGTGGACAGCGACGCTCCGAACCAAACGGTCACCGCGCCGATTGGAAATCCTACCGAAGGTTAAATGTTCATTCAGGCCGCGTTGAAAGTGGCATTCGACGAGCGCGCCGGCGTAGCATCGACGCGCTTCGAAGGGGGAGCCCATGACACGACCCAACATGCAGGCCGCGCGCACCGCGTACGAGGCACTTTACGAGGGCACGCGAATCGAAACGACCATCCGCCATGCCGCGAGTTCCCTCGAACTCGTGCCGGCCCTTCATGCCATCACGCTGCCGCATCAGGAGATCGCACGGGCCGCAGGTGTCGCGGCCGAGGATCTCGCTGCGTGGTGGCGGCTCGGGATTGTGCTCCTCTTGTATCCCTACGCACGTCATCGCGTCGATGGTGGCTTCAACTTTGGTCGGCACGTCCATCGGCACGCGCCCCGCGCCGAGCGCTATTTCGATGTGCTTCTGACGCAAAAGGTCCCCGAGCGCGGCATGTTCGTCCGGGCCCTGCGCACCATTTTGATCCGAACGCGCCGGCAACATGCGCCGGTGGATTGGACCCTTCTCGGCGAGGACATCCTCTGGTGGAACTCGGAGACGAGCACCGCATGGAGGCAAGGCTGGAAGGGTGGCGATGGCGACGAAGAATCCCCCGCAAGCGGCGTTCGACCCGCGGCGGGAATCGTCCAGGACGAGCTGGCGCCCCGACGCGCTAGCGTCTCGTAAAAAATCGTCAGCGGCTGCTGCGCTCGCTCGGGAACTCGACCGGTTGCACGAGCGGAGGGATGAACGGCGCACGAATGCGCCAGGGGACCACACGTCCCCTTGAGCGTGTCGGTCGACTCCCTATACTCACGCCCACGGCTGATGCCCGGCCCATTTTCCAGGAGAACGAACTGTGAGCAAGCAGGCAATAGGCGTAATTGGCATGGCCGTCATGGGCCGCAATCTGGCACTGAACATCGAGAGCCGGGGTCATGCGGTCTCCATCTACAACCGCAGCCGCGAGAAGACGGACGAGGTTCTCGCCGAGAGCCCCAAGGCCAAGCTCGTGCCGACCTATACGATGAAGGAGTTCGTCGATTCGCTCGAGACCCCGCGCCGCATCCTCTTGATGGTCAAGGCGGGGGAGGCCACCGACAAGACGATCGCCGAGCTGCAACCGCTGCTCGACAAGGGCGACATCCTCATCGACGGCGGCAACACGCTGTTCACGGACACCGTGCGCCGCAGCGAAGACCTGGCCAAGGCGGGGCTGAATTTCATCGGCACCGGCGTCTCCGGCGGCGAGGAAGGCGCACTGCGCGGTCCCTCGATCATGCCGGGCGGTCAGAAGCAGGCCTACGAGTTGGTCGCGCCCATCCTCAACGAGATTGCCGCGAAAGCACCGGACGGTGACGCGTGCGTGACGTACATCGGTCCCGGCGGCGCGGGCCACTACGTCAAGATGGTGCACAACGGCATCGAGTACGGCGACATGCAGCTCATCGCCGAGAGCTACGCGGTGCTCAAGCACGTGGTCGGCCTCTCCAACGCAGACCTGGCCAAGGTCTACACCGAGTGGAATCAGGGCGAGCTCGATAGCTACCTCATCGAGATCACCTCGAAGATCTTCGGCAAGAAGGACGAGAAGACCGGCAAAGAGCTGGTCGACGTGATCCTCGACCGCGCCGCGCAAAAGGGCACGGGCAAGTGGACCAGCCAGAGCGCGTTGGATCTGGGCGTACCTTTGCAGCTCATCACCGAGTCGGTGTTCGCCCGCGTGCTCTCCTCGCTCAAGGACGAGCGCGTCGCCGCGAGCAAGGTCCTCCCGGGACCGAAGACCAAGCCGTTCGACGGCGATCGCAAGGCCTTCGTCGAGTCGGTGCGCCGCGCACTGTATTTGAGCAAGATCGTCTCGTACGCGCAGGGCTTCGCGCAAATGCGCGCCGCCTCGGACGAGTACAAGTGGAACCTCGACTACGGCAACATCGCCAAGATCTGGCGCGGTGGCTGCATCATCCGCGCGCGCTTCCTGCAGGACATCACCGACGCGTACAAGCACGACGCGAAGCTGGCGAACCTGCTCTTGGCGCCGAAGTTCCGCGAGATCGCGCTGAACTACCAAGACGCGCTGCGCGACGTCGTGGCCACCGCGGTGAAGGTGGGCGTGCCCACGCCGGGCTTCTCGTCCGCGATTGCCTATTACGATAGCTACCGCGCGGAGACGCTGCCCGCCAATTTGATCCAGGCGCAGCGCGACTTCTTCGGCGCGCACACCTTCGAGCGCGTCGACGAGAAGGGCAGCTTCCACGCCGACTGGGGTTAGCCTTCAGCGACCCGCGCGCGCGTGAAAGTCCCAGAGTTCCTCGATGGGCACGGTGTTGCGTGTCCGATGAGCAATCGGGGGGCCTTCCGCGGATAGAAACGGAAAGATCAAAATGCCCGATAGGCCGTCGACGGTGGCGATTTCCTGCTCCCAACCCGGCCATCGGGCATTTTCGTAGAATTTCGACAGGTCGCCGGTGAACGCCCAGTAGACCCAATCGGAATAGGCGAGGTCCATGTCTTCCCAGCGCAGTGTGTCCGGCGCCAAGTAAAAGACATTGCCGCGTTTGCCCTTGAAGCCCCCGCCGTTGACGGCGAAGAAGCCGCCCACCACGTCGTCGCCGACCAAGTAAGCCCCATCGAGGCGGTGCGGTGTGGCCTGCGCGGTCATGCCGTTCCAATCGGCGATGCTACGCGGCAATTGCGGGCAGCCTGCGCCGAGAATGCGCAGCCAGCCCCCATCGATCAACAGGCCGCCCGTCTCGTACGCAATCGCACCCATGGGCGAGCGCGTGGTGATCTGAAGCGCGAGAAGTGTGCGCTCACCTTCCGCCGGATCGCATGGAAGGCATTCGATCGAGTTTCGCGCGGAGGCCGTCCAACTGCGGACGAGGTCCATCCCGGGTTCGGTTTCATCCACGAGCTCATGCAACGTGCGCGCGGCCATGGCTTTTTCTCCCATGAATCGCCGCCACCGTCGAGATGCCGCGTTTCTCGATCGGGGCCTACCGCTGGCCTGGGGGCCTCGCGCGCCATGGCCTCGAGCGCATTTCTGCCTGGTCGTCTACCGGCCGATCATGCCCCGGCACCTCCGTCGGCCGGTACCACGGCGCCCGTGATGTAGGAAGCGCCCGGGGAGGCGAGGAACACGACGGCCGCGGCGATTTCTTCGAGCCGGCCGCTGCGCTGGATGGAGAGCAAATTGTTCAGGATGAGTGGCCAAGCGGTGTCGCGGTAGGGCGCGGCCATGTCGGTGTCCATGAGGCCTGCGTCGACGACGTTGACTGTGATCTCGCGTGGGGCCAGATCGCGTGCCGCGGCCTTGGAGTAGGAGACGATGGCGCCCTTCGTGCCCGCATAGTCGGCGATTCCGGGAAAAGCGGCGCGGTGCCAGACGCCGGAGCCGATGGTCACGATTCGTCCGCCTTTGGGGAGCACCTTGGCGGCGGCTCGAATGGTACGCACCACGCCCAGGGCGTTGACCTGCCATTGGCGTTCGAGCGCAGCGATGTCCGCGTTAATGTCGTCGAGGCGGCTCGGAATCGAGACGGCCGCATTGTTGACGAGGATGTCGAGCTTCCCAAAGCGTTGGACCACGGCGTCGACGAGGCGTTGCGGAGCTTCGGGCTCGCCTTGATCCGCTTGGAAGGCGGCGGCGCGAACGCCTTTGCGTTCGATCTCGCGAACCACGGCGGCGGCCTTTTCTTCCGACGCCACGTAACTGATGGCCACGTTGGCCCCTTCGTCGGCGAGCGCGCGCGCGAGTTCGACCCCGAGGCCGCGTGAGCCTCCCGTTACGAGTGCCACTTTTCCTTCGAGCTTCTTCGTCATGGATGCCTCCTTAAAATGTACCGATAGGTACATTACTGATGCGCAGAACATAGGCGCTGGACGGCCGATGGCAAGGTGGTTATGTTCCGATCGATACAAAATGGGACGTCCTCGGGAGTTCGACGTGGAAACCGCTCTGGTCCGTGCGCTGGAGCAGTTTTGGCGTCACGGCTACGAGGGTACGTCGCTCTCCGACTTGACGGCGGCCATGGGCATCAACCGGCCGAGTCTGTATGCGACCTTCGGAACGAAGGAGGAGCTCTTTCGAAAAGCGCTCGACCTCTATTTCGCGCGGTACACGAACATCGACGCGATCCTCGGGGAGCCGACGGCGCGCGCCGTGGCCGAGCGGCTTCTCTTCGAAACCGTCGTCCTGAACACGGGGATCTCGACGCCGCACGGCTGCCTGGGGACCGTCGCGGCGCTCGCGTGCTCGGTCGAGGTCGAGCCCATTCGGCAGGAGCTGATCGCGCGCCGCGCCTGCAACCAGGAGCGACTGCGCTTGCGTCTCGAAGAGGCGAAGTCCAGCGGCGAGCTTCCGGCGGACGCCAACCCGGCCTCCCTGGCCTTTTACCTGATCACCGTTGCCCAAGGCATTGCGGTGCAAGCCGCATCCGGTGCCTCCCGGGAAGAGTTGCGGCGGGTGGCCGAGCTGGCACTTCGCGGATGGCCTGCGCCACGGCACGAATAGTGGAAGTCCTCGTGGCGTAATCCGATTTGCACGGAGGAGCCGCGCATGCGAGTGACAGTGAAGACGGAAGAAGGGAAATCCGATTTTCCGCTTCCGGCGAAACCGGTGGTCGTCGATACCGAGGGGCTCGCCCCTCATATGGCCGACCGGCTTCGAGCTTTGGTATCGGCATCCGGCTTCTTTCACCTTCCCACGGCCATCGGCGTGCAAATGCGCAGCGCGGCCGGTGCCCGCAAACATACGATTTTCGTCGAGGATGGACCGCGCGCCCACCGCGTTTCGACGTTGGAAAGTAAAGCACGAGCGCCGCTGCGCGACCTCGTCGACTTCGTGGTGACCTATGGCACGCGCGTTTCAGGAGGAGTCGAGTAGCAATGATCCAATTAACGCGCACGGCACGCACCGTTGCGGAAATCATGAATCGCGATCTGGTGTCCGTATCCGAGGGGGCGACCAGCGAGACCATTCGGACGACGATGCTTCTGAGCGGCATCACGGCCGTGCCGGTGCTCGACCGGGATTCGCGGCCGGTGGGCATCTTTTCCTTTCGGGACGTCACCACGCGGGCCGCGCGCATCCCCAGGGCGCGCGCCGTGGCCACGGTCCCCGCCGATACGACCATCGAGGAGGCGAGCCGTCAGCTCGCCCGCATCGAGCGCCACCATTTGGTCATCGTCGACGACGACGGCAGGGCCATTGGCACGCTCTCGGCGATCGAGCTGCTCCGCGAATGGCTCGGCATCCCCAGTGCACGCAGGCGCTGAGCGCCGCGGTCACCCGTGGTCACGCTTACGACCGCGCTGGTAGGTCGTGGTTCCGATGGGTCAATTCGCTCTCAGTGGCCAAATGCCTCTTGGAGCCACCATGCCCCGCCGCGTGAGGTAATTTTCGCATCGAGCAGGAACGGCTGATCGCGCGGCCCCGCGAGCCAAGCCTCGAGCGGCGCGAGATCGGCGCGTGTGCGCACGGTGGTGGCATGAAAGCCGAAACCGCGTGCCATGGCCGCGAGATCGCGCTCGGGAAAGGTCACATGGGCCAGCGGGTGGCCGTCCGGCCCGAAGTGGTGGACCTCCGCGCCGTACGCGGCATCGTCGTAGACGACGACGAGCATCGGGATTTTCAGGCGAACGATGGTTTCCAATTCGGAGATGCCCATGAGGAATCCGCCATCGCCGAGGGCGGCCACGGGAAGTCGATCGGGGCGCGCAAGCGCGGCGCCCATGGCGGTGGCCAGGCCGAGGCCGATCGATTGAAAGGCCTGCGAGAAGCAGAATCCCTGTTCGTCGGGTACCTGCAGGTACATGGACGGGTATCCCATGAAGTTGCCCGAGTCGACGGCGACGATGCGTTCGACGGGCAGCATGTCGTCGAGGGCCACCGTCAGGGTGCGCGGGTCGATGCGCTCGGAGGTCGAATCGTCATCGTAGGGGATGTCACGCCAGCGTGACTGCGTCGCGATGCGTTGGCGGAGTTCTTCGGAGCGGTAGCCCGAGCGGGTCGGGTGCAGCCGCTGCCATGTTGCATCGATGCATTCTGCAACGTGGCGCACGTCGCCTGCGACGCCGCAATCGATGCGATGGTGGGCGCCGAGATCATCCGCGTGCAGGAGAACCTGCGCCACGTTGGCCGAGGGATCCACCAGCCGCCCGTGCCGCGTGGTCCACATGCTCAGGGCTGCGCCCCACGCGACGACCAGGTCTGCATGCTGCACGAGCTCCGCGGTGAGGGGCGAGGCGAATCCGCCGGAGACGTCGAGGTAGAAGGGGTGGCCTGCGAAGAGGCCTTTCGCGCGGGCGGATACGGCGAGGAGTGCGCCGCATCGGTCTGCGAGGCGGACGAGGGCATCGCGCGCCTGAGCGCGCACCGCTCCGTGCCCCGCGATGAACAGCGGGCGACGGGCGCTCGCGAGCAGGGCGGTGAGGCGCTCGGCGTTGGCCTCGTCGAAGGACGCGGCGGGGGCGGTGATGTCGGGCGGGGCTGGCGCCTCGTCGGCGAAGGCGCCGTTTGCCAAGAGATGCAGCGGGAACCCGAGCACCATCGTCCCTGCGGCCTGCACGGCGGCGGGGGAGGGAAGATCGGCCGCGCGCGCAATCGGCAGATAGCGCGCGCCCACGCCTCGGGCCAGTGCCTCGGCATCGAGGTAGAAATTCGACTTTCGCGACGTCGCCTCCGGCACGAGTGCAAGGAGCGGTGTGCGGCTCTTCGCCGCCTCGGCGAGGCCGGTCAATGCATTGGTGAACCCGGGCCCTTGGTGCACCGTCAGCACGCCGGTGCGCTGCGAAACGCGCGCATAGGCATCGGCCATGGTGGCCGCCCCGCCCTCGTGCCGTGCCGCGACGAAGTCGATACCGGCTTGGGTCAAGGCATTGACCAAATGGAAATTGCCACTTCCCACCAAGCCAAAGACGCGGTCCGTATGTGTCGACACCCACCGAGCCAGGACCTCGAGCGCGCCCGCCTGCCCGCCAGCCTGGTTCTCGACCCCGAACCGCATCAGCGCTCCACCAGCGCCAACACCCGGCACGGACTTCCCGAGCCGCGCACGATGGGCAACGGCCCCGCGATGACCACCGCACCGCGCACGGGCAGCTCGGCGACCCGCCGCAGCTGCGTGAGCCCGTATTTGTCATTGCCGAGCAAGTGCGCATGGCATGGAAACGGCGGCGCGAACGAATGGGCCGCCCCCGCATCCGTCCCCACGGTTTCCACACCGACACCGAGGATGGACGTTTCCTCGGCAAGCCACTTGGCACACTCGCCGGCCATTCCCGGCGTGCGCCCCTCGTTGAGGAAATCGTTTTCGCGATCCCCGCGCGCATCCCATCCCGTGCGGTACAAGAGCCACCCACCTTTGGGCAGCGGGCCATGCACACTCTCCCACGCGCGAACGTGCTCGATCTGCAGGAGGAAATTCGGGTCGGCCGCCGCCTGCCTCGTAAAATCGAGCACCACCGCCGGCGCAATGAGCCGCTTCACCGGCACCATCGACACATCGTGCCCATCCCGTCCCGTCACCCAATGCACCGGCGCATCGAAGTGCGTCCCCGTATGCTCCCCCGTCCGAATGTTGTTCCAATACCAAGCCGGCCCGCGCTCATCGTACCGACTGATCTCCTCGAGCTCGAACTCCGCCGTATTCCCAAAGGGAGCAGGCAGCCTCAAGATCGGCGTCTTCGCCTCCAGCGGCGCCGTCAAATCGATCACATCGATGGCACCCGTCGCGAGTCCATCGACAAGTTGGCCCAGGATTGACATCACGCCAGCATAGCCGGCCCCACGAAGCCGTGAAGGGCATGGAGAACGGTTCGGCTACCAGCCGGCGGTCCGCCGCCTTCCGGGCGGCACGCGCCTCCGGCCGGCGCTCCATCGGTGGGCGCACACCTCCTTCGCGCTTTGCAGATGGTCGATTGTGCTTGACGGCATTGCTCGATGAACGGGACGCGACGTCGTCGGCCGAGTCCAGAAGGGGCCATGAATCCCATTCAACGGCGCACATGCGGCGCTTTCGCACGCGCAACATCTCCGAGAGGCTCCGTGCCGACCATCCTTCGAGGATGGGGCGATACGAAGGACGAAAAAGGCGGGTATAAGACGAAGCATGAATATCACAGCTCTCTCGAACAGCGAATTGCTCTCGGGCATTCATGCATTGGTCGGCCAGGGGCGGGTGATTCTCGCCCGCTTGCTTGCATACCTCGCCGAGGTCGAGGAGCGGCGGCTGGACCTGCAATCCGCGTGTTCGTCCCTTTTCGACTTTTGCGTGCGCCGCCTGGGCCTCAGCGAAGACGAAGCCTGCCGTCGCGTCATGGCAGCACGCCTCGCACGCCGCTTTCCCCTCGCCCTTCGCCTCCTCGAGAGCTCCTCGCCTCACGCTTTCCCCGGCCAGCCGCCGCCTCGATGATTCGAGGCCGATGCGACCCTCTTTCCTCGGAGCAATACCAGGTGCAATTCACCGCCTCTGCGGAGCTGAAAGCAAATCGACCGCGCCGCCGATTTGATGCGCCACTCCAATCCGAGCGGCGGCTCTCCGTGCTCGTGGAGCGCGCCGTCGATCTTCTCCTCGCCGAACTCGAGAAGCGCCGGCTCGGCAAGACGACCCGTCCGGCCATGAAGGCGCCTCACGCAACCACGCGGGCCGGCTATGTGACCAGGTCCACGCGCCGCGAAGTATTCGAGCGAGACGGCGAACAATGCACCTTCGTTGACGAATCCGGCCGACGTTGCGAATGCCGCACGTTCTTGGAGCTCGACCACATCGAACCCCGCGCGCGTGGGGGCTCGGATGACCCGACAAACTTGAGGATTCGCTGCAAATGGCATAACGCCCTTGCGGCCGAACAGGACTTCGGCCGCGAGCACATCGAGAAGAAGAAGGCCGAGAAGACGAATTACCCGCGCCAGCGCGGGTACGAGCCTTCGTTGGCGCTGAGGGCGCTAACCTCGATGGGGTTTAGACGCCAGCAGGCAATCCATGCTCTTTCGATTGTCGAGAATCGACGACCCGGCATCGTTCCACCGATAGAAAGTGTTCTGCGCGATGCACTCGTGATCCTGACGTGATACTTTCTCGTGACGTCCCGGCCACTTACCCGTCGGCAGGACCGTTGTTTCGTAGGGTGACGGCCTGTCTCGCTACGCTAAGGAAGTGCTGTCGATAATCGTTGCGTCTTATTGTCTGAAGAGTGTGACTGCATACGTTGACGTGCATGAGCTCGAACTGTTCGAGCACGTCATGGTTTCCAACCCGGACGCCGAACCGCCATCCCGTTCGAACGTGATGGACGTCGTAACCCGACACGTGATGCCATTGGCTTCCATTGCACAGTTGGTGTTGCGCGCGGTGCACCCTTCCTGCGAGATGGCCTCGCAGGACACGGGGGAGCCCGGCAGGGTTCCGTTCTTACTTACATTGACGATTTGATCCGAAATAGGACCGCACGACCCATTGGCCTGTTCCACGAAATGGCCTATGTAGGTTGCGCCCGGCGTGGCGCATGGATTGGCTTCGTTGGTTTGCGGTGACGTATCGGTATCGCTGCTGCTGCTGCAGGAAACGATTCCAAGTAAAACGAGAGTGTACTTCAGATACTGCATGGAATCTCCCTTCTGGAGAATGCGTCCCTTTTCCAGCGCATGCGGCTTCCTCTGTCCCCGTGGGCTCATTGGCGAGCCGAGATGCCCTTTGGAATCGGGATGACGGGGATGAATCTGTCACCGAAAACCGCCGCCCGCCGCTATTTCCAACGCCAAACTTAGTTGCCTAAATCGTACCTCCGATGCACGGTTCAGCGTCGGTATGGCTCAACTCGAGACGAGCAGGGAGCTCCACCAAGGTGCCTTCTTTGAACCACGCTATGGGTTCGCCTTGATTTCCACAATCGGAGGCACCCGCGGTATACTCCGGCGCAGCGCCTCGATACGGCTACGCCGGCGCCCTTTACGAGTGTGCCGTGGTGATCGTTGGGGACGGGAGGTAGATAGGGATCGCCCCCGCCGCGGTGATGGTGTTGCGGACGACGCGCATCTTGTGAATATTGAGGTTGTCCATGATGACCACGTCGCCACGGCGCAGCCATGAGCAGAGTCGCTGCTTCACGGGTACGAAACCCCGACGCGCACGCGAGGCCCTGGAAATGATCGAGAAGCATTGGGACGGTCCGGGCTTATCCATCGAGACTGCCATTCGAGAGACACTCTCCATCTTGGCGTGATGCCACGACGACACGCGCCGGATCAGAACTGAATACTCGCGTTGCCGGAAAGAAAGAAGTTCTTCCCGCCCGAGACATCCTCATACCGGACGAGGCCGGGCGCATGCGAGCCATCCGCGTTGGTTCCCTGCACGTTGGGGTGCCATGTGTTGCCGGCGGCGTCGAGGCGCACCGAATCCCCGACGAAGATGCTGCTGTCCCCCAAGATGCGATTGAGCCCTGGAGCGGTGGCGGTGCCAAGATTCGCCATGGAAGAGTGGGCTTCGATCGCATGAGCTTCGCGGGATTCGACCGTGCTCTTTCGCAACGAGAGCCTCGACTCCTCGAGGGCACGAATTCCCCCCGAGCGCGTCGAAATCGTCGATTCCGAGATGGCGGCGGAGCTGCCCACGGCACCGAGGACGGCGTAGCTGTTCGTCGACGTCATCGAGATGGTCACCCGATTGAGCTTGGAGGTGACCGTCTTCGCCACGAACGCGATGCCCTGTTTGATGCACCCTTCGAAGGCGCTGTCCTCTGCTTCGAAGCGCCCGCTAGCCTCGACACAATCGTAGACGTTTTTGAGCGTGGAACGTCGCATTTGTACCATGGCGGACTCGCCATTGACCCAAATCCCGTGATCATGCACGTTCGGGTCGGCCGTGCCGCTTATCGTGCTGTCTTCGATGATCATCGAGGCCCGATCCAGCACGAAAACCTGAATAGTGGGGTCCTTGCACGCTGCCGAGGGCGCCGTTTGGGACACCGTGACGTTGGTCAGTGTGGCGCTGGAATCATTGGCCACGACGATGCCCGTATAGCCGAAATCGGTAAACGTGACGTTGGTCAGCGTTGCGCGGGCTTTCTTTCGCACCTCCATTCCGTTTGCGCAGGAGCCGGTCGCCGTGTCTGACGCTACCGTGCCGCGAAGGGTGGCGTTGCTGAGCGAGAGACGAGCCTCGTCCTCCACGCCCAACGCTGTACCCTGCACGTTTTCGATCGTCACGTCGTTCAACACGGCGTCGACGTTCTCGACGAACCACATGCCACCGCCGTTCACCTTCACGCTCGTGGCGCGAAAGGACCCCGCGTATGCACGGACGGCGAAGGGGCACGACTCGAACGCGATGCCGCGGATCTCCCCGCCTCCCCTGAAATGGAGGCAGTCGTTGCCTATTCCGGACAATACGGTCCTGCCCGTTCCCTCGATGGTCACGGCGTCAGGAACTCCGCGAGGCCAGACCTCGCCATTCGCCTCGCTGTACGTGCCATCGCTCAACGAGATGGTATGTCCTTTCTTTGCAATCTCGAGCGCCGCCTTGAGGGATCTCACCGGGTGCGCTTGCGTGCCCCGATTCCCATCGTTACCTGCGGGAGAAACGAACACCGTACATGGTACGTCCGGTGTCGCATCACACCCTTGTTCTTCCTCGGCGGAGTCGGAACTACAGCCCACGTTCGAAGCCAGCGACGCTGCGCATGCGAGAGTTGCTGCCATGAAACAAAAGCGATGTTTAAGACTGCTCATCTTTGGGTGAACCAAAATAGAACAGTTTGGCCCATACGCCATCGAAGAACGTGATTTCACCGACGGAGGAGCGAGCCCCGCCTCCTTGGCGCGAAATGCCAAATCGCCGGCGGGTTTCGCGAAGTTCCCTAATCCGTAAACGCCAACTTGCTCGGCTTGCCGCTTGCCAAGTTCTCGCGATGCGCGCTCACGTTGAGGCAGTGCACGAGGCTGCGGCCTTGGTCGATTTTCGTAATGGCCGCGGCCTCGGCGGCTTTGATGTCGCGTGCTGCCCGAAGCACGTCCATCGCGCGGCCAGGGGCCAAGACGACGATGCCCTCGGCGTCGGCGATGAAAATGTCACCCGGGGAGACGGTGACGCCGCCGCACGCGATGGGGATTTGCAATTCGCCCAGTTTGTTGGTGCCGCCGGCCATGGGGGTTACGTGGCGGCTGTATACGGGAAGGTTGCACGTGGAGACGTAGCCCATGTCGCGGTAGCCGCCATCGACGACGATGCCGGCGAGGCCGCGGCTTTGGGCGGCGCGGGCGAACAATTCTCCCGCATAGGCGATTTCACGGGCGCCGCCATCGACCACCACGATGTCGCCGGGGCTGGCCGATTCGATGGCCTCCACCACCCCGAAGAAATCGTCGCGACAGCGGACCGTGTAGGCCGGACCGCAGGCCCAGCGATTGTGCGAGCGCGCGCGAATACCGTGCATCACCCGGGTGGTCTTGTCGGCATC
Source organism: Sorangiineae bacterium MSr11367 (assembly GCA_037157805.1). Classification (NCBI taxonomy): domain Bacteria; kingdom Pseudomonadati; phylum Myxococcota; class Myxococcia; order Myxococcales; family Pendulisporaceae; genus Pendulispora; species Pendulispora rubella. Next base: position 8,432,544 of record CP089983.1, on the reverse strand, counting down.
GCAAATGGCGGTGACGTCGACGTCGCGTGCAAGATTGCGAATACGTTCCAAGTCGCTCACTGTGAAATATCTCCCTAGGCTTTCCTAATTACCGGAGGCCGGAATTCGGCCCGCATGGTGCGTAGGTGATTCTCGAGAATCGGTGACGCCGCGCGAAGGACACGGGCCACGTCCGCACTCGGCGGATGCGCGGCCAGCAGCCAGCCGCGGTGGTCGCCCGCCAGCGGCGTGAGGAGCATCTCGCTCTCGTAAATGGCCGATTGCCCTACGAGGAAGTCTTGGGCCACTTCTTCGTACGGCGTCCGTTGCATGCTCATGCCGACCGTCTGCTGATCGCCAATGGCCTGCCGCGAAAAACTTCGTCCCAGCGAAATCGAATTGGCCAAGAGCACCGTGCCAATCGATGCGGGGGCCTGCTGCAGCGCCTTCGACGCCTGCCCGGAGAGCAGCGCCTGCGCGACCACTTGATGATCCACCGCGTAATAGACCCGGTCTTGGCTGACCATGACCAGCCAAACCTTGTCGGCCGCCGCCGCGCGGTCATAAATGAAGAACTGCCGGCGGAAGGCCTTCAGCGCCTCGGCCTCGAACGGGCTTCCCAGAGAGGTCAGCGCGCGCTGAACCTGCTCGGCGAGCCAGAAATAGCCCGTGGTGAAGGCATCGAAGATGTGCGCGTGAATCTTGTCCGTGATTTCCGCCCCGAGCGACGCAGGCGTGGTGACCTGCAACGTTTCATATCGGCCAATCGAATTGGGAATATTGATTTCCGTATGCGTATACACCGGGCCGGCGTGCACCTGGGGCGCCGTCGAGTCCTGCAGCAGAACGTGAAGCAGCCGATCGCGCTCCAGATCGGGACGGAACTTCAAAATGAGCGTGCGCTCGCCCATGCGAATCACGTTTTCCAGCGTACGAATCATCCCGCCTTGTTCACGCCCCAAGGACGCGAGCAATCGGTGCTTGCACAAGTTGGTAATCGCATTTTCGATGTGATCCAACTGGAACAGCATCCCGGGGCCCGTTCCCGCGTGGGGCAGGCCTTCGAGCAACCCGTCCAGCGTGGTCAGCAAATCCCGCCGTCGCTCGGGGGACGTGTACCACGCATGCTCCTTCATGCGATCTTCGAACGTGGCGGAGGGCCGTGTGACCTGCGCAGGTTGCGTCACCAGATTTTTCGCGGCTTGAATGGCCAGCATCGACGCCGCGGAATGCTTTTCCGACGGGATCTCCATGGAGACCGGCACTTGCGCCGCCGCCGCCACCTCCGCACCGAGGACGGCCCTCACGCAAGGAGCCACCCCCGAAAGCGGCTGGCGCAAGGTCTGCTCCGCAGCCTCGGCCAGGGCCTCGCGCATCTCGCGCGCCGACGGCCAGCGATCCCCTGCGTCGAATGACAGCGCCTTGTCGACGAATCGAACGATGGCCTCCGGCAAATCCGGCATGGCCGACGCCAGCGAACGCGCGCGCTGCGTCGCGACGGCGGTGAGGTGCTCGCCGCCAGCCCCGCTTGCCCCGTTCGCGCCGGCGTTCCTGCTGTCTGCGATGGGGTGAACGAATTCGCCCGTGAGGAGCGCAAACATCGTGGCGCCGAGCGCCCAGCAGTCGCTGTGCGGCCCGATGGCTTCCGGGTGCCCGGCGGCCTGCTCCGGCGGCATGAACACCGGCGTGCCGAACACCCGATCCGTACCGCCACCGGCCCCTACGCTTCGTGCGACGCCGAAGTCCAGAATGCGGACGCTGCCGTCGGTGGTGACGAACAGATTGTCCGGCTTGATGTCGCGATGCACGATGCCCTTCGCGTGCGCACTCGCAAGGACATCGAGCGCGTCGTGCATCAGCACGGCCACCTCGGCGATGGGCAAGCGCCGGCCAGCCCGCGCCCAGCGCGTCCCTAGCGTCTCGCCCTCGAGGAGCGGCATGATCAAAAACGCGCAGCCCTGGTCGTCGACATCGTCGTCCAGCACGGGGACGGCGCCGGCATGTCCCACTTGATTGGCCACGTACGCTTCGCGACTGAAGAGCTGGCGCAGGTCGGGCTCCGCGTCCTCGAGCAAGAACTTGATGGCCACCCGATGTCCATTGCGGTGCGTCGCGGCGTAGACGGTGGCCGTACCGCCCATGCCGAGCAGCTCGGTGATGCGGTATTTCTGCTGCACCGTGCTGCCAATGCGGGAAAGTGCGCGCCCGACACTGGACACCGGGGAGGACAGGCTGCTGGATGGACGAACCTCTGCGTCTGACATGCTACTGCCTTGTCTCCCGGCGCGACTCCCCATTCACAGCGCTCAAGGTTCCCCCAACGCGTGGCATGATGTTATGGACTCGGTGTCTTTGCAAGCCATGGTGGGGAGTTCGTCATGGGGGTTGAGCCGTTCGATTCGAATCAGGGGGATGCAAACGATTCAAGCGATGCGAACGACGGTGCGCGGGCCGTGCGCCGTGCGGCTGCGCACATCGTGCCGTTCCTCGTATTGAGCTACGTGTTGAACTTCCTCGACCGGGTCAACGTTGGGTACGCCGCCCTCACGATGAACGCCGATCTCGGAATGTCGGCCACGGCGTTCGGCCTCGGGGCAGGCATTTTCTTCGTGGGTTACGCGATTTTCGAAGTCCCCAGCAATCTGATTTTGCACCGTGTCGGCGCCAAGTTCTGGATCAGCCGCATCATGGTGACCTGGGGCCTCATTTCGGCATCCACGGCGTTCATCCACGACACCACGGGCTTTTACATCGTGCGGGTCCTCCTCGGCGTGGCCGAGGCCGGGTTGTTCCCAGGTGTCATTTTGTATCTGAGCTATTGGTTCCCCGCGAAAGACCGCGCGCGAATGACGGCGCTCTTCCTGTTTGCCATTCCGCTCGCCCAAGTTCTCGGGGCCCCGCTCTCCGCCCTCATTCTGCATACGAACGGCTGGTACGCATGGCAGCCTTGGCGGTGGATGTTTCTTCTCGAGGGCATCCCCGCTGTCCTGATGGGCGTATTGGTCTTCGCGTTTTTGCCGGACCGTCCCGCACGCGCCTCGTGGCTGCCACCTGCCGAGCGCGACTGGCTGGTGCGTCGTTTGGACATGGAGCGTCATGCCGTCGGCGGGCATCCATCGCTCTGGCGCGCGCTGTTGGATCCGCGCGTTCTCATTCTGAGCGTCGCCTATTTGGGAATTGTATACGCATTGTATACCGTCTCCTTCTTCCTGCCCCAACTCATCCGTGACATGGCCAAGGAACGAGGAACGACTTTGTCGCCGCTCGAAATCGCCGGTCCGGTGGCCATCGTCTACATCTTCGCCGCGGGGGGCATGTGGTGGTGGTCGCGTCGCTCCGATCGCGCCGCGGAGAGAATCTGGCACGTGGCGACCCCGGCGTTCCTGGGGGTTCTCGCCTTCGTTCCCATAGCGGCGATGCCCTCGTCCACCGCGGCGGTGCTCACCGGCGTTGTCATCCTCTCCGTCGGCACCTTCGCCGCGCTACCGCCCTTTTGGGCTCTGCCGCCCACGATGTTCGTGGGCAGCGCCTTGGCCGCCGCCATTGGGTTGGTCAATTCCTTCGGCAACCTCGGTGGCTTCCTCGGCCCCTACGTCACCGGCTGGCTCAAAGATCTCACTGGCAGCTTCCACGCCTCGTTGCTCGCCGCGAGTGGCACCCTCGTCGTCGCGGGGCTGGCCGTCCTCACGTTGGGCAAGCTCGCCCGCGTCGTGCGTCCCGCGGTCGCCGGCGCCTAAACAAATGAAGAAGGAACCGCCAGGACGCCCTGGCGGTTTCTTCCAACTAATTGACGATCGGGCCGTCGGGCGTTTGCGTCGGGCAGCCGAATTGGACACCCAGCGAGCCGCCCGAACTTCTCAGGCGCGTGCACGCTGCGGGGCACAACTTGATGGCTTTCGGATCGTCCCAATTGTCGTACCGCCAGCCGTCTCCGCACGTCTCGTTGAAGAGGATGGGCGTCGCCTGGCCATTCACCTGCAGAAGCACGTTGGTGGCTTTCTTGTCGAACGTCTTGCCCTCGGGGGGCGCCGGAATCGCGACATCGCACGAAGCAACCTGAGCGCGAATCTTGTTCAAGGCCTCGAGAAAGGCCTTCTTGGTGGCATTCGCATCATCGACATTCACGATGAAGGCCTGCCCGGTGCCGCCGCTGCGGGCGATGGTGTCCAGGTTGTCCTTCAAACCGTCCTGTCCGGGCGTGTTGACGCCAATGACGTACGTCTTGATGCGCTGGTCGCGTGCCGCTTTGGCCGCGACCTCGGCGGTTTTTGCCACGGTGCTCTCGTCGTTGCAGAAATCCTTCGGGTTCCCATCCGTCGCCAAGACGATGACCGTGCTCTCGGCTTCGTGCCGTGGATCGTTGGCAATCGAGACGGCCTGCGCCACTGCGCCTTGCATCGCCGGATACGTCGGGGTTGCGCCCGCGGGATCGGAATCGTCCAGGGCCTTCGAGAAGTCCGCACTTGGAAGGGCTCGCAGCACGACGTTCGCGCTCGAATACGTGCCCGCACTGCAACACGCCTCCGTGTAACCGGAGCCCAGCACGACGTCCGTATACGCGCCGCAATAGCCCGCCTTGTCGGGAAAGTAGATGCCCTGCTGCGAGAAGAACGTCAGCGACGCATTCATTCCTTTGGACTGGCCATCGCCGAAGAACGCCTTGGCCGCCGCCACGATGGGATCCCATTTGACGGCCCTCAGGGGCGCGTCGGTGTCTTGGTCGACCACCATGCTGCCCGAGCGGTCGAACATGAACACGAGATTCACCGTAGCGGGCTTCGCCTCGCTTCCGGCGGAGGCGCAACCGGGATCGGTGGTCGCGGCATCGCGAGGGCCAGCGTCCTCGACGGTCATGCCGCCGTCGGCCCAAGTTCCGCCCTGGCCTGGACCGCCCTTGTCGCCGGGGGGCTGGCCCGAATCGGCATCGACGTCTGGAGCGGCATCGAGGTCCTGAAACGAGGAGTCGCTACCTCCGCAGGCCGCGAACGCAAGCGTCGCGACGAGGAAGGATGCAGTGGAAACGATCATCGTGCCAAATCGGAGCATGGCGAACCTCGAGCTCGAAACGAAAAATCTCGTTTGCGGCTACGGGTGCGTTCCAATGACCGGCCCAACGCGAATCGTGCAGCTAAATCGAGATTAATCCGTAATTGTATCGGTCACTGTTGGCAAACAACTCGTCTGTAGTTGCAAGCTACGTCCATGACGTACGATGTGCGCGGGCTGCATTTGGTTGCGATCGTTTGCGCTTGGGGTGGACGGCGCTCCCGGCATTTTCCGCGGGCGCCGTTTGCGCTTGCGTCCTCGCCTGCTGAACCTCGCACGGCTTACTTGACGATCGGCCCGGTGGGCGTTTGCGTCGGACAGCCGAATTGGACGCTCAGCGAGCCGCCCGAGGCCTTCAAGCGATTGCACGCCGCGGGGCACAAGTTGATGGCCTTCGGATTGTCCCAATTGTCGTAGCGCCAGCCGTCCCCGCACGTCTCGTTGAAGAGGATGGGCGTCGCCTGGGCATTCGCTTGGAGGACCACGTTGGTGGCCCTCTTGTCGAACGTCTTGCCTGCGGGCGGCGCGGGAATCGTGACGTCGCACGAAGCCACCTGCGCGCGAATCTTGTTCAATGCCTCGAGAAAAGCCTTTTTGGTGGCGTCGGCATCGTCGACGTTCACCATGATGGCCTGCCCGGAGCCGCCGCTGCGGGCAATGGCGTCCAAGTTGTCCTTCAAACCGTCCTGCCCGGGCGTGTCGACGCCAATGACGTACGTTTTGATGCGCTGGTCGCGCGCGGCATTGGCCGCTACCGCGGCGGTCTTCGCCACGCTGCTCTGGTCGTTGCAGAAGTCTTGCGGGTTTCCATCCGTCGCCAACACGATGACCGTGCTCTCCCCCTTGTGGCGCGGGTCGTTGGCGACGGAGACGGCCTGCGCGACCGCTCCTTGCATCGCCGGATACGTAGGCGTTGCACCTGCGGGGTCGGCATCGTCGAGCGCAGTTGCGAAATCCGCACTTGGAAGGGCGCGCAGCCCCACGTTCGCGTTCGAATACGTCCGATCGTTGCAACATGCCTCCGTGTATCCGGAGCCCAGCACGGGATCTTGATACGCCCCGCAATAGCCCGTCTTGTTGGAGAGATCGATGCCGCCCTGCGCGAAGAACGTCAGCGAAGCATTCATCCCTTTGGATTGGTCATCGCCGAAGAACGATCGCGCCGCCGCCACGATGGGGTCCCACTTGACGCTTTTCAGGGACCCTCCGGTGGTCGTGTCGACCACCATGCTTCCCGAGCGGTCGAACATGAACACGAGATTCACGGTGGCGAGCTTCGCCTCACTTCCAGTGGAGGCACAACCGGGTTCCGTTCCGCCATCCCCGCGACCACCGTCGTAGGCGATGCCTCCTCCATCGCCAAAGGTCCCGCCCTGGCCTGGACCTCCCTTGCCACCGGGGGTCTCGCCCGAACCGCCATCTCCGTCTCCAAATGAGGACTCGCTGCTTCCGCAAGCCGAGAATGCCAGGGCAGCCACGAAGGCGGACGCAGCGGAAAAGACGATTTTGCCGAATCGGAGCATGTCGGACCTCGAGACGAAAGGAATATCGTTTATGGCAACCATGCTCCAATGGCCGGGTCCAACGTGACTCGTGGAGCCGACGTGACCTTGATTCGTAATCGTATCTGTCATCGTCGGTAACAACTAGTCCGTAGTTGCGCGCCACTTCGTGACGACCTCCGATGTATGTGGGATGCTTTCGTTTGCCATCATTCGCGCTTGTGGTGGATGCCCCTCGCGGAGTATGCTCACAGTCGTTCGGATGAATGGACCTGCAGAGAGCCCTTGGCTCTCTCGGTATTTCTGCGGGCACCGTTTGCGGACGCATGTACCGTGCAGATTGCACGCGTCGGCTGGAATCGACGGCGATCGTCGAGTGCGAGCCCCGTGCATTCCGCGCAGCGTTTGGAGCAACGGATTGGCCTCTTGGTACAGCACCGCTAGAGACATGACGCACGAGCCCGAGGAAAAGGAAGCGCGTTTGCGTGAATTGGGAGAGTTTTTGCGCAATCGGCGGGGGCGCATATCGCCCGGGAGTCTCGGCTTGTCGGTGTCCAAGGCGAGGCGCTCCACGGGATTGCGGAGGGTCGAAGTCGCCACGTTGGCCGGTGTGAGCCTATCCTGGTACACGTGGCTCGAGCAGGGGCGAAATATCGCCGTTTCCGCGAGCGTGCTGGCCCGCGTCACGAAAGCGTTGCAACTGAACGACGAAGAGAGCACGCATGTCTTCGAGCTGGCCGGCCAAGGACTACCCATTTCCGCGAAACCCGAAGCGGTAAACGAATCAACTCGTGCCCTATTGGACAATCTCGAGCTCACTCCCGCTTACGTCACCGGAGCGCGTTGGGACATTCTGGCTTGGAACGAGGCAAGCTCGGTCGTCTACGATTTTGGCGCGTTGGACCCGGCCGACCGGAATATGGTCACCTTCCTCTTTTGTGTTTCCCGAGCCCGCGCGCTCTATGCCGATTGGGAAAGCGTTGCGCGCCGCGCCGTGGCCCTTTTCCGCATGAGTGCCGGTCCTTTCTTGGGGGAGCCGAGGTTTCGCTCCTTGATCGACGAGCTCAAAACGCGGAGCCCGGAGTTCGAGCAATTCTGGACACACAAACACGTATTACGACCCAATACGTCGCGAAGAGAACTCCATCATGATTCCATGGGGTCGCTGCAATTCGACCGACACGTGCTCGATATGATGGAATCGCCGAATCTGCGGCTCGTGGTCGACAGCCCCGTGCCGGGTACTGGAACGTACGAGAAGATGCGAAACGTCGTGCGTGCGCGACAATGATCGGATGACCAAAACGATTCGGTATCCGTTCGATGGCCGTGAGACATCCGTGCGCCCGAGGGCTATCGAAACGCGATTTCCGTGACCAGCGACAATGGGGCGCCCCGCGTGGCGGTGAGCAGATCCACGCCGCTGTTCAGCGCATTGGCGGGGGACGTCCAGGGCTCGACGCACACGAAATCGCGCCCGCCCAAGGTCCACACGATCCAGCGCCGGAAGGGCTCGGGCGCGTCCACCACGATGATGTGCCCGTCGCCCAAATCGAGCTCGCACCGGCTCGAATCGTGATCCACGAGGTGCAAATCGACCTCGGTGCCGGTGAGGTCGAGCGGCCTTTCCAGCGTGAGGAGCTCCTTCTTCGCATTGTCCCATGCGCGGGTGGCCTTCGTCGGAACGTGCGTGATGCCCTTGGCCGATTGCGCAACTTGAAAATAGGGATGGAACCCTGCACCGAACGGCATGGGGTCATCGCCGGTGGTCTCGATCCGCTGCTCGATGCGCAGCGCACGCGGTCCGAGGACGTAGCGGTACGTGAGAACGAAGTCCCACGGATACACGGCGCGCGTTTCCTCGCTCGACGCGAGCCGCAGGGTCACCTCGTCCTCCGCGCGCGCCGCCACCTTCCAGGCCGCGTTGCGCGCGAAGCCGTGCTGCCCCATCTTCCCGGTGCGGCCGCCCCGCGAAAAGCGATCGTCGGCGAGCTTGCCCGGGGAGGGGAAGAGCACGGGGATGCCCCCGCGCACGTTCTTCGTGGTGTCGACGAGCGTCGCCTCGTCGAGGTAGAGGACGGGGCGCTCGCCCACGAAGAAACGGGTGACCATACCGCCGCGCCCGGGTGCGACGTAGGCACACGCATCGGCATGGGTGAGGACGACGGACTCGAGGGACGTCGGGACGGGGAGGGCCATCCCACCCAGATATCGAAGTGCTCCCGAATGATCCAGCGCGAGCGAGGCCCGGATGCAGGTAACCTTCGAGCATCGTGCAAATCGTCCTTTTGCGTCACGCCGAATCCCTGGGCAACGTCGACGAGTCGGTCTATTGCCGAATACCCGATCACGCGTTGCCGCTGACCCCGCACGGCGAGGAGCATGCTCGTGCGATGGGGCCCGACGTGCGTGCCTTGCTCGAGCCCGGCCCGGTGGCCGCCTACGTGAGCCCCTACCTGCGCACGCGGCAGACGCTGACGTTGCTCGGACTGGGCGGCTTGCTCGAGCGCACCTTCATCGAACCGCGGCTGCGCGAGCAGGATTGGGGCAACTTGCAGGACGTGACCGAGCAACAGGCCCTCAAGAAGCAACGCCAGGCCTATGGCCATTTCTTCTTCCGGTTGCCGCTGGGGGAATCGGGCGCCGACGTCGATGACCGCGTTGCCGCCTTCCTGAGCGAGTTGTGGCTTGCCGGCGCCGACTCGAGTCACCCGCGCACGGTGCTCATCGTGTCGCACGGCCTCACCATACGCCTCCTCTGCCGCCGCCTCTTTTCGTGGAGCGTCGAGCTCTTCGAATCGCTCACCAACTTGAAGACCTGCGAATACCGCGTATTGCGCCGCGAAGATGATCGGCGCGGTGCGTGGCAATTGGACCGCCCTTTCGAACAGTGGCGTGATTCGCCCGACGGCAGCACGCAAATGTGAAGAATTGCAGCGCACCGGGGAAGGAGTGCGCGGACCATGGACGTAGTACCTGGGCATGAAACTTCGGAATGCATTACGACGACTTTCTCGCAACGGTCTTGCGTCTCCGTCGTGCGAGGACGGCGGCAGCGGGACGATACCGGCGGGACCGGCGCGACGTGTGGTTCAGCAAGCAAGGATCGCCGTGACCTTCCGCGATCCTCGCTCCAGTACCGGACAAAAGGCGCCGGCCCCGCCGGGATTGTCCGGCTGCCGCTGGTCGAAAGCAACAGATTCGCGGGGCAGCGACGGGCTATCGAAAGCTGCGTTGGGTTGGACGAGCGCAGTCTTCCTCGCTGGCGCCATTGGCGTCGTGGCTTGTAGTTCCGACGACGACAAGTCGAACGGCGGCGATGACGATCGAGCGCCGAAGTCGGGTTTCGTGAGCGTCTTCAACTCGAAGATTGTCGTGGGTACGGTGGAAGCCGGGAGCTACCAGGCCATTGCTTCGTTCACGGACGCGAGCGGCGTCACCGGGGGCGTGCAAGGTGCGAAATGCGAGACGTCGAAGGACGGCGGTTGCACGCTCTCCCTCTGCCCGACGAGCAGCGGCACCGACGCCGGCCCCGTTGGCGACGCCGGCGCGGCGAAGATCGTCCATGCGGGCGCCATCGACATCACGGGGGCCAGCGAGTCCCCCATCAGGCTCGAACCGCAGTCGGATGGCCAATACAAATCGGCACAAGGCGGAAAGTCGATTTGGGCCGGCGGCGAGGATCTCAAGATTCACGCGGCGGGCAACACCAGCGGCGTCGGTGCCTTCGACGCAGCGTTGAAAGCGCCGTCCAACGTCAAGGTGACCGCACCGGCATGGGGCACCCAGGGACCGACCATCGATCGCTCCAAAGATCTCGAGCTGGCCTGGAGCGTTTCGGGCGGATCGGCATCGGGCCAAATCCAGACGCTCATTTCGGGTCTCGCCGCAGGTGGCGGCAAGTCGGCCACCCTGACGTGCACGCACGCCGTCGCCGACGGAAAGGCCAAGATTCCCGCAGCGCTCTTGGGCAAGTTCGAGGCCGCGAAGACGAATTTCTCCATGCTGGCCATCGAGAAGGGCACCCAAAACGTATCCCCCGATTGGAAGGTGACCCTGCTCCTGCAGAGCACCGCCACGCGCGAAGGCGGCGCCCCCGCCGCGGGCTTGGCCACGATGCAGTAGGCTTCCGTTGCGCAGAAGTGGGATATGGAACAGGGAGATCGGGAGATCGGGAGTTTTTGATTTGTTTCTTTAATACTCCCGACCTCCCGATCTCCCTGTTCCCCCAATCCAGCGAACATCTGTCGAAGATTGGCTTCCCCACCTCGTCAAGGGTGGGCGCGGAGCTCGGTCAGGCGCAAGAATCCCTTGTCGGTGCCGGGGTGGCGGCTCTTCATGGTCAACTCGAGGCGCGTCGTTTCGACGGGGTCGAAGGTGATGGTCGTCACCTGATTCGATTGGCGTGCCCAATCGATGCGCGGGTGCGTGACGGGGACGAAGCGGTTGCCGTTCCAATAGGCGACTCGTACGGAAGCCGGCAGTGCATGGGAGGTGTCGGCGGTGAAATTCGCTTTTAGCGCGGAGACTCGGCGCGGACGTGGCCAGCCGAGTGCGACCCAGTCGCTCGCGTGCGCTTTGCGCAGGCTGGGCAAGAGAGGGGTCGCTTCTTTGTAATAGGCATTCGACCAAGCCGTGTTCGGATCCCCGTCGATCATCGCGGCGGGAAGGGTGGTGGGCGCGCCGGAGTAGCTAGCATCCACCGCCGGGGGCGCGGACTCCTCCGCTGGGCTGCGCGTTCGAGCCGGCGGCGCGCAGCGCGAGAACACCGATGCCGCGCCCGAGAGCAACCCCGGCGACGTTGCCGTGACGACCACGCATGGTGCGCCTGCGTCCGCGCGAACGATGGCCAGCGCCTTCCCATGGAAGGCGCGGCGCACGGGCGATTGGTAATTCTCCTCGCTCTCCTGGCGGCCATTGTCCGTGCCCAATAGCTTTCCACCCTGCACGCGGAAGGTGATCCGCGCATCGGCACCGGGCACGGTGACGCCTCGAGCATCCACCACGTCGGCGGTGACGAACGACAGCGCGCCTATCTCCTCCGTACTCAAGGCGAGAGCATCCGCCGCCCCCGCTGTGGTGACCGTGTCGCGTGCCACCTCGACCCCATCGCGCTTCGCCACCGCGGCCAGCTTGCCCGGCTCGAAAGGCACCTCCCACGTGAGGTGCAGTTTGCCCGCGCTGCCGTTCGGACTCGTGTAGCTGCCGGGGTAGCGACCCGAGGTCACCGTCTTGTCGTCACCGGTGGGCTCCGTCGTTTCCAAGTACGGTCGACCGTCCAGCGTCGTTTTGCGGTCGAACTTCCGCACGCCCAGGGACTTGTCATTCAGAAATAGCTCCACCGTGTCGACATTGGAATAGACCCATACCTGGACCCGCTCACCGGGGTGGTGATCCGTCCAATTCATCGGCGCCATATGAACCATGGGCTCACGCGTCCATTGGCTCTTGAAGATGTGATAGGCATCCTTGGCAAAGCCCGCCGTGTCGACGGCCCCGAAGAACGAGGCCTTCACCGGAAATACGTCGTACGGCGTCGGCTCGCCGATGTAGTCGATGCCCGACCACAGGAATTGCCCGCCGAAGAAACTTGCGGTCGCGGTCCTTCTTCAACCCATATTCGGCGCTCATCGTCCAGCGCGCCAGGTTGTTGTCGTACGACGACGTCCCGCGCTTTCCCGGGGTCTGGTTCTCACCGGTGTTGAGCTGCTCGGGGTTCTCGTAAACTCCGCGGGTCGATGTCTCCGACGAAGACTCCGACTCGAAGAAGAAGGTATTCGGATAGCGTGCGTGCAGCCCATCGACCGCGGCGGCGCTGTTGTAATTCACGCCCACGCCGTCGAGCATCTGGGCCACGCGATCGGTGGCCGATCCCGGCTCTGGCACGCGATGGTAATAGTTCGAGCCGATGACCACGGGCCGGCTGGTGTCGATGGCCTTGACGTCGGCAATCAACCGCTTCGCAATGGGGACGCCTATCTCCATGGACGTCGAATCCGGTATTTCGTTTCCGATGGACCACAAGACGACCGCCGGCGAATTCTTCGCCGCATGGACCATTTCGGCGATGTCCGCATCGCTGTGGGCGTCGAAATAGCGCCCATAGTCATAATCGACTTTGGGCGTGTGCCAGGTATCGAAAGCCTCCACCATCATGACGATGCCCATCTCCTCGCAAACCGAGAGCATCTCCGGCGATGGCGGGTTGTGCGACGTGCGCAATGCGTTGACCCCCATGCTCTTCATGATGCGCATCTGCCGCACGATGGCCTCGCGATGCACCGCCGCGCCGAGGGCGCCGAGGTCATGGTGCAGATTGACCCCTCGAAGCTTGGTATGGGCGCCGTTGAGCGAAAAGCCCTCGGTCGGGGAGAACGTCGCCCAGCGAACCCCGAAGCGGGTCACCTCGGTATCGACGACCTTGCCACCGGCGACGAGCTGCGTGCGCAGCGTATAGAGATATGGCTCGTCGAACGACCACAGCGTCGGCCGCTCGATTTTCAAGTCGACGCTGTCCGTCCGCCCCTCCGCACCGAGGTCTGCGGGCTCCGAGCGGTGCGTCGCGATCGTGCGGCCGGCACCGTCTTCCACCGTGGAAACGATGCTCACCGGCGCCTTGCCGCCTCGCTCGTTCACCGCGCTCGTCCGAACGCGCACCACGGCGAAGCCCGAGGCGAGGTTTCGCGCGAGGTCGGGCGTGGTGACGAAGACGCCGTGGCGGGCCACGTGGACGGGATCGGTCACCACCAGGTGCACGCGGCGGTAAATGCCGCTGCCCGAGTACCAGCGGCTGCTCGGCAGATGGTTCTGCACCCGGACGGCCAGGACGTTGGGTGTCACCCCGTCGGTGTGCACCTTCGAGGTCAAATCCACGCGAAATCCCGTGTAGCCGTAAGGGTGGCTCGCGGCGAGCTGCCCGTTCACGTACACGCTCGACTCCATGTAGATACCGTCGAATTCGACCGAGACCTTCTTGTTCGCGAGCGATCGCGGCAACGTGAACGTCTTGCGGTACCAGCCGAGCCCACCTTGTAAAAACCCAGTCCCGCTGTCCGTTCCCGGGCCGGGTGTGGGATCGAGCTCGATGCTCCAATCGTGGGGCACATCGACGCTTCGCCACGCGCCGCTATCGTAACTGGGCTCGTACGCACGCTGATGAGCGCCCGTCGTGTCCCGAACGTCCGACGCGTTGACGAGGGCAAACTTCCATCCGGTGCCAAAATCGGTACTTCGATTTCCGATTTCGGCCGCCGCCCCCGTGATTCCCGGCGTCGCCGGGATGGTCCGTGAAACACGTGCGCCGGGTGCACAGCCGCCCGGCGCGATGCCCATCGCGAGAGCGCCAATCCAGACTGCATGTTTCGCGGCCGCGAAGCGTAGGTCGATCGTCATGAGCGTCGATGTCGTGCAAGGGGCGAGAAAGCCGAGTGGGGCGCGAGCCTAATCAGAAAGGGCGCACGACGTCGAGATGTGTGAACGACATTTTGCGTCGCTGGTTCGACTGCCGGATATGGCTGCGGAAATCCCAACAGCGGACTGAGTTCGATCCGATCGCCGATAACCGTCCGGACCTCGCGCAGTCCGGGAAGCATCCGATCCGCGACGTCATCCTGTTCTGGCTCGGATCAACGTCCCGTTGACACGCAGGTGCACCGCGAAGTTCAGGCGGTCGCGATGAATCCGCGTACACGGAAATGGCATCGCAATTGCGACTGGAAGAATTCCATTACGCAAACGACGAAGCTCATTTCGTACGGACACGAGAAGTTCGAAAACACACTATTCAGTTTGGGATCACGCTGCTACGAATCTCGTCGTTCCCTGGCGCGCGAAGATGTCGTCCAAAAGACAACATCGCGTCGAGCTTCGGAGGACTTGCGGATTGACCGCCGATGAGACGTCCATGTTCGAGTCAAAGGCGGTATTTCGACGTCTCGTCTCCGTCCGACGATTTGGTGACCGATTGACACGCGGTATTGACGGAGACGGGCTATCCAATCGAATCAACATCGAAATGGCAATGCATTGTGACATTTGCATGACATCGATCGTTCATGGCGGGGGTCTTTCCGAATCCGTCCATGCAATGCGTATCTCGACATCGATGCTGCGAGGAGCCCGCCGCCATGGTAAGAAAAGGTGCCATGTAGTACGTGCACCCCGTCGGGTTCATTGGTGGATCAATTGTATGAGAAGTCGCAATGCTCATACTGCGAAAAACCAAGTCTTTTTGCCAAGATCCGTCGGTGCTTCGGTACACCGCGCGGGCATTGGCGCGCTCGGCGCAATCGAAAATTCGCCGAGGCATGTATCTCGCAACGTGTTTCGCGAGCGTCTCGCGAAAGCCGTTCGGGAGGAGCCTGATACCGTTCTCGCCACGCTTTGCTCGCGTCGGGCCTCGAGTTCGAGGTGCCGAAGAAAGAGACTGTGTCGTCGTCACGAGGCGAGCTCGTCACACCAATGAGAAATCTTAATACGATTTAAGGATTGCCCATCAAGCTTCGTTGGGGGGATGTGCATTGAAGTGCATGCGCCGATTTCGGAGCGGCGCCACTCCGCCGGAGGTGCCATTGTCGCGAGAGCTTCACAGCGGTCTCATCGTTCGATACTTCGAAGAGGTCTGGAATCAAGGCCGCGTCGGAGTCCTCGACGAGCTTTTGCATCCTGATTACGTGAACCACACTCCCGCCCAGGCCGGGCTCCCGACGGGGATCGGTGGGTTGAAGCGGATCGTCGCGCTGTTGCGTGCGGATTCATCGGACATGCGCGTTCAAGTCGTGGACGAGATTCACGATGGAGATCGGGTGGCCGTTCGCTGCATCCACCGCGGAAAACTCGACGGCATTTTGTTCGGCATCGCTCCGACGGGGCGGCGGCTGGAGGTGGAGCAAGTCCATATTCTTCGTTTCCGTGAAGGAAGAATCTTGGAGCATTGGTGGCCAATTGCCTTGGCCACCGACGATGGCGCGAAGGAAGGCTCCCCCGACAGTGAACCGCTCTCCGTTCAGGGGCCGCCAAGCAGCATGGGCCAGCATGCCTCGGAGTCACCCTACAACCTCACCAAGCTTCTCCGACAGTATCTGCGCGGCGCGTTTCAAAGTGGAGCACCGGAAATGCGAGCCGCTGCGCGCCAAATGGGGATCGGCAGCCGCACGTTGCAACGTCGCCTGAACCAAGCGGGGACCACCTTCAGTCAGGAGGTCGATGCTGCTCGCCGAGAGCTGGCCTGCCAATACGTGCTCGAGCCGGATCGCCCATTTCGCGAGATTGCCGTCCGCCTCGGATTCGTGGACATCGGGTCGTTCTTTCGCGCCTTCCGCCGCTGGACGCAAACCTCACCTCGCCAGTTTCGAATGCGCTCCGTCCCCCCTGCGGTGGCACAAGACAGCGAACTTTCCCCGGCATCGTAAGATTCGAAGATCACCCACGGAGGCGCGGAGACGAATGCAACTCTCCGTGCCTCCGTGGTTTTCTTCACTCGAGTTCCTGGCCTCGATCGGTCGCGCGGGCGCGTTCCGCGAAGAAGCTGCCCAGGGCCACGTCGAAAACGGCCATGCCCATCGGATTGAACATCACCGGCATGTCGGGTGCATACTTGGCCATCGCATTGGACTGCACCAAGTCGGCCAGTGAGATGGCGCCCTCCCGTGTCAGCCCACACTCCTTGTGAAATGTTTCGATGTCCGTGGCCTCGCGGCAAACTTCGTCCCAATCATCGACGATGATGGCGTCTTTGACGAACGGGAACACGGCGGTCGTGTAATCGCGAAGCGAGACGTTCAACTGCAGAGAACCGCTCTTGGGGCGCTCGTCGATGTAGGGCGCCTTGGACACCGTGCACGTCATGAAGACATCGGCTTGGCGATAGGCGTCTTGCCATGTCGGCGCGGACACCACGCCGGGCGGGAGCGCGCCCTCGCCGGTGAAGGCTTCCGCGCGCACATCGTGCACCACCGTTCGAACCAGCCGATCGCCGCAGAGTTCACGGGCCATTTCGTAGTGGGCGCGCCCGATGGGGCCCCAGCCGGTAATGCCCAGGGTGATCTCGCGGCGATCGCGCACTGCGAGGTACGACTCGAGAACGAGGCCGCTGACCGCCGCCGTTCGCAAGACGCTCAGCATCGGTGTGTTGATGATGGCCGTGGGGACGCCGGTGGCGGCGTCGTTGAGAATCACCACGCTGTGAGCCCGGGGAATTCCGTGTTGGAGATTTCCAGGGAAGCTGGCGATCCATTTGATGCCTGCCGCCTCGAAGGGTTTCCCCACGTAGGCCGGCATGGCAATGATGCGATTCGTTGGATCGCCGTACCGCAAATAAGGCTTGATGGGTTGCGCAAATTCTTTGCGTCCGAGGCATACCGAGGCGTCGCGGATCACGCCGACGAGTTGACGGTAGTTCGAGTCCAGCGCTCGGAGTGAGCGTTCATTGAGATAGCGCATCGGTATTTCCTCTGGCACCCGGAGTTGGACGGGGCAACGTGTGCGGGGTGCCAAACGAGATTCGCACGGCGTGCCAAATCGTCATTGGAGGTCTGCGGCGACCTCGGCTGCACGATGATGGCCGCTCTGCATGGTGCCGCCGAAAAGCTGATCGCACCAATCGGGATTGTAGATGGTTCCAGCGTAGCGATCGCCTCGATCGGGGAAGATGGTGGCCACGACCGGCGCGGTGTCGAACGTCTTGCCGTGGAAATAGCTTCGCATGGCGGCCAGCGCGGCCCCCGAGGACCCGCCCACGAAGATGGAGTGTGCTTCCAGCAGCTCGTGGCACGCACGGACCGCCGACGCCTCGTCCACTTGAACGACTTCGTCGATCTTGGCGGTGCTTAAAATGTCCGGAACGATGCTGGCGCCGATGCCTGGGATCCATCGCGGTCGGGGTGCGCCGCCAAAGATGACCGAGCCGAGGACGTCGACGGCGATGACCCGCACTTTCGGAAAGTGTTCCTTGAGGCGGCGAGATATTCCCGAAATCGTACCGCCGGAGCTCACCCCCACGAAGACGTAATCGAGGCGGGGCAGGGCCTCGCAGAGCTCCGTCCCCAGTGTCGTGTAATAAGCCTCGGCGTTGATAGGATTGGCGTATTGGTTCAACCAATACGAATTCGGCGTGGTGGCCAATATCGACCGCACTTTGCGCAAGCGCGTCTGCAGATACCCGCCGGTTGGGTCGCGCTCGGTAACGCAGACCACCTCGGCCCCCAGCGAGCGGATCAGCATCTCGTTGATCGCGTTGATGCGTGGATCGATGACGCAGCAAAATCGCAATTTGCGTCGCGCGGAGAGCGCCGCCAGCGCGATGCCGAAGTTCCCCGACGACGATTCGACGAGCAGCGTTTTTTCGTTGATTCTGCCGCTCGCGAGCCCGTGGTCGATCATGTAGCGCGCGGCACGATCCTTCACGCTTCCCGTGGGATTGTTGAACTCGAGCTTGCAATACAGCTCCACCTGTTCGAGGCCGCGTGCCTCGAGGCGAACCATGGGGGTGCGACCGACCATATCAAGAATATGCGAGTTCACCATGACCTAGAGCTCCGTTGTCGAATGGCCAACTATGTTCACTGCTAGGATCGGTGCCAGGTGGTAATCGGCCCAATCTATAATCGCATTTAACTGACTCCGCTCATGTTTCGAGCAAGTGCAGAGAGTGCCAAAATCATGCGCTCCGTGTGCCAGCGAACCGCGCCATCGTCTGGCACACCCGGCTAATTTCTTTGGCACCAAGCGCACATTGCCGCCATCGTCTCGGATGCCAGAATCCGTAAAAGATCGGCGAGAACCGATTTTAATTCATCGGAGCACCGCGGAGGACCGCGGTGCTCTTTTGACACGGACGGGGCCATGCGCGACCAAGAAGAAGACACTAGGACGTACAAAGTCGTCGTGAACCAGGAAGAGCAATATTCGATCTGGCTGGCGCACAAGGAACTCCCATCGGGATGGCGCGAAGTCGGTAAGTCTGGGCTCAAGGAAGAATGCCTTTCGTACATCAAAGATATCTGGACGGATATGCGTCCACTGAGCCTTCGTAAAGCGATGGAGGAACTGGCCAAGAATCCTCCGCCGGCGCCCCCGCCGGTCCAGCAGGAGCCGCGTGATCCGTCGGGCAAAGACCCGCTGGTCGCGCGTTTGGAAGAGTCGCAACCGGTGGAGGCGGAGCTCCGCCCGGCGCGAACCGTGGAAGTGCTCCGCGAAGGCATCGATCGCGGCTACGTGTTCATGAAGTTCGAGCGCACCGGAACGGGCCTGGGAGTTCGTCTCGACCGAGCGGCATGCGACTTCGACGGCGCCGATTTGGGATCGGGTAAAGGCGTCATCAAATTAGTGGGCGATTTGGTGCTGAATTACAATAAAGTTCGTTATTGGGGCGAGCTGGATTTGGAGACGCTGAAGGGCACCGGACGGCTCGAATTCGTGGCAGCGACATAATCTCGTTTCAACGCACAAAAAGAGATTCGCGCATGACGATTCCCTCGCGGATTGTAACGCTCATCGATTTGCTGGAATTTCGCGCTTCGGAGGGGCCGGATCGGCTTCTTTACCGATTCTTGGACGAAGGCGCCGCGCATACGATGACGTACGCGCAATTGGACGTGCAGGCGAGGCGCATTGCCGCCTCCCTGCAGGAGATTGCGCGCGCGGGTGAACGGGCCGTGCTGCTCTACCCGCCGGGACTCGATTACATCGCGGGTTTCTTCGGGGCGCTCTACGCGGGAATCATCGCGGTTCCCGCATATCCGCCCAATCCGGCACGCCTCGAGCGGACCTTGGGGCCGCTCATGGGCATCATCGAGGACGCCGGCGCCACCGTGGTCCTCACCACGTCGATGATCCGCGATATGGCGGGCGCGTTCTTCGCGCAGACGCCGAGCTTGGAGCGCCTTCGATGGGTGGCCACCGATGCCATCGAAGCGGGGAGCGAAGACGCGTGGCGTAGACCAGCCATCGAGGGGTCATCGCTGGCGTTTCTGCAGTACACGTCGGGATCGACGGGGCAGCCGAAGGGCGTCATGGTGCGCCACGAGAATCTGCTGCACAATTTCCGGGCGATCTCGCACGCCTTCCAAACCGGATCGGAGACATCCACCGTCATCTGGTTGCCGCCGTACCACGATATGGGGCTCATCGGCGGTATTTTGCACCCCGTCGCAGACGGCTACCCCGCCGTGCTCATGTCGCCGTTCGCGTTTTTGCAGCGGCCCATGCGCTGGCTGCAGGCCATTTCGGAATACCAAGTTACCCTGAGCGGAGCCCCGAACTTCGCCTACGACCTGTGCGTGCGCAAGAGCACGGCGGAGGAGCGGGCGGCGCTCGATCTTCGCCGCTGGGACGTGGCCTTTTCCGGCGCGGAGCCGGTGCGGGCGGAGACGCTGGAGCGCTTCGTCGAGGCCTTCGGGCCGGCGGGTTTCCGCTGGCAATGCTTCACCCCATGCTACGGGCTCGCCGAGGGGACGCTCATCGTTTCCGGTTGCCATCCCGAGGTCGATCCCATCGTGTGCGGCGTCGACGCGACGGAGCTCGAGCAGAATCGGGCGGTCTCCAAGGACCCCAAGGCGCCCGGCGCACGCACGTTGGTGGGCTGCGGCAGGATGCTGCCCGAGCACGAGTTCCTCATCGTCGAGCCGGAATCGAAGACCGTGCGCGCGGAGGGGACGGTCGGCGAGATTTGGGCGCGTGGCCCGAGCGTGACCGGAGGCTACTGGAACAAGCCGGATATCACGGCCGAGATCTTCGATGCGCACCTCTCGGACGGCGCGGGGCCGTTCTTGCGAACGGGTGACTTCGGGTTCGTGCGGGACGGGGAGCTGTTCGTCACCGGCCGGCTGAAAGACCTCATCATCATCCGCGGACGCAATCATTATCCGCAGGACATCGAGGCAACGGTCGGCCGGTGCCATCCCGCCGTGAGGCCCGGATGCACGGCCGCCTTCTCCGTGAACGCGGAAGGGCAGGAGCGCCTGGTCATCGTCCAAGAAGTGGACGTGCGCCAGGGCGCGGATCTCGACGAGGTGGCGGCGATCGTCCGGCGCGAGGTGGCGCAGACCCACGAGGTGGATGCCTTCGCAGTGGCGCTCATCCAGCCAGGTTCGATCTACAAGACCACGAGCGGCAAGATTCAGCGCAGGGCGTGCCGGGCGGCCTTCCTCGAGGAGCGCCTCACCGCTGCGCGCATCGTTCGCTTCGAGACGGCCGAGCACGATCTCGAGTCGTATCTGCTGCAGCAAGTCGCCGAGATTTTGCGCGAGCCCCATGCGGAGCTTCGCATCGACGAGCACATTGGCTCGCTCGGTCTCGATTCGCTGATGGCCGTCGAGCTTCGCAACCGCGTCGAACGCGATCTCGGTGTCGAGCTTCCCCTGGGCCGGTTCTTCGGGGACACGAGCCTCCGGGACCTGGGCGAGCACGTGTCGGAGTCTCTGCGCGCAGGCGCGGCATCCGGACCTCGCGTGCTCCGCGGGGCGCGAGACGCGAACGATGCGAAGGTCGAGGGGCCGCTTTCGTACGGGCAGCGTGCGTTGTGGTTCCTGAATCGCCTCGCCCCCGAGAGCACCGCCTACAACGTGGCGGCGGCGGTGCAGATCGTCTCGCCGCTCGACGTGGCCGCCCTGGGCGAGGCATGGCGCAAGCTCCTCGAGCGGCATAGCGCACTGCGCACGACGTACGGCGAGCGCGATGGCGAACCGTTTCAGCGCGTGCACGCGGATGTGGGGCAGGCGCTGGAGCTCGTCGATGGAAGCTCCCTCGACGCCGCCGCACTGGCCGGGCGCCTGGCCGATGAAGTGCACCGCCCCTTCGACTTGGAGCACGGTCCCGTGGCGCGGGGCGTTCTCGTTTCGCGACCGCACGGGCAGTACACGCTGCTCCTGGTCGTTCACCACATCGCCGTGGACTTGGCGTCGTATGTGCTGCTGGCCGAGGACCTCGGGGAGATCTACGGGAAGCTCGCGCGGGGCGATGTTTCCGCGTTGTCCCTGATCGCGCAGCCCGAGTTCGATTACGCCGACTTCGTCGGTTGGCAGAGCAAGGTGCTCTCCGAGGAAGCAGGCGATCGGCACTGGGCATATTGGCGCGACGAACTCGCCGGCGAGCTGCCGCCACTCGATCTCCCGCTGGATCGATCGCGGCCGGCGCTGCAGACCTTCCGCGGTTCGTCGCATGCGTTCGCGCTGAGCGAAGCGCTGACGCAGGGTCTCGCCGCGCTCGCACGTGCGCGCGGCGTGACGCTCTACGCGCTGCTTCTGACGGCGTTCGAGGTGCTGCTCCACCGCATGACGGGGCAGGACGACATCCTCGTGGGCTCGCCGGTGGCGGGGCGTACACGTGGCGAGTTCGAATCGGTGGTCGGCTATTTCGTGAACCCCGTGGTGGTCCGCGCGAACTTCGCCGACGATCCGTCGTTCGCCAAGGCGCTCGAGCGCGTCGGGCGTGCGGTGCTCGGGGCTCTCGATCACCAGGATTACCCGTTCTCCCTTCTGGCTTCCCGCCTGCAGCCCGTGCGCGATCCCGCGCGCTCGCCGCTCTTTCAGGCGATGTTCGTGTTCCAGAAGTCACACCGCGCCGAGAGCCTGGCGGCGTTCGCGCTGCCGGATACCCCGGCGCGTGCTCGGCTCGGCGACCTGGAGGTGACCTCGGTCGCGTTGCCCGAGCGGGTCGCGCAGTTCGACGTCACCTTGACCATGGCGGAGGCGGATGGCGCGCTCCGCGCCTCGCTCCAGTACAACACCGACTTGTTCGAGGCGGGCAGCATGGAGCGCCTCGCCGCGCGTTTTCAGCGCCTGCTCCATGGGATCGTGGCCGATCCCGAGCGGGCGGTATCCGCGTTGCCGCTGCTCACCGATGCCGAAGCGCACGAGTTGCTCGTGGAGCGCAATCGCACGGCGCTCGATTACCCGCCGGACGCGTGCCTTCACGATTTGTTCGCCGCGCAGGTCGCGCGTACGCCCGACGCGATGGCGGTGACCTTCGGCGAGCAGCATCTGACCTACCGCGAGCTCGATCGTCGCGCGAGCCGGCTCGCGTCCCACCTGCACGGCCTCGGCGCCGGGCCCGAGACGTTGGTGGGGCTTTGCATCTCGCGTTCGCTCGATTTGATGGTCGGACTATTCGGCATTCTAAAAGCGGGCAGCGCGTACGTGCCGCTCGATCCGAGCTACCCCGCCGAGCGCGTGGGCTTCATGCTCCGGGATACCGGCGCGCCCATCGTGGTGACCGAGACGGCGCTGGTGCCGCAGCTTTCGGAGCACGGGACGCATCTCGTCTGCCTGGACGACTACGAACGAGCCGAGGCGAACGTTGCCGCGGCCGCGAAGCCCGATCATGTGGCGTACGTGATCTATACGTCGGGATCCACCGGTCGCCCCAAGGGGGTGATGATCCCGCATCGCAGTGCAGTAGCATTTGCATCATGGTCGCAAAAGACATTTAGTTCCGAGGAATTTCGGGGCGTTCTCGGGGCGACGTCGATTTGCTTCGACCTGTCCGTGTTCGAATTGATCGTGCCATTGTGCTGGGGCGGTCGGGTCATCCTGGCCAACGACGCACTCGCCTTGCCAGAGCTCCCGCATGCCGCGGACGTGACGTTGGTGAACACGGTCCCGTCGGCGATGGCCGCGTTGCTCGAGATGGGGGCGCTCCCCGCCTCGGTGACCACGGTGAACTTGGCCGGCGAGCCGCTCTCCGAGGATCTCGCGGCGAAGATTCTCGCGCGTCCGCACGTCGGGCGCCTCTTGAACCTGTACGGGCCCAGCGAGAGCACCACCTACTCCACGTATGCGGCGGTGGGGCGTGGAAAGCCGACCATCGGTGTGCCGGTGGGCAATACGCAGGTCTACGTGCTGAACGCCGACGGTGCCCCTGTGCCGGCGGGTGTGCCGGGGGAGCTGTACATCGGAGGCGTGGGGCTTTCGCGTGGGTATCTGGCACGGCCCGAACTTTCCGCGGAGCGCTTCGTTCCGTCGCCATTTTCTCACGGAGCGCGCGTGTACCGCACGGGCGACGTGGTTCGATGGCTGCCGGACGGAGAGCTCGATTTTCTCGGTCGCGCCGATCATCAAGTCAAGATTCGCGGCTTTCGCATCGAGCTGGGCGAGATCGAAGCGAGGCTGCGCGAGCACGCCTCGGTGCGTGCGTGCGTGGTCGTGGCGCGGAAAGACACGCCCGACGAGCAACGTGTGATCGCCTATGTGGTGAGCGAGCTCGGCGCGGACGTTTCTCCGGCCACCCTGCGTGAGCACATTCGCGCGGCCTTGCCGGCGTACATGGTGCCATCGGCCTTCGTGGCACTCGAAGCCTTGCCGCTGACGGCCAATGGGAAGGTCGATCGCAAGGCGTTGCCGCCCCCGGATGCGAGTCGGTTCACGGTGGACGGGGCGTACGTGGCGCCGCGAACCGCGGCGGAGGCCCAGCTCGCGGAGATATGGGGCCACGTTCTTCGGCTGCCGCGCGTGGGGGTGCATGACAATTTCTTCGAGGCCGGCGGCGATTCGATTCTGACCATCCAGGTCGTTTCGCGGGCAAGTCGCGCGGGGTTGTCCATTTCGCCGCGGTCGTTGTTCCAAAATCCGACCATCGCGCAGCTCGCCAAGGTGGCGCATGCGCGCGTCGAGTCGACCCTGGCGGAGCAGGGCACCGTCACCGGTGATGCGCCGCTCACCGCGATTCAACGGTGGTTCTTCGAGCAGCCGTGGCCCGCGCCCCAGCATTGGAATCAGGCGGTGCTTCTGGAGACCCCCGCGGCGCTGGACGCAGCTGCGCTCGAGCGCGCGTTCGAGATCGTCGCGCGCCACCACGATGCCCTGAGGCTGCGTTTCACACGCGGTGCGGACGGCACATGGACCCAGCGGCACGCGGAAGACGGTCCCCTCGTGGCGTTTCATCACGTCTCGGGGGCGACACCGGCCGCCGTCGAGGCGCGCATATCGGAGGAACACGCCGCCATGGACCTCGCCAACGGCCCGCTTTTGCGCGCCGTGTGGTTCGAGGGTGGGCGCGACGCTGGAAGGTTGTTCATTGCGGCGCACCACCTGGTCATCGATGGCGTGTCGTGGCGCATCCTTCTCGAGGACATCGAGCGCGCCCTCGCGGGCGAGTCGCTGCCCCCGAAGACGACCTCGTTCAAGCAGTGGTCGGAGAAAGTCGCAGGCCGGGCGCAATCGCCGGACCTCGAGGGCGAACTCGCGTACTGGCTCCACCGGCCCTGGGAGAAGGCGCACCGGCTTCCGCGCGACCACGAGCAGGGGGAGAATACGGGCGCGTCGGCCGAGGTGGTGCGTGTCACGCTGTCGTCGTCGGAGACCGAGGCGCTGCTTCACCGCGTACCGCAGGCATACCGCACGCAGATCAACGACGTGCTCCTCACCGCGCTGGCCCGCACATTGTCGGAGTGGACGGGCGCGGGGGCGGTACGCATCGACCTGGAAGCCCACGGTCGCGAGGAGCTCTTCGACGGGGTGGACCTTTCGCGCACGGTGGGATGGTTCACCGCGCTGCATCCCGTCGTGCTGGAGACGAACGGCACCGCGGACCGCGGCACGGAGCTGAAGTCGATCAAGGAGCAGCTACGAGCGATTCCGAATCGCGGAATCGGTTATGGCATCTTGCGCTACCTGCGCGAGGACGAAGGCGAGAGCGCGCGAGCGCTGGCCAAGCTGCCCGCCTCCGACGTGAGCTTCAACTACCTCGGGCAGGTGGATGCGGCGTTCGGTGCCTCCTGGCGCCTTGCAGGCGAGTCGCATCAGGGCGCGCGCGATCCGCGGGGGACGCGCGCATATCTCTTGGAGATCGACGGGATGGTCTCCGGCGGGCAGCTCCGCGTCGAGTGGACCTTCAGCGCGAATGCGCATCGACGTGAATCGGTGGCGGCGCAGGCCGAGCGCTTCATGGCGCATCTGCGCGCGCTGATTGCGCATGCCTTGCTCCCCGAGGCGGGCGGCCTCACGCCCTCGGACGTTCCGCTTGCCCGCATCGGGCAGGGCGCACTCGATGGGCTCGTGGGGACCGGCCGAGACGTCGAGGATGTCTACCGCCTCGCGCCCATGCAGCAGGGCATGCTGGTCCACACGCTGCGGGAGCCGCATTCTGGCGTGTACTTCGAGCAGCTTCGGTTCCTCGTGGACGGGCCGCTGGAGACCTCCATCTTCGAACGAGCCTGGCAGCGCGTGCTCGCGCAGCACGCGACGTTGCGCACGTCGTTCCATTGGGAGGGACTCGAAGAGCCGTTGCAGGTCGTGCACCGGCACGTGGCCTTGCCGTTCGTGACGGAAGACCTGCGGGGCCTCGACGATGCCGCGCGCGCCGAGCGGCTTGCGAAGTACCTCGCCGAGGATCGCGCCGCTGGGTTCGTGCTCACGGAGGCGCCGTTGCTGCGCGTGCGCGTGGCGCGTTTCGAGGCGGAGCACGAGGTGGTGCTCAGCTTCCACCATGTGTTGGCGGATGGCTGGAGCATGCCCATCCTCGTTCAGCATGTCTTCGAGGAGTACGAAGCGCTGCGCGAGGGCCGGGAAGCGCGCCGCGAACCAAGCCGTCCTTACCGCGATTACATCGACTGGCTCGCGCGGCAGGATGGCGACGCCGCGAGGACCTTCTGGCGCGAGGCGTTGCATGGCTTCACGGAGCCCACCTCGCTCCGCATCGCGCGCACGACCGGGGCGCGCGGCAACGCGGAGATCGAGCTTGCACTGCCGCGCGCGACGAAGGTCGCGCTCGACGCGATGGCGCGCAAGCATCGCCTCACGCTGAATACGCTCGTGCAGGGAGCGTGGGGCATCCTTCTGCATCGGTACAGCGGCGACGGCGACGTGGTCTTCGGGACCACCGTGGCGGGACGGCCCGCGGATCTGGACGATGCCGCGGCCATGGTGGGCCTCTTCATCAACACGCTGCCCGTGCGGCTTCGGGTCGAAGACGAGCGGCCGCTCGCGGGATGGCTCGAGCAGTTGCAGAAGCTTCAGGCGGACGCGCAGCATCACGCGTACGCATCGCTGCCCGAGATCCAAAGTGTGAGCGATGTGCCGCGCGGACAGCCGCTGTTCGACACGTTGCTCGTGTTCGAGAATTATCCCATCGAGGAGGCGCTCGCGGGTGGCCATCGCCGCATTCGTGACGTTCGCGGATTCGAGCAGACCAACTACGGGCTGACGGCCATGGTGCTGCCGGTGCTGCCCGGTCAGCACTTGGCCTTGCGCATCGCGTACGACGCGGGTCGCTACGAGCGCGCCGACGCCGAAGCGCTCGCACGCCATTGGTGCAACCTGTTGGAGCAGATGGCCGCAAACCCCGATGCGACCATCGGCGAGCTCTCGCTGTTGGACGGCGCCGAGCGGCGGCGGGTGCTGGAGACGTGGAACGCGACGACGACGGAGTACGCGCGACACGCGACGGTGCACGGGTTGTTCGAGGCGCAGGCCGCGCGGACGCCGGACGCGGTGGCCGTGGTGTTCGAGGATGAGCAGCTCACGTTTGGGGAGTTGAATCGGCGGGCGAATCGCCTGGCGCACCACCTTCGCGCGCAGGGGGTCAGTCCGGAGACGTTGGTGGGGCTGTCGGTGGAGCGCTCGCCGGCGATGCTGGTGGGGCTGCTGGGGATTCTGAAGGCGGGAGGCGCGTACGTGCCGCTGGATCCGGAGTACCCGGCGGAGCGGATTCGGTTGATGCGGGAGGAAGCGCCGCTGGGTGCGATGGTGGACGCCCAGATCGACTTGGCGGGGCAGCCGGAGACGAACCTGCCGATGGCGGTGGGGGCGGAGAATGCGGCGTACGTGATGTTCACGTCCGGTTCGACGGGGCGTCCGAAGGGGGTGACGATTCCGCACCGCGCGGTGGTTCGCTTGGCGACGGCGCGCAATTACGTTCGGATCGCGCCCGGGGACGTGCTTCTGCAGTACGCGCCGGTGTCGTTCGATGCCTCGACGTTCGAGGTGTGGAGCGGGCTGCTGCAAGGCGCGCGCGTGGCGATGGCACCGCCGGGAGCGCTGTCTCTGGAGGAGCTGGGGGCGGTGGTGAATCGTCACGGCGTGACGGTGATGTGGCTGACGGCGCCGCTGTTTCATCAAATGGTGGACGACGGTGTGGAGCGGCTGCGGGGTGTGCGCGCGTTGTTGGCGGGTGGCGATGCCCTTTCGGTCACGCACGTGCGACGTGCCCGAGAGGCCTTGCCGGATTGCCAGATCATCAACGGGTACGGGCCGACCGAGAACACGACGTTCACGTGCTGCTGGCCCGTCGATGAGGAGGTTCTGGGGGCGACGGTTCCGATCGGGCGGCCGATTGACAACACGCAGGTGTACCTGCTGGACGCGAACCTGGAGCCGGTGCCAGCAGGGGCGGTGGGCGAGGTGTATGCCGCAGGCGACGGGCTCGCCCGCGGCTATCTAGGCCGACCTGAGCTGACGGCGGATCGGTTCATCGCGAACCCGTACGGGGAAGGACGGCTGTACCGGGTAGGGGACCTGGCGCGGCACCTGGAAGACGGTCGAATCGAGTTCCTTGGGCGGGTGGACCACCAGGTGAAGATCCGGGGATTCCGGATCGAGCCAAGGGAGATCGCGTCGGTGCTGGAGGGGCACGGCGCAGTGCAATCGAGCGTGGTGCTGGCGCGCGAAGACGGAGGAGAGAAGCGCCTGGTGGCCTACGTGGTGGGCGAGGGCGAGCTCTCCGCGGCGGTGCTGCAAGAATACCTGCGTGCAAAATTGCCCGGCTACATGGTCCCAGCTGCATTCGTGCAGCTCGAAGCGTGGCCGCTCAACGCGAACGGCAAGGTCGATCGCAAAGCCCTGCCTGCGCCCGAGGCCCGAGAGATCTCCACCGGCTACGAGGCGCCGCGGACGGACGTCGAGGCCCTGGTGGCCTCCATCGTGGCCGATGTGTTGAAGGTGCCCCGCGTCGGGCTGCGCGACGACTTTTTCGCCTTGGGGGCGCACTCGCTCCTGGCAACGCAGATCATTTCGCGGCTCCGCACGACCTTCCGCGTCGAACTGCCCATTCGAAGCCTCTTCGAGGAGCCGACCGTCCTCGGCCTGGCCGCGCTCATCGCCTCCGCGCAGCGAGCCCACGCCGAGCCGATCCCACCGCAGTCGGAGGGCTTGGCGCTCTCGTTTGCCGAGCAGCGATTGTGGTTCTTGGACAGCCTGGAACCGGGCGGGAGTGCGTACAACATCGCCGCCGCGCTTCGCCTCGACGGCGAGCTCGATCACGCTGCGCTGGAGCGCGCCCTCGCCGAGGTGGCGCGCCGCCACGAGACCCTGCGCACCACCTTCGTCACCCTCGAAGGCAAGGCCTCGCGCGCGGTGCATCCGCCCATGGATCGGTGGGCCATCCCGGTGATTCCCGCCCACGACGTGGATGCGCAGGCCCGTGACGAGGCCCGTCGCCCGTTCGATCTCGCGACCGGCCCGCTCTTGCGCATGACGCTGCTGCGGCAGTCCGCGCGCGAGCACGTTCTCCTCGTGACGATGCACCACATCGTATCGGACGGCTGGTCGATGGGCGTCCTCGTCGACGAAGTGGGGGCGCTCTACACGGCGTTCACGCAGGGCCGGCCGTCGCCGCTGCCGGAGCCGCCGATCCAATACGCCGACTTCGCCGTGTGGCAGCGAACGTGGCTCTCCGGGGACACCCTCGAAGCGCAGCTCGCCTACTGGCGCGCGCACTTGGCTGGTGCCGCCCCGCTCGAGCTCCCGACGGACCGCCCGCGTCCTCCCGTGCAGACCTACCGCGGCGCCACCCAGCGCGTGGTGCTCTCCGCGGAGCTCACCACGGCGCTTCACCGCGTGGGCCGCGAGCAAGGCGCGACGTTGTTCATGACGTTGATGGCCGCCTTCCAGGTGCTCCTGTCGCGCTACGCCCGCGCGGGCAACGTCTGCGTGGGCACACCGGTGGCCAATCGGAATCGCGCGGAAGTCGAGCCGTTGATTGGCTTCTTCGTGAACACGCTGGTGTTGCGGAGCGATCTCTCCGGCGACCCACGCTTCGTCGACGCCTTGAAGCGCGTGCGAGACACGGCGCTCGCCGCCTACGCCCATCAGGACGTACCGTTCGAGAAGCTCGTGGAAGCCCTCGGCGTGGAGCGCGATCCGAGCCGCACACCGCTCTTTCAGGTGATGTTTGCGCTGCAGAACGCGCCGATGCGCGAGCTCTCGCTGCCCGGGCTCGAGCTGTCCCCGATGGCCGTGGAGTCGGACATTGCCAAGTTCGACCTCACCTTGATGCTGGCCGAGGAGGACGGCGAGCTTCGCGGTGGCCTGGAATACAACCGCGATCTGTTCGATGCCGAAACCATCGCGCGGATGGTGGCCAACCTCGGCACGCTCCTGGACGCCATCGCGCGTTCCCCCGAGCGTCCCGTCTCCGAGCTCGCGCTCCTCACGGCGGCGGAGCGCACCACGGTGCTCGATACGTGGAATGCGACGGCGACCGCGTACCCGCGCCAGGCCCGCGTGCACGAATTGTTCGAAGCGCAGGCCGCGCGAACGCCGGATGCCGTGGCGGTCGTCTTCGGCGAGGCGCAACTGAGTTACCGCGAACTGAATCGACGCGCCAATCGGCTGGCGCACCACCTCCGAGCGCAGGGCGTCGGGCCGGAGACGTTGGTCGGCCTCTCCGTGGAGCGCTCGCTCGAAATGGTCGTCGGTGTGCTCGCCATCTTGAAGGCGGGCGGCGTGTACCTGCCGCTGGATCCGGAGTATCCGGCCGAGCGCATTCGCTTGATGCTCGAGGAAGCACCGCTCGGTGCGATGCTGGATCCCAACGCGGATCTCGACGACCAGCCGGAAACCAACCTGCCGATCGACGTCGTTGCGGACAACGCCGCCTACGTCATGTTCACGTCGGGGTCGACGGGGCGGCCGAAGGGCGTGTGCATCCCGCACCGCGCGATCGTGCGTTTGGCCATGGCTCGAACGTACGTTCGCATCGAGCCGGAGGACGTGCTGCTGCACGCCGCGCCCCTGGCGTTCGATGCCTCGACGTTCGAGATCTGGAGCGCCCTCCTGCAGGGGGCGCGCGTCGTCGTCGCCCCGCCCGGCCTCCTGTCGATCGACGAGCTCGGGGACGTTTTCAGCCGTTACGGTGTGACGACGACGTTCCTGACCACCGCCCTGTTCAACCAGCTCGTGGAGCAGCGTCCGGCCGATCTGGCGGGCCTGGCGAAGCTGCTCACCGGTGGTGAAAGTGCCTCGCCGGGGGCCATGCGAACGGTGAAGGAGAAGCTGCCCTCGGTGCGCTTGCTCCACGTCTACGGCCCGACGGAAAACACGACGTTCACGACGTCGACGGACCTCGACCACGCGGATACGGAAGGCCCGCGCGTGCCGATTGGGCGGCCCATCGACGACACGCGGACGTACCTGCTGGATGAAAGCCTGGAGCCCGTGCCCATCAGCGCCCCCGGCGAAGTCTATGCGGGCGGTGATGGCCTCGCGCGAGGGTACCTGAATCGACCCGAGCTCACCGCGGAGCGCTTCGTGCCCAATCCGCACGCCGCCGAGGGCGGATCGCGGTTGTACCGCGTGGGCGATCTGGCGCGGTACTTGGCCGACGGGCGCATCGAGTTTCTCGGGCGCGTCGACCATCAGGTGAAGATCCGCGGCTTCCGCATCGAGTTGGGCGAGATCGACGCGGTGCTCGGTGAGCATCCATCGCTGCAAGCCAACGTGGTGATCGCCCGCGAGGATAGTCCCGGACGAAAGCAGCTCGTTGCCTACGTCGTCGCGCAGCCGGGCGCATCGCTTTCCGTGAGCGCACTGCGCGAGCACCTCGAGGCGCGGTTGCCCGCGTACATGGTGCCAGCGGCCTTCGTCGAGCTCGAAGAGCTGCCCTTGAGTCCAAACGGCAAGGTCGCCCGCAACGCGCTGCCTGCGCCGGACGCGGCACGGATGACCGGTGGCGCGGCCTTCGAAGCGCCGCGGACGAAGGCCGAAACCGTGCTCGCCGAGATCTGGGCGCAGGTGCTCGGGCTCACGAAGGTGGGCATTCACGACGACTTCTTCGAGGTGGGAGGCGACTCGATCCTCACCATCCAGATCGTCGCCAAGGCGAAGCAGGCGGGGTTGCACCTTTCGCCGAAGCTCCTGTTCCAAAATCCGACCGTCGCCGGACTCGCGGCGGTGGCCTCGAGCGATGCCCCGTCGGTTCGTGCCGAGCAGGGGCCGGTGACGGGCGAGGCGCTGCTGACGCCCATCCAGCGATGGTTCTTCGAGCAGGAATTGCCGTCGCCTCACCATTTCAATCAATCGGTGATGCTCGAGGTCGATCGCTTGCTCGACCTTGCGACCGTGGAGAATGCTCTGCGCGCCGTGGTCCAGCACCACGATGCGTTGCGGCTGCGGTTTACATGGGAGGACGGGCAGTGGCGGCAGCGCCATGCCGAAACGGACCACGCCGTGAGCCTCGAACGGGTCGACCCACAGTCGGCGCACGCGAGCCTCGATCTGGCACGCGGGCCGTTGATGCGCGCCGTCTGGCTCGATCGCGACGAGGGCGCTCGGCTGCTCCTGGTGGTGCACCACCTGGTCATCGATGGTGTCTCGTGGCGCATCCTGCTCGAGGATTTGCAGTCCGCCGTGCGCCAGCTCCTTTCGGGCCAGGCCGTGGCGTTGCCTCCCAAGACGACGTCGTTCAAGCGTTGGGCCGAGCAGCTCGCGGCCTATGCACGGTCCGCGGAGCTGGACGGCGATCTCGCGTATTGGCTCGAGCAACCTTGGCAAAAGGTTCGAGCGTTGCCGCGCGATGGTTCGGGGGTCGAGAACACGGTGGCCCATGCCGAGACCGTGCACGTGGCGCTGACCGCCGAGGAGACCGACGCGCTTCTCAAGCGCGTACCGCAGGTTTACCGCACGCAGATCAACGACGTGCTCCTCACGGCGCTTGCACGGACCCTGGGCGAGTGGACCTCTGCGCCCGCAGTGTTGGTCGATCTCGAGGGCCACGGCCGCGAAGATCTGCTCGACGGCGTGGACCTTTCCCGCACCGTGGGGTGGTTCACCGCGCTGTATCCGGTGGTCCTGAAGTTGGACCAGGGCATGGCCCTCACGTCCATCAAAGAGCAACTTCGCGCCATCCCGAAGCGGGGCGTCGCGTACGGTCTCCTCCGGTACCTGCGGGGTGAGGCCAAGCTCGCCGGGTTGCCGGCCGCCGAGGTCAGTTTCAATTATCTGGGTCAGGTGGACGCAGGGCAGGGGGCGTCGTTCCGCCTGGCCTCTGATGCATCGCCCGCGCACGATCCGAGCGGCCGTCGCGCGCACGTGCTGGACATCACGGGCATCGTGGCCGAGGGGCGTCTCTCCTTCGATTGGACGTTCGCCCTCGGCGCCCACGTGCGCGAAACGGTGGCCGCGCAGGCGGCGGCATTCGCGGGCCATCTGCGCGCGCTCATCGCGCATTGCCTTTCGCCCGAGGCGGGCGGCTTCACGCCGTCGGACTTCCCACTCGCCCGGCTGGAGTCCGCGGCGCTGGATCGGCTGCTCGCGCAATCCGGCGGATGGCGCTCCGTGGAGGACGTGTACCGGCTTACGCCCGTCCAGCAGGGAATGCTCTTCCATACACTGCGGGAGCCGGACTCCGGCGTCTATCTCGTGCAACTCCATTGCACGATCGAGGGCGCCCTGGATCGCGCGGTGTTCGAGCGCGCCTGGCAGCACGCGGCCGACACGCACACCATCCTGCGCTCGTCCTTCCATTGGGACGGCCTCGAAGAGCCGGTGCAGGTCGTTCACCGCGGGGCACGAATCCCGTTCGAACAGGAGGAAGTGTCGCGCGGCTTCGACCTCACCGCCGCGCCCGCGGTGCGGATTCGACTCGTGCGAACGGCGGAGACGCGTCACGAGCTCACCGTCACGCTTCACCACATCATCGCCGACGGCTGGAGCCTGCCGCTCGTCTTCAAGGACGTCTTCGACGCCTATGCGCGCCTCCGCGCGGGCGAGCGGCCCTCCGAGGCGCGCGTCGTCCCGTATCGGGATTACGTGGCGTGGCTCGCGCGTCAGGATGCGCAGCGCGCGCAGTCCTTTTGGCGAGAACGCCTTCGCGGCTTTTCGGCGCCCACGGCGCTGCGCATCGAACGACCCGCGGGCTCGACCGAGCGGGGAGGCCGCGAGCTCGTGCTGCATCTGTCGACGGAGCTGACCCGGCTCCTCGGCGACCGCGCGCGCGAGCACGGACTCACCTTGAACACGCTGGTGCAGGGGGCGTGGGCGATCCTGGTGAGCCGCTACAGCGGCGAGAACGACATCGTGTTCGGCGCCACACTTTCGGGCCGGCCGACGGACCTCGAGGGGGCGCCCACCATGGTGGGCCTGTTCATCAACACGCTCCCCGTGCGGGCCAAGGTCTCCGAGGGTGCGCTCCTTCTGGACTTCCTGCGACAACTGCAGGATGCACAGATCGAAACTTCGCAATACGAATACAGCTCGCTGGTCGACGTGCAGGGCTGGAGCGACGTGCCACGCGGGCAGTCGCTGTTCGATACCATCGTGGTCTTCGAAAACTATCCGCTCGACGAGACGTTCCGCACCGACGCGGACCTGCGCATCACCGACGTTCGCGGAGCCGATCGAACCAATTATCCGCTGACCGTGGTCGTTGCCCCTGGCCGCCGCCTCTCGTTGAAGATCGCCTTCGACACAGCGCGGTTCGAAGGCGAGGCCGTCGAGCGGCTCTTGCAGCATCTGAGCACCTTGCTCGACGGCATGGCGGCCGAGCCGCGTCGCCTCGTGGGCGAGGTATCGATGCTCACGCGTCCGGAGCGGCATGCCCTCTCGAAGGGGAGGGACCAGGTCCAGGACCACGCGCGACCGGAGTGCTTGCACGAGCTGTTCGAGGCGCGGGTTCGCGCGACACCCGATGCCGTGGCGGCCGTCTTCGGGGACGACCAAATCACGTACGGCGAATTGAACCGGCGCGCCAACCGGCTCGCACACCGCCTTCGGGCGATGGGCGTGGGGCCGGACGTCCTCGTCGGCCTGAGCGTCGAGCGGTCGCTGGAGCTGGTGGTCGGCCTTCTGGGGATCTCGAAGGCGGGCGGAGCCTACGTGCCGCTCGACCCGTCG
Organism: Sorangiineae bacterium MSr11367; assembly: GCA_037157805.1. NCBI lineage: Bacteria > Pseudomonadati > Myxococcota > Myxococcia > Myxococcales > Pendulisporaceae > Pendulispora > Pendulispora rubella. The sequence goes on along the minus strand of CP089983.1, from coordinate 8,397,977 downwards.
TACCCCAAGGAGCGCCTCGAGCGCATGGCCCGCGACGCCCGTCCCCAGGTGATCGTCACGCGGGAGTCCGACCGCGCCTCGCTCGCCGAGGGGACGGCGCAGCTCCTTCGGCTCGATGCGGATTGGCCGTCGATCGCCGGCGAGAGCGACGCCAACCCGGTCAGCGGGACCACCCCGGACAGCCTGACGTACGTCATCTACACCTCGGGGTCGACGGGCACGCCCAAAGGTTCTCCGGTCACGCACGGCAACGTCACCCGCCTCTTCGGTGCCACCGATGCGTGGTTCCACTTCGACGCGCGCGATGTCTGGACCATGTTCCACTCGTACGCGTTCGACTTCTCCGTCTGGGAGATCTGGGGCGCGCTGCTCTACGGCGGGCGCCTGGTGGTGGTGCCCTTCGAGGTGAGCCGGTCGCCGGAGGCGTTCCACCGCCTCCTCGGCCGTGAGCGCGTGACGGTGCTCAATCAGACGCCGTCCGCGTTCCAGCAGCTCATGGCCGCCGACGCCGTGTCGACACCGGGAAGCTTCGCACTTCGCTCGGTCATCTTCGGTGGCGAAGCGCTGGATATTCCGAGCCTGCGGCCATGGTTCGAGCGACACGGCGACGAGCAGCCGCAGCTCGTCAACATGTACGGCATCACCGAGACCACGGTTCACGTCACCTATCGGCCGCTGTCCCGGGCCGATCTCGACGGGGCGGGGTCCAGCGTGATTGGCATTCCCATTCCCGACTTGCAGGCCTACGTCCTCGCGGCGGATGGTCAGCTCGTTCCGGTGGGCGTGCCCGGCGAGCTGTATGTCGGCGGCGCCGGTCTGGCGCGCGGCTACTTGCACCGACCCGAGCTGACGGTGGAGCGCTTCGTCCCCGATCCGTTCGGTGCGGGCGAACGGCCGGGGGCCCGCCTGTACAAGACGGGGGATCTCGTGCGGTGGTCGCCGGGTGGCGGTCTGGACTACCTGGGGCGCATCGACCAGCAGGTGAAGATTCGAGGTTTCCGCATCGAGCTGGGCGAGATCGAGGCGGTGCTCGGCGAGCACCCCTCCGTGCAGACCAGTGTCGTCGTCGTGCGCGAGGACGCAGGGAACAAGAGCCTCGTCGCCTACGTGGTCGCCGATGCGGAATTCACGGCATCCGCCCTGCGTGAGCACGCACAGGCTCGATTGCCCGCGTACATGGTGCCGGCAGCCTTCGTGCGGCTCGAGGCCTTGCCGCTGAACGCGAACGGCAAGGTCGACCGCAAGGCGTTGCCCGCGCCCGAAGCCGAACACGTGGCCTCGCCGTCCGCGTACGAGGCGCCGCGAACCGACGTGGAGTCGTTGGTGGCCGGGATCCTGGCCGAAGTGCTGCGCCTTCCGCGCGTCGGCGTGAACGACGACTTTTTCGCGCTGGGCGGGCACTCGTTGCTCGCCACGCAGGTGATCACGCGCCTTCGTGCGACATTTGGCGTCGACGTCGGCCTGCGCACGCTGTTCGAGGCGCCCACGGTTGTCGCCCTCGCGCATGTCATCGCCGCGGCCCGGCAAGCGGGCGACGCGAACAGCGCCCCGCCGATGGATCCGGTGCCGCGCGACGAACGGCTTCCGTTGTCGTTCGCCGAGCAGCGCCTTTGGTTCTTGGACCAACTGGAGCCGGGCAACGCATCCTACAATCTGCCGTCGGCCCTCCGGCTCCGCGGCGCGCTCGACGCTGCGGTGCTCGAGCGCGTGTTCGCCGAGTTGGTGCGGCGCCATGAGACGTTGCGCACCACCTTCCGAACGGAGGACGGCAACGCCGTGCGCCGGATTCAGCCGGCGGCGCCCACCTTCGAGATGCCGGTGATCCCCGCCGCCCCGGGCTGGGAGAGCATGGTGGCCGACGAGGCGCGTCGCCCGTTCGATCTCGGCGAGGGCCCACTCCTCCGGGCCAAACTGCTGCGCCTTTCCGCCGAAGACCACGTGCTGCTGGTCACGATGCACCACATCGTTTCCGACGGCTGGTCGATGGGCGTTCTCGTCCACGAGGTGGCCGCGTTGTACGCCGCCTTCGCCCAAGGCAAGCCCTCGCCGTTGCCGGAGCTCGCCCTGCAATACGCCGACTTCGCCGTTTGGCAGCGCCAATGGCTTTCGGGGACCGTGTTGGAGTTGCAGCTCGACTACTGGCGCAATCGCATAGCGGGTGCATCGACGTTGGAATTGCCAACGGATCGCCCTCGGCCGGCGGAGCAGACGTACCGCGGCGGCGTGCTCCCGGTGAAGATCCCCGTGGAGCTGACGGCGTCGCTCGAGCGTCTTGGCCGGCAGAATGGCGCTACCCTGTTCATGACCTTGTTGGCGGCCTTCCAGGTTCTGCTCGGCCGCTACAGCGGCCAGGCGGACGTCAGCGTCGGAACGCCCGTGGCGAACCGCACGCGCGCCGAGGTCGAGCCGCTCATTGGATTCTTCGTCAACACGCTGGTGATGCGGGGCGATCTCTCCGGGGATCCGACCTTCGAGGCACTCCTTGCGCGGGTTCGCGATGGTGCGCTCGAGGCCTATGCCCACCAGGACGTGCCGTTCGAGCGCGTGGTGGAAGCGGTGGGCTCCGAGCGCGATTTGAGCCGCACGCCGCTGTTCCAAGTGATGTTCGTGTTGCAGAATACACCGGTCCGAGCCCTCGAGTTGCCAGGGCTCGAGCTCACGCCCGTGCCGACGGAGTCGGACGTGGCGAAGTTCGATCTGACCTTGGCGTTGAACGAGGGGGCGGAAGGCCTTCACGGGATCCTCGAGTACAACGCCGACCTGTTCGATTCGGCGACGGTCGCGCGCATGGGCGCGCACTTCGAGGTGCTCCTGCAGGCCGTCGCCGCGCACCCGGCCCGGCCGATCGGCGAGCTTTCCCTGATGCCCGACTGGGAGCGCCAGCGGGTTCTGCGCGAGTGGAACGAGACGGACATCGAGGCGCGACCGCATGCGAGCTTCGTGGAGACCTTCGAGGAGCAAGTCGCGCGGGCGCCGGACGCGCTGGCCGTGGTGCTCGGCGAGCAGCAGCTCACGTACCGCGAGCTGAACGGCCGCGCCGACGACGTGGCGCGCGCGCTCCGGAGCGACGGGGTCGGCGCGGAATCGGTGGTGGCCCTCTCGATGGCCCGCGGTCCGGAGTTTTTGACCGCGATGCTCGCCGTGTGGAAGGCCGGCGGTGCGTACCTTCCGCTGGATCCCGAGCACCCCGCCGAGCGCATCGCCGATGTAGTGGCGCGAAGCGGCGCTCGATGGGTGATAACGGCGGGCAGCGGCGATTCCGTGGCCGCGGAAACGCTTTCGCCCGAGGTGAAGGTCGTTGCTCTCGAGGCCCTGCAGCGAGCCGGCTCGACGATGGGCACGACGCCGGCGACCCGCCCCCGCGGCCCGGGCCAGATGGCGTACGTGATCTACACCTCCGGCTCCACCGGCGTCCCCAAGGGCGCCATGGTGGAGCAGCGCGGAATGCTGAACCACCTCGATGCCAAGGTGGCCGATCTGCGGCTCACGCCCGGCGATGTGGTGGCCCAGACGGCGTCCCAATGCTTCGACATCTCCGTGTGGCAGTACCTGTCGGCCCTCGTGGTGGGCGGTCGGGTGCACGTCGTGCCGGACGAAGTCGCGCACGATCCGCGCAGGCTTTTCGAGGAGGTTTTCTCCTGCGGGGTGACCATCCTGGAGGTGGTTCCGTCGCTGCTCCGTGCGGCCCTCGACGACATCGAAGCCCGCGGTGAGGTTCCCTCCCTGCCGTCGTTGCGATGGCTCCTGGTGACCGGCGAAGCGCTGGCCCCGGAGTTGTGCCGCAAATGGCTGCGCATCTATCCCGAGATCCCCTTGATGAACGCCTACGGGCCGACGGAGTGCTCGGACGACGTCACGCATTACGCCATCGAGGCACCGCTGGACGCGGCCGTCGTGCATACGCCGATCGGGCGGCCGATTCAGAACACCGGGCTTTACGTTCTCGATGGGCATCATCAACCGGCGCCCATCGGCGTCAATGGTGAGCTCTACGTCGGCGGCGCCGGCGTAGGCCGTGGGTACTTGAACGACGCGCGCCGCACGGCGGAGAGCTTCGTGCCGGATCCCTTCGCGCAGGGCGGTGCACGTCTGTACAAAACCGGCGACGTGGCGCGCTGGCTGGTGAGCGGGGACCTCGAGTTTTTGGGTCGTGTCGACCATCAAGTGAAAGTGCGGGGCTTCCGCATCGAACTGGGCGAGATCGAGGCGGCCCTCGAGCAGCACGATGCCGTTCGCGACGTGGTGGTGACCGCCCGGCACGCGGGGACGAACGGGCACGGCGACAAGCGCCTCGTGGCGTACGTGGTGGCGGAGGAGGGGACCGAGCTGTCGGTGCCGGAGCTTCGGGAGCACCTGAAGTCGAAGCTTCCCGCGTACATGGTGCCGTGGGCCTTCGTTGCGCTCCCCGCGCTGCCACTGACCCCGAACGGGAAGGTGGATCGCAAGGCGCTGCCCGCCCCCGATGCACCGCAGGCCGATACGGAATACGAAGCGCCGCGAACCCCGCTCGAAGAGCAGCTCGCCGACATCTGGAGCAACGTGCTGCGGCTGCCGCGCGTGGGCATCCACGAGAACTTCTTCGCCATCGGCGGCGATTCGATCCTCACCATTCAAGTGGTTTCGCGGGCCCGGCAGATGGGCGTTGCGCTCACGCCGCGCCTTCTGTTCCAGCACCCGACGATCGCGCAGCTCGCGAACGTGGCATCCCCTGCGCACGAGGACGCGCAGCCCTCGGATGCGTCGCTGACCGAGCTCCCGCAGGCGGAGCTCGACGCGCTCGTGGCCGAACTCCGCGACGTCGAGGACGTGTACCGCCTGGCGCCCCTCCAGCAGGGGATGCTCTTTCACACCTTGCGCGAAGCGCACTCCGGCGTGTACGTCGTGCAGCTGAGTTGCATCATCGAAGGCGCGCTCGATGTCGAGCGGCTGGAGCGCGCGTGGCAGAGGACCGCGGCGCGGCACACCACGTTGCGGACGTCCTTCCATTGGGAGGGGCTCGCCGAGGCGGTGCAGGTCGTTCATCGCGACGCGGTGCTCGGCATCGACGTCGAGGACCTTCGCGGGTGGACGAGCGAGGCGCAGGCCCATCGCCTCGAGGCGTACCTCGTCGAGGATCGACGGCGCGGCTTCGACCTGGCCAAGGCACCGCTGATGCGGCTTTGGCTCGGTCGAATCGGCGACGAAGCGTATCGCCTCGTGCTCACCACGCACCATCTGATCAGCGATGGTTGGAGCTCACCGGTTTTCTTCAAGGACGTCTTCGAAAGCTACGAACGACTCTCCGACGAGGTGCCCCCGAGCTCGCCGCGGCAAGGCCGTCCTTACCGTGACTACGTGGCGTGGCTCGCGCGCCAGGATCTCGCCAAGGCGGAGGCCTTCTGGCGCGAGAAACTTCGCGGCTTCTCGGCGCCGACCCCGTTGCGTCTTCGCGCCGGGGCGGAGGGCGATGGAGCGCGCGAAGCGCAGGTGAAGCTGTCCGATGCGGCGACGGCGGCCCTCGATGCGGTTGCACGCAAGCACCACCTGACCTTGAACACCCTCGTCCAGGGGGCGTGGGCGGTCCTTCTCCATCGCTACAGCGGTGAGAAGGACGTCGTGTTCGGCGCCACCGTCTCGGGCCGGCCGGCGGAGCTCCCGGGCGTGGAGTCGATGGTCGGCTTGTTCATCAACACGCTCCCCATGCGCACGCAGGTGAGCCTGGAGCGGCCACTCTTCCCTTGGCTGCGCGAGCTGCAGGAGCAGCAGGTCGAAACGCGGCAGTTCGAGTACAGCCCGCTGGTCGATGTCCAGGCGTGGAGCGAGGTGCCTCGCGGGCAGGCGCTGTTCGACACCATCGTGGTCTTTGAGAATTTCCCGATGGGCGAACAGGGGAGCCCCTCGAACATGCTTCGCATCCGCGACGTTCAGGCCGCGGAGCAGACGAACTACGGCCTGACGGCCTTCGCCTTCCCTGGACGCGCGCTCGAGTTGAAGATCCTCTACGACGCCGCGCAGTTCGATCGCGGCTCCGTGGAGCGCCTCCTTGGCCACTGGTGCACGCTGCTCGAGGGAATGGCGCCTGCGGCATCCACGAGCGGCCGAATCGGCGAATTGCCCATGCTCACCGACGCCGAGCGGCACACGGTGCTGGAGGCATGGAACGACACGACGGCGGCTTACCCCGAAGCGCCCGTGTACGAGTTGGTCACCACACAGGCGTGGCGAACGCCCGACGCGGTGGCCGCGGTCTTCGAGGACGGGCACCTCACGTACGGCGAACTTGACCGACGGTCCAATCAATTGGCGCACGCCCTGCGCGCGCTCGGTGTCGGTCGTGGCGTGCTGGTGGGGCTGCTCCTGGAGCGCCGTGCGGAGATGCTCGTCGCGCTCTTGGGCATCGCCAAGACGGGGGCGGCGTACGTGCCGCTGGACCCGGGCCATCCGCCATCGCGCACGGAGCTCGTCCTGGCCGACGCGCAGGTGTCGGTCCTGGTGACGGAGGAGCGGCTGCTGGCGAAGGTGTCGCTGCGGCCGGATACCGTCGTGTGCCTCGACACGGACCGCGCGGCGATCGCCGGAAAGCACGAGGGCCCGCTCGGCGTCCGCGTATCGGGCGACGACCTCGCCTACGTGCTCTACACGTCGGGTTCGACCGGGCGCCCGAAGGGCGTGGCGGTTCCTCACCGCGCGCTCACGAATTTCCTGAGCGCCATGGCCAAGCGGCCGGGCATTGCATCCAGCGATCGCTTGCTCGCGGTCACCACGCTGTCGTTCGACATTGCGGGGCTCGAGTTGTGGCTCCCGTTGATCGCGGGTGCGTGCGTCGAGATCGCGGGACGGGACATCGCGTCCGATGGGGAGCAGCTGTCGCTGCACTTGCAACGGAGCGCGCCGACCATCATGCAAGCGACACCGGCCACCTGGCGCATGCTTCGCGATGCGGGGTGGGCAGGCTCCAGCGCTTTGAAGCTTCTTTGCGGTGGTGAAGCGTTGCCGCCGACCCTCGCCGCCGACTTGGCGGAGCGAAGCGCCTCCCTGTGGAACATGTACGGTCCGACGGAGACGACGATTTGGTCGGCCGTCGAGCGGCTCGAGGCGCCCCGCGGTCTCGTGCCCATCGGGCGCGGCATCGACAACACCACGCTGTACGTGATGGACGCGGAGAACGAGCCCGCCGCGATGGGCGTCGCCGGGGAGCTCTGGATCGGAGGCGACGGCGTCGCCCACGGCTACCTTGGCCGCCCCGACCTGTCCGCGGAGAAGTTCGTCGCCGACCCCTTCGCAAACGCCCCCGGGGCGCGCGTGTATCGAACGGGCGATCTGGTGCGGTGGCTGGGCGAAGGGCAGCTCGAGTTCCTCGGCCGGGTGGATCACCAGGTCAAGATCCGCGGGTTCCGCATCGAGCTCGGTGAGATCGAAGCCGCGTTGGGCGAGCACCCCAAGGTGCGCGCGTGCGTGGCCGTGGTAAGGGAAGATGCTCCGGGGGAGAAGCAGCTCGTCGCCTACGTGGTTCTCGACGAGGGCGCCGCGCTGGATTCGCTGCGGGCACACCTGCATGCAACATTGCCCGCGTACATGGTTCCGACGGCATTCGTGCCGTTGGAGGCGTTGCCGCTGAATACGAGCGGGAAGGTCGACCGGAAGGCGTTGCCGGCCCCCGACGCGCCCAGTGCCGCAGGCGATCGGTACGAGGCACCGCGGACCGATGCGGAGGAGTTGCTCGCGGGCATCTTCGCCGACGTGCTCCGCCAGGCCAGGGTGGGGGTGCGGGACGATTTCTTCGAGCTCGGTGGTCATTCGCTTCTCGCGACCCAGCTCGTCTCGCGGCTGCGCGCGGCCTTCGGTGTCGAGCTTCCCTTGCGGGCTCTGTTCGAGGCGCCGACCGTCGTGGGGCTCGCCGCCCGGCTCGAAGATGCACGGCGCGAGGGCACCGCCGTGACCCCGCCGATCGAGGCACTCCCGCGGGACGGAGACGCGCTGCCGCTGTCGTTCGCCGAGCAGCGTCTTTGGTTCTTGGACCAACTGGAGCCGGGTGGCACCTCCTACAATCTGCCCGCGGCGTTGCGACTGCGCGGCGCGCTCGATACCACGGCGCTCGAGGGAGCGTTCGCGGCGCTGGTGCGCCGGCACGAGACGTTGCGCACGACGTTCGGCTCCAAAGATGGCGCGGCATGGCGGACGATTCACGACGCCCCCGCCACGTGGACCATCCCGGTGCTGGATCTCTCGTCGCTCGCGGAAAAAGAGCACGAGGCCGGGCGCCGGATGCGGGAGGACGCGAATCGTCCGTTCGACCTGGCCGGCGGCCCGCTGCTCCGCACCTGGCTGCTGCGCCTCGGCGACGACGACCACGTGCTCCTCGTGACGATGCACCACATCGTGTCGGACGCATGGTCGATGGGGGTCCTCGTGCAGGAGCTCGGTGCGCTGTATGCGGCGCTGGCCGAAGAAACGCCGTCGCCGCTTCCCGAGCTGGGGACTCAATACGCGGACTTTGCCGCGTGGCAGCGGCGCTGGCTCGCGGGCGCCACCCTCGACGCGCAGCTCGCCTATTGGCGCGAGAAGCTCTCCGGTGCGGCGGCCCTCGCGCTGCCGACGGACCGCCCGCGGCCGGCCATTCAGACGTACCGCGGTGCAAGCCGCGAGGTGCGGGTCCCCGCCGAGCTCACAGAGGCGCTCCGCCGCGTAGGCCGCGAACGCGGTGCGACGCTGTTCATGACCTTGATGACCGCGTTCCAGGTCCTTCTCGCGCGCTACAGCGGCTCGACGGACGTGAGCGTGGGTACGCCGGTGGCCAATCGGAATCGCGCCGAGATCGAGCCGCTCATCGGCTTCTTCGTGAACACGCTGGTGATGCGCAGCGACCTGTCGAACAATCCGCGCTTCGCGGATGCCCTGGCTCGGGTGCGGGAGTCGGCCCTGGGCGCGTATGCGCACCAAGACGTGCCCTTCGAGAAACTGGTCGAGGCGCTCGGTGTGCCGCGCGATGCGAGCCGTACGCCGCTCTTCCAGGTCATGTTCGTGCTCCAGAACGCACCGCTTCGCGCGCTGTCGCTGCCCGGGCTGGAGCTGTCGCCGGTGACCGTGGAGACGGAGGTTGCGCAGTTCGACATGACCCTGACCATGGGGGAGTCGGACGGCGAGCTTCGCGGCGCGCTGGTCTACAACCGCGATCTGTTCGACGCGGAGACCATCGAGCGCCTGGTTGCCAACTTCGGTGTGCTGCTCGATGGCATCGCCAAGGCGCCCCAGGAGCGCATCGCCCAGCTGCCGCTCTTGACGGATGCGGAGCGGACCACACTGCTGGCCTCGTGGAACGACACCGAGGTTCGCTACCCCGAGGCCACCATCGGCGCGATGTTCGAGGCCCAGGCGATGCGGACCCCCGATGCCGTGGCGGCCGTCTACGAAGACCGCTCGCTGACGTACCGGGAGCTCGACCGCCGCGCCAATCGGCTGGCCCGTCGCCTCCGCGATCTCGGGGTCGGTCCCGAGACCTTGGTCGGGTTGTGCATGTCACGCTCGCTCGAGCTCGTGATCGGGTTGTTCGGCATCTTGAAGGCGGGTGGCGCCTACGTGCCGCTCGATCCCGCGTACCCGAGCGAGCGCGTTGCGTTCATGCTCGAGGACACGGGCGCCCCCGTCGTGGTCACCGAACCGGCGCTCTTGCCGCGCTTGTCCGAGCACGGCGCGCAGCTCGTTTGCCTGGATGCCGGTGAAGAAGCCGAGAGGATCGAACCCGGCGCGAGCGCGGATCACGTGGCCTACGTGATTTACACCTCGGGGTCGACGGGGCGCCCGAAGGGCGTGATGATCCATCATCGCAGCGCCGTTGCGTTTGCAACGTGGTCGAAACAGGTTTTCGGCCCCGAGGAGCTTTGCGGCGTCTTGGCGGCGACGTCCATCTGCTTCGACCTGTCGGTGTTCGAGCTGGTGGTTCCCTTGTGTTGGGGCGGGCGCGCGATTCTCGCGAACGATGCGCTGCATCTCCCGCAGCTTCCCCATGCGACGCAGGTGACCCTGATCAACACCGTGCCATCCGCCATGGCCGCGTTGCTCGAGATGGGGGGCGTCCCCGAGTCGGTGACCACGGTGAACCTCGCGGGCGAGCCGCTCTCGGAAGATCTGGCCGCCCGTGTTCTGGCGCGGCCGCACGTCGACCGGCTCTTGAACCTGTACGGCCCGAGCGAGAGCACGACCTACTCCACGTACGCCGCCGTGGCACCGCAGGGCAAGCCGAGCATCGGCGGGCCGGTGGGCAATACGCAGGTCTACGTGCTCGACGCCGAAGGCTCGACGGCCCCCATGGGCGTTCCCGGTGAGTTGTACATCGGCGGTGTGGGCCTTTCGCGTGGCTACCTGGCGCGACCGTCGCTCACCGCGGAGCGCTTCGTGCCCTTCGAGGGCGGTGCCCGCATGTACCGCACCGGTGACGTCGCGCGATGGCTCTCGGACGGGCAGTTGGACTTTCTCGGGCGCATCGACCATCAGGTGAAGATCCGAGGCTTCCGCATCGAGTTGGGCGAGATCGAGGCGGCGCTCCGCGAGCACGCGGACGTGCGGGCGTGCGTCGTCGTGGCGCGAGGTACCCAGGGCGAGCAGCGCATCGTGGCCTACGTGGTTCTGGACGAAGGTGCGACCCTTTCGTCGGGCACGCTCCGGGAGCATCTGGGCGCGACCTTGCCGGCGTACATGGTTCCGTCGACGTTCGTCCCGCTGGATGCGCTGCCGCTCACCGCGAACGGAAAGGTCGATCGCAAGGCCTTGCCGGCCCCGGATGCCGCGCACGGCGAGACGGATGCCGTCTACGAGGCGCCGCGAACGATGCTCGAGGAGCGCCTCGCGGAGATCTGGAGCACGGTGCTCCGGTTGCCTCGGGTGGGCATTCACGAGAACTTTTTCGAGATCGGCGGCGACTCCATTCTGACGATTCAAGTCGTCTCGCGGGCCCAGCAAATGGGCATTTCGCTGTCGCCGCGCCTGTTGTTCCAGCATCCGAGCATCGCCCAGCTCGCGGGGGTGGCGTCGACCCTTCGTGATGCGCGGACCTTGGCCGAGCAGGGAATGGTCACGGGCGAGGCGCCGTTGACGGCGATCCAGCGATGGTTCCTCGAGCAACGCCTCGCCGCGCCCCAGCATTGGAACCAATCGGTGCTTCTCGAGGTACCCGCAGGGTTCGATGCCGCGGGCTTCGAGAGCACCTTGAAGCGCGTGGCCCAGCATCACGACGCCCTCCGTCTGCGCTTCGTGCGCGAGGGCGAAGTCTGGACGCAGCGGCACGCCGAGTCGGGTGAACTCGTCGCGTGGGGGCGCGTCGATCTCGCCGGCCTCTCGGAAGCGGACCGCTGGCGTGCGATCGAAACCCGTGCGGCCGAGGAGCAAGCGGCGATGGACCTCGCCCATGGGCCGCTCCTGCGTGCGGTGTGGTTCGATGCGGACCGCGATGCGGGACGCCTGCTTCTCGTGGCGCACCACCTGGTCATCGACGGCGTCTCGTGGCGCATCTTGCTCGAGGACCTGACCCGCGAGTCCCCGCTGCCGCCGAAGACGACGTCGTTCAAGCAATGGTCCGAGCGGCTCGCCGCGTACGCCGGGACCTCCGAGCTTGCGGGCGAGATCGCCTACTGGACCGCGCGCCCGTGGCACGACGTCCGTCCCATTCCACGGGATCATGCGCGCGGAGAGAACCTCGCCGTCTCCGTGGAGACGGTGAGCGTGGGCTTGACCGACGACGAGACGAACGCGCTCCTCAAGCGTGTGCCGTCGGTCTACCGAACGCAGATCAACGATGCGCTCCTGACGGCACTGTCGCAGACCTTGGCCGAATGGACCGGCGCCGAGGCCGCGCTGGTCGATCTCGAAGGGCACGGACGTGAGGAGCTGCTCGAGGACGTCGACCTGTCGCGCACCCTGGGCTGGTTCACGGCGCTCTATCCGGTGGTGCTCGAGGTCGGGCGCGTGAAGGCTCCCGGCGCCGTGCTCAAATCCGTGAAGGAGCAGCTTCGCGCGATTCCACATCGCGGCGTGGGCTACGGCCTGCTGCGTTACGTGCGCGGGGGCGAAACGGCCGAGGCGCTGGCGCGTCTGCCGGCGGCCGAGGTGATCTTCAATTACCTGGGGCAGGTGGGGGCACCCTCCGCATTCCGTCCGGCGCCCGAGTCGCGTGGCCACGATCGCGATCCACGGGACGTGCGTGCGCACCTCCTCGAGATCAACGGCATCGTGACCGACGGGCGGCTGCACCTCGATTGGTCCTTCAGCGCCAACGTGCACCTGCGCGAGACCATCGCGCAGCTGGCGGGCCGCTTCCTGGCGCACGTGCGCGCGCTGATTGCCCATTGCGCGCTGCCGGCCGTCGGTGGTTTCACCCCGTCGGACTTCCCGCTGGCGAAGCTCACCCAGCCGGAACTCGACGCGCTCCTGGGCAACGGCCACCACGTCGAAGACGTCTATCGCCTCTCGCCGGTGCAGCACGGAATGCTGTTCCACACGCTGCGCGAGCCGCACTCGGGGGTGTACGTCGAGCAGCACCGCTTCGTGCTCGACGGTCATCTGGACGCGGCGGCCTTCGAAAAGGCGTGGCAGTGCGTCGTGGCACGGCACGCCATTCTGCGCTCTTCGTTCCATTCGGGGCTGGGGGAGCCGGTGCAGGTGGTGCATCGCCAGGTGACGGTGGTCGTGGTGAACGAGGACCTTCGCGCTCTGCCCGAGACCGAGCGGCGCGAACGGTGCGAGCACTACCTCGCCGAGGATCGTGCCCGAGGCTTCGAGTTGACGCGTCCCCCGCTGCTTCGCGTCCGGGTCGCACACCTGACGTCGGACCCGTCGTACGAGGTGGTCGTGAGCTTCCATCACCTCCTGGCCGATGGGTGGAGCTTGCCGCTGCTCGTGGGCGACGTGTTCGCGACGTACGAGGCGCTGCGTCTGGGGCATGAGCCAAACCGCGAGACGAGTCGTCCGTACCGCGACTACATCGCGTGGCTCGAGCGCCAGGACCTGGGCAAGGCGCGGGCCTTCTGGCGCGAGCACTTGCGCGGCTTCTCCGAGCCGACGTCGCTGCGTCTGGAAAGCCCGTCCGCCGAACGCGCTCCGGAGCCGGGACGCGAGATCGCAGTGCGTCTCTCCAAGGAGACGACGCGGGCCCTCAACGCCCTCGCGCGTGCGCGGCGCACCACCTTGAACACCTTGGTGCAAGGCGCATGGGCCATCCTCGTGAGCCGCTACAGCGGCGAGCGCGAGGTGGTGTTCGGCACCACGGTGTCCGGCCGCCCGGCGGAGATCGAGGGCATCGCATCGATGGTGGGCTTGTTCATCAACACGCTCCCCCTGCGCGTGAGCGTCCCCGCCGACGCGCGGCTGCCCGTGTGGCTGGAGCAGCTCCAGCAGCGGCTGGTCGAGATGCGTCAGTTCGAATACAGCCCGCTGGTCGAGGTGCACGGTTGGAGCGACGTGCCTCGCGGGCAATCGATGTTCGACACCATCGTCGTGTTCGAGAACTACCCCATCGACGGTGCTGCGGTTCCTGCAAGCGAGTTGCGTGTTCGCGATGTCCGCGGACTGGAGCAGACGAACTTCGGCCTCACGGCGGTGGCCGTGCCCGAACAGGAGCTCGGTCTGCGCATCGCCTACGATACGGCGCGCTACCAAAAGAGCTCCGTGGAAGGCCTCGCCCGCCACTGGTCCACGTTGCTGGAGCAGATGGCCGCGACCCCAGAGGCGCGCATCGGTGAGCTGTCGCTCCTGTCGGCCTCCGAGGAGCAAACGCTGGTGCAGGCATGGAACGAGACCGCCGCGCCGGAGCGTTCGCACGCGAGCTTCGCCGCGTCGTTCGACGAGCAGGCGGCAAGGACACCGAATGCCGTGGCGGTGCTCTTCGGGGCCGAGCACGTCAGCTACGCCGAGCTGAATCAGCGCGCCGGCGCGTTCGCGGGGCGGTTGCGCGCCGCGGGGCTCGGACCCGAGTCGGTGGTGGCCATTTCGATGGATCGCGGGGTGGAATTCCTCACGGCCATGCTGGGCGTGTGGAAGATCGGAGCGGCCTACCTGCCGCTGGATCCCGAGCATCCTTCCGAGCGGCGTTCGGACGTCGTCGCGCGAAGTCGTGCGCGCTGCGTGGTGACGGCGGGGCTGAACATCGAGCCCGCGGCCGGTGACGAAGGGCTCTCGTCGGGTGTCGCCGGGAATCGTCAGATGGCCTACGTCATCTACACGTCGGGTTCGACCGGTGTGCCGAAGGGCGCCATGGTCGAACAGAGAGGCATGCTGAACCACCTCGATGCCAAGGTGGGGGATCTCGCGCTCACCGCGTCCGACGTGGTGGCGCAAACCGCCTCGCAGTGCTTCGACATCTCGGTGTGGCAGTACCTGTCGGCGCTGCTCGTGGGTGGGAGCGTGCGTGTGCTTCCCAACGAGGTGGCGCACGATCCGCGAGCGCTGTTCGACGAGGTGGCGGTGTCCGGGGTGACCATCCTGGAGGTGGTTCCGTCGCTGCTCCGCGCCGTGTTGGACGGCATCGAAGCACGCGGGGAGGCGCCAAACCTTTCCGCGTTGCGGTGGCTCTTGGTGACGGGGGAGGCGCTGTCGCCCGAGTTGTGCCGCAAGTGGTTGCGCGTCTATCCGGAGATCCCGCTGATGAACGCGTACGGTCCGACGGAGTGCTCGGACGACGTGACGCATCGGGTGATCGCGGCGCCGCTGGAGGCGGACGTCGTGAACACGCCCATCGGGCGCCCGATTCGAAATACGCAGCTGTACGTGCTCGATGCGCACCATCAGCTGGCACCGGCGGGGGTGATGGGCGAGCTGTACGTTGGAGGCTCGGGCGTGGGGCGCGGGTACTTGAACGACGCCACGCGCACGGCGGAGAGCTTCGTCCCCGATCCCTTCGGCGGGGATCGTCTCTACAAGACGGGCGACCTCGCCCGTTGGCTCCCGAGCGGCGAGCTGGAGTTCCTCGGGCGCATCGACCACCAAGTGAAGGTGCGCGGCTACCGCATCGAGCTCGGCGAGATCGAGACGGCGCTGGAGCAGCACGAGGCCGTTCGCGACGTCGTCGTCGTGGCGCGCCAGCAGCGGCTCGTGGCGTACATCGTGCGTCACGAGTCCTCGCGCGAGTCGGCCGATCTCCGGGCGTACCTGGAGTCGAAGCTCCCGCCCTACATGGTTCCGTCGGCCTTCGTGGAGCTTCCGGCGCTGCCGCTCACCGCGAACGGCAAAGTCGATCGCAAGGCGCTCCCCGAGCCGGACGCGGCGACCGCCTCGGAGTCGGGCGATGCTCCGCGCAACGACGTCGAAGCGCTCGTGGCGGGCATCGTCTCGGACGTGCTGGGCATTCCGCAGATCGGCGTGCACGACGACTTCTTCGCGCTGGGCGGCCATTCGCTTCTCGCGACGCAGGTCGTTGCGCGGTTGGCCGCGACCTTCTCTGTGGAGGTCTCCCTCCGCGCCCTCTTCGAGGAGCCCACCGTCGCGGGCATGGCCTCGCGGATCCAGACCGCGCAACGCGCCGGCATGGCCATGAGCGTGCCCCCGATCGACGCCGTCGCGCGGGATGAGGAGCTCGCGCTGTCATTTGCCGAGCAGAGGCTCTGGTTCTTGGACCAACTCGAGCCGGGTGGAAGCGCCTACAACATCGCCGCGGCGTTGCGGCTCGAGGGCGCGCTCGACGAGAAGGCGCTGGCGCGCGCGTTCGGCGACGTCGTGCGCCGCCATGAAACGCTGCGCACGACGTTCGCCTCGGAGGATGGCCGCCCCCGACGGCAGATCGCGCCGGCGGCACCGTGGTGGATTCCGATGATCGAGCTCACCGGATCCGCGCCCGACGACGTCCACGAGCGCGCACGCGAAGAGGCCAACGCCCCCTTCGACCTCGAGAACGACCCGCTGTTGCGCACCACCTTGCTGCGCCTTGGTGCGCAGGAGCACGTGCTGCTCGTCACGATGCACCACATCGTGTCGGACGGGTGGTCGATGGGCGTGCTGGTCAAGGAAGTCGCCGCGCTCTATGCCGCGTTCACCGAGGGCAAGCCCTCTCCGTTGCCCGAGCTCGACGTCCAATACGCCGACTTCGCATCGTGGCAACGCCGGTGGCTTTCCGGCGACGTTCTCGAAGCCCAGCTCGCGTATTGGCGCGAGCGCCTCGCCGGCATGGCCGTGCTCGATTTGCCGACGGATCGCCCGCGCCCGCCCATTCAGTCCTACCGCGGGGCGACGGAGCAGGTGCTGCTGCCGAGGGAGCTCACGACCGCACTTCACCGTGTGAGCCGCGCCCACGGTGCGACTTTGTTCATGACCTTGGTGGCCGCCTTCCAGGTGCTCCTCGGGCGCTACAGCGGCGCGACCGACGTCGGCGTCGGAACGCCGGTGGCCAATCGCGGCCGCGCCGAGCTCGAGCCGCTCATCGGCTTCTTCGTGAACACGTTGGTCATGCGCAGCGATCTGTCGCAGAACCCGCGCTTCGTCGACCTCTTGAAGCAGGTTCGCGAGAACGCACTCGGCGCCTACGCGCACCAAGACGTGCCGTTCGAAAAGCTGGTCGAGGTCCTGGGCGTGGAGCGCGACGCGAGCCGCTCTCCGCTCTTCCAAGTGATGATCGCCCTGCAGAATGCACCGGTGTCGTCGCTCTCCCTGCCAGGGGTGCAGCTCTCGCCGCAGGCCACGCCCTCGGAGGTTGCCAAGTTCGACCTGACGCTCTGGCTCGGCGAATCCGATGGCGAGGTCCACGGCACCTTGGAATACAACCGCGATCTCTTCGACGCGGAGACCGCGGCGCGGATGGCCGCCAACTTCCGCGCGTTGCTCGAGGGCATCGCAGCCTCTCCGGATCGGCGCATCGCCGAGCTGCCGCTTCTCACCGAGGCGGAGCGCACGCGCGTGCTGGCCGAGTGGAACGATACCGCCGCCATTCAGCCCGATGCGCGCGTCCACGAGCTGTTCGAGGCCCAGGCCGCGCGAACACCGGATCGCATCGCGCTCGTCTTCGAGGATGCGCAGGTCACCTATGCCGAATTGGACCGTCGGTCCAACCAAATGGCGCACCGCCTCCGCGGGCTCGGGGTGGGGCCGGGATCCATCGTCGGGCTGCTCGTGGAGCGCTCAGTCGCGATGGTCGTGGGCCTCTTGGGCATCGCCAAGTCGGGCGCGGCCTATCTGCCCTTGGATCCGAGCCACCCGGCGGCGCGCACCGAATTCATGCTTCGCGACGCGCAGCTGTCCGTGCTCGTGGCGGAGCAAAGGCTGCTGGCGAATCTGCCGCACGCGCCGGAGACGGTCCTCTGCCTGGACGTGGACGCGGAGCTCGCGAGCATGCCCGGATCGTCGCCCCGGGTCCGAACCTCGGGCGAGGACCTCGCCTACGTCCTCTACACGTCCGGCTCGACGGGCCGGCCGAAGGGCGTCGAAGTTCCGCACCGCGCGCTGACCAATTTCCTGGGCGCCATGGCCAAGCGTCCCGGGCTCGAGGCTCGGGATCGCCTGCTCGCCGTGACCACGCTCTCGTTCGACATCGCCGGGCTCGAGCTTTGGTTGCCCTTGGTCACCGGGGCGTGCGTCGAGGTTCTCGCACGCGAGGTCGTCATGGACGGCGAGCTTCTCGCGAAGCGCATGCAGGAGACCGCGCCCACCGTGATGCAAGCGACGCCCGCGACCTGGCGGATGCTGCGCGATGCGGGGTGGAGTGGATCGCCGGGCCTCAAGGTTCTCTGCGGCGGCGAGGCCCTGCCCGCGGCGCTTGCGGGCGATCTGCTCGATCGCAGTGCATCGCTCTGGAACATGTACGGCCCCACGGAGACCACGATTTGGTCGGCGGTGGAGCACATCGAAACGCCGTCCGCGCTCGTTCCCATCGGGCGCGGCATCGACAACACGACGCTGTACGTTCTGGACTCGGAAAACGAGCCCGCGCCCATCGGCGTTGCCGGGGAGCTCTCGATCGGCGGCGCGGGCGTGGTGCGAGGCTACGGGGGTCGCCCGGAGCTGGCAGCGGAGAAGTTCGTCCCCGATCCGTTCGGCAGCCCCGGAGCGCGCTTGTATCGAACGGGCGACGTCGTGCGATGGCTCGGGCAGGGGAAGCTCGAGTTTCTCGACCGCGCGGATCACCAAGTCAAAATCCGTGGCTTCCGGATCGAGCTCGGCGAAATCGAAGCCGCCCTCGCGGTACACGATGCGGTGCGCGCATGCGTGGTGGTGGCATGGGAGGACGCGCCCGGGCAGAAGCGCCTCGTGGCCTACGTGGTGCTCCGTCCCTCGGCGACATCCTCGGCGGTGCTTCGACCGCACCTGGAGTCCAAGTTGCCGGCGTACATGGTGCCATCGGCCTTCGTCGAACTGGACGCGCTGCCGCTGAACACAAATGGCAAAGTCGATCGCAAGGCCTTGCCGGCACCCGACGCGAGCTCATGGCCCGCGAGCACCGATGGCGCGTACGAGGCGCCTCGGAATGCCGTCGAGGAGATCACCGCAGGCATCGTCGCCGGTGTGCTCGGGCGGAGCTCCGTGGGGATCCGCGACGACTTCTTCGCGCTGGGCGGGCATTCGTTGCTCGCGACGCAGGTGGTTTCACGCCTCCGTGCGGCATTCCAGATCGAGCTGCCTCTCGGGGCCCTCTTCGAGGAGCCGACGGTCGCCGCGCTGGCCCTGCGCATCGCGGGATCTCGCGTGGGCACGGCTGCACCGCCGATCGTGCTCGTGGCGCGGGAGCCCGGGATGCCGCTGTCGTTCGCCGAGCAGCGACTCTGGTTCTTGGACCAACTGGCGCCGGGCGAGAGCTCGTACAACGTGCCCGCGGGGCTTCGGCTGCGCGGTGCGCTCGATACGGGCGCGCTCGAGCGCGCCTTCGCGGAGCTCGTGCGACGGCATGAAACGCTGCGTACGACCTTCCCGTCGAAACATGGCGCGCCCTCGCGAACGATTCACCCTGCGCCTGCGCATTGGATCATTCCACGGGTGGATCTCTCCTCGCATGGGGACCGCGAGGCGGAGTGCCAGCATCGCGCGCGCCTCGAGGCGGGCATCCCCTTCGACTTGGCCAAGGGGCCGCTGCTGCGCACGACCCTGTTGCGGCTCGGGCCCGATGACCATGCGTTGCTCGTGACGATGCACCACATCGTGTCGGATGGCTGGTCGATGGGCGTGCTGGTTCGCGAGGTGGCTGCGCTCTACGAGGCCTTCGCGTCGGGCAACGCCTCGCCGCTTCCGGAGCTCGCGGTGCAATACGCCGACGTTGTCGCGTGGCAGCGCCAATGGCTCGTGGACGACGTGCTCGCGACGCAGCTCGACTATTGGCGTACGCGACTCGCCGGTGCGCAGCCGCTGCAGTTGCCCACGGATCGTCCCCGCCCGGCGGTTCAAACGTACCGCGGCGCGCGGCACGACGTGGTGCTCTCCGCGGAGCTCACGGAGTCGCTGCACCGGCTCGGGCGCGAGCATGGCGCGACCTTGTTCATGACCTTGCTCCTCGCCTTCGAGGTGCTCTTGGCGCGCTACAGCGGTGCGAGCGATATCAGCGTGGGAACCGCCGTGGCCAATCGGGGTCACGTGGAAATGGAGCCGCTCATCGGTTTCTTCGTGAACACGCTGGTGATGCGCAGTGATCTGTCGGGCAATCCGCGTTTCGTGGATGCACTGAAGCAGGTGCGGGAAAGCGTGCTGGGTGCGCATGCCCACCAGGACGTGCCCTTCGAGAAGCTCGTGGAGGCGCTCGTTTCGGAGCGCGATCCAAGCCGAACGCCGCTCTTTCAGGCGATGTTCGTGCTTCAAAATGCGCCCATCGCGGCCCTGGCGCTGCCCGGCCTGGAGCTCTCGCCGATGGACCCGGAGGCGGACGTCGCGAAGTTCGACCTGACCTTGTCGCTCGAAGAAGCGAACGGCGAGGTGCGCGGTGCCCTGGAGTACAACGCGGATCTCTTCGACGCGGCGACCATCGCGCGGATGACGGCGAACTTCGGCGTGCTGCTCCAGGGGATTGCCGCGGCGCCGCAGCAGCGTATCGAAGACCTGCCCGCGATGGGGGAGGCGGAGCGCCGGAACGTGCTCGGGGCGTGGAACGCGACCTCGACGGATTACGCGCGGCACGCGACCGTGCACGGACTCTTCGAAGCGCAGGCTGCGAGGACCCCGGACGCCGTCGCGGTCGTCTTTGGTGATGCGCAACTGACGTACGCGCAGCTGAATCGGAAAGCGAATCGACTGGCACACCACCTCCGGTCGAAGGGGGTGGGGCCGGAGACGCGGGTCGGCCTCTCGGTGGAGCGCTCGCCGGAGATGATCGCCGGGCTGCTGGGCATCTTGAAGGCGGGCGGCACCTACGTGCCTCTGGATCCGGAGTACCCGGCCGAGCGCATCCGCCTGATGCTGGACGAAGCACCGCTCGGTGCGATGGTGGACCCGAAGGCGGACCTCGCGGGGCAGCCAGAAACGAATCCGGCGATCGCGGTGGGGGCGGAGAACGCCGCGTACGTCATGTTCACCTCGGGCTCGACGGGCCGGCCGAAGGGCGTGACCATTCCGCATCGCGCGGTGGTTCGTCTGGCGCTCGCGCGCAACTACGTTCGCATCGAGCCCGGCGACGTCGTCCTGCAGTATGCCCCGGTGTCGTTCGATGCCTCGACCTTCGAGGTGTGGAGCGCCTTGCTGCAAGGGGCTCGGATCGCCGTGGCACCGCCGGGGGCACTGTCGCTCGAGGAGCTCGGTGCGACCTTGGCGGAGCACGGTGTGACGGTCGCCTGGATGACCGCGCCGCTGTTTCACCAAATGGTCGACGATGGCGTGCAGAGGCTGCGCGGCCTACGTGCCCTGCTCGCCGGCGGGGATGCCTTGTCGCCGGACCACGTGCGGCGGGCACGCGCGGCGCTGCCGGGCTGCCAGATCATCAATGGGTACGGCCCGACGGAGAACACGACGTTCACGTGCTGCGGGCCGGTGGACGAAGATCGCGCCGGCGCGTCCGTTCCCATCGGGCGACCGATCGACAACACGCGCGTGTACCTGTTGGACGCCAACCTCGAACCGGTGCCGGTGGGGGCCGTGGGCGAGGTTTACACGGGTGGCGACGGCCTGGCGCGCGGTTACCTTGGGCGCGCCTCCCTCACGGCGGAGCGCTTCATCGCGGACCCACACGGCGAGCCGGGGTCGCGCCTCTATCGCGTCGGCGATCTCGGACGGTACCTTGCCGACGGGCGCATCGAGTTCCTCGGACGCGTCGACCGGCAGGTGAAGCTGCGCGGCTTCCGCATCGAGCTCGCGGAGATTGAAGCGGTGCTCGGTGAGCACGCCTCGGTGTCGCAGGCCGTCGCGGTGGTCCGCGAAGACGGCGGCGTCAAGCGCCTCGTGGCCTACGTCGTCTCGACCGCGGAGGTGAGCGAACTCCGTGAGCACCTCGCGGGCAAGCTACCCGGCTACATGGTGCCCGCCGCGTTCGTGCATCTCGATGCGTTGCCGTTGAGCCCGAACGGCAAGGTGAATCGCGCCGCGTTGCCCGCACCGGAGGCGCGCGCGGCCAACGGCGGCGCGTACGAGCCACCGCGAACCGAAACCGAGCGACTCGTTGCCGCGATGATGGCGGAGGTGCTGAAGGTGCCACGCGTCGGGTTGCACGACGACTTCTTCGCCCTGGGCGGGCATTCGCTCCTGGCGACGCAGGTGATCTCACGGGTGCGCGAGACCTTCGGGGTCGACGTGCCGTTGCGGAGTCTCTTCGAGCGGCCGACCGTTGCCGGGTGCGCCGAAGCCATCGAAGGGCTCCTCGCCGCACGGACCCGCATCCGATACGCAGAGCTGGCCGACATCGACGATGTCGAGGAGGGCGATCTCTAATGGATCTCGATTTGATGCGCCGCCTCGAGGCGGCCGGTGTGGCCTTGTGGCTCGATGGGGATACCTTGCGCTACCGCGCCGCACGCGGGGCACTCGGGCCCGAGCTTCGCGACGAGCTGCGGGCACGCAAGGATGAGATCCTTCGGTTCCTCCGGGCGAACGCCGGAAGCGAGGGTGCCGCGGATGAAGCCAACACGCCCATCGTGCCGGTGCCGCGCGACGGTGAGCTGCCGCTCTCGTTTGCCGAGCAGCGACTTTGGTTCTTGGACCAGCTCGAGGGGCGCAGTGCGGTGTACAACGTTCCCATCGCCCTTCGCGTGCGCGGACGCCTGGACGTGCCCGCACTGGCGCAGGTCTTTGGCGAGGTGGTGCGCCGGCACGAGGTGCTGCGAACCGTGTTCACCCTGCGCGATGGCCAGGCGGTGCGAACGATTCGTCCCGCGCCCGAGGGCTACGCGATCCCGGTGATCGATCTCTCGCGGCTGCCCGAGCATCAGCGTGCCATCGAGGTGGAGCGCGTGGTGGCGGACGAGGGAAGCCTCCCATTCGATCTGGCCCAAGGCCCACTGCTCCGAACCTCGCTGCTGCGCCTCGGGGCCGAGGAGCATGTGCTGCTCGTGACCATGCACCACATCGTCTCGGACGGCTGGTCGATGGGCGTGCTCGTTCAGGAGGTGGGCGCACTCTACCCGGCCTTCGTCGAAGGAAAGCCGTCTCCGTTGCCGGCGCTGGGGATTCAATACGCGGACTTCGCGGCGTGGCAGCGGCAGAGGCTCTCGGGCGACGTGCTCGCCGCCGAGCTCGGGTACTGGAAGAAGCGGCTCACGGGCGTGCGCCCGCTCGAGCTCCCGACGGATCGGCCGCGCCCGGCCCTGCCGGGTCATCGCGGTGCGAGCTTGGAAATCGTGGTGCCCGAGTCGCTCACGGTGTCGCTGCGCAGCCTTGGTCGCCAGCACGGCGCCACGCTGTTCATGACGCTTCTCGCCGCCTTCCACGTGCTTCTCGCGCGCTACAGCGGCGCGTCCGACATTGCGGTGGGTACGCCACTGGCCAACCGGAATCGCGCGGAGGTCGAGCCGCTCATCGGGTTCTTCGTGAACACCCTGGTGATGCGCAGCGACCTCTCCGGGAATCCGCGGTTCGTGGACCTTCTCGCGCAGGTGCGGGAGGCGGCGCTGGGGGCGTACGCGCACCAAGACGTTCCCTTCGAGAAGCTGATCGACGCGCTGGACGTGGAGCGCGATGCGAGCCGCACGCCCCTGTTTCAGACGATGTTCGCCCTGCAAAACGCCCCCGTCGGCACCCTCTCGTTGCCCGGCGTGGAGCTCTCGCCCGTGGCCGCGGACGCGCCCGTCGCCAAGTTCGATCTGACACTGCTTTTGACCGAATCGAAGGACGGCGATCTGCGAGGGACCCTGGAGTACGACCGCGATCTCTTCGAGGCCGAGAGCATCGCCGGCATGATCGAGCACTTCGGCGTGCTACTGCGCGGGATCGCGGCCGCACCCGCGACCAGGGTCGGCGAGCTACCGCTGCTCGCGGAGGGGGAGCGGCAGCAGGTCGTGCGCGCGTGGAATGCGACCGACGCCGACTACCCGAACGATGCGTGCGCCCACCACCTCTTCGAGGCTCGCGTCGCGCAGGCTCCGGACGCGGTGGCCTTGGTCCTTGGTGACGAGCAGATCACCTACCGCGCGCTGAACGAGCGCGCCGGCCGCCTTGCTCGGCGTCTTGCCGCACGCGGTGTGGGGCCCGACGATTTCGTTGGCCTCTGCATGGACCGATCGCCCGAGATGGTGGTGGGGCTTTTGGGCATCCTCAAAGCTGGGGCGGCGTACGTGCCCCTCGACCCGACGTACCCCGAGGAGCGCCTCGCGTACATGTTGGAGGACGCAAGGCTGCGCGTTCTGTTGACGCGCGAGCACCTCGCCATGCGCCTTCCCCAGCACCGCGTGCCGACGTTGCGGATGGACGACGACGATGGCGCCCAGGCCGACGTGAGGCCCGCGCACCCGGACAACATCGCGTACGTGATTTACACCTCGGGCTCCACCGGCCGTCCCAAGGGTACGGCGTTGCCGCACCGCGGGTTGAGCAACTTGTACCGCGCCCAAGCCGCGCAATTCGCCGTCACCCCGCGGGACCGCGTTCTGCAGTTCGCGTCGATGAGTTTCGACGCCTCCGTCTTCGAAATGTGCATGGCGCTTCTCCAGGGCGCAACCTTGGTGCTCGCCGACGCGGCGACCGTGGGATCGCCCGTGGATCTCGCGGCGTCGATCCGCGAGCAGGCCATCACCTTGGTGACCTTGCCGCCCTCGATGCTGGCCGTGCTCGATGCGCACCTGCCCTCGCTCCGGCTGATCGTGACCGCGGGCGATCGATGCACCGAGTCCATCGTTCGCACGTGGTCCGAGGGACGATCGCTGGTCAATGCGTATGGCCCGACGGAGACGACCATCTGGGCATCGGCGCACCTGTGCCGCACGGACGACGCGGGCGCGCCCTCCATCGGGCGACCGATCCTCAACACGCGCACGTACGTGCTCGGTCCCGAGCTGGATCCGCTGCCGGTGGGTGTTCCCGGGGAGCTGTACATCGGCGGCATCACGGTGGGGCGCGGCTACGTCGGTCGCCCCGAGTTGACCGCGGAGCGTTTCCTCGCCGATCCTTTCGCGGCGGGTTCCGGTGCGCGCCTCTATCGCACGGGCGACGTAGCGCGCTGGCGTGGCGACGGCACCCTCGAGTTCTTGGGCCGCGCAGACCACCAGGTGAAGATCCGCGGTTTCCGCATCGAGCTCGGCGAAATCGAAGCCGCCTTGTCGGCGCACGCGAAGGTGACCGCGTGCGCGGTTCTCGCCTGCCAGGACGGGCCGGGCGAGCGAAGTCTGGTGGCGTACCTCGTGGGGGAAGAGCCGCTTTCGGTGCCCGAACTTCGCGAGTACCTGCAGGCGACGTTGCCC
Source organism: Sorangiineae bacterium MSr11367 (assembly GCA_037157805.1). Taxonomy (NCBI): domain Bacteria; kingdom Pseudomonadati; phylum Myxococcota; class Myxococcia; order Myxococcales; family Pendulisporaceae; genus Pendulispora; species Pendulispora rubella. The sequence continues at coordinate 8,373,228 of CP089983.1, read as the reverse complement.
GCGTACATGGTGCCGGCCATCTTCGTGCAGCTTCCCGCGCTGCCGCTGAACCCTGCGGGCAAGGTCGACCGCAAGGCGTTGCCTGCGCCCGACGAGACGTCGCGCCTTTCCTCGGGCGCCGTGTACGAAGCTCCGCGAAACACCACGGAGGCTACGCTCGCCGATATTTGGGCCAAGGTTCTCCGTCAAGCGCGCGTGGGCATCCACGAGAATTTCTTCGAGGCGGGGGGCGATTCGATCCTGACGATCCAAGTCGTAGCCCGTGCCAACCGCGCGGGTTTGCCCATGACCCCGCGGCTGCTGTTCCAGCACCCCACCGTGGCCGAATTGGCCGGCGCCATCGCCTCTGGAGCCCGGTCCGCGCCGGAAGAGGAGGGCCCGATCGAAGGTGAGGCACCCCTTACACCCATCCAGCGGTGGTTTTTCGAACTTGGGTTGCAATCGCAGCACCATTTCAATCAATCCGTCATGTTCGAGGTGAACGCGCCCTTGGGCGGTTCACCGAAGGCTCTCCTCGCGCGCGCGCTTCGTGCCTTGTCCGTGCACCACGATGCACTGCGCTTTCGCTACGATTTCGCTTCGGGGGCGGTTCGCCAGCATCACGGCGAGGCCGAGGTTGCGCTCGCGGTCGTGGACCTCGGCGGCGTGCCGGAGCACGAGCAAGCGTCGGTCCTCGCCTCGCGGGCCGCCGAGGAGCAAGCGCGCATCGACCTTTCGCGTGGACCGTTGCTTCGCGCGGTGTGGTTCGAGCTTGGCGCGGGGCGTCCGGGACGCCTCCTTCTCGTGGCCCATCACCTGGTGATCGACGGCGTTTCGTGGCGCATTCTCCTTCACGATCTGCAGCTTGCGGTGGATGCCATGGCCGCGGGGGAGGAGCCGCGTTTGGGGCCCAAGGGCACCTCCTTCAAGCGATGGGCGGAGCGGCTCGCGGAGCACGCCCGGAGCCCCGAGCTCGCTCGAGAGTCCAGCTACTGGACCGAGGCCGCCGCCGGCGTGCCCTCCCTGCCGCGTGACCTCGCGGGCGGCGAGAACACGCGTGCGCACGCGGACAGCGTGCACGCATCGTTGACCGCCGAAGAGACCGAGTCACTGTTGAAACGCGTTCCCTCGGCGTACCACACGCAGATCAACGACGTGCTGCTCACGGCCCTGTCGCGCACCTTGCTCGAGTGGGCGGGTGGCGAGGTGGTTCGGCTCGACCTCGAAGGCCATGGACGCGAGGAGCTGTGGAACGGCATCGACCTATCGCGCACGGTGGGCTGGTTTACCACGCTCTTTCCCGTGAGCTTCGCCCTGCCCACGGACACGGGGCCCGGTGAGGCGCTCAAGTCCATCAAGGAGCAACTGCGCCGGATCCCGAATCACGGCATCGAATATGGGCTGCTTCGCTACCTCGGCGACGACCAGACGCAGGCGAAACTTCGCGCCATGCCCGCGGCGGAGGTGAGCTTCAACTATTTCGGGCAGGTCGACGAAGCCGTCGAAGCGCTATCGTCCTTTCGCCCCGCGCGCGAAGGACGAGGTCCCGAGCAGGCCCCGGAGGGAGCCCGCGCGCACGCGCTGGAGGTGAGCGTCATCGTCGACGGCGGACGCCTTCACACGGAGTGGACGTTTTGCACCGGCCTCCATGCGCGCAACACCGTCGCGGGTTTGGCGGAGCGCTTCGTGGGCCACCTGCGCGCGCTGATCGCCCACTGCCTGTCGCCCGAGGCGGGTGGCTACACGCCGTCGGACTTCCCCCTCGCTCGGATCGAGCAGGCCGCGCTCGATGGTTTGATCGGCCGCGGGCAAGGCATCGAGGACGTGTACCGGCTTTCGCCGATGCAGCAGGGTATGATCTTTCATACCCTGCGCGAGCCGGCGTCCGGGGCGTACTTCGAGCAGCTGCGATGCACGCTCGAGGGAACCCTCGACGCCGTCGCATTCGAACGGGCGTGGCAGCGCGCGGTCGAGCGCAACCCCGTATTGCGTACCTCGTTCCATTGGGGAAATCTCGAGGATCCCGTGCAGGTCGTGCACGCGCACGCCGCGCTGCCGTTCACGCACGAGGACCTTCGCGCGCTCCCCGAATCCGAGCGCCGCGGCTGGGTGCGCGCGTACCTCGAGCGCGATCGCGCGCGGGGCTTCGAGCTGACCGAGGCGCCGCTGATGCGCGTGCTCTTGGCGCGGACGGCCGACGACGCGTACGAGCTCGTCGTGAGCTCGCACCACGCGCTCCTGGATGGATGGAGTCTGCCGCTGCTCTTCGGGGACGTCTTCGAGGGCTACCAGGGCTCGTCGCGCCCGGCGGGGCGGCCGTACCGCGACTACATCGCGTGGCTCGAGCAGCAGGATCCGCGTGAAGCTCGCGCATTCTGGGCCGAACGGCTGCGCGGTTTTTCCGAGCCGACGTCATTGCGCCTTCCGAGTCCGCCCGCGGGGGAAGGGAGCCCGTACGAGGTCGAGGTGCGGCTGCCGGCGGAGACGGCGCGGGCGCTCCACACGGTGGCGCGTCAACGCCGGGTGACCTTGAACACGCTCGTGCAGGGCGCGTGGGCCATTCTTCTAAGCCGCTACGGTGGCACCAACGACGTCCTGTTCGGCGCGACGGTGGCAGGACGGCCCGCGGATCTCGACGGTGTCGAATCCATGGTGGGGTTGTTCATCAACACGCTGCCGGTGCGCGTTCGCGTCGAAGCCGATGACGCGCTCCTGCCGTGGCTGGAGGAGCTGCAGGCTCTGCAAGCGGAGATGCGGCAGTACGAGCATACGCCGCTCATCGAGGTGCAGGCCGCGAGCGAGGTGCGCGGGCAGGCTTTGTTCGACACTCTGGTGGTGTTCGAGAACTACCCCATCGATGCGGCAACCGGCGCGGAGGGCGCGTTGCGTGTCCGTGAGGTGGAGGGGCTCGAGCGCACGAATTATGGCGTGACGGCCGTCGTCGCGCCGGGGTCGAACGAGCTCGGGTTGAAGCTTTCGTACGATGGGCAGCGCTTCGACCGCCGCGCCATCGAGCGCGTTCTGCAACATTGGAGCACCTTGCTCGAGGGCATCGCCGCCGCGCCGGATCGGCGCATCGGAGATCTGCCCGCGATGCGGGACGCCGAGCGGCGGCGGGTGCTCGAGACGTGGAACGCGACGACGACGGAGTACGCGCGACATGCGACGGTGCATGGGCTGTTCGAGGCGCAAGCCGCGCGGACGCCGGACGCTGTGGCCGTGGTGTTCGAGGAGGAGCAGATCACGTTTGGGGAGTTGAATCGGCGGGCGAATCGCCTGGCGCACCACCTTCGCGCGCAGGGGGTTGGTCCGGAGACGTTGGTGGGGCTGTCGCTGGAGCGCTCGCCGGCGATGCTGGTGGGGCTGCTGGGGATTCTGAAGGCGGGAGGCGCGTACGTGCCGCTGGATCCGGAGTACCCGGCGGAGCGGATTCGGTTGATGCGGGAGGAAGCGCCGCTGGGTGCGATGGTGGACGCCCATATCGACCTGACGGGGCAGCCGGAGACGAACCTGCCGATGGCGGTGGGGGCGGAGAATGCGGCGTACGTGATGTTCACGTCCGGTTCGACGGGGCGTCCGAAGGGGGTGACGATTCCGCACCGCGCGGTGGTTCGCTTGGCGACGGCGCGCAATTACGTTCGGATCGCGCCCGGGGACGTGCTTCTGCAGTACGCGCCGGTGTCGTTCGATGCCTCGACGTTCGAGGTGTGGAGCGGGCTGCTGCAAGGCGCGCGTGTGGCGATGGCACCGCCGGGAGCGCTGTCGCTGGAGGAGCTGGGGGCGGTGGTGAACCGTCACGGCGTGACGGTGATGTGGCTGACGGCGCCGCTGTTTCATCAAATGGTGGACGACGGTGTTGAGCGGCTGCGGGGTGTGCGCGCGTTGTTGGCGGGTGGCGACGCCCTTTCGGTCACGCACGTGCGACGTGCCCGAGAGGCCTTGCCGGATTGCCAGATCATCAACGGGTACGGGCCGACCGAGAACACGACGTTCACGTGCTGCTGGCCCGTCGATGAGGAGGTTCTGGGTGCGACGGTTCCAATCGGGCGACCGATCGACAACACGAAGGTGTACTTGCTGGACGCGAACCTGGAGCCCGTGCCCGCGGGGGCCGTGGGGGAGGTGTACGCCGCGGGCGACGGCCTCGCGCGCGGTTATGTGGGGCGGCCGGAGCTGACGGCGGATCGATTCATCGCGAACCCGTACGGAGAAGGACGGCTGTACCGGGTAGGGGACCTGGCGCGGCACCTGGAGGACGGCCGGCTGGACTTCATCGGACGCGTGGACCACCAGGTGAAGATCCGAGGATTCCGCATCGAGCTGAGGGAGATCGAGTCCGCGTTGGAAAGTCACGGCGCAGTGCAATCGAGCGTGGTGCTGGCGCGCGAGGACGGAGGAGAGAAACGCCTGGTGGCCTATGTGATAGGCGAGCTGTCATCGGCGGCGCTGCAAGAATACCTGCGTGCGAAATTGCCCGGCTACATGGTCCCTGCTGCATTCGTGCAGCTCGATGCGTGGCCGCTCAACGCGAACGGCAAGGTCGATCGTAAAGCCCTCCCTGCCCCGGACCGCACGGCGGGGGCTGCCTACGAGGCGCCGCGCACCGACGTGGAGGCCCTGGTGGCGGGGATCGTCGCCGAGGTGCTCGGGCTCGAGCGGGCCGGCGTGCACGACGACTTTTTCGAGCTGGGCGGCCACTCGCTGACCGCCACCCGCGTCATGGCGCGGCTTCGCGCACTGTGTGGCGTGGACCTTCCGCTCCGCGACATTTTCGAGGCCCCCACTGTCGCGGCCCTCGCCGAGCGCGTCGAGTTCGCACGGCGCGCCGGGGATAGCCCGGCCGAGCTCCCGCTGCTTCCCATGCCGCGGAAGGCGGAGCTCCCGCTGTCCTTCGCGCAACAGCGACTCTGGTTCCTGGACCAATTGGAGCCCGGCGGCTCCTCGTACAACGTGCCCGCGGCCTTCCGCCTGCGCGGAGGACTCGACGCGGCGATCCTCGGCCGCGTCTTCGGCGAGGTGGTCCGAAGGCACGAAGCACTTCGCACGACCTTCGCCTCCAACGGTGGAACGGCCACGCAGGTCGTCCACCCCCCGCCGCCCGCGTGGGATCTGCCCATCGCGGACCTCACTGGCCTGCCCGATGCCGAGGCGGAGGTGCGACGTCGCGTGCACGACGAAGCGATGCGCCCGTTCGATCTGGCCAAGGGCCCGCTGCTTCGCACGACCCTGCTACGCCTCGCCCCCGAGGAGCATGTCTTGCTCCTCACGATGCACCACATCGTGTCCGATGGTTGGTCGACCGGGGTGCTCGTCCAGGAAATTGCCGCCCTTTACGGCGCCTTTCTCCAGGGGGCTCCATCGCCTTTGCCGGACCTCGCGCTTCAATATGCCGACTTTGCCGCGTGGCAGCGCCAGTGGCTATCGGGCTCCGTGATGCAAAAGCATCTCGACTACTGGAGCGCGCAGCTTGCGAATGCATCCACGTTGGAATTGCCAACGGATCGCCCCCGGCCCTCGGTCCAGACCTTCCGCGGCCGCACCCAACCCGTCCTTCTGCCGGCGCCGTTGACCGAGGCGCTCCTTCGTCTGAGCCGCGAGCGGGGCGTGACCCTCTTCATGACGCTCCTGGCGGCATTCCAAGTGCTCCTTTCACGCTACAGCGGCCAGACCGACATCAGCGTGGGCACGCCGGTGGCGAATCGGAATCGGCGAGAGGTCGAGCCCCTCATCGGCTTTTTCGTCAACACCCTGGTTCTTCGCGGTGACCTTTCCGGCCAGCCGCGCTTCGCGGACCTGCTCCGCGCCGTTCGGGAGCGTGCGTTGGAAGCGTACGCGCACCAGGACACGCCGTTCGAAAAAGTCGTGGAGGCCTTGGACGTCCCGCGCGATCTCGGCCGAACGCCGCTCTTTCAAGCCATGTTCGTCCTGCAGAACGCGCACTCGAGCGTCGGTGGGCGAGGGTTCTCGCTGCCGGGCGTCCAGCTCGAATCCCTCGACGTCGAGGCGGACATCGCCAAGTTCGATCTCACCCTCTCGCTCACCGAGGAAGACGGCGAGCTGCGCGGTGGCCTGGAGTACAACCGCGACCTCTTCGACGACGCGACCATCGCGCGCATGATGGCGAACTTCGGTGTGCTGCTGCGTGGCATCGTGGCCGCTCCCGAGGCGCGCATCGATGCACTCCCGCTCTTGACCGACGCGGAACGGCAGAAGGTCGCGGTGGCCTGGAACACTACGGAGGTGGCCTTTCCTCGCGATGTCTGCGTGCACCAGCTCGTCGAGGGGCACGCGGAGCGCACCCCCGACGCGGTGGCCGCCCATTTCGGCGATCAGCAAATCACGTTCGGCGCATTGAACCGGCGTGCCAACCGGCTGGCCCATCACCTGCGCGCGCGGGGCGTGGGGCCCGGCGTTGCGGTGTGCATCTGCGTCGAGCGGTCGCTCGAGATGCTCGTCGGCCTCCTGGGCATCTCCAAAGCGGGTGGCGCCTACGTGCCGCTCGACCCGAGGCACCCGGTGGGGCGGATGGCGCCCATCCTCGAAGAGGTGGGGGCGCCGGTGGTGCTCACGCAATCGCGCCTCGTCGACCGTTTGCCCGCATCCCGCGCGGGCATCGTCCTGCTCGATGCACCCCTCGACGCGGGCGCCGATGCGCGCGAGGACGATCCGGTCAGCGGCGTCGGGCCGGGGCACTTGGCGTACGTGATCTACACCTCCGGCTCCACCGGGGCCCCCAAGGGCGTCATGATCTCGCACGACGCGTTGGCGAACTACCTCGATTGGGCCGTACGCACATACCGGCCCGCCGAGGGGCGCGGTGCGCCCGTGCAATCGCCGCTCGGCTTCGACTTGACCATCAGCAGCCTCTTCGTCCCGCTCGTGGCAGGGCGTGCGGTCCACCTCCTGCCCGATGAGCAAGACGTCGAGGAGCTCGGGCGGTCGCTGCGCGGCGGTGCGGACTTCAGCTTGGTGAAGCTCACGCCGGCGCACCTCGAGATCCTCGCCGGGCAGCTCGCGCCGAACGAAATCGCCAGTCGAACCCGCTTGTTCGTCATCGGTGGCGAGGCCCTTTCGAGCGAGCAGATCGCCTTCTTCCGCGAGCACGCCCCCGACACACGTCTCGTGAACGAATACGGACCCACTGAGACTACGGTGGGGTGTTGCGTGTACGAGGTACCACCCGGCCCGATGCCGTCCGGGGCGGTGCCGATCGGCAAGCCTATCGCCAACACGCGCCTGTACGTCGTGGATGCCGGTGGGGAGCTCGTGCCACGGGGCGCCATCGGTGAGCTGTGCATCGGTGGTGCCGGCCTCGCGCGGGGCTACGCAAACCAGCCGGCGCGTACGGCGGAGAAGTTCATCCCCGATCCCTTCGGCACGACGCCCGGCCAACGCTTGTACCGCACGGGCGACCGCGTCCGCTGGCTGCCCTCGGAGGAGCTCGAGTACCTCGGCCGCGCGGACCATCAGGTGAAGATCCACGGGTATCGCATCGAGCTCGGCGAAATCGAATCGGCACTCGCCGAGCACCCCGAGGTGCGCGCATCGGTGGTGATCGCGCGCGATGCGCGGCTCGTGGCCTACGTGGTCGCCGCGCCGTCGCTCTCCGCCGCATCGTTGCGGGAACGCCTCCGGGCAAAATTGCCCGAATACATGATCCCGGCGGCATTCGTGCAGCTCGAGGCGCTGCCCCTCAGCACCAACGGAAAGGTGGACCGAAAGGCGCTGCCCGCCCCCGACGCCGCGCACATGGAGAGCGGCACGACCTACGAGGCACCTCGAACGGCCATCGAGGCCAACCTCGCGGCCATCTGGAGCGACGTGCTGCGTTTGCCGCGCGTGGGGGTGCACGAGAACTTCTTCGAAATCGGCGGCGACTCGATCCTGTCGATTCAGGTCGTCGCGCGCGCCAACCCGTTGGGATTGCGGCTATCGCCGAAGCTTTTGTTCCAGCATCCGACCATCGCGGAGCTCGCGATGGTCGCTCAGCCGGGACCCACGGCCTCCGCCGAGCAAGGCGAGATCACTGGTGATGTGCCGCTCACCGCCATTCAGCGGTGGTTCTTCGAGCGGTATGTGCCGGGGTTGCCGTCGCCGCATCACTACAATCAGTCGCTGATGTTCGAGGTCGCGCTCGACGCGGGTGTTGCCCAGCGCGCGCTCGATGCCATCGTGCGGCACCACGACGCTCTGCGCCTTCGTTACGTGCAGGATGCACATGGTGTGTCCCAGGGCCACGAAGCCGCGGGCTCCGCCGCGTTCGAGCGGATCGATCTCTCGGAGGTCCCCGATGCGGCGATGAGCCGCACCCTCGAAGCGCACGCCGCCCGACTGCAGGCGAGCCTCGACTTGGGCCGAGGTCCGGTCTTTCGCGCCGCATGGTTCGAGCTTGGGGCGGAGCGTCCCGGGCGGCTCCTGCTGGTGGCGCATCACCTGGTGATCGACGGTGTCTCGTGGCGGATCGTGCTGGAAGACCTCCATCGCGCCGTCACCCAAATCGCCGCCGGGGAGGACGTTTGTCTCCCGCCGAAGACCACCTCGTTCAAGCGTTGGTCCGAGCACCTTCGTGCGCATGCCGAATCGTCTGCGCTCGACACGGAGCTTCCCTATTGGACCGGCCGGCCATGGAGTCGGGTGCGCCCGCTTCCGCGGGATCTCGGCGGGGACAATACCCACGCGGCCGCGGGCACGGTGCACGTGGCGTTGCGCGCCGATGAGACCGAGGCGCTCTTGAAGCGCGTCCCTCAGGTTTACCGCACGCAGATCAACGACGTGCTGCTTACGGCCTTGTCCGAGGCACTCGGCGCGTGGACCGGTGGCGACGTCGTGCTCGTGGACCTCGAAGGCCACGGCCGTGAGGAGCTGTTCGACGATGCGAACGAGCGCATCGACCCATCGCGCACCGTCGGCTGGTTCACCTCGCTCTTTCCCGTCGTGCTGGAGACGTCCCGGCACGGCGCGCCGGGCGAGGCCCTCAAGTCGATGAAGGAGCAGCTGCGGCGGATCCCGAACCGCGGCATCGGATACGGCATGCTGCGCTACTTGCGCGGCGTGGGCGCCTCGCTCGAGGCATTGCCGGCCGCGGAGGTGAGCTTCAACTACCTCGGCCAGATGGATGGCTCGCTCGAGGACTCGTCGGCCTTCCGCGTCGCATCCGAGGGTCGCGGCCCGGAAATGGACCCGAAAGGTCGCCGCGCCTACCTCGTCGACGTCGTCGGCATGGTCACGGATGGGCGCTTGCGCCTCGATTGGGTCTACGGCACGGGCGTCCACGATCGCAGCACGATCGAGGCGGTGGCGGCGGCCTTCCTGGCACGCCTCCGCGCGCTCATCGCGCATTGCCTCTTGCCGGATGCCGGTGGCTACACGCCGTCGGACTTCCCCCTGGCCGCGCTCGATCAGGCGGCGCTCGACCGTCTCGTGGGCGATGGCCGCGACGTGGAGGACGTCTACCGCCTGTCGCCGATGCAGCAGGGCATGCTCTTTCATACGCTGCGCGATCCGCACTCCGGCGTCTACCTCGAGCAAGTTCGGTGCGTGCTGGACGGCGACCTGGACGTCGCGATGTTCGAGCGGGCGTGGCGCCGAGCCGTCGAGTGGCATCCGGCCTTGCGCGTGTCGCTTCATTGGGAGGGGCTCGAGGAGCCGGTGCAGATCGTTCGCCGCCGCGTCGACGTTCCTTTCGTGCACGAGGATCTCCGTGCCCTTTCGGAGTCGCAGCAACGCACATGGATTCTGTCGTACCTCGCGAACGAGCGCGCGCGCGGCTTCGACCTGACCCGCGCGCCGCTCATGAGCCTTCTCCTGGTGAGGCAGACCGATACCGCGCACGAGTTCGTGATCAGCTCCCACCACGTGCTCATGGACGGTTGGAGCCTGCCGCTGCTTTTCGGTGACGTGTTCACCCTCTACCAAGGGTTTCGCGCCGGCCAAGAGATCGCACGACGGGCGAGCCACCCGTATCGTGACTACATTGCGTGGCTGGGCCGTCAGGACCAGGGCAAGGCGCGGGCGTTTTGGTCCGAGCGGCTTCGGGGCTTCTCCGAGCCGACGTCCCTGCGCCTTCCCGAGCCTCGCCGTGTCGAGTCCCGCGACGACGTGCACGAAGTCCACGCGCAACTGCCCGCGCCCGCGATGCGCGCGCTGGAGGCCTTGGCCAAAAAGCATCGACTGACCTTGAACACGCTGGTGCAGGGGGCGTGGGCCATCCTTCTGAGCCGCTACAGCGGGGAGCGCGACGTGGTGTTCGGCGTGCTCACCTCGGGAAGGCCCGCCGAGCTCGCGGGGGTCGAATCGATGGTCGGCCTGTTCATCAATACGCTGCCCCTGCGGCTCTTCGTCGACGCCGAAAGCCAGCTTTTACCCTGGCTGGAGGACGTGCAGGCGCAGCTCCTCGAGATGCGGCAATACGAATACACGCGCCTGGTCGACGTGCAGGCCGTGAGCGAGGCACGCGGGCAGTCGTTGTTCGATACCGTGATCGTCTTCGAAAATTACCCCATCGACGCAGCCGTGGCCCCGGCGAGCGCGCTGAGCATCCGCGACGTGCAGGGCGTGGAGCAAACGAACTACGGAATCACCGCGTTCGTGTCGCCCGGCCACGAGCTCGGACTCCGGCTCGTCTACGATGCGACCCGCTTCGAACGCAGTGCGGCCGAAGGCTTGGCCCGTCATTGGGCGACCTTGCTCGAAGGGATCGCGGGTGGACCCGGACGGCGTGTCGGCGAGCTTTCGCTGCTGTCGGAAGCGGAGCGCCGGCGGGTCGTGGAAGAATGGAACGCGACGCACGCGGACGAGCGCCCGGAGGCGAGTTTCCCCGGGTTGTTCGACGCGCAGGTCGCCCGGGCACCCGACGCGACGGCGGTGGTCTGCGGAGAGCAGCAGCTCACGTACCGGCAACTCGGTGAACGGGCCGACGAGCTCGCGCATGCACTCGCCGCGCGCGCGTCGCTGGCGGAGGGCGTCGTGGCGCTGTCGATGGATCGCGGCGTGGAGTTCCTCATTGGCATGCTCGCGGCGTGGAAAGCGGGCGGTGCATACCTTCCGCTCGATCCCGAGCACCCTTGGGAGCGTCAGGCGGAAATCCTGGAACGCAGCGGCGCACGCTGGGTGGTCGCACCCCGCGCGAGGGCACCGCGGATCGCCGAAGCCCTGTCGCGTGGCCCGCTGTCGACGCGCGTGCAGGTCGTGGCCATCGAGGACGCCCTGGAGATGACCTTGCCCATTCCCGCGGTGCGCCCGACCAGCGCCCAGCACATGGCCTACGTCATCTACACATCGGGGTCGACCGGGGTGCCCAAGGGCGCCATGGTCGAGCATCGCGGGATGCTGAATCACTTGGACGCCAAGGTGGCCGACCTGCGGCTCACCCCCGGCGACGTCATTGCCCAGACCGCATCGCAGTGCTTCGACATCTCCGTGTGGCAATACTTGGCGGCGCTGGTGGTGGGCGGCCGCGTGCACGTCTTCTCCAACGAGATCGCGCAGGATCCGCGCCGTCTGTTCGAGGAGGTCGCAGCCCACGGGATCACCATCCTGGAGATCGTCCCCTCGCTCTTGCGTGCGACCTTGGACGATATGGAGGCGCGCGGCGACGCGCCGAAGCTTCGGAGCTTGCGCTGGCTCTTGGTGACGGGCGAAGCGCTGTCGCCCGAACTATGCCGCAAATGGCTGGCACTCTATCCGGACATCCCTCTGATGAACGCCTATGGCCCCACGGAGTGCTCGGACGACGTGACGCACCATCCGATCGACGAGCCCTTCGGCGTGGAGGTCGTTCATACGCCGATTGGGCGCCCCATCCAGAATACGCGGTTGTACGTGCTCGATGCCAACCACCAGCCCGCGCCGGTGGGCGTGAGCGGCGAATTGTACGTGGGCGGTGTCGGCGTCGGGCGCGGCTATCTGAACGACGCCACGCGGACGGCGGAGACCTTCCTCCCCGATCCTTTCACGGAGAACGGCCCCACGCGTCTGTACCGAACCGGCGACGTGGCGCGCTGGCGGCCGACCGGGGAGCTCGAGTTCCTCGGGCGGGTGGACCATCAGGTGAAAGTGCGCGGCTACCGCATCGAGCTCGGCGAGATCGAGACGGTGCTGGAGCAGCACGAGGCGGTTCGCGACGTGGTCGTCACCGCATCGCACGACAAGCGGCTCGTGGCCTACATCGTCGGCGAAGACGGCGCCGAGCTTTCCGTCGCCCACCTTCGCGAGCACCTGCACACCAAGTTGCCCGCGTACATGGTCCCGTCGGTTTTCGTCGAGCTTCCCGCGTTGCCCCTGACCTCCAACGGCAAGGTGGACCGAAAGGCGTTGCCCGCACCGGACACCGCACACGCCTACCAGCAGGCACCCTACGAAGCTCCGCGCACGGCCACCGAGCATCTTCTCGCCGAGACATGGCAACGGGTTCTGCGCGCACAGCGCGTGGGCATCCACGACGATTTTTTCGAGCGGGGTGGTGACTCCATCCTGGCCATTCAGGCGGTGTCGCGCGCCCATCAGGCGGGCGTCCCGCTCACATTGAAGCTCCTCTTCGAGTATCCGACCATCGCGAAGCTCACAGCCGCCGCGGATTCGGGGGCTCGTGCGACGGGGGCATCACCTCTACTTCCGTTCCGCACCCATGGCTCGAAGCCCCCGCTCTTCTGCGTGCATCCGCTGGGGGGCTCGGCGCTGGTCTACCGTGCCCTGGCCGAGCACCTCGGCGACGATCAGCCGGTCTACGGCCTCCACGCGCCCGCGGTCGACTCCGACGAAGCGCCGGCGGAGAGCCTCGAAGCGCTCGCGCGCCGTTACGTCGAGGCCATTCGCACGGTGGCGCCCAAAGGGCCGTACCATCTCGCGGGCTGGTCCTTCGGTGGGCTGGTGGCCTTCGAGATGGCGCAGCAGCTTCGCCGCGCGGGCGACGAGGTCGGCGCCGTATGCCTTCTCGATGCGACGACCCCGTCGTTCGCCGCGGCGCACGGGAGCGGTCCGCCGCAGAACGATCCCACGGACGTCCTCTTCGTCTTCGAGCACGATTTGCCGTTCCCGGTCGAGGAACTGGTGGGGCTCTCGCCCGACGAACGCATCGCCCTCGTCGTCGAGCGCGTCGTCTCGTCGGGGGCCATGCCCGCCGCCGTGGCGGAGTCGTACGTGCGGAGGCTCGTCCGCGTCGCATCGGCCCACCTGGCCATCCAGGACGGCTACGTGATGCAGCCGTATGAAGGGCCTCTCTCCCTCGTCCGTGTGCCGCACGCGGAGGTGGATGACGGCGACTCCTCCCTCGGGTGGCGCGAGGTCGCAGGCGGCGGAATCGACATCGAGATCATGCCCGGCGACCACCTGGGCATGGTCCAGGAGCCCCAGGTGGCCGCGCTGGCCGGGCGACTGCGGAAGATCGTGTCGCGAGGTCGCCCGTGAAGTGGTGGCTAAAGGCGATCGCCGGGATCGCCGCCGTCGGTGTTCTCTCCGCCTCGGGCGGCACCTGGTACGCGGCGCGATCGCTTCCGCAGGTGGACGGAGAGGTGACCCTCGCGGGCATGTCGGCGCCCATCGAGATCGTGCGCGATGCGAGCGCCGTTCCGCACATCTACGCGGCCACGGAGCGCGACGCCTATTTCGGACTCGGCTACGTGCATGCGCAGGACCGACTCTGGCAAATGGAGCTCGGTCGCCGCCTCGGTTCGGGAACATTGTCCGAGATCCTCGGGGCGGCGGCGCTCGAGCAAGATCGCGCCGTTCGGACCATGGGGCTGCGGCACGTGGCCGAGGAAAACCTGCGCGTGCTCGACCCCGACGCGCGTGCGATGTTGGACGCCTACGTCGCGGGGGTAAATGCTCTCCTCGATGAAAAGAGGCCGCTGCCCCCGGAGTTCGCGGTCCTGCGCACCGAGCCAAGCCCGTGGACGGCCATCGATTCGCTGGTCTGGCTCCGCGTGATGGCCACCACCCTCGCGGGCAATCTCGATCAAGAGATGCAACGCCTCGCGTTGCGCGCGAAGCTGTCGCCGAAACAGATCTCCGAGCTGTTTGCTCCGTACCCCGACGAGACGCTGCCGCCCTTGCCCGATTCGCGCGCGCTGTACGGCCAGATCGACACGGAGGCGCGCGAGGTTCTGGCCAAAATGCCTCGTAGAGCGGCCGGCTCCGTGGGATCGAACAATTGGGTCGTCGACGGTCGACGAACCGAGACAGGCAAACCGCTGCTGGCCAACGACCCGCACCTGCAGCTCACCGCACCCGCCGTTTGGTATTTCGCCCATCTGAGCGCGCCCGGTCTGAATGTGATCGGCGGCACGTTTCCCGGCGTTCCCGGGGTCGTCCTCGGGCGAAATGATCACGTGGCGTGGGCCTTCACCAACACCATCTCGGACACCCAGGACTTCTTCGTGGAGAAGCCGGCGCCCGACGATCCCGCATCGTACCTGACCCCCTCCGGGCGCGCGCCCTTCCAGGTCCGCGACGAGGTGATTCGCATCAAAGATGCACCGGACGAAACCCTGCGCGTCCGCTCCACCCGCCACGGGCCCATCGTCTCGGAACTCAAGGGAATGACCCGGACCGTACCCGACATGCCGCCGGGCTACCTCATGGCGCTTCGCTCCGTCGTCCTGGAGCACGACGACCGCAGCCTCGAATTTCCCCTTCGGGCGGCCCACGCCAAGAACGCCGACGAATTTCTCGCGGCCACGAAGAGCTTCCATTCGCCCCAACAGAACATCGTCTACGCCGATGGCGACGGTGCCATCGGGTTCATCGCCGCCGGCCGCGTTCCACTTCGCGGCGTGGAGGACGACGTCCAGGGGCGCATTCCCGTGCCTGGCTGGGTGGACCGCTACGATTGGACCGGCTTCATTCCTTGGGAAGACTTGCCCCAAGTTCGAAATCCCGAATCGGGAAAAATCGTCACGGCCAATCAAAAGATCACGCCACTGGGATATCCTCATTCGATTTCGTCGGATTGGGTGCGCCCGTATCGATCGGAACGCATTTCCACCTTGCTGGACGCGACGGCGAAGCACGCGACGGGGAGCTTCGAGAAGATTCAGCTCGATCTTCACAGCGGTTCGGCGGCGGTCTTGCTTCCACACCTGATCGCTCTCGGGGGCGCGGCCGCGCGCGACGGGGACGAGAAGGCCATTTTCCAGCGTTTGCGCGGCTGGAACGGCGACATGGTCGGCACGTCGCTGGAGCCCTTGGTCTTTGCCGCCTGGGTTCGAGAGCTCGACCGCGTGATGTACGAGGACGAGGTGGGCGATCTGTTCCCGATGGTCTGGGCCGAGCGCATCGATTTTCTCGACCACGTGCTTTCCAACGTCGATGGTCAGAATCGATGGTGCGACGACGTTCGCACCCCTTCGCCGGAGTCGTGCCAGGAGGCCGTCGAAACGGCGTATCGCAATACTATGGCTTATCTGAAGAAAGAATTCGGCACGCACTACGAGGATTGGACGTGGGGAGCCGCGCATCCTTCGCACTCCGCCCACATGGTGCTCGGGCAGGTGCCGCTGCTCGGCCGCTGGTTCAACGTCGACGTGCCCGGGGTGGGGGACAATGAAACGGTGAACGTCGGCGGCTACGCCGTGGATGCTCCCGAGCAGCCGTTCTGCAGCGGGGTGGGGCCCGGATTCCGTGCCGTCTACGATCTGGCCGACCTCGAGAAATCGGTGTTCGTGCTCAGCACCGGGCAGTCGGGCCATCCGCTGTCATCGCATTATCGAGATCTCAATGCCCTCTGGTCGCGCGGCGAGTACGTGCCCCTGCGCACCGGGCGCCCTTCGGCCGACGCGGGGCGCATCGGCCTTTTGCGTCTTCGTCCCCGCTGACCCACCAGGAGACCTTCCGTGAACCTGCTTCGTTCGATGTTTCGCCAAAGCCGCCGTACCATCGTGTTGGTTCTGGCGTTCAGCATCGCGAGCTCCGGGCTCAGCGTTCTGACCATCGCCTTCATCAACGGGCGGCTTCTGACCGCGCCGCCCGCCCTCGGGCCCGCGCTGGTGCACTATGCCGGCCTGCTGCTCGCGCTGTTCGCCTTCACCGTGGCCGCACACGCCACCATGGTCCGCCTCGCCCAGCGATCCATGTACGAGTTGCGCCGCACACTGGTGAAGCGCGTGCTCGACACCGACATCGAGCGCCTCGAGGCCCTGGGCTCGGCGCGCATTCTGGCCAGCTTGAGCAGCGACACCGGGCATATCACCACTGCGCTGATTGCATTTCCTGCGGCCGCGTACGGCGCCACGCTCAGCATTTGTGGTTTCGGCTATTTGGCATGGCTGTCCCCGCGGCTGTTTCTCGCCACCGCGGGGTGGATCGCCCTGGTGGCCGTGGTGAGCGTCGCCGTGCTGACCCGCACCTACCGCCACGCCCGCGCCATGCGCGAATCGGAGGACGGGCTCTATGCCGATTACCAAGCGGTCATCGAAGGCCGCAAGGAGCTCGCCTTGAACCGGGAGCGCGCCCGCTTCGTCTACGAGCGCGAGTTCGAGCCGAATGCCCTCCGCAATCGCGATCAGACCACGCGTGCGAGCATCCTCAATGGCTTCAACGATGCCTGGATCAATGCCATGGTGCTCGGCGCCATCGGCTTGTCCTTCTTCCTGGCGCACGGTTTCGGCTGGGCGAGCACGGGGGTTGCGGCCACGTATGCGCTCACCATCCTGTTCCTGCGCGGCCCCCTCACGGACGTCGCCCATACGATTCCCGTCCTGGTGAATGCAGGCGTCTCGCTGAACAAGGTGCACGCGCTGGAGCTCGCGGAGTACCAGCCGGCGTTCGAGCCTGCCGGCGCGTCGCTTCCGTCGGATTGGAGCACGTTGTCCCTGGAGGCGCTCACCTTCCGCTACCCGGGCGCCGGCGAAGGCTTTCACGTGGGCCCCATCGATTTGACCCTGCGGCGGGGCGAAGTCGTATTTCTCGTGGGTGGGAACGGGAGCGGCAAATCGACCATCGCGCGCCTGCTCACCGGGCTTTACCGGCCGCGCAGCGGGCGAATTCGCATGGATGCCGCGGTCATTGGCGATACGCAGATGCCTTCGTTTCGCCGGCTGTTCGCCAGCGTCTTTTCCGACTTTCATCTGTTTCGCCACGTGCTCGGACCGGGCGGCGCGAACGCGAACGAAGCCGAGATCCTCGAATGGCTCGAGACGTTGGACATGACCCACAAAGTGAGCCTCGAAGGCGGCGCCCTGTCGGATACACGATTTTCCTTCGGGCAGCGCAAACGCCTCGCGCTCTTGCTTGCCGTCATGGAAGATCGCCCCATCCTCGTCTTGGACGAGTGGGCCGCCGACCAAGACCCCGTTTTTCGGCGCATCTTCTACATGGAGCTGCTGCCGCTCTTCAAAGCCGTCGGTAAGACCGTATTTGCCATTACGCACGATGAGCACTATTTCCATTTGGCCGATAGGGTCCTCAAGGCCGACGGCGGGCAATTGTTCGAATACCGGCCCCGGCACGAATCGGCTTTGCGACCGAGAGAGGTGACCGTACGATGAATGCAGGTTCTTCCGCGTTGCCCGAGTGGCAAGGCGTGACGACACGCGCCGTGGACGCTAGGGAGAGGCCGTACGCCAGCGGCGAGACCCTCTTGCCGGTGGTCATCGAGGCCCATCGATTTCGCGACGTCCGAACCTTGCGCGAATTCCTGGTCACCCATTCGGCTGCGCTCAAGGACACGATGTACGAGCACGGCGCGATTCTGCTGCGCGGATTCGACGTCCAGCGCGATGAGGACTTCGAGGGCATCGTGACGAGCCTCGATGCCACACGGCCGATGTCGGGCTACTTCATGAGCGAGCCCGGCCGAGACAAGATCGCGGGTACCCGCGCGGTCTTCAATACGAATTCATTCTACAAGACGGGCGGCGGCCTCCATCTCGGTGGATTTCATAGTGAGAATTTCTATTCGACCGACGTCCCTGCGGTTCAGAGCTTTTGGTGCAAAGAGCCGCCCTCCCTCGGCGGAGAGACCGCGCTCGTGCAGAGTACACATATGTATGCCGATCTGCCGGATGCGCTGAAGCAAAAGTTCGAAGGGGAGAGGGTGCTCGCGGGAATCCTTCCGCTGTCGACCGTGGCCGCGCGCTATCGGCTGTCGGTGGACGCCGTGAAGGCGTTTTGCCTCGAGGCCGGGCTCGAGGTGAAGGGCGATTCGGTGCTCGTCCACAAGCCTGCGGTATACAAGCATTGGTGCACGGGGCGGCTCGCTCTCCAGATCAATTTTTCGTCCGAGATCAAAGGCCTCGACGCGGCACTTCGACGGTTGATCGCGCCGAGCTATCGCGGCCTTCGATGGGCCCTGCCGCGCCTCGGCTGGCGTTACCCCGCGGTGGCTGCGCTGCTGCCGGCGCTCGAGTCGTGGCGCCTCGCGCTCCAGGTCCTGGTCGGTGGCATGGCCGCGCTGGCGGGACGCGTGTTCGGCAAACATGCGGCAGCGAACGGCCCTGCGGCCTCCACGGGACGGATCGCCGAGCGGCTCACGCCGGAAGACGTCGAGACGCTCGCCGCGGCGATTTGGCGGCACACGTCGGTCTTTACCTGGAAGAGGGGCGACGTCCTCATCTTCGACAATTTGCAATTGTTGCACGCGGGCATGCCCGGGCGCGGCCGCCGTGAGATCCGCGTGATGATGTGCGACCCGATCCGGATGGACTTACCGCTTGCATCGGGGCTCTTCGAGGCGCCGAGGGCGAATCCTGCGTACGAATCGATGGGCACCCGCTTGGAGCGCCTCGCGGAGGCATCGCCCGCGCCATGACCTCGCGCTACAGCGGCACGCAACGGTAATACGCGATGCCGTCCGACATGAACGCATCCGAATGCGTCCACTCGGCGCCCGTCGCGGTGAAATCGACGCGCGCGGCGTGGTTCGACGCGAGGAAGCCAGCGGCCGTGGCATCCGTGGGAACGTCTTTGTAGTCGTCATAACGCAATAGCGCGTAACGGCGGCCCGGTGTGAGCCCGGATGCGGTCACCGTCGCATGGAGTTGGACCGGCGACTCCCCCGTGGAAACATTGGGCTCGTCCTTGCGATCCACGGACAATCGAACGGGCAACGTCGCCGCACGTTCGTCCACGATTCCGGTCACCGCCGTGCCGTAATCGACGTTCTTCGGGATGCAGCCGCCCGCGGACGAGTCGTAGGTACACTTCTTCCGCGTCGCGGAGAGCGTGCCCATGGTGCGGTGCAATCGATCTCCGAAGTTGGAATTGAACCAGAGCGTGTCCGCCGGATCGTACGTCGACGCGCGCGCGTACTCGATGCCCACCGCCGGCACGATGTGGTCGTAGTCGGGGTCGTCGGTGCCGTCCGTTAGGTACACCGCGAAGATGGCGGGGTGACCTTGACTCACATGCGACTTGAGCCAAACGGAGAATGCCTCGAACTGCGGCTTCGGTTTCTCGTAATCCCAGTTCGTGTACTCGAAATGGAGGCGGTCGAGCGTTTTCGATTCGTTGACCCCGAGCAGGACCTCGCCGCCCGCCACCTTGCGCACCACCTTTTGCGAGATCCACGAGCCATAATGCAGTGCGATGGACTGAATCGATGTCTCACCGCAATACCCGTGGCCGTTGGGCCATTGGGTGCGCGGCGGAATGTCGATTTGGTGGGCGGGTGACGCCAGGAGGTAGACCGCGAGGCACGAGGCAAAACGCATCGATAGGGCCATGGTCGAAACGGAAACGCACGCCGAGGTGTTCTGTCAAGCTACTTGCCTGCTCGCGCCGTGCGGCGTCGGTCGAGGCGGGCTTCGGCGATTCCCGTCGGCGGATCGCCCTCGGGCAGTGCGCGGTGCACGTGGAGGGCAGGGGCGACCGTCGCGTCGCGTCCGCGGGCAAAGCTCTGCTCGTGCACGATGACGCGATACGCCTTGTCCAGGCGCAGGGCGCGCGCGGAGCTCGGCAGGAGGAGCACGCTCACATCGGAGCTGGCGCGCGCGGCCATGGCGGGTTCGAGCTGGCCGTTGCCGTCGAAGAAGCGCGTGAGCACCTCGTCGTTGGCGCGAAGCTCGTCGCCGGCGCCGTTCCACTCCAGGTACGAGGTGTACTCGCCGCGGCCATCGGCACGGGTGGGCTCGTGGAGTCCTTCGAGACCGCGCTGCGTCGGATGGAACCAACCGCGCTGAAAGCTCGCGGCGGGAAGCTTGCGCCCGAACGAGATGACGCTGTCGTCGGTCACACCGATCCCCGAGTGGCAACCGATGCAGAAGGCGTGCTCCTCGACGGTCTGCGTGCGAAGCGCGCCGCCGGCATCCTCGATGAAGCCTTGCAGGCGCCACCCTGCGCCGCTGCCGATTCCGCCCTCGCCGTCGGCCACCATCGCGCGCGTCTTGTGCGGCGATTGCGTCTTTTCCGACGCCTCGGCGGCGGCTTGCTGCTCGAATTCGCCGTAGGTCATCCAGCGGCGCTTCACCATATAGCGGAGCTCTTTCATGCGCGGCGCCATGCGCACCCGGCCATTCTCGACATCGAGGTAGCGCAGCGAGTGCGCGAACTCCGTGCCCTCGGGAAACAGCCCCGCGGCGAGGTGCACGCTGCCCTCACCCTGCAACACCGCCGCACGCCCGACCCAGGCCATGCCTCCGCCGCCGGGCTTCCAGCGATACCGCACCACCCGCGCCTCCCCGAGGGTGCCGTCGCCGTCCAAGTCCTGCCCGAGCGCACCCTCGTCGCTCGGGGCAATGGGCACGTCGTGCCGCGCGATCAACGCTTCGAGAATCGCGAGATTCACGGTGTAGACACCTCGATCGAAGCGTCCGTCGCGATGTTCACGAAACGCCGCGGGCAACCGAATCAAGGCATCGCCAAAGGACCCATTGGTCGGCCAAAAACTACCCGGCAATGGGTAATAGGCATAGGCGCGCCACCCCGTGGGCTGACCATCGGCCGCGCGATCGAACCCATCGTCATCGAATTGAAAGGCGATATCGGGTCGCCAGCCCACCGCGGTCCCGCGCGCCACGGTGCGGTAGTTGTCCTGGCGCACGTAGTTCGTGATCCACTCGTCGGAAATCTCCGCCACGGCGGCCGTGCGATCGACGAAAAGATTGGTCCACGGATTCACACGCGACGGAGGCGCGAACTCGTAGGCGAGTTGCAACGAGCCATCGGCCACGTAATTCGGTGGTGCCGAATCCGCATGGCACGTGAAGCACGGATTGTGCACGCGCCCGGTTTCATCCTGCGTCTTCGTGTAGCACTGCGGCGGTATGTACGGCGTACCACTCGGCGCCGCCTCCACATGCTCCACGAGGTGCACGCGCCGAGACTCCCGGCACCCCCCAAGGGCGACGAGAGCCACGAGCCCCAGCGCGTAAACCTTGAGCGACATGCGATTACGGTTGCAGCGAGGGGAAGGGGCCGACGACGCCGATCCAGCTTGCCGTTCCCGTGGCCTCGGTGTCCTTGGCGCGGGCCGAGTCGCTTTCACCATAGGGGTGCTGGACGGAGGTAATGAGATATCCGTGATTGCCGAAGTTCGGCACCCAGTACGGCGACGTCACCTCCGAGCCGTACGGCGTGGTGAGCACGCGGGTCAGTTTGCCCGAGGGCACGTGGTACGCCCAGAGTGCGTCATTTTGATGGCGCCCGGTGTCCTCGCCGATGATGAGCACCTTGTAGCCCGGAAGGTACGTCACGTTGTCCGGACTGGCGAGCCCGCTCACCGCGCACGTATTGCCCGTGTACGCGCTGCTCACCGGATACGCCGTTTCCGAGCCGGCGATGAGCGGATACCAATTGAGTGCCGCATACTCGGTCACCTTGGAGCCATTGGCATCGACCCAGGGTCCCACGTCGAGCGCAAACACCCCGCCGCAACGGTTCGGCGCCACGTTGATATGGTCGTTGCCGCCTGACTGCGCGCCCATCGACGACGTGATGTCGCTCAATCCGATGTAGATGCGATTCGTATCGGGATCGTAGGTGAGCCCCTCTTCCTTGGTGAGCTCCGCGGTCGCACCCTTGATCACGGCGTATCGCCGCGTTTCGAGCCGCGAAGCGGCCAGCTCTTTGCCGGCTTTGAGCTTCAAGCACTCCAGGTTCTCGTTGTCCCCGTTGGCCCGCACGAGCGTGTAGCCGTCGGCGCAGGTATTGCCACTTTGCACGTCGGCCGTGTCGAAGATGTCTTGAAACTTGATGCGCGGCCCGCTCGCCGGGTGAATCAGCGCGCTGATCTCCGCGTCCGTCGCATGCCCCAGCGGAATCCATTCGATGTCCGCGTGGAAGGTGCCGCCCGCCGGCGACGTCTGGTACACGCGCATCGCATACAGGTTGCCCGCACCCAGATCGCCCGCGTTGTCGGCGACGAACATCAGCAAGGTGCCATTGGTGACGTCGTCGGTGAGAAACACCGTCTTCTTGTCGGGCATCACGTACGCCAGCTCCATTCCGAGCCGGCCCATCGCATAATGCTTCTTCACCGCCGGTGCGCCGTTCGCATCGAGGGCCACCTCGACGGCATACCCGTGGAAGTACGACGAATACGCCGATTGAAATGCGCTCACGTTCGCATCGGGCGCGCCGTCGCCATTGGCATCGGTGAAATCGAGGCCCAGGTAGCGCCCCATCAACTTGATTTCGCCCCAGCGCCCGGTCTTCCCCAGCGCCTCCCACGTCGTTGCCGCATCCACGGGCCGCGCATCGACCTGCGCCTCCTCGCCCGAAAGATGCGTTCCCCACGGGGTCATCGACCCGGCGCACGAGCGATAGAGCCCATCGATCGACGACAGATCGATCGCTTTGGTCGCCGTCGCGGTGAGCGCACCGGTATCCGCCTGCGTCAACTTGGTGACATACAGCGCGGCGGGGTACGACTCGAACG
This sequence comes from Sorangiineae bacterium MSr11367, assembly GCA_037157805.1. Lineage (NCBI taxonomy): Bacteria > Pseudomonadati > Myxococcota > Myxococcia > Myxococcales > Pendulisporaceae > Pendulispora > Pendulispora rubella. The sequence continues at coordinate 8,350,442 of CP089983.1, read as the reverse complement.
AGTGCACCAGGAACTTGTTTCCACCGACGTCCAGAAGCGACGAAAAGTCATTCTGGTTGCTGACCATCGGCTCCCCGCCATCGTCCTTCAGCAGGGTGCCATCTTTGGCGAGTTGCGCACCGGCGCACGTCGAGGGGCTCGCCACGAGGTCACACTTCTTGTCGGGCCGCGACGGATCCTGACCCGAACGCAGAATGGGCTGATACCCAATGGCGATTTCCTTCCCATCGACATTGGCCTTCCCCGATGCGCGCACACTGTGCTTTTCGAGGTTCGTACGTGGAAACTCCACATCGCCGAAGGAAAGCCAACGCGCGGCATTTGCAGGCGGAGGCTGGGGCGCATCACCCCCATTGGCTCCATTTTTCCCATCGTTGCCGGGTCCACCCGGCCCACCCGGCGCCCCGGTGGCACCGTCATCGCCCGAGCATCCAAATGAAAGTACGAGAAACGAACCGGTCAGCAGACCGGCCGTCGTTCGAAAGATTGGCATCATCAAAGAGCCTCCGGGCCGCGGACGGTGCAGAACTTCGGTGACAATCCTGCGACGAAAGCGAAAAGAGTGAACGAATCCTTGCGACCGTGTGCGTGAGGCTCGGGTAGAGTAAGTGCCGCGCCGCAGCGGCTTCCATAGTTCAGTAATTGATAATACCAGTCACTCCATTCGTTTCTGTCGAGCGCTTATTTTTCGTGAGCGCGACAGTACGGCATGCTAGTGCCAATCGAAGCGAATCCGGATGAGTGATCGTTGCGGCCGCCGCGGAGCGAGCTGCGAGTGTCCTTGCGGAGCGCACCCACACCGAATCACCCGCTCGAAAGCGAGGTACTCATGATCGAATATCGCGTCGTCGTTCGCGCCATGTCCCTCATTGGCACAGGGCTCTTTCTATTCGGCTGCAGTGGGGCGGATTTCACGGCCCCCGAAGAAGGCGCTGCGGAAAGCGTCCAATCGCCGATTATCCACGGATCGCCGGATACGCACGATGGCGTCGTGGGAACGTATACCGGCAGCAGCTTGTGCACGGGGACGATTGTCTCCACCAAAGGCAACACCGGTTACGTCCTGACTGCGGCGCACTGTTGTGAGTCGGACTCACCGCCCAAGCAGGTACGCATTGGCGCCGATTTCCGCGCGGCCAAGGTCTACACCGTCAAGAAATACCTCGCCCACGCGTCGTACACGGGAAGTGCCGGCAGCTCTTACGACTTTTGCATGGTCTCGTTCGACGACGGCGACGGGAACATGAAGGTGATTCCCGCGCTGCCGCCGGAGCTGGACAACGTCAAAGTCGGCGACACCCTCGATGCCGTCGGCTACGGCCGCACCGAGAGCGAGCCGCACGGCTCCAGCAATTTGGCACTCAAGCGTCTCCATGTGACGTACGATGTCAAAGCCTTCCGGTCGAGCGGACTCAAAGCCGATTTCGACGCGCGGGAGGGTGGCACGTGCGAAGGTGATAGTGGCGGACCGGACCTCGTGACCATCGACGGCAAAACGTACGTTCATGGCGTGCATTCCACGGTGGACACCTACGATTGCAACAACACGTCGACGAGCGGCGTCGTCTCCAAGGTGAACCCCTGGATTCAGGACTTCATCAGTCGTAACTGACGAAAGTACGCCCGCCAGTTCGATTGGGGCACGAAGGTGCCCCGCGGTGGACATGAGCAGGTCGACGGTCACCTTTCCCGATTAACCAACCGAGGAATCGAACCATGATTCAACGTCGACTTGCTCCTTTCGCCGCCGTGGCATCCCTCATCGCCCTCATCGCACCTGCCTGTGGCGGCAGCAACGATTCGGCTTTCCGTGGCGGTGGCGAAGAAGATGGCGGCAGCCATGGAGATCACGGAGATCACGGAGATCACGGAAACAGCGGTGGCGGTTTCGGGGACGCTGGCACCGGCTCGGGGGGTGGGTCTGGTGGTGGTGGCGGGGGTAATCCCGATCCCAGCTGCGCGGCCGCCGGCGCCGAGGGCAAGCTCACCGGCGTTAATCTCGTTTTCATGTTCGATCGGTCCGCAAGCATGGGCTGGTCGCAGGATGGGCAAGGCCAAGACCTCCATGCCGTGAAATGGAATCCGGTGGTCGCCGCCACCAAATCGTTTTTCGAGGATGCCGCGTCGAGCGGCATGAACGCATCGCTCACCTTCTTCTCCGACAAGGGCGCTAGCGACGGCACGTGCGGTACCCGGACGACGGAGTCTGGCGAGGTCATTTCCGCCGAGGATTGCTGCCGAGACGAGACGTACTCGAGCCCCCACGTTCCGTTGCGAAGACTTCCCAACGGCGCCGATTTTGCGCGCGTACTCGACCAGACTTCCCCCGGTGGCTCTACCCCCACACGCGCGGCCATGTCGGGTGCGCTGGCGCAAGCGCGCGCCATCGCGGCCGATACGCGTCACACGAAGGAAGCCACGGTCATCGTGCTCGTGAGCGACGGAAACCCCGCGGACGTCTGCAGCCCCGCGAGCACCGTCGAGAACACGGCGGCGGTTGCGCAAGAGGCCAAGGGCGGCGGTATCAAGACGTACGTCATCGGCGTGCAGAGCTCTGATGTTCCCACCCTCGACAGCCTCAACGAAATTGCCAAAAGCGGCGGCACCGGACAGGCCATCATGGTCGACGTCGACAATCCGGAAAATACGAAACGCTCGTTCGGCGAGGCCCTCGCGAGGATCCGCGGACAGGCCATTTCCTGCAGCGTCCCCATTCCACCGACTCCCGCAGGAAAGACGTTCGACCGCAAGGCCGTCAATGTCGTCATCACGTCGCGGGCAGGCAAGCAGCCGCTCACGTACGACAAAGACTGCTCGAGAGGCGAAGGGTGGCACTACGACGATGTGTCGAACCCCAAGACCATCGAACTATGCTCCTCCACCTGCGGTGCGCTCAAGCGCACCGGGGACGCGAAGATCGAGGTTCAATTCGGGTGCGCCACCAAGGGCGACGTCCATTGAACTTCAGCGCGGCGGAGCGGCCGACGGGGCAGGGGTCTCGTCTTCTGGCATGACCACGCCAATGTGCTGCGGCACCTTCGGAATGGGCTTGGGCGCCGCCTTGGGCACCGGGGCGGGCGGCGGAGCGGCGGCGGCCGTGGCTGCCAGGTATTGCTGGAGCACTTCGGGCCGGATGCCCGTGAGGTCCGGCTGGGTCATTTCGCTGTACAGCACCGCAATCGAAATGCCCGCGAGCACGCCGAGGGCTGCACACGCGCCGCGCGAACGCAGCACCGGATGCGAGAGCGCGTCGGTCAGGGCTCGCCCGATGCGCCCGAGCGTCGGTGCACCGGCGCGTGCCCCGAGGGGCTCACGGCGCACGGTCGCCATCGGCTGTCGGTAACGCGCCGGCGCGGTCATCGACTCGAGGTCGATCGGATGCACCACCGGCGGTGGCATCGGCATCGGCATGGACGACGGCGGCGGTGGCGGGGGCAGGTACGGATGCGGGACCGGTGTCGCGAAGCCGGCTTGCGCGGGCGGCGGCCGTCGCGCAGGCCTCGGCGGCCCCACCATGGTGATGCTCCCCCCGAACGAGGGCGGCCTCGGGCTCCCCGGTGCCGGCGGCGGGATGGGGGTGGCATCCCGGGCCATGTTCGGCGACGTCACGGGGAGTGCGGGCAGCGGCGGGAGCGGAGGCCACGAGGGGCGCGAGCCGAGTTGCTGCCGCACCGCCTCCATCGGCAGCGGGATGGTCGCATTCTCGTCGTCGCCGGGATCGATCAGGTCGTCGCTGGAGTCGTCGATGACCACCGAGGGCGCGAGCGCCGGCGGAGGAGAGGGCGGGGCTGGCGGCGCCGAAACCCGCGGAAGGGGCATGAGGCCTTTGCGCGGTGGCAGCGGCGGAGCGCTTTTGCCCTGCACGCGTATCTTGCCCGATGCACCGGGATCCTCGCGGGAGTCCGGCAACTCGCGCGAATCCGGCGCCGTCGGGGCGGCCGCGGGGATCGTGTTCGGTGCTTGCCTTGGCCGCGGTGGTCGCGCGATGGGAAGCGACTTTCCGCCCAACTCGAGAAAGGCCGGTGCGGTTGTCTGGGTGACCTCGAGAGGGTCTTCAGGGATCGCTGTCGGACTCACGCAAGCGTTTCAATGCAGCGATCGCGCCAGACCCTGGACGTCGATTCACCGGCTCACGTGTGGCGCCGTGTATGTGCCTGGCGCCGATCCCGCGCTTACCGAAATGCCCTTTCCGCCGCGTCCATTGCCTTGATCCATGGATCATCGAACCGGGTGTCCACAGCAGCGGCTATCCGACGAGCCGCTGCAGAACGCCCGAACAGCTCTACGGGCGTTGCCCGAGTGTCGTGACGAAATGAATGCGCACGGGGTACTTGGGCGGGCCGTCCAAATCCGGATCCTGGATCCCCGCAGCGACGATCCGGTCGAGCGTATCCATGCCGACGATGACGTGACCGAGCACGGTGTAATTTGGCGCGATGTTGGCGTGGGAGTGCACGATGAAGAATTCACTCCCGTTGGTGCCGGGCCCTTGGTTGCCCATGGCGACGGTACCGCGCGGGTACGTCTCCTTGCCGGTCACCTCGTCGGGAAATTTGTACCCGGGCCCGCCCTCTTCTTGTCGATAAATATCCCCACACTGCAGCACGCCGAGCCGCGGTGAATTGGTCAGCCGGAAGCACTGGGTGTCGTTGTAAAACCAGCTCCGCGTCAGGTGCACGAAGTTGTGCACGCCACACGGTGCATTCGCGCGATCCATACGAACGACGAACCATCCGTAGTTCGTCCAAAATCCGATATCGACCGTGCCTTTCGCCCGGGCCGACGAAGAGGGCACGGAAACGGGCTTGGCCGCCGGATTTTCCGGTGTTGGTGTGAATTCGCACTGCGCTGCGGCATCGGCGAGTGCGACCTCGTCGTCGGCATCCCCTTGTGCGGATTCGGCCGCCGCATTGCTGGCAAATGTGGCGGGGACGAGGAGTGCGGCGGCGGCGAGCAGCTTAAGGGATCGGAGCATGGGAAACACCCTACCAAATCCATTCCGTTTGACACGGAATGGTAACCGGTGTCATGCAATGATGATCGCCGTACTGCTTTCCGGAGGATTGTCCCATGCGCAACGTCACCCGCAGCATCTTCGTGGCCGCGGCCACGCTGGCATCGCTCGTAGCCTGTGATTCGGAATCGCCCTCACAGTCGGATTCGTCCGACCTTGGCGCGACCGAGGACGCGCTCCTCGCCGAGGATTCGGGAGAAGACGGCGCCTTGGAAGATCAGGCCGCCACTGCCCCGAGCGACAACCTCACGATCGGCGTTCATGTCGGTGGTGTGGACGCACGCGTGCGCGACCTGTTGGCGCGTATGACGCTAAAGGAAAAAATCGGCCAGATGACCCAAGCCGAGCGATTGGCCTTCGAGCCTTCGCGCGGTGGGGCGGTGACCGACATTCGCGACTATGGATTGGGCAGCATCTTCGCCGGCGGTTCGAGCACTCCTGCCAGCAACACGCCGCTCGGCTGGCGCACGATGATCGACGATTTCCAGAAGCTCGCCACGGGCACCCGCTTGGGCATCCCCATGGTCTTCGGCATCGACGCCGTGCACGGGCACAACAAGTTGTATGGTGCAACCGTTTTCCCGCACAACATCGGCCTCGGCGCCACGCGCAATCCGCTGCTGGCGCGTCTCATTGGGCGGGCCACCGCGGAAGAAGTGGCCGCCACCGGCGTGCACTGGACCTTCAGTCCCTGCGTCTGCGTGGTGCGCGACGAGCGCTGGGGGCGCACGTACGAAAGCTTCGGCGAGGAGCCGGAGATCGCCACGTCGCTTTCGTCCATCATCGACGGATATCAAACGATTCCAGGATGGCCCGGCAGCATTCTCGCCACGGCCAAGCATTACGTGGGCGACGGCGGCACCGCATTCGGCAGCAGCACGCACGGGAATTACCTCTTGGATCAAGGCGACGCGCGCATGACCGAGGCCGAATTGCGCGCCGTCCATTTGGAGCCGTTCAAGGCGGCCATTGCCCGCGGCGTCTCCACGGTGATGACCTCGTTCTCCAGCTGGAAGGGGGTCAAGCTGCACGGCCACCAATACTTGGTCACCGATGTCTTGAAGAAGGAACTCGGCTTCAAGGGATTCGTCATTTCCGACTATGCCGGCATCGACCAAATCTCGCCGGACTACCCCACGTCGGTCCGCACCGCGATCAACGCCGGCGTGGACATGGTCATGGTTCCCTTCGATTACAAACGATTCATCACGACATTGGAGGCCGAAGTCGCCGCGGGCAACGTGCCCGCGTCGCGCATCGACGATGCCGTCGCGCGCATCCTGCGTGAGAAATTCCGCTTCGGGCTTTTCGAGCACCCCTACTCCGACACACGCTTCGAGGGCAGCTTCGGCGGCAAAGCGCACCGCGCGCTGGCCCGCAGGGCCGTGCGCGAATCCCTGGTTCTCTTGAAGAATGCGCAGCACGTCTTGCCGCTCCACCACCGGGGGACGAAAATCCTCGTCGCCGGCAGCAACGCCGACGATCTGGGCAATCAAACCGGCGGATGGACGCTCACCTGGCAAGGAAGCAGCGGGCGCAAAACCGTCGGGACGACCATCCTGGAGGGCGTACGCGCCGCCGTGGACGCGGACAGCACCGTCGACTTCGCCGTGGCCCCCACGACCGAACAGGCCAGCGCAGGCTACGACGTCGGCATCGTCGTCGTCGGCGAAACCCCTTACGCCGAGGGCATCGGCGACCGCCGCGACCTTCCCCTGAGCGCCGCCGATCAAAGCGCCGTCGATACCGTCTGCGGCGCCACGAAGTGCGTCGTCGTCGTCGTTTCCGGCCGCCCCATGATCGTGACCGATCGCCTCCCGAAGATGACCGCGTTGGTCGCCGCCTGGCTCCCCGGCACCGAGGGCCAAGGCGTCACCGACGTCCTCTTCGGCCGCCGCAACTTCACCGGCAAGTTGCCCATCTCCTGGCCCAAATCCGCCGCCCAGCTGCCGAGCCATCGCGGCGACGCCAGCTACGATCCGTTGTTCCCGTATGGCTTCGGTCTGAAATACTGACGGAGTAAGCAAGAGTATACATCCCGGGACCTTCCGCATCGTCGCGAAAGTTCATTTCGGCCCGCCGCGGCCTAGGGGCTCGGCTTGAGGTACTGAGCCCTCGGCGCCAGACGCACGCGCAGGTAGTCGATGAAAAGCCGCACCTTGGCCGGCGCCCGCTGGCTCGGGTACACGGCGTAGACGCCGCCTGCGCGCAAGCGATGGTCGGGGGCGAACAGCACGACCAATCGCCCCGCGCGCACGTCGTCGGCGACGAGATACTCGGGGAGGGCGGAGATACCGGCGCGGTTCAAGACCAACTCACGAATGGCGCTGGCGCTGTTGGCCTGCGCCACCGGGCGCACGCGTACGATGGCGTGACTTCCGTCTTTGCCCAGGAACGTCAAACGTGATGGGGTCGGAAGCAGCGGCGCCGCAATCCAGTCGTGGGCCGTGAGATCGATCGGTGTCCGCGGCGTGCCACGCTCCGCGAGGTACTGCGGAGATGCGACGATCCATCGGCGACACTTGGCCAGGCGCATCGCATGCGCGCTCGAGTCACGCAACCATCCGACCCGAATGGACAGATCGAAACGCTCGGCCACCAAGTCACGGATCTCGTCGCCGAGCACCAAGTCGACGTGCAACTTTGGATATCGGCGTATGAACTCCGCCAAGGCCGGCGCAAGAACGGTTACGCCGTAATCCGTCGTACTCGTGAGCCGGAGCGTGCCCGCCGGAGTTTGACGATCGCGCGCGACCCGCTCGATGGCGGCTTCTGTCTCCGCGAGGATGCGCACGCAATCGGCGTGAAAGGTCGATCCAGCTTCGGTCAGAGCCATCCTGCGGCTGGTGCGGACCATCAAGGAGACCCCGAGCTCCTCTTCCAGGCGCGCCAGGTGTTGGCTGACCATCGCTTTGGTCAGCCCCACGTCGCGTCCTGCCGCCGTGAACGAACCGGCGCGCACGATGGCCGCAAATACCGCCAGGCGATTCATGTTCATCTCGCGACCGTTCGGTGCTTTCATCGTCAACTCTTACTTTACTCTGAGTTCTCGATGGGCGCGTTTCGCCTTGCCGGACGGCGCCCCATGATGCGCCTCGTCCTTCTCTCCATGCGAGGTTCAGCCATGCATAAGCCCGATTCGTCTTCGCTTTCCATCGTTCCCTACAACCCCGGTGACAAGGCCATGTTTCCCGTGAGTTCCGTCATCGTGCACGGCCGCCACGACGCGGTGCTCGTGGACGCGCAGTTTGCTCGAAAGGACGCGCTCGCGCTCGTCGGGGTCATCCAATCGTCGCAAAAAAGGCTCACGACCATTTACATCAGCCAACCCGATCCCGATTACTATTTTGGCCTCGACGTTCTGCAGGACGCCTTTCCAGCCGCCAAGATCGTCGCCACCCGGCCTACGGTCGAGCGCATTAGGGCCACGGAAAAGCACAAGTTCTCTCACTGGGGGCCAATCCTGAAAGAGGACGCCCCTACGCGCATCGTGGTCCCGGAGGTGCTCGAAGGAAATAGCATCTCATTGGAAGACCACGAGCTCCAGGTGCTCGGTCTCGATGGGCCTGCGCCGGACCGCACGTGCGTGTGGATTCCCTCGTTGAAGGCCGTGGTGGGCGGGGTGGTCGTCTTCAGCGGTGTCCACGTGTGGATGACGGACACGGAGGCTCCGGGGGCAAGGGCGAACTGGCTCGCTCTCCTGGACCGAATCGAGCAACTCGCCCCGAGCACCGTCGTCCCCGGACATTATCTGGAAGGCAGCAAATTCGATTTGAGCTCGGTGCGCTTCACGCGCGATTATGTCAAGGCATTCGACGAAGAAACCTCGAACGCGCGGAATTCCGAGGCGCTGATCGCCGCCATGGAAAAGCGCTACCCGCAGCTCGGACTCAAGATTTCGCTCGAGTTCAGCAGCAAGGTCGCGAAGCGCGAGATGACCTGGGATTGACCTCGCGAAGGCAAATTTTACCGGCCGGATCGCTCGGCCGTTCGACCGGTATACGCCGGGCGACGGCCTTGCTTTTTTGCGGCCCGGGCTTGCGCCGATCCCAGTTCAACCGCCACGACGTAAGACCCATCATCAAGTCATCGCAACGACATGACCCTGCCTCGTCGCCGAACGAGTGCCCGGTTCATGAATACGCTTTTTGATGACCGTAGAAAGGATGATGGATGCCGCCCTCCAAATTCGTACGGAGTCGCGCAGTGTTTCGCCTTGGCGCCGTGGCCTTGTTCACGGCATTGACTTCGCTTGCCCCGGCGGTCCACGCGCAGACCTTGAAGATGGCCAGCATTTCGTACGAGGCCTATCAGCCGTCGACCGTGGAGAACGCGACCCCCGGCGGCCCTGCGTCGGATCGAAGCATCCGCGTGGCGCGTGCCGAGCTTGCCTACCCGTTGTTCTTCAACGATGGGGCGACCATGCTCCTTCCGAGTCTGCGCTACCACTACATCGATATGGGCAGCCGCAACGCGACACCGGAAAACGCAACCAAGTTGCCATTCGACGGCTTGCACGCGGCGATGCTGAACGTCGCCGTGATGCAGCGGGTGACGAAGTGGTGGAGCCTCATCGGCTCCCCCGGAATCGGTTTCGCATCGGACACCTCGGGCGGACCAACCGGCGACGACCTGGTCCTCAGTGCATCGCTGATATCCCTCTTCGAGGTCACGCCCACGCTGACATTGGGCGCCGGTGCCGCCGTCAATTACCGCCCCGGCAACACGATGGTCTTCCCATTGCTGCCTTTCGATTGGCAGCCCACCACCAAGGTGGCCATCCAAGGCATGCTGCCCATGGCCATCTCGGCAAGGTACCGCCTCCTCGAACCGCTCACCGTCGCCCTGGAGGGCTCTCTCGAATACGAGCGCTACAACGTCGACCCCGAGAAATTCGGCGCGCATCGCGCACACATCCAGAGCACGGCACTCAAAGGTGGGCCCGCGCTGATCATCCACCTTTCGCGAATGATTCACCTGCACCCGTACGGTGGCCTGGCCACGGGAAGGAAGCTCGAGTACTTCCTCGACGGCGAGTCCGCCGAACACGTGACATTGCGCGGCGGATGGTACGGGGGACTCGAACTGTGGTTCGGAACGAGCGGCTATCGCGCGGACATGCAGTGACCGACACGCGAAGCGCGTCACGGCGTCGGCGATGAGGGCGGCGCCCGAGGGCAGCTCGACGTGTTACGTGTGGCCGTGCCCCGGGCAGGTGGTTCGTTTCATACCGATCACCTCCCGTCGATGACGCAGAAGCGGTTGCCCTCGGGATCCTCCATGATGATGTAGTCGGCGTCCGGTGGCCGCTTGCTCCACTCGACGCGCATCGCGCCGAGCCCCTCGAGGCGGGCGACCTCGGCTGCTTGGTCATCGGCGTAGAGGTCGAGATGGAGACGAGGTGGCAGCACGCGCTTGGAACGCATCTTGTCGAGGGAGATATTGGACCCGATGCCCGATGGTGGCTTGAGCAGCACGAAGTCGGGGTCGTGGGGCTCGCGAGCGACATAGCCGAGAGCCGCAGTCCAAAAGACTTTCTGGCGTTCCAGATCATCTACACGGATTACGATCGAGCCAACGGTAAGCATTTCCACCGTATAGTCGGCGTGGATGATCGGATGCCACCTTCAATGCCCCGAACTCCACCGGCGGTCAGCGGCTGACAGCCGTCTCCTGCGCCAGTCGCGAGAGCTTCTCGGGATTGCATACATAGTAGAGCCCGCTGACGAGGCCGTCTTCGATCCGGAAGGCCATGATGCCGTCGAGTTCTCCGTCTAGGCGGATGAGCAGAGCCGGCCTGCCATTGACCTCGACCAGTTCGGCCGACAAGGCCGGGCCAGCGTGCTTCAGGCCAGCGCCATACAGACGCGACACCTTGTCGGCACCCACGATCGGCCTGGGCAACGCCTGCTTAACGCCGCCGCCGTCGCTGAGCGCGACGACGTCCGGCGCGAGGACGTCGAGAAGGCTGTTCACGTCCCCGGTTACCACGGCGCGCTGGAAAGCCTCGACCACGGTCTGCGCCTCGACGGGGCCGACGTGGCGCGGACGACGGGCGGCGACATGCGACCGCGCCCGATGGCCGATCTGCCTCACTGCATCGTGACTCTTGCCGATAACATCGGCGATCTCGTCGTACCCGACATCGAACACCTCGCGGAGTACGAAGACGGCGCGCTCCGTCGGGCTGAGGGTCTCGAGGACTACCAACATGGCCATCGAGATGCTTTCAGCCAGCTCGATGTCGTCGGCCAACGTTGCTGAGGTCAGGAGTGGCTCGGGCAACCAAGGTCCGATGTACAACTCCCTACGGCGTGCGAGCGCCCGCAGGCGGGAGAGCGCCTGGCGGGTGGTGATCCGAATCAGGTATGCCCGCGGGTCACGCACCTCGTCGAGGTCGGCCTCCGCCCAGCGCAGCCACGTCTCCTGCAGGACGTCCTCGGCGTCGGCCGCCGAGCCGAGCATCTCGTAGGCGACCGTGAAGAGCAGATTGCGGTATCTGACGAACATCTCCGTAGCGAGGTCGGGGTGGCCTTCCTCCGTGACCATGCGTGCTCCTGTCTCGTCCACTCGACTGTGGCACCCATCAGACGCGCCGCGACGCCGATTTGTGACAGGTTCGACCGATTTGTCACAAAATCGGTCTGGCCGGCGTCTTTGGAGGGCGTCGGATGCCGCGCAGGCACTTCCGTCACGAGGAGTACCATGAATCTTGCACTGTGGATCGTCGCCGGCCTACTCGCGGCCGCCTACTTCATCGGTGGTGGGGTGAAAATGTTCATGTCGAAGGACAAATTCGCCAGCATGACTTCAAACAGCCAATGGGCCGAGGAATTCACATCCGGCGCTTTCAAGGCCCTTGGGGTCGTCGAGGCGCTGGGGGCGGTGGGGCTCGTCCTGCCCGCTGTCCTCGGCATCGCGCCGATCCTCGTGCCGATAGCTGCTTCGGCCCTGGCGCTGTACATGTCGGGCGCGATGGCGACGCGGCTACGTCGTGGCGAATACGCTGTGATGATGGGCGACTTCGTCTTCCTCGCCCTGTGCGCCTTCGTGGCGTGGGGTCGTTTTGGCCCCGAGCCGTTCACCCGATGAGGGATGCGGAAGCCCCGTCGGCCAGTGTCGTCGTACCTATGCGAGACGTCGAACCAGAGCTCTCCAGCGGATAAGAATCGCGCCTCGTGCAACGCGCGTCCACCTGCCACTCATAGGGACCTCGAAGCAACGGCAGCCGGGCGATCTCTCGAAGAATGGTCATTGATTCGGTGTCTATCGAGACGCCCTCGACTTGAAAAGTTAAACGCGCGATTGGCATGTGAGCCCGTCTACGTCGCGCCGTGGCGGAAGCGCGCGGCGAACCGGAAGCAGAGCTCGAGCGCGCCACAGTGGCCACGACGAAGCGTTCTTCGACCTACCTGCGGACGGAGGCTAGTGCGTCGGCAGATCTTGCGTGACGCCGGCGTCGCCTGCATCGGCGTCGTAGTCGCTCGCGGTCGTCTCGTCGATGCCTTCCGCCATCTTGAAGGAGCGAAAGAGCGGCGTCAGGATGACGGAGACCAGCACGTTGAGAACGAACGCCGTGAGTGCGATGTAGCCTGCCTCGCCGAGCAGCGGAATCTCGGCGATCTGACCACCGAAGTGGGTTCCTGGCTTGCCGGGCGCCGGAACGAAGTAGCTCGTGGCCGTGCCGTACACCATGCCCACGAGCCAACCGACGAAGAGTGCTCGGCGGTGGAACCACCGCGTATAGAGACCGAACACCAGCGCGGGGAATGTTTGCATGATCCAGATTCCGCCCAACAATTGGAATTGGATGGCAAACGACTTGTCGAGCGCCAGAACGAAGACGAGGGCGCCGAACTTCAACAGGAGGGAGGCAATTTTGCTGACCTGCGTCTCGGCCGCCGGTGTGGCGTTGGGGCTGATGAACTCACGGTAGACGTTGCGGGTAAAGAGGTTTGCGGCTGCGATCGACATGATGGCCGCCGGGACCAGCGCCCCGATCCCAATCGCCGCAAATGCGACACCGGTGAACCAGCTGGGGAAGTTCTGTTTGAAGAGCAGCGGTACCGCGAGGGAGTTGTTGCCGCCCGTCTTCACACCCGAAGACAAAGCCATCAGGCCGAGCAGGGCGATCATGCCGAGCAGGAACGTGTACATCGGCAGGAGCGCCGTGTTTCGCCGGATCACGTTCCGATTCTTCGTCGAGAGCACCGCCGTGACCGAGTGCGGGTAAATGAAGATCGCGAGCGCGGAGCCGAATGCGAGGGTGCAGTACGGCCATATCTGTTTATCGGAGAGCAACAACCCGCCGAGGGGCTTTCCCGTGTTGGGGTTCGTCTTGGCGAGGTTCTCCCCGGCCGCGGAGAAGATGTGCTCCCAGCCGCCGAGCTTGGCGGGCAGATAGACGATCGATACGCCGACCACCAAATAGATGAGGGTGTCCTTCACGAACGCGATCATCGCGGGCGCACGCAACCCCGCCGAGTACGTGTAGGCAGCAAGCAACGCGAAGGCCACGAACAGCGGCATTTCGCGCACGATCCACGACGTATCCGGGCCGCCACCCACGCCCATCACGTCGAGACAGACCTGGATGCCGACGAGCTGGAGTGCGATGTAGGGCATCGTTGCGAGGATGCCCGTGATGGCCACGGCCAACGTGAGGGCACGCGATCCGTGGCGCCCTCGTACGAAGTCTGCGGTCGTCACATATCCATGACGATGGGACACGGACCAGAGCCGGGGCAAAAAGAGAAAGATGATGGGCCAGACCATGATGGTGTAGGGCACGGCAAAGAAGCCGAGCGCCCCCACACCGAAGACCAGGCCGGGCACCGCGATGCAGGTGTACGCCGTGAACACGTCGCCGCCGAGGAGGAACCAAGCGATGAACGTGCCGAACGAGCGGCCGCCCAATCCCCATTCGTCGAGGTGCATAATGTCCGTGGGCCGGCGCCATCGGGAGGCGAGAAAGCCCATGACCGCAACCAGAAGAAACAGCGCCGTGAAAACGGCAAGCGCCACGCCCTCGAACTGCAGGTCCGATTGGGGCGCGTTCACACGTCACCGCTATTCTTACGTGCCTTCTGCGCGGGCACCACGAGAAAATACGCGCCGCTCATCGTGCACATGGTGAGTGCGACCCAGAGCAGTTGATACCAATAGAAGAACGGAAAACCGGCGATCGCAGGCTCCGCCCGATTGTACAACCCCGGCATGAGCAGCCCGATGATGGGAGCGGCCAGCAGCGGCGCTGCGAGCACGTAGCGGGTTCGGGCCGTCATCCCATCCTCACCCAAGCGGCAGCGTGGTGCATGATGGATGAACCTCTAGCACGAGGGGAAAACGCACTTGTGCGTCAAAAAAAGCAACTTGGGCACATTCTCATCATGCGTCCGCTTCGATCGAAGGTTGCGTTGCGAGCTGCGCTCCACATTTGGAGAAGCCCCCATCCTGACGTACGGTTTCACCTGGAGAAGGGGTAAGTCGATAAGCGAGAACAGCGGGTTGCGTGTTGCCGTCAATCGAGGCCTTATGGCGGCATGGGGCACGTTGGCTGGTCTCGTTGGACTTCGGTTATGCTCGCGGTTCAGCTCTTTTTCTGCTCGCTCACCACGGAGGCAGGCGCGGAGCCGAGCGTGCGCGGACCCGCCCACAAATTGCGGCTCGAGCTCGATTTGCCCATCGTTCTCGTGGCCGGGTCGATTGCGTCGAGCTTCTTTTTCTTGCCCGAAGCTCGGGGCGTCGCATGCGCGCCGAACTGTGACCGTTCGCGCATCAACCGTTTCGATCGGGCCGCGGCGGGGCTCTACGATCCGACGTGGTCCACCGTGGGGGACATCGCCACGGTCGCCACGCTCGCAGTTCCCCTTGTGGCCATCGTCGTCGACGAAGGCCTCGAGAACGGCCTCCGCGACGATCTCGTCGTGGCTGAAGCAATGTTGGTCACGAGTGCCCTGCAGGTCTCCGTGAGTTATGCCGTCGGGAGGCCTCGGCCGCGCGTTTATGGCGATGATGCGCCGCTCGATGAGCGTACGGATGCGAACGCGGCGCGGTCCTTCTTCAGCGGGCACGTCGCGGACACCGTGGCAACGTCGGTCGCCGGCTTGCGTACGTTTCAACGGCTCGGCAAGCCAACGCTGGGCTGGGTCCTGTTCGGCGTGGGCATCGCGGGCTCGAGCCTCGTGGGCCTTTCCCGGGTGGCTTCGGGGGCGCACTTCCCATCGGACGTCATTGCGGGCGCGGCGATTGGTACGGGAATGGGCCTCGTTCTCCCTGCCATCCACGAATCGGGGGTGCAAATGCTTCCTTTCGTCGGAGCGGACGGCGGTGGGCTCATGGTGGGCGGCCGCTTGCCGTGAGGCCTGTGCATCGCGTCGGCACGAGCATTGCGCTTGCAGCACGCCGATGGATTCGAAGACACCTCGCCCGCGATGCCGTTTTCGCCACGTCCTCGCAACGTTCGCCACCGCGACGGCGTCGATTCTGAGCCTCGCACCGCCGGCGCGCGCGTACTCGATCTCGAGCGCGGCCACGGACGGATGTCACGAGTCGATCACCAGCGATGCCCTGCGCAATGTGCGAAAGGCCCGTCCCCAAGCTGCACCCATCGCGCCCAACCGCAATGAGAGAGCGCTCATCGACGATGTGCAGTTTTCGCCCGATGACGACATGAAAGATCTGGGCGCCGTGGCACTTTTGCTCGGAGTCCGCGACAACGATCTCAAGGGGGAGGGGGCGCACGATTTGAGCTCGCTCGCACCCGTTCACGGGACACCCGAAAACCAAAAGGAGCATTGCCTCCGCGGACCCGACCGCAAGGAGCCCAACGGTACCTCGCAGGCGGTCGACGATTGCCATGGATTCATCATGCAGCGCGTGGGGGAGGCGCTCGACGGATTGGACGCGGCGGGGGCACCGGCGTCCGATCGGCGAACTTCGCTGACCATTCATCTTGCCATTCGTGGCCAGATCGATGCCGACCTCCCGACCTACTACGTGCGTATGGGCCAGGCCATTCACGCGGTCCAGGATAGCTTCACGCATACGTACCGCCGCGCCGACCAAATGCAGATTACGGTTACCCTCGATTGGCTGGATCCTGTCTCGCGCACCCACGATGAAGCTCAGGATGGGCCCCCGCATTCATCCGAGCTGGATGAATGCAACAATCTCGACGACCTTCGACAGAGGCGACGCGCGCTCGCCATCGAGGCTTCGAGCGCCATCCTCGATGCCACACTCGATCCGACCAAGAGCCGCGATCAAAAGCTGCAAGCCGTTCGCGGGCTCCTGGATCGGTATCTTGGGTATTCGGCGGGATGCACCTTCGAAAACGGTTGGTGCGACGCGCCGGAAAAACGGTACAAAACGGACGTGGGGTGCGGGTGTCGGAGTTCGTCCGATGGTGAGGGCGGCGGCACGCTCGCGGTCCTCGCGGCGACGGTAGCACTCGCGATGCTCTTGCGCCGTCGCCGCCGCAGAAGAGCGATGATCGGAGCCGGCTTCGCCTTCGCATCGCTGCTCGCCACGTCGACCGCGCGTGCCGAGTCCGAGCCGCTTCCGGTTGCCGAGCCGTTGCCACGGGAAGTGTCCAAAGTGGCCCTGGGCGTGAACGTGGGTGTCGCCGGCTCGTTCGACAAGACGGCCGTGGCCGGCAACGTCGGGGCGCGCCTCAGCGTCAGCAAGCGGTGGGTTTTCGGCCTCGACGTGGAATGGAATCCGTTCCTCTCGGCCTATGGATCTACTTTTCGCCCGGGCACGCTCAACGCCTACGCCTCGGCGATGCTGCGCTTTCCTCTCGCCTACGAGAGCATCAACCTGCGTACGACGTTGAGCGCGGGCAGCTCGACGCTGCTGTTCGACTTGTACGGCGCGCCGCGGGCAACCACGGGCATCTTCGCGCAGATCTATCCACTGGGAATCGAGTGGAAGGCGTCGCGGAAGTTTTACGTGATTTTCAATCCGCTCGGCCTGGCTTTGCCTGTCCCCCAGCTCGCGGGAGTTCCTTTCATGTATCCGCAATATCGCATTGCTTGCGGACTCGAGTTCTACCCATGACGAGCGACCTTTCAGCGCCAACGCAAGGCGGCATATGCTAGAGCTTTTCGTTCGTCATGATCGACATCGGCTCGAATCTCGCTAGCAAGGCATTTCGCGAAGATCTAGATACCGTTTTGCGTCATGCACGTCGGACGAATGTCACGGCGATCGTGGCCACCGGAACGAGCGAATCCGTCAGTCGTGCCGTGTTGGAGATCGCTCGAGAAAAGTCTTACGGCGACGGCCCCCGGATCTTCTCGACCGCGGGGATACATCCCCATCATGCGAAGGATTTCTCTCGAAGCTCGGCCGATGCGTTGCGCGCCATGGCATGCAATCCCGAGGTACGCGCCATCGGCGAATGCGGGCTCGATTTCGATCGGAATTTCTCCCCGCGCGACGCTCAGCTGCGTTGTTTCGATGCCCAACTCGAGTTGGCTGCCGATCTTGCCATGCCGGTTTTTCTGCACGAGCGAGCCGCGGAGGACGACTTCAGCGCCGTGCTCTCACGCTTTCGACCCCGTTTGACACGGGCCGTCGTTCATTGCTTCACGGGAACCGGCGAGACGCTCGCGCGATACCTCGACCTCGATCTCCACATTGGAATCACGGGTTGGATCTGCGATGAGCGGCGCGGCACCCATCTGGTCGAACTCGTTCGTCGCATTCCGTCGGATCGCATGATGATCGAGACCGATGCACCCTACATCCTTCCGCGCTCGATGCCTCGGGCGGAACGACCGAGGACTGGAAGAAACGAGCCGAGGTTCCTTCGCTGGGTTCTGAAGGCCGTGGCCGAAGCGCGGGGCGAAGCGGAAGCAGACCTCGAGCGCGCCACGGTGGCCACGACGAACGCGTTCTTCGACTTACCTGCGGACGCTTGATTTGAGATTACGTTCCCAGCTTGGAGAAGCCTCCCACGGTGAAATCCGGTTTCGTCTGGAGGAAAACACGGATGGCCGATGGAGCGGCGGCGGGGCGGGGGAGGCGGTTGGGGAAGGCGCGGAGTGAGGTGGTGGTGGCGAGGGTGTACGAG
Organism: Sorangiineae bacterium MSr11367; assembly: GCA_037157805.1. Taxonomy (NCBI): domain Bacteria; kingdom Pseudomonadati; phylum Myxococcota; class Myxococcia; order Myxococcales; family Pendulisporaceae; genus Pendulispora; species Pendulispora rubella. The sequence continues at coordinate 8,332,350 of CP089983.1, read as the reverse complement.
GCCCAATCGCCGCGGGAAAAGGCGTAGGGGGCGAAGGTGGCGAAGCGACCGGTGAAGGACAGCGTGCCGCGGGCGTCGTACTGCGGTAGGAGCTCGACGAGTTCGGCGTCGTCTTCGGCTTCGCCGTTCCACTCCTTGCGAAGTTCGTCGAACTGCTTCTCGGCCCGCGACCGAGCCTTGCGGAGCGCCGCGTCGGGGATGCTGCCCAGATCGGCCGGCTTGGCGTCGCTGGCCATGTCGAGAACCCCAGCGGCGCTGAACGCATTTCCGTGCGCACCGCAGCTGTCGACCCACGTGCTCTCGCGGACGAAGAGATACGAATCCACCGATCCCGTGAGGCTCACGTCGAAGCGGAAGTCCGTCGCGCCGACCAGCAGATCGCCCTCGGCCGCGTCGTCCAGATGGAGCTGCGACACCACCTTGCGCGCGCCGGAGGTCAAATCCACGAGCTCCGCCTGATCGACGGTGCGCGTCGGATGCCGCGCGATGTCCTCTTGCTCCGCCAGCCACGCTTCCTGCGACGCTTTCACCTGCTCGGTCGGCAGCCCGTCGCGGTCATCGAAGCGCACCCGGCACGCGTGGCGCCCAACCTCGACCCGACGAACTGCCCAGCGATGCAGTCGCCCATTCACCGCAAACACCGCGGCCGGAGCCTCGCCCACCACCGAGCCGTCCGCGCCGATCGCGTAGGTTCGCTCGGCACCGCGTGTGCGGCCCCAAACGAAGTAGATTCCGCGGGCAAGCCCCGCACGCGCCGGCGCGTCGATCGGATCGACGTCGTCGTTGTCCGAAACGGTGTCGGCCGGCGCCGGCTGCGCGGGCTTGGTCGCGTTCGCGTCCTCCGTGGTGCGGGGAAAGGACGACGGTTCGGGAACACCCTCCGTGGTGGAGCAACCCAGGAGACCCATCACGGAGAGCGAGGCGAGGGTGGCGAATGTCAGGCGCATGCAACGTGGTAGAGCAGCCCACATGCCGCACGCGATTCTGTGGAAAATCCGCCGTTTTGCCCGTGAGGGCGCGTCTCCGCATCCACGCCTGCGCGGCTCCTTGGACCCACTGCGTCATGACCCATCCGTATGCGCGTTATTGCCTGTTTCGGAACAAACGGGCTTGCGCTTTTCGCATCATGTTGCATGATGATGCGCGTCATGAACCAGATCGCTCTCAAACCAGGCTTAACCGAAGCTTCTCACGCTCAATCGCGCGCCCTTTCTCAACTCATGCGCTCGCTTCGCGCGATGCTCTCCCGTCTCGGCACCCGGAACTACCCGCCGGACCTGTACCAGTCGCTCGGGCCCATCGGCCGCCGCCGCCTCACGCACCTGCACTGATGCCGCTCGCGCGAAACACATCGCGGTGGCGGGCGAGCCACATGTCGAGGCTCTGAAGGGCGGGATTCAGTCCGCGTGTGGTCTCCACGTCGCGCGAGCGACGGAACTCGTCGTTGAACATCGCGCTGAACGCGAACGAATTCGCCAGATCCTCGCCGCCCGGAAAACCGGTTTTCGCCTCGAGCTCTGCCCAGAAGGGCCGCGCCTCCCGACGGTACACTTCGTCCGGAACGGCGTCGTAACGAACGGGTTCCCCAAGGCTTCGCGCGAGCGCCGCGGCCATCGCATGCCCCGACGCATGCTCGCCGGCCACGCCCACCGTCTTCCCGACGAGGGCCTCGCCCCGCGCGAAAACACCGAGCGCCGAGCGGCCGATGTCCTCGGTGGCAATCCCAGGCAGCACCTGCTCGCCCAGCGGAAGACGCAAGGACAGCCCGGCGGCATCGCGGCGCAGCGCCAGGCCCGGGCGCAAGAAGTTTTCCCAGTAGAACGACGTCAGCAGGAACGTCGTCGGCACACCGGCCTCGCGGAATGCCGCATCGGCTTCTCCCTTCGCGTCGGTGTGCGGGACCTTGTACTTCTTCATCAGCGTGGGCAGGCGCTCGTCGCCCGCTGGGATCCACCGTCGCACGTCCTCCAACGTCGACCAGATCACGTGCGCGAGCCCGGCGGTGCGCGCCGCGGAGGCCATGTTCGCACCCTGAGCTGCTTCGCGTTCCGGCGAGAAGTGCTCCCAGAAGTTCGTCACGCAGAACGCCCCGTGCGCGCCGGAAAATGCGCGCTCCAAGCTGGCGCGATCGTCGGTGTTGGCGGCTACCACCTCCGCGCCGCGCCGGGCCAGCTCCCGCGCCGGGGCCGACTCGGCATTGCGCGTGATCGCGCGCACCCGGAAGCGCCGCTCGGGATCGTCGAGAATTGCACGCGCGAGCCCTCCGCCTTGGCCGCCGGTAGCTCCAATGACAGCAATGAGTTTCGTGTTGGACATGCGCCGAAGGGTGGGGCGTATTCTTCGATTGCACTAGTCACCGTTGCGGCTAATTACTTTTGCTCCCCATGCAAAAGTCGACGTTTGCCGATTTGGACCTGAACGACGCGCACTTCTTCACGGAGGTGGTCCGGCGCGGAAGCTTCTCTGCCGTTGCTCGTGCGGCCAATCTCCCGGTGTCGACGGTCAGCCGGCACGTCGCCCGGCTCGAAGCGCGCCTTGGCGTCGTGCTCTTGGCCCGCACCACGCGCCGCGTTTCGCTCACCGACGCGGGGCGCATGTACCACGAGCACGCGGCCCGCGCGATCGACGAGCTCGAAACCGCGCAACGCCTGGTGCACGATCTCGGCAGCAGCCCGAAGGGCCGTGTGCGCATCACCGCACCGCTGGGCATCTTGCGCCGCGTGTGGCCGGCCGTGACGGAATTTCTCACGACCTACCCGGACATGACCGTCGATTTCGAGGCCAACGATCGCATGCTCGACTTGGTCGAGGCGGGCTTCGACTTGGCGATTCGCACCGGTCCTCTGGTCGACTCGTCCTTGGTCGCGCGCAAGCTGTTCGAGGGCACCAATGGCCTATTCGCCAGCCGCGCCTACCTCACACGCCGGGGCACCCCGCGCCGCGCGCAAGACCTCGTCGATCACGCGTGCATCGTCGTGCCCAAGCGGGGCAGCGAGCGTGTGACGTGGTCTTTGACCGAGGGCAAAAAGACCGTGCGCATCTCCGTGCGCGGACGGGTCAGTGCGAGCGAATTGAGCTTGGCCCACCTCGCCGCCCTCGACGGACACGGAATCGTGCAATTGCCCACGCACTTCGCCGCCACCGAGTCCTCCACCCGCCGCCAACTCGTTCGCGTGCTCCCGGCCGTCGACGCAGGCCGCGTACCCGTCTGGCTCGTTCATCCGGCAAGCCGCGCCCTCCCCGCGGGCGTTCGCGCCATGGTCGAGCACCTGGTGAAGAGCGCCCCCACGTTGTTCGCGGTCAAGCCGGATTAGGCCCCCGGTCGTTCGGGCACCCCGCCGACGATGCCACGAGGTGCTCGCAGAGAAGCCGTACACGTTGGGGCGTGTGCCGTGACGCCGGATACACGAGTTGCAACGCCTCGCCTGCCACCACGTAATCGGGAAGAACGCGCGTCAGATTTTGCATCGATGGATCCGTCCCGGCAAGGTGCACGGGCAAGAGCCCGAGACCCGCGTCATCGAGCATCGTGGCGAGGAGCAACGCCAGCGAGTCCACCCGAAGAGGGCCCGAAACCGTCACGCTCTGCGCCTCCTTGCCGCGCGAAAGCGCCCATTTGCCCTTTCGTGCCGTCGTTCGATACAGCACGCAATCGTGCTTTGCCAGGTCGGCCGGGGAGTGTGGCATGCCGCGCTTCTTCAAATAGCCCGCACTCGCGAAAATGCCCGAATCGCCCCGCCCTAGCGGCCGCACGATGAGCGAAGAATCGGCCAGCTTTCCCATGGTGAGCGCCAGATCGAACCCGTCGCGAATGGGATCGGCCTGGTGCGTCGTGGTGGTCACCTCGATCTCCACGGCGGGGTACTTGCGAACGAATCGCGCAATCATGGCGCCGAAGTGGTGCGTGCCGAAATTGGGCAGTGCCAGGCGAACCACCCCGCTGGGCGTGCGGTGTTGATCCAGAATGCCGTCTTTTGCTTCCTCCACCGCCGCGAGGCCCTTGGAGGCGGCCTCGAAGAACGAGCGCCCCGCGTCCGACAGGTTCAATTGCCGATGCCCGCGCACGAGCAGCGCCATGCCGAGTTCCTGCTCCAATTGCGTGAGGCTGCGGCTCACCGACGACTTCGGCAATTTCAGCTTGGCCGCGGCCGCCGTCACCCCACCGGCCTCGACGATTCGTACGAATATCGCCACGCGATTCAGATCCATGCGTTCCAGATTTGCGAACGTTTGGTTCGCTGGCAACCACCTTGTTCCAAAATGGGCACCGGCCCCACCCTCGCCCGCATGGCAATCGAGAAATGGAACATCGACGTCGCGCATTCGACGGTTGGCTTTTCGGTACGGCATTTGATGGTCAGCAAGGTCCACGGGTTTTTCACCCAATGGACCGGCTCGCTCGAATTCGACGAGCAGAATCCCGCTCAATCCAAGGTCGAAGTGAGCATCGATGCGGCAAGCGTCGACACGCGCGAGCCCCAGCGCGATGCCCACCTGCGCACGGGCGACTTCTTCGAGGTGGAGAAGCACCCGCGCATCGTCTTTACGAGCACGCACGTCGAGCCGTCGTCGAACGGCACCTACAAAGTCGCGGGTGACCTCACGCTTCGCGGCGTCACGCGCCCGGTGATCCTGGACGTGGAATTCGGGGGCCGCATCAACCATCCGCAGATGGGCGAGCGCATCGGATTTTCTGGCAAGACGATCATCAATCGAAAAGACTTCGGTGTGAGCTTCAACCAAGTGCTCGACACCGGAGGTTTGGGGCTGGGCGAGAAGGTCGAGATTGGCCTCGAAATCGAGGCCACCCGAGCGGCCTGACCTACTGCTGGACGACGGCGGTCTTCGCGTTGGAGTTCACCGTGATTTTTCCGCGGGCGAACGTGCGCGTCCACACCCCCGTGGACTGCTCCACCGCAGGGCCCGACGGTGCCCCGAGATCGAAGGTCCATGCCGCATGGTAGGGATCTTTGCCGGCCTCGGGGCCGCCGCCGGTCGAATAGGCGAAGCTGCCGCCCAGCGCGGGGTCGTGCCAGAGAAGAAACGATGCGCGCGTGTAGCGCATCTTGTCGGCGGCCTGCGATCCCCCGCCGTGCGGATATGCGAAAAAGGGGATTCCCGCGGCTTCGACGTCGCGATGGAGCGTGGACATCCATGCCCAATCGGCGCCGCCGAGGAGCTGGTCATCGCCTTGCCACGATTGGTAATGCTCGCGCCCGTAGCCTCCCGCGAGTTTGGCCCAGCGCACCTGCGTCGCCCGATCGGAGTTCCACGCCGAAGCCACGTTGGGAACGAAGCGTATCCCCTCGGCCTTCAACTTGGGCGAGACGTTCTGGAGGAACGACTCCACGGCCTGGGTCCACGCCGCGTCGGTCCCGTACTTCGACGGCACCGCCGACCACGAGGAGCGAAAGCTCTCGCCCACGTTGACGTCATCGCCGAAAATGCCGTGAAACCCGCCGCTTTTCGCGTAGTCGATGGCCCGCCGCGCCCACTCGTCCTGGTATTCGCGATTGCCCACGTCGTACAAATGAAGGTCGCCACCCCAAAAGGTGATATCGCGCCCGGAGCCGTCCTTGACGATCCAGTCGGGGTGATTGGCACGCACCCACTGGTACGGCATCCCCGAGGGCCATTTCGCATCCGTCGCCTCGGCGTAGGCGCCCGCCGTCTCCCAATACATGAACAGGCGCAAGTCGGGATTGTTCGTCTTGAGTTGCGCGATGTCTACGTGGTCGCGCATGTAACTTTGAACGACCTCCCACCCATACGCACCGGTGTGTTGCGTGATGAGCGAAACCTCGTTCCAATCGAGATAAAGTTGTCCAAGCGAATTGGCGCTCGCCTGCGCGCCCTCGCTCCCTTTGCCGGCATCGCCTCCCGAAGGAGGATTCGGCGACGCATCGTTTTTCGCATTCGCGTCGGTTCGTTCGGCCCCTTGTTCGGGCGTCGCCGATGTGCCGCACGCACCGAGAGTGCCCACCAGCGCGACGAACGCAACGCAGCGTGGAAATGTGAAACCATATAAAAAGGATTTCATTTCAACTAAGTAGCATTTAAGCCGGCACGCCTCAAACCTCGATAGCCGTATTATCGGTTTGGCGCGAATCGTACGATTTGGTATTCGCCGCTGTATGCCGCCGGCACGGCGATCCATGCCGAGCCGGCGGTTCTTCTTGCGATGTACCGCGTCAGCCGCCCGTGGGGGACAGTGTGCCGAGGACGTCGTCGGGGACCTTGCCGAGGCGTTCGCGTTGTGGGTAGAGGCCCACGGGGATGCGGGCCACCTCTTTTGCGGTGCGGTAGTCGACGACGGAGACGCTGTTCGCGTGGCTCAGTGGGATGAAGCAGAAATTGCCGTCCACGCTGGTGGTCGCCCAATAGGGAAGGGCGTCGGTGGCGTAGTGCACGAAGCCATCGGTGGTCAGCCCGGGAAGGCTGACGATGGCCGTGTAATCGTCGATGGTGCCGGCCATGCAAAGCTTGGTGCCGTCGCCGTTCATGGCCATTCCGTGGTGCGCCGAATTGCGCGGGTAATCGTCTTTTGCCAGGCCTGCGCCCTTGGTGCTGAACGGCATTTCGACGGTGCGGAGGATGGCGCCGTTCACCAAGTCGTATTCGACGAATCCATTGAGATACGACAATTGGGCATACATCTTCGTCTCGTCGGCCGTGATCACCGACGGACGAATGCCTTTGGAAAGGGTGTACGTCCGAATGACCTGCCACGTCGTGGCATCGAACACGGTGAGCTGCTTTTTGCCTTTCAGCCCATCGAGCCCATACGGCAAACTGATGTTTCCGATGCTCGAATTGTAGACGCGCTGGCCATTCGCCGAATAATCGTTCGAATGGGGATACGTCCCCGTCGGGACATTGGTCACCAGCTTACCGGTCTGCGTGTCGATCACGTGGGCGACGTCGGCGGTGGTGGCCGAGAGGATGAAGTGCTTTCCATCGGGAGAAAGCGCCGCATGGTCGGCTTTGAACCCGTCCGCCTTGAAGCGCCATAGCTGCTGCTTGGTGGCAATGTCGTAGGCCACCGCATCGCAGAGATTTCCACGCGAGATGTAAAGTTTCCGTCCATCGGGCGATACGAAAATATCGTCGACGAAGCGATCTCCGCCGGTTTGTCCTCGCACGACCTCATAGGCGATTTTCTCCACCGGCGTCATCGCGTCGAGGCGTTGCTGCAGATCGGGAATCACACTGAAGGAGCCGAGGTTCTGAAAGGTGTGGCCATCGAGAAAACTCACCGTGCCGGCCACGCTGTTTCCGATGAGCAACACGTCCCGAACCGCGTTGGTTTGGGACGCGCCCAGCGCTCCGGCCTTCGTCTCGCCAACATCCGGGGCATCCGAGCCCGTCGAACACCCTGCCGCAGACACGATAGCGCACACACAGGTCCATCGAATCAGTCGTTTTCCGCTGAGCATAAGCATTCCCCTTTGTTTTGTGGCTCGCGTCCGAGAGCGCGCGCGCTGCCCAGTCCACGTATAAAGTCGCGGGCATCGAGAGGGGAACCGATTAATGATGTCGTTCGTCATTTTATGTAACGTCAGCCATTCGCGAAGACGTTATCGACTGGGCTCGTCATAATTTTTTTCCAAGCGGTGGCATGGCCGAGCTGTCACGATGTCGCACACGATGACCACACAACGCACCAAGCTGCTCGAAGATCCGGAGTTGCGTCCCTTCTTGCCCTTGCTCTGGGTTGCCTGGTCCGATGGCGATCTCGAACAGGACGATCTGGTGGCCCTTCGATCGCGGGTCGAGGCGATGCCCTGGCTCCGCCCCGCGGCGCGGCACGCATTGGAGACGTGGCTCGCACCCGATGCTCCGCCGTCGCAGCGCGAGATGCGCACCTTGCTCGATACGATTCACAAGGTATCGGCGACGCTGTCGCCCGAACGCCGGCGCGACTTGGCGGGCCTGGGCGCCGAGCTGGCCGACGAAGGCACGCGCCGCGCCCTCGCGGAGTTGGAAGACGCGCTCGGGGGCGGCGCGGCCTCGGAGCTATTCGCGCATCTAGCGACCGCCGAAGCGTCCCGCACGCGCGAGGCGCCGCCAAAGCCCACCGCGCCCTTCGACGTGAGCGCCCTCGGTGCATGGCTCGATGGCGACGTGAAGATGGTTCGCGATCAGGCGAGAACCTTTTTGGCGGATCCGGAGCATCGGGCGTACGGCCTTCCGGTGCCCGAATACCGCGCAAAAGTCGCCCATTGGCTCGCCGATCTCGCCGCGCGTGGCTTTGGCCAGCGTGCGTACCCGGGCATCACCAGCGACGAGAAGGACCTGAATGCGTTCATCGCGACGTTCGAGACGCTGGCCATGGGAGATCTCTCGCTGGTCATTCGCTTCGGCGTGCAGTTCGGACTTTTCGGCGGGAGTATCTTCTTTCTCGGCACCGAGGCGCAGCGGCACAAGTGGCTGTCGCAGGTGGCCAGCTTGGACCTCCCCGGCTGTTTTGCCATGAGCGAGGTGGGCCACGGCTCGGACGTGCAGAGCCTCGAGACGCGGGCCACGTGGGACGTGGTGTCGCGCACCTTCGTGCTGCACACGCCGGCGGAATCGGCGCGCAAAGACTGGGTGGGCGGTGCCGCGCAACATGCTCGGATGGCCACCGTCTTTGCCCAATTGGAGGCGGATGGCGAGGGGCACGGGATTCACGCTTTTCTGGTCCCCATCCGCGATGCCCAGGGAAAGCTGCTCGAGGGCGTGCGCGCCGGCGATTCGGGACACAAAATGGGCCTCAACGGCGTCGACAACGGGCGACTCTGGTTCGACCACGTGCGCGTCCCGGAGCACGCCCTGCTCGGGCGATTTGCCTGGATGAACGCGGAGGGCCATTACGAAAGTGCCATTGCCAATCCGAAGAAGCGATTCTTCACCATGCTCGGTACCTTGGTGGGCGGGCGCATTTCCGTGGCCACCGCCTCGGTGGCCGCGGCCAAAGTGGGATTGGCCATTGCCGTTCGCTATGCTTCGGCGCGGCGTCAATTCGGGCCGGAGGACGGTGTCGAAATGCCGCTTCTCGATTACCCCGCGCACCAGCGGCGATTGCTTCCCCGCCTGGCGACGACCTACGTGCTCTCCTTGGCCGTCGCGCGCCTGCGCAGCAACTTTGGCCAGCGCATTCGCGACGACGAGGCCGGCGACACGCGGGAGCTGGAGGCGTCGGCAGCAGCCCTGAAGGCACTGGCCAGTTGGCACGCGGTGGAGACGCTGCGCGAGTGCCGCCAGGCTTGCGGCGGCCAGGGCTACCTTCTGGTGAACCGGCTTCCCGATTTGTGCGCCGACGTCGAGGTGTTCACCACGTTCGAAGGGGACAATACCGTGCTCTTGCAGCTGGTGGCCAAGAGCCTTTTGACGGGATTCAAGAAGCGCTTCGAAAGCACCGGCGTCGCGGGCATTGCACGGCATCTGCTGAGCAAAGCGCGCGTGGCGGTGACTGAGAAGAATCTCCTTGCCGTGCGCCGGACCGATCCGGAACATCTGCGCGATCGCGCCTTTCATTTGGCGGCCTTCAAGTACCGCGAGGAGCGGCTGCTCGAAACCGCGGCGGCTCGGCTGCGCAAGCGCCTCGAGGCCAATCGCGATGCGCACGCGGCCATGCTCGCGGTTCAAGAGCACTTGGTCGCGTTGGCGCGTGCCCACGCCGATCGCCTCGCCCTGCAATGGTTCGACGAGAGCATCGCCGATTGCTCCGACGCGCAACTGGTCCCCTGGCTCGACCGAATCGGGGCGTTGCACGCCCTCACGCGCTTGCGCGAGGAGGCTGCGTTTTTCCTGGCCGAAGGCTATTTCGATGCCCAAAAGGAGCACGCCCTGCGCAAGGAAACGACCGCGCTGCTGGGCGAACTTCGACAAGGCGCCGTCGCACTGGTCGACGCCTTCGGCATCCCCGACGCATGCCTGGCGGCGCCCATCGCGTTCATGGATCCCGCGCATCCGCGGTGGTGAGGACCATGTTGCTATCGAGAGCTCGAGATCGCGTGTCGGTGCCGTGGAAGAATGGGCGAGGGAGCACCGTCGATGTGGCCATTGGTCCGCCGGGGGCGTCGCTGACGGATTTCGATTGGCGCGTCAGCCTCGCCGGGATTCGTGGCGATGTGCCGTTTTCGCTCTTTCCCGGAATGGATCGCATTCTGACCGTCGTCGAAGGCCCGGGAATGACGTTGACGGCCACGTCGGGCGAGATGCTGCAGGCACATGCCGATAGGCCCATTTCCTTTCCAGGGGAGACCGCATTCGTTTGCCAGCTTCACCAAGGCCCGGTGACGGCGTTCAATGTCATGACGCGCCGGGGCTCTCCCGCGGGTTCCGTGGAGATCGTCTCCCTGCCCACCACCGTCGTTCATCGCGGCGCCGTCACCCTGGTCGTGGCCTTGCGCGATTCCATGACCGCGGCGGAGTATTCCCTGGCGGCGTGGGACGCGGTCCAGCTCGCCCCTGAGGATGGCGACGTGGAGCTCACGGGCGTAGGCGTTGCCGCCATCGTGCGGATAGGATGAGCCATCCATGCCCACGAACGTCATCGTCCCCACCATCGACACGGAACGCTTGCACCTGCGCGGTTATCGACTCGATGACTTCGAGGAATACGCCACCATGCTGTCCGATCCTCGATTCTTGCAGCATGTGGCCAGCCAGCCCATCTCACGCGAGGACGTGTGGGCCCGCATTCTGCGCTACATCGGACACTGGGCGGTATTCGGATATGGCGTTTGGGCCATCGAGGAAAAGGCCACTGGCCAATACGCGGGCGAGGTCGGCTTTTCCAATCTGGAGCGTGACATCTCACCGCCCTTCGGCGATGCCCCCGAAGCCGGCTGGGGGCTCGCGCCGCGGTTGCATGGCCAAGGCTTCGCCAAAGAGGCTACCGCGGGCATCCATCGATGGTTCGACGCGGAATTCGGCCCGAAGCGCACCGTCTGCATGATCCGCCCGGACAACACCGCCTCGATGCGCATCGCCGAAAAATGCGGCTACCACGAATTGCACCGCGTCCCATACCGGGGCGCCCCCATGGTCGTCCTCGCGCGGAACTAGCTTCGGCGCTTGCGTGGCTTTTCGAAGATGCCCGACGGCTCGCGCAGATCTTCGGCGGCGAGAAGGGACGCATCCGCGAGCAGCAGGGCCTGTCGGCACGGAAGCTCCAACCGTTGCGCCACGGTGGTGAGCTCGCCCGTGAGCGCCTGCGCCTCTTCGTCGGAGAGGGCGGGGGACGCAAAAACGGTGCGCCACACCCCGAAGGCGCGGTGAAGGTCGGCCAGCGCCGGCCCTGCGGGCAGGTACGTTTCGTCCGCGAACATGCGGGTCAAATAGCTCGACCCCAGCCGCCGTTCGAACTCGAGCACGAACGCCTCGAAGGCATCGCGCGATGCTTTCCGCAGCGGCAGCAGCTTCAGGTTCATGTAAAGTACATCCAATACCGGAGAACGCGCCCCTGCGGCCTTGCGGATGGCCGCGTCCAGGCGATCGACGGCATCGAGTGCGTCGTCTTGCAGCGCGCGCCCGCGTTCGCCCCGGAGCACCTCGAGCTCGGGCAGGCGCAGCACGCGCGTGAGCAGATCGCCCAGGTCGCCCCGCGCGGTTGCGATACGCCGCCGCGCATTCTCGAGCCACGCCGTCTCGTCTTTCAGATCGGCGCGCTTCGAGAGCTTGGCCGCGGCGGCGGCCAAGCGCTGCTCGAGTTGTTCCGAGTGAACGATGAGGTCGAAAGCTTCGAGGGCGGCCATCGTCATTTGGTGGGCTTTTTCCCGTCGTCGTCCATGTACGCGGAGATCGTATCCAAAAGATCGCGCTGCATGCCCTCGAACATCTGGCCGATCTCGAACGACGTGGGCATGGCCGGCGAGACGACCGGGACCCAGATGCCTTGGCTCTCCACCTCGGCGACGACGGCGTCGTACGTGCGCCCCTCGGGTTCGACGCTATCGGGAAAGAAGAGCAGCCCGCGCGGATCGGCGTGCACCTCGGGCAGCGCGATGCCGAATTGCCCGAGCCATTCGAGCGCGGCGTCTTCGTCCGAGGCGAAGGCTTCGTACGGTTGGAAGGTGAAGACCAAAAAGGAGCCGTCGTCGAGGGCCTCGGCGTACAGCCCCTCGCTCTCCTCGTCCTCGTCCTCGCTGTCGTCCTCGTCGAGGTCGAGGAACGGCCTCAGCTTCTCGATGGACTTCGGGCGGAAGATCGCAACGGCGTCGATTTCGGCTTCGGGCATGCTTGGACAGTACTTGCTCGCGTCCGCGAGGAAAAGGGCTACGCTGCCAGGCGATGCGTCCGTTCGCCGCCGTGGTCGTCGCCGCCGTTGCCCTGCAGTCCCTCGCGTGCAGCAAGCCTCAGCCTCCCGAGATCACGGTGAAGGACGCCAAGGTGACCGAGGTCAACGCGGGCGGGCTCACCGTGGCCGTCAATGCGGAGCTGTACAACCCGAACAAGTTTCCCATGACGCTCCAGAGCGTCACCGGGAACGTGAAGCTCGAGGGCAAGTACGATCTCGGCCAGGTCACGGTGTCGACACCCGTGAGCCTGCCCGCGGGTGCGCGCACGCCGGCCACCGTGCCGCTGGTCATGAAATGGCAGAACGCGGGCTCCATGGCTGCCCTCGTCACGGGCGGCGAGACGATTCCCTTCACGGTCGCCGGCACGGCCGCCGTCGGTGGTGAGAAGCTCTCCGTCGATGTGCCGTTCCAAGTCCAAGGCTCGGTGACCCGCGCGCAGATCGGCCAAGCTGTGATGCGTTCGTTCCCAGGCTTCCCGCCCGTCGTTCCAAGCAAGTAGTAAGCAAGCCGCGGCCCAACGAAGTAGCGGTCCCATCGGCCGACGAATCCTCTTTGCGCGAATCATCCCCGAAGAGGGAAGGAGCGACATCGATTCTTCGTACGACGTTTTCTTCGAAATGACGTAAATCGCGTCATGTGTATCAAATCGTATTTTCGTCTTCGAACGAGTTGAAATTAAAAGTCGAAGATGGCAATTGGTGGCCATTCACGAATACGTGGAATGCCAAGTATCTTCGCTTGGATTTTTACAACGAATAGGACAGACGGACATCATGAAAATCAAATACGCAATTCCCGCCCTCGCCATGCTCTCGTTCGCCACCATGATCGGTGCGAGCGCGTCGGCACAAGAGGCCGAGGAAATCGACGCCGCCGCCGCCGGCAAAGCGCACGTCACCGTGGGCACCAAGCAGTATGACTTCACGGCGAGCGTGTGCGACTTCACCGGCCGTGGCCCGCAGCTCAAGGCCACGCTGCGCGATGGCACCAAGCTCACCGTGAGCGGCCCGAGCAACTTCCTCTCCATCGAGGGTCGCTCGGTGAACCTCGACGGCTGGATCGAAGACTCGTCCGGCGACGCCCGCGCGTTCGAACTGAGTGGTACCGAAGAGGGCGGGAGCCACCGCCACTTCACGATCTCCGCGACCTGCGCGCGCTGATCCGACGAACGGGCCCCCGCGCACTTGCCGTGTCCCCTCGACCGGCCCTACCCCCTTCGAACCTTGCAAACGAGGATTCGAGAATTCCGTATTGCCGTTTCGCAGGCCGAGCTCGACGACCTTCGCGAGCGCCTCGCGCGCTCGCGTTGGCCCGCCGAGATCTCCGGAGCACTCGGCTGGAGTCGCGGGGTGCCCGTCCCCTATTTGAAGCGCATCGCCGAATATTGGCTTCGCACCTACGATTGGCGCACGTGGGAAGCGAAGCTCAACGCATTTCCTCAATTCGTCACCACCATCGACGGGCAGGACATTCACTTTCTGCACGTGCGCTCGCCCGAACCGGGGGCCATTCCGTTGGTGCTCACGCACGGCTGGCCTGGCTCGGTCGTCGAGTTCATGAACGTCCTGGGCCCGCTCACCGATCCGCGTGCGCACGGCGCCGATCCGGGCGACGCCTTTCACGTGATCGCGCCATCCGTCCCGGGTTTCGGCTTTTCCATGCCGCTTCAGGGCCCCGGGTGGAACCATCGCCGCATCGCCCGCGCGTGGGCAGAGTTGATGGCGCGGCTCGGGTACGCGCGGTATGGCGCGCAAGGCGGCGACACCGGCTCGGTGGTCTCCCCGGAATTGGGCCGGATCGACCCTGAGCACGTCCTCGGCGTGCACATCAACGGCGGATTGAGCTTTCCTTCGGGCGAGCCCTCGGACTTCGAAGATCTCACCCCCAGCGAGCGGGCGCGCTTGCTCGATGCGGAAAAGCTGCGAAACGACGGAACGGGTTACGCGGATATCCAATCGACACGACCGCAAACCCTTGCCTACGCGCTCACCGATTCGCCCCTCGGGCAGCTCGCCTGGATCCTCGAGAAATTCCAGGCATGGACCGATCCCGCCCAGGATTTGCCCGAGGACGCCGTCGATTTGGATCAGCTTCTCACCAACGTCACGCTGTATTGGCTCACCGGCACGGGCGCATCCTCCGCGCACCTCTATTACGAAAACCGGGTCGCGAAAGATCCCCCGCTCCGCTCCGAGGTGCCCACGGGCATCGCGGTCTTTCCGAGCGATCCCGCCATACGGCGCATCGCCGAACGAGAGCACCGCATCGTGCATTGGTCCGAGTTCTCGCGCGGTGGCCACTTTGCTGCCATGGAAGCGCCGGATCTCCTGATTGGCGACATTCGCGCGTTCTTCCGCGCGCTACGGTAAGGACAGCGCGCCGACCCACCAGGCGTCGCCTCCGGCCTGCGGGTACGTGCGCACGTAGGTCAGCTTTCCGTCGGACCCGATGCGAAAGACGGAAAGATTCGGCTCCGCGCCGTTCGGCCCTTTGGTCTGATTGGCCACGATGAGAACATGCCCGCTCGGGTCGAGGGTCATCGTGCGCGGCGAGATGCCGTGCGCGTCCATGCTCTGAACGAGCTTGGGCTCTCCCGTCGCCGCGTCGATGGCGAAAACCGCGACGCTGTTCTCACCGCCGTCGCCCGGCGAGGTATCCCGATTCGACACGTAAACCCATTGGCCGCTGGGGTGCACATGGATGGCGCCCGCGCCTTGCCCTGGGGAACCGCCGCCCGGGCTCGCGAGGGTCGTCGTATCGAATCGCTGTGTGAGCACCCCGTCGCGGTGCTCGTACGTGATCAACCGATTGCCATTCTCCATGGCGACGTAAACCCACGGCTTGGTCGGATGAAAATCCAAATGCCGCGGGCCCAGCCCGCTTGGATAATCGAGCACGCTGCGCTTTTGCAGCACACCGTCGTGAAAATCGAAAATGGCCATATGCCCGAGGCTCGTCTCGTTTCCGCGCACGGGAACGAAGGCCCATCGGTTCGACGGGTCGACCCGAACCTGGTGGGCCAAGAAGCCCAGGTGTTGCCGCTCCTCCGGCTGCTGCACCGGCGCGCCCAGACTGCCGTCGGCGTTCAGCCGCAGCACCGAGGCGCTCTCGGCGAAATTGTGCGCCATCAGCAAATAGTGCCCCGTTCGATCGACGGAAACGTGGACCGCCCGCGCGAGCGGCGAGGCATACGTCGGACCCAGCGAGGCCAGCGTCCCCGTCTTCCCGTCGATCGTGAACGCATGGATCGCATTGACGACAGGCCGATCCTTCGGCGGCGGGATCTCGCTGCACGACACATAAAGGTACTTTCTGCTCGGATGCACGGCGACGTAGTGAACGTCGTTCTCCAACTCCGGCAAGGTTTGCTTCAGGGTGAGCTCCGCGCGTGCGGCATCCAGCGCGTACACGCGCAAAAGCTTCCCCGAGCTGGCGTAGACCACCGTCGGCTTGGTGGCGGAGGCGCCGGAGCACGCGACAACGCCCATCGAGGCCAATAGCAGGCCGAACTGCAACGCAGGGTGGAGCATCCCATGCTGTTTAGAACGACTTCTTCTCCGTCGCTATGGTTTGGCGATCATGAGCATGCCCAGGCACATCTCGTTTTCGGTTCCCCAACCGGGTGATACGGGCTCGCGTTTTCCCGACGTGTCGAAGACACACGTGAGCTTGGCGATGGTGTCGGCCGTGAGCTTGGGCCGTGTTTTGTACCAGTAGAATCGCTGCCAGTGGAAGTTCCACTGGTCGATGTGCGCAATGCACTCGTCCTTGCCGGTGCCACCTGCCTGGTGCAGCGTCAGCTCGAACTTGCGCCCCAATTCGTGCATGTGCGGCATGATGCCGAGAATTTCCACCGCCGGCTGATCGTCGGTGAAATCCAAGTCCGAGCGCGCGAGTTCTCTCGAGTACGGGTGCTCGCGTTTGCCCGGCGGCAGGGTGTCGGGGCCTTGCGGTCGGAAGAGGCTGTCCAACAAGGGATCGGGCGACCGAAAGAGCACCTCACGATCGACGTGGTCCTGGTAGCGCAAACGGAGGTTCGTCGAATCGGGCGGGGGTGACTGTCCGCTCGCCGGCAGGTTGTAATGGATTTGAAGCACGAGAAGATCGTCCGGCCGAACCGGCGCTCCGAATCCATCGGGGTAGTCGACGACATTCTGGCCGGGCACCCAGACCGCGGGGCTGGATTCGAACCGCACGCCGTCGCCCGCCGCACCGAAACAGGGCCATCCATCGCGATCGGTGCCCGCATCGTCCAGTGCTTGCACGACTTGGCCATTCGTCTTGCCTGCCACGTACGACGCGCCGTTCGGGTCGACGACGTAGAGCGCTGCATGGTGGACGATGGCCGGGTTGCCCGGGATCGCGTGGTAGCCGGTGATGTAGCGCGTGCCCGTGCCGCCGGGGCGGAAGCCGAAGCAGCGGTACTCGTCGCGGCTGGCCAGGGGATTGGCCGGATCGGCCCGGGGCACGAAGTTCGGTGTGCGGTATTCGGTGGCATGGTCGAGGACGGGCGCGGGGGTGCGCGGGATCTCGACGGGCGTGCCCTCGTTCTTGTCGCTGCTTGCCCAGCGGTGAAGGGTCGCCAACTCGGCAGGCGTCAAAGCCTCGTCGCGCTCGATGTCGCCGCAACTTCCGTCGTGGGTCATCAAAAAGGGCGGCATGTGCCCGGCCTGCGTGGCCCCATCGATGCCGGCCGCCCGCGCTTTCACGGCGTCGTACGTGTCCAATGCAAAGGGGGCAATGCCGCCCTGCTGATGGCACCCGACGCATTTGGCATTCACGATGGGCGCGACATTCTGCCAATACGTGAGCGGCTCTTCGTTGGAATCGGAGTTCGAGGACGACGAGCAAGCCGCGGTGGCCATCATCGCGGACAAAATCGTCCCCATGACGTATCGATGGGTCATCATGACGCGTCCCTTCCCTAAGTTAGGCGGTCGTTTCAATCCTAAGATTTAAACGATCGTTTGACTCGGGTCAAGGCGCGGCGTAAGAATAGGATTAACCGCCAAGACGCCAAGGCCGCCAAGAGAAACGGGATTCTAGGATCCTCGAAACCTTGGCGTACTCGGCGTCTTGGCGGTTCAAATACGTCGTGGCGTCGCGATTACTGCTGAACGTCCACCACGAGGCGCGGCGGATTCTTCAATTCGAGAACGCGGAAGTTCTTCTTCGCGGAAACGCCGATGACGTACGACGTCTCGGCCTCGAAGCCGGGGCAGGACATCTTGAGGTGTTTCACCGAAGCGAGGTTCGGCTTGAAGTCCACGATGGTGGCCGGGGAGTACGTCGGCTTCTGCGTCTCGTCGTCGTAGGATTGGGCCGGCATCATCTGCACTTCGATGAAGGCATTGCCCTGGACCTCGAGTTCGCCCTCGCCCGCGCAGATCTGCGGAGTGGCCACGTAACGAACGCGGTAACCGGGAACGCCGTCGTTGGAGAAGTGGAATACGCTGCGATCGAAGCCGGTGTTCTTGGCAACCTTCAACGTCTTGAAATCCGTCGAGCCGATGTCGTCATGACGAATATTCACTTCCGCCGTGCTCCACTCGGGGCGCAGCTCGCTGGAGGTCTCCGCGACTTCCTCCGAACCGTTCACGCCTTCGGCCGCGCAACCTGCTGCGAACACGCCGACGACCGAGAGGATGACTGCGCCGCAGAACTGGTGCTTCAAGGACAGTTTCATAGAAATGAGATCCATGTCGTTTTGCCTCTCTCCCCGAGGGAGAGGGGTGGTTTTGATTTGAAAGGAGAAGGGATGATTGGATTTACTGCTGAACGTCCACCACGATGCGCGGCGGATTCTTCAATTCGGTAACGCGGAAGTTCTTCTTCGCGGAAACGCCGATGATGTACGACGTCTCGGCCTCGATGCCCGGGCAGGACATCTTGAGCTGCTTCACCGAGGCGAGATTCGGCTTCACGTCCACGATCGACGCCGGCGAGTAGGTCGGCTTCTGCGTCTCGTAGTCGTAGGCGTTCGCCTGCTGCATCTGTACTTGAATGTAGGCCGTGCCGGAGACGGTGATGGGATCGCCCGAAGCGCACTGCGACGGGTTGGTCACGTAACGGACGTCGTAACCCGGAATGCCGGTGTCGAATTGGAATACGCTGCGATCGAAACCGTTGTTCTTCGCGACCTTGAGGGTCTTGTAATCGGGCGCGGGGATGTCATGAGTGACCGTTACCGGTGTCGTGCTCCACTCGGCGCGCAGTTCGCTGGACGTTTCCGTCACGTTCTCTTCGCCGCCGTTCACGCCCTCGGCTGCGCAACCCGCAGCCAACACGCCAACGATCGAGAGGATGATTGCGCCGCACGTCTGGTGCTTCAACGACAGTTTCATAGAGTCAAGCTCCGTATTTCTTATTTGTGATGACCGAGGGTCTCGCTGCAGTGGGCAGCATCCCCTGGTACGAATCTCTTCGATTTTCCTTCCGCGAAATCTCGAAATCATTTTCGAGTTCGAATCGCGAATTGGATAGCCCGTGAGATAGTCCAAATATCGCCTCGGGCAATGAGAAAAATCGAGATTTCGTAATGCGAATTACGTCACGCAGTTACGCATGATCGAGTGATTCCCACGGTGAGATCCGACGCATCACAGTCGCACGAGCGATCGCATTTCCCCGGCGTGTAGACCGCTCGGTCGATCCGAAGGGTCCGATTTTCGGTCACAGCTTCTCGTTCGCGGCAGTCCAATACGGCGATGACCACGAGCGATACGTTTTCCGGGATTACGAGCGAGCTCATCGCCCTGGCCGTCGACGGCGATCGGCACGCCATCGAGAAGATCGTTCGCACGCTGCAGAAGCCGATTCACGGCGTGGCGCTGCGGATGCTCCTGCATCGGGTGGACGCGGAAGATGCCACCCAGGAGGCCCTCATCCGTATCATCACCCGCCTCGCGCAGTACCGTGGCGAGGCGAAATTTTCGACGTGGGCGTGGCGCATCGCCGTGCGGCGCATTCTCGACTTTCGCGAGGAGCGTGCCGCGGCCGCGCAGCGTTCCTTCGATGCGTTCGCCAACGATCTGGCCGAGGGCCGCGACGATCAGGCGGTCCCGCGCCCCGAGGACGAGCTGCTGCACCGGCAGCTCAAGGTCGCCTGCAGCCGCGCGATGCTCCAATGCCTCGACGGCGATCACCGCATCGCCTTCATCCTGGGCGAAATCCTCGGCTTTTCCTCGGACGAGGCCGCCGAGGTCCTGGAAATCGAGGCCGCGGCGTTCCGCAAGCGCCTCAGTCGGGCCCGCACCGCGCTCGTCGAATTCCTCTCGCGCACCTGCGGCGTGTTCGAGCCGAAGGCCCCGTGCGCGTGCCACCGCCGCATCGACCGGGCCATCAACCTCGGCCGGGTGAAGCGCAACGATCTGGAGGTCCGCGAGGAGGACGGGAATGTACCCGCCCTGCAGGCGCACCTTTCGACGCTGTCCGAAATGCACAGACTTACGGCCTATTACCGGAGCGATCCCGATCCGAAGAGCAAACGCGATTTCGTCGTGACGCTTCGAACGATGATTCACCAATACAAGGAGCCTCCCTCATGACCCATGAATCGATTTCGTCCGACTTTCCCTTTCAACATCGTTCTATCGACGTGCACGGCTCGCGCATGGCCTACGTCGACGAAGGGCAGGGGGATCCCATTCTGTTTCTCCACGGGAATCCCACGTCGTCGTATCTCTGGCGCAACATCATTCCGCACGTACGTGGCTTGGGCCGCGCCATCGCGCCCGATCTCATCGGCATGGGCCGCTCGGACAAGCCGGACATCGGCTACCGCTTCGCCGACCACGCACGCTACCTCGACGGGTTCATCTCGGCCTTGGGGCTCGAGCGCATCACCCTGGTGATCCACGATTGGGGCTCGGCGCTCGGTTTCGACTGGGCCATGCGCCACGAATCGCGCGTCCGCGGTATCGCCTTCATGGAGCCCATTTTGGCGCCGATCCCGAGCTGGGAACGATTCCCCGACGCCGTGCGCGATGTCTTTCAAAAGCTGCGCACGCCGGGCGTGGGCGAGGCCATGGTGCTCGACGAGAACTTCTTCATCGAGCACCTTCTTCCCGGCGCCATCGTTCGCAAACTCACCGACACGGAAATGGACCATTACCGTGCACCGTTTCCCGATCGCGCCTCGCGCAAACCCACTCTGGTTTGGCCGCGGCAGATCCCCGTCGCCGGCGAGCCCGCCGACGTCGTGGACATCGTGAGCCGCTCGCGCGACGCACTTTGCCGCTCTAAGTTGCCCAAGCTGCTTTTCACCGGGGAGCCCGGGGGGCTCATGCAGGCGCCGCTCGTGGCCTGGTGCAAGGACAACCTACCCAACTTGGAGGTGGTGCCCGTCGGCCAGGGGATCCATTACCTGCAAGAGGACAATCCACACCTGATTGGCAAGACCCTGGCCGAGTGGCTACGTCGCATTCCTTGATTGGCACTCGGACAAAGGCCGGGCCGAGCGCTGGGACATCACGGATTGAATCTCGGCGATCATGGCCAGCGCAATGTCTGCCGGCCCATGCGCTCCAAGATCGAGTCCGACGGGGGCACGCACGCGCTGGAGCTGGGCGGGGGACACGCTCACCCCAGCCCGGAGCACGTCCGAGAGCAGGCGATCGGTGCGCGTGCGCGGGCCGAGGATGCCGACGTAGGGTGCGGGCGACGGCAGAATCGATTTCAGGATCTCCAGGTCGGACTCGTAGTTGTGCGTCATGACCAACACCGCCGTGCGGCGTCCAATTCGGATGTCCGCGGGGGCTGCGACCACGAAGGCGTCTGCCCGTGCACAACGTTCGCGGGCTCCTTCGGACGCACGTCGGGCGACGACGGAGACATCCCAGCCGACGCATTTGGCCTGCTCGATGACCGGGACGACGTCGTAGTTGCTTCCGAAAACGACGAGTGGTCGCGGCGGTAGAACGACCTCCACGAAGACGTCGGCGGCATCCAGTGTAAGATACATGGAACGCTCCGATTCCAGCGCGGTGGCCGCCGCCCGCTCGATCTCGGCCTTCCACCGTTCATCGGCCATGTTGCAGGCCGTCCAGCCATGCGCATCGCGCAGCCACCGGTGACCCAAGCCCTCGTCACCACGAACGACCGTGGCCATCACCCCGGGCTCACCCGCCGCGAAGCAATGCTCGATGAAGCGCAGCGGATGCACGGGGTCGGTGGATAAAAGGTGCTCGAGCAACAACTCGAGCCGGCCGTCGCAACCCAGGCCGAAGCCCGCGCCCGCATCCTCCGCGTCGCCCATGGTGTCGTACTCGATGCGGCGGGCGCGCCCGCTCGATGTGTACCACCACGCTTTGCGAAGGAGGTCGTCTTCGAGGCATCCGCCGCTGATGCCGCCTGCCAGCCAGCGGCGTTGGCTCATGAGCATGCGCGCCCCCGGGCGCCGATAGCTCGAGCCTGCCGTGCGGATCAGTGTGGCGAGCAGCATCGGTTCGCCGCCGTCCTCGAGCGAGCGCCAGGTTCGAACGAGGTCCCGCGTTTCGTTCACAAGGCCACCTGCAGCCGCACGATGAGCACATTTTCGTCGGGGCGAACGGGGGCGTCGCCGGCACTTTCGAAGAACATGTGCCCAAATGAACTAAGTACCGCGATGCCGCTCACGGGATACCAATTGAAGCCGCCGCCATAGACCGTGGCCGTTCGCGATGCCGCGGCGGGATTGGCCGCGCCGGGTCGAAAGGCGTTCGCGCCGATCGCCAGCCGGCCCACGCCACCGACCAGCAAGAATGTTCCGAAGTGCCCGTTGGACGGATCGAACGGATGCTTCGGGACGATGTACGAAAGGGGCTCCGCGTCCTCGCCCGTCAGAACGGCGGATGCGACGACTCCATAGGCATCGTAGGAGATGGGGGCACCGCCGACATGATCGGCTGCATGCACCCAATCCGCATAGGCCGCAACCGGTCCCCAGGCCCATGTCAGATGCGGCACCACCCTCCACGAGCCACCGTCCGCGGCCGCACCGTCGTCGTACGCGAAAAAGGTCCTGCCACCGTACGTGCGCAAGACCGGCAGGTCCGGACTGGCCAATAGGCCGCTTCGATGCGCGTAGCTCGCACCCACGCCCATGCCCAGCTTGGCCAGTGGAGCAACGACGGATTCGGAAAAGGGGCGTGCGAAGATTCGGGCGGTCACGCCGTCGGTGAGCGCAACGTTGTACTTCAGAACGCCGGGGATGGCCTCTCCGTAGAGCTGAATACCCGTATTCCGGCTGGGCAGGAGCACGCTTGCGAGCGTGGTGCTCACGAACGGCAACCAAATGCCCGGGGTGAGGCGCTCTTCGCTGATGGGATAAAGGAATTTGCCAACCCGGAGCGTCATACGCTTCGCGAGATCCACCTCCGCCCACGCATCCAGCAGGGTCACGCGGCCTTGCGCAAAGTCCACGAACAGCTGCGCGCGAACGCCCCCCGCCATGACCGCGCTCATTTGCACCGCGGCAAAGTGCACGACGAACGAGCTCGATGCGTTCACCCCGGGCGGTCTGTCGATCAGAAAAGCCTGGAAGTCGGTTTGAAGCAGCCAACGCAGGTTCAGGCGATAGGCACCGTCGGCGGATTGGAGGCCGAACCCGGACGGCCCCGCCACGGCCACCGCTGTTCGATCATCGGCGGCCCCTGCGACGCCAGGCCTGAGGATCGCGACGAGCGCCGCGACGGAGCAGGCCCTCAGCGATCCCCGCACGGAGCGCCAGCTTCCTTCCACGCGCGCATCTTTGCCACGAAATCGCCGTACGCGAGCGGTGGCCGCTCGCGCCCCGAACCGGGTTCCCACGCCCACTTGACCAGCCCCGTATCCAGATGATCGATGACGTCCGGGAGCTGCCGATGCCCATTTCGCGCCGGATCTTTCAGCGATTCGCAAAGCTGCGACACCGTCAGCCCATGCCAGGACATTCGCATGTCGTCGGCGGGCATGTGCCAATCGTCGGCCCCGGGCGGGCTGTGGGGAAGTGGCGAATTGGTACTTTGATGACAGTTGGTGCAACGCATCGCCGGGGAGCCCCTTCCGTCCGCCGACCTTTTCACGTTCATGTCGTGGACGTGGTGGTCGTCGCCTTGCAGCGGCGCGTCGCCTTCCGCGTGGCAATGCAGGCAACGCGGATGCAACAAGACCGTGGATGCCGCGCGAAACGCCTCGAACCCGGTCGATGGGGACGCGTCAGCCGGCACGCTGTTCCCATGGGGCTTGCACGCGGAAAATGCGCAGAGGGCGAATATCCACATCGATCTCATCCATCGATCCTTTCGAGATCTGCTGCTAGCGGCGTTCTCATCCAAGATGGAGACCGTGACGGGCGAGCGGCAAGGAGCGAATGCGCCGGCCCGTTGCGGCGAAGATGGCATTCGTCACCGCGGGAATGACGGTAACCGGTCCTACTTCTCCGGTGCCGCCGAGAGGCCGTGCTCCGCTGTCGATGAAATGGGTCTCGCACGGGGGCATCTCGGGGAGACGCAAAATCTGGAAGCCGTCGAAGTTGCCTTCCACGGCCTTGCCCCGTGAAAAGGTCATTTCCGATTTGAAGGCGTTGGAGAGTCCCCAGGCGACACCGCCTTCGATGTTGTTCTCGGCAATGTTCGGGTTCAACACCGTGCCGCAATCGACCGCCGAAACGACGCGATGGATCGTCACACGTCCGTCCTGGACGCTCAGCTCGACGACCTGGCAAATCATGGTGTTGAACGCCTCGGCGAATGCGATGCCGCGATGAACGCCCGCGGGCGGCGCCTCACGCCAGCGAGCCTTGTCGGCGGCGAGGTCGAGGACGGCCAGCGCGCGCGGGTTTCCGCCGAGGAGATGGCGGCGATACGCGTACGGGTCCTTTTTCGCGCGATGGGCCGCTTCGTCGAGAAAGCTTTCCATCGCGAAGAGATTGGGGCCATACCCCGTCGTACGGGCGACGGAGGTCGGAACGGGGATGGAGAGCAGATGGAAATCGATGCGCACGTTCGGGATGCGGTAGTGCGTCTCCATCAGGCCTTCCAGGCAGCTCGGGTCGAGCTTGTCGGTCACCGCCGGTGGGAAAACGGACTTGAGGATGGTGGGCGACACCAGCCGGTGGGCGATGCCAATGGGGTATCCGTCTTTGTCGAATCCCGCCGCCATGCGATGGAGGACGGCGGGGCGATAGTGATCGTGCCGCATATCCTCTTCCCGCGACCAAATGGCTTTGACCGGCCGGCCCACGGCCTTGGCCAGGACGACGGCCTGCACCACGTAGTCGACGAGCAGCCGGCGGCCGAATCCACCGCCCAGAAAGGTGCGGTGGACCTGCACTTTCTCCTTGGGCAGCCCGAGAATCGTCGAGGCCACGACTTGAGCGAGCTCCTGCCCCTGCGTCGGGGCCCAGATTTCGCAACCCTCGCTGGTAACATGCGCGGTTGCATTCATGGGCTCCATGGTCGCGTGGGCGAGGAATTGACTCTCGTATTCGGCCGAGTGCGCCGTGGGGAATGTGCCGCCGACGGCCTTGACCGGTACCCAATCGTCGCCGGCCATGGCCTGGTGGTATTGGCCCATGAGGCTTTTGCTATCGACCCGTGCATGGGGCCCTTCGTCCCAAACGACGCGCAGGGCATCCAGCGCCTTGCGCGCTTGCCAATACGTCTTTGCGACCGTGGCGACGCCACCCGGTACTTCGATGACGTCGAGGAGGCCGTCCTCTCCCGCGACCGACGAGCGATCGATGGAGACCAGTTTTCCACCGAACACGGGGCAGTTGAGGATGGCCGCGTGAACCATTCCCGGCAGCATGAAATCGAGCCCGAAGATGGCGCTGCCGTCGACCTTGGCCGGATTGTCCACGCGCGGAAGCGGCTTTCCGAGCAGCTTCCACTCGCGTTCGGGCTTGAGCCGGGGCTCTTTGGGCGGCGCGATCTTGCTCGCAGCCGGCGCGAGCGCGCCGAAGCTTTCCCTGCGCTGCGAGGCCGAGTCGATGACGTATCCGTCCTCGACCTTGCAGCTGGCGGCAGGAATACCCCATTTGCGGGCGGCCGCCTCGACGAGCATGGCCCGTGCGCTGGCGCCCATCTTGCGCATCAAATCGAAGAACGACGAGATGCTTTCGCTGTTTCCGGTGAATTGCCACTGCAGCCGGGGATTGCGGTAGGCGACGGCCGCCGGCGACGTTTCGAACTGCACGCGCTCCCAGCGGGCCCCCAGCTCCTCGACGAGGACGGCCGGGAGCGTCGTCATGATGCCTTGCCCCATCTCCGCTTGCGAGACGACGACGGTGACCGTGTCATCCGCGGCAATCTTGATCCACGCATTGAGATCGATGGCGGGCGCGGGCGCGGCGAGCGCCTCGGCGCCGCTGAACATCGAATCGAGAAAGCAGCCCACGAGAACGATGCCGTTCGCGCCGAGGAAGCTCCGGCGGGACAAGGTGCTCATCGCGGTTTCCCGTCTTCGGTCGCCAGCTCGGCGGCGCGATGCACGGCCTTGCGGATGCGAGGATAGGTTCCGCAACGACAGAGATTTCCCGCGAGCGCATCATGAATCTGCTCGTCCGATGGCCGCGCGATTTTCGACAGCAACACGGAGGTCGCCATGATCTGTCCCGATTGACAATATCCGCATTGCGGGACCTGCTCCTCGAGCCAAGCCCGCTGGACGGGATGGCTTCGATCGGGCGAGAGGCCTTCGATGGTGGTGACATGACGATTGGCCGCCCGGGAAACGGGGGTGACGCAAGCCCGCACCGCGTCTCCGTCGAGGTTGACGGTGCACGCTCCGCATTGGGCGATGCCGCAACCATATTTCGTTCCAGTCAGCTGCAGGTGATCACGAAGAACCCATAGGAGCGGGGTCGAGGGATCGACGTCCACGCGAACGGCCTTGCCGTTGACGGTCATGGCGATGCTCGGCATCATTTCACCTCGGCGGGGCCGAACTGCACGACGAGGCTTTCCAGCATGGCCCAGCAGTTGTCCTTGAGGTAGCTCTCGCTTCCCGCCAAGCGCGGGCTCCACTTCGGGAACATCTCGGCGTAGCAGTCGTCGACGAGGGCGAGCTCGTAATCGTTGTGTCGTTCCCAGGAGGTTTTTATGCTGGGCGCTGATTTTAGATAATCGGGAAACGTGCGCCTGGCCATCGAAGCCCCCACGACCGACCGAAGCTCACCGACGAAGGCCAGCGAATTCTCCACGTCCTGTCGTGTGCCGAGGCGGTCGACGTGCCCTGCCACGAGGGTGTTGAAGTCGTACCCCAAGGCGATGCGATGGGCCTCCACGTACCCCGGAATATCGACGCCAATCCCGAGATTCTTGTACGGCATCCATCCGGGATAGACGACGTCGACGAGCATCAACACCTTCTGCTTGGGCGCATGGATGAAGAGGTTCCCCGCCTCGTGGTTCACGCCGTGGTAGTCGAGGACGAGCATCTGGTCGCCGAGTTCGAGTCGGTACGTCCCGTCGAAGATGATCGTGGGGACGGGACGCCTCGGGTCGCGCCGGCGCTCGAGCATGGCGGCGGTTTCACGCTGGGCCACGAACTTCGCCGTCGTGGGAAACAGGTTGGCCGCACCGATATGGTCGGCGTGCTCGTGGCTGTAAACGACATACACGATCGGTTTGTCGGTGACCTCCCGGATCGCGTTCAAATAATTCTTTCCCAACGTTGGCAACGGGTCGACGGCGATCACGCCCTCCGTCGACACGGCAAACATGGTGTTGTAAGCCCCATCCGTGACCCAATAGAGCCCATCTCCGAGCTCCTTCACGGCGTAGCCTTTGGCCGGCGCCTCCTGACCAGCGTGTATTCGTGGTGGAGTCGCACACGCGACCTGCACGAGCGCCGACGCTGCGATGGCCGCCGGCGCCGAGATATCCCAATGCCTCATGAACGATGACCTCGGCCTAGAAGCTAAGCCGTGGTCATGTATGGGTCGAATGGATAGTTTTCACACCATGCATCGATACGATTCATACATAGATCGCCTGGCGCTCCATCCTTGACGCCCTAGCGGCAGGTGCTCGGTGCGGCGAAGCCGGCGACTGCGGCCTGCAGATAGACGAAGGCACCGGGCACGCCGAGGGCGGCGTAGGCAAAATGGTCCGTCACGTGATTCAGTTGGTCGATGTTGAAGGTGACGGACACACCTTGCTTGCAATACCCATCGACGAGTCCCTCCACGTCCCGGTATGGAATCGCCTGGTCCCAGTAGCCGTGGTAAACGTAGAGCGGGCCCGCGGGCTTTCGGCCGCCCAAGCGGCTGTGGGCGGCGATGGCTTGCACGTCGGGCTCGCTGGCCATATCGGGCACGGTGGAGTAGTCCGATAGATCCTTGAAGGCATAGTTCATAATCAGATCGCCAATGCATTGGCGGCGCACGTCCGCGCGCAGCTTCCTGCCCGCGTCGTTGAGGAAGCGGTGCGCATTGTACTCGGGGTAGGCATCCGCCTGGCCCATGACGCCGCCGGCGGCGATGCCCGACATGTACGTGCCCCCGACGTAGCGGAGAATGCTCACCAGATCGACGGGCACACCACCGGCCGCGATGCCTTTGAAGCGCAGCTCGGGCGCGTACGAAGGGGCCAGCTCCGCGGCCCACATCGTCGCTTGCGCGCCACCCGAGTAGCCCCACATCGTCAGCGGCGCGTCACGGAGACGGGCCTCGGTGTAGCTTCGGGCGGCGCGAATGCCATCGAGCACCGCATGGCCGCTCATGGGGCCGACGGTGAAGTTCATGGCCAAGCCCTCGTGATCCGGTACCACGACGGCCCAGCCGGTTTTGAGCGCCAACACCACATTGGCCATCTCCAACGCGGTACCGAAATTGGCGGAGGTGGATGGCGTGACGACGCCGCCCTGCATCACATAGGAGGGATTGCAATCGATGGACAGCGAATCGATGGCCACGTTGTACGACAGGAGCGGGCGCGTGCCGAGGTAGGGCAAAATGGGAACGACCAATGTCGCGATGGCGACGACTGGACGGTCATGTTCATCGGTGGTGGCATATTTCAACTGCCACGCTTTGACGGCCAGCGGCAGCGCCAGGGTGACCGGCCGCGATGCGAGGATGGTCCCCGACGGTACCGACGGCATGGCGGCGGGGGCGGTGTAGAATGCGTCTTGGCTTGGGGGCGTGGCGGCAGCGGCAACGCCCTCCATCGAGAGAGAGGCGAGCAGCATGGTCATGACCGCAGTACAGTGTTGGAGCGTCTTCACGGTATTTCCCTCCATCGTGCGTGGCCGCGACGGCCACGATTCGATCTAAGGTTTTTCCGCCCCGAAGCGATTGTACGAGACCGCTCTTCTTTCATGAAAGCGTACGACCCGAATCCGCCGCTGCGTTTCATCGTGTACGTGGGCCCACAACGCTTCGTGCTGCTGGCCGAAAGCCTCGTTCTGGATCGCAGCCACGCGCCGTACCGGCGACCGGCGGCCACGTTGCTTCTGGCCTACAAGGCGCCCATGCTCCTCGAAGTGGGGGAGGGGGCCGCCCTTTCCACGCAGGCCGCATTGGTGGCGCCGAAGGTGGCGCGCAAACGGCTGGCGGCGGAGGGGCTGGTGGCCATCGATTTTCCCGTGCATTCGGGCGAGTACGCCGCCGTGCAGCCCGTGCTGGGGGGTGAGGACGTGGTGGCGCTCGACTTCGCGCGCTTCGAGCCGCTGGTTCCCTGCCTGACCCGCGCGTTTGCCGGAAACTTGAGCGGCGCCGAGGTGCACGCGCTCACCCGCGATCTGGTGGTGGCCATCGCCGGCAAGCCCCCCGACGACCGGGCGCTCGATCCGCGGGTCGAAAAGGCCATGCAGCTCATCAACGACTTACCGCGTGAGGAAGCAACCCCGGCCAGCCTCGCACGGAGGCTGCACTTGTCGACGTCGCGCCTGGGGCACCTCTTCAAAGAGCAAACAGGCAGCACGTTGAGCTATTTCATGCGGTGGGTGGCCTTATGGCGCGGGGTGGCGTTGTGGACACAAGGCCGCTCCCTCACCGAGGTGGCCCATGAAGTCGGCTATTACGACTTGGCCCATCTCGATCATGCCTTCACGGACTTCTTCGGTGTCAATCCGTCCACGGCGATCGATCCACGGCACGTGCGATTGATTCGGTTCTAAGCTTCCAGGTTGGTTTTATCGACCGCCGACGGACCGAGATTGCGTGGAAATTTGCGCTTTCCGGTGTTGCGATTTGGCACTATGCATCACGCATGCTTCGCTTCCCGCGTGCACTTTGGGTGGCCGCGTTCTTGGCGGTCGTATTGTCGCTTCCCGCGCTCTTTGCGGACTTCTATTGCGATGACCAAGTCATGGTGTTGCGTCTGGACGGTACCGCGCCCGCACCCGCGCCGGGGCCGTTTCACCTGTACACGTTTGCAACGGGGAATGCGGGGCAGCGGCAGCTGCTCGTCGACGATGGACCGCTGCCTTGGTGGACGCTCGATGAATTGCGGCTTTCGTTCTTTCGGCCGCTCAGCAGTGCGCTGTTTGCGCTCGATCATGCGATGGGGGGGCGGCATCCGCTTCCGTACCACCTTCATTCGATGGCCTGGTACGTGGCCGCGGTCTTTGCCGCCGGGATGCTGCTGCGCCGGCTTTTGCCGGAGCGGGAAGCGGCGTTGGCCGTGATCCTTTTTGCGATGGCCCCGGCGCACTGGATGCTGGCGGCGTGGCCGGCGGCGCGCCACGTGGCGATTTCCGGCGTGTTGGCCATCGCGGCCCTGGCGTTGCACCTTCGCGGGCGAAACGTGGTCCGCCATGGCGTGTGCGGCGCTCGGGCTGGCGGCGGGCGAAACGGCGTTGGGCGTGTTTGCGTACGTGGCGGCGTACGTGTTCATCGGCCGGCGCGCCTCCACCGGCGAGCGGCTTCGTGCGTTCGCCCCGTGGGGCGCGCTCTTCGTGGGTTATGCGGCGCTGTACAAGGGATTGGGCTTCGGCGCGTATGCGTCGGGTGCGTATGTCGATCCGATCGGCCACCCCGGGCAATACCTGGCGCACCTGCCGGCCAGGGTGGCCGTCTTCGCGGAGGCCGCGTTGGTGGGCGCCCCCTCGGAGATCACGGGCCTGGCGCCGCAGGCCATCCCCGTGTTGGCGGCCCTCGGCGTGGTGGCGGCGACGGCCCTCGGGCTGTTGCTTCGTCGTGCGGTGCGCGGGTTGGATCCCGAGGTGCGCCGCACGCTTGCATGGCTCCTTGCCGGCGCCGTTCTCGCGGTGCTGCCTGGGGCAGCGGGAATTCCTGGCGATCGCATTCTGTTTTTGCCAAACCTGGGAATCGTCTCTGCGCTCGCCATCGCGTTGCTTCATGCGGGAGCCGGGGTACCGGCGCGTGCGGGCGTGGCCGTGTTCGGGTTCTTGCACCTCATCGTCGCGCCGGCGCTCTTCGCCTTTGGCGCGCAGCAACTTACCAGTTCCTCCCACGCCGCGCGGGCTTTGGCCGCGCGCGCCGAGATCCCCGCACGGGAGGGGGTGAACATCGTGGGCATTGGCCTATCCGACCCTCTGGTGGGCATGTACCTCGCGTCGGACCTTGCCCTTGCGCGCCCAGAGCGGCTGCCGCGGGCCGTTCACCTGTTGAGCATGTCGCCGCACGAGCATCGGCTAAAGCGCGTCGACGCGCGGACGCTCGAAATTGCCCTCGTGCGCGGCACCTTGCTCGACAACGCCCTCGAGTTCGTGGTGCGCGCGCCGGACCATCCGCTGCACGCGGGCGATCTCGTGCCCCTCGGCCCATGGTCCGTGCGCGTCCTCGAGGCCACCGACGGTCGCCCCACGCGCTTTGCCGTGACCTTCGATCGGCCCCTCGACGACCCGTCCCTCGCCTTCATCGTATGGCGCGAAGGCGCACTGCGCGCATTGGCACTGCCGGCCGTGGGGCAGGATATCACGCTAAAGCACGAGCCCGGACCGATGGGGCTGTAATATCGCACGCAACACTCGGGGGCTGAATTCTCACGCACCCTTGGACGAGGCGCCCTTTCGTTTGGCCGGCTTTGCGCGATTGGCAAATGCCACCAGCGCGGTGGCCGTTGGCTCGTCGGTGATCAATCCCTTCAAATGCCCGGTTGCCAGAATCGATGCGATGGCGGCGATTTTCTGGGCGCCGCTCGCCATGGCTACGAGACCGCGGCTCAGCGTTTTCGGAGGCACGGCAATGACGCGCTTGGCGATGGGGCCGTCGATGGGGTGGCCTTCGGCATCGTAATAGTGGCCCAATATTTCGCCGACGGCGCCGGCCGCGCGCAGGGCGCGGGCGTCGTCTTCTTCGATGGCGTGTGCGGAGAGGAGTGAGGCCGTGCCGGTGACCTCGCCAATGCCCACGAGCGATAGGCTGCTCTCTGCGCCCAAACGCAATGTCTCGGCGATGCTGCGTTGCGCTGCGATGGTATGTGCCGCAGAGGACGTATCGGCAAAGAGCGGCACGGGCATGACCCAGGCTTCCGCGCCCGTCTTCCCCGCGAGGCGATAGATGACGTCGAACGTCGAAGCACGGCGTTGATGCGGTACACCGCCCAGCAGCGACACGATGGAGAGGCGGCTCCCCGGCGCGAGTTGTGGAAGCTGATCGATGGCACTCGCGATGGAGCGACCGTGCCCCAAGCCGATGATGGCATGCACCCCGCTCTCGATGGCTGTGGAGAGCATCTCCGCCGCCTCGGCACCGATCGCGCGGAACGGATCCCCGGGATCGGCGAGCTCCGGTACGACGCGGCAATCGGGCACGCCAGAGAGGCGCTTGATCTCCTCCTCCAGGGCCACACATTCCGTGATCGAGCCCTGCACGGTGATCTTCACGATCCCCGCCGTGGCGGCCCGTGCAATGAGACGGTGCACCCGCACGGAGCTTACCCCCAGCTTCTCCGCGACCTCTCCCTGCGTCAGGCCACCCTTGTAGTAGAGCCACGCCGCACGCGCTTCCAAGGCGAAATCGTCTTTGCTCAAAGCGGATCCCTCTCCGCGGGTAAGGTACTGTAAATATTTTCCTTCGATGAAAGAAATTATTTACGGCCTCTGAATGAAATTTCTTTCACTCGACAAAAAAAATTGCAAACTGCAGTCACGCCGTCGCCTTTTCGGGCGAACACTTCGGGCACCCAGGCCTGCGGGCCGTACTTGAAGGGACGCAGAAGCATGACGCAGTTCCAGACCGACAATGGTCCGATTTCGATTCGGGATGCGCAGGATTCGCCGTCCTGGCTCGATCGCATTGGCATCCCGCGGGTGCTCTTCGTCGGGTACATCGGGCTCCTCCTCTTCATGATCGGCGACGGTGTCGAGTCGGGGTACCTCTCCGCCTACCTCGTCGGCCGCGGGCGAAGCATGGAGTCCGTGGCCTACCTCTTCACCGTCTATGGCCTCACCGCCTCGGTGGCCGCATGGTTTTCCGGCGCGCTTTCCGATCTGATTGGGCCGCGCCGCGTCATCGCGTACGGGCTGGCCATTTGGGTCCTCGCGCAAATTGGATTTCTCGGGCTCGGCGTTCACCCCGACAACTACTCGTTCATGATGCTGTTCTACGGCATTCGCGGATTCGGTTATCCGCTCTTTGCCTATGGGTTTCTCGTTTGGGTCACCCGCGTGGCCCCGCGCGAGCGATTGAGCAGCGCCGCAGGCTGGTTCTGGTTCGCCTTTACCGGCGGCCTGCCGACCCTGGGCGCCATGGTCGCGAGCTTCGCCATCCCTGCGATGGGCCAATTGCCCACGCTCTGGCTCGCCCTAGCGATCGTCATCCTGGGCGGCATCATCGCCCTCGTGGGGTTGGCCCGCACGCCCGAGGGAGGTCCCGGCCCGCACGTGCACGAAGAAAGCCCCGTCACGACGTTGCTCACCAGCCTGACGCTCGCCCATTCGCACCCCAAAGTCGTCAATGCTGCCATCGTGCGGGCGATCAATACGGCATCGCAATGGGGCTTTCTCGTCTTCATGCCGGTCTTCTTCACCGAGACGCTTCACTTCGAATTGTCGGTCTGGCTGCGCATCGTCACGGTGATGTTCACCAGCAACATCTTTTGCAACCTCGCCTTCGGCCTCATCGGCGACCGATTCGGCTGGCGCAACACCGTGGCGTGGTTCGGCGGCGTGGGCACCGCCATCACCACCTTGCTGATGTACTACGCGCCGGTTCATGCCGGGCCCGCGCAAACTGGGCCGGTGATGCTCGTGGCCGGGCTCTACGGCGCCACCCTCGCGGGGTACGTTCCGCTCACGGCGCTCACGCCGTGGCTTGCGCCCGATCGACGCGGGGCTGCGATGTCCCTGCTCAACTTGGGAGCCGGCGTCAGCGTTTGGCTCGGCCCCGCCGTGGTGGCGCTGTTCATGGGGCCCTTTGGGGCCAAAGTGGTTATATGGGTTTTCGCGGCGTTGCATCTCCTCAGTGCCGCATTGACGATGACGTTGCGCACGGCCGAACCATGACGATACTCGGCATCGACATAGGCACCAGCGTCATCAAGGCCGTCGTGTTCGACGACGGCGGCACGGAACGGGCGATGTCGCGGGAATCCAGCGCGGTCCTGCGTCCGCGCCCGGGTCACTCGGAGCAGGACATGCGCGCACTCTGGAACGCCATCGCCCGGGCCGTCCGCAAGGCCTGTTCGGGAATGGCCGACTCCATCGAGGCCATCACCCTTACCGGGCAGGGCGATGGCGTGTGGCTCGTCGATGCGCAGGCCGCGCCCGTGGGCCATGCCATCCTCTGGAACGATGCGCGCGCCGCAAGCATCGTCGAGCGCTGGACGGCGGAGGGCCGCATCGCACGAGGGTTCGATCTCAACGGCAGCCGCACCTTCGCCGGGGCGCCGAATGCCATCCTTGCGTGGCTCGGCGCCCACGAGCCGGAGCGCCTCGAGCGGGCCCACGCCGCACTTTCCTGCACGGGATTCGCCTTTCTGCGCATGACCGGCCGCTTCGGCATGGACCGCTCCGACGCCTCGCTGCCCTTTCTCGACATTCGAACCGGTGCCGTGGCCGAGGACATGTTCGCGCTGTTCGGAATCGAATCGGCGCGCCGCCTGCGGCCGCCCATTTTGGCCGACACAGACCGTGTGGGAACGCTGCGCCAAGAGGCTGCGGAGCACCTCGAGCTTCGAGCCGGCATCCCCGTGGTGCTCGCGCCCTACGACATCGCCTGCATGGCGCTCGGCACCGGTGCTGTGGCGCACGGGCAGGCTTCGGCGATCCTCGGCACCACGGTGTGCTCGCAGATCATGCTCGATGGACCGGACGTGGCGCGGCAGGGCATCGGCATCAACATCGACGTCTTCGGCAAGACGCTGCGCGCGTTTCCGTCGCTCGTGGGATGCGAGGTCATGGACTGGATGAGCGGCATCATGGGCCTTGGTTCGGCCGCGGAGCTCGATAAGCTCGCGCTCGAAGCTCCGCCCGGTGCGAACGGGCTCGTGCTTCTTCCCTATATGTCGCCCGCGGGGGAGCGCGCACCGTTCTTCGACCCGCGGGCCCGCGGCGCCCTGTTCGGGCTGGGCTTTCGCCACGACCGCCGTGACCTGGCGCGCGCGACGCTCGAAGCGCTCGCGTTCGTCGTGCGCGATTGCTTCGAGGCGGCGCCATCCATGCCCACCGAGATACGGGTGTGCGGCGGCGGCGCACGCAGCGACGTTTGGTGCCAGATTGTCGCCGACGTGACCGGCGTCGGCGTGCTGCGTTCCCAGGCTCGCGAAATCGGCGCGCGCGGAGCCCTCGTCGCCGCGAACGTCGTTTTGCGCGGAAGGGCCCTTCGAGAAGAAGCTGCGCGATTGGGAACGATCGAAATGCGATTTTCACCCGACACGAGAAATACGACCTTGTACACGGACATCCTGCGGCACTTTCGTGAACTCCGCCGCGCGGCAGGTATCGAAGCATGAGCACCCTGGGGATCGATCTCGGCACGCAGAGCGTGCGGGCCATCATTTTGACCGACGAGGGCGTCCTCGCGGGCGAGGGCACGGCGCCGCTCGAAAGCGTGCGACGCAACGGGGAGCACGAGCAGGACCCCACGTCATGGTGGACCGCCGTGGTGGCCGCCGTCCACACCGCGAGGCAGGGCCTCGACGCTTCGCAGATCGAAGCGGTGGCCGTCGACGGCACATCGGGCACCATCCTCCTCGCGAACTCGGAGGGTGCGCCGATCACACCCGCGCTGATGTACGACGACGTTCGCGCGACCGCCGAGGCGGAAGTCGTCAATCGTGTGGGCGCCGAGGCCTGGCTCGCGAATGGCTATGCCCGGATGCAGCCGGCGTGGGCCCTGCCCAAATGGCTTTGGCTGCGCCGTCATTGGCTTGCGGAGGAATTCTCGAAGGCGCGATTGCTCCATCAGACCGACTTCATCAACGAGAGCCTCGTGGGAGGACGCGTGGCCACCGATTGCAGCACGGCGTTGAAGACCGGTTGCGATTTGCAGCAGGTTCGATGGCCGCTCCCGCTGCTCGATGCCTTGGAGCTACCGAGTCGCATGCTCCCACCGCTGGTGGAACCGGGAAAGCCTTTGGGGCGATTGGGCGCGCGCGTGGCCACGCTTCTTGGGCTGCGCGCCGGTGTGCGCGTGGTGGCCGGGATGACGGACAGCTGCGCGGCGCAGATGGGCGCCGGCGCGCTCACCCCGGGAAGTTGGAATTGTGTTCTCGGAACGACCCTCGCGCTCAAGGGCGTATCGGAGACGCTCCTGCGCGATCCGGACGGCGCCATGTACTCGCACCGCGGGCCCGGCGGATTGTGGTTGCCCGGCGGCGCCTCGAGCAGTGGGGCAGGGATCCTCTCGGCGCGGCTTCGCCATGCCGATTTGGCCGCCCTGGGCGTCGCGGCGGCGGCGCGTCCGGATCCGTCATTTTTCACGTATCCGCTGGCCGGAAGGGGCGAGCGCTTTCCGTTCGTCGCGCCCGACGCGGAATCGTTCTCGACGGGCGAACCGGCCGACGATGTGGAGGCCTATGCGGCGATGGCGCTGGGCCTCGCCTTCGTGGAGCGACTTTGCTTCGACCATCTCGATGGGCTCGGCGCCCGCATCGATGGGCGTATCAGCTTTACCGGCGGGGGCGCCCGCAGCGACCATTGGACGCAACTGCGCGCCGACGTGCTTGGCCGCCAAGTCCATCGGCCCCGTCACGCGGAGCCCGCGGTGGGCATGGCGCTGCTGGCGGCAGGGTCCACGTCCCGCACGGTGCGCGACGACGTCGTCACCGAGCCCGCGCCCGAGCGGCACCGCGCGTTGCTGCGCACCTATCGGACCTTTCTCGACGCCATCGAGCAACGCGGCTGGGCCAGCGCCGTACTGATCGCGCACGCACGCCGGAGGGCGGCATGAGTCGCCTCTATTTGGTGCGCCACGGGCAGACGATCTGGCACGCCGAAAACCGGTATGCCGGGAGCAGCGACATTCCGCTCGATGAAACGGGCCGCGCCCAGGCGGAGCGGCTGGCGGCCTGGGCGCGCACGGCCGGCCTTTCGGCCCTTCGTTGCTCGCCATTGAGCCGGGCCGTGGCCACGATGCAGCCCGTTGCTCGGGCAACAGGGCTGCCGGTCCTCACCGATTCGCGGCTCGTCGAATGCCAATTCGGCATCGCCGAGGGCCGCACCTTCGCCGAAATGGAAATCGAGCAACCGGAGGCCGCCGAAGCCTTCCGGCGCGACCCTTCCGCGCATCCGTGGCCGGATGGCGAGGAGCCGCAGGCGGTCGCGCACCGCATGGCCGCCGCACTGCGCGACATGGCTGCGGCGACGGAAGGGCCCACCTTGGTCGTGTCGCACAACACCGCGCTTCGCCTGGCGTTGTGCGAGCTGCTCGGATTGCCCCTACGCCACTACCGCCGGACATTCCCGGTGCTGCGCAACGCCGCCGTCAGCGAAGTCGACATTCGTGGCAATCCCCCCCCGGAGGGGGGGGAATCGGGAAAAATGAGCGAATGTGGCGGGGGGGAGCCTTACACCGCGCTGCTGAGTCTCAATCAAGCCATCTGAGGTACCATGACGACGATCCTCGCCGCAGGCGACCATTTCATCCTTCCGGAGATCTTCGAACAGGGCATTCGCGCGGCGGTGCCGAATACCGGTTCCGATGTTCTGCGTTTTCATCACTATCGGACGCCGTGGCCGGCGGTTCCGTTCGGGCCCGTCGCCGAGGTGTCCGAGGGATCGGGAAGCGAGGAAGCGCTGATTGCCGCGCTCGAAGGGGCGGACATCATGGTGGCCAATCATGCGCCGCTCACGGAGCGCGTCATCCGCGCCTCGTCGCTCAAATTCGCCGTCATTGCCCGCGGCGGCGTCACCAACGCGAACCTTGCGGCCGCCCGCAAGGCCGGTGTCGTCGTCAGCCATGCGCCCGGCCGCAACGCCGCCGCCACCGCGGAGCACGCCGTCGCGTTGATGATGGCGGTGATGCGCCGAATCCCCGAGGCCAATGCCGAATTGCACGGCGGCACCTGGCGGGGCGACCTCTACGAATTCGGAAAATGCGGGCGCGAGCTTGGTGCCGCCCACGTCGGCCTCATAGGCTATGGGCAGATTGGAAGCCGCGTCGCCGCCATCGTCGCGGGCTTCGGCGCTCGGGTCAGCGTGTTCGATCCTTACGTCGACCCGCGGACCCTTCCCGCGCACGTGGCGCCCGTCGGATTGGACGAACTGCTCTCGACCGCGAACGTCATCTCGCTGCATGCGCGCGCCAGCGCCGAAACGCACCACATCATCGATGCGCGCGCCATCGCGCGCATGCCGCGAGGGGCCATCGTCATCAACTGCGCGCGCGGCAGCCTCTTGAACCAGGCCGCGCTCTGCGACGCCTTGGAAAGCGGTCACCTCTTCGGCGCTGGGCTGGACGTGTTCGACCCGGAGCCGATCCCGCCGGGCGATCGACTGCTCTCGGCGCCCAACCTGGTGGTGACCCCGCACATCGCCGGTGCCAGTCGCGAGACGGCGCACACGGCGGCACGCATTGCCGGCGAGGAGGTCGCGCGATTCCTCGCCGGCGCGCCACTGCATCACGTCATGACGACGTGACGGAGTAGCTGTTCGAGCGAAAGTCCATGCCGCCGCTGGACGAGGTGATTTCGAAGCCAAATTGGACCTCGCCGACGGTGACGTCGCCGAACCAGCCCCGGCCTCGAATCCAATTCAGCACGGCGTCGATGTCCACCGTTCCCGAGTGGGTGTCGCCCTGCCGCAGGAACGAAAAAACCTCGTTGGAACCGTTCGATCCTCGGTAGACGTCCCATGTGTGACCGCCAACGCTCACCGTGGCTTGCTTGGAGCCAATGGGGCCGACGGCGCCGGTCCAATTCATCCAGAGCATGATCTCGTACGCGTTGTTGTTGGCCCAAATGTCATACGTGGACGCGTACGCCCCGCCGCCGGGCACCGTCACGTTGAAACTGCTATTCAACGAGGCGATCGCGCTGAGTCGTTTGTTAATGTTCTTGGCCGAATGCGGGTAGGCCTTCACGCCGCCGGTGTTGGGATGGTCCGCCCAAACGCCCCAATTGCTATACGAATTGGCCCAAATGGTCTGTGGCCCTGCACCGCTGCCCCAAACATCGTTGCGCACGGTGTAGCCGCCGTCGGACCAGGACCCCCATTTGTCCGACGAGGACCAATTGGCGGCGTGTGCCATGGTGACAATGGGTACTACCGCCGCCAGAATCGTACATTGAATGAACTTCATCATGGTTCCCTCCGTTGCCGATGGTTCAACTCGATGGGATGGCGCTGCAGGATCAATTCAATTGAAACGAATGCAGAAGGACCGGGCCGTCGAAGACCAGGTACACATCATGGGTGCCGCTGATTCCGTCGGCGAACGCGGCAGACACGTCCGTGTAGCGGTATTTGTCGCCCGTGCTGGGGACCGTGACGGTCGTCACGGTCCGGCCGTTTACCGGATCGTCGAGCCGCACCGTGATGTGCGCATCCCCGGCTGCGGGTTTGGCCACGGAGGCGGTAAATCCGTGCGCGAGCGGCGACAATCCGCTGCGTTGGTACGCGAGCCAACTTCCCGCGGAGGCGGAAACCGAGGTGCCGCTCGCCTTGCTCCAATCGACCAAGGTGACGGCCCGGTAGTCGTCGAAATGTTCGGCCAGGGTCGGTATGGCCAAATTGCGGGGTGGGATGGACTCGCCTTGGACGGCGATCGAGACCGTGGACTTGATGTCCGTCGCCGACGCACCCACGAGCAGATCGTAGTCCCCCGTCTCGACGACGGCCTTGCTCCGGCTCACGTCCCAGAAGGCAAGGTCGCGCACGGAAAGCGAGAACGTCACCGTCTTCGTCTCGCCGGGGGCGAGCTGCACGCGCTGGAAGGCGCGCAAACGCTGCAGCGGCTGCGCCACACCGGATGCGCGCGGACGTGAGTACAACTGAACGATGTCGACCCCGGGTCGTGCGCCCGTGTTGGTCACATCGATGGTCACGTGCACCTCGCCGTTCGCGGGGGCCGACGGGCGATCGACCCGCGCCCGGCCATAGCCGAAGCTCGTGTAACTACGCCCGTAGCCAAAGGCGTAGAGCGGTGCGCCCTTGTAATACTGGTACGTCATCCCCGTTTTCGAAATGTCGTAATCGAAAATGCTCGGTAGCTCCGCATCGGACGCGTACCACGTTTGCGTGAGGCGCCCGCTCGGATCCGTGTCGCCGAACAGCACGTCGGCGAGGGCGTGCCCGGTTTCCTGCCCCGCGTGCGTGGTCCAGAGAATGGCGGGGGCGCGCTGCGCATTCCACCCTGTCGTCGGGTAGCTGTTTTCCACCACCACGATGGTGTGCGGGTTGGCCGCATGCACCGCCTCGATCAACGCAGCCTGCGCCGGCGCCAGGGCCGTGCTCGTGCGATCGTTGTCCTCGCGCCCATTGATGAAGGGCATGCTGCCCACCACCACCACGGCCGTGTCGGCACCCGTGGCCGCGGCCACGGCCTCCTCCACGCCATGGCGAACGACTTCGCGCGCGAACTTGGTGGCGCCCTCCGGCGTCGGTGACGCGATGCTCAGCGTCCCATCGGCGCCGACCACGGCGTATTTGTTCGGCCCGAACCACGACTGCCGCGCATCGTTGCCGGCGTACTCGAGGATGTAATTGCCATCGGGTTGCGCCTGCAACTTGAATTGCTGTTGAACGAACCAGCCGCTCGGCTGCCGCGCATCGTTGATCAGCGTCTTGCCGTCGCCCAGCGACAGGTACTGACCATTGGCCACCGTGCGCAGGGTGCAGATGCCCGCACCCCAATCGAAGACGTCGAGCTCCTCGTTCGCACCCGCCACGGTGCCGCCCTCGCGCAGCTTGGCGCCCGCCGCATCCGTCGACGCCGTGAGGTACTTGCCGGTGACCGCGTTCTTCAGCGCAATCCGATCGACGCCCTCGCTGGAGACCACCGCGCCGTTCGCGCCCGCGGCGCCGAGCCGCTCGGTGATGCCCTGGAGTGGCGTGATTCCGTACGGCATCGTGCCGCCGTACCAATCTTGGTACAGAACGTTGGCCAGCGGTCCAACCACGGCGATCTTCCGGTTTTGCGCGGCGTTCAGGGGCAACGCGTTTCCTTCGTTGCGCAGCAGCACCACCTGTTCGTCGGCGGCCTTGCGCGCCAGCGCCCGATGCTCGGGCGAATCGATGACCGCCGGTGTGATGTTCCCGTACGGGCCACCCGAATCGAACTCACCCAGACGAAAGCGCAGCGAAAGCAAATGGCGCACAGCTTTGTCGACATCCGCCTCGCTCAGCAGCTTTTGCTCGAGCGCGGACTTGATCGCGCCCGTGACGATGGAACCGTCCGTGTCGTTGTCCGTGAAGCTATCGAGTCCGGCCTTGATGGCCGCCGCATACGCCTCTGGCCGCGTCGCGTAATACGCCTCGGAGGCCACCAGATTCGTCGGGGCACCGGCGTCACTGACGATGGCAATTTCCTCTTTCGACCACGTTCGAACGAGCTTTTCCAGTTCGGGGCTGACCGTGTTCGGCCTGCCGTTGATCAGGTTGTACGCGGGCATGACCGCGTTCGCGGCGCCCGCCCGAAGGGGAATTTCGAAGGCCTGCTGATCGTACTCATGCAGGATCTTCGGCCGCACCGAGGCATTGCTCGTCGTGCGGTCGACCTCGTTGTTGTAGGCAAGGTAGTGCTTCAACGTGGGGGCAGCTTGCAAATACGTGGGATCGTCACCCTGAATGCCGCGCCCGTACGCAATGGCCATCTGCCCGGTGAGGTAAGGATCCTCCGAATACCCCTCCTCGTTGCGGCCCCAACGCGGATCGCGCAGCAGGTTGACGACGGGTGCCCACAGGTTCAGGCCCCAAATGGACGGGTTCATCGCGTGGAACCCTCGCGCTTCGCGGCCAACGACCCGGCCGACTTGCTTCATCAAATCGAGGTCCCACGTGCTCGCGAGGCCGATGGCCTGGGGAAACACTGTGCCCTTTGCATAGACCACGGCACCCTTATTGGCATAATCGTTCGACCACGCGACGCCGTGCAGCGCCTCGGTGCCCGTCTTGAAGAGGGCGATGCCCAACCGTGGAATGGCCGGTTGGTATTGGTGCAGCAGCGAAATCTTCTCGTCCAACGTCAACCGTTCCATCAGGTCTTGAACCCGCGCATCCATGGGGACGCGCGGATCGCGGAACGGTTCGTCGGAACAGCCTTGTGCGATCGGCAGGAAGACTGCCGCGAGCAGGATCACACCGGAACACCGCGTGCCCAACTTTCGAAACATCGATTTCCTCCTGTCGAATCGTTTCGATTAATGAATTTGGGCATA
This sequence comes from Sorangiineae bacterium MSr11367, assembly GCA_037157805.1. Lineage (NCBI taxonomy): Bacteria > Pseudomonadati > Myxococcota > Myxococcia > Myxococcales > Pendulisporaceae > Pendulispora > Pendulispora rubella. Next base: position 8,290,379 of record CP089983.1, on the reverse strand, counting down.
GTGATGCGGGACTCGTTGGAGACGGTCAAGTAGAAGTTGGTTAACGACGCTGTGCGCCATAAAATAAGGTCGTACACGCTCTCTGAATGTTCTCTTCTTGTCTTCTCGCGAAGCGTCCCGTATCGTCATTTCAGTCGATGCGATTCGATAATCGAGATACACCGCCAGTAACGATCGTGGACGTGGCCAGGGCAGCCGGCGTTGCCCCCAGCACCGTCTCGTACGTGCTCAGTGGCAAGCGATCCATCTCGGAGGAGACGCGCCGGCAGGTCGAGCAGAGCGTTCGCAAGCTCGGCTACCATCCGCACGCGGGCGCCCGCGCCCTGGCCAGCAGCCGCACCAAGGTGCTCGCCTTGGTCGTGCCGCTCCGGGCAGACCTCAACATGGCCGTGATGATGCAGTTCGTGTCGTCCGTGGTAACCGCCGCGCGTGAACACGATCACGACCTGCTCTTACTCACGAAGGACGAGGGCCCTCAGGGGCTTCGACGGGTAACGTCGTCGGCCATCGCCGATGCGCTCATCGTCATGGACGTGGAGGCGGCCGATCCGAGGGTGCCCGTGTTGCGTTCCCTGGATCGCCCGGTGGTGCTCATCGGTGCGCCCGACCAAATCACGCCCATGGGGCTCACCTGCGTCGATTTGGACTTCACGGCGGCAGGCGCCTCCTGCGTCGGCCACCTGGCCGATCTCGGTCATCGATCCATCGCGTTGATCGGCCCATCGCCCGCGGTCTACAAGCGCGGCACCAGCTTCGCGGGGCGTTTCCTTCGCGGCTTCACCGACGCCGCGAAGGTCCGCGGCGTGCGGGCCACGTCACATCCGTGCGCGCCGGGGTACGAGGCCACGCGCGCCTGTTTGGACGAGCTTTTGGCCGAGGAGCCCAAGGTCACCGGGTTGATCGTGCACAACGAGGCCGTGCTTCCCGCCGTGCTCACGGAGCTGCAACGGCGCGGGCGCCGCATGCCGGAGGACCTATCGCTCATTGCGGTGTGCCCGGATGCCATGGCCGACAATCAACCCGTGTCCCTGACGACGGTGGCCATTCCCGCGACGGAGCTCGGTGAAATGGCCGTCGAGATGATCATCCGGCAGCTCGAACAGAAGGCCCCTTCCGCCCCGGAAACGCGCCTTCTGTCGCCGCGGCTGACCCAGCGCGCCAGCACGGCACCACGCAAGTCCTGAGAGAGGAGGCAATGGCCATGGTCGAATCGTATTGCGCCCGCGTGTCCCTCGTGGCCGCCACCCTTGCGTCGCTCGCATCCGGTGCGGGTTGTTCGCGCAGCAGCCCCGATGGAGGCTCGACCGCGATCGTCGAGCTCGATTATTACACCGACGCGCAGGGTAGCGCGGCCTGGCAGAAAATCCTGGATACCTGCGCGCAGCAAACCGGCGTGCGCATCCAGCGGCAAACGGTGCCGCCGCCCCAAATGCTGCCCAAAATTCTGCAAGGGGCGAGCTCGAAGAGCTTGCCGAATCTGCTTTTTACGGACAATCCAACGCTTCAGCAAATCGCCAGTACGGGCGCACTCGCTCCGCTCACCGATTACGGAATTTCCACCGACGGTTATTACCCGAGCATCGTCAGCGCGGGTACGTACCAGAACGTGGTCTACGGGCTTGCGCCCGGCGTCAACGGGCTCGCCTTGATTTACAACAAGGACATGCTTTCCGCTGCCGGCATTTCCGTTCCCTCGACGTGGGACGAGTTGAAGTCGGCGGCCATGAAATTGAGCAAGGACGGGAAATACGGCTTGGCCTTTTCGGCCATTCCCTCGGAGGAGGGAACATGGCAATTCCTACCGTTCTTTTGGAGCAACGGGGCCGATCTCGCCAAGGTGGACTCGCCCCAGGCCGTCGAGGCTTTGAAATACGTCACCGAGCTGGTGAACGGCGGCGGCGCATCGAAATCCGTGTTGAATTGGAGCCAAAATGACGTGGCCGATCAATTCGTAGCCGGAAACGCAGCCATGATGATCAACGGCTCGTGGAACCTGGCGCGGCTCGATGGTGAGAAATCGCTGCACTATGGTGTTGCGCCCATCCCATCGCCGCGGGCGGGGAGCAAGTCGGTCGTGGCTCTGGGCGGCGAGGTGGGCGCCATCCCGCTGAGCAACAAGGAAACGCAGCAGGCCGCCGCCAAAGTGCTGTCCTGCATCTTGTCCGAGCCCATCATGCTCGAGTGGAGCAAAGCGCACGCCTACGTTCCGGCCAAGGCCAACGTCGCCGCCAAGCTCGGGGAAGAGGTCCCCACCATGAAGGCCTTCATCGAGGAGGCGGCCAGTGCGAAATCGCGTTCCGCCGAGCTGGGAGCCAAGTACCCGAAGCTCGCCAAGGAAGTGGCGACGGCCGTGCAATCGGCCCTCACGGGGCAGCAGTCGGCCGAGCAGGCGCTCCAGCGTGCGCAGCAGGCCGGCGGCTCATGACGTCGCAGCGCGCGGCGGGATTGGCCTTCCTGTTTCCGGCGCTGCTCTACATCGTCGTCTTCTTCGGGTACCCTCTGTTCAACAACCTGGTCACGAGTGCCCAGGATTACACCGTGAAATCGTTTTACACGGGCGAGGCGCCCTTCGTCGGGGCGGCGAATTATGCTGCGGTCGTCCACAATCCGATGTTCGTCAAAGCCGTGGTGAATACCGTTTTGTTCACCGTGGGCTCCATCGCCTTTCAGTTCACCATCGGCCTGGCACTGGCCCTATTTTTCAATGACCGCTTCCCCGGGAGTGACACGTTGCGCTCGCTCTTGCTCCTGCCATGGCTTTTGCCGCTGGTGGTGAGCGGCGCCGTGTGGCGGTGGATGCTCGATCAAGATCACGGCATCGTGAACGCTGCCCTCCGTGCGCTGCATCTTGCGGGGGCTCCCGTACCCTGGCTGACCAGCACCACCTGGGCCATGCCCGCGGTCATCCTTACCAACATTTGGGTCGGTGTTCCGTTCAACCTCGTCATTTTGCACGGTGGTTTGCGCGCCATTCCGGAATCGCTGTACGAGGCCGCCGCGCTGGACGGCGCCAACGCGTGGCAGCGATTTTGGCACGTCACATGGCCGCTTTTGCGGCCGGTCACGGGCATCGTGCTGATGCTCGGCCTGGTGTACACCATCAAGGTATTCGACGTGATCATGGTGGTCACCGGCGGTGGCCCGGCCAATGCGACGCAGACGCTGACCACGTGGTCCTATGGTCTCTCGTTTCGCGACTTCGCCTTTGGCCAGGGGGCCGCGGTCGGCAATATCTTGATCCTCGCGGCCACGGGCTTCGGCGTGCTCTATGCGCGGCTTTCGCGGCAGGCCATGGATGCGGCATGAGAGCCTATGGACGCACTGCGCTCGGCATCCTCATCGTCGTCGTGCTGCTCTTTCCACTGTATTGGATGTTCAATGCCTCGTTGCAGCCCAGCGGCGCGCTGCTCAAACCGTCTCCCGATCTTTTCCCGGTGGCGGGCACGTTCGACGGCTACCGCACGGCGCTCGCCACCCAGCAGGGTCACCTTCTTGCGAGCGTGATCGTCTCCTTGGGCACGGTGGCGGTTTCGCTCGCCGTGGCCATGCCCGCGAGTTACGCGTTGGCGCAGCTCGAGGTGCGCGGGGGGCCGGTCGTTCTCTTCGCGATGCTCATCGTCCAGATGATTCCGGGCATCGTGATGGCCAACTCCCTCTACACGGTGTTCGGCCACCTCGGGCTCATCGACAGCTACCTCGCCCTCATTTTGGCCGATTCGACCGCCACGATCCCATTTGCCATTCTCCTTCTTCACTCTTTCATGATGGCCATTCCCAAGGAGCTGTCCGAAGCGGCCCTCGTCGATGGCGCCAGCCACTGGCGCACGTTCATCTCCATCATCGTGCCGGTCAGCCGCAACGCGATGGTGACGGCGGGGCTGTTCTCGTTCTTGTTTGCCTGGGCAGATTTCCTTTTTGCCATCACGCTCACCACCGGCCAGACGTTCGAACCCATCACCGTCGGCATCTACCGCTTTCTCGGCAATCAATCCGCCGACTGGAACGGCATCATGGCCACGGCCGTCATGGCCTCGATTCCCGCGGCGATCTTGCTGGTGATCGCCCAACGCTACGTCGTCGCTGGGATGACCAGCGGCGCCATCAAAGATTGACCCGACCTCTCCGGAGTTAACGACATGATTGCCATTAGTTCTGACGGCCTTGCCCTCGAGGCGATCGTCCGCCACGAGATCCTTCGAATCGAGCCCTGGGGGCCTGACAGCTTTCGCGTGCGCGTGGGCCGTCAAACCATCGTAGACGGCATTCCCGGTGCGCTGCTGCCCGCGAAGGTGAGCTCGGCCAAGTTTGCCATGGGCGATCAGGGAGGAAGCATCGTCAATGGCGCGCTGACGGCCATCGTCGAGCGGATCGCCACGGACACGGGCGGCGACGTGCGTGTGCGCTTCGTGCGCACGCGCGACGGCGAGGAGCTGCTGGCCGAGCAGCGCGCCCATTTTTGGTGGCCGGGAGCTCGGCTCTTCATGCCCGAGGGAAATGGCTATTACCGGTTGGAGCAGCGCTTCGCCGCCTACGCGGGGGAACGGATCTACGGCCTGGGGCAGCACACGCACGGCCGGCTCGATCAAAAGGGCCTCGTGCTCGACCTGGTGCAACGCAATGGCGAGGTGTCGATTCCATTTTTGCTCTCCAGCCGTGGCTACGGTTTTCTCTGGAACATGCCGGCCGTCGGCCGGATCGAGCTGGCCGAAAATGGTACGCGCTGGGTGGCCGACAGCGCGCGGCAGATCGACTACTGGATCACCGCCGCGGATACACCGGCCGAAATTCTCGCGCACTATGCCGATGCCACCGGCCACGCGCCGATGCTGCCGGAGTGGGCCAGTGGCTTCTGGCAGTCGAAGCTGCGCTACCGCTCGCAGGAAGAGCTGCTCACCGTGGCCCGCGAATACCAACGACGCGGCCTACCACTCTCGGTGATCGTCACCGATTTCTTCCATTGGACACACCTGGGCGATTGGCGATTCGATCCGAAGGAGTGGCCCGATCCGGCGGGGATGGTCGCCGAGCTGGCCCGCATGGGGGTCAAACTCATGGTTTCCATTTGGCCGTCAGTCAATCCATTGTCGGAGAATTACCGAACCATGCTCGATGCGGGGTTGCTCGTGGGCACCGAGCACGGTGTGCCGCACCACGCTCCCTGGCGAGACAAGGGACTTCGCGCGGAGATACCCGTGGCCTTCTACGATTCCACGAACCCACGGGCGCGCCAATTCATTTGGTCGAAGATCAAACGAAATTACTTCGACCAGGGCGCCCGCGTCTATTGGCTCGATGGGTGCGAGCCGGAGATCCAACCAGGTCACCCGCACAACCTGCGCTTTTTCGCAGGGCCCGGTGCGGAAGTCTTCAACATGTACCCGCTCACGCATGCGCGTGCGTTTCACGAGGGCATGAATGCCGCTGGCGACGGCGAGGTCGTGCTGCTGTGCCGCTCGGCGTGGGCCGGGAGCCAGCGCTACGGCGCCGCGCTCTGGTCCGGCGACATCGCCTCCACATGGGCGTCGCTGCAGGCGCAAGTTCGGGCGGGGCTGAACATCGCCATCTCGGGCATACCGTGGTGGACCACGGACATCGGCGGGTTCCATGGCGGTGATCCCGAATCCGCCGAGTACCGCGAGCTCATGGTCCGATGGTTCCAGTACGGCGTCTTTTGCCCCTTGTTCCGTTTGCACGGCTTCCGCAATCCGCGCGCGCCCTTCGGTCCAGAAATGACGGGCGGCCCCAACGAAGTGTGGTCGTTCGGCGAAGATGCGCTCGCCCACATCGAGGCATCGCTGCGCCTGCGCGAGCGCCTGCGCCCGTACATCATGAGGCAAATGCGCATGGCACACGAGCGTGGCATCCCGCCGATGCGGCCCGTGTTCATCGACTTTCCCGACGACGAGCGGGCCTGGAGCATCGACGACGCATTCTTGTTCGGCCCCGACGTGCTCGTCGCGCCCATCCTCCACGCCGGTGCGCGCAGCCGCTCCGTGTACCTTCCGGCGGGGGTCACCTGGGTGGATCCCTGGACGGGCACGAGGCATCCGGGCGGCACCGAGGTTCATCCGGATGCTCCGTTGGAGCGCATTCCCGTGTTCGTGCGCGAAGGGGCTGAAGTCCCTATCGTCCGTCAATGACCGATGCCCTTTCGGAGGGCTCTACGGCAGGCGCATGCGAGCTTGCTCGAGTGCCCGTCGGTTGACAGCGTTGCTCGTGAGAAACCGCGCTCGCGCGTCGGGATCGGCGATGGCGGCGGCACGGACCAAGATTTGCTCGATGGTGCGTTCGAGGAAGCGTATCGCCGAAGGATCGCCCGCCGCGTCGTGTGCCTCGAACGCCGCGAATCGAAGGCCCACCTCGGGGAAGCCTCCACCGCCGCGCTCGTCGAAGCGCGCTAGCGCTGCGTCGGCGAATGCGCAGGCCTCGGCGGCCTTGCCGGCGGCGAGCAAGATCTTCACCCGCACCGCCTCGGCGTAAGGGCAGAGCACGATGCGGTACGTGATCAGGCGAAGCGCGTGCAGGATGTGCTCCTCCGCTGCATCGAGCTCACCGCGATCGAGGAGAATTTGCGCAAGCGTCGCGTGCGCGAACCCGCGCAAATCTTGGTCGCCCGGATGCTCGTCGTCCACGATTCTCCGAACCATTTGCTCGGCTTCTTCCGTCGCTTCGGCGGTTTCTTTGTCGACCAGGGACATGGCCAACACCGTCGACGCGATGGCGCTCGTCCAGCGATCGTCTTCGAGCTGGGCATTCTTGAGGGCCGCCCGGAACTCTTCTTCTCGGGGATCCAGGCTCGCCAAATGGGCAAGCAAGGTACCTCGGTAGATCCGCGTCAGCATGAGCGTGCTCCGCGAGTTCGCGATGGCGAGAAACTCCTCGGCGCGCGCGCCTGCGACCGCTCCCGCCCAAGGATCGCGGGAAAGGTACAAGTGAAAGAGAAGGCACGAATACTCGCGCATCCCCCGGGCCACGACGCTGTCGGTGCTGCCGATGACCTCGTCCATTCGGGCCAAGTAGGCCTGGGCCCTCTCCCGTTGCCCGACCAACGTTACGATGGACGCCACGAGCCGCAACGACTCCATGTAGGGGCCGACGGCGTCGGGCTCGGGATCCATCGCGCGCAACGCGTCGCCCCAGTGGAGGATCTCGTCGTATCGGTTGATCGGCGCCCCCGCCGCCGCGATCATCGTCCCCACGGCGTAGCACCATTGGGCGCTGCCGCTGCGCAACAAGGTGAGTGCTTCGGAGACGCATGCATAGGCGTTGATGCGATCGCACTCCCACATGAGTGCCCGCGCCTTCGTTCCGAGGAGCACCCCCAAGAGCTCGCCTTGCGGATTGCACGCGATTCCGCGCTCCGCGAGCTGGACGCCCTCCCGGAGATTTACGTAGTCGACGGCCTTCCTGGCCGCGAGCGCATAGAGTTCCGCGGCTTTGGCCAGGTCATTGGCGAGCGCGTAGTGTTCGGCCAACACGTGCGGTTCGCGCTCTCCCATCGATTCGAGAAACGAAGCCGCGCCGCGATGCCCCACCTCACGGTCCTCGTTGGTCAGCATGCTGTGCGCCGCCTCGCGAACCAGGGCGTGGCGAAAGGCATACTCCGTATCGCCCAACAGGCGGCTCGCGGTGCTCTGCGTGATGAGCTCGCGCTGGAGCAGCTCCTCCAGCCATGCGTCGATCTTGCCCTCGGATCCCCGATCGCCCAGCAGAGCAAGAACACCGCCGCGCCAAAACGTCGTGCCGTAAACACTCGCGGCCCGGAGCACCCTTCGCAATTCGGGTGTCAGTCGTTGGAGTCGCGCCTGGAGCATCGCCAGCACGGTGTCCGGCATGACGTCGGATGGCTTTTCGGCGATGAATCGAATCAGCTCCTCGAGAAAGAGCGCATTGCCCGCCGCCTGTTCGACGATGCGCGCGAGCAGGTTCGGTGAAACGTCTGCCCCGAGGACTCGGGTGATGAGCTCCACGCTTGCTCGCTTGCTCAATCCGTCGAGGTAGATATCTTGCCGTTTGCGCTGACTCCAAAGTTTCGGATAGCGGTCCTGGACCTCCGGCCTCGCCAGCGCGAGAACCATGACCCGCTTGTCGCGGCAGTCGCGCAAGGCCGAATCGATGACCCGCACGGTGAGACCGTCCCCCCAGTGCAAGTCTTCGAGGACGATGATCACGGGATGGGCGCTGCTCTCCGCCCTTAGAAAGGTGATGAACGCGGCCGTCACCTGCGCGACCATGGTGCGCGGATCGCTTCGCGCGAGCTTGAGCGCCGCGCTCTGCTCCGACGGGAAGGGGATGCGACAGAGCTCGCCCAAAAATTCGGTCACGAAGGGCACGTCGTCGTCGTCCACGTGGCGCCGAACGCGCTCGCGCAGCTTGGTTTGCTGCACCGCCAGCTCTTCGCCCTCGTGCACGTCGATCAGGCGCCGCAGGGCATCGGCCAGCAGGCCATACGGTGTTCCCGCGCGCGTTGGATCGGTCCGTCCGAGCCAGATGCCATTGGCATAGACGGGGTGCCGTCGTGCGTGCCGGATGAACTCGTGACGAACGCGCGACTTGCCGACTCCGGGCGCGGCGATCACGATGGCGACGCCGGCCGTGGACTCTTCGCAACACTCCTCCAGAAGCAGCTGGAGCTGGGTGAGCTCGCGCGCGCGACCGACGCACGGCGTCGGCTTGCCGAGCAGAGGCCGCGCCTCGTCGGTGGTGACTTCCGAGTTCAACAGGAAGAACCCAGAGTCCGTGTGCTTCATCTCGAATCGCGCGTCGAGGAGGCGCGCCGTCATGTCGTCGAGGCGGATGTCGGGAAACCGTTCGCCCGACGTGCTTTGCTGAGGCGAGCGTTTGAGCATCGTGCTCGCGCAGTCGAGCAGCTCACCGCTCGGTACGTGTTCGCCCTCGAGCAGGCTTCGGCCCGTGGTGATGACGATGCTCAATCGGGTCGAGGACGCGCCGAGACGCTCGCGGAGAAAGAGCGCGCAGCGGGCCGCTTGGACGGCTTGATCGGTGGCGGTCATGTGCTCGGTTTGGGCGAGGGTCACGACCATGGACCCGTCGCCCAATACCTCGACGCGGGCGCCGAAAAGTCCTCGGACGGTGTCGCCGAGGCCCTGCCGGGGCGCATAAGGGACGGCCCCTTCGATCCACGGCAAAGGCTCCTCGCCGCTCCCGAGGTCGGCCTCCAGCTCTTCGACCACCAAGATGACGCTGACGAGCTGCAACTCATCGGAAAGAGGGATTCGATCCGGCTCTTGCCGCACCTCCCCCAACGGCGGCTCGTCCGCGAGGGAGCCCAGCGCGAGCAATTCCTGGAGCAGGGCCTGCGCATCCCTGGGCCGATGCGATGGCTCCTTGGAGAGCATGCGGTCGACCAAGAGCGCCAGCCTTGCCGGCACCGCCGGCCGGATCGCCCGCAGCCGTGGAAAATCGTTGAGAAGGATGCTTGCGAGGACGACCGTGGGATGGCCGTTGGCCACCGGGGTCCGTCCCGTCAAGCATTTGTACATGACGCATCCGAGCGCGAACACATCAACGCTGGGACCGACGTCCAGCTCTCCGCGAACTTGCTCGGGCGCCATGTAGAGCGGCGTGCCGACGGTGATGCCGGCGCCCGTCAGCTCGGAGGTCGCGAGCCGCGCCACACCGAAGTCGAGCAACATGGGCACGTCCGGGCGTCCATCGCGCAGGAAGATATTCTCGGGCTTCAGATCGCGATGGACGAATCCGCGGCGATGCGCCGCCGAAAGGGCGTCGGCCACCCGGCCGAAGAGCGTGACCGTTTCGCTCAAGGTGAGGGTGTGCTGCCGGAGGTACTGGGCAAGGTCCGTCCCCTCGAGCCACTCCATGACGAGGAAGGGCTGTCCCTCAGCTGTAATGCCGTGATCGATGTACGCGACGATGCCCGGATGGCGAAGCTCCCGGAGCATGTACGCTTCGCGGGCGAATCGCTCCTCGAAGTAGCGGCGCCCTTCGAAGGTGTGGAGCAGCTTGAGCGCGACCGTTGCATCGTTCCGCTGCCGATCGCGGGCGCGGTAAACCACGCCCATTCCCCCTTTGCCGGCAACCCCATCCAGCAGAAAGCGGCCGGAGAAGACCGTACTGGGAGCGAGCGCCTCACATCCTATGACCCGAGCCCTAGCCATCCCCCTGATTCAGCGTACGAACGCGCTCCGGCCGAAGCAACCGGGCTGATCGACTCACTCGTCGTGCGAGAGGATCTTTTGCCACTCGGCTTGGGTGGCGTTGAGCGCTTGACGTGGCGTCTCCTGATGCTCCAGCGCATGGACCAGATGGTCCGTCAGCGCAATCATGAGCGCGGGCGTTTGCGGAACCTTGGGCCAGGCGATCATCGGATTGGAGAAGGCGGTGCGCTCGATGGCGCTCACCTGCGGGGCGAAGCGCTCGAACTCCGGGGACCCGAGGATCGACGGGCGCGCCGGATCGAAACCGCCATTGACCCGGTTCAAGGTCAACATGGTGTCCCGCCGCGAGACGAAGCGGACGTAGGCCTTGGCAATCTCGGGCTCCTTGGTCGTCGACGAGATGGCCACCGCATAGCCGCCGTTCAGCGACGACGCGTGCCGGGCCTTGGGCCCTTTTCCTTTGGGCATGGGCACCACGCCCCAGTCTCCGCGGATGGTCGATTGCGTGGGATCCTCGGCCATCACACCGATGTCGGTCCATTGTTCGACCATGGCCACGCGCCCGGAGAGAAAGGCCAGACGCGACACATCGAAATCGGTCTCCAGCGGCGTGGGCAACGCGTACTTCGCGTGCTCGACCATCGCCTCCAACGCCGTCACCGCCTCGGGGCTGTTCACCTCGGGGTGGCGTTGCTCATCCATGAGCTCTCCGCCGTAAGCCGCCAGGCGGTTCATGAAACTCGAGACGATCATCATTGGAACGTCCCGGGCCATGATGGCGCTCCCGTAAATGCCATTGGCGCGTTCCCGCTCGGTGATGACCCGGGCGATGGTCGCGTAGTCGTCCCACGTATCCGGCGGACGCAATCCGTATTTCGCCAAAAGCGATTTGCGATAGAAGAGTACGTGAGTATCGGCATCGTTGGGCAGCGCCCATCGCTTGCCTTGGTACGACGTGTAATGATCGTACAGGCCGGGTATGAAGTCGTCGGGGCGGATGACGTCCGCGTTCTCTTCGATGTAGCGGGTGAGATCCATCACCGCGCCCTTGGCGACGAGCATTGCGAGATCGGCATAGTGCATCTCGAAGACGTCGATCTGCGGTGAGTTCGACGCGTGGTCCTTCAAGATGGTCTCGCCGACGGCCTCGTAATTGACCACCTTTACCTGGAATACCGCACCCGTCTCCTTTTCGAACAACTTGGCGGCCGTTTCCGCCGCACGCACGTGGGGCGTCAGGGTGAGCAGAACGAGCCGCTGGCCCGAGCCGGTCCGGGCGCCCATCGCGGAGGAGTCGGGTGCCACGACGCCGTCGGGGGCGCGCGATCCGAGAAGTGTCCCTCCGATTAGGGCGAGCAGCGCCACCACCGCAATGGCCAGGATGGTTCGTATGGAAACCCGCTTGCCCGTGTCGTTGGTCACGTCCCCCGCCTCGCGCTCTGTGACGAACGATACCGCGTTTCTTGGTCGTGCACGCACGAAGCTTCGTCATCGGAGTGCGAAGCTCTGCGATTGTATTTTTCCTACGATACGCGGCCGAGGCCGGATAGGAACTGCCGGGCTCCCGCATGTGCGCGGTGCGCGGTGACCACGTTTTCGAGCAGGGCCGCTCCACCCTCTTGGTTCCCCAATCCAAGCTGCGCCAGCGCCGAGAGGTAATCCGCCTCCCACGTATTGCGCATTTGCAAATCGTCGTCGAATACCAAGAGAAGCGGCAGCGACGTGGCAAAATAATCGATTTGCGCGCGCGTCGTTTTCTGACGCCGGGCAAATTCGTCCAATTCGAGAAAGACGGCGCGCGCCTCGTCGGTCCGTCCCAATGCGAGCAGCGACGCTCCTCGGTAGTAGGACAGCTCCGAATGCTCCGTCACGGCCATCTGCTGGAAGTCGCCGCGCTCGGAGGCGCTTCGCTCGAAGCAGGTGCGCGCCAGCTCGGCATCACCCTGCGCGCGGTGGGCGCGGCCGAGCCAATGATGAATATCCCCTTTGGACTGGAGGGGGTGGTACGTCTCGCCGAGGTTGGGCGGCGGGGTGAGTGCCTTTTCGAAGTGCGCCGAAGCATCGGCATAGCGACCCTCTTTCAGCGCTCCAATCCCCAGGGCGAGCCGGGCGGCTTTGTACTGCAGTACGACTTGGCCTTCGCCGCCCTCCCACGGATGGAATCGCCGTTGCTCGAGCAACGATAGCGCTTTGGCAGACTGCCCGGTGACGTTGTACAGCGCGGCGAGCTCGATGTTCAAGTCGTCGCGCTGGGCGCAAAGATCGGGATGCGACAGAAGCATCTCGAGGCGGTGCTCCGGGATGTCGTTCAGCTTTTTGCGCAGTTGGTCCCATTCGAAGAGGATGCGTGCGTCGGTGGAGTCGGCGGCGAAGGCCTTCTCGTACATCTCGCGGGCGCGGCGGCCGTCGCGCCATGTATTCCAATACGCGATTCCTAGGTTGCGGTACGCCGTGGCAAACGATCCGTCGGCCGCGCTCGCGCGCTCCCAGCAGCGAATGGCCTCTTCGTGCCGCTCCCAATGATAAAGAAGGTTGCCCAGGCCAAAGGCCGCGTTTCGCACCGAGCCAACCTGTTCCAGTGCCCAGGCGAGCACGATGGCCTCGTGGGGACGCGACGGGAAAAGGTACGACGGCGCCGCATCGCGCGCCTCGGCCAATGCCGCGCGTGCGCGCGTGGACTGGTTGGCCCGCTCGGCGATCCACGCCTCGACGAAGTGGGTCATGGCGGTGCGCGACAGCGGATTCGGCGTCGCACAGGCGGCGGTGGGCGCGCGGTGGTGCGCATCGAGCAGGACCAGCGCGTCCTCGTAGGCGCCTGCATCGGCGTAGTCGAAGGCCAGATCCAGGATGGTCTGCGCGTCGTTTCGGCACAGTTCGAGGAATGGCTCGTAGTGATCCGTGCTGCGTGCGAGCTCGAAGCGCGCCCAATGATCCAGCGGATCGCGTTCGAGCCACGACTGCAAACCGGCGCGCGCGGCTTCCGCCCGTCCAACCTTGCGCAGGACCATGGCCCGCAGTACCACGGCTTGCCCGTTGTCGCCGTTCGTCGCGAGGGCGCGATCGAGGTGCTCGAGCGCCACTTGCCACCGCCCCGCGCGGCAGTCGAGGCGCGCCAGCTCGTAAAAGGCGGGCGCGCGCCACGCATAGTCCCACGTCGCGCGGTAAAAGGCGTCGTACGCTTGCTCGAATTGGTCGAGAAAGCGCAGGGAAATGCCCAGGTAATAGTGCGCCTCCCCCGTGTGCGGATTGGGATGCCACTGGGTCAGACGGCGCGTGGCAATCTCGGCGTGCTCGCGGGCTTCCGCGAACCGGGCGCGGGCCAGGAGCCTCTGCGCGAGTGCCACGTGCGGCCGCGCGTCGAACGCATCGCGCGCAATGGCTTCGCGCCAATACGCCTCGGGGTTGCGCGTGGGGTGCCGGTACTGCTCGAGGTGTTCGCCCACCAGGAAAAGCTCGTCCGCGGAGGCCGCGGCACCCGGCGCCGGAGGCTCGACGGCGGACGCGGGAGCCTCCGCGTCCAGGGCGGCCGGCGGGCGGTACGAAAGAACCGGCTTTCCTCCGGCGTCGAGCAAACGCAGCTCGAGCTCCGCAGGGTCACCTTTGTGCACGAGTGCGCTCTGCTCGCGCCAGGAGCGCCCCGGCGCCACGCTCACCGTGCGCTGCAGGAGCAACGTCTCCCCGCGGCGCAGCTCGAGGCGCGCATCCAGGGCTTCGGGTGCGGCCACGCCCAGCTCCACGCGGCCATCGTCGGCGATGACCATCCGCAGCGCCGCGCGCTCGTTGGCATTTTGCACCGGGCCGATGTCCTGAATGGGCCACCAATAATGCGAGAACGTGCGCGTCTCGTACGGCGCCAAATACGAAAAATCGGGCTGATTGTCCGTATACACGCCGGTCATCAATTCGATGTACGGTGCCGCATCGTCGGCGAGCTCGCGGTCCCACGCGCGTCCGAACTCGTGATTGCCCCAGGTCCATTGCTTCTTTCCAGGAGCAATGCGACGGTCGGCCACGTGCACGAAGCCGGCTTGGCGGTCGTGGTCGTAGCCTCCGTAAAAGTCGTATTCGCTCCCGATGATCATGTAGCTCGTGGGCACGGGAATGTTCCGGTACCACGTGAGATCGTTCGCCCCCGGGCGTGCGCCGTAGTCGACTCCGTAGTAGACGTCCGTCGCGAGCGGGAAGGTGGAGATGGCCCGCCGCGCATGGTCGGCCACGTAGCGCACGTCCGGCGGGAAGAAGCTCTGGTAGCGATCGTGCACTTTGACCGCGGCGTTGGCCCACCAGAGAAACGTCTGCCGGAGCGGCGTGCGGTTGAACACCCGCGCGCGCAGCTCGATCAACGCCGAGCCGGGGCGCAGGCGAACGCCGTGCATGCCTTTGAGCCGGTTCAGCGGATCGTGCTCCGAGAACCAAATGGTACAGGCCCCCGAGTCCTCGCGCTCCACCCACGTATCCGTTGGCATGAAGGTGCCGGGTCGGTGGTGCTGCGGCCAGTTGAACTCGACGCCGCCCGAACACCATGGCCCTGCGAGCCCGACCAGCGCCGGCCGGATGCTGTCCTGCCGGTAGAAAATATCGTAATCGTTCTTCGTCTTGTCCTGGGCCGTGTGGATGCGTCCGCCGATTTCCGGCAAAAACTCCATGCGAACGAACTCGTTCTCCATGCGCGCGAACTTGAAGGCGTGCAGGCGCGACCGATCGGAGATTTTGTCGATGAAGGGCACGGGATACACCTTCCCCGACGACCCCTGGTAGACGCGCCGCTCGAAGAACATCGGGTTTCGCTCCGGTGCCCCCACCGGATACGTGGGCAGAAAGGCTTCGGTGATATCGGCTTGGACCACGGGACTCTCCTCCTATTCCAAGTGGTAGCGGAGCCACGGTGCCTTCGGAATGGAAGATCGACAGAACGATCTGGACTATCTTATGATTCGAGCATGCTTGCCGAAGGGCCGCGGATTCGCGAAGGATTTCCAGGCCAGCGTCTGGTGGTTTTGCCCCCGAGCATCGTCCAGAAGGCCGCGGAACTTCCCGTGTGCCGCTCGCTCTACGCGACGCGCATCGGTCGCTTCGACGCCGCGAAGCATCATTTCATCGTGCGAAGCCACGGCACACGCGATTACATCTTCATTGCGTGCCTCGGCGGCGCGGGCCGGTGTTGGATCCAAAAGCGCCCGTGGACCTTGGAAGAGGGGCACGCCATCGTGCTGCCGCCGGGCGTGCACCACCGCTACCAGGCCGACGAGGCCGATCCCTGGACCATCCTCTGGATCCACTTCAGCGGGCGCAGTGCGTCCGAGCATTGCCGCGCGCTGAACGTGACGCGGGAGCAGCCGCGCTTCTGGCTCGGGGACATGCCCCGCATCACCGCGGCCTTCGAGGAAGTGTACAGCTACGTGCTCGGTGGCTTCACCG
This sequence comes from Sorangiineae bacterium MSr11367, assembly GCA_037157805.1. Classification (NCBI taxonomy): domain Bacteria; kingdom Pseudomonadati; phylum Myxococcota; class Myxococcia; order Myxococcales; family Pendulisporaceae; genus Pendulispora; species Pendulispora rubella. The sequence goes on along the minus strand of CP089983.1, from coordinate 8,274,822 downwards.
ACGCGGATCTGCTCGGGCTCTCGACGTCGCTGGCGCGGCTGTTCGGCTTGTGCCGCTACCACCAGCGCGTCCTCGGCGCCCGCGCGCGGGACACCGAAGATCGCGTGCTCAGCGCGATTCGCTACATGCACGAGAACGTGGGCCGTCCGCTTCTCCTGGAGGACTGCGCCCGGCGCACGGGCTGGTCGCCCTCGCACTTCAGCATGGCCTTCAAGCGGCAGGTGAACATCGCACCCATGGAGTTCTTCGCGCGCCTGAAGACGACGCGCGCGTGCGAGCTGTTGAAGACCACCAATTTGAGCATCGAGGAGGTGGCGGCCGCCTGCGGCTTCGAGGACTCGTTCTATTTTTCGCGCTTCTTCAAGAAGCACCACCATCTCTCGCCGAGTCGGTACCGGCAGAAATTCTCACTTCCGTAGCGCTTCGCGCACGTCGAAGGCCAGGGCGCACGAATCGAGAACGGATGCGTATTGCGCGCGGTTCGCCGCCGAGATCCACGCCGGATCCACGTGGCGCTTGGTGCGAAGGAGCACCTGCGAGGTGCGCAAATCCACCGCGGCGATGCGCACGTCGTGGGCGCGTGCGCCGTCGATCTCCGTCGGCCCCGAGCCGGTCTCCGCTTCGTCCAGGACCGCGATGAGCAACTCGGCGCGCATGGCCCGTTTCGCTTGGGCGATGGGCGCCTTCTCGAAGCGCGTGCGCAGCGCTGCGACCTGCGGAATGTCGACGGCCGCCTCGACGCTCCGGGCAAACGCCGGTTCGAAGAAGGGAAGGGCGGCCCGCGCGTCGTCCACGCGGCATGCGTTGGGCGTGGCTTCCTCCATCCGCGCACCGCCGCCGAGCCCGATGCGGCCTTTGGCGAGGAGCGCCTTCTCGGTGCGCGAGGCCGGAGGATCGAGCAAGCACGCGAGGAACGAATCTTTCACCGACTCGTGCGCCGCCGCGGCGACCCGCTCGCCCGGACCGATGGCCTCGCGCACGGTCCGCACGTACACCGCGGGCCGCTCGAACAGGGCACGCGTCGCGTCCGGAGAGACGAAATCCCCCTCGTACGGGCCGGCGAGGCGCACCAGCCACGCGTCGATGCGCACGGCGGCCTGCCGATCGTCGTCGGTGACCGAGGCAGCTTCGGCGCGCACGGTCTCGAGCAGTGCTCCGCGCGCGCGCTCGAAATCGTGCTGCTCGCGGCGTTTGGTCGCCACCACCGAGGTCACGCCCCACGCGAGCGCCAGCACCACCGCCGCGCGCACCACCGAGGTGACCAGCCGCCGTCGTGCGGGGCTGCTCTTGCGGCCGGTCACGCTGGCCTCGACCCGCGCGGCCAGCTCGGGCGACATCTTCGAGGTTACCAGGAACGTGGGCATCTCATCCTCCCGTGCGTCGAATGTTCTGTTCGATGAGTGCCGCCAGCTGCTCGCCGGTCACGCCCAGCCTCTTCGCCGCATGCGCCGCGAGCGACGTTTCGGCCACGCCGGCGGCGAACTGGTACGTCGGCTCGTGCGCGGCGCCGAGAACGACGCGCAGAAAGCGCAAATCGGGAATCGTCTTTTGCCGCTCCAGCCGTGCGGCGAAGGCCAAAAAGTGCGTGGTGATGAACGCGTACGGTTCGAGCCGCGTCAGCATGCGCACCACCAGCTCGAAAATCTCTTCACCTTCGGACGGATTCGTTCCCGAGCACAGCTCGTCCAAGAGCACCATGGCACCCGGCGGCAACCGCTCGAACAGCGCGCGAATGCGCACCAGCTCCATGCCGAGCCGGCCCTCCGCTTGATCCGCACGCGTCTCCTGAAGCAGCGATACGACGAGGCCGCGCGCCAGCGCCACGCTGCCCGAGCGCGCGGGGACGAAGACGCCCGACTGTGCCAAGAGCTGCACCAGCCCGATGGACTGCAAGAGCCGCGTTTTCCCGCCCGAGTTGGGGCCGGTCACCAGCACCGTGGTGGTGTGCCGATCCGTCGTCACATCGCATGGAACCGGCGTGGCCCCGTGCGCGAGCAGCAACGGATTGAAGAGCCCGTGCAACGTGCGCGGCTGGTCCGGCCGCACGAAGGTGGGCAGGCACACGGGAAGGTTCGAGGCGCGTGCGGCATCGTGAAAGCCGAGTGCGCCCAGGTAGAACTCGACGTCGCCGAGCAACTGCACGAAGTGAACGAGTTCGTCCTGCACGCCGTCGAACACCGCATCGATCAGCCGCGCCATCACCTCGCCCTCGCCGAAGTGGTAGCCGCGCAGGAACAGCTCGAACTTCGCCAGCCAACGCCGCCAGGCGGGGCTGCGGAATGGATTGGTGCGGTTTTCCTGGACGGACCGTATTTCGAAATCGCGAATTTTGCCGTCGGCCCCGACCCGCACCTCGAGGTTCACCGAGGCGAGCTTCTCATCGTATTCGAGCAAATCGGAGAGTGCCTTGTACGGCTCCCCCGCGCGCACGCGCTGGCCGAAGCTGCGGAGCCGGGAGAGCCCGGAGCCGGCGGAAAGAAAGCCATCGGCCATGGCATCGAAGATCGCTTTGATGGCCGTCAGCACATCGAGCTGGCGCCGGTTCGAATCCCACTTTCGCCCCGCCGTGGCCCCCTCGAGCAAGGTGCGAAATTGGCACAATGCCAAATACAATTGCTCCAAGGATCGGCGCAGCACTGGCGAGCCCGCGAGCTCGGCCACGATGGCGCGGCGATAATGGATCGTGTTCACGTCGTCCGGCGGCCGCGCGAGCACGTTGGCGAGGTGGCGCGTGGCCATGGTGGGCTCTTGCGCACCGATGCGAATCTTGAAGCAGAGCGAAACGAATTGCTCCAAAAAGAGGTCCCCCGCATACACCTCGGGTTCCCAACTCGACGGCGCAATCGTAGCCCGATCGAGCGCATCGCTGAAGAGCCCTCCCGAGACCCCGCTGGCAAACGCCAGCGCAATCGAGAGCTTCGTATGCTCGGTGTCAATCCGCACGAGCGGCGAAGCATGCAACAAATCCGGCACGAGCACCGGATACACCAGGGCTCCCTCCCCCTGCGGGGGAGGGCCGGGGTGGGGGAGCGCAGCGGCGTAGGGGCGGTCGTACGAGAGCATTGAGCCCATACCGACAGCGCCCCCGCGCCAAAGTTCCCGCGCGAACTACGGAATCGTCGCCACCCCGATTTCGGACGCCGACGCAAAGCCGTACGCCCCAGCTTTCGCCGTCAGGCGAATGTACCGCGCGGAAATCGGTACAATCTGTACCGATTTGAGAAGCGCATCCTGGGGCCACGCCCCGGCCGGTGCCGCCGCGGCGAAGGTCGTCCCATCGGAGCTCACCTCGACCTCGTACGACGTGACGGTCCCGTTGATGGTCCCGTCCACCCGCGGAAGGTACGTCAGGCCGCTGACCGTTCGAGGCGACTTCAGATCCAGGGTGAACGAAATAGGCAGCGGATCCTGCGCGGGGCTCCACCGCGAATGCCATATCGTATTGACGTTGCCGTCGATGGCATCGCTGGCGGGATTGCCATCGTTGGCGCTGGTGGCCGTCGCCGATGCACCGCCGAGCGACTCGTAGTGCGGCCAGGGCCCTGCGGGCACCGTCGGCTGCGGAGCGGCGCACGCGATCTGCAGGTTCGCCCAGTTCGCGCGGTCGTTGTAGCTATGGTCGCCGCCGTCGGTCACCACCAAGGAGAGAACCTTGGCCGAGCCCAAATCCACGGACAGGGGCTTGGTCGCCGTGCGCGTAACCAAACCGCTGTCGTACAGCTTGACGCCGTCGCCGAACACTTGGAAGACCGACGTTCCTCCCTGCGGATCGAATCGGACGGAGTCGTCGATGCCCACCACACCGGTGAGCTTCGTGCAGGCGCCGCCCACGTAGAAGTCGATCACCGACGGGCCATTGGTGCCGATGCCCTCGGCGTACCGCGTTCCGAGCATGACCAGCGGCCCGCCGCTCGCGACCTCGCGATCCACACGCGGGACCAGGTAGGCGCTCGTGCCGTCGAGCCACGGATGATGGCTCAACGCCGTCGTATTCGCCGGCGGCGTGGGAGGAACCTGCACGACGCTCGTGTCCGTGACGGTGCCACTCTCGCCATCGCAGTCGTCGCTGTCCCATTGGTACGCCGCCGCCGTCTTCACGTCGTTGGGCCCGGGCACCGTGCCGGCGGGAACGGTGATGTTCCACTTGCCATTCACCGTCTCACCGGTGCGCAGCCGGCTCGCACGCGGATTGCCCACCGGTGAAGCCTTCCAGCCCGTGGGAACGCTCAAGGTGAGCGTCGCCTCACGCACGGTCTGCCGCGCGTGGTTCGTGAACGACGTCGACACGGTGAACGTGCTGCCCGGCACCACCAACGGTAGCACCGCCTGCGACGGCGTCGTGATGGTCAGCGGCGACATCACCACCGACGGAGGATTCTCCCCCTTGGCCTTGGACACACGGAACAAGACCGCGCTATGCGCCCCGACGTTCGCCGCGATCTTCCCTGCCGTCTCCGTGGACGCGTGCTTCCACACATCGCGCAGCGCATAACCTCGCGCATTCGCCAAACCAACTTGCCGCGCCGTGGTGGAGATCACCTGCGCCTTCGGCCCGCGGTTGAACAAGGCCACCGCGTAGTCGCCGTTGGACAGCGGCTTGGTGTAAACCTGCGCATCGCCCACCGTGGAAATGGCCGTGCCCTGCACGCCCAGTGGATCCTGATCGATGGCAATGACCTCGCGGTTCTTCAGCATCTCCACCGAGGCGTCGGAGATGTTCCGCACGTCGCTGCCGATGATGAGCGGCGCCGCGACCACGGCCCACATGGAGAATTGGGCCTGGAACTCCGCCGGGGTCATCCCGATTTCGGGACAGAGGTAATCGGGATCGTTCCAATGCCCCGGACCGGCCGCCTCCGGGTGGGCGGCATTGTGATCGAAATTGCGGAGCAGATCGACGAACACCACATTTCGCGGAAAGCCGATATCCGTGTCCGTTCGCCACGAATTCCCCGTGGTGGGGCCGAACTTGTACGAGTCGTACGCGGCCCGTCCCGGCGACGCACCGGTCTCCGGCACGAAGGGGTTGCAAATGTTGAAGAGCATCGGCCGGTGGCTGCTGTTGTTCAAGATCGCATCACGGACCTGACCGAACGCCACCGGCGGATCCAGATCCATCAGCTTGCCACCGCAGAAGTCGACCTTGACCGCGTCGTATCCCCACGCGGCAAATTGATCGAAGTCCTGTTGGTAGTGCCCGTAGCTGCCCTGATTCTTGCCCCCACAGCCGTTGATGCCGACGTCCGTATAAATACCGGCCTTGAGCCCGAGCGAATGGATGTAATCCGCCACCGCCTTCATCCCATTGGGCCACTGGGTCGGACTGATGGCGATGTTGCCCGCCGTGTCGCGATCGCCATTCCACCAGCCACCATCGATCCATACGTACTCGTAGCCGACGTCCTTCAACCCACGCCGCACGATGGCATCCGCCGCTTCTTTGATGGTTTGCTCGGTGAAGGACGAGCTCAAACCAAAATACGTATTCCATCCTTGATAAGGCGTTTTGGCCAAATCATTGATGGCCTGCACCGTATTGGCCTGGGGCGGCTTCTTGGCTTCGCCCTGCAAAGGCAGGGAGCCGTCCTCCGGCCGTTCTCCACCGTCGACACTACAGGCCACCGCCAAGACGGCGGCCGACGCAGCCAGCAGGGCACCCGTTGCTCTCCGCTTCGATGAACTCCATTGCCTCGACATGACGATGTGGCCTCCTAACAGGTGCCCAGGGAATCTGGACTACGCGGATGATCATCATCATTGTCGTTTTAACGCCAGAAAGTCAATGGATGATCCGATGACTGGCCTGGACGATCCTACGATGCTCCGTCGCGAACACCCGTATGGTCGTTCGCCTACTTCGCCCGATGGCCGATGACCACGGGCGTCGGAACGCTCTGACGTGCGCGCTCGGCCTCCACCTTGCGCACGACCGTCGTCCATTCGTCATCGTTCTCCACCGCGACGAAGTCGTGGGGATTCCACACCGGGATGTCGTCGTACGGTTTCCGCTTGGAATCGGCCGGCGCGATCTCCACGGGCAGTGTCGACGTGCCGCTCCCCATGAGCGGTGCGATCTCGCCCAGATCCTTGCGATCCGGTTGCCATGCCGCAGGCAGGGACAGCACCACGTCGAAGCTCGCATTTTCCTCGGGCGTGAAGGTGGGGGCCAAGGCGCGCATCACCGTCCCGTAGCGTGCGCCGCCGTCGACGACGAGCGCGGTTCGCTCGCCAGTGGTGCGCTTGGAGCCCTCCATCCGAAGCTGGCCGTCGCGCGAGACGAAGTAGAATGCATGCGATTCGAGCGGATTCCAATTTTCGGACGTGGTCACGAGCGCGATGCCCGAGCCCGCGATGATCGGCGGGCGCCCGAACTTCGCGGCGCTTCGCGTGAAAGCCCGCGCGTAAATCATTCCAGGGGTCACCGCCAGAACGAGCAGTGGAATCCATGCGAGCTGCGAAATGCGGGGTGACAATCCGACGCGCGCAGCGCCGGAACATGCCACCGGCACGACGAGCAGCGCGATGAAGAGAATGCCCGCGTCGACGGCGGCCAAGATCGGATGATGGTGCAAACCTGCGGCGGCGGTGGTGAGGAGGCTAACCCGCTTGTCGAGCGGGACGTACAGCCTGCCCAGATCGTCCAATGCAAAATGTCGCGCGTAGGCCTCGCCCGCCACGCCGGTCAGCACCGCCGCGGTGGCCATGGCCACCCCCAAGACGACCATGGTGCGAACCATCTCGGCGGCCGCTTCCGGAGCGAGCGTCTTTGCGACGGGCGCACGCCACGCGGCGAGCAACGCGGCCGGCACGGCGAAGACCATCAGCCAAAGGCCATACGGCATCTGGAACCACGCCAGCTGGTGGCGCACCGCGATGGCCACCAGCCACCCCGCGACCGCCACCACACCGCCAAGGATCATGGCGTTTCGGCGCGCCGTCGGGCGCAATGCTCCGATGATGGGCCCACGGATCGAAAAAAGCCGAAGGAGCGCGGCCACCGCGACCAAACAGAGGGTCACGCACGAGAGGAGAACCCCGAAGGCCAGAACGCCCTCGACGAACACCAGGGCGATGCCAAAAGCTTTCAGGTCCGTCTCGCCCGCGGTGGCACGATGTCGCCAAAGCGCCACCGCCGCCCCTGCCCAAAACGGTAACGATGCGAGCCCGAAAAGCAGCGAACCTGGAACGCGCTTGCCTACGACGAACATCGTGCAGAGCACGCTCAGCGCCACGACCGCCATGTAATAGGCGGCAAGGCAGTACCCCACGTCCGTGGATCCGAGCAGGAGCCAGGTCTTCGTCGGCCCCAAAATGCCGCCAGCGCTGACGAAGTACAGTGGGGCGGAGAAGAGAAAGGGAAGCAGCGGAAGAAAAATGGAAAGCGGCAGTGCCCAAGGAATGAACGGACGCCAAGGGGACGGCGGCGGAGGGGGCGCAAAAGGGACGGAAGGGTCCAGCATGAGGTCTAACGAATAGACGCGGCCAGGTGCTCGATGTCGCGCGCACCCGTTCGGGGTGACAGATAAGGTTCAATTTTACGCGTTTACGGGATCGATTTCCCGTGTATTTTCGATGGTAAACGCCCTCATCTCTGGCCTAACCAGGATGCTGCAGAGCCTTCCAGGAGAGGGAAAGCCTCGTGAGCGATTCGCAGAAGAAGTCGTTTTGGATCCGAGCCCTCGTGGCGGTCGCGTTTGCGGCACTCTGTGTCGGTGTCGTCATGGCGTTCCGCGAGCCTCGGGACAAGGCCGGTCGCGATCCCGGAGGATCGACGGGCGCCGGTGCGGGCGCATCGCGCGAGGGCAGTGGGAAGCGTCTCGTGTTCCTCACCATCACGCCCCACGCCCGCTCCGCCGAGGCGGCGGTCAAAGCCTTCGAAAAGGAGACGGGGAACGTCTTCCAGGTCAAAGTCGTCAACTACGAGGAGGTTGGGGCGACCATTCAAAAGGACCACGCCTCGAACGCCCCGCAGATCGACGTATTCGCCCTCTTCTACAACGATCTCGTGCCGTTGGTGTCGCAGGGCGCCGCCATGGATCTGACCGACTTCATCGAGCAGAACAAGGCGATCATCAAGCCCGACGACTTCATCCCGGGCTTGTTCGATGTTTACAGCTCGTACAAAGGCCGGCGCTGGGCGTTGCCCATCGATGCCGACACGCACGTGCTCTTCTATCGGAAGTCGCTTCTGGCCAAGCATCGCCTCACGCCGCCGGACACGTGGGACGACTACCTGAATGTCGCCCGCACCATCACCGAGCGCGAAAGCTCGAAAGGCATTTACGGCGCGGCCATCATGGCCAGCCCTGCGCCCATCCTGATCGTCTCGAGCTTCATGAACCGCCTCGCGGCATTCGGTGGTGAGCTGCTCGATCGCGAGGGCCATCCTACGGTGAACAGCCCCGAGGCGGTCGCCGCCCTGGAGGCGATGATGGAGCACGCGCGCTATGCGCTGCCCACGCCGCTGGAAACGGATTTCGACGTCTCCCGCTCCGCCTTCCTCTCGGGCCGCGTGGCGATGGTCGAGCAATGGACCGACATCGGCGTCATGGCCGAGGACGGGAGCCAGTCCACGATTCAGGGGGACTGGGGCGTGGTGCCCATGCCCAAGGGCCGCGGTCCGAAGGCGCGCCGCGCCTCCGCGCTCAACGGTGGCTTCAGCGTCGCCGTCTCCAGTAAGAGCAAGGAGCCGGAGCTCGCGCGGGCGTTCGTGCGGTTCATCACGCGGCCGGACACGCTCCTGACCTTGAACCTGATGCAGGGCGGGCTCGACCCGGCGCGCTTGTCGGTGTTGCGTTCGCCCGAGTTCAAGAAGTTCGCCCCCGAGGTGAGCGCCATCGAGCAAATCTCGCTCACGCAGCCGATGGTCGCGTGGCCAAGCCTGCCGCAGACGCGCACTTTGATGGATGCCCTCAGCGAAAAGCTGGTCAAGGCCATGGAGCACCACATGACGGCGCGGCAAGCGCTCGATGCCGTGCAGGCGCAATGGACGCAGGCCCTCGCGGCCGCGGACGCCGCACCATGAGAGTACGCCTGTTGCTGCGGCACAAAATCCTCATCCTGGTGGCCGGTTCGATCATCGCGCTGACCGTCGGCACCATGCTGGCCACGTGGCGCACACTCGATCGCACCGCCTCGCAGGTCGAGGACGAGGGCAAAGTCATCCTCTCTCGGCTTACCGAGCAGTTTCTCGAATCGGTCGTCCGGCAAAACGTGCAGACCCTGGACGAACACCTCTCGCAGGTGAAGTCGACCGCCGGCTACGCGGGCTCTTTTTTGAGCGACCACATCGATCGCAGTTCGATGGACGCGCCCTTCGTCGAGGGCTTCCTTTTGACCCTGCAACGCGGCGTGGGGCGCGGAATCTCGATTTACGTCATCTCCAATAGCGGCGATATCTGGTTTCGGCTCGATCGCGACGACCGCATCGACAAAATGCGCGCCGTCGCCGTGGTGAGCGAGCAGCTCGGCGCGGTGTCGCTCTTCGACCAGCGCGCGGGTGAGACGGTATGGGGGCCCGTTCATGCGAGCCCGCTGTCGAGCAACTACGACCTCGCGGTGGATGCCATGTCGCCCATTTACAAGGGCGGCAAGCCGTGGGGTTTCGTCGGTGTGTCGGTGTCATTGACCTACTTGATTGCGCAGTTCAATCAGCATCCGCCGGTGCCGAGCAGTTACTCCTTCTTGATGGACGGCGAGCAGCATCTGCTGGCCGCACCGCCACACGGACGGGTCGATCTGGCTTCGCCCGCGGAATACAAGCCGCGCGGCATCATCGCCTTGAACCAAACGGGCGATCCCGAGCTGAACGCCGCGCTCCAGCACATGGCGCTGGGGGGCTCGTCGGTTCGTTCCGTGACGGTGAAAGGCGATCGGAAATACCTCGCTTACTATCCGCTCGACAGCATCGACTGGCGCATGGGCAGTGTGGTCAGTGTCTCCATGGTGACCGGCGCATCGGGGCAGCTCGCCTCGGCGGTCGAAGGGGCCTCGGCGCGCGCGCTGTTTCGCACCTTGATGACCACGGCGCTTCTCTTGGCGGTGGCCCTCGCCGTGGGGGCGTTGCTCACGGGCCGCCTGGTGAAGCCTCTGCGCGAGATGACTCTGGCCACGGAGCGCATCGTCGGCGGGCATTTCGATCAGCGGGTGAGTGTCACCTCCACCGACGAAATTGGTGCGTTGGGTACGGTGTTCAATTCGATGGCCACGCACATCAAGGAGCTGGTCGAGACCCTCGAGGAGCGCGTGGAAGAACGCACGTCCGAGCTTCGCGAGGCCCAGCGCCGGTTGATCGACGCGGCCCACAAGGCGGGCATGGCCGAGGTCGCGACCAGTGTGCTGCACAACGTGGGCAACGTGCTCACCAGCGTGACCGTGGCGGCGGCCACGGTGAGCGAGCAGGTGAAAACGTCGCGCCTCGCGGCGCTGAGCAAGCTGTCGGAGCTTTTGCGGTCGCACTCCGGGGACCTGGCCACGTTTTTCACGCAGGACGAGCGGGGCAAGCTGGTGCCTGCGTACATCGAGAAGCTCGCCGCGCAATTCGCCGTGGAGCAAGGCTCGATCCAGAGTGGGCTCGGGACCTTGGACAAGAACATCGACCATATTCGGCACATCATCGCGATGCAGCAGAATTACGCGCGCGGGACCAAGCTCGCCGAAGCGGTTTCGCTCGTCGAATTGATCGACGATGCGGTGCGCATCAATTCCGCGGGCCTCGAGCGCCACGAAGTGCGCCTGGTGCGCGAATTCGCCGACGTGCGCAAGGTGACCGTGGAGCGCCACAAGGTGCTGCAAATTCTGGTCAATTTGGTGAGCAATGCCAAATATGCACTATCGGAATCGACGGTCTTCCCCAAATTGGTGACCATTCGCCTCGACCAGCCCGATGGCGCGAGCGTGCGCATCGTGGTCGCCGACAATGGCGTCGGCATCTCCGAAGAGAACATGAGCCGCATCTTTCAATACGGGTTTACCACCCGCACCAGCGGCCACGGCTTCGGTCTCCACAGCAGCGCCATCGCTGCCCAAGAAATGGGCGGCAGCCTCGCCGTCCACAGCGACGGCCCCGACAAAGGCGCCACCTTCACGTTGGAAGTACCCGCTGCGCCCCCTGACTCTCAGAGAGATTGAACAGGAAGGGGGGAAGGCGGGAAGGGAAACGACGCGAATCCCACCGTGTGCCTAGGCTTTTTTGGGTTTTCATTTGGCCCATTGGGTCAAATGAAAACCAAAAAAACTTCCCGCCTTCCCGCCTTCCTGTTCAATTCTCTGGGAGGGCGCAGTGCCGGCTATGGGGTCATGGAGCGGCGGCGGATCCATTTGCCCGTGAGGGTCCAGGCGAGGTCGAGCACGTCTTTGCTCTCGAAGGGCTTCATCAGGAGGCGCAGCTCGGGGCGGCGGAGGCGGCGGATGGCGTCGTGCCACGAATAGTCGGAGTAGGCGCTGCAGATCACGATCTCGAGATCGGGATCTTCTTTCCACATGTGCGCCGCCGTTTCGACTCCGTCCCAGCCGGGGGGCATCCTCATATCGATGAACGCGAGCGCGTAGGGCTTGCCGAGGCGCCGTGCGCGAACGACCGCCTCGTACCCGTCGCGACCCTGGGAGACCGCATCGACCTGGAAGCGCGCCGCGGTTCTCAGGGACGGAGACGACGACGGAGACGAGGAGGGCGACGAGGATGGAGTCGGCGTCGAGCTAGCCGCGGCATCGCTGCGCTTGAAAAGCGTGGCCTCGAGTTCGTCGAGCTCGGGATTGGTCGGTTTTGGGCAAAGCAAGGTGCGGAAGACATCGTGAATGGCGACGTTGTCGTCCACGACCAGAATTCGCCGCTCACCCCCTCCGCTGGACCGCGGTTCGTCTTTCGGCTGCATCGTACATGCATAAGATAGTCGATAAGCCCGCGAATGACCGAGGAGAAACTCGCGATCCCTGTACGGAGTTGCGGTGGGCTAGAGTTGGCCGTTGCACATCGAGCAGGCTCATTTGGGAGTGCATATCAAAAAAAGGTGCTATGCTTGGAAACGCGTTGATGCACCTGCACGCGGACGGGCGGAAGGTGTAGTTCTTATCGCGACAGATGCCACCGCTTACCTCCGGTCTAGTTTGCCTCGTTTGCCTAGTCTGAGTGGTTTGCCCCTGACCGTGTTGTCAGGTGCGGCAGGCTAGCTGGGTTGGGGCGGGTCAAGGCCTCGTCGCCCAAAGGGGAAGTCGTGAACGTTCGACGAAATACCTCATACGCGCTTACATTGGTTTGGCTCGCGGTCGGCGGATGGAACTGCGATAGCTCGTCATATGACGACGAAGAGCAGGACTTCGCCGAAAGCAAAATAGATAGCGCAGCCGATGGAGAATGGCCGGCATACGGTCGCGATCCCGGTGGCGCGCGTCATTCGCCGCTGGCGCAGATTACGCGCCGCAATGTTTCACGACTCAAGCAAGCGTGGACGTTGCGGACCGGTGATTTGTCCGACGGAACGCAGCACGCGAGCAAAAGCACGTTTCAATCCACGCCGCTCCACGTCTTCAATACGATATACACGAGCACCGGATACAATCGCGTTTTCGCATTGGATCCAGAGAACGGCGAGGTCCGATGGACCTTCGATCCGAAGTTGAATCTCGATACCAAGTATTTCATCGGTCTGACATCCCGCGGCGTGGCGGCATGGGCGGATCCCGAGGCCGCGGAGGACAGGCCCTGCCAGCAACGCATTTTCCTGGCCACACTCGATGCCCGGCTCATTTCGATCGACGCGAAAAACGGGACACCGTGCACCGATTTCGGCCAGGGCGGTATGGTGAACCTCGCGGAGGGAATTTCCAACATTACGCCGGGCCACTACGGCGTAACCTCGCTTCCCTCGATTGTGAACGGGGTCGTCGTGGTGGGCTCGCTCGTGGCCGACGATTCGCGGGTCGACGTGCCGAGCGGCATTGTCCGCGCCTACGACGTGCGCACCGGTGAACGCCGGTGGGGATGGGATCCCATTCCGCGAAATGCATCCGATCCAGGTTATGACGCATGGTCTCCGGAGGACGCCGCGCGCACCCAGGCGGCCAACGTATGGAGCGTCATTGCGGTCGATACCGACCGCGATTTGGTGTTCTTGCCCACCAGCGCACCGGCACCCGATTATTACGGAGGCCTGCGCAAAGGTGCGAATCCCCACGCGAACTCGATGGTCGCGTTGCGAGCCTCGACCGGTAAGTTCGTCTGGGCATTTCAGACCAGCCACCACGATATTTTCGATTACGACATCGCCGCACCCCCCGCACTCACCGCGATTCGCCGTCATGGCCGGTCGATCGATGCGGTGGCCGTGGCCACGAAGCAGGCACACGTCTTCTTTTTGGACCGCGAGACGGGGGAGCCTCTTTTCCCGGTGGAGGAGCGGCCGGTGCCGCCCAGCGACATTCCTGGGGAGCAGGCGTATCCCACGCAGCCGTTCCCGGTGGCCACCCCGAACCTGGTGGGCGACACGCAGATCACGGTGGCGGATGCCTGGGGCCTCACCCCGCGGGATTATGCCTTTTGCGTCAAAGCCATCGCGGGCCTGCGCTCGGACGGCATCTTTACCCCGCCCAGCAAGCGGGGATCGATTCACTTCCCCAGCGCATTTGGCGGCACCAATTGGGGTGGCGTGGCCGTCGACGAGAACCGTGGAATCTTGGTTACGGCGGTCAATCGGTTCCCGCAGGTCGTTCGCCTGCTGCCGCACGATGAGCCGTACCAACCGTTCCCGGGGGAGGAGATCGGCGAGCAGCCGGGTACCCCCTACCGCATGGGGCGGCGCTTGCTCACCGGACCCGATATGGGCCTGCCTTGCACCAAGCCGCCGTGGGGCAAGTTGGTGGCGGTGGATCTGAAGACCGGCGGCATCCGCTGGGACGTGCCGCTGGGGCGGATGCCCGGTTTGGAGTCCATTCCTGGTTCGGCACGGTGGGGCTCACGCACCATGGGCGGTCCCATCGTGACCGACGGCGGCTTGGTGTTCGTGGGGGCGTCGTCGGACGATGCCGTTCGCGCATTCGACAGCAGCACGGGGCGTGAGCTGTGGCGCGCACCGCTTCCCGCGGGCGGACAGGCCACGCCCATGACGTACCGCTCACGGAGCGGAAAGCAGTTCGTGCTCATCGCGGCGGGGGGAAGCATCTTCCTCGACCGGCCGCCGGGCGACTACCTCGTCGCGTTTGCGCTGCCTTAATTGTGCGGCCACCAGCGAGGCGAGGACGATCACGCCGCCCAGCACTTGCGCCGCCGTGAGGCTCTGGCCCAGGGCCAGCCAGCCCACGGCGGTGGCGACCGTCGGGCTCAGCAACCCGAGAAAGGTGACTTGCGTCGGCGAGAGCGCACGGATGCCGCGGAACCAAAGGGCGTACGCGAGTGCGGCGCCGACGGTGGAGAGGTACACGTAACCCGCGACGTTGGCCGTACTCAACGCCGTTGACGGAAGCCCTTCGACGAGAAGCGCCACGGGGAGAAGCAGCAAGCCGCCCGCGATGAGTTGCCAGCCCGTGGTCGCGAGCAGCGGCGCCGGCGAGGTCCATCGCTTGCTGAGAACGACGCCGGTGCCCATGACGATGGTTCCGCCAAGGGCCGCGGCAAGGCCGATGGCATCGAGCCGTGCATTCGCCCGAAGGACGAGCAACGCCACGCCGACGACACCCGCGGCGGCGGCCCCCACTTTGCGGAGCGACATGCGCTCACCGAGCCACGCGGCCGAAAGCCCCATGACCACGAGCGGCTGCAGCGAGCCGAGGGTGGCGGCGACCCCGCCGGGCAGGCGATACGCCGCAACGAAAAGGAGCGCGAAGAACACGCCGATGTTGAGCGCGCCAAGCACGAGGGCCCGCCACCACCACGACCCCTGGGGCAGGCGGCGCGTGAGGGCCACGAGAAGGATGCCCGCGGGAAGGGCACGAAGCACGCCGGCCAAAAGCGGCCGACCCGGCGGCAAGAGCTGCGTGGTGACGAAATACGTGGTGCCCCAGATCATCGGGGCGAGCGCGGTGACCAGCACCGTTCCAAGGCGATTACTTAGCACTAAGATAATCTATCTCACCGCTAAGACATTTGCTAGGGGTGGTCCATGGCCGACCACGTCGATTTCATCGTGAAGCAATGGAAAAAGGAGCGCCCGGACCTGGACGTGTCCCCCATGGCCATCGTCGGCCGCCTCTCGAGGCTGGCGCTGCGGGTCGATACCGAACTGCGCCGCAACTTCGAAGCCCACGGGCTCGACCGTTCCTCCTTCGACGTGCTGGCGACCCTGCGCCGCAGCGGTCCGCCCTTTCGTCTGACGCCGGCCGAGTTGATGCGCGCCTCGATGGTGACCTCGGGGGCCGTGACCCAGCGACTCGACCGGCTCGAGGAACGCCGCCTGGTGAAGCGCACGCCCAACGAATCCGATGGCCGTGGCGTCTACGTGACCCTGACCGAGAAAGGCCGCATCCTCATCGACCAAACCTTGCCCCACCACATCGAGACCGAGAACCGTTTGCTCGTCGGCCTCACGAAGCCCCAGCGCACCGCGCTCGCCGATCTCCTCCGCAGCATGCTCGAATCCTTGGGCGACAAGACGGAGTAGTCACCGCGTGCACTCCGATTCGCGTGTGGCCTCTTGCACGGTGTAGGGCGGGCGCTCCGGGTGGAACATGGGCGCGTAGAGAAAGGTCCACGGTTCGCGCGCGACGCAGAGGGGCTGCCCGGGCGCGGCCCGATCCAGAAGGGCGCGGTCTACCTTGTCGTGCACGAGCGTGGCGAACGAGTCGCCCGATGGGTACACGTACCGCGCCGACGTGCCCCAGAGAACGACCGCGCACGCGCACGCCGCCACCAGCCCGGTCGCCCGCGGAAATTCCGGCGCCCACAATGCGAGGTTCATGCTGACGAGGAGCAGCATCCAGTAAAGGTAATAACGAAGTTCGTGCGACTGCGGCAGCATGCACGTCACAGCGGTGGCGCCGCCGACGAAGGCCACCGCCAGGAGTGCCGCACGCGAACGCTTCCACGCCGCATAGGCGAGCAACGCCGCGAGGTTCACCGCGACGTAGGCGCCAAAGAAGCCCCCCATGCGGTACCCCGGTTCGCTGGGCGGCGTGTATTGATCCACCGACCATCGCCGCTGGCTCTCGATGGGGGCGAGCCCCACCTCGAGCACCGACCATGCGAAGCGCTGCGGCCGCGATACCTTTTCGAGGTACACGGGACTCGAGGCATATGCCGTCTCGGCATATGGAAAATCGATGCCCAATGCATGCACCTCCACCGGCCAAACCGGATTGTGGTGCATCACCACATTCTTGATCGGCGTTGCCAACACGATGGGGACCGCCAGGACGAGCATCCATCGCCGTTGCGAGAAAAGGAACAGCACCCCCAGCGCCACCACCACGATGGGTAGCAATTGAAACTTCATATTCGCCGCCAGCGCCGCCAACACCAGCGCCTGCAGCGTGACCTGCTCCCGCCGGACCACACCCCGGTATACGGTCAATAGCAGCAACACCGCGCAAACATTGGACGGCAGGTCGATGTAACACCCGGTCGCGTGCGTCTGCACGAGCGGAATTCCCAAGAACGCCAACAGCGCCACCGCCGCCGGAACGCGGTGCACGCGGGTGAGGTAGCCCACCAGCGCGAACAGCGACGACAGCGCCACGAAGTTCGCTGACTCCGGCCTGCCCGTCAGCCGCCAAAACAGCCCTTGAAGTGCCTCCGCCACCAGCGGAAACCCCGCGAAACGCGCCGCGTTTTCCGCGCTGAAGGCGTAGGAGCCGGCATCGGCGATCCCGACCAGCCGAGCGGCAAAGGGCAGGTGATACGCCCAGACGTCCCATGCTTGCGACACATCGAGCGCCGCCCCCAGGCCGAGCCCGATGGCCAATGCAATGGCCAGCACCGTGAAGACGATTTTGAATGCCATGCCGTGCTATCTTCGCCCCGCCGTGAAGCGATTGGCCATCTTGATGCCCGCATTCAACGAAGGCGATCGGCTTGCGCGCACGCTTGCCGAAATTGCGGGAATGTCCAAATCGGGCAGCGTCTCCGTCAGCATCACCGTCATTTTGGTCGATGATGCGAGTGATACCCCGGTCGACTTCGAGCTCGCAGC
The DNA here is from genome assembly GCA_037157805.1 of Sorangiineae bacterium MSr11367. Lineage (NCBI taxonomy): Bacteria > Pseudomonadati > Myxococcota > Myxococcia > Myxococcales > Pendulisporaceae > Pendulispora > Pendulispora rubella. The sequence continues at coordinate 8,257,705 of CP089983.1, read as the reverse complement.
GAAAACGTTGCACGAAGTCCATCTCGTGTTCGCACGCCACGTGCTCAACTTGGGGCAGGGGGCCGCCCTGGAAACGGCGCGGCGTCTTGCGCTTTCCATCGCCCCGCCGTTCGACGCCTTCGTCACCATGGATGCCGACGGCCAGCACGCCGCCACCGACGTGCTCGCGCTCGCCGATGCCATCTTTCAAGGGGCCGACATTGCCCTGGGCGACCGGTTCGGCGGCGCTTCGAACATGCCGGCCTCACGCCGGCTGCTGCTCCATCTTGCGCGCCACTTCGAGCGATGGACCACCGGTTTGCGCCTCTCCGATGCGCACAACGGCCTTCGAGGGTTCAGCCGGCGCGCCATGGAGCAGATGCGCCTGCGGCAAAATCGCATGGCCCACGCCACGGAAATCACCCATTGGATCGCGCGGCATCTGTCCAGCCGCGGCACGGCGCCGAAGCTCGGCGTCGTCGAGGTTCCCGTTTCGATCCGCTACACGGACGCGTCGCTCGCCAAAGGCCAGCGCGCGACGGGGGCCTTCGCCATCCTTGCCGATCTCGTTCGTGCATTCTTCTTTGGAGACCAGAGGGAGGCCCGATGAATGCCGAGATGACCCCTGCCGCCGTTGCGCTGCTTCTCTTTCTCGGCGCATTGCTCGTGCACGATGTCACGGCGCGGGGCAAAAACCGCCGCCTCCTCGCCGTGGAAGTCGCCGTCTTCGCCCTCGGTGGTGTCCTCATCGTGTTCCCCGAGATTGCGCGGCGCCTGGCGCACCTCGTGGGCATAGGACGCGGGGTCGACTTCGTCTTGTACCCGCTGGTCATCTGGCTCGTGCGCGAATCGCTCCTCTCCCGCCAGCGCCGCTACGAGGAGGACCGCCGCGTGACCGAGTTGGTTCGCGCCCTCGCGATTCAGAATGCGATGCAAGACCCGACCCGAGCGACCTTGCATTCCGTCGTCGAAGGCTCGCCAGCATCTCCGCGGTGATGGCCAACGCGATCTCCTCCGGTGTCTCCGCACCGAGGTCGAGCCCCACCGGCGCGTGAATGCGCGGATCCTCGAGCGTCCCGAGCCTCTCGGTGCGATGCCGCGGTCCCAAAATGCCAATGTATTCTGCACGCGAAGCCAGAGCCATGCGCAATGCGGCGCGGTCGTTCTCCACGTGATGGCCCATGATGACGACCATGGCGCGATCGCTCGCATCGATGTGCGCGCGCACCTTTTCCAAGTCCGTCTCCACATCGTCGAACCTCGCGCGGCTCGCGAACGACGGCGATGGGTCCCACACGGTGACGCCCCAGCCGAGCTGCCGCGCCGACGCAGCCACCGGCTCCGCGTCGAAGCCCGCGCCCAGGATGAAGAGTCGCGGCGGCGGCAGGATCGGCTCCACGAGCACTTCGATGGCCGCACCGTGCGCGGTCTGCAACCTGCGCGAGGATGCGTGCTCCGGAATGATTTCCGCCGTCCCCATGCTCCAGCGCGTCCCGACCGGAACACCGGGATCGTTGCTGCGAAATACGGTGGCGACGAGCGCACGCTGAGCGGATGCGACCGCACTCGTGACGAGGCCCAGCGGATCCTCCTCGTCCTTGCCGGTCCACGCCTCGAGCAAAATATCGACGACGCCGCCGCACCCGAGTGCTCCTTGCGTTCCCTCGGGGTCGGTCGAATCGTAGCGAATCACCACGGGACCCGAGCGCGTGCGCCAAAACCCGGTGCGGATCAAATCGCGCTCGAGGCAGCCGCCGCTGACGTTGCCGGCCACGCGACCTTCCTCCGTGACGAGCAACCGCGCACCGGGCCGCCGGTACGACGAGCCTTGCACGCTCACCACCGTCGCGACCAGGTACGGGATGCGACGCTCGCGCAAGCGCGCAGCCGCCGCCACGATGGCGTACGTTTCCCGCATCGCGCCTAACCGTCGCTGGGGCAGGGGGCCCCGGCCCGTGCCCACGTTTCCCAGGCCGCCAGAAATTGCTCGCGCGGTACCGGCACCGGCGCGCGTCCGAAGCCGGGCGACCAGCCCCACACCACCAGCGGATCGTCCAGGTGCGTGCGCAATGCCGCATGTCCTTGCCGCCGTTGCGCGCCGGGTCCTTGATCTGCTCGCACAAGGCCCGCGGCGGCACCCCGACGAACACCAGCTTCATGTCGGGCGCCGGCATGTGCCAACCTTTGGCGTTGCCCGGTGGAATGTGCGCGCCGTACGCGCTCGGCGGATTGGCCGGCCCATGGCACGTCGTGCACTCCGCGCCGACCGCGCCGCGTCCTTCCGGTCCGCGCTGCACGTTCTGCAGATGCACGTGGCTATCGTCGCCCTGAAGGGGCGCATCGCCCGACGGGTGACAATTCTGGCAGCGCGGATGCTGCAACACCGAGCGCACCGTTTCGAAGGCCACCAGGCCGGTGTCACGCTCCCCGCCCGACACGGGAGCTTTGCTCGAACCATTGCTGCAGGCACCGAGCGCGAACGTGGTCGCCACGAGGAAAAGTCGCTTCATCATGATTCGTCCTTAGGCAATGCGAAGCGGCAAGGTGCGCAGCCGCTGTTTGGTCAAGACGAAGACCGCGTTGGCCACGGCCGGCGCGAGGGGCGCGCACGCGGGCTCGCCGATACCGCCCATGGGGGCGCCGCTCGAAATGACGTGCACGGCGACCTGGGGCATCTCGAACATGCGGAGCGTCTTGTAATCGTGGAAGTTGCTCTCCTGGACCTGGCCGTCGACGAACGTCAGCTTTCCGTAAAGGATCGAGCTGAGCGCGTAGGCGACGCTTCCCTGAATCTGCGCCTCGAGCGCGAGCGGATTGACCGCCGTCCCGCAGTCCACCGCGCACGTCACGCGGTGCACGTGGATCGTGCGCCGCTCCACGGAGACCTCGACCAGCTGGGCCACGATGCTGCCGAAGGCCTCGTGCACGGCCATCCCGTGCGCGCGGCCCGGAGGCAACGGCGTTCCCCAGCCGCCCTTTTCCGCAGCCAGCTTGAGGGCCGTGGCGTGCCGCGGCTTCTTTTCGAGCAGGGCGAGCCGGTACGCCAGAGGATCCTTTCCCGCGGCATGGGCGAGCTCGTCCAGCATGCTCTCCATCGCAAACGCCGTATGCGTATGCCCTACCGCGCGAAACCAAGAGATGGGCACCGCGAGTTTGGGCGAGTGCAACGACACGCGCTTGGCCGGCACTGCCTCGAGGTACGGCGAATCCTGGACTCCCTCGACCGAGGATTCGTCGACGCCATTCTTCACCAGCTTCTCGAAGAGCGGCGTCTGGCTCAAAATCGATTGGCCCACGAGGACGTGATCCCACGCAATGGGCATCCCGCTTTTGTCGACGCCCACCTGCACGCGGTGCAAGAAGGCTGGCCGGTAATACCCGCCGCGGATATCGTCCTCGCGCGTCCAAACGACTTTGACCGGCACACCCGCCGCCTTGGCCACGAGGGCCGCCTCGGTGACGAAGTCCGACGTCTGCGTCCCGCGCCGGCCAAAGGCACCGCCCAGGAACGGCACGTGGATCTCCACGTTTTCCGGCGGGATTCCCAGAACGCGCGCCACGCTCATGCGATCGAGCGTCAAGCCTTGGGTGCCCGACCACACGTCGCACCGATTGCCCTCGATCTTGATGGTGCAATTGAGCGGCTCCATCGGCGCATGGGCGAGGTAGGGCACGTCGTACTGCACGTCGTAGCGCGCGGCCGCGGCGCCCATGGCCGCTTCCACCTTTCCCGTGTCGAGCGCGACGGCGCCCGGCTTTCGTGCCCGGGCCGCGAAGTCGGCGAGCAAGGTCGCGTCGGTGATGCCTCCGCCTTCCGGCTTGCTCCACGTGAGCGACAAGGCATCGCGCCCCAGCTTGGCCGCCCAAAAATGCTTCGCCACCACTGCCACACCATGGTCGGTGGGCACCACCTTCTCCACGCCGGGAATCGCCAATGCCGCAGCGGCGTCGTAGCGCACCAGTTTCGCCCCGAAGGCCGGCGGGCGGGCCACCACGGCGGTGCGCAATCCGGGAAAGGAAATATCCATTCCGAATACGGCTTTTCCGGTGATCTTTTCCGGCGTATCGAGCCGTTTCACGATGGTGCCGAGCAGCTTCCAGTCCTCGGGCGCCTTGAGCCTCACCGACGCGGGCGGTTTCAGCTTCATCGCGTCCTCGGCCACCTGGCCGAAGGTGAGCGTCTTCGCGCCGTGCGAGATGACGCCCTTCGAGACCGTGCAGCGTGCCGGCGACACCTTCCAGCGCGCGGCGGCGGCGCGCACGAGCATGTCCTTCGCGGTGGCGCCGACTGTGCGGTAACGCTCGAATTCGCTGTTGGTGCTCGACGAGCCGCCGGTGATCTGGAAGCCAAAGCGCGTGTGGTTGTACACGGGCGCCACCCCGGAATGCTCCGGCCGCACCTTCGACCAATCGCAATCGAGCTCCTCGGCGACGAGCATCGACATACCCGTCCAGATGCTTTGCCCCATCTCGACGTGCGATAGCACGATGCTCACCGTATCGTCGGTGGCGATGCGCAAGAACGCGTTCACCGGCGGCGGCCCCGATGCCGCGGCCGCGCGCGCAATCCGCGCGGGTGCGGCGTAGAAGGGAATGACGAGTCCCGCCGCGACGGAACCCGCAGCCTGCAGCAAACCTCGCCGCGAGACGTTCACCTTGCACCTCGCTTCAACCGAGAGGCCAAATGAATGGCCTCGCGCACACGGACGTAGGTTCCGCAGCGGCAGACGTTGCCGGACATGGCCGCGTCGATGTCCGCATCCGTCGGCTCGGGCTTTTTCTCGAGCAGCGCCACCGCGGTCATGATCTGGCCCGATTGGCAGTAGCCGCACTGGACCACGTCCGCCTCGGCCCACGCGCGTTGCACCGGGTGCAAACCGTCGCCCGATAGGCCCTCGATGGTCTTGATCTTCCGCGCACCCACCGCCGAGACGGGCGTCACGCACGCTCGCACGGGATGCCCATCCAGGTGCACGGTGCAAGCTCCGCACTGCGCCATGCCACAGCCGAACTTGGTGCCGGTAAGGCCTGCCAGGTCACGTAGCACCCAGAGCAACGGCATGTCCGGCGGTGCGTCGATCTCGCGAACGGCACCGTTGATGTCGAGCTTCATGCCGGAGCATCTAGAGGCTCCAGCCCTTGCCGGGAAATAACCGATCCTCCGGCTTCCTTGCCTAATCCTCCAAGTGGCCCAAATTAGAGTCCCCGGTGCCCATGCCCTTCGAGTTACTCCGAGATGCCATCCAGCGCTACACGGATACCCATACTGAAAATCTCGAGGGTGGATACGCGACGGACATCCCCTCGGTGATCTTTGCCCGTTATGCGGACGTGGCCCGGTCGCACCGTACCCTCTACGCGTCGGCGGGCGTGTGCTTCGTCGTGCAAGGCGGCAAGGAGGTCGTGCTCGGGTCCGACGTCATCAAGTACCGCGCGGGGAAGTTCGCGGTCATCGGGGTCGATTTGCCGGTGGCCGTCCACGTGACCGAAGCGTCGCACGAGGCGCCGTATCTTGCCGTGATCTTCGGCATCGATCTGGGAATCATGCGCGAGGTCGTCGAAGCCATCGAGGACGAGGGGGCGCCGTCCGAGCCCGAGGCCCTTGGCTACTTCGTGGGTGACATCCCGCCTGCGGCCGCGGAAGCAGCCGCACGCATCGTGCGGCTGCTCGACACCCCGAAGGCCATTCCGGTGCTCTACCCGGCGATGGCGCGCGAGCTGTATTACTGGTTGGTCACCAGCGCGCACGGTGCACCGTTTCGCCAGCTGGTGAGGCGCAATGGCTATGCAGCACGTATCTCGAGGGCGATTCGGATTATCCGCGAGGAGGTTCGGCAGCCCATTCGCATCGAGCGGCTCGCCGCGGTGGCCGGCATGAGCGAATCATCGTTTCATGTGCACTTCAAAGCGCTGACGTCGATGTCCCCGTTGCAGTATCAAAAGCACTTGAGGCTTTTGCTCGCGCGCCATCTGCTCGTGACGAGCGAGGCCAACGCATCCGAGGCGGCCTACCAGGTCGGATATGCGAGCGCCTCGCAATTCAGCCGAGAGTATTCACGGATGTTCGGCTATCCACCTAGCCGGGAGTCGGTCGCGTCACATTCGCCCGCAGAGCAAGCCGCTGCACGTCGCGCACCATGAGGCGCAGGGGGACGAGATGTGTTCCCCGCATCTTCTCCAGCCATGCCAGCGCCGGCTCCACGTCGCGGAAGATCTCTTTCTCGTAATTCGGATGCACACCCGCCCAGCGCAGGGCCACTTGCGCGCTGCGGAGTTCCTCCGTTTTGGCCACGCAGGCAATGTACGGGTTGTAGTGCGGATGATCCGACAATTCGGCGAGTTGCTTGCGGCGCAGCGCATTCGCCCGATCGTTATCCAGGTAAAGCAATACGGCGGGGCGGAAGGGCAGGGAAGGACTATGCACGCACAAATCCCGTCGGTGGACGAAGGTCTCTTCCCACTCCGCGTCGGTCTGGATCCCCTCGAACCACCAGACCGCAATACCGATCTGCCAGTCCCACCGTGCGATGTACATGAAGCCAATTCCTCGTCGAAGCCTACGCCCATATCTGCGGAAGGACAACTCCGAGCCGATTACCGTCCGACCACCCGCTCCCAAACTGCGAGTTGCAAAACCTCCGCCCAACCGCTGGGAGGGTTTTTCGCTTTGAGCGCCTCGCGTGTCGCGACTGGCGCATTCGACCGGCGCCACGCTGCGCCTGCACGGGCCGACGCAGCCACCGTGCGGCCCCTTCGTTCGACCTCGTAATCGACGGCTTGAACGGCTTCTTCCATGCGGGAAAACCGCTCCACGACCTTGCCGTCGACGCTCACTTCCCAACGTTTGCCGCGCTCGCCGCGTTTGAGGACTACGGCCTCGCTGGGCGTCCCCGGCTTCCTTTCGAAGTGCAACCCCACCCCATGCCGTCCCAAGGAGAACCACGCATTGGCGGAAATAGCCCGCACATCGTCATGAATGCGCATGGACAGTGGGTCGAACATCTTTGCGCGCTCTTGAATTTCCGGGAGGGTCACCGCACCGGCCTCCAATTCGAAACCCGGCCGGTCGAATTGAATCGCCGCCCAGATGCGGCGTGCCTCATTCACATCTTCGCCACGCAGATCCAAGTCCCGCGGAACGCCGAACAGCGAGGGTAGGGTGGTGAGGCTCAAATCCGAAAGATCGACGAAATCCAGAATGAGGCAGTCCTTTTTATCGGGATGCAGCCGCGTACCGCGCCCCACGCATTGCGCGTAGAGCCCATCGGACCGGGTGGGTCGGGCCATGGCAATGCACGATACGCCGGGATCGTCGAAACCTTCCGTGAGGACGCCAACATTGGTGAGCACCTGAGTCCGCCCCTCGCGAAATTCCGCCAATGCTTTGGCGCGTTCGTCTTTTCGCATGGCTCCATGGACGATTCCCGCCCGCACGCCGAGCACATTGAGCGATCGTGCCAAATTGATGGCGTGACCGACGGTGACACAGAAGGCAATCGTGCGACGGTCGCGGGCCAGTTCCTGGATGGATCGTGCCACGATGGCATTTCGCTCTTCGATGTCGACGGCCTCCGCGAGTTCCTCCTCGCGAAAATCGAGAGCGGTTCGCGACAGCTGGCGAAGGTCGGCACTGGTCGCGATGCGAAATCCGCGAAGAGGGCACAAGTACCCCTCTTCGATCATCTGCGGCAGCGTGCGCGAGTAGACGATTTGCTCGAACACCTCCTCGAGGCCTTTGCCATCGCCGCGTGCCGTGGTGGCCGTGAACCCGAGCAGCGTTCCCGTCCACATCGCATCGAAGACGCCGAGCTGGCGAAGCACGCGCAGGTTGTCCTCCGCCGCCGCATGGTGGCACTCGTCGTAGATGACGAGGCCCACGTCGCGCCCCCGGATGACGCGTGCAAGCCGCTCCTCGTGCAGCGACCGCACCGAGCACACGAGCACCTTCGCGTCCTCCGAGGCTCGTTCCGCCCCGCGTTCGATGGAGACGACGCCTTGCCCTTCCATGGCCCGCTCGATTTTCTCGCGCGCCTGGCCGAGTAGCTCTTCCCGATGCGCGAGCACGAGCACCTGGCGCTTCGCCAGGCGCGCCAGGTGCGAGAAAATCACCGTCTTTCCCGCCCCGGTGGGAAGGCTCACCAGCATGCGCCGCACGCCGCTCCGCCGCGCCGCGAGCACGGCGTCGATGGTCTCGCGTTGGTAGGGGCGAAGGACGGGGGTGGTCACGTGTACGCCCGAAGGTTCATGCGCGGCAACGTATCGAACACCCCGAGCATGCTACAAGCTCTCCCTCAGTTGCAGGTCCCTGTCCCGTTGTTGTCCCGAAGGATGACTTCGCCGGCGTAACCGAGATCGCGCAGCTTCCTGGCGAGCTTCTCCCCATGGCAGGCGGGTAGGGCATCGTTGTCGGTGATCTCCAGCTTCTCGTGCAGCTTCTTCAGTACGGTGAAGCCGGGGAGGCTCGTCAATTTGGGATTTCGGGAGATGCGGATCTCGCGCGCCTCCTCGATGACGTCCAAGAAGTCCCCCAAGTCTGCCAGCTCGGGGTTACCCGAGATGCTGATGCCCTTGTCGGACGAGACCCGCGTGAACCACCCGAGCCCGCGCAGGCTCTTGAGCTTCTTGTTGCCGCTGATGTCGACGGACCCCGCCGAGATGAGATGGTCCAGTCCCGTGAGCTCGACGGCACTCGACGTGCCTATGGACAGCATTTCGTCAACGTGCCTCAATTCCTCGAGCCCGCGGAAGTCGGTGAAACCGAAGTCGCCCCACAGGACCAAGTTCTTGACCTGGGCGAGTCTGCGAAATCCCTGCAGGGATGCAAGCGCGGGCAAATTCTGGAGGAAGACTTCGCCTGTCACATGGCCAAGGTACGGCAGTTCGACTTCCGCCAACTTCGGATTGTCCTGCAACTGCAGCGGACCTTCGATCCCGGTGGTGGACTTCCCCACGACGCGGGTGAGTTCTGGATTGGAATAGATGAACAAGCCATGGAGCTGTTGGGGAACTCCCAATACCGCTGTCAGCTTGTTGTTGAACCGCACCGACACCTCGCCGCCCATGGTTGTTACATTCGTCATCGCTTCGAATGTCGTCAGCTCGGGGCTCGTCTGCACCAGAACATTCTTCGCGATGGTCGCGAGTGCCGGGAAGGCGCCGACACGGCGCAAGTGCGCCTCGCCGAGGATTCTGAGGCTCCCCACCTGGGCCAATCGCGGGGGGCCGGACCATTCCGTCACTCCAGTGCCGAGGATCGTGAACTCGCCGCCCACGGTTCGCAGTGCGTCGAGCCCATCGAGTTGAAGCGAGGCGCCGGAGGTGCCGGTCATCTTCACGTCACCTCCAACGGAGGTTAGCGCTTCCAGTCCGTGCAACGACTTCAAGCCAGGGCCCGCGTTCACGATGAGGTTTTGGCCCACCCGCTGAAGGTGGCGAATCGCCGTCAGATCGGTGATGCCGCTCCCGATGGACAGATGCTCGGTGATCTCCTTGCAGTGGGCGATCTTTTGCAGGTCGCTTTGGTCTGCGATCCCGAAGGTTCCCTCGCAAGTCGAGTGTCCATAATGGGCATCCCAAACGCCGCTCGATTCGTAGTGATCCTTGCAAGTGACCGCCTGGACGTGGGTATCTCGCTCGAAGGGGGGAAGCGTGCCGCTCGTGATGACGACGTTCGGACTGCTGCACGAGGGCATGCTGCCGTCGATCGTGTAATGGATCTCGGCGCCTTCCGTACCTGTGGAGAGCTTGACCTGGACGGGATTCAATGGGTCGTACTTCTCGGGCGGTGGATCGAACGCCGGGGCGGTAGCTGAGAAGACGTATTGGGCAAGTGTGGGGTCGGCCGGCAGCATTCCGGACTTGCAAGCTTTTGCCCGTACCACGTCGGTTGTCTTCGGGATGGAAAGGGGAGACGTGTACGTGAGGCTACCCGGTGCACATTGCGCATCCACGGCGCACGCGGGGGCGGTGCCGTCGAGCGTATAGCAAATGGTAGCGCCGTCCGTTCCACTCGACAGGGCGACGTCGACATCGTTCGAGTATTTTCCCGCGCCGGGGCTGAATTGGACCTGCGCAACGTCTCCTTTCGGGGTCTCGATGACGTAGGCCTTCGATTGAACGGGTGAATCGTTCCAGCCATCTTTCCGTGCGACCGCCTTCAACGTGGTCGTTCTGGCAACGGTAATGGGAGACGCGTAAATGGGTGACGCCGCATCGGGCATGCTGCCATCCAATGTGTAGCGGATGGTGGCGCCGGCCGTATCCGTCCGAAGGGTAACGCTCTGTGCTGTGAAATATGTTCCCTCGGGTGGATCGAATTGAGGAGGGGCGGCGGTCTGCGAGGGATTCCCGTCCTGCCCCGCGTCGGCACCGATGTTCACTCCGCTTTCGCCGCCACATCCTACCGTGGCCGTCGCCGCCACCATCGCGAGGATTCCGAGGCCGCCTGCGAGGGATGTGATGGTTCGCTTCTTTTCACTAAGTGGGTACGAGGCCATTTTTTTAAAGGTTCCGATCGAAGTCGAATTTCATGAAGTCGAAGGTGCGGCGTACCTGCACCCTCATCTTGTTATTCGGACGGACTCGGAACTTCGGCCTTCGAATTCGACACGGTGGCATCGCAAAAAGACGGTCGCCTCAGTTGCACATCCCCGTCCCGGTATTGTCCCGGGCCTTTGGCGCACGCGGGCTTCGTGCCATCGATCGTGTAGCAAATCGTAGCGCCCGCGGTGCTGCTCGAAAGTGTGACGTGCACGTCGTTCGAATAGCGTCCCGTATTGGGTTCGAATTGGACAGGGGCCGCGTTGCCCTGGGGAACGTCGATGTCGTACGTGGCCGAGCGAACCTCGGAATCGCGAGAGCCGGGCCGGCGTGCGATGGCCTTGATGGTCGTCGTTCGGGCAATGGCGAGGGGCAGCGTGTAGATCGGCGACGTGGAGTCGGGCGTGCTGCCGTTCATCGTATAGTGAATCGTGGCACCGGGTGTGTCCGTCCGGATGGTCACGCGGGGGACGTTCGTGAAGGTGCCCTCCGGTGGATCGAACTCCGGTGTGGCCGCGATCTCGGGCGCCGGGCCCCAATCGGGTCCACCATCGGGTTGGCCGCGGCCCACGTTGCCGGCATTGTCGCCGCACCCCGTGAGCGATGCGACGGCCGTAAGCCCAATGATGAATGTGCGCCAGGTCATGTTGCCTCTCTGTCGGCCAATGGGTGGCATCCGTTGCCTAGAAAGATATTTCCAGTTGGGACGAATGGCCGGAGAACACTCGCCTTCATGGCAGCTGACCCGTATGCTCGGCATCTTTCGCCAACGCAGGAGACAACATCGATGACGCGTCGACGCTGGTTGTGGCCCTCACTTTTCGCCCAGATTTTGTTCGTTGTGAGCTGCAGCTCCGGCCAGGAGCCCGGTGATGAAAAGGCCGCGCCCGAGCAGGTACGACAAGGTGAGGCGTCGCTCTCGTTGGGCGATGCAAATGACGACGCGCCCATTCGCCTCGATATCGATGTACACGTGACAACACCGCGTGCGGCGCCGCGACCCCTGAAGATCCTTTTGTCGAACGACGATGGGTACAGCGATCCCGGACTCCAAGCGATGAAGCGTGGCCTGCGCGCCGCCGGGCACTCCGTGACGGTGGCGGCCCCCGCGCAAGATCGCAGCGGCAGCAGCGTTTCCGTGACCGGCCCCGCGCCGGTGAACGTGACCACGCAAGCGGACGGAGATCTCGCCGTCGAAGGCTCCCCGGCGACGTCCGTCCTCATTGGGCTCGCAGTGTTCGAAGCGCGCGGCGAAAAGCCGGATCTCGTCGTGTCCGGTCCGAACTTCGGATTCGATGGCGGCCCGTCCGCGCCCTACTCGGGCACCCTGGGCGCGGCCACGGCGGGGCTCATTCGCGGTGTGCCCTCCATTGCGGTGATGGCCGATCCCATCGTGCGCGACAAAACCGATCCGGCGTTCATCGCCCACGTCGAACGCGTGGCCGCCTTCACGGCGCGCCTCATCGAGCGGCTCGAGACGAAGAGCAAGGAAGGCGCGCTTTTGCCGCAAGGGGTGGGCCTCAAACTCGGATACCCTGCGTTGCCCACCGACAAGATCGCCGGCGTCACCCTGGCCACCCAAGGCAAGACGGGCCTCTTCCACCTCGCGTACAAAGAGACGTCACCCGGCGTCTTCTCCTCCGCCAAGTTGCCGTTCGAGCCCGTTACCGGCGACGAAAACGGCGAAGTCGTCAACTACCGCGCAGGCTACATCACCGTCGTCCCCTTCGAGAGCGACCTCACCGCCAACCCGCGCGCCCGCCACGAAGTCCGCCACCGCCTCGGCAACCTCAAGCCGTAATCACCGAATCAGCTCCTCGATGTTTTTCGCCCGTTGATTGGGCAGAAACTCGATGATGCGAAACTCGGCGAGTCCGTGCGCGCAAAACGGATCTTGCTGCATGATCGCTTCGAGCTCTGCCCGATCGTCGGCCACGGCGAGGATGATGCCCCCCGTGCGCGGCACTTGCCGCCCCGATACGAGAAAATGCCCTGAGGCGTAGTGCTTCCGGATGAAGACCATATGCTCCTTCATCACGGCATCGACCTTTTCCAGCGGCGCCTTGTAGATAAGCTCGATGACGAACATCCTCTCACGGTACACGGATCACGGAACCGGAGAGAAATACTGCTCGCGCACCAGCATGCCCAGGTCGCCGATGCGCGTCTCGGTCAAGGTGGCGGCGTAGTCGCCAAATTCGTACTCTTCCTGGAACGCCTGGAGCGGCCCTTTGCCGAAATGGACCGCGGTATTCTCACCCGCGCTCTTGGACGGCGTACCCAGCGCCTCGCGCAGCCGTCTCGAAACGTCGGCCACCATCGCGTTCGCCTCCGCCACCGGCAGCTTTCGGCGCAACACCGTCACCACCGCCAGCGTACCGCTCGCGCGAAATTCGAACGTCACTTCCTCGGCCGGTGCAAACGCCGCCGGCTCCCCGAGGGCCATCGCATCCACGTCTTTGCATGCGCGCAGCGTCTCGTTCCCGTGGAGCGCGTCGCACGAAATCCGGTGCCGCTTCGCCCACGCGGCCAGATCGGCCAACGTCGTCTTCTCGAGCTCGAAGCCCGCCGCAGGCCGTGCGGGCGCTCCCGGCTTTCCGAGGTACATCGCCGCCGGAATCGCCCGCGCCGCGTCGATCGCCCGCGGCGTCGCCTTCGTCACCGGACAGCCAACCCCGAGCTTCGCCAACAGCGGCCTCGCGAAGGGCATGTGCAATGCGCCAATCCCGAGCACCGCGAAGGCCACGAATGCCGCCACCGCCGCGACCCATTTCCACATGGCGGCTATCCCGGAAACGGCGCCGGACCCGGTGCCGCGTTGGGGTCCACGATGTCCGACTTCGTACCGGTCAACGCCGCGGCCAGCGCGTTGAACTCGGCTTGCGTGATCTGCCCGCTCTTCGGCGTCGTCCCATCCGCGACCACCAAGGGCATCAAATCGGTCGCCAGAATGGTGACGAACGCATCGAACGTCTTGTCACCGATTTTCAGCCCCACGTGCGACGAGGCCATATCGCGGCACGTGAAATTCGGCGTCTTCGTATTCGCCGCATCGCTCACCGCCGTGCCCGGATACGTCTCCGCCTGAAGCACGGAGGCCACCAGCCTCGTGAAGCATTCCTCGATTTGCCCGGCGCTGGGGTGTCCCGCGGGAATCGGATTGGCAACTTGATTGAAGAAATACGTCTTGAGGTTCGTATCCTTGAGGATCTTCTGCTCCACTTCGGTTTTCACCAAAGTGAAAAGCCCTTGGTGACGACCCAGGCGCTCGTACGCCGATGGCGTGGCGGGAACGAACGGTCCCGGCCCCGCTGGCGCGCCCGGTGTGGTCACCGCCGATTTGGTATCCGTCAGGGCCTTGGCCAGCACATTGTATTCGCTCTGGCTGATGTGTCCCGCCGTGAGCATCGTCCCATCGGCCACCACGAGGCCCATCAGATCGCCGGCCAGAACCCCCACGAACTTGTCGAACGTCTTGTCGCCGATGTTCAGCCCCACGTGCGACGACTTCATATCGCGGCAGGTGAAATCCGGCGTATTCGTATTGGCGGCATCGCGGACCGCCGCGCCGGGGTATTGTTCGGCTTGAACGACCGAGGCCACCAAGCGCGTGAAACACTCTTCGATCTGAGCCGCGCTCGGGTGGCCTGCTGGAATTGGATTTGCGACCTGATTGAAAAAGTAGGTCTTCAGATCCGAATCTTTGAGAACCTTGTTTTCGACTTCATTTTTGACGAACGCGAGGAGTCCCGCGTGCCCACCGAGCCGTTCGTAGGCCGAAGGAGCAGCTCCGCCAGACTTCGTATCGTCATCGCTGCATCCGCTCGCCAATGCTGCCATGGCGGCAACTGCGCCAAGCGCGAAGGTCTTCGTTTTCATCGGGACTTCTCGCCTCCCGAATCCAGTACGACCTCCCGGCGCGATCGGATCGTTCGAAAATTCTTTTTACGATTTCAGTGCTTCAGCGTGAGGCAAGACGCCTCGCCCGACTGCAGCTCGAGGCAGGTCGTGCCGACGGCGCACAGCATCGCCGCACAGGCCGACGTGGTGGGCTTGACGCAGGCCGCCTCGCCGGACGCGAGCTCGACGCACTTGGTCTGCGGCTGGCAGAAGACCGCCGCGCAAGCCGAGCGCTGGACCTGCGGTTGCTGTTGTTGTTGCTGCAGCGCTGCGGCGGTGAACAGGCTCGTCGTTTGGCCGGCGCGGGTGAGCGTGAGGACGCCGTTCTCGAAGTCAGCCTTGGTGTCGCGGACGTCGCCCTTCTTGGGCGTGAACTTGATGCCCATGCCGCCGGGGACCTTGCGTGCGAGCCACTTGCCCGACTCCGGCAAGGTGCAGGGGAAGGTGATGCAGCGGACGCCCGGGGCGACCAACGTGGCCTCGACTTGGGCCGTGTACGTGCCGTCCTTCTTGAGGGTCAGGGAGTAGAAGTCCGTGGCGTCCCCCGAGAACTCGGCGTTCCACTCGTACGTTCCGACCATCTCCGCGGCGATGCCGGAAAGCGAAAGGGCGTCCTGCGAGGTCGCGACGGTGTCGTCGGCGGACGTCTCGGCGGCGCAGCCAGTCAGCATCAGCGAGGCGGGAACGGCAAGAAGAGCAGCGGAAAGCGATAGCGCAATGAGTTTCATATCTCTCGAAATCTCCAATTTGCCTCCGGCTCCCACATGTGTGGTCCGGGGCGACGACGCGCTGTGTAAGCCCGAAAATTGGCGCAATCAAGAGATAAAAGTATGCGCATGTAGGAAATATACTACGCAGCTGTGCTCCATCTATGCGCGACCCTTGGCTATTCCGTGTTTTGGAGCCGGGACGCCTTCAGTAATAGGTAATTCCGCTCGGGGATGCTCGATGTCTTATTGGCAGCAGCGTGGTAGTGCGCACGCGCCATCGCAGCATCGCCCGCCATCTCGAAAAAGTGCCCGCGAACGGCATCGATCCGGTAGTGGCCCGCGATGCGCGCGTCCGCATCGAGCGGCTTCAAAAGGGCGAGTCCCGCGGCCGGACCCTGCACCATGGCCGACGCGATGGCGTGGTTCAACGCCACCATCGGGTTGTCGGTCATGCGCATCAAAAGCCCGTACAGCGCGAGGATCTGCGGCCAATCGGTGTCTTCGGCGCGCGCGGCCTCGTCGTGCACCGCCGCGATGGCGGCTTGGAGCTGGTAGGCGCCGATGGATCCCTGCGAGAGCGTCGCGCTGATCAGCGCCACGCCCTCGGCGATGGCGTCGCGATCCCAAAGGGCGCGATTCTGCTCGTCAAGTGGAATCAATTCGCCATTCGCGCCCGTGCGCGCGAGGCGCCGCGCATCGGTGAGCAGCATCAGCGCGAGAAGCCCGGCGACCTCTCCATCGCGCGGCAAGAGTCGATGCACCGCGCGCGTGAGGCGGATGGCCTCCGTCGCCAGATCGGCCCGCTGCAACGTGGTGCCCGTGCTCGTGGCGTAGCCTTCGTTGAACACGAGGTAGAGCACGTGCAGCACGGCGCCGAGTCGCTCGGCGCGCTCTTCGTCGTTGGGCATGCGAAACGGCACGCCCGATTTCTTGATGCTCTGTTTGGCCCGGCTGATTCGCTGCGCCATCGTGGCCTCGGGCACGAGGAACGCATTGGCGATCTGCTCGGTGGTGAGGCCACCCACGGCCCGCAACGTGAGCGCAATGGTCGAGGGGCGTGTCAGCGCGGGATGGCAGCACATGAAAAGCAGGAGGAGCGTATCGTCCTGTTCGGGCTCCTCGTGCTCGCGCGGCTCCTCGTATTCGACGGCTTCCTCGGCGACGAGCACGGTCTCCCGCCGCCGTCGCGCCAGCTCGGAGCGCAGATGGTCGGTCATGCGGCGGACGGCGACCTGCACCAGCCACGCGCGCGGATTGTCCGGCACCCCGTGCTCGGGCCATCGCATGGCCGCGGCGGCAAGCGCCTCTTGCACAGCGTCTTCCGCCGCCGCGAAGTCGCCAAAGCGCCGCGCCACCACGCCGAGCACTTGCGGCGCGAGATCGCGTAGCAGGTGCGTGTCGATCGAATCCACCGGTGCCTCCCTCACGTCTCAGGGGGGCGGCCCGCCCATCACCTCGCGCACTTCGATGGCCAGATTCAACGGCTTACCGCCGGGGCCCGGCGCAGCCGATGCGCGGCCCGCAATCGCATAAGCCTGCTCGGGGCTCGCCACGTCGACGATCCACCATCCGGCGAGAAACTCCTTCGACTCGGCAAAGGGACCATCCGTCACGTCCGGTGCTCCGCCTTTTCCTGCGCGAACGACGCGGGCTTGTCCCGGCGGCGCGAGCCCCTCCGCACTTACGAGCTCGCCGGATTTGCGAAGCTCCGCGTTGAAGTCTTTCATGAACTGAATGTGCGCCTTGAAGTCGTCCTGGCTCCATTGCACGACGCCGTAATCGCCCGTGCCCCGCGGTGCATGCATCATCAAAATGAATTTCATCGTCTGGATCCTTTCATGAGAGAAGTGAGCGCCCGGTGGTTCAGCCTTCGGGCGGGCCCGCCATCACCTGGCGCACTTCGATGGGCGTGTTGAGCACCTTGCCGCCGGGGCCGGGCGCAGCGGATGCGCGGCCCGCGATGGCGTAAGCCTGCTCGGCGTTCTCCACGTCGATGATCCACCATCCGGCGAGAAACTCCTTCGTCTCCGCGAAGGGGCCATCCGTCACCTCGGGGGTCCCGTCTTTTCCCGCGCGAACGATGCGGGCATGCTTGGGCGGCGCCAGTCCCTCCACGTTCACGTACTGGCCGTTCTTGCGGAGGTCCGCGTTGATCTCGTTCAGGAACTTCATGTGGGCCTGGATGTCTTCCTGGCTCCACTTGAAGATCTCGTAGTCGCCGGTGCCCCGCGGCACGTGCATCATCAGGATGAATTTCATGGTGTGTGACTCCTTTCATGGGTGAGTCGGAGCCCGAACGGAGTTCTCGACATGCCATGCGCTCTTTTTTTCAGAAAGAGCCTAACACCATGAAATCCCTGGGGTAACCTTCCTCAGGCCGGTCGCGGGCCCAGCAGATCCCAGCGGTTGCCGGCGATATCCAGGAACACGACGACGCTGCCGTAGGGCTCGTGGCGCGGTTCGCGGACGAACGTCACCCCGGCCGCGCGCAGGCGTGCGTACGCCCCCTCGAAGTCGTCCACCCGGAGGAACATGCCCACGCGCCCGGCGAACTGGTTGCCCACGCCCGCGCGCTGGTGCTCGCCATCGGCGCGTGCCAGCAAGATGCCGGTCCGTGCGCCGGGCGGCCGCACGACCACCCAGCGCTTCGCGTGTCCGTCGTGGGAGCTGACCGCGGGAGAGTCTTCGACCAATTCGAAGCCCAACACATGGACGAAGAAAGCAATGGCCGGATCGTACTCGTCGACGATGATGGCCGTCAGTTCGATATGCGACATGACGGCCAGCTTCTCACGCCTTCTTCACTTTTTTCCGAAGTCCGGCGGCAAAAGATCGCACGGTAGCGCGCTCGACGGCGGTTTCGCGGGATCCGTCGGGCGCTCGAGGCACGGCTTCATCGCGCCGGCATCGGGCGTGGGGGTCGAGGGCTCGTCATCCTTGCAGGCCACGAGGCCCGCGGCGACGAGCAGGATCGCGCCGCCGCGCAAGAAGAGCGGGAGCGTTGCCCGGTGCATCAGTACTTCACCCAGACGACATCGCCGGCGGCGAGGGAGGTGAGCTCGGTCACGTCCGCCGTGGACTTGATCTGGCCCAACGTGTTCGCCCCCGGGCTGTAGGCGGAATTGCCCTTCCACACGATGAGCGCATCGCCGAAGAACGGCTTGAGATCCGCGACGGCGGCGGGCACCGTGTACTTGTTCCAGCCCTTCTCACGCGGCGGGAGGATCACCAGCGCCGGTGCGGCTTTCGGGCCGTTCTCGTCGGGCGAATCGGTTTCCGCTACCCATTCGGCGGACTTTTCCGTCTTACCGTCCGCCGAGCGGCATACTTGGTGTGTCGGAAAGAGCAGCCGCGTGAAGGGCTGATTGGGCACTTTGATGCGCAATCCTAGTTTGTAATAGTTCGGGTCCCCGTCTTGGAGCTCCGCGTTGCTGAGCTTTTCCCATTTGATGCTCTTGACCACGTTCGCGGAGTCCCGGGTCGTGGTCACCTTGCCGAAGTCGCTGGGGATGGCCCGCACCGTCGTGACGGACGGAGGGATGTCCACCTGCACGGAGAAGGTATCCCACTTGTTGTCGCACCCGTGACCGACCCCGAAGGTGATCTCCTGCGTCGTGTCCGCGAAGGCCGGTGCGGCCCCCAACGAGATGTGCGCGGCGGCCAGCGCCGGCATGACAAGGGTGAACACTCCGACAACGACCGCGCTCGACGTTTTGGACATGGCTCCTCGTTTTTCTCCCGAGCATGCTCTGTATCGCTGGGAGCGGTCTCGAGCGATGCGACATTTCGTCGCAGTGCACGGCTCGACGACGATTCCCATGGTAGCGTTGCGGCTCGATGGCCTTTCGTACGATCGCGGGTTCCTTGGGGGGTGCCTTGCTGGTGGCGTCGTTGGTCGTGGCGGCGGCCTGCAGCAGCAACGATGCTTCACCGGGGGGGAAATCCGACGCCATCTCGGACGGTGCGCTTCCCGAGTCGTGCAAGGACCTCACGGCCCCCACCGCGTGTCCGAGCCCGGCACCCACGTTCGCCAGCGTGGAGCCCATCTTCGAACAGCGATGTACTTCTTGCCATGGCGGCGTGGCCGGGCTTTGGCCGCTGCGTGGCTACGAGCACATCGTCGATTGGGCTGACACCATCCGCGGCGAAGTCCTCGGGTGCTCGATGCCGCCGCTGGACGCGGGCTCGGGCATCACCAAGGAAGAGCGCCTCGCGATCCTGCAGTGGATCCGCTGCGGCACGCCGCAATAGACACAGGCTGTGTCCGCCTAAACGCGTCCCTCGGGAAAACGAGGCCGAAATGGCCCTGTCCTACACTGGCATACGCGCTGCAGTGATGGGTTGCACGAACGGTCGCCGCGGAGGCGATCGCCTTACAACCCGAGGTTCTTTCCATGAAGCTTTCGCAAGTCGTACTCGCCGCTGCCGTTGCTCTCGTTCCCTCCTTGGTGCCCGCCGTCGCCCACGCCGACGGCACCGTCTCCGTCGTGAGTGCGCAGTTTACCGATCGCGTGGAGGGCGGAAAGCCCGTGGGCGATGCCAAGGCCGTCGCCGGTGCGCGCAAGGTCGTCTATTGGATCGATGCCGCCAACACCGGAGACCCCGCCCAACTCACCCTCGTGTGGACGGTGGATGGCAAAGAGGTGCAGCGTCAATCGCTCGACGTGGGGCATTCCGCGCATTGGCATACCTGGGGCTCGCGTCCCGTGGCCGGCGCCAAATCGATTTCCGTTCGTGTGCTCGACGCCGCGGGCACGTCCTTGAAAGAGGATTCCGTCTCACTCGACGCGCCCAACGCGAGCTAATGGCTTATCCCGCGTAGGGGTGTAAACTCTTCGTTTACTTCGACCGGACGGGAAAAAGCGGTGAATGTTTCATGACGCCGCGGCGTCCTATGCTACGAGATTCAATATCGTCGCTAGGACGCAATTCCTTAGGAGGTAACGAAGTAATGAATTGGACGCGTGGAGTTTTCGCTTTGGGAGGGGTGGCCGCGGTGTTCGTCGTGGTCGCTTGTTCGTCGTCATCATCGTCCGAGGAGGAAACGGGGGCAGAGCAAGGCCCGGTCACCTCGGTGGACAAAGACAAACAGCTCAATCAACTTTCCGACCAGGAAGCGGAGACGTACTGCCTCGATACGAACAAGTGGGCACGCAAGTACTTCACGGCCGAAGTGAACAAAGGCTCGAATTGCAACGAGCAGGGCATTTACCAAGGCCAGCAAGAGTCCACCGTCGAGGCTGGGCGAACGAAGTGTTCCGAGGTGCGAAAAGCGTGCATCGCCAAGGCCCCGCCGGATGCCGGTGCCATCGATGCGGGCATCGATCCGGACGAGGCTGCACGCAAGGTGTGCAAGGTCTTCAAGACCCGCATTTCGAAGTGCAACAGCCTCACGATTAGCAATTCGAATGGCTGCTGGGGCGAGTTTCTCAAGTATTCGAGACAATTCTCGGCCAAGGACGCGTGCACGGACATGACCCTCGATACGCCGGGGGACGATCCGGTTGGGGACATGGTCTCCTCGGTGTGCGATCCGTGGAAAGCCTGCGTGCTCAGCGACAAGTAGCCGTCTAAACCGCTTTGCAGAGCGGGCAAGCCGCCGGGGCGTGGGGAGCGTCCCGGCGATGCAGATCCAGGACGGCGCGGGAGACGGTGGCGAGTTCGCGCCGCACCTCGCGCCGTTTGCCTTTCACGCGTGCGATCACCATGGAGTCGTAGGCCGTCGTCTGGTGACGCATCCACGCGATGACCGCGGATTCGGCGCGCTCGTCGATGGAGATGCGCTTGGTGCGCGCGACGGTGCCGCTTCCCACCGGGGTCGCGTGCGCGGTGACCTTGCGTGCGACGGAGCGCGCGAGCTCCTCCCAGCGCGGGGAGAACCGCAGAAAGCCGAGGACCTCTTCCTCGAAGGAGACGACGTACACGGCTTGCTCGTGCTCGCGGCGGGCGGTGGCGGCAGCGCGTTTTTTCGCGTAGCCCTCCGTAGCCCGCTCGGCATCCAGCGCGGAGCGCGCGGCCTCGATGTTTTCGCGCGGGGCCCACAGTCCCTTGGAGAAGGCTTTGCGACCGCGCTTCTCGATGACCGCCCACGACGGGCCCGCTTGCTTCACCCTTCGCGTGAGTCCTGCGTCGCCGGGCGGAAGGCACGCCCAGCCCGCGGGCGGCGTGCAGCGCGTGCCATCGGGCGAGACAAAAACGCGGGGATCGGCGGTCGGTGCGAGCGTGAGCGATTCGGGCATCGCGCGGACCTTACCATGCTACATCCGTCGCCCATGACCACGATGCGCGCCAAGCGCACCATCTCGGCCCCTGCGAAATCTCGCCACCCGACGGTACGGCACCCTCCCCCGAAGGGGGAGGGCAGGGGTGGGGGATCCGTCGAGCGGTCCCACGTCCTCGACGTCCCCTTCGCCATGCGCGGTGTGGCCACCGCCGGCGGCGCGCGATGGGACGCCGAGCGCAACGTCTTCCTCTTTCGCGGCGAATCCCTCCCGCCCTCGCTGGTGCCCTTCGCGCCCGCGCCCTACTCCTGGGAGGCCCGCGTCCAGCGTGAGCTCGACGCCGACGACGGCGTCGCACGCCGCCCCTCCAAGCCTGCCGCCGACATCCAACTGCGCCCGCATCAAACCGACGCCGTGCGCGCGATCCTCGCCTCGCACACCGCGCGCCGCCCCGGCTTTCTCCTCGCCGACGACGTCGGCCTCGGCAAGACCATCACCGCGTGGGAAGCCATCCGGCGCATGGAGTCCTCCCGCTCGGTCCTCGTCGTGTGCCCGCTCGCGGTCATCGCGCACTGGCGGCGCACCATCGAGGCCATGGGCGACGCCGGCAAGGACATCGTCCTCATGAATTACGAGCGCCTCGGCAAACTGTTCGAGCTCTCCACCGAGGCACGCAAAAAGGTGCGCTCCAAAAAGGGCCTCGCACGCTCGGGCAGCGCCCTCGATTTCGACGTCATCGTCTGGGACGAAAGCCATCGCTGCAAGAACCCGGCGGCCGCCCGCTCCAAGCTCGCCGCGAAGCTCGTGGCCAGCGCGGGATTTTGCCTCTGGCTCTCGGCCACCGCCGGCCAGAACCCCCTCGAGCTCTCGTACCTCGCGCCGCTTCTCGCGAGCGTCACCGGAAGCCGCGCGGCCGATCTGAAAGACTTCGAAGGCTGGTGCCAGGAGCAAGGCCTGGGCCTCTCGCGCGGTGCCTATGGCCGCTGGGAATGGCGCGGCGATGCTTCGGACTGCGCCAAAGTGCGCACGCTCCTCTTCGACGCCCGCAAAGGCGCGCCCTCCGCCGGCATCCGCCGCCGCCCCGAGGACATCGCCGGCTGGCCCGAGATCAACCGGATCCTCACGCCCATCGAGCTCGATGGCCAAGCGCGCGAGCTGTACACGCAGGCCTGGAGCGCCTTCCGGCGCGAGATGGAGCTTGCCCCGCGCGGACGCGATCCCAAGTCGGCCCTCGCCGCCACCTTGCGCCTGCGTCAAAAGAGCTCGCTCATTCGCGCACCCGGCACCGTCGAACTGGTGCGCGAGCTGCTTGATAACGGCCACCAAGTGGCCATCTCGGTCGCCTTCATGGAGAGCCTCACGGCCATCCGCGAGGCGCTCGAGTCGGAGAAAATCGTATGCGCCGCCATCCACGGCCGCATGCCCGCCGCCGAGCGCGAGGAAGACCGTCTACGCTTTCAGCGCGGCAAGGCCACCGTGGCGCTCTTCACGGTGGAAGAAGGTATTTCGCTCCACCAAGGCGAATACAATGACGTGGTTCGGTCCGAGGTCATCCACGATCTGCGATGGTCGGGCATCCAGATGGCGCAAATCGAAGGCCGCTGCCACCGCGACGGACGCTTCGCCCAGGTCTATTGGGCCTACGCCGACGGCACGATCGAAGATCGCATCGCCCGCATCGTGGCGCGCCGTCTTCAATCGATGAAGGAGATGGTCGGCGACGACGTGGAGACCCTGCGCGAGATCGAGCGACTGCTCGACACCGAAGCTTGAGCGACGGATTTACGCCCGGCTGCTCTGAAGCAGAGGAATGAGCTCGCTCGATGCGTGAAATGCCCAATTGTAGGCTCGGGGCGGGCCGTTCAAATCGAGCTGCACGCCCCGCGCGAAGAGCGCATCGAAGCGTTTGCGAAAGCGTGCACGCTGGGCGCGATCGCGCGTAAAGAAAATGCCCATAGCCATGCTGTGCGCAAGTTCCATATCGTGCATGGCCGTGCTGTCCGGAGGATCGCCCGGCAACGCCGGAATCGATTCGGAGCCAAAACAATCGACGATGTAATAAGGCACCGCGTCCGATACGAAACCTTTGCGATCCAAGAAATCGCACCAGCGGACAATCATCTCGGGAATGCGCGGATCGAACGTCACCCGGAACGCTTGTCCGAGCGCCGCCAGGAGGAGCGCCGTCATCCACGGTGACGTGGCGCCGGGCAGCAGCGTCTCGCTCGGATCGTAAAGCGCCCAGTTTTGGCGCCACGATCCATCGGCGGGGCGTCCGTCGGGCGGCGCCGCTTGGTGCGCGGCGAGTGCGTCGATGTGTCGGTCGATCGCGCGGAGATAGGTAACGTCTCCGGTCATCTCCCAACCGTGCACGATGCCGAGAAGGGAATAGGCCTCGTTGCGCGTCGTCCAGAAAAGGCGATCTTTCTCCGGGTCGGCATCCGGCGGCGGCTGCGTGTACAGCTCCGGCCGATACCGTGGATCCCACGTCGTAAGGCAGAAATGGGCCATTTTGTCGGCCGCCGCCCGCGCCCGCGTATCTCCGGAGAGCAGGAAATGTAGGTGCATCGCTTGCGGGTACACGTATTTGAGATCGCGCCCTTTGAGCTTGAAGGTGCCGGCGTCCGGCCCCTCGAGCTCCGTGTTCACCCGCACGAAATTGCCAGCTCGGTAGGCCGCGTCGAGAAACTTCGCCGCGCCGGTTCGCGTGTACTGCTTGTACCAAGTGCTCGTCCGGTCGAAGAGCCAATGGCTGAAGGTCGGACTGTTCACATAGCGGAGCGATCCCGGAAAATTGCGCTCCACCGCCGCATCGTAGGCGGCATAGTCGCCCGAGCGGTGTGCCGGCACCTGCGGCCCCGCCACCAGCGAATCGCAGAGCCAATCCGCGGGGAGGACCGCCAGCACCCGCGGACCTTGCAGGCCATCGGGGTCGAGCAACGTCTCCTCGATGGGCACCATGGGGCGCGTGAGGCCTTGGCGTTTCCCGACTTCGACGAAAAGGGTCGTGCTCGTCGCGGCCGAGAAATCCACCTCGGTCTGCACTTGAACGGCCCGTATCGATCCTCCCAGGGCGAAGGTCTCGATGACCCCCAGCGCCGAAGGGAGCTCGGCGCCCGAGCGATCGACCACGCGGATGTCCGCCGCGTCGTAAAGCCACTCCGGAGGAAGCGGCAAACCGAAGTTCACCACCTCCACGCCGCGCCCGTCGGCGCGGAGGCTCAGGTCGACCGGAATCGACGTGGGCTCCCGCCGACGGCATCCGCCGAATGCGCCGACGGCCACTGCGCCGCCGGCTGCCAGCAGGGCTCGTCGCGAAAGCCGCATGGATGGTTCATGGTGCGTCGCGCCGGCGGGCGCAAGACCCGCGCGCGCCTTACGGCTGCGCATTCGCTTGCGGCGCCGTGGGCTCGACGATCCATCGGCCATTGAGCATCACGCGGCGAACGTTGCGGGTGACACGAATGTCGGCCAGCGGATCGCCTTCGATGAAGACGAGGTCGGCCAGTTTGTCTCGTTCGATGGTGCCCAGTCGACCCGAGGTGCGAAAGAATTCGGCATTGCGCTTCGTGCCCGCGACGATGGCATCCATCGGGCGCAGGCCGCTCTCGACCAAGAGCTCGAGCTCGTGCTGGTATCCCCAACCGCGCTCGCTATGCGGGCCCTTGGCGTGCGAGCCCACGGCGATGCGGACCCCGCGCTCGTGCGCAAGGCCCACGAATTTGAGCATGTTCTGAAAGCCGCGGAGGTGCATCTCCGTCGTGTTCGGGTCCCCTTGCCGTCGTTCGAACGGCTCGAGGGCGGCAACGATGGTCGTCCCATGCGCGATGGCCAGATCGAGCACCTCGTTCACACGTGGCGACTGCAGGTCCACCGAGCTCCATACTTGATAGCGCCCCTCGGCGCGTGCACCGTTGTCGGCGATGACCGCTTGGCGGTATTTCTCGGCCTCGCGGGTCGGAACGAGCGAAGTCCCGAACGAGGTCGCAAAGTCGATGCCGTCGACACCCGCACGAATCGCATCGCGCGCGTCGACGATCTCGAGGTGCGCCGTGACCGGCACCCCGCGCGCGTGTGCCGCTTGCGTGACCGTGCGAACCAAGCCAAGGGGCAGCCGATAGTAGGCCTTGATCGCGGAGGCTCCTTGGTCGACGAACCGATTCACGCCCAGCTTCGCCTCGTCGTCGTCGCGCACCAGGTACGAATCCGTGGGGTAGGCGGGCGGTGGCGAGTCCAGCACGGGGCCGGTGAGAAAGAGCCTTGGAATGGGCACGCCCGAGTTGCGCGGCACGTCGTACGCCTCGATCCATTGCCCCGGATCTTTCACCGTGGTGATGCCGTGTCGAAGGAAGAGCGCGGGAAGATCGTTGTCTCCGTCGATGGTGAAGAATGCATCGACCCATCCGGGCAGCACGGTCAGTCCGTGTGCATCCACCGTCTCGGCACCGGCGGGCGCTTGCACGGCTTGCTTGGCCCCTGCGGCCACGATGCGGTTCCCGCGCACGACCACGACGGCGTCCGCCACGGGCTGGCCGCCGCGCCCGTCAATCAACGTGGCACCGGTGATGACGAGCGTCTTCGACGGATCGCCGGCGGGAACATCATTGATTTCGTGCAGGCCGGCCGACGTTTGCCCCGGGCCGTCGGTGGACTCCGTATCGGTGCACGCCGCGCTCATCGTGCCAAACGCGAGAATTGCCCACGCGGCGAAGTACCAAGTCTGCATCGAATGTCTTTACGATAACGGTGCGACGTCTACTTGGCGTGCGGCGGAGCGTGCAGACGATCTCTGCCGGTAAGGCGTAACGGCCCTATCGCTCGTACGTTCCCTCGATGCGACCGCGTGCAATGACCGCCCCCTCCATCTGACGAAGCACCTCCGCCCGCGAGGGGACGCCTTCGAAGGTGAGACGCTTGTCGATGGCGAAAAGCTGAAAGACGTACGTGTGCGGACCGTGCCCGGGCACCGGCCGCGGCCCGCCGTACGTCGTCTTGCCGAAGGTGTTCTTCCCCATCGCGAGCCCATCGGTGGGCGTTGCCGTGTCGGAGAGACGCCCCTCCGCAATGGTCGTCGCGGTGGGCTGGATGCCGGTGGCGATGGCGTGGACGAACGGGCGGGGGAGGGGCGCGTCGGGATCTTCGACGATGAGCACGAGCTCCGCGGTCTCGGGGGGCACACCCAACCAGGACAGCTCGGGGGATATATTTTCACCCTCACCGGGCCCGGCGTGCTTACGGGGAATCGACTTCCCGAATTCGAAGGAGGTGCTCGAGACCACCAGCGAGAGCGGCGCCTGCGCCGCCGCCGGATCGTTGTAGGCGAGATGTTTCTCGCCAGCTCGAACTCCACGAAGAAGGGTACCCACGAATCGCCGCATATCTGCCTCCGAACATCCTCTCTTGTGTTTGCACGCCGGGTCTAGCGGGCATTCGCGCCATGAAAAAATCGCCTCGGGCGGTTCAGCGTGGCATCCATTGCGACTGCGCTTGTGGCGCGAGGATGCAAGAAAAACTCGAGTACGACTGGATCGGGCAACTCTAGCAGCTCTGGCGGCTTGGGACGCGAATCCCGCGAGGGCGGCGGCCATGGTTCTGGTGGCGCGGCGGCGTAACTGCACTATCGAGAGCGACTCGAATGGAGCACGCGTCGGGCGCTCCATCCGCAACGTTCATTGAGCTCGTGGAGGCGCGCGTGACTCAATCCTTGACGATGACACCGCAGCCGGGGCGCGCGCCGGCGTTGCCGACGGGTTGGGAGACGCCGTCGTCCGTTTGCTGGTGAAAGACAATGGCGTGCCCCACCACGGACATGCCGCCTTCCTGCACGCGGAACTCTTTGCTCTTGTACGTGAGGGTTCCCGTGCCGTCGGCCTTGATCTCGATGTTGCCGAGGTCACCCACGTGATGCCCCGTGTTCGTGGGGTAGCCATGGGCCGAATCGGTCGGATTCCAATGCCCACCGGCCCCGCCACCCGGAACGGCGCCTGCGTCGCCCGTGGTCGACGCGCAGTTGTTGTTTTGGTGAATATGCAAACCGCGCATGCCCGCGGTGCCGGGCGGAAGGGCGCTCTGGATGTTCACCACCACCGTGGTTTCCCCGCTTTCTTCGGTGAACGTCGCCGTTCCTTGCAGCTGCGTCGCATCGCTCGTGGGGCGGATATCGGCGTGCGCTTTGTAACGCACGGGCGAATCGTCATCGGACGAACAGGCATTCAACACCAACGATGACACGCCCACGCATGCGAGTATGGAAGCCACCGCCGCCTTAATCCAATATCCGTACATGATGGACCTCGCCGTTAATGCGGTTTCGCGCAAATCAGGATTTCTCGATCTTACCGAAAACGCGAGGCCCGCCTAGTCCGGTGATCGCGCGATCGTCGATGCTTGTGCTTCGCCGGCGGGGCGGTGCTGCTTAGATGGCCTCCGCGAGGCCGCCCGCCTCTCGGGGCTGGATCGCACGTACCCGCGCAAGCTCCTGGCCAAGTTCGGCTTCATCGAATGAGGGTGCGCGACGCGCTACCTTTGGGCGTAGCTTTGCTTTAGACATGGTCAGGCATGAGCCTGCCCGTTCCCCGCCCCGACGATTTCGAAAAGCTCGGCATCTTCTACCTTGGCCGCGGCTACGATCTCGAGGCGCGCACCCCCACCGAGCCGCTGTTTCTGTACGAGTCGAAGCATCTGCTCACGCACGCCTTGTGCGTGGGGATGACCGGCAGCGGCAAGACGGGCCTGCTGATCGGCCTGCTCGAGGAGGCGGCCATCGATGGCATCCCGGCCATCGTGCTCGATCCCAAGGGCGATCTGGCCAACCTGCTCCTGACCTTCCCGTCGCTCGCACCCGAGTCATTTCGCCCGTTCATCGATGCCGACGAGGCCGCACAAAAGGGGAAAACTCCGGATGCCCTGGCCGCGGACGTCGCGACGTTCTGGCGCGACGGCCTTGCCGCGTCGGGGCAGGACGGGGCAAGGGTCCAGCGTCTGCGTGACGCGTGCGAGGTGACGGTCTACACGCCGGGCAGCAGCGCCGGGGTGGGGCTTTCCCTGCTGGGGTCGTTCGAGGCACCGGGAAGCGCCGTCATCGAGGACGCCGAGACCTTCGGCGGCATGATCGAGGGCGCCGTTTCGGGCTTGCTGGCGCTGGCCGGTGTCGATGCGGAGCCGCGTTCGCGCGAGCACGTGCTCTTGTCGCAGATCTTCGCCGCAGCGTGGAGCGAGGGGCGTGCGCTGGATTTGGCGGCCTTGGTGCAGGGTATTCAAAAGCCGGGCTTCGATCGCGTGGGGGCGCTCGATCTGGAGACATTCTTCCCGGCGAAAGATCGCGGGGGGCTGGCCCTGGCCGTCAATGCGCTGCTGGCGTCGCCGTCGGCCGCGGCGTGGGCACGGGGCGAAGCCCTCGACGTGGCGAAGCTGCTGCGCGCGCCAAATGGCAAGCCGCGGGTGGCCATTCTGTCGATTGCGCATTTGTCCGATGCGCAGCGCATGTTCTTCACGACGCGGCTCCTGGATGCGATGATCGCGTGGATGCGGCGTCAATCGGGCACGTCGAGCCTGCGGGCGCTGCTCATGATGGACGAGATCTTCGGGTATTTCCCGCCGACCGCCGCACCGCCGTCGAAGCGGCCGATGCTCACCTTGTTGAAGCAGGCGCGCGCGTTTGGATTGGGCATCGTGCTGGCGACGCAGAACCCGGTCGATCTCGATTACAAAGGATTGGCCAATTGCGGTACGTGGTTTCTCGGGCGGCTGCAGGCCGAGCGCGACAAAATGCGTGTGCTCGACGGGCTCGAAGGGGCCAATGTGGCGGCGGGGCACGGATTCGATCGGGCGACCATGGATAAATGGCTATCGGGCCTGGGGAATCGCGTTTTTCTTTGCAACGACGTGCACGCGGGCGGGCCGGTGTTGTTCCAATCGCGGCATACGCTATCATATTTGCGCGGGCCGATGACCCGGGAGCAGATTGCGGCGCTGGGGGCGCCTGCCGCTTCCGAGGCATCGGCCTCACGAGCCCCGAAAGCGGCATCGGCGTCGTCGTCGGACTCGAATGCGCGCCCCGCGGTGCACGGGGACATCGAGGAGGTGTTTTTCCCTGCGCGCGTGGAGGGGCCGGGCATCGTGTATCGGCCGGGCGTATTTGCGGTCGTGAAGTTGCATTACGTGCAGGTGAAAAAGCAGCTCGATCATTGGGAATCTCTGGCGCTGATGGCGCCGTTTTTGGCCGCGAGTGCGGACGTCGATTGGCCGAATGCCACGACGATGACCGCGGCGTTCGCAACGACGTGCCGGCGGGAGCCCGTCGCCGATGCGCGCTTCGAACTGCCGCCCGCGATCACGGTGGCCAAGGCGAAGACGTGGCAAAAGTCGCTGGTTGCGCACGCCTACCAGGCGCGCCCGCTGGTCCTTCTCGAGAGCGCCGAAGCGGCCGTCCTTTCGCGGCCCGGCGAGGCGCCGGCCGACTTCCACGCGCGGGTGGCCCACGGCATGCGCGAGCTACGGGACGAGCGCGTGGCCGCGCTGGAGAAGAAATACGGGCCCAAGCTGGTCGCCCTGGAGGACAAGATCCGCACCGCCGAGGGCAAAGTGCAAAAGGAGCAGGCCGACGTCGCCGCGCAAAAGACCGGCACCGCCGTCACCCTGGGCTCGAGCCTTTTCGGCGCCATCTTCGGCCATGGCATCTTGACCACCGCCAACGTGAACCGCGCCGGTGCCGTCGCCCGCCAGGCGCAGCGCACCTCCCGCGAGAAGAACGACGTCGCCCGCGCCGAAGAGTCGTTGCGCGTCCTCTACGAGAAGCGCACCGCCCTGCAAACGGAGGCCAACGGCGAACTGCAACGCGTCCAGCGCGAAGTCGAAGCCGCGGCGCGTGGCACCGCAGAACTCCGTATTACCCCGCGCAAAGCCGATATCAGCGTCGAGCGCATCGCTCTGGGCTGGGTACCCTTCCGCCCCGGCGCGAACGGCGCACTCGAAGCCGTGTGGTAGCCGGCAGCTTTTCTCGCAACTGCTCCACGTCGACGGTCGATCTAGAGACAAGTCATGGATCATCGCGCCCTTCTCTTCGTCGTTGCCGTGTCCACACTCGCCGGATGCCGCCGGTCGCCGTCTTCTTCTTCGGGGGGTGAGATGGACGCGGCGGCCGCACCGGTTGCGCACGAGACAGCCGTCGATGCAGGGCCCGTGTTGGTGCCGAGGGAGCCGACGACCGTCGCAGAGCGCATCGCTGCCAACGAAGCTTACGAAAAGAAGCATCGTGCGTGGGTCAACGAGACGCCCGCGGGCTTCGATTGGAAGAACATCGCCTTCGCGCCCTACGTGAGCAAACGCTGCGGCAGCGGCCCCGCCGGCTACGATCCCGCCGACGACACCTGCGGATTCGGCCTCGACGTTCCCACCTTCCTACGCAAGGAGGAGCCCCAGGCCGAAGGCGGCTACCGCACCTTTGGCGGCGCCGGTGTCGAGGTTTTCGTCTCGGTGCATTCTTATTTCGAACCGATTGAAAAGGGCTGGTGCAACAAGGCCCGCAACGTCACCGTCTACAAGCGATACGACACATGGTGCTGGCAATCGGGCCGAGACGGCGACCGCATCTTCTGGCGCAAGGAAAAGATGGGCGAAGACGGTAATCTCTACATCGTCGAAATCGAATATCCGGCCGCCCACAAGAAGGACATGGACGGCGTCGTCACGCGCATCAACGCTACCTGGCACCAGCCGCTGACCGACGCCGACAAGAGCACCCCGGTGGACGATTATGGCGGGAAGTAGATACCGCATTCATCCTTGGTATTTTGCGCCATAGGCGTACTTCTCCGCGAGCACGCCCACGGCGTCCTTCACGGCATCGATGGGGCGTTTTGCGGCTGAAAGCGCCTCTTGATCCTGGGCATCGCGGAACGCCGCCGTGTTTTCGCGCTCGACCCAATAGCTGCCTAGGCCGTCGTCTCGTGTCCTGGTCCAGAGCCGCAACGTTCCGGTGCGGGTGCGATCGCTGCACGTGAGTTCATACATATCGGGAATACGCCCGCCAAAACCGTGATACGTGATCACGCGTGAACCTACGGGCATCCGCTCGAGCACCGATTCCATTTGCCGAATATCGTCTTGAAAGCGTTCCGGTGTGAGCGCCACACTCGTATCGAGGTGTTCCTCCTCGGCAAAGACATTCTCGCCGAACGGATTGTAGAAATAGAGCGCATCGAACTCCTCGAACGGCACATCGGCCAGCGTTCCATGCCGAAACGTGGCCCGTTCCTCGACGCCGAAGCGATGCGCCAACTTGCGTGCAATGCGCACCAAGTTCAGTCGTTGCTCGAGCCCCACGAACGAGAGCTCGCTCACGATGGCCCCGACGACACAGACCTTTCCGCAGCCGGACCCCACATCGAGCACGCGCCTCGCCCCGGTTCGAACGAGCCATTGCGTTGCCAACGTGGCCACCGCCACCGGCGTCCAATATTGCCGCGACGCCAGGCGCGGTCCGGGGGGCAAGTACGCGTCGAAATCCTCGTCCTCGACGTCGCCGCCGCAACGCAGCGTTTGCAGGATTTGCTCGGTACTTCGGTCGGCGCGGATCATGCCCAGATGGTGGATTCATAGCATGGCCAGCTGGCGGTGAAAAACGGGTCATGTGTCGATTGGGCTTGACGCGATTGCGCAGACGACTGCGTGCGAATGCCCATCTGGCGTCCAACGTCGCCCGTGCCGGCGCGCTCACGATGCTGCAGTGGCCCATTGCGGCTCCGACCCGCGCCAACGCGTCCACGCATCCGATCGCGCGAGGGCGCGTCAATGGGAGGGGCGAAAATCGTCGTGGTAAAAACAGCCAATGAACCTCACAGATCTCTCCAATGAGGATGTCCTGTCGGGTCTCCATGCCTTGGTCGGCCGAGGGCGAGTCCTTCTCGCGCGGATACTCGCCTATCTTGCTGAAGTCGAGGAGCGGCGATTGGATTTGCATTCCGCCTGCTCCTCGCTCTTCGATTTTTGCATACGCAAACTGGGGATGAGCGAGGACGAAGCATGGCGTCGCGTCACAGCGTCGCGCCTCGTGCGGCGATTTCCTCGGATACTCGGCATGATCGAACACGGTCAGATCCATCTGACGGCCCTTCTTCTTTTGCGCGAGCATCTGACCGACGAGAAATCACGAAGAGCTATTGCGTGCGATATCGGGAAAGACCAAGGGGCAAGTGCAGCAGCTCCTTGCGACACACTTTCCAAGGGCAGACGCACCGTCTCGGATCCACCCGCTGTCCGAAGACCGGTACGAAGTGCAATTTACGGCGACCGCGGAACTACGAGAGAAAATCGAGCACGCCATCCGTCTGATGCGCCACACCAACCCCAGCGGCGATCTGGCGGTCGTCCTGGAACGTGGGCTCGATCTTCTCATTGCCCGCCTCGAGACGTCGCGCCTTGGTAAGACGAAACGCCCAGCCGCGAGTGCGCCCCACAAACCCACGCGACCGGGCTATGTCAGGCGCGCCGTGCGCCGCGAGGTCTTCGCGCGGGATGGTATGCAATGCACCTTCGTGGACGAAACGGGCCAGCGTTGCCCATCGCGGGCGTTCCTCGAGCTCGATCATCGGCACGCGCGCGCATTCGGAGGCGGCGACGAAGCGAGCAATCTTCAGACCCGATGCAGGGGCCACAACGCCCTCGCCGCCGAGCGCGACTTCGGCCGCGACTACATCGAGGGAAAGATCTCCGAGCGGAAGCGCCGAAGCGCGTCCCCACCGCGCCAGCGCGGGCACGAATCCGAGACCGCGCTCCGGGCGCTGAGCAGCATGGGATTCAAAGAGCCGCAAATCCGCCGTGCATTGGGGATCATCGAGCAGCGCCAACACGGTCTACCGCCGCCGCTCGTGACGGTCGTGCGCGAAGCGCTTTCGCTTTTGACATAGGAGGCGTCGTCTCAGGGAACGATACCGGGAAAGACATACGCTTGGGCAAACACCAAGCACCCGACGAGCACCGCCAAGGCGATGGAGTGGAAGAAAACGTAACGCAGGATGGCGCCTTCGCCGCCTTCCTGTCCGGTGGCCACGCCCGCAACGACGATGCTCTGCGCGTCAATCATCTTGCCCATGACGCCGCCGGAGCTGTTCGATGCCGCCGCCAGCAGTGGCGAGATGTTCAGCTGCTGGGCGGTGATCTGCTGCAGGTTCCCGAATAGCACGTTGGACGAGGTGTCGCTGCCGGTGAGTGCCACGCCCAGCCATCCAAGGATGGGGGAGAAGAACGGAAACAGGAAGCCGGTGCTCGCGAAGGCCAAGCCCATCGTGGCATCGAGCCCGCCGTAACGCGTGTTGAACCCGAGTGCCATCATCGCCGAAATGGTCAACAGCGACCAGCGCACGCGCCAGAGCGTGCCCAGGAAAATGCGTGCGAGTCGCTTCGGGCGAATGCCGAGCAAGAGCCCCGACGCAATGCCCGAAAGCAGCAACCCGGTGCCGGTCGCCGAGAGCCAGTTGAAGGCAAACATCGCCTCCTCGGCCTTGGGTTGCGGCACGACGGGCGGCGCGCGGAAGATCGATTTGTGAAGATAGGGCACGGCCACCTGAGGGTTCGAGACGTTGTTGAGCAACGTCTTGACCTGCGGCAGCCCCCAAAGGAAAACGAGCACCGAGAGAATGATCCACGGCATCCACGCGATCGCAGCCTCCCGCCGCGAAGGAGGGGTGCGCGTTGGCGCATCGCCCACCTCGGCGTCGTCGGCAAAGCGCCAAACCGTCGGGGGCTGCCAAAAACGAAGCAGCACCAGCACGGACAGAATCGAGGCAAGGGCCCCGGCAATGTCGACCACCCAGGGCCCGTGGTAGTTGCTCACAAGAAACTGCACGACGGCGAAGCTCACGCCCGAGACGAGGCAGGCTGGCCATACTTCGCGCATCCGTTTCCACCCGGCCATCGCCCACACGAGCCAGAACGGCACGATGACGGAAAAGAAGGGGAGCTGGCGCCCAATCATGGCGCTCAGTTTTTCCAGAGGCAGCCCCGTCACGCGCGCCAAGGCCAACACGGGCGTGCCCAGCGCGCCATAAGCGACCGGCGCCGTGTTCCCAATCAACGCGATGCCCGCGGCTTGGAGCGGCTTGAACCCCAATCCGATCAACATGGCCGCCGAGATGGCGACCGGTGTGCCGAATCCCGCAGCGCCTTCGATGAACGCGCCGAAACTGAAGGCAATGAGGAGCGCCTGAATGCGTCGATCGTCGGCCAGCCCGGCGATGGTCTCCTTGATGATCTCGAACTTACCCGTCTCGACCGTGATGTCGTAGACGAAGATGGCACACAGCACGATCCAACCGATGGGAAAGAGCCCATAGGCCGCGCCATTGGCCGCCGAGGCCAGTGCAAGGGAAGCCGGCATCCCGTAGACGAGAACGGCCACGGCCAGCGAGGTAAAGAGCCCCGCCAGCGCAGCGATGTGCGCTTTCACATGGAAAAACGCCAGCAAACCAAGCAGCACGACGACCGGCAGCGAGGCCACCAACGCCGAGAGCAGGAGGTTGTGGAGAGGTGTGTATACTTGCGTCCAGGTCACGGCACTTCTCCAATGAAGGGGGCCACACGGCCATTTTCGCCGCCTTGTCTTCCGGCCGGCAACCCTTTCACGGGTAACCTAGTTCGCGGGATGGCTCAAGATCCGTGTTCGGACCACGCCGTCCTGGCCGGCGCTGACCCCAAGTTGGACGGAGTGCGTTATCGGCGATTAGGGCTTTCGCGGTAGCTTGTATTCGACGCGCGCTCGCGCAGCTGTCGGGCTTCGTGTCGTCGTCTTTGATGCGCCCGCCCGCACGAGGAGACGGCAACCGTCGGCGACCTAGTCGCTTACGACTTCCTCGGCGTTGGAGGCGGTGACTGCGCGCTGTAGCCAGCGCTCGAGGACGGCCAAGTCGGTGCAGGCGAGGATCTTGGCGCGGACGTCGTCGCTCACGGGGAGCTTGCGCGTGGAAAGGACCGTCAGGACGGCACGGGCCTCGGCTTTGGCTTCGGCCTCCGCGATGTCTTCCGCGACCAATCGCTTGTAGGTCTCGCTCTTGAACTTGTAGCCCGACAGATTCATCTCGTTCTCCAATGTAGCACGTGGCTCGAGCCCGAGCGCCGAGAGGACCAGATCCAGGTAAAGCGTGCGCCGCTCATCGGGCAGGGCGCTCGAAACGATCGCGCGCGCAGCGGGACGCCCGACGGCGAGCCCGCGGCGATCTGACCATCGAGTTGCCTCGCTGGACTTCGACGATGATCCCCATGATGGGCTTGCCGCTGCTTGGCATCGTCATCACGAGATCGGCGCGAAACTCGACGGGAAACACCTGGGGGAAGTCCGCGACCTCGTGGAGGGGGGGCTGGAAAAGCTGGGTACGGAGGAGGGGGAGGTGCGGGGGAAAGGGCGGACGGCACGCCACCCAGCCGATTCTCTTGGCAACCGAATTTCGAGCTAGGTCGACAGCTAGGTCATGAGCAAGACGAACCCAAACGCTCGTCCTCGGGTCGCCGAGACAGGACGCACTCGTAGCACTCGACCGGCAATCGCGATTGCTCTTCTCGGTGTTGGTCCGAGTCTCGCGCTCTTTGCCTTCGCTTGCGGTGAGTCCAAAGCGATTTCAGATCCCTCGGATTCCGGAACGGGGCCGGATGCATGCATTATTTGCCCCCCTCCCGAACGTCAGGAGCCCGCGATTCGCATTTCCGCCGGCGGACTTAATACCTGCGCAACTCGAGGCGATCGTGTCGTCCGGTGTTGGGGCTCGAACGATGTGTCGGCTCTGGGAGGAGGCAAGGATGACTATGTGAGCCATCCGCCTCCCGGATCGGAGCTACCGGGACGCTGGGCGAGCCTGCCAAGCAGGTTCACCTCGTCCAACAGCACGGCGTGTAGCATCACTGCAGAAAACGAAGTTGCTTGTTGGGGGGACAACAGCTGGGGGCAAACGGGAACGGATCCCGACGCTAGTTCACAATGCGCGACGAATGGGCGATGCACGAAGACTCCGGCTACCGTCCCGGGGACTGAGGGATCGTCGTATGCTTCGGTTGGAG
Organism: Sorangiineae bacterium MSr11367; assembly: GCA_037157805.1. Lineage (NCBI taxonomy): Bacteria > Pseudomonadati > Myxococcota > Myxococcia > Myxococcales > Pendulisporaceae > Pendulispora > Pendulispora rubella. The sequence continues at coordinate 8,221,311 of CP089983.1, read as the reverse complement.
GCGAATTTAGCTGTGCGGCGTCCCCAAAGGGCGTCGCGTGTTGGGGAATAAACCGAAGCGGCAAGATCGGGCCAACGGATGCGGGCACGTTGACGTGGTCTCCCAACGGTGTTCCTGGGCTCGACGGCATTTCCGCGCTGGGGTCGGGGCGCGACTATTCATGCGCGCGCAAGGCGGCAGATGGAACGATATGGTGCTGGGGAGGAGCCCGATTTGGTGAGATCGGTCGTCCGGAACCGGCAGCCGACGCAGCGACGGTCATGTGGGACGATCAGGACCACCCGATTCCTTGGCAGGTCGCCGGACTGCGGGACACCCGGGCTCTCGCGGTAGGCGGCATACACGCTTGCGCCATCCTTGCCACCGGTGAGGTCGCGTGTTGGGGAGCCAATGGGGTTGGAGAATTAGGACACGACCCAGGCCTCGACGGGGCATGTTCTGGCAATGCGAAATGCAACGGGCAGCCGACCATTATCCCCGGGATGAAAGATGTGCGAGAGATAGCCGTGGGTCTCGCGTATTCCTGCGCGCTTCAAGAGGGCGGGGCGGTTCAGTGTTGGGGTAGCAACTCCGAGGGTCAACTTGGCCATGACCCCGCGCTGGACGGCGACGCCTACGCGAATCAGTGGTCATTCAGACCACAAACGGTCGCCGGACTATCGAATGTCGCTCACATCGTAGCGGGCGCCGCCCACACCTGCGTGGTGACCTGGGGCAGCGAAGTTTGGTGCTGGGGAGCCGATAGTTACGGGCAAATCGGCCTTCCGGATGGGGGCAGTTCGTTTAGGCCCGTGAAGACAGAGCGTTTATGAAATTGATCAGAATATATCGATTGCGAATACGTTGACGGAGACCGTGGAGAGGGCGGGCCATCGTTGCCCGGAGCCGTTCGCGCCGTGTATCCGCAGCGCCAACGGACGCCTCTCTGAAAACCGCAGCTCGCTTGAGCCCGCCCTTGGCCACAACGGGGTACATCGGCTGCGTCGTGGCCTTCGCACGCGGGGGGCGCCGCGACCCGATGTCCGGACGCCACTCCTGCGCAGGTTTTGCACGGGGTTTCAGCTTTTCGTGGGGGGCGGCCGGGGTGCCTCTTCCCATCGCCCGGGGCGGCGGAAATGCGCTAGTCTGCGGCGCACACGATAGGCTTTCCGGCCCGCACTCCTACCAACGTCTCACCCCCTGCTTAGCCCATGCAACGAATCAGGTACTCGCTCACCGCTGCCTCCCTGGCTTGTGCACTCCTTGGTTACGCTCCCAGCTCCCACGCTGCCGATCCGCGCGCCGATGCGCAGGTCCGGCAGGAAGAGGGCATCAAGCGCTACAACGCCGGCGATATGAACGGCGCCCTGAGCGCTTTTACGCAGGCGTATGCCATCTATCCGAGTCCGAAGATCCTCTGGAATCTCATTCTGACGGAGTTGGAATTGGGACGGAACCTCGAGGCGGCACGCAATATCCACGTGTACCTCGTATCCACCGACTCTGCGGCCACCCCGCAGAAGAAGGATGCAGCGCGGCAGAAGCTCGAGGACGCGCGAAAGAAGCTTGGCTCCGTGAAAATCGAGGCGCCCCAAGGCGCGCGCCTGTTCATCGACGGCAAGTCGTTCCCGACCGCCTATGCGGCGGACGACGTGGTCGAATTGGACGGAGGTGGCCACACCATCGCCATGGAAACCGCCGCCCAGCGCAAAGAGCGCGCGGTGAACGTCAAAGTCGGCGAGGTCACCCACGTCACCTTCGCGGAAAGCACCCCGGAGCCGGTCGGGCCACCGGTGCCGGTCGCTCCCCCCGTTGCACCGCCCCCGCCGGAGCCTCCCCCGGAAAGGTCGAGCGGCCTAGCCTGCCCGAAATCGGGCGCCTGCCTCGCGACCACCATCACGCTGGCCGCCATCGGCATTGCGGGTGGCGTGGGCGCCGTCGTCTTCAACTCGAGCGCCGACAGCGCGAAGAAGGACGCGGACGACCTTCACGGACCGAACGGCGCCTGCACGACGGGCGCGGGCGACTGCAATAGCCGATTGAGCACGTTGAAGGACGATCACTCGAGCCGGCTCACGCTATCGCGCATCTCACTCGGCGTTGGCGCGGCATCCCTGATTGGCGCGGGCATTGTCTTCTTCGCCTGGCCGTCCAAGTCCACCAAGGAGCCATCGGCTCGCGTCACCCCGCTTCTTTCGCCCAACACCGCGGGAATGGGCATCACCGGGCGCTTCTAGCAAGAACGGCCCGCAACCGGGCCTGGGCCGCCAATCGCGGGAATTCAAATTGCTTTTCGCTGCAAGAGGGTAGTCATGAGAGCTTGGTACGTTGCTTCATCGTTGATCGCACTCGCAGGCATCGCCGCCGCTTCCTTCATCGCGTGCGACTCCTCGGAAGATTGCACCTTCAGCGCCGATGGCTGCGGCCGCGTCACGAAGGACGCAGGGCCTGATGGCAACGGCCAGGTATGGCCCGTCGGCTGCGATCCCAACGCCGATCCCGGCGACAGCTTGCCCTGCGTCGACGGAAGCGTCGCCATCTTCGTCGCACCGAAGGACAAAGGCGGTAGCGATGGCGGCGCCGGCACCAAGGATAGCCCCGTCTCCTCGCTCAGGGTTGCGCTGGAGAAGGTGGGCGTTCGTCCTCGCATCTACGTGTGCGGTGGCAACTACGAAGAAGCCGTCACCATCAACCGCCGCGTGAGCATCTTCGGCGGATTCGATTGCAGCGGAAACAACTGGACCGTGCCCAAGGGCGCCCCCGTTGCGACGAACATCGTGCCGAAGGATCCGGGGGTCGCGCTCACCGTGCAAGCGGTGTCCGAGGCGATTGCGCTGATGGATCTGTCGTTCACGGCGAAGGATGCGGCGGCCGCGGGTGGGAATAGCGTGGCGGGGTGGGTGACGCAGTCGAAGGATGTGACGTTCAAACGGGTCGCGTTTACTGCCGGGGCGGGAAGCGATGGGACGCCGAAGGACGAGCCGAAGATTGATCCCTACAGCCCCGCAAGTGCGCCGAGCGGGATTGACTCGGATGGCGGTGCGCCCGGAGATGAGCAACGGAATACGTGCAACAACCTTGTAGCTCCGAACAACGTAAGTATTGGCGGCGCGGGGGGGGACAAGGGCGACACCCGTGGTGTCGATGGAGGCGCCGGCCGAGAGCCGATTGCGCGCGACGCATCGCCAGAGGACTATTTCAACGGTGCCGGAGGCCAAGGAATTATTACATCCGGTGTTTGCGGCGTGGCCAACGACACTGGGGCGCATCCGGGCGCATATGGCGCGGGCGGAGTTGCAAGTCCCGCGGCTGGCGTGCTTGGGGCCGTTTCGTCGACGGGCTATCAATCGCCCAACGGCCCGAAGGGAGGCGACGGGCAGACCGCTCAGGGGGGCGGAGGGGGCGGCGGCAAAGCCGGCACCGGAGGCCCGGGAGGAGGTGGTGGCGCCGGTGGTTGCGGCGGGCAAGGTGGTGTCGGCGGGCAAGCCGGCGGCTCCGCTATCTCGTTGCTCGTGTACCGGACCAAGGTCCACCTGCTTGACTCGACGTTGAAGGCAGGCGCTGCCGGCAAGGGCGGCCATGGTGGCAAAGGCCAGAAGGCCCAAGGTGCGCCGGTCCGGGCAGGAAGCGGCGCTAGCGGTGGCTGCTCTGGAGAAAGAGGCGGGCCGGGTGGCTCTGGAGCGGGAGGAAACGGTGGTGCGGGCGGGTCGTCCATTGGACTTGCCTATGCTGGTGATGCTCCAAACGCGCCCGACATTGGCGGAAAGGCCGTTACCCAGGACATCGACACCCAGGATAAATGGATCACGACCCCGCCCGGACAAAACCACGGACTCAAAGGTTCCGGGGGCGATGCCGTTGCTTCGGACAGCAAGGCCGGAGCGAGCGGTTTCGACGGCCCTGACGGCGTCGCAAAGGCCGCGGTGCTCCTGCAGGCGCAATAAAGCGCAATAGTGGCCCGCGCAGCCATCACCGCTGCGCGGGCGCGATACCCTTTCACGGACCGCGGCAGGCGAGGGGCAAACCATGGGCTGCGCGAATCGTTTTCGACGTGAAGACGCAGCACGTTTCGTCGGCGACCCGGTGGACGTCATCACCGGCGCCATCACCGATTCGACCTTCGACTTCCGCCTCGAAGCCCCATTCCCATTCGAATTCGTCCGCCACTACAGCAGCGCAAACCACGCTGAAAACCGCGGTCTCGGCTGGGGCCACCGCCACGATTTCGACCACGAACTCCGATTCACGTACAACAACACGGTTGGCTACGTCGCCGCCGACGGCCGCCGCATCTCCTTCCCGATGTTGGGCGCCGACGGCACCCGCGTCGCTCGCTACGGCTACCAACTCGAGCGCGTCCAATCGAACTGGTACCGCGTCCATCTTCCCGACGAAGAACAGGGCATTCTCGAATTCGAACTATGGCGCCCCGACTGGCCCGCCCGCCTCGCCGCCATTTCCCACGAAAAGGGCACGACCCGCCTCTTTTACGACGGCACCACCGGCCTCCTCACCTCCGTCGTCGACGCCCTAGGCCGCACCACCCGAATCGACTGGGTCACCATCCCCGACCCACGAACGGGCCGCCCCCGCCCCCACATCGCCCAATTCACATTACTGCCATCCCCCGCGTCCCCAACCGAGGAATTCCTCCTCTCCTACCACTACGACGCCCACGGCCATCTCCTCGGCGGAACCGACCGATACCGAAACACCTTCTCATTCGCCTACGACCAACACTCGCGGATGACCAAATTGGTCGACCGCCGCGGCTACTCCTTCTACTACTCCTACGACAGCAACGGCCGCTGCGTCCACTCCACCGCCGAAGACGGCGTCGAAGAAGTCAAACTCGAATACCTCCAAGGCGCCACCATCGTCACCCTCGCCGACGGCGGCCACTGGGTCTACGAGCACCACGACGGATACCTCTCCCGAATCATCGACCCCTACGGCGGCGAACACCGCCGCGAACTCGACGACGACGGCCAACTCTGCGCCGAAATCGACGAGGCAGGTCGCCAGTTCGAGATTGTTCGAGATGATACCGGGAAGGCCGTCGGCCGGCGCGATTCTACAGGCCATGTGTGGCCGATGGGCCAATCCCCGCGGGAACCGGAGCACTATGTAGCCTCCAACGCCCGCGAATGGGAATATGGAACCCTTCTTCCTGAGGACCACGGATTACCGATCCGCCGTTACCTCGAAGTCGACCGGCTGCCAGCGTTCGTTATCGACGCACTTACACCTCCGGCGACCGGCACGATGAGTGTCGATTTTGCCGACCGCTGGAATGAGACCGAGGTAAAAGACCTCCAAGGGGTCTCGCTTCGGACAGAACGGCACGATAATACACGTCGATCATGGTCTTACGACGTCTCGGCGAATCGGACTCGCTTTACTGATTTTGACGGTTCCACTTGGCGGTGGAGCATAACGTCTTGGAACCGGCCGCACCAAATCATCAATCCCGTCGGTGCCACCACAGAAGTCGTACACTCGCGGCGCCTCCTGCCTCTTCGTATCGTTGACGCGGGTGGGCTTACGACGGACTACGGTTACGACCTGAAGAATCGCCTCGCCGGTGTCATGCGCGACGGCGTTGTCCACGAGACGTACAGGTATGACGAACGCGACGAACTCGCAGAAAAGTTCGACGGACGCGGGAAGAACCTGCTCCGCTACGAGAGGGCCAACGACGGACGACAAGTAACCCTGCGACTCGCTAGCGGCGAGCGCCACCAGCTCGTTTATACTCATGCGCGTCGCCTCGCTGGAGCAGTCGTCGAGGCCGCCGATGGCACCAGGGATACTTACGGTTTCGAGTACGATATCTCGGGACGGACGACTCGCGAGGATCGCAACGGCGAGGGCGTACGACGTCGATTTGTCGAAGGCGAGCTCGATGAGATACGAGTGCTCAATAAGTTCGGCACCAAGTATGTGCGTGGGCACCGCAATACGGTTTATGTCATCGACCCAACAGGCGCGAAGCACGCCGTGCAAACGTGCCACGGCGGCGTCGTTCGCCGACGAATGTCGAATGGGATAACAGAGGTTGCCCAGTATCACCCAAAGGGCTACTGCCTAGCCAAGATTGCCTTTACCTCGAACGGGCACCGCTGGTCTCGTCTCTATGAGCGCTCGGGTGAGGGCGATGTCCGCGCCATACACGATAGCGCACGCGGCACGCACCACTTCGCCTACGATGCAGCCCATCGTCTCGTTGGCGAAACAGCGCCAAACGGTCAAACAAATACCTTCAAGTACACTCAGAGCAGCACGCTCGTCGAAGCGCCAGGGCTAAGCAGGGCCACGCTTGCCCGTCAGCGGCTACTCGAAGCGAACGGCAGTCGGTTCGAATACGACCATCGTGACAGCCTCAGTGCGCGCCATACCCCATCGGGCACATTCCGCCTGACACACGATTCGCTTGACCAACTCACACACGTAGATGGCCCATCTTTCGCTTGGTCTGCGCGATACGACGTGCTCGGGCGCCGAACCGAGACGACCTTTAACGGCGCCAAGACGACCTTCTATTGGGACGGAGATCGTCTCGCAGCCGAAGTTCTTCCGGACAAGCGACTTCGTGTCTACGTTTATGTCGACGAACTTGCGCTCATCCCCTTGATGTTCGTTGACTATGCGAGTACGGCCGCGGATCCAAGCAGCGGCGTTCGCTATTTCGTCTTCTCGAATCATCTCGGTGCCCCCGAGGTCGTCCAAAATGATGCCGGCGAAGTGGTCTGGCGCGGCCGCTATGCGGCTTACGGCACCGTTCACGTCGAAGTGGGACACGACTTCCACCAGCCGCTGCGATGGCCCGGACACTACTTCGATGTCGCAACAGGACTACATTACGTCCGGTTTCGCTATTACAGCCCGGAGCTTGGCCAATTCCTCGAATCTGATCCGCAAGGCATCCGCGGCGGGTTCAATCTGTACGGGTATGGCTCCGGCAATCCACTCCGGAACGTCGATGTCCGCGGACTGGCCGACCAACCCTGCCCGGCCACCCCACCGGCGGAACCTGAGAAAAAGGGCAAACCCGTCACACAGGACTCGCATCTACCAGATTCGCCGGATGCACCGGCGAAGAAGCGTCCTGCCTTTCCCAACCTCAAACGAGGTGGAGGCAAAACGGATGCACATGCCGACCGAGTTGCCCGGGCAATGGCGGAGGTTCAGCCCGCGATAAAGCGAAAACGTAGCGTAACCGTCATTGAGCATGCCGACGGTAGCGTATCGTTTGGCATGTCCGGTAAGGATCCCGAGCGAGCAAGTCAAGCTAAACAGGTTGAGCGTCATCTCAACGAGCAGGAAAAGGGCAAACCACCCGAGCAAAGGACCAAATTCCGTGCAGCATCAAATGACGTAGACGCTTCGCGCCTCAAAGACGGCCCGGATGACGCTCCCAAGAAGGGGCAGTGCTCCGAACCCGCGGCCGCCCAAGCGGCCGGTGAAAGCAATTCGCCGCCAGAGTCTTATCAGACGATCTGGGCCGGCCCCGAGAAGTCATTCCCGGAAGCGCACAAAAGGGATGAACCGTCGACTCCCGGAGGTTACAAGAAGATGGAACCGTGCGGAACGTGCCAGTGCAACGGCGGTGAGTACACAACGATTTCGAGCGCTGGTGGGGCCAAGTGACAGCCGTGTGCAGACCGAAATACCTTGGAGGATCATCAAGTGATTGCCACCGAACGAAGCGATGATATAAAAGATTTTATCGATTTCCTCGAGCGCATTGTTGGGCAGGAAGTCGCTCGTGATCGAGCCGGTGCGGACCCCAGAGAGATCGAGCGCCTCACTGCGTTGGCGCGGCTGCCTCTTCCTCCGCTATATTTAGAATATTTGCGCGAATTTGGTGCGAACGATGGCATCGTGAAGCTTTCTGATGATGCTAGTTCGAAACCCGAGGCCCTCATAGATTACTATTTGGAGCAGGCCGACAGTGAGGAGTCGGAGATACCACCAAATATGGTAATAGTTGGAGTCAACGGAAGTTCCGGTGAGCGCGCGCTGCTCTATTCCGACGAGGCACGGAAAGGCACCGAGGAGCCGAGCGTTGTGGTGAGTTGGTGGGGGGAGGTGGACTATACGCTGGCTCTCAGTTTTCGAAATTTTCTCTATCGGAAAGTGTTTGCCAATGCGCGGCTAAAGCGGGGAACTACCCTCCAGTTGCAAAAGAATGACGGAAATCTGGTGCCAAGCATACGACGCGCCACCTTGGAGCTAGGCTTTCAGCCATATTGGTTTAGTGACGATTGCCAAACCTGCTTAGAGCGCGAGGACGATTCAGCTCTGTTGGCCCGGACATGGGGCGAGTCCGTCTCGGTTTACGGAAGTTTTGCGGACTCCAAGATTCGTGATGAGGTCAAGTTGGCCTTAATGCAACGACTTGATCTAACGGAGTGAAGTGTTGTCGACGGTCTATCCGATGGTCGGAGTTGCTGAGCGGAACATGTTCGACGCGCTTGGGGGCAAACCTCGGAAGTGGCTCGAGGATTTGGAAGGTACGCACGGCGCACCCTTCGGCGAGGTGTTCTAGTAACGGTAGCGTCAAATGTCATATATATGGCTATAACGCGGATGCGGACTAAGTCCGATGTCTGGTGGCCCCGACGGACCAAACATGATTCCTACCCGGCCTAGTGACGACATTGATTGCTTCTGCCAACCCACCAGGCTCATGAGGAAGTTCCGTCGCACGGGCGGGGCGCTGCTTTGTTGGAGCGTGCGGAAAAGAGCCGTAGAAGATCGTTCGGCTAGTGCCTCGGGGGTGTGCTCCAGCGGAGCTGGCACCGCTCCTTGCATTCGCGCTCGGTGCGCTCCTCCTCCTCTGTATCCCAGTTGCATGTAATGCCGCCGGGATCGACGGTGCACTCATCATCGCAGCTTTCGGCAAAAGCGCGCCGATTGCCGAGAGAGAGGACGACTTGCGAAACCAGAAGCACTAGCGCCAGACGTCGAAGGAATTTCATGACGATAACGCTATGGCTGGCGATGGTCACCGGCAAATGACAGCACATGACACCGCGACGGCCGCCAGGTAGGATGCGCGAAGCCCATGAGCGCCGCCGCGTTCCGCAAGCGATTGAATAGTCCAAAGTGGCCAGTGCGATAATGAATTGCGGCGAATTTTCGAGCTCAAAGGAGAGTTGATGCCATCAAAGTCGCTGGACCCTGCCTTCGTTACCGTTCTCACGAGCTGGTTCAATCTTGACTCGGTTGATATGGGCGATAAGGAAGAGCTGATCGCCACGGCAAATGTTGCCGCGATCGATCTTGCGCGCCGATACCTTCGAAAGAATTCGTCTTTAGCGCCGCTGGTCTCCGAGATTGAGGAGTCTATATCGTCATGGCGTCCGGATTTTGTTGCTCAAATCATCAACGCTACAAGTGTGGACTGGCTGGCGGATGATGAATATGAGAATACGCTTAGGGAGATCGTGCAACGATGTTGCAGGGATTGAAGAGTATCTTGGCCGGGGGAGCCAAACCCTAGATTATGTGGCACGCGAGGGCGGCGACGGCCAAAGCGGGCAGCCCGAGCAAGATGGTGCCGTAAGCGAGGAGCGTTCGGAATATGCCCGAGGGGAAGGCCGCTTTGTCTCCCGGAATCGTCACTTTCGAGAATTGGTCGCCGATCCCGCATCGCTCACCCGCGTCTCGCCCACCGACCAACGACGGCGGCCACGAGCCAGCAAACCAGGCACACCCCCAACCCGTACAACGGAACCCTGCCGCCGTAGCGATCCGCGTCGGGTCCGGACATCGGGATCAACGCCGCGTACCCCATATACGCCGTCGCGATGCACGCGATGGGGCCTCCCGAGTAGCGAGCGAGCGTGGGCAGGCGTGGTGGCAGCGTTGCGAGTGGTGCCGTGATGAGCACGAGTAAGGCATAAAGCTTCGTCGCTTGGAGATCGTCGCCAAGGATGGACGGCAGACTCGTGAACGCGGCGCTGGCGAGCAGGAACATGCCGACGATGCGCGGCCACGTCGAGCGAGGGGAGTGCAATACGATGAGTGCGACGGGCAACGTGCACACCATGGCGCGTGCGCCGTGAACGAAGAGGTCGTCGTCGTTGATGTTCACGATGGGCAAAGCCCCTGCGGCAATGCAAAGGAGGCCGATCGTCATGGGCTGGCGCGGGGGGACGCTTCGGCGCAGGATGTGGCACGCGCAGGCGACGATGGCCAAAGCGAGCAGTCCGAGCAAGATGGTGCCGTGAGCGAGGAGCGTTCGGAACATGCCAGAGGGGAAGGCCACGCTTGTCTCCGTGAATCGTCACGACCTAGAAAGGATCAGGCGAATTCTGTCGAGCGCCCACTGATTGAAGGCTTCGTCCTTGTAGCATCCCGCATGCTCGAGCTTTGCAAATTGCTTTCGAGACTTCGCGTATGCGATGGGAATCCCCGGGCAACGCCCGCTGTCGGCAGGGACGGTGCCGTCGCCCGATGGTGTCTGGTGGAACGGCTCTAGCGAATCGCGCTCACGTTGCGTTGCCGTCCAGTCGACGCGTGCGTCCGTCTTGAGTTCGTCGCTATACAAGATGTGGGTATTGGGGTGCCATGCGTTCTCCAAAGCCTTGTGAAAATCCTCGACGAGACCGAGGCGGACGGAGAACGTCGATTGAAGGGCAAAGCGCTCCGTCGGTGTCGCGTCGTCATTGGCTACCATGGCTGCGACGAACTGGCCGACGAGTCCAGGGGCGGTGGAGCGCCGATAGAGGGCATGAATATTACCCAAGTCGAATTCGTCGCGTGTGGTTAGCCAGCGATCCTTGGCGTGAAGGTGGAACGTATGGTTCGGCAGGAGTTCGAGTGGCCCAGGGAGCCCTACTTGCAATATGGTGTAGTCGACGGGGTCGCTGCCAATAATCGTTTCGAGAGTGCGCTCGGGGATGGCACCGCCGTCCATCGACGAGATAGCGCCCGTGAAGAAGCGTCGGTAGGCTACGACCGCGCCGTTCGATGGCTGCGCGCCGTGCACGATGCCCAGAACCTTCGGCACGATCGCCGGATTTCGAGTCAGTGCGGCGCGTGCCACCAGCCCGCCCATGCTGTGCGTTACGAGAATGACCTGTTTGGCTCCAGGGTTCTCCTTGAGTACCTTTTCGATGAACTCGGCTAGCTTGTCTCCGGAAAGGAAGTTCGAGCGCCGGAAATCGTATCCAAACGCGTACACGGGATTCAAGATCGAGAGCGTCGATTGCCCGGACGCCATATTGAGGCTCGTTTCCAGCTGGGTAAGAACCGCACCATAGAACGACCATGCAACGGCGCCCCAGCCGCGAGCTTCATATAGTTTTACGGGGTCAGTGTGGAGAGCGGCCGCGATGTTCTTCAGCGATTTGTTCTTGCGAATGGGCTTTTCGCTCTGGAAGGAGCGAATGGGCTCGAGTTGTGGAGTCTTGTCGACCGACAGCACTCCTTGTTTTTGTCCAAGGGTGCTCAAGGCCCAACCAACCATTGCGAAATTGTCGTCCGGATCCCAATCCGCCTTTAGGAAGCCCGAGACTTTTAGACGCGAACCCATGACCCCTGGGATGAAGACGATGGGCACAGTGTCGATGTTGCACGTATCCCACCCCGCCGCGTTGCCCTCTGGGCGGCGTTGCGCGCAATAATGGTCGTCGCTCACGGTGCCTCTTTCCGAGTTCGGCGTGTGGACCGGGTGAGGAGGGGCCATCGTGCGGCCAGGCGAGGCCAATCGGTGCTCTTGCTTTGGGCGCGCGCCCGAAACTCGGAGACGCCCAGATCCATCGTGAACTGTGTGACGTAGTGCCGTTCGACGAGCGTGCCCTGGGCATCATGCTGGGCGAATACCCACCACCCTTCTCTGGCCTCGGCGTCGTCGACGTCAAGGAGGGAGGGGCCATGGCTCTCCTCGAGCGAGAGGTATCCGACGTCGAGGTAGAGGATGTCCTCACTGCTCGGGGCCAGCCAGGGCATGGCAGGTCCGACGGAACAAGTGATGACGATGCCTTCATCGGAGAATCGAAATTCCCGCGGGAAGGGGGGCGCGTAGATTTCGGGAACTTCGAGCGTCAGGCGGCCGGCGGCCATTCTCACATGACCTGCGGCCGCGTGCGTAGCCGCGGCTCCGGACAACGAGAGCGTTTCGAGCGCATGAAGAAAGAGGGCGCGAGATGGCTCGTGCCCGGTCCAATGAAAGAACGCATCGTTTGGGCCTTGCAACGCCGCGAGGTAAAGATACAACGGCTTTTCCAGGCGCAGTACTGCCGATGCCATATGGGTCACGCCGATGGGGGTAGGGACTTCTTCGATGGAGTCCACCTGAACATCGTTCGCGAATATGCGAGACAAGTTCGACACCTTCTTTGCAATCACGGAAGCTGGTGTCGCACCCGGAGGCATGCGTTCGAATGTGACGTTCATCGCGTCATTCGTCTCGGAATCCACGAAGCAGTGCGCGGTTTCGTCGCGAAATTCGTCGGGGACGTCGGCAACTACCGGCCCAAAATCGTAAAGCATACGGTCCTCTCTCCTTGGGGCATCAATGTGCATCACCGTAAGCGGCTCCCAGCTTGTCGAGCGTCGCCGCATCCGCCTCACCGCTGGGTGGAAGCTTGTGCGATGTCTGAAACCCTCGCAGCGCTGCGGCTGTCAGAGGGCCCATCTTTCCATCGACAGGGCCGCGGAGATAGCCGAGCTGGCGCAACCTCGCTTGAAGCCCCATCGTGGTATCGACGGGATCCAGTTGCCCGAGCATGAATGTTCGTGCAAAATTTCTTTTCGAGAAGGCGATGGTGACGGATTTTGCCATGGCGGGGACGCTGGTTTCGATATCTCCTGATTTCGTCGTGCTCCCGTCGATGACCGTTGCGGAGTCTTCGTCGATGTAAAGTCGGTACGGTTCGTTGGATAGGACGGTGTCGTTGAGATTGAAGCGTATTTTGATGCTCGTTCGAGTCTGTTTCGCCACGAGTCGATGACTCTTGCCCGTTTGAAGCGTGAACTCCTTTTGGTAGTGCTCCGGAATCGCCACCACGTCATCGGGGCAAAGTACGTTTGGTGACTTGCGTTGTTTCCGAAGCCCCTCGTTCTCGGAAAAGTCCCATACGGTCTTCCAGTAAAGACCGTGTTGCTCGGCGATGCTCGAGAGGCAATCGCCCTGTTTGACCCGGTGCGCGGAGCTACTGGCAGGCTCCTTGATTTGTCGTCCACCGTCGATGGCCTGATCGACCATCTTCAAACGGGCAGTGCCGGGTGCGATATCGTCGAATCGGAAGGTGCCATCGGATGCGAAACGCCCTTCACGCGTCGAACCATCGGGGAGGTCGAGACGATAGCGGCGGTTCGGCACCGGCTGGTCCGTCGCGTCCACGAGATGCATGGCGATGAACGTGTCCTCTGGGGCGGTGTGGGCCTGCGCCGGGGGCGCGTCTTCCTCACCAAGCTCGAAGAATGCCGTGAGCGGCTCGAGTTTCTCGAGGCGTAGCAAGCCTTGGCTTAGAGCGTCGGTAAGGTCGTCCCCAAGGGCCTCCAGGTATTCACCACGTCGTCGTTGCAGAACGAGTTCGCGCGCGGGCGGGTGATGTGCGATGGGATAGACGATCGCGTGGATGTCGAGCAGTGCTTGCACCACATCGACATCGAGTGCGAACACGGTATGGGGCGTAGCGAAGTGGACGATTTCGGAGAGGCATGAGGCCATCCAACGCGGATTCTCGATGGGGGCCTTGGGCGAAGGGCCGTCCAGCCCGCGCGCCGTGATGCGGTAGTCGCCCGACGGTGCGCCGTGCACGTCCCATGATGCACTGGGGCCGAATTCGCGGCGCCAGAAGGAGATCATCGACATGGTGTCTCCTTGTCGGCCGGCGCCGCGTGCTCGTTGCGGCAATTCGACGTCGCGGGCCGCACACCACGTCGGCGAAAGGAGAAAGCCGGAGGACTACGGCTTTCCGTAGAGCGCGACGGCGCCTTGGACGTCGAGCGCGGTAATACGGAGATCTCCCTTGTTGGTGCCGTTGCACCATGGGTAGTGCATGACCGAGTTCGAGTCGTAGATCGTCACGGCTTTCCACGCGCCCCTCTCCTCGCAATGGCTCTGTGCCGGGTGGGCCTCGGGGTGGATGTGCTCATGGCGGAATCCGAGAATGTGACCTAGCTCGTGGCGAAAGAGTCCGACGAGGGTCTCGGGGCCGTTGGGGTTGCGACCGTACGTTGCGGCGACGGCGCTGATGTTGAGGAAGCGGTGGGAGCGCGGGTAATGCGGAAAGAAGGCAAGGCCGGAGAAGCCTTGGCCACTCTGGCGCACGTTGAATAGAACTTGCTCGTTGTTCAAGGTGCAGTTGTCGTCCTGGGCGACGTGATGGAGGAAGCGAACAGAGGCCACCTGGGCCCACTCTGCCGCCGCGGCCCTGATGGCCTGGACGACTCGACCGTAGTTGGCTCCGAACGACACGCGGTCGACGCAGTACACGAGGTTGTGCGCGGTTTGCGGATGCCAGCGGTTGATCACGCCATTGTACATGTCGACGATGAGTGCCCCCTGCTGCACGTACGTCTCGAAGAAAGAGCGTAGCTCGGTAGCGCTCGCGATGGGGGTGTCGCCGTCGACGACCCATGTCCCGGTGTCCGGATCTTGGTACACCGTCTTCTGCCATTCTTCGAAGGACACGGCGGTGGTGCCGGTGACCTCCGTGTCGCTCTGGCCCGGTCCGCTCTTGGACGTGCAGCCCGCTAGGGCGACGGCCGTGGCAAACACCAGGACACTGGACAGGCGCGCGCCTGCACGAAACGGCAGAACAGGAAACAACTCGGTATTCATGTGGACCTCCCCCATCACGGGCAGGCACGCCCGCCCGTTTATCGACTGAATACGGCAAGAGCTCTCATGCGCTAATGCCACTACGTAAGATGCGTAACGCGTACTCGTGAATCGGAAATATCGACATTGCTAAATCGTAAATAACGGACGCGGCCACGTCGCCAACGCCCCGTATCCACATCCATTCTTGCGTTCTTGGCGCATCGCCCTTCCGGTTCACGCTCGCCGGCACGCCGAGACACACGTGGCGAAAGAGCACGCTTCGTGTGGCAAGTCGACGTTGCGCGGGCCGTTGACTTCCTCCGGCGAGCTGGCACGCTGCCCGAGCCCACGTTTCCCGGAGATATCGACCATGGCGACACGAATTCTCGATCTAGACCGCGACGCGCTGGCGCGTTTGCGGGGTAAGGCGTTGACGGCGGCGGTGGCGGCGGGGGAGGGCCGCACGATGGTGGCGGAGGTGTTCGCCGAGCGCTCGGTGCTGTCGTTTTCGCCCGAGGGGGCCGGCGTTCACAATATGGAGCTGATGGCGGCGTTCGGGGCCGACATTGTCATCCTCAATATGATTGATCGGGTTTGGGATGGTCTGCAATTTCGTTTTCCCGGGCTCGGGGCCTTTACCAGCTTGAGTGACGTTGCGTCGTGCATCGGGCGGCCCGTGGCGGTGAACTTGGAGCCGGGGGACGTGCCCGAGCGCCGCAGCGCGAAGCCCGAACACGCGAAGCGACTCCTCGACGCGGGGGCCGCGATGATTTGCCTGACCGCGAACCCCAGCACCGATGGCAGCTACGACGGGCTCGCGCGCGTTACCGCCGAGTTGCGCCGAAGCCTCGGGGACGATGCGGCGCTATGGGCGGGAAAGATGCATCATGCGGGGCGGCCCGAGCGGGTCACCACCGAGCGGCTCACGCGGCTGGTCGAGGCCGGGGCCGACGGTGTGATCCTTCCGCTGCCCGGGACATTGCCCGGCGTGACGAAGGAGCTGGCCGCGGAGGCGGTGGCGGCGGTGCAGGAAGCCGGCGCCATCGTGATGGGGGCCATTGGAACGAGCCAAGAGGGGGCGCATACCACGGTGGTTCCGCAGCTGGCGCTCAACGCGAAGGAGATTGGCGTCGATGCGCATCATATCGGCGACTGCTTCCTTCCGGGGATGGGCGATCCGGAGTTGCTCTATGCGTATTCCGTGGCCATCCGCGGCCGGCGGCACACGTGGAATCGAATGGCCCTGGGCAATCGCCGGGCGCGCTGACGAGCACCTGGTTAGGCGACGATCTCTGCCACACGCGCCAGATCGATGATCCTCTCCTCGCATAGGCTGCTTACCGACGGAATGAGTCGGTCCGGGTCGATGCGGTGGACGGTCACAGGTCCCGCGATATCACCGATCTCCGGAATGTCGCAAAGCCTGGGCATCATGCTGCGATTGAGCCGCATGATGTGGTCTGCATTCCACTCGTGAGGCGCGAGCCCGTGCATCACGATGCCCTGAAGGTGCATGGCGACGCTACTCAGGATAAGCGTCTCCTTTGTCGTCGTGTTGACCGAATCTCGACAATGCACGGGACACTCGACGTAGCGGATGTTGCGCCACCCACACTCGGGGGCGCCTGTAGCCCAGACCGCCTGCACCGTAGCATCGAGATAGCCTGATGCGAATGGTCTCGACAGGATGATTTCACCAGTGACGAGGTACAAGCCACAAGTCAGCCACTTATCTGGCGCGAGTGCCATGAACACGTCGTGGCCAAGCTGCTTCACGGCGGGTGGGACCCAGGGGAGGTCCAGGCAAGAAAAGAGTTGCTGCATGGCAAGAGCGACCATGGTCATCTCATTGTTCCGCCCGGGTTGCGCGAGCTTGGCGTGGCGAGTGCTTTTTTCCAGCGACCATGCCGAGAGGAGTCGTTCGATCGGCGCGAGCTCTTCGTAGTTCTGAACATCTGCATCGCCCTGGAAAACGAGGTCGTCGTCGCGCACCCCGAGCGCGTGGAGTGCAATGTGAGCTGCGAAAATGTTGAGTCCCTGGCCCGATCGACCCACCGGGCGACCGTGAAGGTTCAGAATCGGAAGGAGTCTTTCCCAATCTATCGCGTCGAAAATCTTATCCTGCTCGAGAACGATCGCACCCCCAGCGCGCGCTGCCGCGACATTCTCTGGACAAGAGCCGCCGTCAAGAAAAAACACACGCCCGCGTGGCAGCCGGCTGCTCAAATAGTGAGCAGCCCTCGTGACGGTATTCGCAAGTTCCGGCTGCTGCTCGGCCATGGGGACAATTGCCCAAAGTCGGTCCTGTCCGACCTGGGGCTCGGAGGTGGCCGCTGACCGCATTTGAGGTGAAAGAGTGACATAGCGAGCACGGAAGTGCTCATCGAAGGGTGATGGCCGAAGATCATAGGCGTCTCGCAGGTCGCCGGTGCGACTGAACGAACGACGATTAGAGCCAGAGTCCCCCATCTGGCCTCATCTTGCGTTGCTGTTTCACAATCAGGGCGGCTTCAACCAATCTTTCATAGCAAAGGGTCGTTTTACGAAAGGGCCAGCGCTCGTAGTTCATTGCAGCGAGATCCAGCAACTCGGGAAGTGTGTGCCCGCGAGTTCCCGGCTGGCCGTCGACGAGCTCACCTCGATCGACATAACTTTGGGCCACGGCCTGGCGATCACGCGTGATCATCAATAGCGTTGGCTTCTCTTTCAATTCATTGACCGTGGATATCCAATGAGGAAGCGTCTCGACGAAACGGGGATCCTTGAGTGCGAACGGCCGCTCCAGTGACCGGAAATAGGCTCGTTGTGCAGCTTCGATTTCCGAAGTGAAACCCGTTGCAATGATCTGGCTGTTGAGCTCTCTCATTTGGACGCTCTCGGCAAAAGGCTCATCGGCGTCGTTTCTCTTCCATCCGAGTGTGTGGAGCATCTTCGAGAGCAGCGAGGTTCCGCTGTGTCCAACACCAAATACAATGACGTCACCAAACAAGGGGAGACTCCTCAAGGTGTGCGCCACCCATTGGTATGCGCGAAGGCGAGTGAGAAGAGCACCGGTAACCCGCAAGGCGTCCGGCTGGCGAACGGCAAGAAATCTCTAACGTATGTGGTGTCGCTGCGCAACTCTGGTCACACGTGACCGCCGGGCGCGCTGACTCATTGCCTTGCCGCAACGTACGCCTCGATCGCCCGAATGTCGTTCTCGTCTTTGGCTCGTCCGGCGGCGTCGGCGCGGAGGTGCAACTGGGCTCGTTTCCACCCGAGCAAATCACGCAGTGCTGCGACGCGCACACCGCGAGAAAGAGGCGTCGCGCGTGCGTCCGCCTCGACCGCGGCGAACGTGACGCCGGGAAAGGTCGCGAAGATCTCCAAGAGATCGCTCCCGGCGATCGAAATCCTCGCAATACTGTGTTTCTCGCTGCGGTGAAAACCTTGCGACGGCCAGGTCTCGAGCGCCGATGCGGACACGAACAAATCGATATCCCCTGGGGCGCGGCCCAAGTCGACGCCATGAAGGGCGATGGCCGCACTGCCCATGACGATGACCTGTGGGAGGAGTTCCGCAGGAATGCGCTCGCAGACGAGAAGGACCAGATCGCTCAGGTTCGGCATGCTTCGTTCCGGTGGAGCCGATTCGTATCACGCGAGGAGCGGTCCGCGCAGCTGGATCCACGATATCGAAGCGCGGTAACCAAGGGACTCGTTGAGTCGCCGGATCGACTGATTGGCGACTTCGTTCGTCGTGCGCAGTTCCCTCAGGCCGGCCGCTTTGGCCGCCCGGATTTGGGCACACTTGACCGCGCGCGCAATGCCTTGCTGCCGCCATTCACGGCGAACGCCGGTGAGGCCATGGATACCACCACCGCCAGGCCGCGCGCTCAGATACCCAACGCCAACCACGTTTCCACGGGCAACCGCGGCAAAGGAGCATGCGCGCAGCAGATCGCCGCCGAACGTGCGGGCGCGCCACACCTCGAACGAGGGGGATACGATGGCCTCGACCGCGGGCAGATCGGCCTCGATCGCGACACTCGCTTCGTGGAGAGGCCGCTCGAGGCTTTCGTCGGTCAGCGGAACGAGGTCGACGCCCTGCGGCGATGCCACGACGACGTCGGCCATCGCGAGGTCGAGCACGAGCTCCGTCGCTTCGAAAATCGCCTCGTATCCGCGTTTGCCGAAATACTCGATCGCCTCATGCCGATCGCCCCGGAGTTCGACGATCAACCCCTGCCACCCTTGGTTGCACGCATGCGCCGAAAGCGCGCGCAAAATCCGAGTCCCCGTGCCCTGGCGTCGTTCCTCCTCCAAGACACCCACTTTGCCGAAGGCGTGCACGCTCGCCGGATCCTCCAAGTTCGGGCCAATGAATCCCATGCCCACGGCGACGCCACCGCGATATGCCACGACATCGAGGCGCTGCGGCCGCGTGCGCGACACCCGAAAATCAGCCTCGCCGACCGGATCCGCAGGCTCGACCCGATTGCGCACGCTCAGGTAGGCCGCAATGTCGGCATCCGTGAGGACCGTGCGAAGCTCCGGCTCCGTAACTATCGCCGGCCTCGTGTCCGAGCGTTGGTTTGCCGCGTGGCCCCGCCGGTTCGCGTGGAGGCATTCGAGCGATACTCGGTATCCGCCACGCGCGCCGGTAGACCGCGAACCGTGGTCCAATATTCGACCCTGGCATCGTCGTCGACGGAGACGACGCCACCATAGAGCCGGTCCGCCCCGTCTTTGCTCGGCCCCGAGACCCAGTACGCATCGCCGGTCGCCTCGTCGATGCAATTGTACTTGTACCCGCTGCCGGTCTTCGCCAATCGATGACCTTCGTAATAGAGCGTTCGCCCTGAGCGCGAAAACTCGACCCATCCAATGCGCCCTCGTCCCTCGAGGCCTTCCCCCTTGTTTTCGACGTACATGATGCGACGCATCGAGCAAGTATATCCGTTACGGGCCGAAATTTCAGACCGTCGTGGCGATCGGCGGCTCGGTGGGCGAGGGAAGGCGTGGCGGCAATCCAAGCCAGGCGGCATTGTCGACGGGAGGGGCGTCTTCGTCCCAGCGAAACTCGACGCCTTCCTCGGGGTACGGAATGTTCCCCAGGCGTCGCGCGAAGTCGACATGGGCCCACTCGTCGTGCGGCGCGTACTCATCGCCGGGAAACGGCGTCGGCTCGTCCTCCCCTTGATCGGCTTCCACGAGTGCGGCGTGGAGTGCGTCCTCGTAGCGACGGAATAGAGAGGTGTCGACGCCAAACAAAGACGCTGCGCGCTCGACATCCCCGTGGAGCACGGGTTCCGGGAGCGCGTAGACCTCCATCGCGGCCACTTCGTTCCCCGAATCGAAGATAGCGTAATTCCAAGTATCTTCGAATACGAAGAAGGATATCGCCACGCACCCAAGCTCCTGGGACACGGCCTGTGCCCACAGGGGCGCCGCGTGGAACTGCCAGCCGAGGAGCATGGTGCTGGTGAACACCGGCTCGGGCGATGTCTTCGTGAAGAGCGCCTTGAACGCCTCGAGCCCCGTCGGCTTCGCGGGCGCCTTGGGCGCGGCAATGCGAAATCCTTCGGGCATGTCGTCCTTTGCCGCGCGCTGGCGCAGCCGTTTCAGCACGGGAACGAGATCTTCATCGCTACGTACGGAGAACCAGCCAAGGTTTGTCGCCACGATCGCATTCGATATCACGCGCCAAGGCCAAGAGGCCACAGGACACGCGGTTTTCGCGATCTGGCGCAAGCGTTGGCGTAGGAGGCACTTGCCTGGTGAGCTGCGCCGTCGTGAGGTGGCGATGTCGAATGGCCACCCGCAACGCCACTCCCGGGAGTTGCCATTACGAACTTATTTGGTCGTTGAGCTCCAAATTAACACCGTTAAGTTTGATAACGGTGTACACCACGACGGTGGATCGACGCGAACGGGAGAAGGAGCGGCTCCGTCAGCAGATTTTGACGGCCGCGCGTGATTTGCTCATCGAGAATGGGCCCGAGAACGTCTCGATGCGCAAAATCGCCGAGAAGATCGAATACTCGCCCACCACCATTTATCTCTATTTCAAGGACAAGACCGAGCTGCTCTTCGCGTTGACGGAGGAGACGTTCGCCAAGTTGCTCTCCCAGCTGGAGCGCATCTCCGAGCGCGAGCGCGATCCGATGATCGCCGTGCGGGAAATGTGTGTGGCCTACATCCGTTTCGGTCTGGCGCACCCGAATGATTACTTGGTGGCCTTCATGGTGCCGCAGGCTGGGCCGGCGTGGGGCGAATACCGCTACGAAGGCACCAAGGCGCAGGCGGCGTTCGATCTTTTGCGCGGTGCCGTGGGCGAATGCATGGCGAAGAAGAAGTTTCGCCGGCGCGATATCGACGTCGTAAGCCAAAACGTATGGGCGTCCATCCACGGGCTCACGTCCTTGTTCATTGCACACGCCGGCTTCCCATGGAGAAAAAAGGAAGAGCTCATCGAGCATTTGCTCGAGACATTGATGACCGGATTGAAATCACGAAAGGACGGCAAATGACCACGACGGTACGTAGTTCCAGAAGGGTGTCTTTTGCGCGCGGTAGCGACTATTTCGCGGGGCGGCGCGTCGTCATCACCGGTGGTTCGAGTGGGATAGGCCTCTCCTTGGCGCATCATCTCGCCGCCGCCGGCGCGGACCTTTGCCTCGTTGCGCGGCGCCCGGGCCCATTGGAGATGGCGCGCGCGGCCATCGTGCAGGCTTTCCCATCGTGCCGCGTGTGCACGAGCGCTGTCGATGTCGCCGATGAAGCGGCGGTCACGCGGGGGCTCGCGCCCATTCTCGAAGACGGTGTCGACGTGCTGCTGAACGTGGCCGGCGTCACCCGGCCCGGCCGCTTCATCGAACTGCCACCCGACGAGTTTCGCAGCCAGATGGACGCGAATTACTTCGGTGTCGTTCACATGTGCCGCGCCGTCGTCCCTCATTTCATCGGGCGCCGCGCGGGGCACATCGTCAACGTCGGCTCGCTGGCGGGCATCATTGGCATTTACGGGTACTCGGCGTACTGCGCGTCGAAGTTCGCTCTCACCGGTTTTTCGCAATCCTTGCGCGCCGAACTCTGGCCATACGGCATCCGCGTGAGCATCGCCCAACCCCCCGACACCGACACCCCGATGCTCGTCAACGAGACGCCCCTCCGTCCACCGGAAACCGCGGCCATCGCCGGCACTGCCCCCGTTCGCAGCGCCGACGAGGTTGCACGCGCCATTTTGCGCGGCGCCGCACGCGGTGACTTCGAAATATGGGGCGACCGCACATCGCAGCTGCTCGCCTTCCTCCAAGGCGCCACCCCCTGGCTCGCGCGTTGGGTCTGCGACGCCGCGCAGCGCAAAGTCATGACCCGTAACCCATCGAGCAGCGTGCTCGAGGAAGGAACTTTGGAATAACAAGAAAGGAGTGCTAAGCTCTGCGCCGTCCTTCTCGGATTACGTGGCTTGCAGAGGCAGGTAACCTTTCGGGGCACCGATGAAATCGTCATGGCGGACGACGCCGTCGTCTCTCCGGCAAATCCTCGTTTCGATCTCGGCGGTCGCCGTATGGGCTTACGCCGGTGCAGCGGGCTGTTCGAGTGACAGCGAGGGCGAGAACGACGGCGATTGTGACACGCGGGACGGACCTCCGGCCTCGGGCGAGACGCTCTTTGCCCATGTTCATTACAAGGACGAGGCCGATTTGCAGCGCGTGGTCCAATCCTACGACGTGCTCGAGGACGCCGACGGCGAGGCGCGGTGGGTCTCGATGCTCATCGACGATCCTCTGAAATACGAGGCTCTCGTGGCAAGCGGCCACCGCGTGGACATCGTTCGGCGCGAAGCGCGACATGCCCGCTTGCACCTTCGGTCCAACACCGAGTCGGCGGGTATTGCCGGGTATCCATGCTACCGCACCGTGGAGGAGACGCACTCGGCACTATGGCAAATGGCCTCCGACTATCCGCACCTCGCCGAGGTCACGAGCATCGGTCCGAGTTGGAAGAAGAAGGTAGGTCGCGGGGGCTACGAGCTCCTGGTTCTCACGCTGACGAA
The DNA here is from genome assembly GCA_037157805.1 of Sorangiineae bacterium MSr11367. Lineage (NCBI taxonomy): Bacteria > Pseudomonadati > Myxococcota > Myxococcia > Myxococcales > Pendulisporaceae > Pendulispora > Pendulispora rubella. The sequence continues at coordinate 8,198,506 of CP089983.1, read as the reverse complement.
CCGTGCGATCTCGGCGGCGAAGCCCATACTCTTCGTGATGGGCGGTCTTCACCCCCGCGAGTACACGACCTCCGAAACCGCCGTGCGTTTTGCCGAGCAGATGGCACGGGGGTATGGCGTGGATCCCGACATCACGTGGCTGTTGGACCATCACGAGTTGCAGGTGCTGCCGCAGGCAAACCCGGATGGGCGGAAGATCGCGGAACAGGGATATTACCAGCGAAAGAATGCGAACGATGCCAATGGCGGTCGGTGTGCCGATCCGCCGGCCGACGACAACCATTACGGCGTCGACTTGAATCGCAATAGCTCCTTCAGGTTCAACGCCGGCGGCTCCAGTGCGGACCCGTGTGACGAATTCTACCGCGGTTCGGGTGCGGCTTCGGAGCCCGAGACGGACAGCCTCCAGAAATACCTCGCATCGATTTTCGCCGATCAACGGGGCCCGAAGATTGGCGATGCGGCCCCGAGCACGGCGAGTGGTGTGCTCATCACGCTCCATAGCTTTGGACGAAAGGTCCTTTATCCATGGGCATGGAGCGCGGCGGCGGCGCCTAACGCCGTTCAGCTCGCGACATTGGGGCGCAAGTTGGGATACCTGAATGGCTACACCGCCTGCCAGACGGGGGCGCGTGGCTGCCTGTACGTCGACAGTGGCAGCACGGACGATTGGTCGTACGGAGAGCTGGGGATCGCTTCTTATACCATCGAATTGGGAACCGACTTCTTCGAGAAATGCGCGGCGTACGAGCAGAATGTCGGCCCCGGTAACTTGAAAGCCCTCCTCTATGCGTTCAAGGCTGCGCGAAGGCCCTATCAGTCTCCCTCGGGGCCGGACGCCCTTCAGGTCATCGCTTCGCCCGGCTCGGTGGTTGCGGGGGCATCGGTGACGTTGACCGCCACGCTGGACGACACACGTTTCAATGGCCGCGAGCCAACGCAGAAGATTGCGGCCGCGCGTTACGCGGTGGACGGGCCATCGTGGTCCGGAGGGACGACGTTCGCGATGAGGGCCAGCGACGGCGCCTTCGATGCGACGCGCGAAAAGGTGACCGCGTCCATCGACACCACCGGATGGTCCAGCGGCCGGCACATCGTGCTCGTCGAAGGGCGCGATGTCCAAGGCAACTGGGGTGTCCCGAGCGCGGTGTTCGTCGACGTGCGCTGACCGCTGCGGCTACTGCATCCGCGAAGCACGGTATTGCCCGGGGGCGAGGCCCGTCCACCGGCGAAACGCGCGGGCGAACGGTCTCACTTCGGAGTAGCCCGTGAGGTAAGCGACTTCGCTGATGCTCAATTCGGGGTTCTGCAAATACTGGACGGCCAGGGCGTGGCGCACCCCGTCGACGAGCTCGTTGAAGGTCGTTCCCGCGTCGTCGAGGCGCCGCTGAAGCGTCCGCACGCTCGTGTGCATGATGGCGGCCGCGCGCTCCACCGACGGGGCACCATCGCGCAGCGCTTCATGCACGTAGCGACGGATGGGCGCGATGAGGTCTTCCTTGTTGCTCGTGGCGGGCGCATCCCGCTGAACGAAGGCGTCGAGAAGCGCCAAAAGGTCGTCGTCGACGGCATGAATGGGCATCTCCGAGACGTCAACCGGAAAGAAGAGGGTATTGGCGCTCTGGCCGAATTCGATTTCCTCCGTGCCGAAGAAACGTACCAGCTCCGACACATCGGAAGGCCTTGGATGCATGAAGAGTACGCGTTGGGCATGGATCGACGGGGAGCTGAATTCGCGCATCATGTTCAAAACGAGTGCAAGGGTAAACTCGTGCAGCTGGCGGCCAATGCCATGTCGATGGGCAACGATGAAATCCGTGGCCCCCAATTCGATGACGAACGGCCTCAAGTTGTTGACCAGGTGCTGGTACCGCGCAAATCGCAAAATGGCCGCCCCCACCGTGGGCGCACTGCGGGCCGCGAACTCGACGACCCACGCACAACGCGTTGGCGCCGAAGGCGGGCCATAGCTGCCTCGCTTGTGGGCCAGGGCCAGATGAAGGCCGAGAAAAGGGTCTCCGAGTGACTGCGCAGCCTCTTCGCTCACGTCCCGGATCAAACTGAATGGCGCGAGCATGCCTTCGTGCATCGGAAGGCTCGCGGGGATGCCGTACTTGCGTTCGAGAGATTCGGCGTCGCCACCCGACGCGCGCACATAAGCAATGACGGTGGGGATGAAAAACGACTGTATCTTTTCGTTGGAGCTGGCCTGTGTCTGCGCCATGGCACCCGACTATATCCAATTTGGAATAGACCTTCGTTCGGTGGCGGGGGCTTTGCGCAAAGAAACTCGAGCACGGGCGCGACGCTGGGAGCGACGGATAGTTGCCGAAATCCGCGGTGCATTATTCAGCTGCGATGTTCGTGAGACACTCTCCATCCAATGTAGTGGAGGGTAGTACAGTGGCCTCGAAGTCTGTGAATGCACCTGCGCTGCAAACAAGTGACACGTCCGATGTATCGTCGGGGAGGAAGCTGTCCGAGCCAACGGCACCATTATTCGGTATCCACATCTTGGTCGTAGATGACGATGCAGAGAACCGCGAAGCTCTGCAAATGCTGCTCGAGCACTGCGGTTCGCGGATCACCACGGCCGTTGACGTACCCGATGCGCTGGCCAAGTTCGAGGTGGAAGTACCGGATGTTCTGCTTTCGGACATCGGCATGCCAGGTGAAGACGGCTACGACCTGATCCGACGCGTGCGAGCTCGGTCGAAGGCTCACGGCGGAGAGGTTCCCGCCGCGGCGCTCACGGCCTATGCGGAAGCGGAAGCGCGGCAAAACGCCTTGCGCTCGGGCTTCATGATGCACATTCCGAAGCCCGTCAATGCCGACCAATTGGTGTTGCTCGTAAGTCAGCTCGCACGCATGACGTCGTGAGCCTCAATGGTGGGTGATCCCGGCGCCGAGACGGGAGCGTAAATCCTTCACGATAGGATCCAAACTCGAGGCCTTCCCAACGCCGTATAGAAACTTGTCCGGCCGAATCAGCAGGGTGGCGCCAGCTGGAATGTCACCCTTGTGGCACCAGCGAACCATGTTCCCCTCGAGATCTTCCACCTCGGACAACCCGGCCGGGGTCGAGTGTGCCACGCCACGGTGGCCTTGGGGCCGTTCGCCATATCCAAACAACGTAACGTACGACGCGCCCCATCCATCGAGGAAGTTGCGCGAGGACGCCGACAGCTCCGCGCGTGGATCGAGCCCGAGGCCGACGAGCGCGAAACCCTCGCCGAGCACCTCGTCGAGCAGCACGCGGCGGCCGTCCCGGCGACGCACTTCGGGTTGGGGTACGAGGCGCCCCTCCGGTCCGCCGCGGCGCGATCGCGCGATACCGAAGTAGCCCGGTTCATACGTGGGCGTGGGTTTGAACCCGCCCTGACGAACCCATTCGCGCAGGGGTGGCGTCTTCCGGATGATGGCGGCCACGGCATCGCGAACGGCGGCGCCCCACGGCGTGGAGGCCGACACCATTTGCTTCATGCGCACGGAAATATCGATCATCGCCTTGGCGTGGTGTCGCCGTTCGGCCTCGTACGTGTCCAAGAGCGCATTTCCCGCCTTGCCCCGCAGGGCGGCATCCAATTTCCACGCGAGGTTGTACGCATCGCGCAATCCAGAGCTCATTCCCTGGCCCATGAACTGCGGCGTCATGTGCGCAGCGTCTCCGGCCAGGAACACACGGCGCTCGCGCCAGCGGTTCGCCACCAGTGCGTTGAAGGTGTAGACCAGGCGCCGTTTGACCTCGAAGCGATCCGGATCGACGAATCGTGACAGATACCGCCGCACCGTTTCGGGCTTCTCCATGTCCTCCTTCGTCTGGCCCGGCCTGAGCATGAACTCGAAGCGATGGTGGCCGTCGGGCTGGGGACAGCTCACCGCGGGGCACTCTGGATCGCAATGAAAATTGAAATAGGGCAAATGCCGGAGTCCGTCCCCGGTGCCGGGGCCCTTCGATACGAGGTCGACCACCAGCCATGGCTCGGGAAAGTTCTTTCCCGTCATGGAAATACCGAGCAGCGTTCGCACGGTGCTGCGGCCGCCGTCGGCGCCAATCAAATAGCGCGCGCGGACCGTACTGGTGTCGCCGTTCGTCCCCTGGTGCGTGACGGTGACGCCGTCTTCGTCTTGCTCGAATCCGGTGAGCTCGCGTCCGCGATGCACGTGCACGTCCGGGTAGCGCGCCAAATGCTCGGCCAGCGACGTCTCGAGGTACGGCTGGTAAAAGAAGTTCACCACCGGCCACCCGAAGGGCCGTTTCGTCGGGAAATACTGCCCCATCACCTCGCCGTGCGGGCCCACCCACTGGCACGGCGTTTCGAGCAGCATCTTCGCTTGGAGCTCGGTGGCGAGGTTGGCCGATTGAAAGATGCGCATGCACTCGTCGTCCGTATAGACGGCGCGTGCATGGCCGTAGAACTCGGGTTCGCGCTCCAGCACGACCACACGATGCCCGCGCCGTCCGAGGAGGTGCGCGAGCGCGAGACCCGTCGGGCCGAGCCCGGAGATGACGACATCGACGCTCATGGCTTGCGCAATGGTGCGTACTCGGGATTCAGGAGCGAATGCAGCCCCCGGGCGAAATTGCCGGCGTTCTCCGCGAGCCGGTGGACGAGGCCCGCGCGCTCCGGCTTGTGCCCCCAGGAGCTGATCGCGTCGTACGAGGCCGTCCGCCACGAGGCCTCGTCGACCTTTCGCGCATTCCACCCGAGCTCGAACTCGAACCCGGAGGGGGTGATTACGTAAAACGATATCTGGTGATCGTTGGGGTGCTGCCCGATTTCATGCGCCATTTCGAAGCCGAGGTGCCGGCAGCGCTCGAACGCACGCTCGATATCGTCGATGGACGCGGCCTCGACGTTGACGTGCTGCACCTTGGTGCGGAGTGGATCGAGGCGCAGGCCGCGCGTGGCGGCGATGGCCATCGAGTGGTGCCGCTCGTTGAGGCGCAGGAAGGCAATGTCCAGCATGACGCCGGCGATGCGCTGGGCGACGCGATCGCTCAGTCGCGCGTCGAAGAGCTCCCCCCAGAATCGCTCCACGTCGTCGGGAAGCCGCGTGGTGAGGGCGATGTGGCCCATTCCGCCGTCGCCGGTGACGAAGCCGCTGGCCAGCATTTCGAGCGGTGTCTCCGCGCGGGTGGCCTCCGTGAAGAGCTCGATGGGCAGGCCTTTTGGGCCCTGGACGGTCACGAAGGACGCGACGCCGCGCTCCTTGGCCGCCTCCGCCGAGCCGGATGCGACGTCGATGCCCCGCGCCCGACAGCGCGCGACGACGGTGTCGAGCGCCGCGTCGTTCTCGAGCTGCCATCCGGTGGCGATGACGTCTTCCGCGGGGCCGCGGCGGACGATGATGCGGCGGGCATGCCCGTCCATGCGAAAGGCAAGTTGCTCTTCGTCCGCATGGGCGACCTGCAGCCCGATGCCTTCTTCGAGGAGTGTGCGCCACGGCGCGAGGTGCATCGATTCGACCAGCGCATACCCCATTTTGGTTTTTCCAAAGAGACTCATGCGGACCCCGCGGGCGTGTGCTCGAGAAAAAAGGCCGTGGTCATGGCGTTGAATTCGGCGGCGCGCTCCCATTGCACCCAATGGCCCGCGCGCGCGAAAAGATGGAGATCGCATCGCCGCATGCGCGATTGCAGGGCTTTGCCGCCGCTGGGGCGATTCACTTTGTCCTCCATTCCCCAAAGGACCAAGGTCGGTATGTCGCAGTCGCGAAGGCGCGGGTCGCGGGTGAAGTCGAGATGGCGGAAGCGAGGAATGCCATTGGGGCGCCGGAGGGGCGGCGACGCGAGGATCTCCGGATCGAGGCTCGCTCGAAATCGCTCCTCGATGAGCGAATCTGGCACTTGCGTGGCATCGAATACGAGGTACTCGTGGATGAAGTGGCGCACTTTTTCCAGGGTGGGCGGCCCACCGGCGTAAAAGTCGAGAAGGGCATTGAGTCCGCGCGTGGGGAGCGAGCGCGTGGTGTTGACGCCGCCGGGCCCCATGAGCACGAGCGAGGCGGCGCGGGAAGGATGCTCCAGCGCGATGCGCAACGCACAGGCGCCGCCCAGCGAATTGCCGACGAAGTGCGCCTTTCGAATCTCGAGTGCGTCCATCAATCCGAGCATGGCGTCGGCCTCGTCGCCAAAGGGATCCATGCGATCGACGCCTTTGCTGGAGCGCCCGTAGCCCTGCAGATCGGGCACGACGATGCGGAAGTGTCGCGCCAATGTTTCGATGTTGCGCACGTAGGTGGGCATGCCGGACGCACCGGGGCCGCCGCCGTGCAACAGCAGCACGGGAAAGCCGGCGCCAAGTTCGCTGACGTGGATTTTGCGCCGGCCGAAAGCAAGGGTGCGTGACGTCGGCGTGGGGAAAGTGCTCATCGCTTCTCCTGCGGGACGAGGTTGGGGAATTGCGCGAGGGCGTTGAGCCGCTCGACCCTGCGAAGCTCCTGCGCGTCGAAGGTTTCGGCCAGTTGCGGCGCCGGATTTCCGGAGGAGGGGAATAGCGCCGAGCTGAAAGGCCAATCGGTGGCGAACAAGATGTGCGAAACGTCGGTGACTTCACGCACGGATTTCATCGCCGATGGGGCGGGGGAGAGGGCGGTGTCGTAAAACAACTTGGAATAGTGGGTGTTGCCGGGCGACAGCAAACTGGTGCGGTACGCGAGAAATGGAATCGTTCCGCCGGCGTGGGCCACGAGCCAGCGAATATTCGGATAATCGTTGAAGACGTTCGCGTAAAGCATGCTCACCACGGAGCGGGTCGTATCGAAGGGGAACTCGTACAAAAACGTGAGCTTCGAGGTGGGGATGTCCGGTGCGGCCGGGGGCGTGACCGGGTGGATGAACACCATGGCCCCGAGATCGTTCAAGGCCTTCAGGAGCGGCCCAAAGCGAGGATCGCCCAAATAGACCCCATGGTAATTGCTATAGAGTCCCACGCCGTCCATCCCGAGTCGGGTGAGGGAGCGCTCCGCCTCGGCCGCGGCATGCTTCGTGTCCGAGGGGTTGCCGAGGTCTCCCAGCGGCAAGACGGCGAAGCCACCAAAGCGGCCCGCCAGTGTGGGGTTGGAACTTCGAACGAGTGTCTCGGTCGTGTAGTCGTTGATGCGGCGTGCGAGTGCGCATCGCTCGTCGGCCGTGCGCAAATAGTAGACACCGGGCTCCGAGATGGAGACGACCTGCACTTGGATGCTATAGTTGTCCATGAAGTGGACGGCGAGCTCCGGTGACCAGGCGGGGAACGGGATGCCGCCCGCGGTGAAGAGGCCGTGTTCCTCCAGGGATAGGCGATAGAAGTCGGGGATGTGATGGCAGTGCACGTCCACGCGGTACGGCGATCCGTCCTCGCCCTCGACCTTGTCGTTCATGGCCTCTCCTTCGTGTGACGCATTACTTATAGATCAATAAATAATTAACGCAAGGTGACCACCCGATGGTGCGGTGGTAGCCTTCTGCCCGTGTCGAAAGCGTCCTCTGCGCCGCCCGCCCGCCCTCGCGGGCGCCCGGGAAAAGCGCGGCCTGCCTTGCTGGAGGCGGCCGTTCGCGAATTCTCCGAGAAGGGGTACGAAGGTGCGACGACCGCGGGCATTGCGCGCCGCGCAAAGTCGACGCAGCCGTTGGTGCACCATCATTTCGGCAGCAAGGAGCAGCTCTTTCGCGCGGTTCTCGATTCGCTCTTCGGCGAGCTCCGTGTGGCCGTCCTGCCCGACGAGGCGCGCCTCGAGACGCCCAGCGCGCTGGTTCGCCGGTTCACGTTGTTCACGGCCAGGCGGCCCGAGCTGGCGCGCATCTGGCTCATCGAGAACGCCAAACGCGGGCGCCACGCGAGCTACATCATGGAGAAGCACATCGTCCCGCTCACGGAACGCCTGCGCCCGCTGCTGGAGACGGCGATGGCCGCCGGCGTGTTTCCCAAGGTCGACGTGCCGTTGCTCTTCTATGCCGTGCAAGGTCTCGCGAGCTATCCATTCCTGGTGCCCGAGCAGGTGCGACGGCTCTCGGGCTGCCCTGCGAGTAGCCCTGAGTTCGCAGAACAGTACACCCAGACGGTGCTCGCCATTCTCCGCTTCCCAGCGGACTAACTCCGCGGGCCTGCTATCCTCATGGCATGGCGGAAGAGACGAAAAAGGCAGCCTCCTTGGTGCGGTTGGTCCAACGCCTGGGCCTCGCGTCGGGCCCCGCCGGCAAAAGCGACGCGCTCACCAAGCCAGAGAGCCAGGCGCTGGACGCCCCCGCGGCCGGCAAGCGCCTTCGCCTTGGCTCCCTGATGTTCACGGTCGATGTCCAAGGTCGCTTCGAAAGCGACGAGGAAGTCGCCACGTACTCTGCGCGCGCGGAATGCCGCCGCGACGGCCCCGATGGCGTGCCGCACGTCGTGGTGAACGAGAATCGCCGTCAGTGGAAAAAGAAGGGCGAATAGCCTCGACTACGGCAGCACGACGAAATCCTCCGACGTGGCGTCTGCGCCGGTGGCATTGGTGACGCGGATGGTTCCGGTCACCGCGCCGCTTGGTACGATGGTGACAATCTCGGTTTTGCGATTGACGACTTGAAACATCGCGTCGACGCGGTTGGGGATGCCTGGGCCCTTGAAGGCAACGCGCGTGATCTGTTGGAACGTTGTGCCGTCCTTGGCGTAGAGATGAACCTCGGTGCCGAGGGGGCCGGACTTGGGCGAGAAGCCGTCGCGGTTCTTGATGGCCGGAGGCGGCGGTAACACGGTGAAACTGTCGCGCGTCTTGATGGACCCTCCCCGGGTCGTGATGGTAAGCGGGCCGGAGGCGGCATTGTCGGGCACCGTTACGCCAATCGTCACCTCGTCGCCGCCGGTGACGACGCCCTCCACGCCGTTGGCGAAGAGAACGCGAATGGGGCTGTCGGCGAAACCGGTGCCCTTGATGACGACTGTGGTGGTGAGCGGCGTGCCGCTCGCCGGGGTAAAGCCGCTCTCGGTGGGCAGGACGCGGAAGGGGGCGCCGATGCTCGTGGTGAGCTCCACGCCGATCGCTCCGGTCCTGGCCTTGCGCGGGACCGCCGCGGAGATGCGGGCGGGCACACCGCTGTAATCGATGTTGCCCGCCTGAACGCCGCCGAAGAAGACGCGGTCACCGACTTGGAAGTTGCGGCCGTTGATGGCAATCCATTGGCCGACGATGCCGGTGCTCGGGTTGAATCCGTCGACGTTTGGCGGCGGATCATTGGGTGTGCGCAACGGCTGGATGCGCAGTTCCTCGTCGTCGCTGCCCTCGGTAGTTGCCCTATTCTCCTCATCGGTGGGGGCACTCGCGCAAGCGCTGGCCAAAAGCAGACAAGCCGCGAGCACGCGGCCATGGAGTCGTCTCGTCGTCATCGTATGCACTCCTCGCAAAAAAAATGAATGATCGACGTGCGCCACGCGTTCGACCGTGGCGACGTCACCGCTCCAATACGTTCGACGCCGTGAAGCGGATCGAAACGCGAGGCGAACGCGAGCGCGTCCACGGAGCAAATAGGATCGTGCGACAAAAAGCCCAATGGACCTTTTGGATCCCGACGGCTATCAACGCCAACGAACTCTCGGCTATCGATGACTCTTCGTGGGCGAACGTATGCCGGCTTCGTGGTCGGCGGGCTTGTGACGGCCGGGGCTATTTCCCAGGCCTTTGCGCAATCTTCCACCCCGTCTTCCGGCCAGTCGCCCGCCGAGACTCCCGCGGACGTGCAAGTGGCGGGGAGGCGCAATCCATCCGTCGGTTCGCGCATGCGGGAGCCTCTTCGCGATGTCCCTGCCACAGTCAATGTGGTGACGAATCGTGAAATCGAGGAGCGCGGCACCACCGACGTCGTGGGGGCACTCTCGTGGGTCCCCGGGGTCCAGCCGCAGCTCGAATATGGCGGTTTCACATCCATGACCATCCGCGGATTCGGCGACTATACGACCCTCGTCGACGGCTTTCGTGATGCGCGCTTTCAACTCGTGGGTTCCGCTCCGACCGGTAATACGGCGGGCATCGATCGCATCGAAGTTCTGAAGGGGCCCGCGTCGGCGCTTTATGGCTATGGGGGTGTCGGTGGGGTGGTCAATTTCCTCCACAAACAGCCCTCGCGGCGTTTCGGTTACGAAGGATCGCTTTCGCTCGGCGGCCCCACGCTACTGCGCCGCGCGACCATGGGCGTGACCGGCCCGTTGGGCGACAGCCTCGCGTTTCGCGCCGATGCGGGCATCGTCGACGACGACAACTTTCGCCGAGCTCGTTCGTCCAATGCCAACGTCACCGCGGCCCTGGAATGGCGCCCCGCGGAACGGCACCGCGTCCTGCTCCGCGTCAGCTACCAGAAGATTCATTTCTCGACCGACACGGGCCTCCCGACCGAGCAGGGATCGGTGCCCGATGGTATCCCGCTCGATCGGCGTTTCAATACGCCCTGGGACTACCTCGACGGATCGTTCTACGACACGCAGCTCGAATATTCGTACGCGCCGGTCGACCACGCCAAATGGGTCGTGCGCCTCGGTTTTAGCCACAATCCGTACGAATACAAATCCGCCGAAACCCTATCGGTTGGCGTCGATCGAACGGTAAATCGGCAATGGTTCGCGCTCGGTCACGAGTGGAACCAGCTATCCCTCCAGCTCGAAGGCCATTGGCGTGGAAAGGTCATTGTGCCGCATCGGGCACTGGTCGGGTACGACTTCGGATATACCCTTTCGCACCATCCCCGCTTTGCGCTCGACCAAACCGATCTCGCGCCGCTCCCCTTTCGAGATGCCCTCGATCCGCAAGGCGATTATGCCACGAACAAAGTCGGGCGCCGCACGCAACATCAAATCACGCACGGCCTGTTCGCCTACGATACGATGCAGCTCGTCAACGGGGTGAAGCTCGCCGTGAGCGGCCGCCTCGATCGATGGGGCTACGATACGGAAACGAAGACGTACGCCACCCCCGAGCGCGCTGCCTCCGAAACCTCCGCGGACCGCGATGCCTTCGCGGCGACATTTCGGACCGGCCTCGTCCTCCAGCCGAGCACGTGGCTCACCTTTTACGGTGTTGCAGGCACCGCGTTCACCCCCGTGCGCACCGTTCCAACCGATGGCCGCACCCTGGATCCCGAGCGCGGTCGTCAATACGAATTGGGCGCCCGCGTGGATGCCTTCGACCGACGCGTGCACTTCGATTTTGCCGCGTACAATCTGAAAAAGACCCACGTGGTCGTCTCACGGCACGCGGGCGAGTACGATCAGGCCGGATCGCAGACCTCCCGCGGCATCGAAGCCAGCCTCACCGCGGAACCCATCGAGCCGCTCTCGCTGCGAATCGGGTACGCGTACACGCTCGCCCGTTACGATCGGTATGTTACGCCCGATGCCGATTTTGCCGGAAAGACGCCGGCGTATGTGCCCGACCATTCGCTGACCGCGTGGGGGACGTACCGCTTTCCGTGGGGGCTCGGGGCCGGGGCGGGCGTGCGCGTGGTCGGGGATCAATGGGCCAACGTCGAGAACACGGTGCCCATGCCGGCCTATGCGCTCGTGAGCGCCGCAGGGTATTACAAAGTTGGCCAATTCGAATTTGCCGTCAATGTCGACAATATCTTCGGTGCCGAGCGCTATTTCGTATCGGCCATCAATGGAACCCAGGTCACGCCGGGGGCTCCGCGCACGGTGCTTTTCACGCTGAGGATCAAATCGTGAGATGATCCGGCTGCTCGCCAGGGTGCATCGATGGCTCGGCGTTCCCATGGCGCTTTTGGTCTTCGTATGGTTCGTCTCGGGAATCGTCATGGCCCTGGGCGGAGGCTTCCCGGAGGTGACCGAGCGTGATCGCCTCGAGCGCGGCGGACCGCTGCCGTCGCTTCCCGAGGCCACCGCCGCGGAGGCGTTTCCTGCGGGCGTCGAAGCCACGGGCTCCGTTCGCATCGTGCCGCGCTTGGGAAAACCCATTTGGGAAATCGAATCCGCCCGCGGGATCGTGCAGTACGATGTCGCCTCCGGGGTGCGCCTGCTGCCAGGAACGCTCTCCGACACCGAGGCCCGCGCCCTGGCACGCCAGTGGCTCGGCACCGAGCCCGAAACGGCGGTCACCGTGCATGCGCCCGACACGTGGACCCCGCGTGCCGAAGCCCAGGGCTGGCTTCCCATGCTTCGTGCCACGGCCCACGATGGCGCGGAGGTCTACGTCTCGCTCGCGAAAGGTCGGATCGTTCAGCACAGCACGTCGCGTGCCCGCGTCATGGCCTGGTTCGGGGCCATTCCGCATTGGATTTACTTCGTGCAGGTGCGGCGTCACGCGGTATTCTGGAAATGGCTCGTCATCGCATTATCGACTTTGGGGGCGTGCGCGGCCTTCTCCGGAATCGCCGTGGGGATCGCACGCGCGTTTCGCCATTGGGCGCGCCATGGCCAATTCGGGCCTTTTCGCAAAACCGCATTTGCATGGCATCACGGTGCGGGCCTCACCGTGGGCGCCCTGGTTTTCACCTGGCTCGTCAGCGGCGCGTTGTCGCTCGATCCTTTTGCACTCGACGCCCATGGCACCGTGCGCGCGGAAGAGCGCGAGCGCGCACGCGGTGGCCGTTTCGAGCCCCGCGCGTTCACCCGCTCCGTGCGACAAGCCGCGGACGCCTGCGCTCCGCACCTCGTCGTTCGTAGCCTCGAGCTCGTGCAAATCGTCGGCGAGCCCTTTTACGTGTGCCGTGAGAGCCCGGTCCGAGCCATGGTCCTCTCGGCGTCGCACGAAGACGCACCGCTGGCGCGCCTCCCCGCCCCATGGCTCGATCGCGAGGTCTCGGCGCTCACGGGGGGTGAGCCCTCACGCGTGACGGAACTGGAAGCGCCGGACGCCTATTACTATCCGACGCATTTTTATCCGGATATGACATTTCCGGTGCTCAAAATCGAATCGGGCGCGGTCGTCCATTACGTCGACGAAACCACCGGCCGCATTCTGCGCCGGCACGATGGGACGAGCCGCACCTACCGGTGGCTCTATCACGGCTTTCACAGCTTCGACCTTCCGTCTCTGCTCGCGCACCCGCGCATTTGGTACGCGCTCATCCTCGTCCTGTCCCTCGTTGGCGCACTCGTCGCCGCGACGGCCACGTGGCTCGCCATGGCGCGGGTCCGCCGTTTTACCTCGCGACGGTAAGATCGTGGATGCGTTCGGGCGCCAACGAACGTAGCCACTGGTCGACGACGCCCGCCGTTTCCGGCTGTTGGATCATCGTAAAGTGGTTTCCCGGTACATCCACGGCATCGTGCGGATGTTCCCAATTCGAGCGCCAATCCGCCGCGTTCTTGCCGTCCTCCATCGTTTCGAAGGGGTCGGATGCACGGACGAGAAGGACCGGCGAGGCGAGTCGCCTCGGCCTCCAATCGGACAGCATTTCATGATACCAGCACATGGCGGTGATCTCCGTATCGGAAGCGCCATAGGTCGACATATGGTCGAGCCATCCTGCATTGAGGTGGAAATGCAGACGTTCGTTGCCGATGCTCTCTCGACCGTAGGCATCGAGAAGTACGACGCCGGCCGGTTTGCGGCCGAGTCGCTCCAGATAAGCCGCTACCATATGAGCGACATATCCGCCGGCGGAGACTCCTGCCAAGGCAAACGGAGTATTCCCCGCGCGCTTCAATACCGCTTTGGCATGTGCGGCGACGAAATCATCGAGGCTTGCGGGGAGTGCCTGTCCCGGTCGATATCCGGTATGGGGGAGCACGCAGACGTCGCGCCGGTTTTTGAAGTTCGAGGCAAATTTCAGAAACTGCAGAGGACCCGACGGTATCCCGAATGCGGGAAAGCAAAACAATCGGGGCTCGGTTTTTCCTTGTGCGAGTAGAACGGGGGGCTCGTTTGCGGTGGCCGACGAGCCTTCCACGAGCAAACGAAGTTGCGCGGCGGCGGAGATGACGTTCCAGCCTTTGTCGATGTTGCCGGCGGCAAAGGCTTGCTGGAGCATGCGCTCGAGAGGACCATGCTCCTTTGGCCCGCCAAGCGTCGACGCGAGGGATTCGCGCAAGAAGAGCGCAAGCGCGTGAGGGGTAGGATGGTCGAAAAAGAGGGTGGGTTGGAGGCGGAGCCCGCAGGCGGCGGCAAGTCGATTTCGGAGCTCGAGCGCCATGAGGGAGTCGAGTCCGAGCTCCTGGAGCGGTTGGTGGCGTTCGATCGCCTGGGGGGAGGCGAGGGCGAGAACGGAGGCGATTTCGGAGCGGACCAGGTCGAGCAGCGCGCTCTCGCGCTCTTGCAGGGACAAGGAGAGGAGGCGCTGCTGGAGCGAGGACGCCGTGGGGGCGGTGGCGGCGCGTGGTCGTGAGGCTTTGGGCCGGGTGAGGCCTTGGAGCATGGGCGGCAGTGCATCGACCCGGGCGGCGAGGGCGGCCCCGTCGAAGCGGGCCGGAACGAGCACGGGGTCGGCTCGCCGAAGCGCGGCGTCGAAGAGGGCGAGGGCTTCGTCGGTGGCGAGTGAGCGCATGCCCGCGCGGGCCATCCGGCGAAGATCGGCGTCGGCGAGGTGCGCGGTCATGGCGGAGGTGTCGGTCCAGGCTCCCCAGTCGAGGGCGAGGGCGGGCAGGCCGAGTGCTCGGCGATGGTGGGCGAGGGCATCGAGAAAGACGTTGGCGGCAGCGTAATTCGCTTGGCCTGGTCCACCGAGGACCCCGGAGAGCGAGGAGAAAAGGACGAAGGCGGCGAGGTCTTTGGTGAGCTCGTGGAGGTTCCAGGCGGCATCGACCTTGGCGCGCAAGACGGAGTGGAGACGCTCGTGGGTGAGCGAGCCGAGGATGCCATCGTCGAGGGTGCCGGCGGCATGCACGACGGCGGTGAGGGGATGCTCGACGGGGACGCACGCCAACAGCGCTTCGAGCGCACGACGGTCGGCGGCATCGCAAGCGGAAATCGTCACACGGGCGCCCGCGGCTTCGAGGTCGCGTTGCAGCGACTCGGCGCCGTCGGCCGTGGGGCCCTGACGGGACGCGAGGAGAAGATGCTTGATGCCATGGGTATGCACCAGATGCCGTGCGACCCGGGCCCCGAGCACGCCGGTCCCACCCGTGATGAGCACCGTACCTTCCAGGTCGAGCGATCGCACGGGCTGCGCGTCCTCCGCGCGAGCTCGGACGAGCCTTGGCGCGAGCGGCGTTCCATTGCGGAGTGCGAGCTGGTTGCAGGACGAAGCGAGGGCCGAGGGGAGTGCGAGGCGTGAAGGTTCGGAGTCGTCGAGGTCGAGGAGGAAAATGGGCCGGTCGGGGTTTTCGGATTGAGCGGAACGGGCGAGGCCCCAGAGCGGTGAGAGAGGAAGATGCGGGACGTCTTCGTCGGCGCGCGTGGCGATGGCGCGGTGGGTGAGCAGGACGAGTCGCGAGGACGCGAATCGGTCGTCGGCAAGCCAGGTTTGGAGGAGGGAAAGCGCGCGGGCGGTGGCATCGTGCGCGGCGGCGATGACGTGTGCGGTGTCGGGGGGCGCGGAGAAGTCCAGGATGACGAGCTCGGGGACCGGAGCGCCGTGTTGAACCGCCGCATGGAAGGCGTGGAAGTCGTCCGTGCCGACGAGCGCCCAATGGGCTGCGGAGGTGGCCTCGGGCGAGGGCAACGGGGTCCAATCGACGCGCAAGAGCGCATCGTGGTGAACGGCGAGGCCGCGTTGGAGCTGCTCGGCGGTGATGGGGCGGGAGGCGAGGGTCTCCACCGAGGCGACGGGCTCGCCGGTCGCATCGGCGATGGCGAGTGAAACGGAGCTTTCCCCTTCGATGCGTGTGAGACGTACGCGCACGGTGGAGGCACCGACGGTCCGCAAGGAGATCCCCATCCAGGAGAAAGGCAGCGGGACGTCGCCGCCACCGTCGGGCGCATGCGCCAGAATGTGCAAGGCGGCGTCGAGCAGCGCCGGGTGGAGGCCGAAGCGTGAGGCATCCTTGGCGCACGACGAGGGCAAGTGCACTTCGGCGAAAAGCTCGTTGCCGCGCGTCCAGGCCGCGTGCAGGCCCTGAAAGTCGGGACCGTAGGCGAGTCCGGCGTCGGCAAGTCGCTCATAGAGCCCCTCGGTCTCGAGGGCGATGGCACCTTCGGGCGGCCACACGCGCAGGTCGAAGGGCGCGGACTCCACCCGCGGGCCAAGCAGGCCGGTGGCGTGGAGCGTCCAGGCCGCGTCGGGAGGAGCATCCTCGAGGCGGGAGTGCAGGGCGAGCGATCTGCGCCCGGTTTCGTCGGGTGCCCCGACGGAGAGCTGCAGCACGACGGCGCCTGTCTTCGGGAGCACGAGCGGGGCCTGCAAGGTGAGCTCCTCGACGCGGTCGAGGCCTACGCGATGGGCGGCGACGAGTGCAAGGTCGACATAGGCGGTGCCGGGAAGAATGACGGTACCGAAGACGGCATGACCTGCGAGCCAGGGATGGTGGGGGAGGGACAATCGGCCGGTGAAGAGAAAGCCGTCGGAGTCGGCCAAGGGGACGGCGGCGACGAGCAAGGGGTGTTCGGCGGAGGCTTGCCCCGCGGAGGCGACGTCGGCGCGCGGCGACGAGGGCGCCTCGAGCCAGAATCGATGGCGCTGGAAGGCGTAGGTGGGGAGACTGACGCATTGGGGACGGAATGGGGCGAAGAAGGCGCGCCAATCGAGGTGGAGCCCCCGGGTGTGGAGTGCGCCGAGGGAGGAGCAGAGAGCCTCGACGTCGTCGCGGTCCTTGCGGAGTGCGGGAAGGAAGGCGGAGCGAGCTTGGGCCTCGTCGGAGAGTGCATCGTGTCCGAGTGCGGAGAGGACCCCGTGAGGGCCGAGCTCGAGGAAGGTGGTGGCGCCCTCGGCTTCGAGGGTGCGGACGCCGTCGAGAAAGCGGACGGCGTGGCGGACGTGACGTACCCAATACTCGGGGGAGCGAAGCTCGGTGTCGGAGGCGAGCCTGCCCGAAAGATTGGAGACGATGGGAATGCGTGCAGGGTGGAACGTGACGCTCCGGGCAACGCGCTCGAAGGCTTCGAGCATGCCGTCCATGTGATGCGAGTGAAACGCGTGGCTAACGCGCAAGCGCGAGGACTTGCGCCCCAGCGCCACGAAGTGCGCGGCGAGCGCGAGGACGGCGTCTTCATCGCCACTGACGACCGTCGAGGCTGGCCCATTGAGCGCCGCGATGGCCGCTCCGGCCGAGAGCCGGGGGAGGAGTTCGTCCTCGGAGGCTTGGAGGGCGACCATGGCGCCAACTTGAGGGAGGTCTTGCATGAGGCGAGCGCGCGCGGAGACGAGGGCGCAGGCGTCGTCGAGGGAGAGGACGCCCGCGACATGTGCGGCGGAGAGCTCACCGATGGAGTGACCGAGCAAGAGATCGGGAACGAGTCCCCAGGACTCGAAGAGGCGAAAGAGTGCGACCTCGAGAGCGAAGAGGGAGGTCTGTGCGAAGAGGGTCAGATGGAGTCGCTCGTCGTGGGAGAAGACGACGTGGCGTACCTGAGGGTCGAAGCGGCTGCAGATGGCGTCGAAGGCGTCGCGGAAGACGGGGAAGGCGTGATGGAGGGCGCGGCCCATGCCAAGGCGCTGGCTGCCTTGGCCGGTGAAGAGGACGGCGAGCTTTCCGCTCCCCCACCCCAACCCTCCCCCGGGGGGGGAGGGAGCCGTAACGGCTTTCGCCAGCGCGTCGAGCAAGGCGTCGCGATCCGTTACGACGAAGGCAGCGCGATGCTCGAAGTGAGAGCGCGTGGTGGCGAGCGAAAAGGCCACATTGACGGCAGTGAGCTCCGGATTCCGCACGAGATGCTCGCGCAGCCGCTCGATCTGGGCACGCAATGCCACGTCGCTCTTCGCGGACAGCAGCACCGGGACAGGAACCGCCGTAACGGCACCGGCCGTAACGGCACCCGCCGTAACGGCACCGGCCACGACGGGAACCGCCGTAACGGCACCCTCCCCCTCCGGGGGAGGGCTGGGGAGGGGGGGAGCCTCTTCCAACACGACATGCGCATTGGTCCCGGAAATCCCAAACGAGGACACCGCCGCCCGCCGCAAATGCCCGTTGGCATCCCAAACCACCGGCTCGCTCAACAGCCGCACGGTCCCTGGCGACCAATCGATGTGCGGCGACGGCCGCTCGGCATGCAGCGTCTTTGGCAAGAGCCCATGCTGGAGCGCGAGGACCATCTTGATGATCCCCCCGACGCCGGCCGCCGCTTGGGCATGCCCAAGGTTGGACTTGAGGCTCCCGAGCCAGAGCGGGTTATCCTTGGAATGCGCCTCCCCGTAGGTGGCCAAAAGAGCCTGGACCTCGATGGGATCGCCGAGCGTGGTCCCGGTGCCATGCGCTTCGACGGCGTCGATGTCGAGCGGCGAGAGGCTCGCGTCGGCGAGAGCCTGCCGAATGACGCGCTCCTGTGCGGGCCCATTGGGCGCAGTAAGCCCCTGGCTTTTGCCATCTTGGTTGACGGCGGAGCCGCGCAGAAGCGCCAAGATGGGATGGCCATTCCTCTGGGCATCGGAGAGCCGCTCCAAGAGGAGCATGCCCGCGCCTTCGGCCCATCCCGCGCCGTTGGCCTCGGCGGAAAACGACTTGCAGCGGCCGTCGGGCGATCCCGCGTGTTGCGGACCCAACTCGGCAAAGATGCCCGGCGTGGCCATGACGGTGACGCCGCCCGCGAGCGCGAGGGAGCACTCGCCCCGGCGCAGCGCCTGCGCGGCCAGGTGCACCGCCACCAGCGACGAACTGCACGCCGTGTCGACGCTCATGGCGGGCCCTTGCAAGCCCAAGGTGTAGGCGATGCGCCCGGAGGCGACGCTCGCCGAGCTCCCGAGGCCCAGATAGCTTTTCAGCTCGCCGAGGGATGCTATCGATGGTTCGAGTCGGGTGGCGTAGTCGTTGTAGATGACCCCGACGAAGACACCCGTCTGGGAGCCAAGGAGGGACGTGGGGTCGATCCCCGCCCGCTCGAAGGTCTCCCAGGTGGTCTCGAGCAGGAGGCGTTGTTGCGGATCGACGGCAAGCGCCTCGCGCGGGCTGATGCCGAAGAACGCCGGGTCGAAGAGGTCGGCGTCGTAGAGAAAACCGCCTTCGCGCGCCTGCATCGTCCCGACGGCACCGGGATCGTCGGTGGCCCACCCTCGGTTCTCGGGAAAGCCCGAAATGGCATCCCGACCCTCGCGCACGAGTTGCCAGAGGTCCTCGGGCGTTCGCACACCGCCCGGATAACGGCAACCCATGGCCACGATCGCGATCGCGTCGTCACCGAGCGACGTCGTGCCGGGCAACGCCTCCACGCGCCGCGCACCGTCGTGTCCCAAGATCTGGGCGGCGAGAAACGAGGCGAGCGCCTTTGGCGTGGGGTAATTGAAGAGAAGCGTGGGCTGGAGCCGCAAGCCCGTGGCGGCGACGAGTCGATTGCGAAGCTCGACGGCCATGAGGGAGTCGAGCCCTAGCTCTTGAAGCGGGCGAAGTGGCTCGAGGGTACCGGGAGAGGCGACGCCGAGGACGACGGCAATTTCACCGCGGACCACGTCGAGCAAGGTGCGCTCTTGCTCGGCGGCGGAAAGGGCGAGGAGTCGCTGCTGGAGCGAGGAGGCATTGACGGTGTTGGAGGCCGTGGGACGCGCCGAGCGGACACGAACGAGACCCCGGAGCATGCCCGGCAGTGCATTGGCATTCGCGCGCAGCGCATTGGCATCGAAGGCCGCCGTGACGAGCGCGGGCTCGCAGCGTGCGAGCGCGGCGTCGAAGAGCGCGAGCCCATCTTCGGAGGAGAGCGGACGGAGACCCGCACGCGCCATGCGGCGAAGATCGGAATCGGAGACGTGGGAGGTGAGCGCGGACCTTTCGAGCCAATAGCCCCAATCGAGGGAGAGGGCGTGAAGGCCGAGCGCGCGGCGGTGGTGTGCGAGCGCGTCGAGGAAGGTGTTGGCGGCGCAGTAGTTGGCTTGGCCCGGGCTGCCCAGGACTCCGGAGAGGGAGGAGAAGAGGACGAAGGCGTCGAGGTCGAGGTGTCGCGTGAGGGAATGGAGATGGAGTGCGGAGTCGACCTTGGAGCGCAGGACGGAGTGAAGGCGCTCCGGGGAGAGATCGGCGAGGATGCCGTCATCGATGGATCCCGCGGCGTGAACGACGGCCGTGAGAGGATGGTCCGAGGGAACGGAATCCAAGAGGCTTCGGAGGGCCGATTCGTCGGCCGCATCGCAGGCGACGATGGAAACGCGGGCGCCCTCGGCTTGGAGATCGCGCAGGAGGGACGCCGCGCCTGGGGCGGCGGGGCCTTGGCGTGAGGTGAGGAGGAGGTGTTTGACGTGGTGCGTGCGAACGAGATGGCGCGCGAGCAGAGCGCCGAGGGTTCCCGTGCCGCCGGTGACGAGGACCGTGCCTTCGGGATTCAGAGGCCGCGGCAGTGTGAAGACGTGCTTGCCGACATGGCGCGCCTGCGCGAGCGCGCGGAACGCATCGGGTGCGCGACGAATGTCCCAGGCGGTGATGGGCACGGGCTGCAGGGTGCCGCGCTCGAAGAGGGCGAGGAGCTCGCGGAGCATCTCCTGGATGCGATCGGGACCGGCCTCGCCCAGGTCGAAGGCTTGGTAGACGACACTGGGGTGGAGGGTGGCGACGACCCCCGGGTCGCGGATGTCGGTCTTGCCCATCTCGACGAAGTGACCGCCCCGCGGCAAAAGACGAAGCGAGGCGTCGACGAACTCGCGCGCGAGGGAATCGAGGACCACGTCCATTCCGAGGCCGCCCGACGCGCGGAGGAAGTGGCCCTCGAAGTCGAGCGTGCGCGAGGAGGCGAGGTGCTCGTCGTCGAACCCGAGCGCGCGAAGCGTTTCCCATTTGCCCGGGCTCGCGGTCGCGAAGACCTCCGCGCCGAAGTGCCGCGCGAGTTGCACGGCGGCCATGCCGACGCCACCTGCGGCCGCGTGAACGAGCAGGCGCTGCCCCGGCCGCAGGCGACCGAGGTCCAGCAGGCCGTAGAATGCCGTGAGAAACACGATGGGGATGCTAGCGGCTTGGACGAAGGACAAGCCGTCGGGAATGGGCACGAGGTAGCGATGGTCCGTGACGGCGACGGGCGCGAACGCGGCCCGGAGCAGCCCCATGACGCGATCGCCCGGAGCGAAGGCCGAGACGCCGGGACCGACTTCGAGCACGACCCCCGCGCCCTCGCCGCCGAGAGGCCCCGCATCGCCGGGATACATCCCCAAGGAGTCGAGGACATCGCGAAAATTGAGCCCCGCCGCGCGCACGGCCACGCGGACCTGCCCGTGAACGAGCGGCGCGGACGCCTCGGGAAACGGGAGCAACGCAAGGCCATCGAAGGAGCCCTTGGTGGGGATCCCGAGGTGCCAGCTGGAGCCGTCGGGCACCGCGAGCGAATCAAGCGGACGAACGCGCGCGAGACGAGGCGTGAGGACGTGACCTTGGCGGAGAGCGACTTGCGGATGGTCGCCGGCGGCGCGGACGGCGGAGCGGAGCACTTGCTGCGAAGAAAGAGAATCGTCGGTATCGAGGAGCGTGATGGCGCGGTGGGGGTGTTCGGCCTGGGCCGAGCGGAGCAAGCCCCAAAGAGGCGCGTGGGCAAGGTTCGGGACGTCTTCGTCGCGGTGGGTGGCGACGGCGCGCTGCGTGAGGACGACGAGGCGCGAGTCGGCGAAGCGCTCCTGGGCGAGCCAATCCTGGACGAGCGCGAGCGCGGAGGCGGTGGCCTCGTGCGCAGCGGCGACGCTGACGGGGAGGGTCGGGCAGGGGACGAGAAGGACGTCGGGGCAAGGCGCGCCTTGCTCGAGGGCGACGAGGAGTGCGTCGAGGTTGGCATGGTCGCGTCCGAGGACCACCCAGCGCTCGTCCGATTCCGACGATTCAGCCGCGAGCTCGGTCCACTCGACGTGCAAAAGCGCATCGGGGAGCGAGGCGATCGCCCCGCGGAGCTGCTCGGACGAGACGGGCCTCGTGGAGAGCGCTTCGATGGAGGCGACCGGATCGCCATTGGCATCGGCGAGGGCGATGGCTAGCGCATCACCCGCGCGTGACACGCGCACGCGCAGCGTGGAGGCTCCTACGGCATGCAGGGTGACGCCCGCCCACGAGAAGGGCAACGCGACGTCCTGGCCGTCCGCATCGAGAAGGAGCGCATGCAGCGCCGCATCGAGGAGCGCCGGATGCAGCGCAAATCGGGAAGCCTCCTTGGCGAGGGACTCCGGGAGCTGGACCTCCGCGAAGACCTCGTGGTCGAGCGCCCAGGCGGAGCGCAGCCCTTGAAAACCGGGGCCGTAGCCGTACCCCATCTCGGTCAGACGCGCGTAGAGGCCCTCGGTGGAGAGCGCGACGGCATGGGGAGGCGGCCAATCGCGCAGGTGAAACGAGTCCTGCGCCGCGACCGGAGCGAGCAGCCCGGAGACATGACGAATCCAAGGAGCGTCGTGCGAAGCGTCCTGGGAGCGCGAATGAATGCTAACGGGGCGCCTTCCGCCATCGTCGGGAGAACCGACGAGAATCTGCAAGACAACGCCGTCCCGAAGCGCGAGAGGCGTCTCGATCGTGAGCTCGTCGACACGTTCCAGGCCGAGTCGATGCGCGGCGAGCAGCGCCAACTCGACGAAGGCCGCACCGGGAAAAATGACGGAGCCAAAGACGGCATGGTCGGCGAGCCAAGGATGCTCCGAGAGCGTGAGGCGGCTCGTGAAGAGGTGGCCCTCGGAATCGGCCAGCGCGACGCTCGCGCCGAGCAAGGGATGCTCGGCGGACGACAAGCCCGCGGAGACGACATCGGCCTGGGCGGACTTGGGAGCCTCGAGCCAGAAACGCTCCCTCTGGAACGCGTACGTGGGCAGCGGGACGGAGCGGCCTTTGGGGAGGATGGCGCTCCAGTCCAAGCGCAGTCCCCGGGTGTGCAGCTCGCCCAGCGAGAGAAACACGCGCGGAAGCCCGCCGTCGTCGCGGCGAAGCGAGCCCACGACGACCGCCTCCTGCGCGCGGGGCGAACTCGCGAAGGTCGCGTGCAGCGCGAGGTTGAGCACCGGGTGGGGGCTGATCTCGACGAAGAAGCGATACCCATCGTCGAGGAGCTTGCCGGTGGTCTGCGAGAAGAGGACCGTTTGGCGGAGGTTTCGGTACCAATAGCCGGCATCGAGCCCGCATCCGTCGAGGGTCGCCCCGGTGACGGTCGAATAGATCGGCCGCTGGGAAGCCCGTGGCGTCAAGGCGCCCAGTTGGCGGAGCAGCTCGTCCCGAACGGGTTCGACTTGCGCGCAGTGCGAGGCGTAATCGACACGCACCTTTCGCGCGAACACCTGCTTGGCCGAGAGCTGGCCGAGCAGCGCATCGATGGCCTCGGGATCTCCGGAGACCAACGTGGACTGCGGGCTATTGACGGCCGCGATGGACAGTCGCTCCGCCCAGGGATCGAGGTATTCACGCAGAGCCTCGACCCCGAGCTCGACGGAGGCCATGGCCCCCGTTCCCGTCACGGTCGTGAGGGCACGACTTCTCAAGGCGACGATCTTGGCCGCATCCTCGAGGGAGAGGGCGCCCGCGACGAAGGCAGCCGCGACCTCGCCTTGGCTATGCCCGATGACGGCATCGGGCTCGAGCCCCATCGAGCGCCAGAGCGCGGCCAACGAGACCATGACCGAGAAGAGCGCGGGCTGCACGACATCGACGCGGTCGAGCCAATCGATGCCCGCATCGCCTCGAAGCACGGAGAGGAGCGACCAATCGACGTGCGGAGCAAGCGCGCGCTCGCACGCTTCGAGCTGCTCGCGGAAGACGGGCGAGGTATCGAGCAGGGCGAGCGCCATGCCCCCCCACTGCGAACCTTGTCCAGGAAAGACGAAGACGACCTTCCCCTTGCCCGTGGCGCGTCCGAGTACGGCCCCTGCCGTGGCGCGCCCCTGGGCGAGCGACGCGAGTCCCGCGAGCAGCTCGGGGCGGTCATGCGCGACGAGTGCGGCCCGGTGCTCGAAGTGCGAGCGGTTGCGGGCGAGCGAATGCGCGAGATCGGGCACGGCGAGCGTTTCGTCGGACAGCACGTGCTGGTGGAGCTTTTCCGCCTGCCCACGGAGTGCCGCCTCGCTCTTGGCGGACAGCAGCACGGGCCACGCGGGCAGCTGCGGCGTCTCGATCTCCGGCACGCTTTCCGGCGGAGCCTCCTCGAGGATGACGTGAGCGTTGGTGCCGGAAATGCCAAACGACGAAACGCCGGCGCGCCGCAGATGCCCATTGAGTTTCCAGGGGACCGCCTCGTTCAACAGGCGGACCGTGCCGGGAGACCAGTCGATGTGGGGCGAGGGATGTTTGGCATGCAGGGTCCTGGGCAAGACACCGTGCTGCATGGCGAGGACCATCTTGATGACGCCACCGACGCCGGCCGCCGCTTGGGTATGTCCAAGGTTGGACTTGAGGCTCCCGAGCCAGAGAGGGTTCTCGAGCGAGTGGGCCGTCCCGTAGGTCGCGAAAAGGGCATGGGCCTCGATGGGATCGCCGAGCGTGGTCCCGGTGCCATGCGCCTCGACGGCATCGACGTCTTGGGGCGCAAGGCGCGCATTGGCGAGCGCCTGCCGAATGACGCGCTCCTGGGCGGGCCCGTTGGGGGCGGTGAGTCCCTGACTCTTGCCGTCCTGATTGATGGCGGAGCCACGAAGGAGCGCCAAGGTAGGGTGGCCATGGCGCTGGGCGTCGGAGAGCCGCTCCAAGAGGAGCATGCCCGCGCCTTCGGACCATCCGGCGCCGTTGGCGTCGGCGGAAAACGACTTGCATCGCCCATCGGGCGCGCCAGCACTGTCGGCGTTCATCTCGGCGAAGATGCCTGGGGTGCACATGATGGAGACACCGCCGGCCAGCGCGAGGGAGCACTCCCCTTGGCGCAAGGACTGCATCGCGAGGTGGATGGCGACGAGCGACGAACTGCAGGCGGTGTCCACGCTGATCGCGGGACCTTGCAAGCCCAGGGTGTACGCGATTCGTCCGGAGGCGACGCTGGTCGTGTTGCCGGTGCCGACGTAGCCCCTCAGCTCCTCGAGCTCCGCCACGTCCTCGAGGCCCGCTGCCTGGCGTTGCGTAATGTAGCCGCTATCGAAGACACCGACGAAGACGCCGCAGGGGGCGCCTTGAAGGGACGCGGGGTCGATGCCCGCGTTCTCCAGGGTCTCCCACGAGGTCTCGAGCAGGAGGCGCTGCTGGGGGTCGATGGCCAGCGTCTCGCGCGGGCTGATGCCGAAGAACGCGGGATCGAATTGGTCGGCATCCTCGAGAAAGCCCCCCTCGTGGCGCTCGTCGAGCTTCCAACCGCGGTCCTCGGGGAACGCCGAGATGGCATCGCCCCCGTCGCGCACGAGTGTCCAGAGTTCCTCGGGCGTGCGGACCCCACCCGGGTAGCGGCAACTCATGGCCACGATCGCAATGGGCTCGTGCCCTTTGTCCTCCAGTTCCTTGACGCGCTGCTGGCTCCGCTGAAGATTGACGGTCAGCTTCTTGAGGTACTGACGCACATTCGAGTCAATCGCAGTCATCAGGCAACCTCATTGGTGACGTCGTCGATCAGTTCGAGGAGCTCCTCGTCCGTGGCGGAATCGATTCGATCCTCCAAGTCCGGCCCCGCCTCCGAAACGGCCCGAGGACGTGTCCATCGCGAGAGCAGTGTCTGGAGACGGGCGATGACGCTTTCACGCGTCGCCTCGTTCTCGTACATCGTGGAAAGAGCCGCCTCGACACCGTCCAGCCCCGAGTCGACGACGAGCGGCGAGTCCGCGTCCTTCTGGAGCTTCTCGAGGAGCAGGTTCGCGAGAGCGTGGGGCGTGGGGTGGTCGAAGAGGACGGTGGCCTGAAGTCGGAGTCCGGTGGCGGTTGCCAGTCGCGTGCGGAGCTCGACGGCCATGAGGGAATCGAGGCCGAGCTCTTGGAGCGGTCGGTGAGGCTCGAGGGAGGTGGACGAAGAGAGGGCGAGGACCGTGGCAATGTGCGAGCCGACGAGATCGAGCAGCATGGGATGACGCTCGGCGGGCGGCAAGGCGTGCAGCCGCTGCGTGAGCGTGGAGGCCGCCGCACCGTTGGCGGCGACGGGTCGAGCGGTGTTGGTTCGGACCAGGCCTTGGAGCAAGGGATGCAGCGAGCGTCCACGCAGTGCGGACAGGTCGAAGGCGGCGGAGACGAGGGAGGCGTCGGGCCGTGCGAGCGCGAGGTCGAAAAGGGCGAGGCCCTGCTCCGCGGAGAAGGGGCGGATACCACTGCGGGCGGCGCGCTGGAGGTCGGCGTCGGCGAGGCGGGCGGTCATGGAGGATGCGTCGGCCCAGAGTCCCCAGTCGAGGGAGAGTGCGGTCAGGCCGCGCGCTCTGCGGTGATGGGCGAGGGCATCGAGGAAGGCGTTGGCGGCGGCGTAGTTGGCCTGGCCCGGATTGCCGAACACGCCGGAGAGGGAGGAAAAGAGGACGAAGGCGGAGAGGTCGAGCGACTGCGTGAGCTCGTGCAGATGGAGGGCGGCATCGAGCTTGGCGCGCAGGACCGAATGGAGTCTCTCGGGCGTGAGGGAGGCGAGGACCCCGTCGTCGAGGATTCCGGCGGCATGGACGACGGCGGTGAGCGGGTGCTGGAGCGGGATGGCGGCCAAGAGCGCTTCGAGGGCACTGCGGTCGGCGGCATCGCATGCGGCGAGGGTCACCTGGGCGCCCGCCGCTTCGAGCTCGCGTTGGAGAGACGCGGCGCCGGTGGCATTGGGACCCTGCCGGGAGGCGAGAAGGAGATGCTTGACGCCGTGGTGCTGGACGAGATGGCGCGCAAGCAGTGCGCCGAGCGTGCCGGTACCGCCCGTGATGAGCACCGTGCCTTGCGGGGCGAGAGGTCGTGGAAGGGTGAGAACGAGCTTGCCGACGTGTCGGGCTTGGGCCAGCGTGCGGAAGGCTTGGGGCGCCCGGCGAATGTCCCAAGGCGTGATGGGAATCGGGTGGAGCGCACCGCGTTCGAAGAGCTCGAGAAGCTCGGAGAGCATCTGCTGGATGCGCTCGGGGCCCGCCTCGAGGAGATCGAAGGCCTGGTAGGCGACGCCGGGGTGGGTCGCGGCGACGGAGCCTGCGTCGCGGATATCGGTCTTTCCCATCTCGAGGAAGCGACCACCGCGGGGTAGCAGACGCAGGGAGGCGTCGACGAACTCGCGGGCGAGCGAGTCGAGCACCACGTCCATGCCGCGCGCCTGGGTGGAGTCGAGGAAGTGCGTTTCGAAGTCGAGGTTTCGCGAGGACGCGAGATGTTGGGCGTCGAAGCCAAGGTCGCGCAGGGTTGCCCACTTGGATGGGCTCGCGGTGGCAAAGACCTCGGCACCGAGATGGCGTGCAATCTGGATCGCGGCCATGCCGACACCGCCTGCGCCGGCGTGGACGAGCACACGCTCCCCGGGCTGCAGGTGACCGAGATCGACGAGCCCATAGTAGGCGGTGAGAAAGACGATGGGCGTGCCGGCGGCCTGCTGGAAGGACCAGCCGGGCGGCATGCGAATGAGCATGCGACGGTCGGAGACGGCGGAGGTGCCGAAGGCGGAGGAAAAGAGGCCCATGACGCGATCGCCCGGGGCCATGTTGGCCACGCCGGGTCCGACCTCGGTGACGATCCCGGCCCCCTCGGCGCCGAGCGGAACGGGCCCCCCCGGGTACATGCCGAGGGCACTGAGCACATCGCGGAAGTTGAGACCGGCGGCGTGAATGGCGACGCGAACGTGCCCATATGGGAGTGGCGCGGCCGTCTCAGGGCCGGGGACCAGCGCGAGGCTCTCGAGGGTTCCTTTGGAGGGAATGTCCATGCACCACGCGGGCGTGGGCGGTGGGACGAGGGCGTCCTGCGCGAGCGGCCGGGCGAGCCGAGGGACGAGAAGATGGCCGTCGCGGAGCGCGAGCTGGGGTTCGGAGGGGACGACTGCGCGATGGAGGGCGAGTCGGGAGGCGTCGGAGTCGTCGATGTCGACGAGAACGATGGATCGATCCGGATTCTCGGATTGCGCCGAGCGCACGAGGCCCCAGAGCGCCGCATGGACGAGATCGGAGGCGTCTTCGTCGGGCCGTGTGGCGATGGCGCGTTGGGTGAGCAGGACGAGGGAGCAGGAGGCGAGCCGCTCGTCGCGGAGCCAGGCTTGGAGCAAGGTGAGAGCGCGTTCGGTGGCTTGGTGCGCGAAGGAAACGAGGCTCGAGGACGGAGCTACGGCGACGAAGGGAGCCAGGACGACATCCGGCAAAGGCGCGCCCATTGCGACGGCATCGGACAGGGCGGCGAGGTCGGGATGGGCGTCGAGTCGAGGCGCGGTGGCTTGGAGGGCCCGCGCAAGCACGGAATCCGAACCGAGCAGCGCCCAGTGACCGGGCAGCGGCTGCGAGGAGCTCGCGAGCTCGGTCCAATCGACGCGGAAGAGCGCATCGTCGTGGGCGCGCAGAAGGCCCTGAAGCTGCCCAGCGGACGCGGTCCGCAGGGCGAGCGATTCGACCGAAGCCACGGGCTCGCCGGTCGCATCGGCGATCTGGAGCGAGATGGTTTGCTCGGCGTGACGCTCGAAGCGGACGCGGAGTGTGGAGGCACGGACGGAGTGCAGCGAGATGCCGGTCCAGGAGAAGGGCAAGGCGACGTCGATGACACCGTCGGTGCTCTGGAGAGCAAGGGCGTGGAGTGCGGCATCGAGCAGGGCCGGGTGGAGTTCGAACGGGTCGGCGTCCTTTGGATCCGGGAGGCAAACTTCGGCGAAGAGCTCGTCGCCACGCGTCCACGCCGCGCGCAATCCCTTGAAGTCCGGACCGTAGGCGAGTCCGGCGTGGGCCAGTTGGTCGTAGAGCCTCTCGGTCCCAAGGGCGACGGCGCCTTCGGGGGGCCAGACGTGCAAGTCGAAGGGCACGTGCGGGGCGCGTGGGCCAAGCAGACCGGCGGCGTGGAGCGTCCAGGCCGCGTCGGGAGGAGCATCCTCGAGGCGCGCGTGCAGGGCGAGCGAGCGGCGGCCGGCTTCGTCGGGTGCCCCGACGGAGAGTTGCAGCACCGCGGCCCCTGTCTTCGGGAGCACGAGCGGGGCCTGCAAGGTGAGCTCCTCGACGCGGTCGAGGCCTACGCGATGGGCGGCGACGAGCGCGAGCTCGACGTACGCGGTGCCGGGAAGAATGACGGTACCGAAGACGGCATGGCCGGCGAGCCAGGGATGGTGGGCGAGGGACAAGCGGCCAGTGAAGAGAAAGCCGTCGGAGTCGGCCAAGGGGAGGGCGGCGACGAGCAAGGGGTGTTCGGCGGCGGCTTGACCCGCAGAGGCAACGTCGGTGCGCCGCGACGTGGGCGCCTCGAGCCAGAATCGATGGCGCTGGAAGGCGTAGGTGGGGAGACTGACACGTTGGGGACGGAATGGGGCGAAGAAGGCACGCCAATCGAGGTGGAGTCCCCGGGCGTGGAGTGCGCCGAGGGAGGAGCAGAGCGCCTCGACGTCGTCGCGGTCCTTTCGGAGTGCGGAAAGGAAGGTCGCGCGGGGTTGAGCCACGTCGGATAGCGCGTCTGCAGCCAGGGCGGAGAGGACCCCGTGAGGGCCGAGCTCGAGAAAGGTGGTGGCGCCCTCGGCTTCGAGGGTGCGTACGCCGTCGAGAAAGCGGACGGCGTGTCGGACGTGGCGTACCCAATACTCGGGGGAGCGAAGCTCGTCGTCCGAAGCGCGCTTTCCGGTGACGTTGGAGACAATGGGAATGCGCGGCGACTGGAAGGTCAGGCCTTGGGCGACGCGGCGGAAGTCGTCGAGCATGCCGTCCATGAGGTGGGAGTGAAAAGCATGGCTTGTGCGCAAGCGGGAGGTCTTGCGTCCCAGCGCTTCGAAGTGCGCGGCGAGGGCGAGGACGGCGTCTTCGTCACCACTGACGACTGTGGAGGCTGGCCCATTGAGCGCCGCGATGGCCGCCCCGGCCGAGAGCCGGGGGAGGAGTTCGTCCTCGGAGGCTTGGAGGGCGACCATGGCGCCAACTTGAGGGAGGTCTTGCATGAGGCGAGCGCGCGCGGAGACGAGGGCGCAGGCGTCGTCGAGGGAAAGGACGCCCGCGACATGTGCGGCGGAGAGCTCACCGATGGAGTGACCGAGCAAGAGATCGGGAACGAGTCCCCAGGACTCGAAGAGGCGAAAGAGTGCGACCTCGAGAGCGAAGAGGGAGGTCTGCGCGAAGAGGGTCAGATGGAGTCGCTCGTCGTGGGAGAAGACGACGTCGCGGACCTGAGGGTCGAAGCGGCTGCAAATGGCGTCGAAGGCGTCGCGGAAGACGGGGAAGGCGTCATGGAGGGCGCGGCCCATGCCGTGGCGCTGGCTGCCTTGGCCGGTGAAGAGGACGGCAAGCTTTCCGCTCCCCCACCCCGACCCCTGCGTTGAAAGTCGGCCGCCGCAAGCGGCGGACCTCCGGCGTCCGGGGGAGGGAGCCGTAACGGCTTTCGCCAGTGCGTCGAGCAAGGCATCGCGATCTGCCGCGACGAACGCGGCGCGATGCTCGAAGTGAGATCGCGTGGTAGCGAGCGAAAAGGCCACATCGACAGCGCGCAACTCCGGATGCTGCACCAAGTGCGCGTGGAGTCGCTCCGCCTGGGCACGCAATGCCACGTCGCTCTTCGCGGACAGCAGCACCGGGACAGGAACCGCCGTAACGGCACCGGCCGTAACGGCACCGTCCCCCTCCGGGGGAGGGCCGGGGAGGGGGGGAGCCTCTTCCAACACGACATGCGCATTGGTCCCGGAAATCCCAAACGAGGACACCGCCGCCCGCCGCAAATGCCCATTGGCTTTCCAAACCACCGGCTCGCTCAACAGCCGCACGGTCCCTGGCGACCAATCGATGTGCGGCGACGGCCGCTCGGCATGCAGCGTCTTTGGCAAGAGCCCATGCTGGAGAGCCAGGACCATCTTGATGACCCCCCCGACGCCGGACGCCGCTTGGGCGTGACCCACGTTGGACTTGAGGCTGCCGAGCCAGAGCGGATTGTCGTTGGAATGGGCCTCCCCGTAGGTGGCGAAAAGAGCCTGCGCTTCGATGGGATCGCCGAGCGTGGTCCCGGTGCCGTGCGCCTCCACGGCATCGACGTCTTGGGGCGAAAGGCGCGCATTGGCGAGCGCCTGCCGAATGACCCGCTCCTGTGCGGGCCCATTGGGCGCGGTGAGCCCCTGGCTCTTGCCATCTTGATTGACGGCGGAACCCCGGAGAAGGGCAAGAATGGGATGGCCGTTCTTCTGGGCGTCGGAGAGCCGCTCCAACAGGAGCATGCCCGCACCCTCGGACCATCCGGCGCCGTTGGCATCGGCGGAAAACGACTTGCATCGCCCATCGGGCGCGCCGGCGCTATCGGCGCTCATCTCGGCAAAGATGCTCGGAGTGGCCATGACGGTCACACCGCCTGCGAGCGCGAGGGAGCACTCACCGAGGCGCAAAGCCTGAGAGGCCAGATGGATCGCGACGAGCGACGAGCTGCAGGCCGTGTCGACGCTCATGGCGGGTCCTTGCAAGCCCAAGGTGTAGGCGATGCGTCCCGACGCGACGCTGGTGGTATTGCCCGTGGCGATATAGCCCCTCAACTCCTCCAGGTCGCTCGAGTGGTCCCGTTGCGTGATGTAGCCATTGTCGAAAACGCCGACGAAGACGCCACAGGAGACCCCTTGGAGGGACGTGGGATCGATGCCCGCGTTTTCGAGGGTCTCCCACGAGGTCTCGAGCAGGAGGCGCTGTTGGGGATCGACGGCGAGCGTCTCGCGCGGGCTGATGCCGAAGAACGCAGGGTCGAACTGGTCGGCGTCGTGGAGAAAGCCTCCCTCCCGCACGCGCTCCGAATCGATTTTCCATCCGCGGTTGTCGGGAAAGACGGAAATGGCATCCTGCCCGTCGAGCAAGAGCTTCCAGAGGCCGTCGGGGGAGCGGACCCCGCCGGGGAAGCGGCAGGCCATGGCAACAATCGCGATGGCGTCCTCGTGGGAGACGGGGGACGGAAGAGGGCGCACGGGAGACGGGGCGCTGTCGCCGAGGAGCTTGGAGGAAAGAAAGGTGGCAAGCGCGTCGGGGGTGGGATGATCGAAAAGAAGGGTGGCCGAAAGACGGAGTCCC
This sequence comes from Sorangiineae bacterium MSr11367, assembly GCA_037157805.1. NCBI lineage: Bacteria > Pseudomonadati > Myxococcota > Myxococcia > Myxococcales > Pendulisporaceae > Pendulispora > Pendulispora rubella. Next base: position 8,166,519 of record CP089983.1, on the reverse strand, counting down.
GTGGCGGAGGCGAGTCGATTTCGTAGTTCGACGGCCATGAGGGAATCGAGGCCGAGCTCTTTGAGAGGCCGATGGGGCGCAAGGGAGCCGGAAGAAGAGAGTGCGAGGACCGAGGCAATGTGGGAGCCGACGAGGTCGAGCAGCGCGGGATGGCGCTCGGCGGGCGACAGGGCGAGCAAGCGCTGGGTGAGCGAGGTGGCCGCGGCCGCGTTGGTGGCGACGGGTCGGGCGGCCTTGGGGCGGACGAGGCCTTGGAGCAAAGGATGGAGCGAGCGTCCGTGCGCGTGAAGTGCGGGCCAGTCGAAGGCGGCGGAGACGAGGGAGGCGTCGGGTCGTGCGAGTGCGCGGTCGAAGAGGGCGAGGCCCTGCTCGGAGGAGAGCGGACGGATGCCACCGCGTGCCAAGCGCTGGAGATCGGAGTCGGCGAGGCGGGCCGTCAACGAGGACGCGTCGGTCCAGAGTCCCCAGTCGAGGGAGAGTGCGGTCAGGCCGCGCGCTCTGCGGTGATGGGCGAGGGCATCGAGGAAGGCGTTGGCGGCGGCGTAGTTGGCCTGACCCGGAGTCCCGAACACGCCGGAGAGAGAGGAAAAGAGGACGAAGGCGGAGAGGTCGAGCGAGAGGGTGAGCTCGTGCAGATGGAGGGCGGCATCGAGCTTGGCGCGCAAAACGGAGCGAAGTCTCTCGGGGGAGAGCGAGCCCAGAACTCCGTCATCGAGTGTCCCGGCGGTATGAACGACGGCGGTGAGGGGGTGGTCGAGGGAGACAGAAGCGAGAAGACCCTGAAGGGAAGCGCGGTCGCTGGCATCGCACGCCGTGAGGGTCACCTGGGCGCCTGCGGCTTCGAGCTCGCATTGGAGAGACGCGGCGCCGGTGGCGTTGGGCCCCTGCCGAGAAACGAGAAGGAGATGTTTGACGCCGTGGGTACGCACCAAGTGCCGTGCGACGAGTGCGCCGAGCGTCCCGGTCCCTCCCGTGATGAGCACCGTACCGTGCGGGGCGAGAGGTCGCGGAAGGGTAAGAACGAGCTTGCCGACGTGCCGGGCTTGGGCGAGCGTGCGGAAGGCTTGGGGCGCTCGTCGAATGTCCCAAGGCGTGGTGGGAAGAGGGCGGAGCGCGCCGCGTTCGAAGAGCTCGAGAAGCTCGGAGAGCATCTGCTGGATGCGCTCGGGGCCGGCCTCGAGGAGGTCGATGGCTCGATAAGCGACGCCGGGATGGGTCGCCGCGACGGTGCTTGCGTCGCGGATGTCGGTCTTCCCCATTTCGAAGAAGCGACCACCGCGGGGTAGCAGACGCAGGGAGGCATCGACGAACTCGCGGGCGAGCGAGTTGAGCACCACGTCCACGCCGCGCGTTTGGGTGGAGTCGAGGAAGTGCGTTTCGAAGTCGAGGTTTCGCGAGGACGCGAGATGCTGGGCGTCGAAGCCAAGATCGCGCAGGACTGCCCATTTGGAGGGGCTCGCGGTGGCAAAGACCTCGGCACCGAGATAGCGCGCAATCTGGATCGCGGCCATGCCGACACCGCCTGCGCCAGCGTGGACGAGCACGCGCTCCCCGGGCCGCAGGTGACCGAGATCGACGAGCCCATAGTAGGCAGTGAGAAAAACAACGGGCGTGCCGGCAGCCTGCTGAAACGACCATCCCGCGGGCATCCGAACGAGCATCCGCGCATCGGCGACGGCAGTGGGCCCGAATGCGGCAGGAAAAATGCCCATCACGCGATCGCCCGGGGCCACGTTGGCGACCCCGGGGCCGACTTCGAGGACGATGCCCGCCCCCTCTCCGCCGAGGAGCCCGTGGTCGCTCGGGATCATGCCGAGGACTTCGAGGGCATTGCGGAAGTTGAGCCCCGCGGCGTGGACCGCGATGCGGACCTGTCCGTGCGCGAGTGGGGCGTTGGCCTCGGGGTGTTCGACGAAGGCTAGACTTTCGAGCGTGCCCTTGACGGGAATGTGCAGACGCCACGCGGAAGCATTGGGAGGAAGCCGCGTGTCTTCCGCGCGAGGTCGAGCGAGTCGAGGCGCGAGGAGCACGCCATCGCGGAGAGCGAGCTGGTTGTCGGCAGCGGCGAGAGCGGAGGGGAGAGCGCGCCGTGACGCGTCGGCATCATCGAGATCGAGAAGGACGAGGGCGCGGTCGGGATTCTCGGATTGGGCAGAGCGGACGAGTCCCCAAAGGGGAGCGTGGACGAGATCGGGGACGTCATCGTCGAAGCGCGCGGCGATGGCGCGCTGGGTAAGGAGGACGAGGCGTGTGGAGGCGAAGCGCTCATCGGCGAGCCAGGCTTGGAGCGAGGAGAGCGCGTGCGCGGTGGCTCGGTGGGCGGCGTCGACGGTGTCGGTGTCGTTGCGTGTTGCGAGAAAGGGGAGAAGTACGAGCTCGGGGATGGGAGCGCCGCGAGAAAGGGCGGCGAGAAAAGCGGCGACGTCTTCGTAGTGATCGAGGCGTTGCGCAGCCTCCTGCAGAATCGGAGCGAGGGAGGCGGCGCCCATGCCAACGAGCGCCCAGTGTGCGGCGGAAGGGGAGGTGGCATGGGGCAACTCGACCCAATCGACCCGCAAGAGCGCATCGTTGTGGGAGGCGAGTGTTCCGCGGAGCTGTTCCGCCGAGGTGGTGCGGGTGGCAAGGGCCTCGACGAACGCCACGGGGTCACCTGCGGCATCGGCGACGGAGAGCGAGACGGAGTCCTCGCCGTGGGCGCGGGCGAGCCGCACGCGCAAGGAGGAAGCGCCGACGGCGCGCAGGGAGATGCCGGACCACGAGAAGGGCAGCGAGACGTCACCACGTTGGGCTGCACGGAGAGCGAGCGTGTGCAGGGCGGCATCGAGCAGTGCGGGATGGAGGCCGAAGCGAGGCGCATCCTTGGCGCACGGGTCAGGCAGGAGGACCTCGGCGAAAAGGTCATCACCGCGCGTCCAAGCGGCGCGCAACCCTTGAAACTCGGGCCCGTAGCCGTAACCGGCTTCAGCGAGTCGTCCATAGAGATCTTGGGTGTCGAGCGCGACGGCGCCGTTGGGAGGCCAGACGCGCAAGTCGAACGGGTCGGGGTCGACGCGCGGTCCCAACAAGCCCGAGGCGTGGCACGTCCAGGGCGCGTCGGTGCGAGCGTCATCGGTTCGAGCATGCAGCGCGATGGACCTGCGACCGGTTTGGTCGGGAGCCCCCACGGAAAGCTGGAGCAGCACGGCGCCTGTCTCGGGAAGGGCCAGAGGCGCTTGGAGCGTGAGCTCCTCGACCCGCTCGAGCCCTACGCGGTGCGCGGCAAGAAGCGCGAGCTCGACGTACGCGGTGCCGGGCAGAATGACCGTACCGAAGACAGCATGCCCTGCGAGCCAAGGGTGCTCGGCAAGCGACAAACGCCCCGTGAAGAGGAAGCCGTCACTGTCGGCCAAGGCGACCACCGCGCCAAGGAGCGGATGCTCGGGGGACGCAAGCCCCGCGGAAGAAACATCGGCGCGAAGAGACATGGTCGTCTCGAGCCAAAAGCGCTGTCTCTGGAACGCGTAGGTGGGCAGTGCGACGCGTTTTGGTTGGAAGGGCGCGAAGAAAGCGCCCCAATCGAGGTGCAGTCCGCGTGTATGCAGCTCGACGAGGGAGAGGAGAAACCGCGCCCAGTCGCCTTCGTCACGACGAAGGGAGCCAACGACGGCGGCGGGAGTCTCGGAGCCCTCGAGCGTCTCGTGCAACGCCAAGGAGAGCACCGGATGGGGGCTGACCTCGACGAAGAAGCGGTAACCATCTGCGACGAGCCGCTGGGTGGCATCTTGGAACCGGACGGTGTCTCGCAGATTGCGGAACCAATAAGCTGCATCGAGCTCGTCGCCAGCCATCGCGGCGCCGGTGACGGCGGAGTAAATCGGTAGCGATCCTGCCCGGGGCGTGATCCCGGCGAGATCGCGCAGAAGCTCGTCCCGGAGCCCATCGACATGCGCGGAGTGGGAGGCATAGTCGACGCGAACCTTTCGCGCGAAGATGCTCTCGGAGTCGAGCTCGCAAAGCAGCGCATCGATGGCGCCCGGATCCCCGGAGACGAGGGAGGCGCGCGGGCTATTGACGGCGGCGACGCAGAGGCTGTTGCCAAAGCGCGCGAGGCGCTTTTGAAGCTCGAGAGGGTCGAGCTCGACGGCGAGCATGGCGCCGAGGCCCGCGAGCTTGGTCAACGCGCGACTGCGCAGAGCGACAATCTTGGCGGCGTCCTCGAGGGAGAGAGCCCCGGCGACGAAGGCCGCGGCAATCTCGCCCTGACTATGTCCGACGACGGCCGCGGGCACGACGCCGAGAGAGCGCCAAAGGGCGGCGAGGGAGACCAAGACGGCGAAAAGGACAGGCTGGACGACATCGACGCGGTCGATGGAGGGGGCGCCACGGTGTTGACGGAGGACGGCGAGCAAAGACCAATCGACATGAGGAGCGAGCGCGCGCTCGCAGGCCTCGAGCTGCGCACGGAAGGAGTCGGAGGACTCGAGGAGAGAAAGAGCCATCCCGTGCCACTGAGAGCCCTGCCCCGGGAAGACAAAGACGACTTTCCCCTCGAGGAGACTCTGTCCGAGGACGGAATTCGGAGCCGGCTGACCCTGGGCGAGCGCGAGAAGGGCGCGAAGGAGCGCGTCGCGATCGTGTGCGACGAGCGCGGCGCGGTGCTCGAAGTGAGCGCGCGAGGACGCGAGGGAGGAGGCAACGTCGAGGAGTGGGAGGTGTGGCTGCTCCACGAGATGCGCATGCAGTCGCTCGGCCTGAGCACGGAGAGCCTCTTCGCTCTTGGCCGACAAGAGGAACGGCAAGGCGGAGGGCAACGCCCGAGCCGGGGCGGACTCCGTTGTTTCGACCGACGGAGCCTCTTCGAGAATGAGATGAGCATTGGTCCCCGAGATGCCAAAGGAAGAAACGCCGGCGCGGCGCCGACGCCCGTTGGGCAGCCAGGAGACCGGCTCACTCAAAAGACGAACGGAGCCCGGAGCCCAGTCGACATGCGGAGACGGATTCTCGGCATGCAGGGTCTTTGGCAAGAGCCCATGCTGGAGAGCCAGGACCATCTTGATGATCCCCCCGACGCCGGCCGCGGCCTGGGCATGCCCGATGTTGGACTTGAGGCTCCCGAGCCAGAGCGGATTCTCTCTGGAACGCCCCTCCCCATACGTGGCCAAGAGAGCCTGGGCTTCGATGGGATCGCCGAGCGCGGTGCCCGTGCCGTGCGCCTCCACGGCATCGACGTCACCAGGTGACAGCCGTGCGCTCGCGAGCGCCTGCCGAATGACGCGCTCCTGTGCAGGGCCGTTTGGCGCGGTGAGACCCTGACTCTTGCCGTCTTGGTTGACGGCGGAGCCACGAAGGAGCGCCACGATGGGATGCCCGTTGCGCCGAGCATCGGAGAGCCGCTCCAAGAGGAGCATGCCCGCGCCCTCGGACCATCCGGCGCCATTGGCGTCGGCGGAAAACGACTTGCATCGCCCATCGGGCGCGCCGGCGCTATCGGCGCTCATCTCGGCAAAGATGCTTGGAACGGCCATGACGGTCACGCCACCGGCGAGCGCGAGGGAGCACTCGCCGAGGCGCAAAGCCTGAGAGGCCAGATGGATCGCGACGAGCGACGAGCTGCAGGCCGTGTCGACGCTCATCGTGGGCCCTTGCAAGCCCAAGGTGTAGGCGATGCGCCCCGACGCGACGCTGGCGGTATTGCCGGTGGCGATATAGCCCCTCAGCTCCTCGAGGTCGCTCGCGAGGCCCCATTGCGAGATGTAGCCGTTCTCGAAAACGCCCACGAAGACCCCGCAGGGAACGCCTTGGAGGGACGTGGGATCGATGCCCGCGTTTTCGAGGGTCTCCCACGAGGTCTCGAGCAGGAGGCGCTGTTGGGGATCGACGGCGAGCGTCTCGCGCGGGCTGATGCCGAAGAACGTGGGATCGAACTGGTCGGCGTCATGGAGAAAACCTCCCTCCCGCACGCGCTCCGAATCGGAATCGATTTTCCATCCACGGTTGTCAGGAAAGACGGAAATGGCATCCTGCCCGTCGAGCAAAAGCTTCCAGAGGCCGTCGGGGGAGCGGACCCCGCCGGGGAAGCGGCAGGCCATGGCGACAATCGCGATGGGATCATCGTGGGAGATGGGGGACGGAAGAGGGAGCGCGGGCGGCGGAGCGTTGTCGCCGAGGAGCTTGGAGGAAAGAAAGGTGGCAAGCGCGTCGGGGGTGGGATGATCGAAAAGAAGGGTGGCCGAAAGACGGAGTCCCGTGGCGCCCGCGAGTCGCGTGCGGAGCTCGACGGCCATGAGGGAATCGAGGCCGAGCTCTTTGAGGGGCCTGTGGGGCGCGAGGGAGCTGGCGGAAGAGAGTGCGAGGACCGAGGCAATGTGGGAGCCGACGAGGTCGAGCAGCGCGGGATGGCGCTCGGCGGGCGACAGGGCGAGCAAGCGCTGGGTGAGCGAGGTGGCCGCGGCCGCGTTGGTGGCGACGGGTCGGGCGGCCTTGGGGCGGACGAGGCCTTGAAGCAAAGGGAGCGAGCGTCCGTGGGCACGGAGTGCGGGCCAGTCGAAGGCGGCGGAGACGAGGGAGGCGTCGGGTCGTGCGAGTGCGCGGTCGAAGAGGGCGAGGCCCTGCTCGGAGGAGAAGGGACGGATGCCACCGCGTGCCAGGCGCTGGAGATCGGAGTCGGCGAGGCGTGCCGTCAACGAGGAGGTGTCGGCCCAGAGTCCCCAGTCGAGGGAGAGTGCGGTCAGACCGCGGGCTTTGCGGTGATGGGCGAGGGCGTCGAGGAAGGCGTTGGCGGCGGCATAGTTGGCTTGACCTGGAGTCCCGAACACGCCGGAGAGCGAGGAGAAAAGGACGAAGGCGGAGAGGTCGAGCGAGAGGGTGAGCTCGTGCAGATGGAGGGCCGCATCGAGCTTGGCGCGCAAAACGGAGCGAAGTCTCTCGGGGGAGAGTGAGGCCAGAACGCCGTCGTCGAGGGTTCCGGCAGCATGGACGACGGCGGTGAGCGGATGCTGGAGCGGGATGGCGGCCAAGAGCGCTTCGAGGGCGCTGCGGTCGGCGGCATCGCACGCCGTAAGGGTCACCTGGGCGCCTGCGGCTTCGAGCTCGCGTTGGAGAGACTCGGCACCCTTGGCGTTGGGCCCCTGCCGAGAGGCGAGAAGGAGATGTTTGACGCCGTGGGTACGCACCAAGTGCCGTGCGACGAGTGCGCCGAGCGTCCCGGTCCCGCCCGTGATGAGCACCGTGCCTTCCGGGGGCCAGGCGCACTCCGTCGTCGCCGCGATGGCGGTCACACGGGCGAGTCGAGGCGCGAGGAGCACGCCATCGCGGAGAGCGAGCTGGTTGTCGGCAGCGGCGAGAGCGGAGGGAAGAGCGCGCCGTGACGCGTCGGCATCATCGAGATCGAGAAGGACGAGGGCGCGGTCGGGATTCTCGGATTGGGCAGAGCGGACGAGTCCCCAAAGGGGAGCGTGGACGAGATCGGGGACGTCATCGTCGAAGCGCGCGGCGATGGCGCGCTGGGTAAGGAGGACGAGGCGTGTGGAGGCGAAGCGCTCCTCGGCGAGCCAGGCTTGAAGCGAGGAGAGCGCGTGAGCGGTGGCTCGGTGGGCGGCGTCGACGACGTCGGTGCCCTTGCGCGTTGCGAGAAAGGGGAGAAGTACGAGCTCGGGGATGGGAGCGCCGCGAGAAAGGGCGGCGAGAAAAGCGGCGACGTCTTCGTAGTGATCGAGGCGTTGCGCAGCCTCCTGCAGAATCGGAGCGAGGGAGGCTTCGCGTGTGCCGATGAGCGCCCAGTGGGCGGACGGAGATGGGGTATGGGGTAACTCGACCCAATCGACCCGCAAGAGCGCATCGTCATGGGAGGCGAGTGTTCCGCGGAGCTGTTCCGCCGAGGTGGTGCGGGTGGCAAGGGCCTCGACGAACGCCACGGGGTCACCTGCGGCATCGGCGACGGAGAGCGAGAAGGAGTCCTCGCCGTGGGCGCGGGCGAGCCGCACGCGCAAGGAGGAAGCGCCGACGGCGCGCAGGGAGATGCCGGACCACGAGAAGGGCAGCGAGACGTCACCACGTTGGGCTGCACGGAGAGCGAGCGTGTGCAGGGCGGCATCGAGCAGTGCGGGATGGAGGCCGAAGCGAGGCGCATCCTTGGCGCACGGACCGGGCAGGAGGACCTCGGCGAAAAGGTCGTCACCGCGCGTCCAAGCGGCGCGCAACCCTTGAAACTCGGGCCCGTAGCCGTAACCGGCTTCAGCGAGTCGCCCATAGAGATCTTGGGTGTCGAGCGCGACGGCGCCGGTGGGAGGCCAGACGCGCAAGTCGAACGGGTCGGGGTCGACGCGCGGTCCCAACAAGCCCGAGGCGTGGCACGTCCAGGGCGCGTCCGTGCGAGCGTCATCGGTTCGAGCATGCAGCGCGATGGACCTGCGACCGGTTTGGTCGGGAGCCCCCACGGAAAGCTGGAGCAGCACGGCGCCCGTTTCGGGAAGGGCCAGAGGCGCTTGGAGCGTGAGCTCCTCGACGCGGTCGAGCCCTACGCGGTGCGCGGCAAGAAGCGCGAGCTCGACGTACGCGGTGCCGGGCAGAATGACCGTACCGAAGACAGCATGCCCCGCGAGCCAAGGGTGCTCGGCAAGCGACAAACGCCCCGTGAAAAGAAAGCCATCACTGTCGGCCAAGGCGACCACCGCGCCAAGGAGCGGATGCTCGGGGGACGCAAGCCCCGCGGAAGAAACATCGGCGCGAGAAGACATGGTCGTCTCGAGCCAAAAGCGCTGTCTCTGGAACGCATAGGTGGGCAGTGCGACGCGTTTTGGTTGGAAGGGCGCGAAGAAAGCGCCCCAATCGAGGTGCAGTCCGCGTGTATGCAGCTCGACGAGGGAGAGGAGAAACCGCGCCCAGTCGCCTTCGTCACGACGAAGGGAGCCAACGACGGCGGCGGGAGTCTCGGAGCCCTCGAGCGTCTCGTGCAACGCCAAGGAGAGCACCGGATGGGGGCTGACCTCGACGAAGAAGCGGTAACCATCTGCGACGAGCCGCTGGGTGGCATCTTGGAACCGGACGGTGTCTCGCAGATTGCGGAACCAATAAGCTGCATCGAGCTCGTCGCCAGCCATCGCGGCGCCGGTGACGGCGGAGTAAATCGGTAGCGATCCTGCCCGGGGCGTGATCCCGGCGAGATCGCGCAGAAGCTCGTCCCGGAGCCCATCGACATGCGCCGAGTGGGAGGCATAATCGACGCGGACCTTTCGAGCGAAGATGCTCTCGGAGTCGAGCTCGCGAAGCAGCGCATCGATGGCGCCCGGATCCCCGGAGACGAGGGAGGCGCGCGGGCTATTGACGGCGGCGACGCAGAGGCTGTTGCCAAAGCGCGCGAGGCGCTTTTGAAGCTGGAGGGGGTCGAGCTCGACGGCGAGCATGGCGCCGAGGCCCGCGAGCTTGGTCAACGCGCGACTGCGCAGAGCGACAATCTTGGCGGCGTCCTCGAGGGAGAGAGCCCCGGCGACGAAGGCCGCGGCAATCTCGCCCTGACTATGTCCGACGACGGCCGCGGGCACGACGCCGAGAGAGCGCCAAAGGGCGGCGAGGGAGACCAAGACGGCGAAAAGGACAGGCTGGACGACATCGACGCGGTCGATGGAGGGGGCGCCATGGTGTTGACGGAGGACGGCGAGCAAAGACCAATCGACATGGGGAGCGAGCGCGCGCTCGCAGGCCTCGAGCTGCGCACGGAAGGAGTCGGAGGACTCGAGGAGAGAAAGAGCCATCCCCTGCCACTGAGAGCCCTGCCCCGGGAAGACAAAGACGACTTTCCCCTCGAGGAGACTCTGTCCGAGGACGGAATTCGGAGCCGGCTGACCCTGGGCGAGCGCGAGAAGGGCGCGAAGGAGCGCGTCGCGATCGTGTGCGACGAGCGCGGCGCGGTGCTCGAAGTGAGCGCGAGAGGAAGCGAGGGAAGATGCCACATCGAGGAGTGGGAGGTGTGGCTGCTCCACGAGATGCGCATGCAGTCGCTCGGCCTGAGCGCGGAGAGCCTCGTCGCTCTTGGCCGACAAGAGGAACGGCAAGGCGGGGGGCAACGCCCGAGCCGGGGCGGACTCCGTTGTTTCGACCGACGGAGCCTCTTCGAGAATGAGATGAGCATTGGTCCCCGAGATGCCAAAGGAAGAAACGCCTGCGCGGCGCCGATGCCCGTTGGGCAGCCAGGAGACCGGCTCCTTCAAAAGGCGAACGGAGCCCGGAGCCCAGTCGACATGCGGAGACGGATTCTCGGCATGCAGGGTCTTTGGCAAGAGCCCATGCTGGAGGGCGAGGACCATCTTGATGATCCCCCCGACGCCGGCCGCGGCCTGGGCATGCCCGATGTTGGACTTGAGGCTCCCGAGCCAGAGCGGATTCTCTCTGGAATGCCCCTCCCCATAGGTGGCCAAGAGAGCCTGGGCTTCGATGGGATCGCCCAGGGTCGTGCCGGTGCCATGCGCTTCGATCGCGTCGATGTCGAGGGGCGAGAGCTGGGCGTTGGCGAGCGCCTGCCGAATGACGCGCTCCTGGGCAGGCCCGTTGGGAGCAGTGAGCCCTTGGCTCTTACCGTCTTGGTTGACGGCAGAGCCGCGAAGGAGCGCTAAGATGGGATGGCCGTTCCTCTGGGCATCGGAGAGCCGCTCCAAAAGGAGCATGCCCGCGCCCTCGGACCATCCGGCCCCGTTGGCGTCGGCGGAAAAGGACCGGCACCGCCCGTCCGGAGAGCCGGCCTGCTGGGGACTCAACTCGGCAAAGATGCTCGGAGTCGCCATGACGGTGACCCCGCCCGCGAACGCGAGCGAGCACTCGCCCCGGCGCAGCGCCTGCGCGGCGAGGTGCACCGCCACCAGCGAGGAGCTGCAGGCGGTATCGATGCTGATGGCCGGCCCCTCGAGCCCGAGCGTGTACGCAATGCGACCGGAAGCCACACTGAGCGTGTTGCCCGTGAGGCTGTAGCTCTCGAGACTGTCGGCTGGACGTGACGACCGTGCCGCGTAATCGCTGTACATGATGCCGACGAAAACGCCGCCGGTGGTGCCTTGAAGCGACGCAGGGTCGATGCCCGCGCGCTCGATCGTCTCCCAGGTGGTCTCGAGCAGCAGCCGCTGCTGCGGATCCATGTCGAGCGTCTCGCGCGGGCTAATGCCGAAGAACGCCGCATCGAACCGATCGGCGTCGTCGAGAAAGCCTCCCTCCTGCGCGAGGTTCGGAACGTCGACCTCGTCGATTTTCCACCCGCGGTCGTCGGGGAACGAGGAAATAGCGTCTCGGCCATCGCGCAACAGCTGCCAGAGATCCTCCGGGGTGCGGACCCCGCCCGGGAAGCGGCAACTCATGGCCACGATCGCGACGGGCTCGCCCCCACCTTGCTCGACGACACGCAGCCGCTCACGCGTGTGACGCAGCTCGCCCATGGCCTGTTTGAGATACGTACGGAGCTTTTCCTCAGTACTGTTCATTGACCTGCCCTGTGAATTCCTCGTCGAAGGTCGCAAAGAGTTGTTCGTCGGTTGCGGACTCGAAATCGTTGCGGGGTGCCAGCTCGGTCCCGCCATTCGGGGCGCCGCCCCATCTCGACACGAGCGACCGCAGACGCGCCATCGCCAGCGCGCGCGCGCCATCGTTTTCGGCCATGGCGAGGAGCGCGCGTTCGAGCCCATCGAGTTGTGCAGCGATCGGCACCTCGGACCGAGGCTCGTCCTGCACGAGCTTCTCGAGCAAGAGTTTCACCAGCGCGTGCGCAGTGGGGTAATCGAAGAGAAGGGTCGCGGGGAGCCGCAGGTGGGACGCCGTTGCGAGCCGGTTGCGTAGCTCGACGGCCATGAGGGAATCGAGCCCGAGCTCCTTGAGAGGACGGTTGGGATCGATCGGGGTGGACGAAGGGAGACCGAGGATGACGCCAACCTCCGTGCGAAGGAGGTCGAGCAACGCGCGTTTGCGCTCATCGGCAGGCAGCGAGACGAGGCGCTGTTGGAGCGTCATGGCGGCCGCCGCGCGGTTGGCGACAGGCCGTGCGGCGTGGGTGCGGACCAAGCCTCGAAGCATCGGGGCGAGATCTTCGGTGCGGGCGCGAAGGGCGACGGTGTCGAAGGCCGCCGCGACGAGGGCGGCGTCGGAACGAGCAAGCGCGGCATCGAAGAGCGCGAGGCCCTGCTCGGAGGCGAGGGGCCGGATGCCCCCGCGCGCCATGCGCTGGAGATCCGCGTCGGCGAGGTGAGCGGTCATCGCGGACTTGTCGGCCCAGTACCCCCAGTCGAGGGAAAGGGCGGCGAGGCCTCGGGCCCTTCGATGATGGGCGAGGCCATCGAGGAAGGCGTTGGCGGCGGCGTAGTTGGCCTGGCCCGGAGTGCCGAGAAGGCCCGCGACGGACGAGAAGAGGACGAAGGCGGAGAGGTCGAGCGTGCACGTGAGCTCGTGCAAGTGGAGCGCAGCATCGAGCTTGGCGCGCAAGACGGCATGGAGGCGCTCGGGCGTGAGGGACGCGAGCACCCCATCCTCGAGGGTTCCAGCGGCATGGACGACCGCGGTGAGCGGGTGTTCGCTCGGGATGGACGCGAAGACCGCTTCGAGGGCGCTGCGGTCGGCGGCATCGCACGCGGCAAACGTGACGGAGGCGCCGGCCGATTGGAGCTCGCGCTGGAGGGAGTCGGTGCCCGGTGCGCGGGGGCCCTGACGCGACGTGAGCAGAAGATGTTTGACCCCGTGGTGCTGCACGAGATGGCGCGCCAGCAGGGAGCCGAGCATCCCGGTCCCTCCCGTGATGAGCACCGTGCCCTCCGGGTCGAGAGGTCGCGGAAGGGTGAGGACGAATTTCCCGACGTGCCGTGCTTGAGCGAGCGTGCGGAAGGCGTGCGGTGCCTTTCGAATGTCGCACGGTGTGATGGGCGGCGGCCGCAGGACCCCGCGCTCGAACAGCGCCAGGACCTCGGAGAGCATCTCCTGGATACGATCGGGCGCGACCTCGATGAGGTCGAAGGCCTGATAGGCCACGCCGGGGTGGCTGGCCGCGACGGTGCCTGCATCGCGGATATCGGTCTTTCCCATCTCGATGAAGCGGCCACCGCGAGGCAACAGACGCAGGGACGCGTCGACGAACTCCCGTGCGAGCGAGTCGAGGACGACATCGACACCGCGCCCATCGGTGGAACGATGGAAGTGGGCCTCGAAGTCGAGGTTTCGGGAGGACGCGATATGGGCGTCGTCCAAACCGAGGGCGCGCAAGGCGTCCCACTTGCTGGGGCTTGCGGTGGCAAAGACTTCCGCGCCCAGATGGCGAGCAAGCTGCAGCGCGGCGGTGCCGACACCGCCCGTGCCCGCGTGGACGAGCACGCGCTCGCCGGACTGAAGCCCTGCGAGGTCGACCAGCGCGTAGTAGGCGGTCAGGAAGATGATGGGAATGCTGGCGGCTTCCAGAAAGGACCAGCCGAGCGGCATGCGAATGAGCCGGCGATGATCGGCGACGGCGGTGGGGCCAAAGGCCGAGGAAAACAGGCCCATGACCCGATCACCGGGGGCCACATTGGAGACGCCGGGTCCGACCTCGGTGACGATCCCGGCACCCTCGGCGCCGAGCGAAACCGGCTCACCCGGGTACATGCCGAGGGCACTGAGCACATCGCGAAAATTGAGACCGGCGGCGTGGACGGCGACGCGGACGTGTCCATGAGGGAGCGGCGCGGTGGCCTCGGGGTAGGAGATCAGCGCGAGGCTCTCGAGCGTGCCCTTGGAGGGAATATCCAGACGCCACGCCGGCGCGGGCGGTGGGACGAGGGCATCCGGCCCTCGAGGGCGCGCGAGTCGAGGGACGAGAAGTTGACCGTCGCGGAGCGCAAGCTGAGGTTCGGAGGAAACGAGTGCGCCGAGGAGAGCGAGTCGGGAGGCGTCGGAGTCGTCGACGTCGACGAGAACGATGGATCGATCGGGGTTCTCGGATTGCGCCGAGCGCACGAGGCCCCAGAGCGGCGCATGGACGAGATCGGCGACGTCTTCGTCGAGCCTCGCGGCGATGGCGCGTTGGGTGAGCAGGACGAGGGAGCAGGAGGCGAGCCGCTCGTCGCGGAGCCAGGCTTGGAGCAGCGCGAGAGCCCGCTCGGTGGCTTGGTGCGCGGCCAACACGACGTCCGAGGACGGTGCTACGGCAACGAAGGGCGCCAGGACGACATGGGGCAAAGGTGCGCCCTTTGCGACGGCGTCGGACAGGAAAGCGAGGTCGGGATAGACATCGCGTGGCAGCGTGCCAGCTTGGAGGCCGCGTGTGAGCGGGGCGTCCGTACCGAGCACCGCCCAGTGACCGGGCAGCGGCTGCAAAGGCGTTGCGAGCTCGGTCCAATCGACGCGGAGGAGCGCATCGTCGTGCGCGCGGAGAAGGCCCTGCAGCTGTCCGGCGGTCGCGACCCGCAGGGTGAGCGATTCCACCGAAGCCACGGGCTCGCCGGTCGCATCGGCGACCTGGAGGGACACGGTATGCTCGGCGTGACGCTCGAAGCGCACCCGGAGTGTGGAAGCGTGGACGGAGTGAAGCGAGATGCCGGTCCACGCGAAGGGCAACGCGACGTCGATGACGCCGTCGGTGCTCTGGAGAGCAAGGGCGTGGAGCGTGGCATCGAGCAGGGCCGGGTGAAGTCCGAAGTGGTCGGCGTCCTTTGGATCGGGGAGGTGGACTTCGGCGAAGAGCTCCTCGCCGCGCGCCCAGGCCGCGCGCAGCCCCTGAAAATCGGCTCCGTAGGCGAGTCCCGCCTCGGCAAGTCGGTCGTAGAGGCCATCGATGGGGAGCGGCACGGCCCCCTCGGGAGGCCAGATGCTCAAGTCGAAGGGGACCTGGGCCGCGCGCGGAGCAAGGAGCCCGCTGGCGTGCCGCGTCCAAGGGGCATCCTGCGGAGCGTCCTCGGGACGCGCATGCAGGGTCAGCGCCCTTTGACCGCCCTCGTCCGGTGCGGCGAGGGACATCTGCACGACGACGGCGTCTTTGGCAGGAATGGCGAGGGGCGCTTCGAGGGTAAGCTCGACGACCCGGTCGAGCCCCAAGCGATGGGCGGCGAGAAGCGCGAGCTCGACATAGGCGGTGCCTGGCAGAATGACGTTGCCGAAGACCACGTGCCCCGCCAGCCAGGGATGCTCGGCGAGCGACAATCGCCCGGTGAAGAGAAAGCCCTCGGTGTCCGCCAACGGGACGGCGGCCACGAGCAAGGGATGCTCGGCGGAAGATTGGCCCGCCGACGTCACGTCCGTGCGTGGCGTCTTGGGAGACTCGAGCCAAAAGCGTTGGCGCTGAAAAGCGTAGCGGGGCAGATCGACACGTTTGGGACGGAAGGGCCCGAAGAAGGCGTCCCAATCGAGGTGGAGCCCGCGGCCGTGGAGCTCCGCGAGCGACAGAAGAACGCGCGCGAAGTCCCCCTCCTCACGACGAAGCGAGCCAACCACCGTCGCCGCGTCCGCGAGCCCGGACCTTTCGAATGTCTCGGGCAGCGCAAGGGAGAGGACGGGATGAGGGCTGACTTCGACGAAAAAGCGATGGCCGTCCGAGAGGAGGCTCTCGACGGCCTCGGAAAAGCGCACCGTTTGGCGGATATTTCGATACCAATAGGCGCCCTCCAGCTCGGTCCCTTCGAGCGTGGCGCCGGTGACGGCGGAGTAGAGCGGCACCGTGGAAGCCCGCGGCGTGAGACCGGTGAGCTGCTGCACGAGCTCCTCGGCGATGGACTCGATCTGGGCGCAGTGCGAAGCGTAGTCGACGCGCACCTTCCGCGCGAAAATCTGCGCCGAGCCCAGCTCGCCGAGAAGCGCGTCGACGGCTTCGGGGTCACCGGAGATCAGGGTGGTGCGCGGGCTATTGATGGCGGCAACGGAGAGCCGATGGCCGAAGCGCGCGAGGCGCGGTTGCAGCTCGGAGGCTCCCAGTTCGACGGTGGCCATCGCGCCCTGTCCCGAGAGGCGGGTGAGGATACGTGCGCGGAGCGCGACCACCTTCGCCGCGTCGTCGAGGGAGAGGGCACCAGCTACGAACGCGGCCGCGATCTCCCCCTGACTATGGCCGACGACGGCGTCGGGCACGATGCCCAAGGAGCGCCAGAGCGCGGCGAGCGAGACCATCACGGCGAAGAGGGCGGGCTGCACGACATCGACGCGGTCGAGCGAAGGAGCATCCTCTTGCCCGCGAAGCACGGCGAGGAGCGACCAATCCACGTGAGGCGACAGCGCGCGTTCGCACGCTTCGATTCGTTCACGAAAGACGGGGGAGGTATCGAGAAGCGCGCGGGCCATACCCGCCCACTGCGAGCCCTGCCCCGGAAAGACGAAGACGACCTTACCTCCCGCCGCGGCCTGACCGAGAACGGTGCCGGGAGCGGGGCTGCCTTTGGAAAGATTCTCGAGGGCCTCGAGCAACGTGACGCGATCGGAAGCGACGACGGCGGCGCGATGGTCGAAGAGGGAGCGGGTACGGGCGAGCGAGGAGGCGACATCGACGAGCGCGAGCTCGGGATGCTCCGTGAGGTGCGTGTGCAACCGCCCGGCCTGCGCGCGAAGCGCCTCGTTGCTCTTGGCCGACAGAAGGAAGGGAACGTACGGGCCTGGCCGAAGCGCATCGACCGGGGAGTCCTCCCCGAGCACCGCACCCCAGTTCGGCTCGAAGCCCATCTCGAAAAGCGCCCCGAGACTCTCGAGCATGCTCCCGCGCTCGTCTTCGCCCCGCCGGCACGAAGGCAGCACCCGAGCGTTTGCGTTCAGCGCCTGCGTCGTCTGGTCGACCGCCTTGAGCAAAACCGGGTGAGGACTCAGCTCCAAAAAGACACGGAACGAGGCAGATGGCTCCGAGGCAAGTGCGGCCACGGCCTGCCGAAAGCGCACGGGCTCCCGTAGATTGCGCGCCCAATAATCGGGGCCGCATTCGGGACCTCGAAGCCACGCATCGCGCGCCGTCGAACGCAGCCGGACCCGGGCCGGGCGGGGCGAGAGCGCCTGCAAGCTCGCCCTCAAGGGATCCAAGAGCGACTCCATGTGAGGGCTGTGGGACGCATAATCGATTTTGACCCGATCGAACTTCACGCCCCGAGGCCCGAGCTCGATTTCCGCGCGCTCGATGGCCGCCCGCGATCCCGAAAGCACGACGGACGTCGGGCTGTTGAACACCGCAAGGGCCAAACCTTCCAGGGAGGCCAGGAACCCTTCATCTGCGCCCGTGACGGCGAGCATCGAACCGCGGCCCGAGCCCGCGTCGCGCACCAGCCGCGCGCGCTCGGCGACGACGAGAATGGCGTCGTGGAGTGACAACACACCGGCCAGGTACGCCGAAACGGCCTCTCCGAAACTATGACCCACCAGCGCGTCGGGCTCGATCCCCCACGAGCGCCACAAGGCCCCGAGTGCGACCTCCACGCTAAAGAGCACCAATTGAACGACGTCGACGTCATTCAGGTGCGAGCGACTCTCTTCGGCGCAAAGCTCGTCGAGGATGGACCACCCACGGAGTTCATGAATGATGCGTTCGCACGCCTCGATCTCCGCTCGAAACACCGGCTCTTCGACGAGGAGCGAGCGCGCCATGCCCAGCCACTGTGGGCCGTGGCCCGGGCAGACGAACACCAGACGAGGCGGAGGCGCGACCGCCTGCCGAGCCAGGGCAGTGGATGACGCGTGCGCGTCGAGCCCCGACGCGAGCTCTTCGAGGGAGCGCGCCAGCACGGCCACGCGGAAGGCCCCGCCATGGCCCCAGCGACGGGCGACCGTCCGGCAAAAGGTCGCGGCCTCGTTCCAACCGCGCAGTTGCGCGGCGACGGGGACGAGCTCACGTATCCGTTCTTGCAATTCCTCCGGACTCTCCGCGGAGAGCGGAAGTAGCAGCGCGCGACTCTTGGGCGCGGCTTCGAGCACCACATGGCAATTGGTCCCACCGAAGCCGAACGAACTGATCCCCGCTCGACCTGGCCCGTCCGAAAGAGGCCAATTTTCGAGTTCGGTCTGCACCTTGAGGTGCCACCGTTCGAATGGAATATGCGGATTGGGGTGCTCGAAATTCAAACTAGCGGGCAGCATCCCGTGATGCAGCGACAGCGCCACCTTCATGAGCCCCGCGATCCCCGCGGCGGGCTCCAGGTGACCCAGGTTCGTCTTGACCGAGCCAATACGCAAAGGCCGCTCGGCGGAATGGCTCGGCCCCAACACCGCGCCGAGCGCACCCGCTTCGATCGGATCCCCGAGTATCGTTCCCGGACCGTGAGCCTCGACGTAGTCCACCGATCCCGGCTCGATCCCGGCGTTCGCATAGGCTTGCACGAGCATCGCCTCCTGCGCTTTCGGGTTGGGCGCGGTCAGCCCATTCGAGAAGCCGTCGTTGTTCGTCGCACTTCCTCGGATGACACAATAGATACGATCGCCATCCGCGATGGCGCGGCGGAGTGGCTTGAGAACGACGATGCCGCCGCCTTCTCCCCGCACGTACCCATTGGCCGCAGCATCGAAGGCTCGGCACTGTCCCGCCGGATTCATGGCCCCGAACTTGGTCATCCCCACGGTGCCGTGCGGTGACAGCATCAGATGCACGCCACCGGCGAGCGCCATCGCGCTGTCGCCCGATCGCAAGGACTGACACGCCAGGTGAATGGCCATGAGCGACGAAGAGCACGCCGTATTGATCGTCACGCTCGTGCCTATCAGGCCGAGCTGATAGCTCACACGTGCCGAGATGATGGACGTGTCCAGGCCCGGGGCCGTGTGCGAATCGATCAAGCGTGGATCCGCGTCCGTTAGCCGCAGGTAGTCGCTTCCCATGGCGCCGACGAAGACGCCCACGGCGCAGTCGCGCAGCCGAAGGGGATCGGTTCGCGCGTCCTCGATGGCCTCCCAGGCGAGTTCGAGCACGAGACGTTGCTGCGGATCGATCTGCTGCGCCTCGCGCGGTGAGATGCCGAAAAAGGCCGGTTCGAAGCCATCCGCGCCTTCGAGGAATCCTCCCCATCGCGTGGTCATCTTGCCCGGCGCGGCCATGTCATCGTCCAGAAATGCCTCGACGTCCCATCGCTCTGCGGGGACTTCTCGGATTCCGTGCCGACCTTCGCGCAGCAGCGCCCAAAAGGTCTCCGGCGAGTGAACACCGCCCGGCAGCCGGCAGCCCATGCCGACGACCGCGATGGGGTCGTCCGAACGCGCGCCCTTCGGGGCGTGCCGGGCCATCGCCGGCGCATCGCTCGCAGCATCCCCGGAAAGGTATTCCGCGAGGGCGAACGGCGTCGGGTATTCCCAAGGCAACGTGGGCGCGAGCGGGCGATCCACGTACTCGGACAAGCGTGCGACGAGTTCGGTCACCTGCGAGGACGCAAGACCGAGTTCCCGAAAGCGAACACGGAATTCGACGTCCGCCGGCGGGACCTCGAGGAGCTGGCCGAGCGTTTCGCGCAGCCAGCCATGAACCGATTCCTCATTCCCAGGGCCCCTCTTCGCCTCGGAACCATTGGCCTTGTTCGCCATGAAGCCTCAACTCCCGTCTCGATCGCAGAACCGCCAAGACGCCAAGAACGCCAAGGTTGTGAATCAGGGGATTCGCCCGCACTTCCTCACAATCAATCCAGCTTGGCGTCCTTGGCGCCATGGCGGTTTCTCTCTCTCTTCTGTTCGAGGATCGCGCTCGCCGATTAGGCCACACCGAGGCGGTGTAGGAAATCGTCGTCTGCCGATTTCATGAGCGGCGAAAACTTGATATCGCCCCACTTCATGCCCCGGCTCATGAAATGGCCGTAATAGGCGTCGCGGGCATCTTTGGCGACTTGCATGCGCAGAGGGCCGAGCTGGCCGAGCTTTCGCGCTTGCGAATACTGGTGCGCTTCACCGAGCTCGCGTTCGAGTTCGGCGGCCCAATCGCCCGCGCGATGTTCGCTAGTGATGCAATAGTAGAACGATGGCTCTCCCTCGCGCTGCATGGGGACGAGGAAGGAGAAACTGTCTTCGGCGCGTGCGCCGATGACTTTGTCGAGCGCGGCGTGGACGAACTGGGCATTGAGCTTTTCGCCCACCAAGTCCGAGACGTCGTTTGCCCGGCCGCAAAAGCGAAAACAAGGTGTCTGGCGATACTGCCCCACGACGGTCACACGATCGCCGATGCGGTAGCGGAGAAAGCCGCCCTTCTGCGAAAAAATGAGCTCGTACGTCTTGCCCGCGCGAAGCTCGTGGATGCGTCGGACGATGCCGTCTTCCCCTTCGAACTCGAAGAAGATCTCGTTCGTCAACGGCACGGGACCCGGCGCTCCGAACAGCGGTACCGTCATGGGCGCTTCGGTGGCGAGCAAACCTTTGCCCTGAATGGTCACCCCGGGGAATTCGCGATACAGCCTGCGCGCAAAGAACTCCGCCGAGCCATCGGTCCAGCACGAGAGCAGCTTCAATTCAGGCCATATCGCCGGCCAAGATGGTTCGCCCGACTCCAATTGCCGCGCCCGAGCTGCGGACAATGGGGCAAACTCGAACCGCCGCCCCTCGACCGTGACGCTCCCCGAGCGAAGATCGCGCACCAGCGTTTCTCGATTTTGAACGATGTAGTCCAGCAACGTCGTGAGGTAGGTCGGGTTCCAGATGGATATGATTTCGAGCTTCTCCTCCGCAAGCAACGCGCCGGCGAGCACGCGCTTGTACGCGAGGGGGTCCTTGATCTGCGAGATCCCCGGAGGAGCAATGAAACACGACCCTAGAAAGAATCGGGTCAGCGGGGAAAGGTAGTCGGTGTCATTTCCCATTCCGACCGGCGTCCCGTTTTTGGCGATTTCAGGGTCTTGGAATGGCTGTGAGATACTGAAAAATACCTTGCCCGTGGTGAGTTCGGGCCCGTTTGCCAGAAGATCGTGCAGCCAGACGAAGACCAACGTGTGAAACGAGCCGAGTAGTTCACGCGTATAGGGGATGTATTTCTTGCCGCCCGAGCTCCCCGATGTTTTCTCGTACAGAGCTACCTTTCCAGAGCTCAGTACTTTGTAGCCGGTGCTCTTTTGCCGCTCGATCCATGGCTCGAGCTGCTCGTACTTCACGATGGGAACTTTGCGCGAGAACTCGGTGTAACTCTCGTCCCCCTTCAATCCGAGCACACGGCCGTACTCGGTTTTCGCGCTCTGGCGAAGAAGTGTGGCGAGCAGCTCCCTCTGTGCTTCGTAGGGGCGGTCGAGTGCATGTTCGAGCTTTCGCGCCGAACGTCGAAGCAAACGAGCCCCGAGCTCTCGAATGAGTCGAGCCTTTTTCAACGCCGCCCTCGCACGGCCCTTTTTACGAGCTTCCAGGTGAAGGTTCGCAAGAACTTGAAATCCAGGGGGGCGACGATCACCAGCTCGTCGCCGGTCTCGAAGCCGGGGTTGGCCTTCATGAAGAATTGAATCTCCTCCATTGCGCGGACCTCGTCGGTGAACGGCGCCACGTGCCCTTTGAGCACGGCTTGTTTCTCGCCGAACGACACCACGCCGCGCTCGGGCTTCCACGCGTCACCGAATTTGCGGCGCGCAAGGGCATCGCGCAATCCGCGCTGGCGTTCGGGCAGCCCATGACGGAAGTGCGGCCAATGCTCCGGCAGGTTCCTGGCCATGAAGAGATAGGTGCGGCACCCCGAGCAAGGAAAAAGATAATAGAGCTGGCGCGTCGGGTTCTTGAGCTTCCACTCGAGCACCGTCCACATGAGCGACTTGTGCACTGCGGTTTGCCGCCCCCAATAGTCGGGGTGGAAGATCGAATCGCCCGTGAAAAGGACTCCGACTTTCTCGTTTTGGTACTCCTGCGAATAAACCATCGCCGTGGAGAAGCCCCTGACCACGGAAAAGGAGCGGTCTTTGGCGTCGAACCCGAGGTGGACGCACTCTTTTTCCGCGAGGTCGCTGCGGAACAAGTCGTACGTGACGTTGTCGTAGTACTCCTCGTAGAGCCGCCACATCTGCTCGATTTGCTCGGCCGAGAGCTGCGCGGTGGGGACTTTGCGGATGACGAGCTGCGAAGACGTCGTACGAGATTTAGAGCTTGTAGGAGATTTCTCGGACTTCTCCGGTGGCTTGAGGCTTTCCCTCGGTCTCCCGACGGAGGGTTCGCTGGATCCAGTTCGTAGGGAGGTCGGCGGTGACGGTGCGGAATCGACGGTTGCCGAAGCGGCGGATATTGTCGGCCTGTCCTTCGAGAACGACCTTGTCTTGGGCGACGATCTTCTCGACGAGGCGCTTGACGAACCAAGTAGCCGGGAAAAAAAAGAACCTTCCATATTTCACTCCCATGCGCGTGTAGACGCGAGTCGTCTGTTCGTCCTCGGGGGTACAAATGAGGATCGTGATGGCGCCAAACCCGTCCGAGGTAGCATATTCGACATACACCGTGTGCGGGATGATGAATTCGTCGTAGTGGGTGACCTTTTGATTGCGCGTGAAGAAGGAACGAAAGTCCTTCGTCCCGGATTTGGCTTGTTCGTCCGAGGTGTCGATGCGAACGCCGTGGCCCGTGTTCGTCAGCGTGGCGCGCACGAACTGCTGCGGCTTGGACCGAAAGAGCCCGGGGTGGACGAAGCCGGTGTGCCCGCAATCGACGCCGTTGTCGACGATGAGATCCAGCGGGACGTTCATGACGTTGTGAAGCTCGAACCAATCGAATTTGGGATCTCTCGGATACGAAGGAGGGCCCTCGGTCGAGTCGCTCGCCAGCGTGAGGTGCACCCAAATCCAATCGTCCTGCTCGACGACGCGCAGGTTCGAATGCGCGCCGTCCTCTTCACGTCCAAGCACGCGTCCGCGCGCGTCTCTGGAAAATACGTACGATTCACCCAAAATGCGGCGCTTCAAGGTCGTGCCCGCGCCCAATTGGTCCGAGCGCGCTGCGATGAACCAATTGCTCTTCGGTATGTGAAGGTTGTTGAAATCCATGTCGCTCCTTCCCGCCGGAGCCCGATTCATAGACGGTAGGTGATCTCGCGCGACTCGCCTTGCGACTCGAATTTGCCTTCGTTGAATTGGCGAATGGCGCGCTGTGCCCAGTTCATCGGAAGATCGGCGGTCACCGTGCGGAAGTTCCGCTGGCCAAAACGGCGAATGTTTTCCGCCTGCCCTTCGAGGATTTCCTTGTCCTCGGCGATGACCTTTTCCGCCAGGTGTTTGACGTACCAAGTCGCAAAGGTCGTGAGCCGGCCATAGTAGACGCTCATATGGCTGTAGACGCGGATCACGTCGCCGTCTTCGGGCGTGCAGAGATGTACGGTGATGAGCTGGAGGCCGTCGTCGGACGAGAAGGTTTGCCTTACGGTATGCGGCAGAATGACTTCGTCGTACGAAGTGATCTTTTTCTTGCCGAGAGGTGAATGAAATTTCTTGGTGCTGCCGTCGGTCTGCTCGTTGAGCGTATCGATGCGCACACCCGTGGAGGTGCGCCTGACCATGGCGCGTACGAGTTGCCGTGGAAAGTCGAATAGACCTTTGTGTACCGTCGACGTATGAACACAATCTATGCCGTTTTCGATGAAGAGATCGACGGGGGCATTGGTGATGTTCAGGAACTCGAGCCGCCCGAACTTGGGATCCCTCGGATAGCTGGGCGGACGCGCGGACGAACCCCTTGGTTCGGTGGGGTGCACCCATATGAAACCGTCCTGCTCGACGACGTGGAACGAGGGGATTTTGCACACGGGCAGCTTTTCGTTGGGCGCGTGGCAAGGAACGTCGGTGCAGGCGCCTTCGGCATTGAAGCGCCAGCCGTGGTAGCGGCATTGGACCTCGCTACCTACGACCTTTCCCATGGACAGCGGGAGGTTCTTGTGCGGACAACTGTCCTCCAGCCCCTGCACGTCGCCCCGCACATCGCGAAACAGCGCATAGGGCTTTCCGAGGATCAACCTTCGCAAGATCGCGCCGTGTTTCAACTCTTTCGAGCGAGCACCTACGAACCAGTTGTTCGGAGAAATGTTGAAATTGGTGGATTCCATGAACCGTCCTCTTCGTGTCAAGAGTCTGAAGTTTGCGAGTGGCTCCCGGGGAGCTTCAGTCGCTCTTTGGCTTGCGGACGGTGACCATCAACGCGTAGCCGCGATAGAGAGGTGTGAGCTCGACGTTCGACGTTGGTGCGAGCGCGCACAAGGCCTCGACGACCTCGGGGTGATAGTGCGCGCCGAATAGACCGAGCCAACGAGCGAACATCTTGCTCACGCGCGGAGGGAACCCCGACATCGGCCCGAAATCGACGTAATAGAGGACTCCCCCCGGAGCGAGATTGCGCCATGCGGACTCGATGGCTGGCACGATGGACTCTTTCGGGATCATCGCGAGGCAATAGGAAAAGTAGACCGCGTCGAACGGCGCATCGAGTCCGAATTCACGATAGTCGAGCTCTTCGGCCGCCGTGAGTCGCAACGCGATCTTGTCGGCGAGTCGTGTGCGCGCGAGGTTTCGTGCCGCTTCGCCGAGCATTTCGGCGCTCAGGTCGATTCCGTAATATCGGCCTTGCGGATTGCGCCTTGCGAGCAAAATGAGATTGCGCGCAGTTCCCACCCCGAGTTCGCAGACGTTCGAGCCTGGTGCGACATGGATCTTTTCGATCAATTGGTCGCGACCAAAGAGATAGTATTTCCGACTTATGTCGTAGACGCGTTTTTGACCGGCATACAGCCGGTCCATGGCCATCGCTTGCGCAGATGCCGGTGAATTCATCGTCCGTCCCTCGCTCGCTATTGCAGTGTGCTACTTGACTTGGTTTCGGAGATAGCTGGAGTTCGTTTGCTTTTCGAGAGGCGCCTTCACCGATGTGTGGTCGACGTCGGTCGCTGCGAATTGCGGTGAGGTTTATAAGGGCATCTAGAGCAGTGTGAAGCCATGTCGAGTCGCAAATGTTCCCGCACTCCCGCACTATCTTGAAGTCAATGCGCGGCTGCGCATTTCATCGTTCGTCGACACGAATCCTCGTCGACACGATCCTCATCGACACGATCCTCATCGACACGAAGCTATAGCATTCGCCATGCCTGCGCGCCGCAGAAGAGCCATTCTGTATTTGCATTTAGCGTAATCTGGCTATCGATTGGAAGGACGGATAAATCGGTTCGGTCGCAGTTGGTTTGGTGGCGAATTAAATAAGTTTGCTACCAAACTATCGCGTGATTGGCTGGCGCCGCGTGTTGAAAAGACATCGTTTGCGCCCGGCAAAAAATGGCAAAAATGGCCTTCGCGAGCGATGCATTGCCAATAACGGCGTCGGGTGTCGATGTGCGTGGTCATATCGGACTACGAAACGGAGTATTGCGAAAATGTACGTCGTTCTCGTGGGGGGCTTGGCCGCTATCAATTTCGGCGCCACGCGTGTTGCCCGCGCAACAATGCCCGGAGTGGACGGAAACGGCTCGGAGTGGACGGAAGCGTCCGCGGTGCCGGACGCTTTCGTCCCATGGCATGAACTGCACAATTTCTCGTGTTCACCTGGACGAGAGAAAGTTCATGGCGGACGGTCGGTCGTGACGGACGAGCGGCGCTTCATGTAGGCTTACCGTGGGAGGCTTTCATGAACCGATCGCAATCTTTTCCGTTACTGGTTGCCTTGGGGTTGTCGCTTGCCTCGATGGCATGCACGCCCGCGTCGACGTCCTCGTCCACGTCGACCTCCGCGGCGGTTTCACCGGCTCAGACGTCAGGTACATCGGTGCCGCTCGTCTGTCAGGCGAAGATCGCCCGGCAGTGGCGCGGCAAAACGACGAACGCCAAGGCCGATGAATACGCGGCGTACCTGGCCGATGCGATCAAGAAATTTCGCACCATCAAGGGAAACCTCGGATACCAAATGATGCGCGAGACCATCGGTGCCGAGACGCATTTCTCGGTCATCAGCTATTGGGAATCGCGCGAGGCCATCAAAGCCTACGCCGGGGAGGACATCAGCCGCACGCGCGTCGCCCCGCGCGATCCGGAGTTCATCATCGACCCCGAGATGACGGTGAAGAACTACGATCTCGCGGGGGCCGACATCGGCTGCAAATAGGCTTCGAACAAGGCGTCGACCGCCAGCGGAGGGGTGGTGCGGCCGGCGCGCACGTCGGCTTCGAGCTGCGGAAGGCGGCCTTTGACCTCGGGGTGGCCCAGGAAGGTTCGCTCGAGGCGCTCGACGATCAACGACCGCATCCACGCCCGCTGTTGGTCGGCGCGCAAGGCCGCAAGCTCGCCCGAGGCCTCCAAGGTGCGGCGGTGCTCCTCGACGACGCCCCAGAGCGCGTCGAGGCCTTCGCCCGTTTGCCCCGAAATCGCCAGCGCTTCGGGCTTCCACGTCGGGCGGCGGCGCGGCACGTAGCGGAGGGCCGCTTTGAGATCGCCCAATGCGGTGCGCGCGCGGGCCACGTTGTCGCCGTCGGCCTTGTTGACGGCGATGGCGTCGGCCAATTCCAATATGCCCTTTTTGATGCCCTGAAGCTCGTCGCCCGAGCCGGGCAACATGAGCACCAGGAAGAAGTCGACCATGTCCGAAACGGCGACCTCGCCCTGACCGACGCCCACCGTTTCCACGAGGATCACGTCGAAACCGGCCGCCTCGCACAGAAGCATCGTCTCGCGGGTGCGGCGGGCGATGCCGCCCGGGGAGAGCCCGCTCGGCGTGGGCCGAATGTAGGCGTCGCGCTCGAGTGAGAGGCGGCCCATGCGCGTCTTGTCGCCCAGAATGGAGCCGCCGGAGACGCTGCTCGAAGGGTCGACGGCCAGGACCGCGAGCGTCTTGCCCTGGCGGAGCAAGCGCATCCCGAGTTCGTCCACCAGGGTGCTCTTTCCCACGCCGGGCACGCCGGTGATGCCGATCCGGATGGCGCCTCCGACGTGCGGAAGGAGGCGGGTGAGAAGGTCTTGCGCCAGGGCGACGTCGGAGGCCTCGCGGCTCTCCACCAACGTGATGGCCCGAGCCAGCACCGCGCGGTCGCGAGCCCGGACGCCGCGCTCGTAGTCGTCGAGGGGCAGGCGCCGCCGGCGCGTCACGATGCTTCGTCCTCGGGCGGCTGCTCGAGCCGATCGAGCAAGGCGCTCGCCGCCTCCGCGATGACCGTGCCCGGGCCGAAGATCTCGGCGGCACCGGCTGCGCGCAGTGCAGGGTAGTCGTCCGGCGGAACGACGCCGCCCACGACGACGAGGATGTCCGGCCTTCCGAGCTTGGCCAGCGCCGCCCGCAACGCCGGCACCAAGGTCAAGTGCCCCGCGGCCAGCGAGCTCGCCCCGATGACGTGCACGTCGTTTTCGACGGCGGCCAGGGCGGTCTCCTCCGGCGTCTGAAAGAGCGGCCCGATGTCCACGTCGAAGCCGAGATCGGCGAACGCCGTCGCGATGACCTTTTGCCCGCGGTCGTGCCCATCTTGCCCCATCTTGGCGACGAGGATGCGCGGCCGGCGGCCTTCGCGCTCGAGGAAGCCCTGCGTGCGCGCTCGCACCGCGGTGACGGCGTCCGAGCTTTCTCCCACCTCTCCAGCATACACCCCGGCGATGGCTTTGATCTCGGCCTGGTGCCGGCCCCACGCCTTCTCGAGCGCCATGGACATCTCGCCCACGGTGGCGCGTGCCCGCGCGGCATTCACTGCGAGCTCGAGCAGATTGCCCCCGCGCCCCTCGGCGCACGCCAGCAGCGCATCGAGCGCGCGCTGGACCTCGGTGCCGTCGCGCTCGCGTCGCAGCTTCTCGAGCCGCTCGATCTGCGTGCGCCGCACGGCCGCGTTGTCGACCTTGAGCACCGGGACGGCCTCGGCCGTGGTGGGCCGGTACCGATTGACGCCGATGATGGCCTGCCGCCCCGAATCGATGCGCGCCTGCGCGCGGGCCGCCGCTTCCTCGATGCGTAGCTTGGGCACGCCGGCCTCGATGGCCTTGACCATGCCGCCGAGCCCTTCCACCTCGGCGATATGGGCCCGCGCCCTCTCGGCCAGGTCGTGCGTGAGGCGTTCGACGTAGTAGCTGCCGCCCCATGCATCGACGGGCCGGCACGTGCCGGACTCGAGTTGCAATTGCAACTGCGTATTGCGCGCAATGCGCGCGGAGAAGTCGGTGGGCAGGGCGAGCGCCTCGTCCAATGAGTTCGTGTGCAGGCTCTGCGTATGACCCTGCGTGGCCGCCATGGCTTCGATCACGGTGCGGACGACGTTGTTGTAGACGTCTTGCGCGGTGAGCGACCAACCCGAGGTCTGGCAGTGGGTGCGCAGGGCGAGGCTCTTGGGGCTCTTCGGCGAGAATTGCGACATGAGCTCGGCCCAGAGCAAACGCGCGGCGCGCAGCTTGGCGACCTCCATGAAGAAATTCATTCCGACAGCGAAAAAGAAGGACAGGCGCGGCGCGAAGGCGTCGACATTCATGCCGGCGGCGATGCCGGTGCGCACGTACTCGATGCCATCGGCGAGGGTGTACCCGAGCTCGAGATCGGCCGTGGCCCCCGCTTCCTGCATGTGGTAGCCGGAAATGGAAATCGAATTGAACTTGGGCATCTTCTGCGACGTAAACGCGAAGATGTCCGCGATGATCTTCATCGAGGGGGCGGGCGGATAGATGTACGTATTCCGCACCATGAACTCTTTGAGGATGTCGTTCTGGATGGTGCCGGAAAGCTTCGCCGGTGCAACGCCCTGCTCCTCGGCGGCGACGATGTAGAGCGCGAGAATCGGCAGGACGGCGCCGTTCATGGTCATCGACACGCTCATCTTGTCGAGCGGAATGCCGTCGAAGAGCAGGCGCATGTCGAGGATGGAGTCGATGGCCACGCCGGCCATGCCGACGTCGCCGGTGACACGCGGATGGTCGCTGTCGTAGCCGCGGTGCGTGGCCAAGTCGAAGGCGATCGAGAGGCCCATCTGGCCGGCCGCGAGGTTGCGGCGGTAAAAGGCGTTGGACTCCTCGGCGGTGGAGAAGCCGGCGTACTGGCGCACGGTCCAGGGCTTCTGCACGTACATCGTCGGGTAGGGGCCGCGCACGAATGGCGGGAAGCCGGGCAGGGTCCCCAAGTGGGCGACGCCGGCGAGATCCGCCTCGGTGTAGATGCGCCGGTGGGGAATACCCTCGGGGGTATCCCAGCCATCGCCCGCAGCAAGCGGGGAGGCGGGCACCTTCACGGTGTCGAAGTCGATGTCGGCGAAACGGGGAAGGCTCATGAGGATGCTCCGTCCAAGAGAGCGGAGAGAATGGCGACGGCATCGCAGCCGACGAAAATGAACCCATCGACGCCGGCGTCACGAAGGGACGCTTCGAGCGCACCAGGTCTTCCTGCGAGAAGAACGCGCGAGCACCCCGCGGCCTTGAGCTTTTTCGCGTGTGCCGCAGCTTCGGCGGCATACGCGTCGTCCGTGCCGCACAGGCAAACGATGGCCGCGCTCTCGTCCTGCGCGCTCTCCCGCGTCGCGATGCCCCCCGCCGCAAAGAACCCCGCAGCAAACCCGACACGCGGCCTCGACTCGGCAAACGTGCCCAAGGTCACGAGCACCGCCTCCGGCGGCGGAGAGAGCGCCTCCGCGCGCCCTCGCAGCTCCTCGAACACCGCAGCGTCACGAGACGTCCCGGCTCCCTCCCCCCCCGGGGGAGGGCTGGGGTGGGGGAGCCGCTCGCGCAGATTGGCAAACTCCGACACCCCAAGAATCGGCACCTTCCGCGTGGCAATGGCCTTGAGCTGCGCCTTCCACTTCGCCTCGAGCTGCACGGCGAGCCGCCCGCTTCGCTCGACCTCGACGATCCCGCCATCGCGTTCCAGCTCGCGGAATCGGCTCCACGCCTCGCGCGCAAGCGTGTCGGTCACCGTCTCGAAGTAATACGAGCCTCCAGCCGCATCGGCGACCTTTCCGAGAAAGCTCTCCTCACGCAGCACGAGCCCCGTATTGCGTGCGACCCTATGGCCCAGCGCCGTCGAGACCGCGCCGAAGGCCGCGTCGAACACCGCAGGCGTCACGAGATCGGCCCCGCCGAGCACGGCGGCAAAGACCTGGGTCGTCACCCGCAGCATGTTCACCCACGGATCGCGCACGGTGAGCGTGCGTGACGAGCACACGGCATGCACCAGCACCTGAGGCGGCATCTCGCGCCCGCCGGCGGCCGCGAGCAGCTTCTGCCAGCACGTGCGCAGCGCGCGCACTTTGCAAAGCTCCACGAACGTATCCCGCCCGACGGCGATCTGCACCGCCACCGGCTTCGTTCCCGACTCGAGGGCGCGCACCCCGAGCGACAGAGCGATGGCTATCTCGTCGGCCGCATCGGCCCCGGCCTCGTGGTAGCGCAGCGTGGAGATGACGTTTTCATCCAGGATGAAGACCGTATCCTTCAACTCCGCGCGCGCGCGGGCTCCCTCGGGGATCTTCCCTCCCGGGATCCAGAACGCATCGGCGCCTTGAGCGATGTCCGCGACCAACGTTGCGACATCGACATCCACAGCGTGTCGCATGCAAATGCGAAAAGCCCCCCCACCCCGACCCCTGCGTTGAAAGTCGGCCGCCGCAAGCGGCGGACCTCCGGCGTCCGGGGGAGGGAGCCCTTGATCCGATCGGCCGCCCTCCGGCCCTGGAGTCGGTCGCTCCGTATAGAGGGGCGCGATCGGCAGCCCTTCGAGTGCCTGGTGCACGAGCACTTTGTCGAACGGCTTGCCGGCGAGCTCCTTGTCGACGAGGGCTCGCCAGTCGGCGATGGTCACGGACGGAAAGGGCATGTCACGCGTTCCCATTACATGTTCCGGCGGTATTGGCCACCGACGCGGTACAAGGAACCCGAAAGCTGCCCCAAGGTGCAGACCTTGCAAGCCTCCATCAACGCGGCGAATACATTGCCGCCATCCAGTGCCGACCGTTCGATACCGGCCAATGCGGCCTGCGCCCTCTCGTCATTGCGCTTCCAAAAGGCATTGCGCGCATCGATGGCGTAATCCTTCTCGTCTTTGGTTGCGCGAATGACCTCCGGCGGCGTCACCGTGGGCGAGCCCTTTGGATCCAAGAACGTATTCACCCCGACGATGGGCAACGCCCCATTGTGCTTCAAGGTCTCGTAATACAGCGACTCCTCTTGAATCTTGGAGCGCTGGTACATCCTCTCCATCGCCCCGAGCACACCCCCGCGCTCGGAAATCGACCGAAATTCGGTCAGCACCGCGGCCTCGACCAGATCGGTCAATTCCTCGACGATGAACGAGCCTTGCGTCGGATTTTCGTTTTTCGCGAGCCCGAACTCCTTGGTGATGACCAACTGAATCGCCAGCGCCCGCCGCACGCTTTCTTCCGTCGGCGTGGTGATCGCCTCGTCGTACGCATTGGTATGCAGCGAATTGCAGTTGTCCATCAGCGCCAACAGCGCCTGCAAGGTCGTGCGGATATCGTTGAACGCAATCTCTTGCGCGTGGAGCGACCTTCCCGAAGTTTGAATATGGTACTTCAGCTTCTGCGAGCGCTCGTTGCCATCGTACTTGTCGCGGATGGTTCGCGACCAGATGCGCCGCGCCACGCGCCCGATGACCGTGTATTCGGGATCCATCCCGTTCGAGAAGAAGAAGGACAGATTGGGCGCGAAATCGTCGATGTGCATTCCGCGCGACAGGTAATACTCGACGAAGGTAAACCCATTGGCCAAGGTAAAGGCCAATTGCGAAATGGGGTTCGCTCCCGCTTCGGCGATGTGGTAGCCCGAAATCGACACCGAATAGAAATTCTGCACCCGGTTGTCGATGAAGTACTGCTGAATGTCCCCCATCATCCGCAGGGCGAACTCCGTCGAGAAGATGCAGGTATTCTGCGCCTGGTCCTCTTTCAGAATGTCGGCCTGCACCGTGCCGCGCACCTGCGACAGCGTCGCCGCGCGGATCTTCTCGTACACCTCGCGCGGCAGAACCTCGTCGCCGGAGACGCCGAGCAGCATCAGCCCGAGCCCGTCGTTCCCCTCCGGAAGCGACCCTTGGTAGCGCGGCCGCGGCAGCCCGCGCTCCGCGTACAGCGCGTCGATCTTCTTGTCGATCTCGGCCTCTTTGCCCTGGCTCTTGATCCACTTCTCGCAACCCTGGTCGATGGCCGCGTTCAAGAAGAATCCGAGCAGCATCGGCGCCGGCCCGTTGATGGTCATCGACACCGACGTGGCCGGATTGGCCAAATCGAAGCCGGAATACAGCTTCTTCGCATCGTCCACGTTGGCGATGGACACGCCCGAGTTGCCGACCTTGCCGTAGATGTCCGGCCGCGGATCGGGATCTTCGCCGTACAACGTCACCGAGTCGAACGCCGTCGAAAGCCGCTTCGCCGGCAGACCGCGCGAGACGTAATGGAAGCGCCGGTTGGTGCGCTCCGGGCCGCCCTCGCCGGCGAACATGCGCGCCGGATCTTCGCCCTCGCGCTTCAGCGGAAAGACGCCCGCGGTGAAAGGGAATTGCCCGGGCGGCGCTTCGCGCAGGAGCCACGTGAGGATGTCGCCCCAATCTTCGTATTTGGGCAGCGCCACCTTGGGGACGCGCAAATGCGACAGCGTCTCGGAAATGAGGTCGAGCTCGATGACCTTGTCGCGCACCTGGAATTGGTATTTCGCCGCCGCGTAGCGCCGCTTGGTTGCCGGCCACTCGTCGAGGAGCTTTTTGCACTCCGGCGCGAGGCGCGCTGCCAAATCCTGATAAAGCCTCTCGAGCTCCCCGAGGTACGACGGTTCTTCGGCCGTGCGTTCCGTGACCTGCACCACGTCGTCGACCCCCGTGGGCTCCACGATCTCGAGGCTCTTTTTGCCGATGTTGGCGCGCAACGTCTCGATGGCCCCGTGCAGCTGGTACATCCTCCGCGCGATGGCTGCCTGGCTGCGCACGAACGCGTCGTACGCCTCGCACGTCTCCACGATCTCGGCGAGGTAGCGCGTTCGCTCCGGCGGGATGATCCAGCGCTTTTCGCTCATGCCCCCGGTGAGCGAGCCATTCGCGGCGAGCGATGCGCCCGTCTTCTTCGCCAGCACGGAGATGATCGTCCGATACAGGCCGTTCATGCCCGGATCATTGAACTGCGAGGCAATGGTTCCGTAAACGGGAACGTCCTCGTCCGGAAGGGTGAAGGCATTGTGGTTGCGCCGCCACTGCTTCTTCACGTCGCGCAGCGCATCGAGCGAGCCGCGTTTGTCGAATTTGTTGATGGCGATGATGTCGGCGAAGTCGAGCATGTCGATCTTCTCGAGTTGCGTCGCCGCGCCGTATTCCGCGGTCATCAGATAGAGCGACACGTCGGCATGCTCGGTGATTTCCGTGTCCGACTGCCCGATGCCCGACGTCTCCACGATGACCAGGTCGAAGCCCGCCGCGCGGCACACCTCGATGGACTCGCCCACGTGCTTCGACAGCGCCAGATTCGACTGCCGCGTCGCCAGCGAGCGCATGTACACGCGCGGATCGTCGATGGCGTTCATGCGGATGCGGTCGCCCAAGAGCGCGCCGCCCGACTTGCGCTTCGACGGATCCACCGAGAGCACGGCCACCGTCTTGTCCGAGCTGTCCGCGAGGAAGCGCCGCACCAACTCGTCGACGAGGCTCGACTTGCCCGCGCCGCCCGTGCCAGTGATGCCCAGCACGGGGATCTTCCTATCGGGCTTGGGCAAGTTTGCCAGCGCCTCGCGCAGCCGGTCACCCGCCTCGGGAAAATTCTCCGCGATGGTGATGAGCGCCGCAATCGTCGCAGGCTCGCGCTGCGGAAGCCTCGCGAGCAGCGGCTCGAACTCGGGCGACCGTTTGACGAAGTCGCACCGCTGGAGCAGATCGTTGATCATGCCTTGCAGGCCCATGGCCCGCCCATCGTCCGGCGAGTAAATCCGGGATACGCCGTACGCGTGCAGCTCCTCGATCTCCGTCGGCAGGATGGTGCCCCCGCCGCCGCCGAACACCTCAATCTTTGCGCCGGCCTGGCGCAGCAGATCGATCATGTATTTGAAGTACTCGACGTGGCCGCCCTGGTACGACGTGATGGCGATGCCCTGCACATCCTCCTGGATGGCTGTGTGGACGATCTCGGCGACGGAGCGGTTGTGCCCGAGGTGAATGACCTCGGCCCCCGACGACTGCATGAGTCGGCGCATCACGTTGATGGCCGCATCGTGCCCATCGAAGAGCGATGCGGCGCTCACCAGCCGAACGTGATGTTGGGGCCTGTAAGGAGAAGGCGTCGAGGCGGACATAGAATGTCTCTAACCCGATCGGTTGAAGCGAATCCACTGCTCTCTAACCGAAGAGTTCGCCTGCCTTAGTCCCCGACGACCGCAACCGTCTCGGTCGAGGCGACGTTCCCGGAGTGATCCCGCACCAGCGCCTTGATCCGAAGGCGCGTACCCGCCGCCAATGATGACGTGTCGTAGAAGACACGGTACGGCGCGTTATCGTCCGTGCCGATCGGCGTCCATGCTTCCGCATCGCCCTTGCGCACGGCAAACGTGACCTCCGCGAACGCATCCTGGTCCAAGTCCACGCGGAATTCCTTGCGCCCGCGGATCTTCGCCTCTGCCGTCGGCGTAACGAAGGCGACCGCCGGCGCCGCCGCCCGCGCGGGCAACTTGGCCTCGGCGCGCAGCACGACGGCACCGAAGGCGGGCACCTTCACCGTCAACACCTTGTCCTTGCCCGAAACGGCACCCTCTTGCGGCATCGGTGGGACGCTGTAAATGCTGCGGAAACGGCCATTCGCCGTGAACACCGGGAAGCTCACGCTCTTGGCTTCCTTCGCATTGTTGAGCGCGACCACGTATTCGATTTGCTCCGTGCGATCGATGCGCGAAAAGGCATAAATCCCAGCCCCTGCGTTCGAGGCACGGTGAACCTGCGCGCCGCCATGAAGGGCAGGGTGCGCATTCCGAAGCGCCGCGAGCGCGTGGAATCCCTGGTAAAGCGGATGTGCGGGCACGTAATTGTCTTTGGCCGTCGTCGCCGTCGTGCCAATCAGCTTGTTGTCGTTGTACGACGCGACCTTGCTCGCGAACATCGTCTCGCGGGCATCCTTGTCGCCGCCGTCGCCGGTGAAGCCTTGCTCGTCGCCGTAATAGATGATGGGCATTCCCCGGACGAAGAACATGAGCGCATGCGCCAGCTTGTCGCGCTGCACGAGCTCGTCGTCCTTCGCCGCGGGGTTGTCCGTTCGCAGGAAATAGCCGAACCGTCCCATATCGTGGTTGCCCAGGAAGGTGGGCGCGGCATACGCATTCGAGTCCGCATCGATGTAATAGTCATCGCTGGCGAAGAACTCGCGCAAAGCGTCGCTGGTGCCGTTCGGATTCGAGGCAAATTCGCGCGCGACCTTCTGAAAGGCGAAGTCGAGCACGGCCTGGAACTTCGCCGCGCCGGTGAAGTGCGAAAGCGCCTCCGCCGTTTTCGGCTCGCTCACCTCGCCGAACATGAAGAAGTCCTTCTTGCCCTCGGCCCGCGCGTAATTCAGGACTTCCGGCAGGAACTGCTGCCAAAACTCGTCGTTCACGTGCCGCGCCGTATCGATGCGGAAGCCGTCGATGCCCGCTTCGTGAATCCACTTCTTGTGGATGTCGATCATGCCCCGCACCACCTCGGGGCGCTCGGTGAACAGATCGTCCAGGCCGAAGAAGTCGCCGTAGAGCGAATCCTCGCCGGTGAAGGAGGTATCGCCTCGGTTGTGGTACATCGTCGGGTCGTTGAGCCACGCGGGAACTTTGACCGTGGCATCCGCCGGTTTGGCGAAGACCGGCACGTAGGAAAAGCTCTTTTCCGCGGAGAGCTGCGGGAAGGTGCTTCCGCCCGCGTAGTCCCGATCGTCGAAGGCGCGGCCCTGCGCATCGCGGTACGGGTAGGCGGACTTGCTGCGGTACCCGTACGTGTTCTCGCGGTACGAGATGACGTCCGCGGTGTGGTTCACGATGATATCGAAGTAGACCTTGATGCCGCGTTCGCGGGCGCCTTGCACGAGGCGCTTCAAGTCCTCGTTGGTGCCGAAGTGCGGATCGACCTGCGTGTAGTCGATGGTCCAATATCCGTGGTAACCCGACGACGAGCCGGCGATGGTGCCGTTGCCTTGGACCGCCCGGTTCTTGAAGATGGGGCCCATCCAGATCGCGGTGGTGCCGAGCCCCTTGATGTAGTCGAGTTTCGAGATGACCCCGGCGAGATCTCCACCGTGGTAATAGCCCTTATCGGTAGGCAAATATCCATGGTCGAGCGCCTGACCAGGGATGCCGCCCGTATCGTTGGCCGTGCTGCCATTGGCAAATCGGTCCGGCAGGACGAAATAGAAGACATCGTGATTGCCGGTTCGAACGCTCGGCAACGGCGCGACGTTGCCACCCCCGCCGCCGCTGTTCGGGGTCGCGGCGGTCGTTTCACGCTGGTTGTGCACCACCGTGGCATCCGACGAGGGCGACGCGGGCGCACAGTCGAACGCACCAAACGAGGTGGCGAGAAGGCCGAGCGATAGGATTTGTCTCTTGGGCATCGCCGGCCATCCTAGCCGACTTAGCCGTCACGGAACGTCTTTCGATCTAAACGGAAATCTGCCCGGACCCCGCGGAGTTCACCTCGTGCAGCGACAGCTTCATTGCCGCTTTGCACAGGGTGGCCGTCAAAAGGGCGAGCAACAGCGCCATCGCCACCCAGAACATCCACGAAACATGATGGCCTCGTCCTGCGAGCACGTGCAGTGCCGTCGGCGGATCCACATCATCGTCGTCATCGTTCAGAACGAGCGTGGCCGCGGGCAGCCGCACGCGCACGCCATTCATCGGAGTGTCGGCCTTCCAACTCTCGACCACGGGGGCCGCTTTCGGCCAGACCACCGGGGTCGGCGCCGGCGCGGTCGGGAGGGGCGCGCGGGGTGGAGCGGCCGTGGCGGCTTGAGAGGCCGCCCGCTCCATGGCTTCCGCGCGGGCCATCACCTCGCGGACGGCGGATTCGGGGAAAATAGGGGTGATGAGCGAATCGAAGAGAAGCGGCGTGCGACGATCGCCGTCGTTCTCTCCGGGGAACATGTCGAGTGTCGATTCGGACCACTCGTCATGCGGATCATGCGGATCGTGTCGATCAATCGGCAACGGCCCGCTTTCCAAGGGTGGGCGCTGGGGGCGGCCAACCCGCATGGTGTGCGAGTCGTGTGAGGTGGGTGATGAAGGCGAATGGGAACGGCTATCGAGCGGGTATTTCTTGGCGATGCTCATGGAGTTTTCGAGTCGCGGCCGGGTGAAACGCACGCACACGAAGATCTCATTCTCTAATTCGAATTAACGACGCCTCCATGAGCTGTCAAATGCGACTAACTCTTTTTTGCGCCGGAGAATTTCCTAGCGGCACCGTGCGTTTTCGCACACCCACACCGGGCAGGCGCACGGGTCATGTGGCAGGCGCACGACGAAACGGAGGGACGCTTCACCGTGCCCGCGGGGTGGCAAGTCTACTGACCGCGCCAATGGGGTGTGCGTTTGACGAGGAACGAATCGACGCCTTCCTTGAAGTCGTCGCTCGTGTACGCCTCGATGACGTGCGCTTCGCCTTCCGGCGGTGCCGCCGAACGCAGCACGCGCCCAAGCTCGCTTTTGCAGGTGCGCAAGGTGATGGGCGCATGCTCGAGCAGCGTCGCGGCCATGGCCTCCGCACGCGCATGGAGTCCCTCGGCGGGGACGATCTCGCTCAGGAGTCCCGCCGCGCGCATCTCCTCGGCGTTCATCAGGCGCGCGAGAAAGAGCAGCTCCTTCGTTTTGGCCACGCCCAGAAGTGCCGCGAGGCGCGCGAGGTTGCGCGTGGAAAGCGTATTGCCGAGCGTGCGCGCAATGGGAAAACCGAAGCGCGCCGACGGGTCGCCGATGCGTAGATCGCAGGCGGCCGCAATCGCCGCACCCCCGCCGGTGCACGCTCCCTGCAGGACGGCGATGGTGGGGATGGGCAGCTCCTCGAGAACGTCGAGCACGCGGCTCATGCTCGCCTCGTAGGCAATGCCATCTTCCGCGTTCGAGAAGTTGCGAAACTCCGAAATATCGGTTCCCGCGACGAAGGCCTTGTCGCCCGCGCCGCGCAAGAGCAGAACGCGGACCGACGGATGGCGCGCAGCGCCCTTGCAGACCTCCTCGAGGCGAGCGTACATCCCGAGGGTCATCGCATTGCGCGCCGCGGGTCGGTTGAACGTGAGCCATGCGATGCCATCGCCGCGTACGTCGAAAAGGATCTCCTCGCCCATGGGCGCGAGGATAGTCCGACACGGGGGCCATCTCAGGTCGGGTTGGTGCCGGCAAAAATTGTGCCGTCTACTTCGGCCGGCACGGTGACGGAAAACGGCCGGTCCCCCCAATTGAACACAGGAACCGTAGAAAGGACGCCCTCCCATGTTCATGCGCAATCGGCCATCCGCGTTTATTTTGCGAGTTTGTGCCGCTGGTCTTCTTGCTGCCGGTTGCGGTCAGAGCGACGGGGCTTCCTCCGGGGCGGTGGACGAAAAGGACGGTGGCCCGTCGGTCGAGCCGAGACTGAGCGGCATCTGCAAGCAGGTCGTCCCCGATGGCAACGGCGACGTGCTCAATGTTGCCGACTTCGGGGCCAAACCCGACGGCAGCGACGCCTTTCCGGGGATTCAGTCGGCCATCGATGCCGCGTGCGCCAAATCCGTGGGGTCGGGATCGCCACCGGCTGTGTACCTGCCCGCCGGGCGGTACGCGATCAGCCGTCCGCTGACCGCCAAGTGCGATGGTTTCGAGTTGGTCGGCGCATGCCGCGATGGCGTGACACTTCAACCGAAGTTCGAGGGGCCTGCCGTGGTGCTCACCCCGGACTGGAAACCGATTCCCACCGAACCCGCCTTGGTGGGCTCGGGCCGCTCGGTGGTAACCGACGGCACCAATTGGCATTTGGATCTGCGCGAGATCCCCGCGGTCGAATTGAACGGGAAGAGCGCATTGACCGCGGAGGCGGTGATCAAGCTCACCGGCGACCTTCCCGGTTCGACGTACATCACACAAAGTTTTGGCTGCGTGTCGAATGCGGCTTTTCCGTGCAATACGAACGGCGGCGCGTACATCATGGGCGTGGTGTCGGTGGGCGGGGCGAGGCCTTATCTCTCCGCCTCGGTCACTGCGGGCGGTCGTTTGGTCTCCGTCGGCGGGCCGGCGGGCGCGTCGTCCAACAAGTGCCCGCGCGAGGGTGGCGCCGAGGCATGGTCGCTCTCGCCGAACGAAGCGCACCACGTGGCGGTGACGTACGACGGCGCGATGGTGAAGCTCTTTCTCGACGGCAAGAAGGTCGCCTGCCAAGTTGCGAGTGGCCCCATCGTTCAACAGGCCGACGAGACGGTGAGCGTGGGGCCGTTTTGGCATGGCTTCGACCTGCAACCGAGAGCACAGCCCATCAAAGGCAACATCGATTCGGTGCGCCTGTCCGACACGGTTCGCTACACCGAGGATTTCGATCGCCCCACGGCCAAATTCGAGGACGACGCGGCCACCATGGCCCTGGTGAACTTCGAGGAGCTGCCTGCGCCACCGCCTGCGCCCCCCGGCAGGCCCGCGCTGGTCAATTCGAAGAGCCTCACCTTGGCCCATTCGAGGGGCAAGCCGTTCTGGCTGCCGATTCGTAACGAGATCATGACCCCAGGCATCGGCCTGAACGCCATTCGCCTTCATGATTTTACCGTCGAAGGAGGCATGGGGATCTTCGGGTACGGGGTCATTGGCTCGCGCTTCTCGCATTTGAGGTGCCTCGGCTGCGACTACGGCGTCGCGATGATGGGTACCAATCGCCTATCATCGTACGAGGATATCGAAGCCACGGCGGGGGGAGGCCGCGGGCGGTTCGGACTGGTGTCGACCGTCGCGGGAGGGACGGAATTCCGCGATATCAAAGTCGAAGGACAGACGATTCCGTTTTTGAACGGCGGTGGCGCGCAGGTGATGTTGACCAATGTGACGGTGAAGCCGAACCCCACGTCGACGGTTTACGGCATGGTGCTCTACTACGACAGCGCGGTGCTGAACGGCGTGAACATCGACGCGAGCGGTACGAGCTCCGCTTGGCGCGGGGCCATTGCCTCCGTGATTCCTTGGGGCAATCTGCAAATACAGGGCGGCCATATTGGGAATATGACGAATCCCAACCAGCCAACGTCGCCCGTTCTTCTTCACCGATTGCTGAATTCGACCGGGGCGGCCGCGGCGGTGATTCAGGGAACCTCGTTCACCGGGACGGCTTCGGGACCTGCGGTGGTGCACGTGGTCGATTCGTCGGGGAATACCAAGTGGAAGCCCACGGTGGTTCTCGGCGGCACCAAGGATTCGGACGTGCCCTGGTCCGACGATTCCCGGCTGGTATCGCTCGCGGTGGATCCGACGGCGGTTCCCGATCCGGGCGGCATCCCTCGTTTTCCCTCGGCATCCGCCGTGGTCAAAGGCCAGGTGGCTCGGGGCACGGTGTTCGACGTGACGAAGTTCGGCGCCGTGGCCGATGGCGTGTCCGACTCGTACAACGGGATTCAGAGCGCCGTGGACGTGGCGTGCGCGGCGCAGCACCGCGGGAAGACGAGCACGGTGTTCTTCCCCGTGGGGGCAAAGCCGTACGTGGTGGACAAGCCCGTATTGGTATCTTGCAATGGCCTGAATCTGGAGGGCGCTCAACGCGCGGGGAGCGTGCTCGCAACGAGGTCCGGCGGCGGCCCGGCGTTGGTGCTCGAACCGGAGGGCTCGCGCGGGTTCGACGGTGCGGCATGGCTCGATTTGCGCGACGCTTCGCCCGCCGGGGACATCGATGGGCTCACGGCGTTCACGGCGGAGGCCATCGTCAAATTGCGTGAACCGTCGCAGGGGTACGGGGGAATTCTGCAGAGCAATGGCTGCCTCGGAAGCGGGGGCGCATTGCCCGGGTGCACGTCGGCGTTCACCTTGGGGGTCAACGGACGGGGGCTCACGGGATCGCTGACCGCAGGCGGCAAGACCTACGAGCTGCAAGGCCCCGCGCTCGCGATGGGGACTTCGTACCACGTGGCACTCGCATACGACGGCCACGACGTTCGTCTCTTCGCGAGCCGCGTGGGCGGCAATCCCGAGCCGGTGGCGTCGGCGCCCGCGACGGGGACGGTTTCGCAGGGGTTGCACGAAGACGTGACGGTGGGCGCGCGAACGTACGGCTTCGGCGCGAGGGTGCACGCCCCCGCGATCAAGGGCAGCATCGATGCGGTTCGCCTATCGAAGGCGGCCCTGTATGCGCCAGGCGCCTACGTCGCGCCGACGGCGTTGCCGCAGAACGGCGACGACACGTTGGTGGCGCTCGATCTCCACGACGACGTCAGTCGCGGTACGAACCGGGGTTACGCGGTTCGTGGTCACGTGGCTTCGTACCTTCAGCCCGTGTGGTTCCCCGTGCGGCGAAGCACGGAGACCGATGGCTGCACGGAGCCGCGGCTCGAGGGCGTGGCCGTGCGCGAGCTCTCGATCGATCTCGGTGCGGGCCTCTTCGCGTTGAACGCCGTCAAGGGGACGTACGCTTCCGTGGCGCTGCACGGAACGTCGTTCGGTGTGACCTTCGCCGGCGATAGTTCGGGCTCGACCTTCGACGAGGTCTCGCTGAACCGCGGCTCGGGGCGCACGGGCATCCTGGTCACCAACGGCGACGGCAACACCTACCACCATCTGTATTCGGGCCGCGTAAAGCTTCCTTTGGTCATCGCCGGCGGCTCGAACCAGCGCTTCAGCGACATCCTCGTCGATGCCCCCGGCGCCGTGTACGGCAGCATCTTCATCGACGCCGGCGTCACCGTCGAGGCGCTCTACAATCATATCGTCGCCGATCATGCCGAGTGGAAAGGCAGCTTGCTGGTCATCAACCCCACGCAGCCTTTCCAGCTCTTCAAGGGTGAAATCGACAATGGCTATGCCATTCCTGCCCGCAGCGATGGCACGCTGCCGCAGGCCATTCCGATCATCGTCGACGGCGGCGAGGGCATCCGCTTGGCGGGCACCTCATTCGGAGCCGGCGCAACGCACTGCGATCCAGGTCGCGGGAGCGCCTGCGCAAAGTACCCGCCCGAGCTGGTTCATATCAATTCGCGCACCCGCCGCCTCAACGTGGCCATCGGCGTAACCTGGGACGACACGCGCGTGCTCCTGACCAACGAGCGCGACGAGAGTCGCTTCCAGTCGATTGGTAACTGATCGGGACCTAGTGCGCCGACGCAACGCCACTCGCCGCCGAGCAAGCGCGAAACGCTTTCGCTCTTAACGTAGCCGCCCGCATCCTCTATCGTGCGCGCATGCACCGGCGCGGACTTAGGATATTCCTAGCGGTGGCCCTTGCCACGGCGCCACTTTCAGCATGCCGCTCCAAATCGACGGCCCCCGAATCCATCGCCGCCAGCAGCGCCGCCGCGAATGTCGATGCATCTCCCTCCGGCAGCTCGAGTGCCCCGGCTCCGTCGAAATTCCTCGGCATCACCAAGGGGACGTGTCCCAGTGACATGGTGTTCGTTCCCTCGGGGACCTTTACGATGGGCCCCGTCGCGCCGCCGCCCACGAATCCAAAGCACCTCCCGGCTCACTCGGTGACGTTGGGTGCATTTTGCATCGATCGCACGGAGGTCACCCGTGAAGCATTTCGTGAGCGTTGCAACTGTGGAGCTATTCCAAAAGAAGACTCGAATCAACAAGAGTGTGATTTTGGAACCGCAAAGAACCCTCCAGCCATCTGTGTGACCTGGACGCAAGCGGATCAGTTTTGTCGACGAACCGGAAAACGACTACCGACGGAAGAGGAATGGGAATACGCAGCGCGAGGAAGCGACGGACGCGTGTTCCCTTGGGGCGATCAAAATCTATCCTTAGAGAATGATCCGGAACATCCCAACCTGTGCGCCGGCCGGACCGGCCGGAATCGTCCGCGTCCGCCGGGCTTCCCGCCTCCGAGCTCGGATCCGTTGTTTCCGGATGGTCCGTGCAGTGTCGGGACCGCCAAGGACGACCGAAGTCCTTTCGGCGCTCTCGACATGCTTTTCAACGTACGAGAATGGACCGCATCGAATACGTGTAGTAGCGCGTCTCCGAGAACCAGTTGCAATGGCGAACGCATCGCACGCGGGAGCACGTTCGG
Organism: Sorangiineae bacterium MSr11367; assembly: GCA_037157805.1. Taxonomy (NCBI): domain Bacteria; kingdom Pseudomonadati; phylum Myxococcota; class Myxococcia; order Myxococcales; family Pendulisporaceae; genus Pendulispora; species Pendulispora rubella. Next base: position 8,123,562 of record CP089983.1, on the reverse strand, counting down.
AGACCCCTGGATGGGAAAAACCGGTTTGCTCAATTTTCGCGCTCAACTCGATATGGATGCTCCGGACGCCACTGTCGGTTTCCGGTGTGTGGGTGACCCTATCGTCGTTCCACAACGATAGCTAGGATTTGCCTTTCAGGGTCCAAATGGCCTCCATCGCGTAGAAATAAGCCTGTTCGCCAGCTCCCGCGTAATGGAAGACGTTGAAATACCATGAGCATGGAAATTCGATGCGGTGGGGTTCGAGCACGGCGTCCGGCGTGTCTTCGTCCAACGTAAGACCCGGAATGGAAAAGTCTCCGTCACTTAGATGTGCACGAAGCATTTCGACGTCCTTGATCTCATAACTCCAGCTTACGCCGTTGTCGTTCCGAATTCGGGCAAATTCCGTGGCGTCATCATCGAATACGATCGATGCACCCTTGCGAACGACCTTGTTCTTCTCGTCGCGAAGTGGTGTGACTTTGAAGTGCTTTGCGCAATCCTTGCAGTTGAACTTGTCTTTGAACGTGCAGTTGCGCTTCGCAAGTGATGCGTCCGACGATTGCACGAACAGCCTGACGCCGGCCCGCAGGTTCTCTTTTGCAGATCGAATGCTACTAGGGCTTGGCCGGTCGGGCTCTTTTTCTGCATTGTATGGAATTCCACCGTGAATGTTGTACGAGCGGTTCGAGCCGTCAGGTTGAGTATCTTCGAGCCTTTTCTCGAAGAGCGTCATTTGCGTCAACCCCCAGCCTCGACTCGTGGATAGTTTCACGGGATCGGTCGTGTGCTCGCTTGGACTAACGGGCCCTCCGCTCCAATCGATGCCCAGGATCACGAACGATGTTCCTTTGTAGTCTTTCGCATGAGCAGCACCGCTCTCATGACCCAAGATGAATCGGTAGACCGCGATCGGGAAATTGTCTCGTGTGAGTGTCAGTTTTCCGCCGGTGGAAACCGGAATCTGATGTCGCCAGTCGTCCACAATCTCCTTCACGGCTTCATCCAGATTCGCCACGCCCGATGTGTCGATTTCGTCGTTCATCGGACGGAGGAATACGGCTTTGCCGCGCAAGGTTCCCGTGAAGACCATTTCGCGAATGCAGCGCGCGGTTTCGCGGTCGACGCGGGCGAAGTCGCGGAGCTCGCGGCGGTAGTTTATCCAAAGGGCATTGCCGTCCAGATCCGGATCCGCGATACGCGCATGATACTCCTGCAAACGGCCATCGATTGCGATGGGTAACCTCGTGAAGTCGTCCCAGCCGGGGGGTTCGATGCTCTCCGGAGAGTGCAAGGAATCTACCTTCCATCGTGCGGCCACCTCCTCGACCGAGGCTTCGAGCCTCACCAACGACGAGCCCCGGGCGAACCATTGCGGCAACGTCTTCGCCATCGTCTTTTGCGCGTCCGCGGCATTGTAATCTTTGTAGTCGGGGAGCGGGCCTTGGTACGTGCTCGATTTTAGAGCACTTGCCTTCGTTCGCTCGATGCGATCGTCCAAATCCGCTTTGAGCGTCTTCAGCCGCTCGTGCATTTGGGCGAACGTCTCCCCGTTCGACTCCAGCGCCTTGCGCGCGGCGCGGGCCGTTTGCCGGAGTTGCGCAATTCGCTGCGTCACCTGGGCCAGCGCCGTTGGCAGCTTTTCCGGGGTCGCCGTGCCATCGATGCTCTTTCCAAGTCGCCACACGCTTCCGGCAAGGGCCTGGACCGCGGCATCGTGCTTGGCGCGCTCGTCGGCGGTCTTTGGCTTCTCACCCGCGAGAGCCTTTGCGCTCTTGCTGAATTCGACCAACGCATTGTCCGCTTCGTCGAAAGCGCCTTTGGAGTCGATCAGCCCTCGGATCCGGCGCACGCCCCAAACCTTCTGCCACGCGTCGAACGTCCGCAGCAGACCGTCGAACCAAGGGCCCCACTTTTCGACGTCTTTGCGCAGAAACAGCGCCGGGTTGCGCAGCGATCGAAAGTAAATCGGCCCGCCGGGCGCGGGAGGACCCGCGAGGGCGGGGCCGAGAAGCGTGGGATCGTCCGACCCCTTCACACCGAGAAAAAGCGTAAGATGCCTCTTCAGATCCAACACCGCGAACATCGTGGGCGTGCCGAATTGGCCCCAGGGATCGGCGCCGCGTTCGGGGGACAGAAAGCCTAGCCGCAAGAGATCGCGCTGCAGCTCGCATACGTAGCGTGCGCTCGTATGTTGCGGGGCGCTCTGGGACGCTTCTTCCCAGGTGCTCTTGTCGTCGTTGTCACCGAAGGTCAGGATCAAACCGCCATACGGTTCGCTCGGCGGAACCACGCCCACGCTGCTCGTGGTCAGCGCCGTCATGCTGTCCGTTTGAATCAGCGCGATCTTGCCCGTCTTGCACGTGGGGCACGTCGCATTTTCGGACAGATTCTTGGGGGCGTCCTTCAGCAGGAACATCGCATGGAACGAACATTTTTGATTCGTACAATAGAAATAGTCGTACGTTTCCTTCTTGGGCTTCGGCTTGGCCGGGGCTGGCTTTTTCTTCGGGGCCTTGGGGTCGTTGGGCGGCATAGGGGCCTCGCTGTTCTCGTTAGGTCTTCCCCGAGGACGAGAAGAGCGCCTCCAGGAGATCCTCCCCGTCGTACCGACTGTCCTCACTCCGAGGAGCCGGCGGGGACGACCCTTCGCGAAGGTTGCTCACCGGATCGTTCTCGTAATACGGATACGCCTCGTCGAATCGGACGAATTGGCCGGATGGCATCATCACCATGGGCGGGCCTTCGGGCATCACGGTGCTCACCAGACCTTCGCCATCGCTCACCGCGTCGCGGTAGCCAGATTCGACGATGACGAAGCAAGGTGCATATTCCAACTTGTATCCCATGTAGTCGACCAGCTTGAACGTCACGCGCTGCGTGCCGCCGAGCCGTTCGCACGGCGAGCGCATGGCCAGCCCGTGGTAGAAACGGCACGCGAAGGTGTTGCGATGCTTGGCGAACGTGCGGCGCTCGGTGCCCGGTTTGCGCCGCGTGTCCGCATCGGACCAAAAGCGCTTTTTGCACGCGGCGGCGTCCTCCTTCGCCGTTGGACACGGCCAGCGGTCGACCGCGATCACCGTGCCGGGGCGGAAAAAGTACACGACGATGCGCCGGCTCGGAGCGTGGGCGTTGTCGCGCTTTTGCTTGTTTTCGCCCTTCTTGAACTCGTTCTCTTCGTCGCTCGAGAAGACCACGGCGGGGTTGAAGTCGCTGCAGGCTTGGTAATCGCCCTTGCCGTCCGCGTTCGTGCCCTGGCCCAAGAACCGCGCAGCCTCCACCCGAAAGGGCGTCGCGCCCTCCACCTCGGTGCACAAAAGGTCCATGTAAGCTTCGAACAATGCCCCGCGCGTCTGCGGCCCCACCTCGCCATCGGCGGTGCAATCGTGCTCGGATTGAAAGCGCTTCACCTCGTCCACCGACGCCGCTTCGTAGCCGAGCGCCGTCAGCATCGCCCCCACCACGCGCTGCTTTCTCCAGTCGTCGCCGCCGTAGGGCGACTCGTGCAGCCTTTCCCAGATATCCGTTCGCCGCGTCAGGACCGCGTAGACGGCCTCCGCGCGACGGCTGCTCAAGTGCTTGTTGTAGTCGTCCGTGTTCGTCGAATCCGCGTGCCCGAAAATGGAAAGCGGGGCGCCTTCCAGCTCCGTGGCCAACGCCGCCAGCGCGACGAACTCCTCGCGGGCCTCGGCATGGATGAACGATGCATCGAAGCCGAAACGCACACTGTCCAGCCGCCAGCACGCCATGGGGCTCAGGGTTGCCCGCACACTGTTGAAGGTTTCGTCCACCTCGAACGACGGCGCGAGCTGAAGATGCACGCGCCGCTCCGGATGGCGCGCCGCGATGCCGCCGTCGGAGAGCCCTTCGATCTTCGACAGCGGTGTACCTTCCGAAGCAGCGTTTTCAGCAGCCATAGACCTTCTCCAAATCGTCCTTCACCGCATCCACCGTGCCCCGGATGGACAAACCGTGATCGCATTGGAACTCTTCGATGGCCCACGCGAGGGTCTCCTCGAAGTCCGATTCGCTGGGATCGCTCACCTCGTAGCCCAGGTTCACCAAGCGCGCGGCGATACCGCTCTTTTCGTCGTGCGGATCGAGCGTGCCAATCGACACGGCGAGCACCAGATCCCCCAGGGCAATCGTCCCCGCGCCCTGGAACGCGTCGATCGGCTCGTCGAGCTTCCCGTCGCCGTCGAGCGCCGACGTCTCCGAAATGCCGCCCACGTCCACCGCACATGCGGCCCCTGCCATCGGCGCGCAGATGCCATCGGTGATGCGCACGCGAAGGCGCAGGGCGTCGCGCTGCAGCACGAAGCGGTGTTCCGTATTGGTCGCACGCTGCGTGGGGCGGCTCTTCTTGTTCGGAATGAAAAGCTCGTCACCCGGCAACAGCGCATTCGGGCTCGCACGAAGCGATGCCAATTTCGCATTCTTAGGATGATTCCATATCGTCTTGTAGGTGCGAAATCCCGATTGCGCGGCGAGACCCGCCACGTGATCCCCTTGCTCGACGACATGCATCCGCCCCGCGGACGAGGGCGAAATCCCCGGCTGCCATTCGCTGGCATCGATCTCGGGAAAATCGATGTACGCCGTTCCGCCGCTGACGCCGCCGAATCGCGCCCGGCCGCCCTCACCGAGCGCGCGCTCCTGCGAGGCTCCGCCATCGGGGGTCACCTCGCAGCGTGCACCGGTGACCGGGCGCTCCTGGGCGTCCACCAAGAGCACGCCGATCCAATCTTCCTTGTCGCTCGGACCGATGGGCGGGCGCTCGGGCTGCTTTGGAAACGGCACCTCGATCAGCAAGGGCGTCGGAAGGCGAAAGACGAGCAGCTCCCGCGCATCGAGCGCGCGCAGCAACGCCGCCAGCACCTCCCCATCGACGTCCTCCCGCCATCCGTGCGCGGAAAGTCCCGTGAGCTCGCGGTAGATTTCCAGCAGCGTGCGTCGCGCCCAGCCATCGGCCAGCCAGCGTTGCAACTCGAACGCCGCGATCCGTTCGCGCGGCCATTTCACCGAGCGCGCATCGTCCGCGAAGGCGAGCAGCAGATCGCCCAGCAGATCGTGCAGAACCCACCCGGGCGCTCCTTCGAAGCGCCCGAATCGGTCGTGTTCCTTCACGGAGTCGTGGCGGCCCACCCGTCGAGCAAATCCTCGATGCGGGCGAAGACGTCCCTCAGCGTATCTTCGTGCGGGAGAATCGTGGTTCGGAAGTGGTCCGTGTAATCGACGTTGAAGCTCGAACCCGGAACGACGAGCACCTTCTTCTCCTCGAGCAGCGCCATGGCGAAGGCGTTGTCGTCGAACGTCGGCAGGCGCTCCCGATTCACACGAATGAACCCGTACATGGCCCCCGCCGGCGGAACCACCTGCAGGTATTTCGAGCGCTTCACGCCCTCCAGCACGGCGGCGCGCTGGCGGCCGAGTCGACCCTCCGGTGCCGTCAGTTCGTAAATGCTCTGATGGCCGCCGAGGGCGGTCTGCACGGCCCACTGGCCGGGCACGTTGCTGCAAAGGCGGAGCGAGGCGAGAAGTTCCATCGTCTGCAGGTAACTCGACGCGTGGGACTTACGCCCGCTGAAGGCCACCCAACCGACGCGGTAGCCGCACGCGCGGTACACCTTGGAAAGACCGCCGAACGTGGCGCACAGGGTGTCCTGGCAGAGTGTGGCCACCGGCGTGTGCTTCGCCCCGTCGTACAGGATGCGGTCGTAGATCTCGTCCGAGAACAAGACGATGCGGTGCTTCTCGGCGAGTCGCACCATCGCCTCCACCACGCGCGGCGGATACACGGCGCCGGTGGGGTTGTTCGGATTGATGAGCACCAGCGCCTTGGTCCGCGGTGTGATGAGGCGGGCTACTTCCTCGGGATCGGGACAAAACTCGTGCTCCGAGCGACACGGGTAGTGAACGGCCCGGGCGCCGGTGAGGGAGACCGCCGCCGTCCACAAAGGATAGTCGGGCGAGGGGAGCAGCACCTCGTCGCCCGGCTCGAGCAGCGCCTCGAGGCACATGAGGATCAACTCGGAGACGCCGTTGCCGAGGAAGACGTCGTCCACGGTGACGCCGTGAACGCCCTTCGACTGCGACTCGGCGACGATGGCCTCGCGCGCCGGGAAAATGCCCTTTTGGTGCACGTACTCTTCGGCGGCGCTCAAGTTGTCCACGATGGCGCGTCGCATGGCTTCCGGTGTGCGAAAGCCGAACGATGCCGGGTTGCCGATGTTCAGCTTGACGATCTCGAGCCCCTGCCGCTCCATCTCCCAAGCGCGTCGGGCGAGAGGGCCCCGAATCTCATAGCGAACCGAGTGAAGGTGACGTGGAACGGGGATGGAAGGGAGTGCGTTTCCGTCGGGCATCGTGGGCGGCGTGCAGCCTAGCAAGGGTTGGCGCACTGCGCTGCACCCTACTTCGGCCTGCCTGTCAAGAGCGGCGTCGACCGTGGGCGAGACGTCGGCAGAGCGACATCGGGAAAAAAATCGAATCGGCCTGGGCGATGCGCGCAACAGATGCTGCGGCCGGCCGAAAGACTAGGTATCCACTTCGCGGTACGGATCGCGTACCATTTGCAAAGTGACGGGAATTTTGCAGCCTGGCGACCTATTTCTCGACAAGTACCGGATCGAGCGCCTCGTCGGAAAAGGCGGCATGGGGGCTGTGTATGCCGCGGTTGACATGGACCTGTCCCGTCGGGTCGCGGTCAAGCTCCTGCTCCCACATGTCGCGGCTGTACCTCAAGCGGTGACCCGCTTCATCAACGAGGGTCGCGCGGCCGCCCGCATCGAGGGCGAGCACGTGGCGCGTGTTTTCGCCGCGGGGCGTACGCCGGATGGTCTCGCGTACATGGTGCTCGAGTTGCTCGAGGGCGTGGATCTCTCCTCGTTCCTCCGGCAGCACCCGCGCATGCCCGTGGGGCAAGCGGCGGACTACGTGCTGCAGGCCTTGGAGGCCGTGGCGGAAGCCCACCACCACGGCATCGTGCACCGGGATCTGAAGCCGGGAAACCTGTTCCTCGCGCGCCGGACCAACGGCACCGAGGTCGTGAAGGTGCTCGACTTCGGCATTTCCAAGGTGAACGATCCGCTCACGGAGCAAGACCACGCGCTCACCTCGACGCGGGCCATGCTCGGCTCTCCGCTGTACATGTCGCCGGAGCAATTGCGCAGCGCCAAGAGCGTCGACCGCCGCTCCGACATTTGGTCGATCGGCGTCATGCTGTACGAGATGCTCACCGGCGCCTTGCCCTTTCGCGGCGAGTCGATGGGCGAGCTCTTTGCGGCGATTCTCGAGCAAGATCCCATTCCCCTCGGGCAGCACCGACCCGACGTGCCGCACGAGTTGCAGGCCACCGTGGCAGCATGCCTCCAGCGCGATCCCCAGCGCCGCATCGCCAATGCGTACCAACTGGCGTGCGCCCTGGCTCCTTTTGCCGTGCGCTCGCGCGATTCGGTGGAGCACATTCGCGGCTTCTTCGACGTCCCCGCCGCGGCCACAGCGCCGCTTGCCGAAGGTCCCTCCATCCCGCCGCCGCCCCACGCTCCCCACGGGCAGACCGCGCAAGCGTGGGCCGACAGCCGCGCGAACGCGTCCGCGTCCACCATGGGGAACACGCAGCCTCGCCAAGGCCGCTCCTTGCTGGCTTACCTACTGATCATCCCCGTGGCCTTCGTGGTCGCGGGCAGCATCGTGGCCATCTTTCTCGCGTCGCGCACCAAGATACCGCCGGCAGCGCCCCCCGTGCTGGCGTCGCCCGTGTCTTCGCCCGCGCCGCCGCCTGAAACCGCGCATCCGGTTCTTACCGCCGAACCGGCGCGGCCGACCGAGGAAGCGGGACTTTCACCGTCCGCGTCGGCGGCCGCCATCGCGGACGCGGGAACGAAGCCGCCCCGCCGGCCTCACTCCGCAGCCAGCGCCTCCCCTAGTTCCACGGCCGCTCCCAGCGTCACGGGAGCCCCCGAGTTCGACCCTACGAAAGCCACCCGCTTCTGACCACGAGGAAATATGCGACTTGCGATAGCAGGCCTCACCACACTGGTGCTTACCGGCACCACGCTGACTTCGCTGCCGGCGAATGCCCAGAGCTCCGCGGCGGCCGCCGAATCCCTCTACCAAGAGGGGCAGCGTCTGATGGCCAGTGGAAATGTGCATGATGCATGCATCAAGTTCGGCCAAAGCCAGAAGCTCGAACCCGCGACGGGCACCTTGCTCAACCTGGCCAGCTGCCACGAGAAGGAAGGCAAAACCGCCAGCGCGTGGGCGGAATTCAACGAGGCCATCGCCGGCACCGTGCGCGCGGGCCAAAAGGATCGCGAAGCCTACGCACGTTCGCACGCGGTGGCGCTCGAAAAGCAACTTCGCCGGATGGTCGTCGAAGTCCCCCAGCCGCCCCCCGGCACCGAGGTGCAACTCGATGGCGAGTCGTTGGGCTCCGTGGCCTTGGGTGCCGCCATTCCCGTCGATCCGGGCGAGCACGAGATCACCGTCTCGGCCCCGAAGAAAAAGACGTGGTCGCAGAAGGTGAAGTTCGAGCCCGGCCCCGGCAACACCCGCGTTCCGGTGCCGCCGCTGGAAGACCCCAACGCCGCGACGCAGCCGGCCAACGTCTTTCCCAAGGGGGAAGAGTCCACTCCTTCGCCCGCGCAGTCGAACACGCGCAGCACGGTGGGCTACGTCGTCGGCGGCGCCGGCATTCTGGCCCTGGGCACGGGCATCTTCTTCGGGCTGCGGGCCAAGAGTTATGGTGACAAGGCCGACCGCGAGCAGAACAAGGCCCTCGACTACAACGCCGAGGGACGGCGCACCAACGCCGAGATTCAACACGATGCCGCGATGGACGATCACGACAAGGCGAAGACGAGCCAGACCATCGCCCTCGTGGCCGGGGCCACGGGCATGGTGGCCATTGGTGTGGGCGTCTACCTCGTGGTCACTGGAAAAGAGCGCAAGGAATCCACCGCGCGCGTGACGCCGCTCCTCTCGCCGAATACGGCCGGCGCGAGCGCGAGCTTCCAATTCTGAGAACGGAGCCAACATGAAGCGTGTTTTTGCACTTATTGCCGTTTCCACCGTCTCGCTCGGAAGTGCGATTCTCGCCGCATGCATCGGCGATGAACCTGGCCCGCTGCCGGCCATCCCGGAGAGGGACTCCGGTGAGCCGGATACGTTCGTGCCGCCCGACACCGGCGTCGATGCTGGTCCTGCGGTGCCGAAGACCGTAGAGGGCCTGGTCGTCTGGCTCGACGGCGCCGATTCGAACAGCGTGCAGCGGAAGAGTCCTGGCTTCGACGAAACCGTCGTCAAATGGCTCGACAAATCCGGATCCAACCCACCCTACGACTACGCCCCGACCGCACCCGTGCGTGCGCCGAAGTTTGCGTCCAACTCGATGAACGGAAACACTCTGGGGTCGGTGAATTTCAGTCAAAACTACAGCCAATATCTCGTGGGCCGCGCGTTGACGCTCTCCGCCTCGGAAGTCTTCGTCGTCGTCCAATCGGTGCGGAAAACGTTTGGTATCGAGCGGGATGCCTCGGCGGCGTACGGCTTTTGGCACTTCGGCAACGTGGCGAGCTTCCACCCGGACGACCACGGCTACGTGGTCGACACCTTCGGAAGCAACCAGAATGGCGTGTTTCTCGGCGCGGTCGCCCCGGGAGATAGCATTTGGGAGCCACACATCTTCGGCGTGGTTGCGACGAAGCCCAGTCCAAGCACTTACTATTACAATGGCGCTACGTTGGCGATGAACGCCCCCTCGGGGGGTTATTCGCAGGGCTTCAACGTAAACGGTTCCCTTCTTGGAGCCACGAGTCCCAATTCGGGTATCAATCCAGCCACCGAGTTCAACTACTTCAACGGCTACATCGCGGAAGTCGTCATTTACAACCGGGCGCTCCCGCCGTCCGATCATCAAAAGATCCAATCGTATCTCTCGGCCAAGTGGGGAATCGCGCTGAAGGACGGTGGCACATGACGAGGAGAACGCTCGTCGGAACCCGGCCATTGGCTTCGGGCGTCGGTGCGATGGTGGCGTTGTTGGCATTTCTACAACCCGCCAAGGCAGATTTGAATCCGGCGGCTTTGGTGTACAAAAAGCCGAACCAAATTGCGTGGAAGGACGAAGGCGGCGGTTTGAAAACCGCGGTGTTGCGCGGCGATCCCACGAAACCGGGGACGTACATCATGCTGGTGAAGTGGGCGCCTCATCATATGAGCCGTCCGCATTTTCATCCGAATGACCGATTCATCACGGTTCTCTCGGGAACGTGGTGGGTTGGCACCGGGAACAAGTACGAGCCGGAGAGCACCGTCGCCATGCCCGCGGGAAGTTTTGTCACGCACTTTGCCAAAGGCGTTCATTACGACGGCGCCAAAGACGAGGAGGCTACGTTGCAAATCGTGGGAGAAGGTCCCGCCACCATGATTCCTGCGGAGGCGAAATGAAACGCGTACTCTTGCTTCTCGCCGCTGCGGGGGCATCGCTGGCTGGCGTCATGTGTACGGGTGAGGAGCCGGCGGAGGTGCCGGAGACCCCGAATAGCGACGGAGGCAATCGGGACGGGCAGACTCCCGATCCCGATGCCGGCGGTGCGCAACCGTTTCCGAAAACGATCCCCGGTTTGACCCTCTGGTTGGACGGCGCCGATGGAAATTCGGTGAAGCGAAAGAACGCGGGATCGGACGAGACGGTGACGAACTGGCTGGATAAGTCGGGTGAGTCGCCGCCGAAAAACTTCGTACCCGTCGAGGGGCAGCCTGCGCCGACCTTCGACTATACCGCGATGAACGAAGGCAAGATGAGCGCGCTCGCGTTCTCGCAGCCGGTTGGGCAATACCTCAAAGGCCCTTCGTTGGCCGGTCTCCCAGCTGGGGAGGGCTTCATCGTCTTTCACTCCAAAGAGATCAATGCGCCCGACGGTGGGCCGCACCTGACCTATGGACTTTGGCAGTTCGGATCGTTTCATGGCGCACATCCGCACTTTGACAACAACGTCGTCGAGAGCTTCGGATCGGGCAATCAGCCGATTTACAGCGCGGGGGTGGATGGGGCCGAGGTCTGGAAGCCGCAGATCTTTTCCGTCATCGCGACGCTCGAGGGGTACTCGGCGTTTTCCAACGCCGTGCCGCTTACCGGGGGCGACCGTTACGGTCATGTACTGCTCTTCAATCCCTACGGATCACTGATCGGGGCCAACGCCGCGTACCAGCTGGATGCTGCAGCGCCGCCCCTCACGCCCACGAGTTATTTCAATGGTTTCATCGCCGAGGTTCTGATTTACGATCACCGCCTCCCGACAGCCCATCACGACGCGGTGCAGCAATACCTCAGCCAAAAATGGAATATCCCACTGAGGGGCGACGCCGGCCCGTGAATCGCTAACCGCGATAGGGCAGCCAGGCGCGCTGTTGGAGATCGTGGAATTGCTGCCTTGCTAGCAATTCCATGAGCTCGCGGGCGCTATTGCGTGAGGCGACGCGCATGTAGCGCGGCGGGGCGGACGCCTCTTCCACGTTCTCGAAGATCACGAGGCCACTTGGGAAGGCGCTCAGGCACCAACCCGAGGGCAAGCAGAGGGACACGCTGGTGAGTTCGTCGGTGGGCTCCTGCGCGTCGAGTTCCGACAGAAGGGCCTCGACGACGCTAGGATCCCTCGTGCGCTCGCTCGCGCCCCATCGGTGCAGGATGAAGAACACCATGGTGGCGCGCGATCAGTAGTCCGGGCAGAGAATCGGTTCGCCCATCAAGAGCCCCACCACCACGAAGCCCACGAGCAGCACGGACGTGGCGACGGGCCGCCTACAGGCCGCGAGGATGAAGCCCCAGGAAATCACGGAAAACGTAGTGAAAACGGTACGCAGCATGGAAAGAGCTCCCTGCGCAGGCCCCGTGGGTGGGGGCGCACATCGCAACGACTTCGTTGCGTTAGCTCTCTAGCACTCCGTGGGCGCATCGCAACGACTTCGTTGCAATGTGCCCCTGGAACCGCATACTGCCTCCATGCCCGCCCGTCGCGACAGACCGAAGCAAATCCGCGGAGAACAGCTCGTTTCGAAGATTTTCGATGCGACGTTGGCCGAGCTGGCGCGGGTCGATTTCGAGTCGCTCTCCATGGAAACGGTCGCGGAGCGAGCCGGGGTCAACAAGAGCACGCTTTACCGCCGGTGGCCGACGAAGCTCGACCTGGTGCGGGCCACCCTGGACGATGTCACCGATGTGCGCATCAGCGTGCCCGATCACGGCAGCCTGCGCGCAGATCTCCTGGGGTTCCTTCGCACCGTGCGCGATTTCTGCCTCTCACCGGAGATGCAAGGCATCATGCGGCTGATGTTCGGCGGGAAGGCCCACCCCGAGTTGGCCGCGGTCATCGAGGCGATTAGCGAGCGAAAGGATGCGGACTCGCGGAAGATCGTTGACCGCGCCATAGCCCGCGGCGAGCTGCCGCGCGGCGTCGATGGTGCGATGCTCCTCGACGCGATGGCCGGCGCCGTGATGAACGTCATCTTCTTCATGAACCAGTGCTTCGACGACGCGAAGCTCGAACGGCTCATCGAGATGCTGCTCGTCGGGGCACAAAACGGCGGCGGAAGCATCGCAAAACCGGTCACCCGCGCGAAGCGCCCTGCCGCCGCCCGCAAGTCCTAGAAGCTACGGAATCGCCTGGCCGCCGGTGGCTGCGTTGTCGTGGGTGAAAACCTTGGTGGCCAAGGTGACCTTCTTGGGTACCGTTTCGCCGGCGAGCACCTTGAGGGCCATGTCCACCGCTTCGGTGCCGCCGGTGGGGTACTGGAAGGTCACGCTGAGGATGCCGTCCTTCACGTATTGAACGCCCTCTTGCGGAAGGGCATCGATGCCCACGAACTTCATCTGCTTCTCGCGCCCCACCTGCTTGGCCGCGAGGTACGCGCCGTGGGCGCCCGGATCATTGTGCGCATAGACGACGTCGACCTTGGGCTGGCGCGCCAACGCCGACTCCATTTCCTTGCGCGCATTCGGCTCGAGCCATTGCATGTCGGCCTCGAAGACCACCTTGATGCCGGGGTGCGCCTTCACATCGAGGCCCTCGAGAAAGCCTCGGTGGCGATCTTGCCCGGGCACGGAAGTCATCAGCCCTTTGAGCTCCACGATGTTCCCTTTTCCGCCCAAGGTCTCCGCGACCCATTTGCCCGCTTCGCGCCCGATCTTCACATTGTCGGCGCCGATGAAGCTCGTGTACTCCTCCTTGAGGAGCGCGCGATCGAGCACGATGACCGGAATGCCGCCATGGAAGGCTTTGGCGACCGGCTCGGTGAGCGGGGCGGCCTCTTTGGGGCTGATGAGGATCACGTCCACACCCTGATTGACGAACTCCTCGAGCTGGGAGCGCTGCACCAGCGAGTCGTTCTGTGCATCCTTGAAGATGACCTTGATGTTCGGGTGCTTCTCGGCCGCCTTGCGGACATCGTCGTTCATCTGCGCGCGCCATGGCTCGCCCAGGTTGCACTGGCTCATGCCGACCACGTACGGATCCTCCGGCGTGCCTTTGTGCTTCTTGGCGCCCGTCGTCGTCGGGGCGGATGCCGAGGCGGCGGCCTTGGTATCGGGTGCGGGTGATTCGTTTTTGCTACAGCCCCCGGCCAAGGCCACCATCGCCAATCCAAACAGGTTGAGTCGGGTGTGCATCTTCATGTGGACCTCTCTTTTGTGGCTATTTGCGGCGCTGGAGGAGCACCGCGCAGACGATGATGGCGCCGGTGAGCATGAGCCGGCTGGCCTCGCCCACGGCGTTGATGCTGAGGATCTTTTGCAAATATCCAATGGTGAGGGCACCCACCAAGGTGAGGCCCATGCCACCACGGCCGCCGGCCAGGTTGGTGCCGCCGATGACCACGATGGCGATGGCCTGGAGCTCGTAGCCCATGCCCGTCTCGGGGTCGCCTTGCTGCTCTTGCGCGGCCTGGCACACGCCCGCGATGGCGGAAAAGAGGCCCGATAGCGCATAGGCGAGGATCAACGTGCGCGTGACCGGAACGCCAGATAGCCGCGCCGCTTCGGCATTGCCGCCGGTCGCGTAGAAGTAGCGGCCGAGACGCGAATGCCGCAGGAGAATGGCCGAAACGAGCACGCAGAAGAGAAAGATCAACGTGACGATGGCGATGTTGTCGCCGAGGACGCGCGCGTCGATCCGTTCGAAGATGGGCGGCAGCGTGACCGTTTTGTCCGCGTCGGCGATGTACGTCGAGATCTTTTGCCCGCCGGACAAATGTTTGGCCAATCCGCGGAGCAGCACCATCGCAGCGAGGGTGACGACGAAGGGCTGAATCTTGAAGCGCCCCACGAACACACCCGAGACCGCGCCCACGGCGGTGCCCCCGAGGAGCACCGCGACGATGGCCACCCACGGATTCATCTGCATGTGGATGGTCATCAGCGAGAAGCCGACGGCACAGGCGGCGAGCACGCTCGACACCGAAAGATCGATGCCGCTGGTGATGATGACCAAGGTCATCCCGCAGGCGAGCATTCCGTAGACGGAGAGCTGCCGCAGCATGTCGCGGTGGGTGGTCCAATGGAAAAAGGCACCGTCGGCGTTGAAGATCGCGCCGAGCACGAGCATCCCCACCAGCGCGAGCACCGCGCGCCCCACGGGCGACGAAAGAAGGGAGGAAACGAAACGAGGTAACTTCATGGCGGTGTACGGATTTCAGGCGCCGAAGGCGGCGTGGAGAACCTTCTCCTGCGTCGCTTCGGTGCGGGAAAACTCTGCGGTGCGTTGGCCGCGGTGCAGCACGACGATGCGGTCCGAGAGGCGCAGCAGCTCGGGCAATTCGGAGGTGACCAGGACGATGGCCATGCCCTGGCGCGCCCACTCCGCGAGCAAGCCGTAGATCTCGGCCTTGGCGCCGACGTCCACACCGCGCGTGGGCTCGTCGAGCAGAAGCACCTCGGGCTCCGTGAGAAGGCACTTCGCGAGGACGACCTTCTGCTGGTTGCCGCCCGAGAGCAGGCGCACCGGCGCGGCCGTCTGCCCGCGCACGCCGAGCTGGCCGAAGACGCGCCGGGTGGCCTCCGTTTCCAAGCGATCGCGCACGATGCCTTGCGGCGAATAACGGGGCAGGCTGGCCAGCGACGCGTTCTCCTTCGAGTCCATGTCGAGGACCAGGCCTTTGCCTTTGCGGTCGTTGGTCAGGAGCATGATGCGCCGGGCGATGGCCTCGGTGGGGGAGGGGAGCGCGCGCGCGATGTCGATGCGCGAGGTCGTTCCGTCGCGGGAGCGCAGATGCACGGTGCCCATGGCGCGGCCCGCGCGATCGCCGAAGAGCGCGTGCAGCACATCGCTCACGCCGGACCCGCGCAAGCCCGCGAGGCCGAGGATTTCGCCGGCGCGCACCTCGAAGGAGACGTCGTCGACCTCGGGCCTACCGGATGAGTTGGTATCGATACCATTTACGGTAAGGTGCTCGACCTTCAGCGCGACGTCGTGTCCTGCGGCGCTGGCGTGCGCGCCGGAGGGAAGATCGCGGCCGATCATCCACTCGACGAGCTTGTGCGCGGGAAGGTCGGCGGCGGGCTTGGTGCCCACCAACGCGCCGTCGCGCAGCACCGTGATGCGGTCGGCGAGGCGGTAGATCTCGTCCATCTTGTGCGAGACGTAGACGATGCCTTTGCCCTGCCGTTTCAGCGCTTCGATGCGCTCGAAGAGGCGCTCGGCCTCGGGCTCGCGCAGGGCGCTGGTGGGTTCGTCCAAAAGGAGCACATGGGCCTTGGCGGCGAGGGCCTTGGCGATTTCCACGAGCTGCTGCGTCGAGATGGGCAAGCGTTCGACGGGGTCGTCCTCGTTCAATTCGCCCAGGTCCAAATCGAGCTCGCGCAAAAGGGCACGCGCCTCGCGCGCTTGTCGCCGCGCATCGATGATGCCGAAGGCGTTGGTGTGCTCGCGGCCGAGGAACAGGTTGTCCGTCAGGCTGAGCGGCCCAATGAGCGAGAGCTCCTGATGCACCGTGGCTACGCCCGCGCGCACGGCATCTTTGGGGGCTTGGAATCTCTGGAGGACGCCGCCGACCCGGAGCTCGCCCTCGTACTGCGTGTGAATGCCGGAAAGGATGTTGAGCAGGGTGCTCTTGCCCGCGCCATTTTCGCCCGCGAGGATGTGCACCTCACCGGGAAGCACGTCGAACGAGACATCGCGCAGCACCGCATTGGGGCCGAACGACTTCGAGACGTGCTTGGCCTCGAGCAGCGGCGCCTGGCTCATGGGAAGATGCCTCCGGAGGCAGAGGCGCATCCACACGAGCGGCGCAGGCGAAGCTCCGTGTCGAGCACGAGCTCGCGCCCGTGGAGCGGCTCGTCTTTGGCGCCGCCTCCTTTGAGCTGGGCGTGGTGGGCGCCATGGCGTTGGATGCGTTCGAGGATGAAGCGCCCCGCTTCCTGCCCCATGGAGGCGGCCGCCTGCGCGGCCACGCTGATGAAGGGCCACACGTCGGCCACGTGCGGGATGTCCTCGAAGGTGACCAAGGCCAGGTCGTCGGGAATGCGCAGTCCGCGATCGCGCGCGGCCAGCATGGCACCGAGGGCGAGCTGGTTGTTCGTGGCGAAAATCGCCGTAGGCGCCGGCTTTTTGGCGAGCAGCTCCAAGGTGGTCTCGCGGCCGCTCTCTACGGAGAATTGCCCTTCGCGCTCGAGGCGCTTGTCCACCTTGAGGCCCGCGACGGTGAGCGCACGTCGGTAGCCGTTCAAGCGATCGACGGCGGTGGCCAGGGTGGGGGGGCCGTTGACGATGGCGATGCGCTTGTGGCCGTGCGAAATGAGGTGCTCGACGAGCTTTTCCGCGGCGAGAAGGCTTTCGCCGCGGACGACATCGATGCCGGCGGCATGGAAATCCAGGCCGGCGACGGGCCGGTCGACGAGGCACACCGGGCCGCTCTGGCGCGCCCAATCGAGCACCGGCTGCGGATCCGTCTGGGAGGGCGTGAGCACGAGGCCGTCGACGCGGCGGCGCGCGAGGATC
Source organism: Sorangiineae bacterium MSr11367 (assembly GCA_037157805.1). Classification (NCBI taxonomy): domain Bacteria; kingdom Pseudomonadati; phylum Myxococcota; class Myxococcia; order Myxococcales; family Pendulisporaceae; genus Pendulispora; species Pendulispora rubella. The sequence continues at coordinate 8,106,589 of CP089983.1, read as the reverse complement.
TCGAGGTAGGCTTTCTCCTTCTTGGGATCGTCGTCGCTGTTGCAGAGGATGACGGAGTAGCCGGCGGCGGTGGCCGCATCCTCGAGGCCGCGCGCCAGCAAGGTGAAGAACGGGTTGGAGACGTCGCCGACGACGAGCCCGAGGGTGCGCGTGGAGCGGCCCTTGAGGCTTTGCGCCAGGGCGTTCGGCACGTAATTGAGTTCACGCATGGCCTCCTGGACCCTGCGCCGCGTCGGCTCGCTCACCGACGCGTGGTCGTTGAGAACGCGCGAGACGGTGATGCTGGCGACCCCCGCCCGCCGCGCAACCTCGTGAACCGTAGAACCTCTGTTCGGTGGTATCGATACCATGAGCCCATGACATCGATACCATCGGCTCCATACAGGGTCAACCGTGACGCATCGCGGTAAAGCTGAACGATAATCGAGACGAACCCAAAATATAGCAGAGCAGACGATTACGCCAGTCAGTGTCGCTGCTTGCCGCAAGTCTCTGACGCAGGGAGCGCCTGGAGAGGGATCACATGAAGGCGGGAAGGCGGGAAGGTTTTGAGATTTTTCAATCAGCCCAAGTGGGCAACTGAAAACCCAAAAAAACGCTCCGCGCCGCGTGTGCAGGTCCCGCCTTCCCGCCTTCCCGCCTTCATGTGAATTCTCTCTCTCTTGGCCGCGAGTGACCAAACGCTGCCCAGGTTTGGGTTGACCGATGGTCCAATTTGGTTGGACCATGAGTCAAATGAAACGAGGGTACAAGCAGACGGCGAGGGCGGAGTCGGCGGAGGAGACGCGGGAGCGCATTTTGCGGGTGGGGGCGGAGCAGTTTCTCACGCGGTCGTACGAGGATGTCACGTTGCAGACGCTGGCCGAGGCGGCGCAGGTCTCGCGGCAAACGCTGCTGAATCACTTTGGCTCCAAGGAGGGGCTGCTCGAGGCGGTGGCCCGGCGGGAGACGTCGGCGCGCGATCGGGTCGAGCCGGGCGATCTCGAGGGCGGCATCGAGGTGCTGCTCGAGAACTACGAACACGTGGGCGACGGCAACGTGCGCCTTTTGGCCCTCGAGAGCAGCCTGCCCGTGGCCAAGTCGTTGCTCGAGGAGGGAAGGGCCAACCACCGCCAATGGCTCGAGCGCCTCTGCGAAGAGTACCTTCCCCGGCGCGACGACGAGCGCTCCCGGGTGCTCGCCGCCTTGCATGCGGCCACGGACGTGTACGCGTGGAAGCTGCTCCGGCGCGATCTCGGCGTGTCGCGCGTCGAAACGGCGCGCATTTTCCGAACCTTCGTGCGCGCAGCCCTGTTCGGCGCCAAAAAGCGATGAAGTAGGCACACCATCGGAGCATATGGATCCCATGTCGAACAATTGGAAATCATGCGGTGAACTCGTGCCAAGCGACTTCGAGAGATATCCTGTTTGGAGCTTCGATCTTCAACGTGGAGAAACGGATCCGAAGGCCGATGAAACTTGGGTGCGGCCGCTAGGTTATCAGGGGTTCGATCGAACCGATGATGAACTGTTCGTGAAGGCAAAGGTCGCCGATTGCGACGGGAACGAGTTGCCGGATTGCATCCTCTGCGTCCGCCTTTATCCAGTGGGATATCGAAATCCTAGGGGGAAAAGCGAACCCGAAATCAGTGCCCTCATCCTGCTGCGCCCCAGGTACATGCCCCTTATGATTCGGAATGACCGGTTCGGTGAAGATCTACCTCCCACTCTGCAAAATCGACTGCCGCTGACCTATGAAATCGATGTGCCGTTGGGAGGCCGAAAGCGCCTGTCTTTGGCCGGCAGCATCGGATCTCGTTCAACTTCGTAGCGATCGCCTCGTCTCGCCTTTATTTGCCCAGCCCGATCTCTTCATGAACTCCTGGTGAACCCCGTCCTCGAAGTTGTCGCTCGAGTGATACAGGAGATCGAGAGAGTTGGGATGATTCGACGCGCGCGACACAAAGGTCGGCCCGAAAAACCTCCCGATCTCCCGATCTCCCTGTTCAAATCCCCAGGTCGGTCATGACGCGACCTTGCGTTGACGCTATCCGCCGGTGAGCGCGAGGGCGATGCGCAGTTTGCCCGGGAGCGAACGCTCCGCGGCGTAGCGCGCCAGATCGTCCACAGAGCACACGGGCTGCGGCAGATTGGCCATGACCAGGTTGGACAGATGCTCGGGATCCTCGATGCCGTCGAGGATGGCCACCGCGCGATCGCCGCCTGTCATCGTGCGCGCGAGGGCGCGTGCCCGCTCGCGCAGATCGCGCGCCAGCGCGGCGACTTCGCCGGCCTTGCCGTCGTCGTGCACGTCGGCGCGGGAAACGCGCGCGGTGGCATACGTGGCGTGCTCCCCTGCCGGTTCCAACGAGGTGAGCGAGACCCATCGCAGGCCGCGCAACACGACGAAGGTGCGCCCATCGGCATTTGCGTCGACGCGCACCACGAGGGCCTGGCAGCCCACCGGGTGAAGCGATTCGGCGCGCACGTCCTCGGTGGCGGCCTCGCGTTGCGCGAAGACCGCGAGGGTCGGCGGTGTGAGGCTCTGGGCCATGGCGATCGCCGCGACCGACGCGGGACGCCCGATGTGCAACGGCACGATGGCGCCGGGGACGACGAGCACGTTGCGTGCGGCGACGAGGGGCAGCTCCTCGGGCATCAACGCCGCGAGCACGTCGGCCACATCGCCCTTCGTCCACGCTTCGCGCATGGCATCGCTCACCGCCGAAGGCAGCGGAACGCCGGCATGCGCTTGAAAAGGGCCGGAAATGAGCGACTTCACGAGCTCCGGGGAGAGCCCGGTGCTTCTACGCCGCTCGACTTCGTCGCTCAGCTCTTTCCAGCTTTTGAACCCGTACTCGCGTGCGATGGCCGACTGCGCATCGTGCAGCGCGAGCGGTGCCTGCGCGGCCTCGCCCTCGCTCGAGGAAGCCAGAGAGGGCAGCGCCGTCTTGAGGCGGGCAATGGCTTCGCGATCGCCTCGTTTGTGGCCGTCGAGGAGATCTTTTGCCTGCTTCTTCAGATGATCGATATGGGGCTCGCTCGGGAGCTCGCGCGGGCTGGACATGGGCAACCTCTTGCCTTTCGGCCCGGCGGTCCGCAATTCGGGCAGCAAGAAGTCGATGGACGACCAGCGACTGAGGTGGGTTCGACCCTTCCCGCGGACCCGGCGGCGCCCTTGTGCGCACGTGGGAGAAGCCTGACAACGTCGCGGCGTCCCGTCAAGCGCTTCCCGCGTGCGACCATCTTCGTTTCGTTCAAGATGCCGCGGGGCTCGCCATCTACAGTGGTGTCGCATCCATGAACACTGCGACATCCATGCAATCACCCATCAAGAAAGGATTCGACCCTGGAGGGGCCGTGGGAGGGCTGGCGACGCTTCTCAGCGGAACGGCGGCGCTGATCGCGACGGCCGCCGGAACGCGGTTCGCCTGGCGCGGACTCGAATTGCCCGAGTGGCTCGTCTATGCCGCCGGTGCTCTTTTGTTGGTGACCGGCGCATTCTTACTCAAGAAAGCCTTCCAGGCGCTTCAATGCTCGGCGTGCGGAAAAGTCCTGGACGACGGCCACGTCATCTTCTCCGGCGACGAAGGCCGCGAGGTGCGCGTCCTCGAGGCCGTGCACAGCGGCGACGTGCAAAGCTGGTATCGGCTGCACCAGAATCGGTCGGACGATTTTAGTCTCAAATTGGAATTCCAATTTTGCGACAAGTGCCATTCCGTCGCGCGCATGACCCTTCTCAAGGACGACAGCCGAAAGCTCATCGACGGCGTCGTTCTCTCCGGGGAAGCCTCGCGCTCCGCGGTCACATTTTTGAAGGAAAAGGGCACCGTCGAGGACGACGACTAGCGAACCATCCAAGAGGAAAGCAGGGCCTGCGCCATACGAAGGTCACGGGTCCCGTGACCTTCCGCGAAGGTCGAGAGAATCGGAGCAAGAAGCCCCTTGGCTTCCGAAGTCTTCCCTTGGCTGGCAAGCAAACGACCATAGCTGCAAGCAAGTCGCAGCCCCCAACTCCTCGAATGCTGGGCGCGAGATCGTTCGAGTCCACGCTCGAAGAGCCGTGCCGCATGATGGGCATTCGAGGCGTCCATGGCGAGCAATATCTCCCCCTTCACTCGAAGGATTTCCGCATCGCAATAGCGTTCGCCCGTCCGTTCGGAGAGATCCATCGCTTTATCGACCGAAAGCATCGCCTCGTCGAGGGCGCCAATCTGCAGCTGCCCCTGGGCAAGCACGGAAACATAGCGCGTAAACGCGAGGGTCCCCCCCATCGATGCGCGACGCTCCAGGGCTGCTTTTAGCTCGTCGACCCCCTGGCGCTCACCGCACTCGACCTGCGTCCATGCTCGGAGGATACCGACCTGGGCACCGACGAAATGGAGGCCGTACTCGTCACATAGGCGGCTGATTTCATCGGCGAGAGTACGCGCCTCGGCGTACTCCCCGCGGTCATTGTGCAGATTGGAGAGGAGGATCAACCGTATCGTGAGGCTGGCCGGATGGTCGTACTTACGCGAGATTCGCACCCCCTCGTAGGAATGGCGAATCGCTTGATCCACGTCGCCCAAAAGCCAGAGCGTATAGCCAAGATACATGTGCAATATCGCGCCGACGTTGCCCCCCATGTGGACACGAATCGCGGCTTCCGCCTGCGCCTCATAGAGCTGTATCCCCGCCTCCGCAGCGTTGCGACTCTCCACGAGGTGGCCGCTCGAGAGCTCCGACGAAACCTTCGCCGTGTACGCGGCGAGCATCATGCCCTGATGCGCAGCTTTTTCAGCACGAACCATCAGTTTGGCGGCCAAGTCGAGACCGGTGCGATGGTCGGCCCGAACGTGGTTCAATTGTTGAAAGCTGAAGAGCGCCCAGAACGATTGTTCGTCGCCGTCGTACCTCGTGGTGAGCTCCCGAATCCGCGAAAGGATCTCCCGAATACGGTTCGACTCCAGACCATCTTCGGCCATGTACACGCCCGCCAGCTGCGACTTGAGCAAAAGCTCGCGTCGGTCGCGTTCCGGACTCGGTGGCAGCAGATCCAGTTGCGCCGTCGCACGCGCATAGTGGTTGAGGGCATCGACGTTCGCCGATCGTTGCATGGCCTGTTTCGCGGCCTTTTCGAAGTATACGCAAGCCTCCTCGGGGCGCTTCGCCTCCGCGAAGTGCCTGGCCGCGATTTCTGGGTTCTGCTCGGCAATTTGAGAAAATTGCGAGACCAGCACTTCGGCGGCTCGCTGGTGCAGCTCTTGGCGCTCTTGCTTGACGAGGGATTGGTACGCGGCTTCTTGCACGAGGGCGTGCTTGAACCTGCAGGTCGCGCGCGATATCGGCCCAATGGGGCGAAAGACCCCTATCTCGACGAGCTGGAGAAGCCCAATCCGGAGAGATTCCTCGGAGAGAGGGCACATGGCCCAGAGTAGATCGTAGTTCATCTCACGCCCCAGCACGGAGGCCACCCGCGCCAACTCCCTGCCGGGTTCGGGCAAGGTATCCAGGCGGGCGCGCAAGAGCGCCTCGAGGGTTGCGGGCACCGCACTGGCCCACGACGATGGGTCGTTGCCCCCCGTTTTGAGCGCGTCCACCACACTGTACGTGAGCTCCTCGATGAAGAGGGGGACTCCGTCGGCGCGCTGGACGACCTGCTCCACGATCGCCGCGGGCAGATGGCGCCCGCGACCGGCAAAGCCGACCATCGCGGCACTCTCGCTCGGCGAAAGCCGGCGTGGAGCGAGGTGATGCACGAGGGGGGAACGCGCCCAGAGCGGCTGAAACTCCGAGCGCGCGGTGACGAGCACCATGGCTCGCATCGACGCGAGACTCGATAGCCAGCGCTCGAGCAAATCGAGCGTAATGGAGTCCGCCCAGTGCGCATCCTCGAGAACGAGCAGCAAGGGCTCCTGGTCGGCCAGCTGCTGGAACAAGCCGACGAGTGCTTCCAACATCTGGAGCTTGAGCAAATTCGCATTTCTCGACATCGGCGGAGCCGCCGCCTCTTGGGTGGGAAGCCCCAGGAGGGCCGCTTTTTCGAGCGGAGAGGCATCGGGATCCAATCCCATCGAGTGCTCCAAGCCTTCGAGGATGGGCTGGAGTGCACTGCTCTGGGAGTGCGGCCAACATTGGCACCGTACCAACCGGTGTCCTTCCGTCGCCAAACCTTCGAGATGCTGCTCGAGCAGGCGCGACTTTCCGATTCCTGCCTCGCCCATGATGAACACGAATTGGCCTTTGCCGCTGCTCGCGTCGCCCCAAAGGTCACGCAGTTCATCGAGCTCGGACACACGTCCCACCAGCGGAGTGACGTTGCCCGCCGCAACGGGGTTGAAGCGGGTCCGATTCTCTTTCCGGCGCAACAATCGATACAAATGTCGCGGTGCGCTTCCATCTTCGGCCGCCGCATCCTCGAGCAGCTCGAGCTCGAAGGCGCCCTGCACGAGCATCTGTGTTGCCCGTTCGGTGAGAATCTCGTTCGCCTGGGCGTGGCGTTCGAGCGATTGAGCTACGTCCAGCACCTCACCTTGCATGTTCGGAAACGCGGCTTCCGGGTCCACTGCAAGAGGAATGCAAGGACCTGTGGCCACCCCCACACGGGCGCCGCGGGAGTGCTCCTTGTCGTCGGGCCGAAATGCATCGACGATCAGCGACGCCGCACGCAATGCGCGCTGGGCGCTGTCTTCGTGGGCTCGAGGATAGCCGAAGCACGCCATGACTTGTCGGCCCAGGGAGAACAGCATCGTGCCCTCCAACTGACGCACGATGGTGGCACACGCCTGGAAGAACTCGCCAACCGAGTCGTCGAGGGCCTCGGTCGATGACGCGTACGAAAGGGAGCAGGCCATGGCGGTAATCTGACGGCGCTCGGTATTCGCCGTGAGCCTGGGTATGCGTCGTCGCGGAAAGCTCAGGGTCGACGTCGCCACCGCCTCCGTGCCGCTGGATTGTCCGCGCAGGGCATGCACGAGCAGCACCTCCAAGGCCACCAATGCGTCCAGCAAGTCGTCTGCGCTGCCGAATCTCGCATCTTTCTCTTTCTCGAGTGCGCGCGTTGCAATTCGTTCCGCGTCCTCGGGCAGTTCGGGACGTAGCCCTCGCAGCGACGGCGATGGGTCCGACGAGAGCACGGCATTGCGCAATTCTGCGAGATGATTGCCGGTAAACGGAGAAGTTCCGGTGAGCAATTCGAAGAATATCACCCCCGCGGCCCAGATGTCCGTTCGGCCATCTTGAACCTGACCACTCCATTGTTCGGGTGACATGTACTGGGGTGTCCCAAGGAAATGTGCGCCGGCGACATCGCTCCCCGCGGTCATTTGCGCCACGCCGAAGTCGAGAATCTTTGCCGTCCCGTCTCTCGTGATGAAGACGTTGCTCGGCTTCAAATCGCGGTGCACGATTCCTGCCCTATGTGCGTGCGATAACCCCTTCGCGACGTCGATCATGAGTCGGACGGCGCGCCGGACGTCGATGACGGCTTCATTGGCCTCGCGTGCACGGCCCATGATGGCGTCGAGGGGATGGCCCTCCAGGTGCTCCATCACGAGAAAGGGGTGCCCGTCGTCTTGCCCGATGTCGAACATGCGCACGATGTTCTCGTGGTTCAAACGCGCGCACGCCTGAGCCTCGTGCTGAACACGATCCACGGCCTCCGTCGTGTTCAGGTCTTTGCGCGTGAGAAACTTGATCGCCACTTTTCGATCGAGAACGGTGTCCTGCGCGAGGAACACGACCCCCATACCTCCGGTGCCCAAGGGCTCGATGAGCTCGAATCGGGTTTGGGTCATTCCGCCAAGCCTTCTTCCGGGCTGCAGGCCCGTGCCCACCGTTTTCGCGGGGTCGACCATGTCGCTGCGGCGACGCTCCGACGCGCGACGAGCACCATCCGTCAGTGTCCCAACTGCGCTCTCCGGAGCGGCGGGTCTACCTAGGTTCTTTTTCGTCCTCATCGATGGCGCGTAGAATGCCACGTCGCATTCACGATGCCTTGCGCGGACGACATCAATTCGTCCCGGCGATGATGCTCGAGCAACATCGAATCCGTCGTGAGCGCGGTGTCAACTTCGGAACGATGTTCGCTTGCGCGAAGCTTTTTTCAATCCCGCGTCGTTTTCGTTACGGGACAGACGCCGGGAACCTTGGGCTCGAGCGAAGTCGTGGCCGGCGCGATTAGCGAACCATCCAAGAGGAAAGCAGGGCGTGCGCCATGCGAAGGTCACGGGTCCCGTGACCTTCCGTGAACGTCGCCAGAACGGGGGCCAGAAGCGCATTCGCTTCGGCCGTCTTCCCTTGGCTGGCAAGCAAGCGACCATAGCTGCAAGCAAGTCGTAGCTCCCAACTCCTGGCATGCTGGCCGCGCGCTCGTTCGAGGCCGCGCTCGAAGATGCGTGCTGCATGATCGGCATTCGATTCGTCCATGGCGAGCAGTATTTCCCCTTTCATTCGAAGAAGCTCCGCGTCGCAATAGTGTTCATCCGTCCGTTTCGAGATCTCCATCGCCTTATCGACCGAAAGCATCGCCTCCTCGAGTGCGCCCATCCCTAGCTGTCCCTGGGCAAGCACGGAAAGATAGCGCGTGAACGCGAGATTCGCGCCCATCGATGCTCGACGGGCCAAGGCTGCTTGGAGCTCGTCGACCCCCTGGAGCTCACCGCACTCGATTTGCGTGCACGCCCGAACGACACGGGCTGCTGTCGCGACGAAATGGAAGCCGTACTCCTCGCCCAGGCGCAATATTTCATCGACGATTGTACGCGCCTCGGAGTACTCCCCGCGTTCATTGTGCTGAATGGAGAGGAGGTGCAACCGTATCGTAAGATTGGCCGGATGATCGTACTTCCGCGCGATTCGTACCCCCTCTTGGCAATGGTGAATCGCTTGGTCAGGCTCGCCCAATAGCCACAATGCAAAACCAAGATGCTGGTGCAATATCGCGCCGACGTCGCCCCCCATCCGGACACGAATCGCTCCTCCCGCCTGCGACTCGTAGATCCGTATCCCCGCCTCCGCGTCGTTGCGAGACGCCGTGAGGTCGCCACCAAAGAGGTGCGTCGAAGTGGCCGCCGTGTAGGCGGCGAGGAGCATGCCCTGATGCGCAGCTTTTTTTGCCCGGACCATCAATTTGGCCGCCAAGTCGCGACCGGGGCGAAGTTCACCTCGAACGACGCTCAACCCCTGAAGGCTGAACAGCGCCGCGAACGATTGTTCCTCATCGTCATACCTCTCGGCAAGCTCACGAATCCGAAAAAGGGTTTCCCGAATACGGTTCGACTCGAGTCCATCCTCGGCGAAATACACACCCGCCAACTGGCCCTTTAGCAAAAGCTCGCGTCGATCGCGTGCCGAACTCGATGGCAGCAGATCCAGTTGTGTCATGGCACGAGCATAGTGGTTGAGAGCGTCGGCGTTCGCAGACCTCTGTCTGGCTTGTTTCGCCGCCTTCTCGAAGTACACGCAGGCCTCCTCGGGGCGCTTCGCTTCGGCGAAATGCCTCGCCGCGATTTCTGGGTTTTGCTCGGCAATGCGAGAGAATTGCGATACCAGCACTTCGGCGGCTCGCCGGTGCAGCTCCTGCCGCTCTTGGTTGACGAGGGATTGGTACGCGGCTTCTTGCACCAGGGCGTGCTTGAACCTGCAGGTCGCGCGCGATATGGGGCGAAAAATCCCTATCTCGACCAGCTGGAGAAGTCCGATGCGGAGTGATTCTTCGGATAGGGGCCACATGGCCCGAACCAGATCGTAGTTCATCTCGCGCCCCAGCACGGAGGCCACCCGCGCCAACTCCCTGCCGGGTTCGGGCAAGGTGTCCAGGCGTGCGCGCAAGAGCGCCTCGAGCGTCGCTGGCACCGCACTGGCCCATGATGAAGGCTCATTTCCGCCCTTTTCGAGCGCGTCCAACACACTGCACGTGAGTTCCTCGATGAAGAGTGGGACTCCGTCGGCGCGCTGTACGACTTGCTCCACGATCGCCGCGGGCAGATGGCGCCCCCGACCGGCAAAGCCGACCATGGCGGCGCTCTCGCTCGGCGAAAGCCGGCGTGGAGAGAGGTGATGCAGGAGCGAGGAACGCGCCCAGAGCGGCTGAAACTCCGGGCGCACGGTGACGAGCACCATGGCTCGCACGACCCCGAGACGTGCTAGCCCGCGCTCCAGCAACTCGAGCGTAATGGAGTCGGCCCAGTGCGCATCCTCGACGACGAGCAGCAAAGGTTCCTGCTCGGCCAGCCGCTCGAACGAGCCAATGAGTGCTTCCAGCATCTGGTGCTTGAGCAAATTGGCACTTCTCGACATTGGCGGAGCGTCCGCATCGTGCGGGGGAAGCCCCAGGAGGGCCGCTTTCTCCAGCGGAGAGGCACTCGGATCCAATCCCATCGAGTGCTCCAGTCCTTCGAGGATCGGTTGTAGTGGGCTGCTCTGGGAGTGCGGCCAACATTGGCAACGCACCAACCGGTGACCCTCCGTCGCCAAACCTTCGAGATGCTGCTCGAGCAGGCGTGACTTGCCGATTCCTGCCTCGCCGACGATGAATGCGAATTGGCCTTTGCCGTTACGGACCGAGTCCCAAAGGCGGCGCAGTTCATCGAGTTCCGACGCACGCCCTACCAGCGGAGTGACGTTGCCCGCTGAAATCGGGTTGAATCGGGTCCGATTCTCTTTCCGCCGCAACAATCGATACAAATGTCGTGGCGCCGTTCCATTCTCCGCGGCCACGTCGTCGAGCTGCGCGAGCTCGAAGGCGCCTTGCACGAGCATTTGCGTCGGCCCTTCCGTGAGAATCTCGTTCGGTTGGGCCTGGCGTTCGAGCGATTGCGCGACGTCCAGCGCCTCACCCTGCATCCTCGGAGGCGCAGCTTCCGGGGCCATTGGAAGCGGAATGCAAGGGCCTGTCGCTACCCCCACGCGGACGCCACGGGAGCGCTCTTCGTCATCGGGGCGAAATGCATCGACGATCAGCGACGCCGCCCGCAATGCGCGCTGGGCGCTGTCTTCGTGGGCTCGAGGATAGCCAAAGCACGCCATGACCTGTCTGCCCATGCAAAACAAGATCGTGCCCTCCAAGTCGTGCACAATCGTGGCACACGCTTCGAAAAATTCGCCCACCGAGTCGTCGACGGCCTCCGTCGAGGTTGCGTGCGAAAGGGAGCACGACATGGCGGTAATCTGACGGCGCTCGGCATTCGCCGAGAGCATGGGCATTCGTCGTCGCGGAAAGCTCGATGTCCCCACCGCCTCCGCGCTGCCGGATTGTCCGCGCAGGGCCTGCACGAGCAGCACCTCCAAGGCCACCAATGCGTCCAGCAAGTCGTCCGCGCTGCCGAATCTTGCCTCTTTCTCCTTCTCGAGCGCACGCGTTACGATGCGTTCGACCTCCTCGGGCAGCTCGGGCCGCGCCCCTCGAAGCGACGGCGAAGGATCCGACGAGAGCACCGTATTGCGCAATTCTGCGAGGTGATGGCCAGTGAACGGAGAAACGCCGGTGAGCAATTCGAAGAACATCACCCCTGCTGCCCAAATGTCCGTTCGGCCATCTTGAACCTGACCACTCCATTGTTCGGGCGACATGTACTGGGGTGTCCCAAGGAACTGCGCACCGGCGACATCGCTGCCCGCGGTCATTTGTGCCACGCCAAAGTCGAGCACCTTTGCCGTTCCGTCTCTCGTGATGAAGACGTTGCTCGGCTTCAAGTCGCGGTGCACGATTCCGGCCCGGTGTGCATGCGATAATCCCTTCGCGACGTCGATCATGATTCGGACCGCTCGCCGGACATCGACGACCGATTCATTCGTCTCGCGCGTACGGCCCATGATGGCATCGAGGGGATCCCCTTCCAGGTGCTCCATCACGAGAAAGGGGTGCCCGTCGTCCTGCCCGATGTCGAACATGCGCACGATGTTTTCGTGGTTCAAACGCGCGCACGCTTGCGCTTCGTGCTGAACACGCTCCACGGCCTCCGCCGTGTTCAGGTCTTTGCGCGTGAGAAACTTGATTGCCACTTTTCGATCGAGAACGGTGTCCTGCGCGAGAAACACGATCCCCATACCTCCCGTGCCCAAGGGCTCGATCAGCTCGAATCGGGTTTGGGTCATTCCGCCAAGCCTTTTTCCGGACTTCAGGCCGGTGCCAAGCGCTTTCGCGGGGTCGAGCGCGTCGCTACGCGGACGGTCCGATGCGCTACGAGCACGGTCCGTCAGCGTTCCCACGGCGCTCTCCGGCGCGGCGGGCCTACCTAGGTTCTTTTTCGTCCTCATCGGTGTGCGTAGAATGCCACGATGCATTCACGATGCCCGCGCGGACGACACCTATTCGTCCCGGCGACGATGCTCGCGGAACATCGTGAGCGAACACGCCTGTATGTCGCCTTCGATTCTCAGTTTGCGAGTGGTTCGAAGTAGTGGCCAGCGTCCAGGTCTTCGAGGAGCCCGGGGTGCGTAGGATTCCAGTCGAGGAGCTCGCGGGTCAACGCATTGGAGGCGGGGCTATCCATGCCGAGAAGCGGCGCGAACCAGCCGAAATGCTCGCCCGCGTTTTCGGGGCCGATGGGCGCAACCGGAAGATTCAAATGCCGGCCGATCACCTCGGCGATGGCGCGGACGCGGACACCCTCGTCCGCGGCGCCATGCAGGAAGGAGCCGGCCGGAGCCTTCTCCAGCCCCAGGCGAAAGAGGCGCCCCGCATCGAGCCGGTGCACACCTGGCCAGCGGGCGGTCCCTTCACCCACGTAGCCGGCGACGCCCTTCGTGCGCGCAATGTCGATCAGCATCGCCAGAAATCCGCGATCGTTTGGCCCGTGCACCGACGGCGCCAGGCGCACGATGGACGATCGCACGCCGCGCGAAGCGAAGGAGAGCGCCGCACGCACGCCGGCCTGCCGCGGGGACACGAAGGAGTCCGGGCCATGTTCGTCGCGCTCCGTGGCCACGCGCCCCGGCGCGATGCCGAGCAAGCCGCCGGCGACGACCAGCGGTTTACCTGATCCCTCGAGTGCACCGCCGAGGGCTTCGATTGCACGATGGTCGGTGCGCGCCGAAGCCTCGAACTGGGAGAAGTCATGGATGAACGCCAGATGGATGACCCCATCCGATGCGGCCGCGCCCGCACGCAGGCTATCGAGGTCCTCCAGATCGCCGCGAAGCACCTCCGCCCCGGCGGCGCGCAGGGCTGCGGCCGATGCCTCGGAGCGGGCGAGCCCCACCACATGATGACCCGCAGAAATGAGCTCGGGGACCACCGCCGAGCCGATGAAACCGGACGCACCGGTAACGAATACGCGCATGGAAATCCTCCTGGTTCACGACTTATGTCAGTGACTGCCATCACAGTTAGCACTGATGTCAGTGACTGCAATCGTGTACGATGGATTTCGTGAGCCGATGGGAACCCAATGCCCGCGAGCGGCTTCAGCAGGCCGCGATGGAGCTCTACTCCGAGCGTGGGTTCGACCAAACGACGGTTGCGGACATTGCCGCACGGGCGGGACTCACCGAGCGAACGTTCTTTCGCTACTTCCCCGACAAGCGCGAGGTCCTCTTCTGGGGCTCCGGCAAACTGGAAGAACTCCTCGTGGACGGCGTCACCCGCGCGCCCGATTCGACGGGGCCGATGGATGCGGTCACCGCGGCCCTCGAAGCCGTTGCGCCGATCTTCGAGGAGCGGCGTGACCTCGTGCGCCAGCGCCACACGCTCATCGTGGGCCACACCGAGCTCCAGGAGCGCGAGCTCATCAAGCTCGCGTCCCTCGGCTCGGCCATCACCAAGGCACTCCACCGTCGCGGTGTCCCGGAGCCGGTCGCAAGGCTAACCGCAGAGACGGGGGTCGCCGTCCTCAGGGTCGCGTTCGAAGGTTGGGTCCAGAACCCGAAGCCATCGGCGTTCGTTCAGCACGTGCGCGAGGCGCGCGAGTCACTCAGGGCCATCGCCGCGGGCCGGAAACCTACCCGCGACTAACGCAAAAGTCGATTGAACGTGGCAGATCGACAATTGCCTCGCAGTCGAGCAGCGGCAGCGGGACAACCCCGGCGGGGCCGGCGCCTTCGTCCGTCTTCAAGGAGAGGATCGCCAGGCGGAGTGGCGATCCTGGCGTTCAGCCCCGACACGTCGCGCCGGTTCCGCCGGTTTCCTCTCGCTGCCGCGGTCCCAGCACCAGGCAGGTTCGAGCCTGACACATTCAATCGACCGTTGCCTTAAAGATCGAAGCGCGACACCACGCGGCCGTTGCGCGGTTGGATCGGTCGGTTCGTATGGCCATGGAGGGCGCCGTAGAGGTTCTCCCATTGCGTGCGGCCAAAGAAGCGCGGGGACGTGAACACGAACCAGGTGATCCCCTCGGTGCACGCGGGCGTGGTGAGCGAGCCGCCGTAGGTCAGGTACGACTGGGCGTGCGGCGTGTGATCGCCGTTCACGATGCGCATCAGATCGATGGGCGCGGTGGGCGACGTCTCCTGGTTTGGATCGGTGGGCGGATGGTCGCAGAAGCTCGCCAGTGCGTCGTTGTTGTGCTCATGGATGGAAAAGAAGAAGGCCACCACGGCGCGTTCGCCCTGCTCATTCTGATGCACGAGGTGCATTTCGGCGTCGTAATGCCGGCCGTCCAGGGTGTGCTCGCTGGGAACGTGAAAATGGAACTGCACGAGTTTGTAATGCCCGTGCGGCGTCGTCAGCCCCTCGGCCAACGAGGTGGACCCGAGGACCGTGTGGCCATCGTTCACCAGATGGATGGGCGACGGCGGATCTTCGAATTGCAGTGCCGTCAGCCCCGGATGGGGGACGTGCTCGCGGTGAAAGAGCGCAATGGGCGACTGATGCGTGCCGCTTTTGCAGGCTCCAAATTCGGGGGCAAGATCGCCCCAATGGGCCGGGCCGGTGGCGCCGTCGTAGGACCAGGGGATCTCCGCCGTCGCAGACGTAAGCGACGCCGTGGAGGTGGTGGGCGCCGGTTCATTCTCGTGCGTGGCGGCTGTCTCGACACAGGCCGCGCTGGTAAGGGCGAGCGCGATGAGGGGAAGCTTCGAGAAGACGGAGGTCATATCCTCCGTAGATAGGTTTGAGCCTGCATCGAGGCCGCCCGTTCGATGTTTCCGAACGAGAGTTAAGGTTCACTTTGCGCTGCGCAAAACGTAGCGCTGCATGAAGAACGAAACCGCGAGTAGGGCAAACGCTAGCCCCACGAACGAAGCCACGCGGTAGAGCGAACCAAGCGCCCAAAGATCGTGCAATGTGACCTTGGCGGCCGTGAGGCTGGAAACGACCAGCGATCCAATGCGCAACGCCCGCGAGTCGCGCGCGATGCCCACGCCGAGCAGGCCGAGCGCAAAGAGTCCCCAACCGAGCGAATAGGTCATGTCTTGGCGGAAGCCGCCTTGCGAGAGGTGAAAGGACAGCTGCGTGCCGGTGGAGTAGAAATCCGCAATTTCCACATTGAGCAGGACGAAGAGAAGCGCGATGCCCGCGCCGGCGTACACCGTGGGGAGCTTCAGCGCGCGCGCCCTATCGGATGCGCGGAGCCATCGCGGCGCGAGCAGAATGGCCAAAGCCGGTAGGCCGAAGGTGTAAAGCTCCCAATTGAGAATTGGGGTCCCGCTGCGCGGGTGGTAATCCCAGACGAGCGGATTGGCGAGGAGCCGCACCACCACGGCGGTGGCCAAGAGCGCCGATGCCGCGAGCAGGCCCACGTGCCGCTGCCTCGTGTGCCACCAGGCGAGCGCGAGTGCTTCGAAGGCCCACGCCGCCGTGAGCCATTCATTGTCGAACCAAATGGGGATGGCTGCCGTCACGAAGAGCAACGCAATACCGCCGAGTCCGGATACGAGCGCGAGGACGGCACACGCGAGGGCCGCCGCGCCGAGCGGACCATCGCCCCATGCGCCGTGGAGAAGGCCGTAGAAAATGGGAAAGTGAAGAATGAGGGCGACGCCGGCGGAGAGCCTGGCCAGCCGGTCGCGCGGGGCCGTGCGGATCGCGAAGGGGAGTGCCCAACACGCCAGCATCGATACGACGATGAGGGGCCAGTGGCCGCGGGCGACCTCGCGCGACTCGACGCCAAAGAGCAGGAGCAACGTGCCGACGGCGAGCGCTTGCGCACCGAGCAAGCCCGCGCCCCAACCGAGGACCACGCCCATGGCCCCGAGCCCCGCGGCGTGCGCAAAGGAAAAAAGCGCGATTTCGGTGATGGGCGCGGGGCCTCCGGCGTGCATCTCGACGGAGAGCACGCGGACGACGATGAGCATGGATCCTGCGAGTGCGATGCAGGCCGAGAGCCGGAGGGAGGGGGCGTCGGCTTTGCTGCGCCGGAGGAACCACGCACCGGTCTTGAGCAGCGGAAGGAGCGCGAAGGCCGCCAGCACGGGCACGCGTTGGGACGGAAAAAGGTCGTCCGATGCGCGCACGGCGAGGATGAACGCCGTCAGGCCCGAGGCGATGGGAAGCAGCGGCGCGAACGAGGTGCGCGCCCCGGTGAACCACGCGCCGGCCTCGAGGATCGCGAGGTAGCCCACGAGCAAGAACGGCGACGCGCGCAGGACGTTCGTGCCGCTGAGGATGAGCACGAGGACGAATGGGATGCCCGAGGCAAGAACCGCGGTGGCGCGCACGAGGTTGCGCGACATGCCCTCTTCGGTATCGCGCCATCGCGGAAGGGCAAAGATGGAGGCCAGGATCGCCGCGGCCAGCAAGGCATACGGAACGCGCGCGGCATCGAGAAACTGGTACGCCCATGCGCCGTAAACGGCCGTGGTCGAGCCCAGTCCGAGCAAGGCGAGGCCAGGCCACTGCCGCCGCACGGCCACGGCCAGAATGCCTGCATCGAGCAGGGCCACGTACACGAACAGCGCGACGGGCCGATCGTCGCCGCTGGACAGGAGAAACGGCGTCATGAAGCCGCCGAGCAGGCCCAAAATGGCCAGCATGGGCGCATCTTTGCGAACGGCGATGAGCCCCGCCACCACGGTGACCAAGGCCATTCCGGCGAAGGTGATGCTCACCGGGAGCAAGTCATAAAGGGTGCGCGCGGCGTAGAGCGAGGCGTACGAGATGGCGACGCCGGAGCCCGAAATGGCCTGCCCGGCGCGGTCGGCCTTCGAGCGTAGGTAGTCGCCGCCGAAGAGGGCGAGGGCGCCCACGATCCCGCCGAGCGCCACGCGAAGCGGTGGCGCGATCAGGTTCTCCTGAATGGAATATCGAAGAAAGAAGGCGAGCCCGACGAAGAGGGCCATGCCACCGAGCCATGCGAAAAGGCGTACGCCGATGAGGCCTTCCCAATCGACGACCTTCTCCTTCTTCTCTTTCGTTTCCAGCGCGACGTCATCGCGCGCGGGCGGGGCGGCCGCGTTCGCCGCTTCCTCCAGCGGAAGCTCCACGCGGGGCGCGGTGAGCCGTTGAACGGTGGCTTCCAATCGATGCACCTGCGCGAGCGCGCGGGATGCGACCGACAGCGCCACGATGGCCACCGCGCCCACGACGAGCAGCCCGAAGCCCAAGAGTCCGACGAAGACGTCCATTTCGCACCCAGCGCGACCACTTCGAGTGTACGCCTGGGCGAAACCCTTTCCAGTGTGAAGCTTTTGCAACGCCGCGCCGTGGTATGACCAACGCGATGGATAGCCTCGATAGTCTTCTCATCGTACGCGTTTGGGCCGCCGCGGCATGGGCCGACGGTCATTTGGACCCTGCCGAAGCGGCCGCGATTCGCCGCCTGATCGAGGCCAGCACCGAGTTGAATGCCGCACGACGGCGCGAGGCCATGGCATGCCTTCGCGCTGCGCCCTCGTTGGATCTCACGGAGGTGAAACGCCTGCGCAGCGATTGGCGCGAGGGCATCTACCGTGCCGCCCGCACCATTTCGCGTCTCGATGGGAAGGTCACCGGCGACGAGGTGTCCTTCCTCGCACGCTTGCGCGCCGTGCTCGATCTGGACGAGGCCATCCTGAAGCGCATCGAATCGGAGTCGGCCTAGCCATTTCGATTGAACAAAGAGTCAACCGCCAAGACGCCAAGGTCGCCAAGATAGGTGGAATTGAGCTGCATGCTCATTTACGAATTCCAACCCTTGGCGTTCTCGGCGTCTTGGCGGTTCAAACTACAGGGAGCTCTTAGAAGCCCGCGGTGATGCGGGTGAAGTCCCAGTCGCCTTGCGCGATGCCGCTGCAGTTGGAGACGACGCCGCCACCGGCGCAACCGCGATCGCGGTTCACGGACCAGAAGGCGAGGCGACCCAGCGCGTGGCTCTTGGCCCAGTCGCGGATTTGGGTCCACGTTTGGACAGTGGTCATCTCCTGCTGATCGGAGAGCCCGTTCATGCCGGAGATGCCCATGTGCGCGTAGGCCGTCGCATCGGAATAGCCGAAGGTGGCCTTCAGCTTGTTCTTGAGGCCTTCCGAGGCGCCCACGGTGTCGTTGTAGATGTTCGAGCTGCCGAAGTCGAACGGCATGAGCGTGAAGATGTCGATGTTCGCTCCGCGCGCCGCGGCCTGCTCGATGAGGCGATTGCCGTAGTAGTTCGGACCCGTGGTGCTCGTGCCGAAGGTGACGATGGTCTGGATGCCCGGGTTGTTCTGTTTGACGATCTTGAGCGCGTCCAGAATGCGATCTTGCACCGTGGTGTTCTCGAACTCGTCGGTGTTCTCGATGTCGATGTCGATCGCCGTGAGGCCATAGGCATTGATCACCTGCTGGTAGGCACCGGCCAGTGCCTGCGCGGTCGAGCAATTCGGGCCAAGCTTGTTGCCGCTCCATCCGCCGAACGACGGAACGACGTTGCCGCCCGCGGCCTTGATCTGCGAGATGACGCTGGCGTCGACGCCGCCCGCGAGCGGACGCGTTCCATCCCATGCCGGGTTGCAGCCGCCCGACGAGAGCACGAACGCCATGGTGAACCACTTGACGCCGGTGGCATTCATCACCGTGCTCACGGCCGGCGGATCGCCCCAGCCGAGGTACAAGTACGGCGCGCCGCGGCCGCCGGTGGGGGTGGTGCAGCCGGTGGTCGTGCCCGTCGCCGAGCTGCTCTTGCTCGACTCGCCCAAGCTGTTGTACGCCGCCACCGTGTACGTGTGCGTTTCACAGGAGCCGAGGCCCGAAATCGTCGCGGACGTGCCGGTGACGGTGGCCTTCACGGTGCTGCCTTCGTACACGCGGTAGCCGGTCACGGTGCCGCTCGAAGCGCCCCATGAAAGGGCGATGGACGAATTCGTCGTGCTGCCCACGCTGGGCGCGCCCGGCGTTCCCGGGGCACCCGGCTGCGAGGGGCCGCCGTCGCACGTATCGCCATTGAGGCGGCAATTCGCCGGTGCCGTGTACCCGCCTGAATAGGCAACATTGAATCCGAAGCTGGCGGATCCGCCCACCCCGACGCTGCCGTTCCAGGTGTTCTTCACCGTAACGTGTTGCCCACTCGCCGTGTAAGAGCCATCCCACAGGGAGCTGATTCGGTGTCCAGCCGGAAGGTCGAACTCCACCGTCCACGCGCTGATGGCGGCGCTGCTGTTGTTGTTGATGGTGTACTTGCCCTCGTAGCCCGTCCCCCAGTCTTGGCCTTTGGTGAAGGTCGCCGTGAGCCCGGCCACCAGCATGCTCGATGTACTGGCAGGCGCACGGCTCCCGACCGCCAGCGTGGCGACGGCCACGATCAATGCGAAAAAGTGCAATCGGATCTTGGTCATGATCTCCCCTCACGGGCAAAGCAACGCCGATGGCGTCGTCGAAACGTCGCGCTTCACGCAAGGAGCATTCCGCGGTTTTTGTGCGCGAATCCGCGCTCCTTATCCCCATGAATGATCACCCCGATCATGGTGGACCTGATCGCGTGAGCATGATCGGCGCGATCACGGATCCACGTCGCCAAACCGCGGATGACGGACTAGGCTCGCGCGCCCATGACCAGCATGAGTCGATGGACGTCGCTCCTCATCGCAGTTCCTGGGCTGTTCTTCGCGTGGAGTCTTCCCGCGCACGCAGGCACGCCGCCCATTGGCTCCGCCGACACGGCGACGGCCGACCCGCCGGTGGCCCGGCCCCGCACCACGCCGTGCGTCGTGCCGCTTTTTGCCAATGTAACCTTTGCCAACTTCGACCCGAAGCCGTTTTCCTACGTGCCGCCCTCGGGCCAGCCGGGAGGGGGCCAGCCGGGAGGGGGCCAGCCGGGGTGCACCGGGCCGTGGGCCAAAATCGTTCTCGAATCGGATTGGCAAGTAACGGCGGGTCGACAATTCGATCGCACGGCCAATATGTGGATTGGCGGGGCCAATGTCTATTTCGGTACGACGTCCGAGCCTTCGCGCAACGTGAGCCGCACCTGGCATGTCGAGCGCGATCTCACGGATTACCGAGCGCTGCTCTCGTCTGCGCAATCCGGGCAAACGGTGCTGGGCAACGTGGTCAATGATACGTACACGGGAATCATCACCGGCAGCGCGCGGATTCTCTTTTATCCGGTGGAACCGCGCGAGCGTGCGCCGGAGACGCCCGATGTGGTCCTGCCGTTGTCGGACAGCGCCGTCGGCGGCGTGGTGAACCTCGCCAATGGAACGAGCCGGCTCGCGCGCACCTTCACCTTGCCGACCAACGTCGAGCGCGCGTACCTCGATGTGATTGCGCAGAGTCAATCGCACGATGAATTTTGGTACACATGCGTCCCCGACGACGTGACCGGTCCGTTGCAATCGTGCGGGGGAGGCGCCTTCCGCGAGACCCTCGTCACCATCGACGGCAAGCCTGCGGGGGTCGCGCCCGTCTATCCATGGCTTTACACGGGCGCCATCGACCCCTACCTATGGCGGCCCATCGTCGGCGTGGAGACCTTGAATTTCACGCCCTATCGCGTCGACCTCACGCCGTTTGCCGGTGTGTTGAGCGATGGCCGGCCCCACGAGGTATCCATCGGCGTCTTCGGGGCGAACGACTACTTTTCGACCACGGGCACCTTGTTCCTCCATTTGGATCACGGCGCGAAGCGCACCAAGGGGCAGGTCCTCGTCAACACGTTGGCCGCCGATCCCTCGCCGGTGACCACGAAGAACGTGCAGACGGCGTCCGACGGAACGGTCACCGGGACGGTCCACGTCGAGGCTTCGCGCCGCTTCACCCTCGCGGGGTGGGTGGACACGTCGCACGGGCGGGTGCACACCGAGATCGTGCAAACCGTGGATTTCTCGAATGCGCAGCGCTTCGAGATCTCCTCGTCGAAGTATGCGCAGAACATCGTGCAGAAGACGAAGATCACGGCGCTCACGAATACGCACGGGCGCGGCGGGGCGACGCAGACCTGGTCGGGCGCGGAGTGGCCGCTCGATCTCGACTATGTCTCGACGACCCACGCCGATGGAACGAGCGATCAGCGCACCACCGTCGATCAGCGATCGAGCCTTGGCGAGATGGTGACGGAAAATGGCGTGCTGCGCCGGCCGCACATGCGCACGAACGCCGTCTTTACGACCAACACGCTGCTGTTCGACGCGGCGGGCAAGGCCATCGGTCCGAAAGGGCAGAAGAGCTCGCAAAGCTACTTCGAGCGCGATTTGCTGGGCGCGTGCTACAGCCGCGCGCTCGAAAGCGCGGACGGGCTTCTCACCAAGGTCACCGATGGGCGAGGATGCCGGTGATGCAACCGACGATCACGGCCTCCGAGCTGGCGCGCGCGTTTCGAGCGGGGACGACGAACCCCGTGGAGGCGCTGGAGCATTACCTGGAGAAAGCGCAGGCCACGGAGCACGTGTTCGTTGCCCTGACGGCGGAGCGGGCGCGGGCGGAGGCGGCGGCGTCCGCGGAGCGATGGCGGAAGGGAACGCCCCGAAGCGCGCTCGATGGCGTGCCGGTGGCGTGGAAGGATCTGTTCGACGTTCGCGGGACGGTGACCACGGCGGGGGCGGCCGTGTTCACCGCGCACGCGCCGGCGGACCGCGATGCAAAGCTCGTGGAGCTGGCCGATCGCGCGGGGCTGGTCTGCCTCGGGAAAACGAACTTGGTCGAGTTTGCGTACTCGGGACTCGGGCTCAATCCGCACTTCGGCACACCGCGCAATCCGCACGATGCGAAGGTCGCGCGTGTGCCCGGCGGCTCGTCCTCGGGCTCGGCGGTGGCCGTCGCCGTGGGCGCGGCGCCCGTGGCCATCGGCACGGATACGGCAGGCTCGATCCGCGTGCCGGCGGCGTTCAACGGCCTGGTGGGGTTCAAGTCTTCGAGCCGGCGTTATGCGCAAGATGGCGTCTTTCCGCTTTCGCGCACGCTCGATTCCCTCGGCCCGCTGGCGCGCAGCGTGGAGGATTGCATCGCGCTGGATGCGATCTTTTCGGGCCGCACCGCTCCGGACCTCGCCTCCGTGGATCTCGCCCAGCAGCGTTTCGTCGTGGACGAAGGTGTGCTGCACGATGCGCGTGTCGAGCCTGCCGTGCGCGCGAACCTCGAGGCGGCGGTCTCCGATCTTCGAGCCCACGGCGTGCGGGTCGAGGCTCGGCGGGTGGAGGCGCTGCACGAGGTGCTCGGCCTCATCGAGCGCATCGGTTGGCTGGCAGCGCCCGAGGCGCTGGTCGTTCACGAGGCCTTGATGGCCTCGCCCGATGCCGAGCGGCTCGATCCGCGGGTTCGCAAAAGGTTGGAACTTGCACGCAATTTCCCCGCGTCGGACTACGTCAAGCTGCTCTGGGCGCGCGAACGGCTCGTCGAACGGGTGCGGCACGACCTCGATGGTGCGGTCGTCGTCTTGCCGACCGTGGCGCACGTCGCGCCGGAATTGGCTCCGTTGGAGCGCGACATGGACCTCTTCTTCAAAGCGAACTTCGCCACGTTGCGACTCACCATGGTGGGAAGTTTTCTCGACATGCCCGGCGTCGCCCTTCCCACGGGACTCGATGCCGCCGGGCTCCCGACGAGCTTTCTTCTCTCGGTTCCGAGCGGCGACGACGAGCGCATCCTCTCGACCGCGCTCGCGGTCGAGGCTTTGCGCAAGGGGTAGTCAGGCCGCGGTTCGAGGCGCAAGATACTCGGCGCGATGTTGGCCGTGGGCTCGCTCTTTCTTGGAAAATACCGTGTCGAAAGACTGATCGGTATGGGGGGCATGGGCGCGGTGTACGCCGCGAAGGACATCGATCTGTCCCGAAAGGTGGCGATCAAGGTGCTCCTCCCGGAAATCGCCAACGTGCCGCAGGCGGCGACGCGCTTCGTGAACGAAGGGCGCGCCGCCGCCCGTGTGGAGGGGGAGCACGTGGCGCGCGTCTATGCGGCGGGCCACACGCCGGAAGGGCTCCCCTACATGATCCTCGAGCTGCTCGAGGGGATGGATCTCGGTGAGCTGCTGCAACGTCGAGGGCGTCTTCCCGTCGGCGAGGCGGTGGACATCCTGCTGCAGGCACTCCAGGGCGTTGCCGAAGCGCACCGCCAAGGAATCGTGCACCGCGATCTCAAGCCGGCGAACCTCTTTTTGCATCGCCGGGCCGATGGCACGGAGATCGTCAAGGTGCTCGATTTCGGCGTGTCGAAGGCGCACGGCGTTCAGGGGCTCACCACCACGGAGATGATGATCGGTTCACCGGATTACATGTCGCCGGAACAAGTGACCCATGCGAAGAGTGTCGACTACCGCACGGACATTTGGTCGCTCGGCGTCATTCTCTACGAGATGCTCACGGGCGTTGCGCCGTTCGTCGACAACTCCCTGAGCGGCACGATCATGGCGGTGTTGCACCGGACACCGCAACCCGTGCGCCAATTGCGACCCGACGTTCCCGTGGGGCTGGAGGCGGTGCTCGCGCGGTGCCTCGAGCGCGATCTCTCACGCCGCGTCGGGGATGCCATCACCTTGGCGCAATGGCTTTCGTCCTTTTCGTCGTTCGCATCGGGCGCCATGCCCCCCACGGTCCGAGAGCCTGCGCCGTACTCGGCGGAGATGAAGACCGAAGTGTGGACTCCGCCGGATTTCGCACCGGCACCGGCTCCGGCACCCGCGCCGGCACCGGTACGGACTCCCGCAAAGCCGAAACTGGCTTTTCGCGCGCAGCTGCCGTTCGTGGTGATGATCCTGCTCTCGCTCATGGTGCTCGCCCTCGCGGGCTTTCGCTTCCTCCGGCACCATTTGAACTGAGGATCACTTCACGCTACGTGCGGCTTCTTCGATGATGTTCGCGACCGCCTCGGGCTGCGACACCGAGACCGCGTGCGACGCATTGACCTCGACGGTGTGCGCCTTGGCCCGCTCCGACATGAAGCGCTCGGAGGCGGCCGGAATGGCATTGTCTCCGCTCGCGACCAGCGACCACGAGGGCACGGTCTTCCACGCCGGAACGCCCGGGAACTTCGTGGTCAACGCTGCGATCTCGACCGGCCGCTGCGTTGCAGCCATCAACGCCGCCGTGCTCTCGGAGACGTCGGCCGCAAACACGTCGCGGAAGTGCTCGGCCCGGATGTACGTGTCGCTGCCTTCCTTGCCGTCCGCCATCGTGTACTTCACGGAGCGAAGCGTCGTCGGGCTGAACTTGGCGCCGGGGTACTTGTTGGCCAGGTCCACCGCGCTCTCGCCCGTGTCGGGCAAGAAGGCGGCGATGTACACCAGCGCCTTCACCGAGGCCTCGTCCCGCGCAGCCAGCGAGTTGACCGCGCCGCCGTAGGAGTGCCCGACCAGCACCACCGGCCCCGTCACATTCTTCAGCACGCTCTTGATCGAGGCCGCGTCCGACTCGAGACCGCGCAGCTGGTTGGCCGGCGCGAGAACCGGGTAACCGTGCTGCTGCAGCCGCGAAACCACGCCATTCCAACTCGACGAATCGGCGAACGCACCGTGCACCAGCACGATGGTCGGCTTCGACGGGTCGACCGTTCGTTGCGAGGTGGTCTCCGCCGGCGCGGCCTGAGGGGGCGTCGTCGTTGCACACGCGATCGCGGCAGCGCCCAACATGAGAACGGTAGCTATGGCGGAGACGGGTTTGAAGCTCATGATTCGATGTTCCTTTCGCAGCCCCGTTTGATGGGGCCTTTGGTTCAGGTCCGTATTGGACGTTCGTGCTGTCGAGAAATAATGTACAGACAGGTCTGTCTCTAGACAAGACCTGTCTGTCTATTTATTTTGACCCACATGTCGTCCGAACGAAGAGCGGTCCTCATCAACACGGCCCTACGCCTGTTCCTACGGGATGGTTTCCACGCCACGGGCATCGACAAGATCCTGGCGGAGTCGGGGGTGGCGAAGATGACGCTGTACAAGCACTTCGGCTCGAAAGACGAGCTCATTGCCGCGGTCATCGAGCACTGCGACGAGCAGCACCGCCCGTGGATCATCTCGGAGACCGAAAAGCGCGCCAAGTCGCCGCGCCGAAGGCTGCTCGCGCTGTTCGACGTCTACACCGAATGGCTCTCGAACGACTTCGCGGGCTGCATCTTCGTCAAAGCCGCCTCCGAGTATGGCTCGCTCGACTCCCCACTTCATCGCGCGGCCAAGCGCCACAAGGATGCGATCCGCGAGTACGCGCAGCGGCTCTGCGAGGAGGCCGGCGCGAAGCACCCGCAGGAGCTTGCGCGTCAGATTGCGATGCTGCTCGAGGGCTCGCTCGTCACCGCCATGATGAACGGCGAGCTCGATGCCGCAAAGGTCGCAAAAAAAGTGGCCGAGACGCTGCTTGCCTCCGAGCTATAGGGAGACAACCGGTCGATTGTTGCGATAACGTGTGTTCGTATCCGCAACTTTGACCGCGACAACGAGAGGGCGAGGAGCGCCATGAAATTCCTGGTGATGATCTACAACGACGACTCTCTGCTCGAGGCCCTGCCCGCGGGGGAGGCCGACACGATGATGCGCGGCTGTTTCAAGCATGCCGACGAGCTGCGCTCGAGCGGCAAGTTGCTCGATTCGCAGCAGCTCGAGGCGCCGACGGTCAGCAAGTCGCTGCGCGTCCGCAACAACAAGATGACCATCGTCGACGGCCCCTTCTCCGAGGCCAAAGAGTACCTGGGTGGCTTCAACCTCATCGAGGCCGAGAACATGGATGAGGCCGTCGAGATCGCCAAGCAGTTCCCTTGGTCGCGCACCGGCCGCGTCGAAGTGCGCCCGCTGAAGGATCTCGACGACGTCCGCCGCGCCGTCGGCGCCTAGAGGGGAACCGGAGGAGAGAATTCACATGAAGGCGGGAAGGCGGGAAGTTTTAGGGTTTCCAATTAGCCCCGTGGGCCAGCTGGAAACCCAAAGAAGCGTTCCGCGCCCTCTGTGACGTAAGTCCTTCCCGCCTTCCCGCCTTCATGTAAAAATTCTCTAGCCGTTCCCTTGTCGGCTCAAAAGCGCGGTCGTCATTTTCAGTGACGTTGTAGCGAAGATGCCTATGACGCGCCGGAGCGGTGCGTCAAAAGGCCGAAAAGTGCCCGATCGACGGGACCCGAAAAAAAGATCGGCGGCCGTGTCGATCCTGGGGCGGGTCGCACGACGAGTTCACAGAGGCAGGGATGGTGATTCGGCCGAGGCGGTCGGAGGTCCCTGTCGAAATGGAGCGCGTCATGAAAGCGACGACGTCGTGGCAACACGAATCGCCGGCCTCTGCCCTGGGGTCGGCCAACAGCAGCCGTAACCCCGGAGCGCGATCGCGCTCTGTCGAGATTCGGCAAGACGACTTGGACGAACTGCCGAACCGCTGGGCCTCCGGCGGAAGCACCGTCTACGAGATGCCCGCCCTTGGCTGGCGTTACGGGTGACCCGCGTCACCGCGAACATCCCTTTTCAACGACTCGAACCACCAACGGAGAATGATCATGAACACCACGCAATCGGTTACCAGCCACCTCAACGTCGTCGACACCACCGCCGCCACCAACGTGACGGCCACCAACGCCAAAGGCGATCGCGTTCGCCGCTACCTCGTTGCAGGAGGTCGCGTGTCGCTCGGCCTCGTGTTCTTCGTCTGCGGGCTGGACTTCTTCCTTCACTTCCTCCCGCAGCCCACGGAGCCGATGCCCGAAGGTGTCGCGGCCTTCGCGGGTGCACTCGCCGGCTCGGGCTACCTGTTCCAGCTCATCAAAGGAACGGAAGTGCTCGTGGGCGCGCTGCTCTTGGCCAATCGCTTCGTCCCGCTCGCGCTGGCGTTGATCGCGCCGGTCGTCGTGAACATCTTCGCCTTCCACGCATTCCTCGCGCCCTCGGGGCTTCCTTTCGCAGCGGTCCTGGTGGCGTTGGAGATCGCGTTGGCGTGGGCCTATCGCGCTGCCTACAAGCCGATGCTCGCCGCGCGCGCACGCTGAAGTGGATAACCGGATAGAATGGGCACATGGGCGGTGTGCTCGAGCGTCGCTACGGATTCCTCCTTGCCTTTGGTTCTCTTTGCTTCGCCCTCTTTTTTGGGGCACTCGTCGTGGCCATGCTCCGCGGTTCGGCGGGAAGCGTCGTGGGCGAAGTGCTCGAGTATGCGATGGCGCTGCTGTTTCTCGGCTTCGCCTTGGGCTTTTTCATCGCGGGGGGTTGCATGTTGTTTGCGCGGCCGGGGGCACGCAAGGTGCCCGCCGAGGCTCTGGAGCATTGCCTCGTGTGTGGAGAGCGCGCGCCCCGCGACGTGACGTGTCCATGTTGTGGAGAGCCGCTCGGCGATCGCGAGGCTCGTTTCTCCGTCGAACGTGACGGCAGCCTGGTGGCAGGGTTTCTTGGGTTCCTCGTGTCGGGCGGCGTCGCAGGATTGGGCGCCGGCATCGCGATGGGGCCGTATTTCGAGGGGGAGAGACGGGGCTGGGCCCTCGTTGCGTATGCTGCGTTGGGACTGCTCGTCTTCGCCGTGGGCGCCGTCGGCGCTGTGGGTGGGATCCAGTCGGTGTTCCATTGGTTTCGCGGCCGCACGCGCCTGTCGTTCGACGTGAAGCGAGCCAGCGTCCGTGCCGGAGGCCAAGGCTTGGCCGTACGGGGCAGGCTGCTCTCGTTGCAGGGCACGGCCCGCGTGATCGGGCTGCCGGCTGCTTCCGACATGGCGCCCAGCGGGTACCGCGAACCCTTTGGCGATTTGCCCTTTGCCGAGATGCTGGCCACCTTCGATGCGGCGGGCATCGTGACCATCGAGCCATCGATCTCGTACGAATGGCGTCTCACACCGTCGTTTCATCGGACGGAGACGCGCGACGCCGTCGTCTCGCTCGTGCAGGAATTCCGCGGTGGGCGCTACATCGAGCCCGAAGAGAATGACGTGGCCTTCGCCGTGCACCGCTTCGTCTCGTGCTGGGTCGATGGGGCGATGCCCCTCGGCGCGCTGCACGAAAAGCTGTCCGCGGATCGCGCGCACCGCACCCAGGCCGAGCTGCACGCCCAATCGCTGCGCGAGCGTGGAATCCCGGTTTCCAGCGCGCTCGTGGAGGCGGTGGTGGCGATGCTAAGAAAATAGCATCATGGTATTGCTAAATTTTTAGCACGTGGCTAAGTAGCGCTCATGTGCAAATTCCAATGGGCGCGGGGGCACGCGCCATTCACGGCTCTCGCGACCTTCGCGTTGGGTGCGCTTTCCACGGTTGCAGCTTGCGGGCGTTCGCCGGCGACGGACACGGCGCCGGCGGTTTCCGTCTCGTCCGCGCAGCGCCCGGCCGAAGACCCGCGCCTTCCCCTAGGCTTGCGCGGCCAGGTCGATGCGTACCTCGAGGCCTCGGGCATCGCCAAGGGGCCGCACGTCACCGAGCTCACGATCGACCCGACGATTTCCGCATGGGCGGACGAGGCGGTGTCGCACATGGCCGAGGATCCGCAGGTGCGCGAGGCCCTCATGGTCGTCGTCGACCCGCGGTCGGGCGAGATCCTGGCGCTCCGCGGACGTCGGCACGGGAAGCAAGACGATGCGTGGGATCTCGCCGTGCGGGGCGAATACTCGCCAGCGTCCGTGACCAAGACGTTCACCTTGGCGGCGGCACTCGACGCGGGCACCGTGCGCGCCGACCAGCGGTTTCAGGGGGACAACGGCAAAGCCCTCATCGACGGCAAAATCCTGACCGACGGATCCCCCCATGGGGAGATGTCCACGACCGACATGATGGTGTTCTCCTCGAACATCGTCGCCGGCAAAATGGCACTCGCCCTCGGCAAAGAGCGGCTTGGGGAGGCCTTCGGGCGGTTCCACTTCACCGAGGCCCCGCGCATCGAGCTCCAGGGCGCGCGCGCCGGCAACCTCAAGCCGTTCTCCTCGCTGACGCCGTACCAAACGGCGGCGTTGGGGGCCGGGCACGGCTTCGCCTTGAGCCCGTTGCAGGTGGTCATGGGGTTCGCGAGCGTGGTCAACGACGGCGTCTACAACCGCCCCACGCTCGTGCGGCGCGTGAAGGACGAAACGGGTCGCGTCGTCTACGAGAGCAAGTCGGAGCCGCAACGCATTCTTCGCCACGAGACGTCCGAGACCGAGATGCGCATCCTCGAAGCCGCCGTCGACCGCGAAGATGCCCACGCGAAGACGGCGCGCATTCCCGGGTGCCATGTGGCCGGAAAAACGGGAACGGGCGAGGACGCGGACGGCTGGAACTACGTGACCTTCGCCGGCACCTTCCCCGCCGAGAAGCCGCGTCTGGTCATCCTGGCCGGCGTAGTGGTGCGCGAAGACTCGGGCCACAGCGGGCCGAATACGGCCGCACCGTTCTTTCGTCGAGTCGCGCAGAAAATCGTGGCCGCGAACGGCTGCTAGCACTCGCACCTGCGCGAGCAACTGCACGTCGGCGTTCGGTCTGGTAGACTCTTTCTCATGGGCCGGGACGGCTTCGACGCGGACATCGACGAGCCGATCGCGCGCTTCGCGAACGAAGGCCGGGCTGCGTGGCCGGGGCTGCACGTCGACGTGGCGGAGTTCGTGCGGTTCGTCGCGAAGCGTCTGCCCCAGGGCGATGTCGAGGTGGCGCTCGCGTCGTTGAATCCTGGTGGTCTCTACCTCGCGTGTGCATGCTCCAGGGGCAATTCGGATGCGATTGCCGCGCTGGAGGCGGCTTACTTCGCCGATTGCGATGGCGCGCTCGCTCGGATGGCCAACGGTTCCGGGTTCGCCGACGAGGTGAAGCAACGGGTGCGCGAGAAGTTGTTCGTCGCCGAATCGGGCGACGAGCCCCGCATCGCGACGTACGGCGGGCGAGGGGATCTGCGAACCTTCGTGCGCGTGGTGATGATGCGCCAGGCGATCAGCTTGCGCCGGAGGAAGGACCGCGAGGTTCCCTTGGAGAGCGGCTCCTGGCCGTGGGCTTCGGCCGATCCGGAGCTGGTGCACTTGCGCGAGCAGTGCGGCGCGGAGTTCGAGCGCGCGTTTCGCGAAGCCGTGAAGGCGCTGAGCAGCGAGGAGCGCAACCTGCTTCGCTATCACTATTTGGACGGCCTTACGATTGACCATCTGGGGGCCATTTACGGTTTGCACCGCGCGAGCGCCGCACGGCGGCTCACCAAGGTGCGGGCCACCCTGGTCGAGGCCACGCGGCGGATGCTCGCGGAGCGCCTGAAGCTCCGCACCGGCGAATTGGAGAGCGTGCTGCGCCTCATCGAGGGCGAGGTGGACGTGAGCCTGCGCCGCGTGCTCGGCGACGCGCATTCTCGCGTCTAGGGCAACAGTCGATTGAATGTGTCAGGCTCGAAACTGCGTGGTGCTGGAACCGCGGCAGCGAGAAGAAACCGGCGGGACCGGCGCGACGTGTCGTGTCGAAACGCCAGGATCGCCACTCCGCCTGGCGATCCTCTCCTTGGATAGGGACCAAGGCGCCGGCCCCGCCGGGCTTGTCCCGCTGCCGCTGCTCGACTGCAAGGCATTCGTCGATCTGCCACGGTCAATCGACTTTTGCGTTAGGAGCAAGATTTCGACAGCGGCCGCCCTTCGCCGGGCCCACCGTAGCGTGCATGAACGTATTTCTGACGGGAGCCACGGGTTACGTGGGCGGGGCCATCGCCAAGGAGCTACGGGCCGCCGGTGTCGAGGTGCTGGCGTTGGTGCGCACGGAGGAGAAAGCGCGCGCGGTGCGCGAACGTGGCATGGTGCCCATCCTCGGCACGTTGGAGGCGCTGGAGCGGCATGCTGAAACGGCGGGGCGGGCGGACGCCATCGTGCACGCGGCCTTCGACGATGCCCACGAGGAGAGGGACGCGCACGCCACGCGCGCGCTTCTCGCCGCTGGCTCCCGCGCATTCGTCTATGCCTCGAGCGCCTACAACCGATCGGCATGGCGGTTCGCCTTGGAAGAGGAGGTGCTGGCCGCCGGCGGCGATCGCATGGCCACGTCCGTGGTGCGCCTTGGGATGGTCTACGGCGGGCTCGGAGGAACGATGCCCGACCTTTTCGCTGCCGCCGAGGCGCACGGTACCTCGTTTTACGTTGGCGAAGGACGCGCCCGCGTTTCGGCCATCCATCGCGCCGACGCCGCGCGCCTCTTCCACGCCATCGTGCGCCAAGGCGGTCGCGGCATCTTCGAGGGCGTCGACGGAGAGCCCGTCACCGCGCGCGCGTTGGCCGAAGCCGTGGCCCGCACCGTCGGATGCCGCCGCATCGAGAGCGTCTGCGCCGAGCAGGCCCCCGCCGAGTTTCGCGAGCACACCTGCGACGTTCTCGAGCGCGACGTCGCGGTCGCGCAAACGCACGGCGCCTCCGTCGGCTGGACCCCGCGATTCCCCAACGTGCCCGCAGGCCTCGCCCGCGCCTACGAGGAGTGGAAAGAGGAAGCCATTCGCGTAGGATGAGTCCGATGGGACTCGTGTGGAATGCGGAGCTCTACGATGCGAAGCACGCCTTCGTGGCGCAGTACGGTGCGGATCTCTTCGAGGTGCTGGCGGCCAAGCCGGGCGAGCGCGTGCTCGACGTGGGATGCGGCACCGGCGACCACGTCGCGCTTCTGAGCGCGCGTGGTGTGGCCGCGCTGGGGGTCGACGCCAGCCCGGAGATGATCGAGCGCGCGCGTGCGAAATACCCCGAGGCCGACCTTCGCGTGGCCGATGTGCGGTCGCTCGGTTTCGAGCGCGAGTTCGACGCCGTGGTGAGCAATGCGGTATTGCATTGGGTGCACGAGGCCGACGCCGCGGCGCATTCCATCGCCGCCGCGTTGAAGGCGGGCGGCCGCTTCGTCGCGGAGCTTGGCGGCGCAGGCAATGTGGCCATCCTGGTGGCCGGGGTTCAGGCTTCCCGCGCGCACTTCGGCCTGCCGCCGGCGCGTTCTCCTTGGTATTTTCCCACCGTGGCGCAGTACGCCGCGGTGCTCGAGCGCGCGGGGCTCGAGGTGCGCGAGGCCTTGCTTTTCGACCGGCCCACGAAGCTCGAGGGGGATGACGGGATCGCCACCTGGGTTCGCATGTTCGGGCACGGCTTGCTGGCGGACGTGGCCGATGCCGACGCCCTCCTCGCCGACGCAAGCCGGAGGCTCGCGCCGCAGCTTCATCGGGATGGCCACTGGTTCGCCGACTACCGCAGGCTGCGCATCGTCGCCGTCAAACCGCCGTCGCCGTAGCCTCCATGCGGCCCCTGCTGGACTTCCGAAAAGGAGACAGCAACACGGCGCTCCGGGCGTTCCTCACGTTGCTGGGCACCACCGCGGCGCACACGTTGCTCGAAACCGCGCGCGATGCGCTTTTTCTCGCGCGCCTTCCGGCCTCGCGCCTCGCGTGGATGATCCTCGCCATTGCCGCGTGCGGCCTCGTGCTCTCGCGCTTCGATCGCGGGCGCTCGCAGCACTTTTCGACGTGGCCGCTGCTTCTCGTGGCCGCAGGGACGGGCGCCTTCGGCCTTGCGCTCCACGCCACCGTGCATCCCGGCGTCGTGATGGCGCTCTACCTCTGGACCGGCGTGGCGGCGGCGTGGATCATGCTGCGATTTTGGCTCGCCCTCGGCGCGCGCTTCACCATCTCGGACGGAAAACGGCTCTTCGGGTTCATCGGCTTGGGGAGTGTCCTCGGTGCCGTCGTGGGCGCGGCGTGCGCGCGCGGCCTGGCCTTCGTCATCGATGCGCGCGGCTTGGTGTTGGCCGCGGGGGCGCTTTTCCTGGTCACGGCGCTGGGGCCTGCGCGTGCGTTGGCGCGCGGCGACGGTGCGATGCGGGCGAAGGCCGCGCCCGCACGGGCTCGCGCCGCGGGCTACGAGCTTCGCGCCGACCCGTATGCGATGCGCATTCTGGCGCTGGTTCTCCTGGGCACCGTGGCGCTGACCTTGGTCGATTACCTCTTCAAGGCCGCCGCCCAAGCTCGGTTTCACCAGGGAGAGCTCGTGGCGTTCTTCGCGACGGCGTCCTTCGTCATGAGCGCGCTCGCCCTGGTCGTGCAGGTCTTTGGCTCGGGGTGGCTGCTTCGCGTGATCGGCGTGCACCGCGCGCTGCTCGTGCTGCCGGTGCTCGTCGTGTTCGGTGCCTCGGCGTTTGCCGTCACCGGCACGGTCTTCGCGGCGCTGCTCATGAAGGGCGCCGACGGCAGCCTTCGGCATTCGCTCCACCGCACCAGCGTCGAGCTGCTCTTCCTGCCCATGGCCGACGAGCACCGCGCGCGGGTGAAACCCGTGGTCGATCTCGTGGGGCAGCGGGGCGGGCAAGCCGTCGCCTCGGCGGCGATCTTGCTCGTCGCGGCCCTCGGTGCGCCGCGCGCGATTCTGGTCGTGGTCGTGGTCGCCCTCGGAGCGGCCTGGGTCTTCGTGACCCTCGACGTGCGTCGGCACTATTTGGATATCTTTCGCGCCACGCTTCGCGAGAGCCACCTCGATCCGGAGGCCACCCGCGGGCTCGAATCGTCCGCGGCGGCGCCGGCCTTGGCCGACCTGATGCTCGATGCCCCGGAGGAAGTGGTCCGCCATCGCAGCTTGCGCGAGCTCGCGTATCGGCACGCCGAAGACCCATCGCAGCGCATTCCGGAGGTGGCGCTTTCGCTGGCCGCCGATCGGGCCTTGCGCGACGCGTTCGCGAGCCTCGAGGCGCGCGTGGTGCTCGCGCGCGAAGAGGCGCATGCGCAGCTCGTGGCGACCTTGCGCGAACGCGAGGCGGAGGCCACCTCGCATCTCTTTCGCGTGCTCGACCTCTGGCACCCGCACGAGAACTTCGACCGCGTGCACCGCGGCCTTCGAAGCGACGACCCGAGGACGCGCGCCAGCTCGCGCGAGCTCTGCGAGCACGTGGTCGCGCCGGCCATTCGCGGGGCCTTGCTCGCCCTCATCGACGATCTCTCCGACGAAGAGCGCCTCGAGCGCGCATCCTCGCATTTCCCACCCGCGCGCCTCGACGCCGCGGGGCAGCTTCGCGTTCTCGGCTTCCCATCGCCCGCCGCCCCCCTTCCCGTGTCGCCCTTCGTCGGCGTCGATCTTCGCGGCCACGATTTGTCCGACGCCGTGCTCGCCGGCGCGGACTTCACCGGTGCCGATCTTCGAGGCTGCCGCCTTCGCGGGGCCATGTTGAACGGGGCCACCTTGTTGGGAACGCGCCTCGCCGGCGCCGACTTGACTGGTGCGCACCTCGAAGATGCCAACTTGATGGGCGCCCAGCTCGAACGCGCCGTGCTCGAGGGCGCGCGCCTTTCACGCGGCAACTGGCTCGGGGCGAGCGCGAAGCGTGCGATCCTCTCGCGGTGCATCGGCGAAGAGGTGCGCCTCACGGCCGCCGTCTTCGAAGGCGCCGACTTCGGCTACGCGACCCTGCGCCGCTGCGACGTGCGCAGTTCGGATCTGCGCGCGACGCGTCTCGTGGGGGCAAACTTCGAGGGCAGCGACTTCACCTCGGCGAACCTCGCCCGCGCAAACTTGCGGGGTACGCTGCTTCCACGTTGACGTATTAGAATCGTTTGTCGAGGTAGTCCTTCGAATCCGAATTGGGATTCCCCTTCGCAGGACGCGCCTTGGCCGGGTGCGGTGCCGGCGCACCGGCATCGACGGCATCGCGCGTCGTGGTGGGGACCTCCACCAGCGGCGTCAGAGGTGGCGGCGGTTCGGCGACCACGCTCGGCTCCGCACGGCCCGAGGCCGACATCGCCGCCGGCGGGCGCGCGGCATCCGTCCTCGACGAGAGCCACGAGCGAACGGCGAGCGATGCGCCCACCAGCAAGAGCAACGTGAGCGCGGCTGCGGCCACGGCGATCGGTTTGGCGGACGACGACGTCTTTCGGTCGGCCACCGAGGTGACCAAGTTCGTATGCTGCACCGTGGGAAGTGGCGATGGCGAGAACGAGCGAGCCACGGCGGTCTCCATCGCCGCCGGGGGAGGTGCGATGCGTATCGACGTTTCCATCGCGCCCATGCGCGAGCCGGTGGCCTGGTGGTGCCGGAAGGCGCTGAGCACTTCGTCGTCCGTGGGGCGCTTCGACGGATCGCGTGCGAGCATGCGCGCGATCAGCGCCACCAACTCGGGCGCGAATCCCGCGAGCAACGCTTCGAGCGGCGCATGCTCACCCAGCGCGATCTTGCGGAAGATCTGGCCGAAGTTCTCGCCGTCGAACAGCATGCGCCCCGAGAGGCACTCCACCCAAACGACGCCGAGCGCCCACACGTCGACGGCGCGATCGAGCTTCTTCTCGCCGAACACCTGCTCGGGCGCCATGTAGTGCGGAGTCCCCGTCACCGCGCCGCTGCTCGTCACGTGCGGGCTCATCTCGGGATCCATCGGCCGCGCGAGGCCGAAGTCGAGGACCTTCACCACGGTGAGGCCGTCGTTTTCCTGCGCGAGGAAGATGTTGTCCGGCTTCAGATCGCGGTGCACGAACCCTTGTGCGTGGGCGCTCTTCAAGGCCGACGCCACCGCGTGGAGAATCTCCGCGGATGCCGCGACGCTGAGCACGCGTTCGCGATGAAGGCGCTCGGCCAGCGATTCACCGCGCAAGAGATCCATGACCATGAACAGCACGCCCGTGTTGGGAAGCTGCCAGAGGTCGAACACTTGAATGATGTTTCGATGTTGCAGCGATGCCGCCACACGCGCCTCGCGCAGAAGGCGTGCGGCGTCCTCGGGCCCATTGCGTTTGAGCACCTTGATGGCCACTGCGCGGCCCGTGATCAAGTGCGTCGCCGCCCACACGATGCCCATTCCGCCTTCACCCACGATGCGCTCGAGCCGATAACGTTCGGCAACGATGTCCCCCGGGGCGAAGCTTTCGACTTGCGCTGCACCCGCAGGGTCCGGTACTCGCGGATCCTGATGCATCTCTGCGCGAGGATGGATCAAAGCTGAACCAGCGTCCACTCCCGTCGGCGAATCCATCCACGCCAGGGGAGGGTTCCGCGCACCATCGCGTATACGGAGAAAATGTCACGGAGGTTGCTTATCTTCGCGCTTGCCGCGTGCACCATCGCATCGGGGGCATCCGTTGCACGTGCCGACGACACCACGGCGGAGGCCTTGTTCCGCGCGGGGAAGCAGGCATCGGAGCGTGGAGACTTCAAAACGGCCTGCGAGAAGTTCGAGCAGAGTCAGCAACTCGAGCCCGCACCGGGCACGCTCTTGAACCTCGCCGATTGCGAGGAGCACCTCGGGCGACTCGGACTGGCCGCGCAACATTTCCGCCTTGCAGTGACGCATTTTCGACCCAGCGATCCTCGGGTGCCCTATGCGAAGGAACGCGCAGCTACTGCCGAGAGCCACATGGCGCGCCTCTCCCTTCGCGTGACCGAGGGTGCGCCGCCGCAGACCCGCGTCTTTCGCGATGGCATCGAATTGGATCCGCAGGCCCTCGGCCAGCCCCTTCGCGTCGACCCCGGCGAGCACACCGTGATGGCGACCGCCCCCGGCAAGGGCGAGCGCACATACACGATTCGATTGTTGCAAGGCGAAACCAAAGAGCTCGCCGTCGTGCCCAGCGACGCTCCGCCCGTCGTTGCGCCGCTCCCCCCCAAGGAGGAGGAGCCCAAGAAAGAAGAGCAACGGGGCATATCCCTGCCGCGCAGTTCCCCCGTCACCCTCCGCGAGGCCGAGGAAGGCCCTAGCCGCACGCTCGGCTGGATCGCCCTCGGCGTGGGTGGTGCGGGGCTCGCCATCGGAAGCATCTTCGGCCTCCAGGCCATCTCGAAGAAGAGCACCATCGACTCGCATTGCAACGCCACGTGCGACCCCGAGGGCTACGACGCCGAGCGCTCCTTCGACCGAGCAAGCCTCTGGAGCACGGTGGGCTTCGGCGCGGCGCTCGTTGGAATCGGCGCCGGCACGTATTTTCTCGTCGCACGCCCCTTCGACCGGCGTGTTCTGGTGTCGACGCAACCCGCCCACGCAGGCCTTACGCTGCACCTGACGACGGAGTTTTGACATCGTGAGAGTCCTGCTCGTGCTGGCCGCGGCGGCCCTCGGTGGATGCAGCATGCTCCTCGGCGTCGACACCGATCGCCCGCTCGGCGAAGACCCGCCGCCCAACGGCGACGACGGCGGCGACGGCGGCCCCACGTTCGATGCCGGCCCCGATGCGCTCGACGGCGGCCCCACCCACGATGGCGACATCACGGACGCGCGCGACGAACGCGATGCCGATGCGCAGACGCCCGAGGACAAAGATCCTCCGCAGATCGTCGCGGGCGGCACCGCGCACAGCTGCCGCGTGAAGAGCGACGGAACCGCGGTGTGCTGGGGCGACAACAGCTACCGGCAATCGACACCAGTACCTGGAAGATACAAGCAAATATCGGCCTTCGGTTACCACACGTGCGCAGTCCAAATCGATGGAACCGCGGCCTGCTGGGGCTCCGATGGCAGCGGCCAATCGACCCCGCCCCAAGGCGTCGTGTTCAAACAAGTTTCCACGGGCGCGTTCCACTCGTGCGGCGTGCGCACGGACGGCTACGTGAAGTGCTGGGGCTCCGACGGCGCCCATCAATCGACGGCGCCGTACGAGCTTTTCAAGCAGGTCGCCGCGGGCGAGTACCACACCTGCGGGATCCGCGACACCGGCATCATCATGTGCTGGGGGCGCGACGACGTGAAGCAGGCGAGCCCGCCCGCGGGCACGTACCGGCAGATCTCCTCCGGGTACAACCACACGTGCGCGCTTCGCACCGACGGGAAAATCCTCTGCTGGGGCGACAAGGGTGGGGGCAAGGCAAGCCCGCCCGACGACACCTTCACGCGCGTCGGCGCCGGCAAGTCGCACACGTGCGGCGCGCTACCGCAAGGCATGCGCTGCTGGGGCGACAACGGCTCCGGCCAAACCAACGCGCGCAACGGCACCTACCGCGACATCGCAGGCGGCGATCTCCATGCCTGCGGCGTCCTCACCGACGGCCGCGCCTCCTGCTGGGGCGACAACAACTCCAGCCAAGCGCCGGAAACGGCGCCGTAGCGCGTTGGCGTAGGGGCTGTCCCGGGACAGGCCCGCCTCGTCCCGGACAGGGAGCCGTTACGCGGCGTGCCCCATTTTCCCTGCGATTGGGTTGGCACTCCGTTGGCAATGCGATCGGAGCAGATCGTTCGTGCGCGGTGCTCCGGATACCGCGCCCGTAAGGTCGCAGATTTGAGTGATGGGTTGCCACAAGGTTCGAGTGGGAGGCAACAGCCCTCCACGTGCCCGTTGACAGTTGGAGCCACCCCTACGGGGGGCCAGCCAGCGGGAACCACACGTAGAGCGGTGACGGGAAGCGCTGCGGTCGCGGACCGGTAGCCGAATTCCACGTTGGGGAAGCAGCGCAAAAACTGCTCGCATCTACCGGAACTTTTCTACCCTCATTCTTATCTGGCAGAGAGAAGGCCAGAAGAAGCACGTCTGAGATTGCGCGGAGCGCGCGATCGCGCACCCGTTTGTCCCCCGTCCGCCGGGGGACGCCTGTGCCCACGTGGTTCCGAGCTCCAGTTCGGTCTCTCTCCCCGAGAACGAGGGAACCAAGTCGTCGCCAACGGCGCGAGGGAAACGGCAACAAACCATATGAGGTTTATCGTTGGTCCCCCTGGCGAACCAGGCGACTCTCTCGGCGTCCTGGCGGTTTATTCTTCTCTTCGTGACGCTATCCGAGGATCGCGTTCCGTGATTAGCCAAGCCATTTCACGATGAGGGAGGCCAAGGTCGAGGAGGCGGTGGCCTCGGTGATGCGGTGGGAAAGCATTTCGCGGGACATGCCCTCGGCCGCCCCGACGATACCGATGCAACGAAGGTGCAGTTCGTCCTTCGGTAGCTGCGAAAAAGGCCCGAACGTCTCGAAATAGACGTTCGCATAGCGGTCGAACATTTCTTGCTGGAAGCCGTCCGTCTCGGCATCGCCCTTCAGCGCGGCCCAGATCGCGTGCCACTCGGGGCCCGAGGTCGTGTAGCAATGCATGTAGGCGGTGGCGGCCACGCGTGCCAGCTCCTTGAGCTTCTTGGGCGAGCGCTGGCACGCCTCCTGGAAGGTCACGAGTGCGCGGTCATCGATTTGTTTGGCCAGTGCCGTCAAGAGGCCCGCGCGTGTCTCGAAGTGGGTGTAGGCGATCGGCTTGCTGATGCCCGCGCGCTCCGCCAGGTAGCCCAAGGTCAAGGCATCGGTGCCTTGTTCGCGGACGATGGTCATCGCGGTCTCGAGGAGTTGCTCGCGGCGTTGCGCCTTCGGCAGTCGCTGTTGCATCGCGCTTGACAATAGCAGGGTGGGGTCACATTACTAAAGGTAACTTACTGATGGTAACAACGGTGACTCCCCCATGAAAAACCCCGTGCTCATCGTCGGAGGGACCGGCATCGTCGGCTCCCAGACCGCCAAGACCCTTCGCCGCCTCCACCCCGAGCTACCGATGGCCTTGGGCGGGCGCGATCTTCGAAAGGCCGATGCCCTCGCCAGAGAAATCGGCGGGCCTGCCTTTGGCGTTGCCGTCGACCTCCGGCGCCGCGATCTCGGCCTGCCCGGCGAGAAGGCGTTTTCGGCCGTGGCGATGTTCCTCAAGGACGAGACGTTCAACTCGCTCCGCTACGCCCAGGATCGAGGTGCGGCCTATCTCGGTATTTCGACGGGCATCTTCGAAATGGCACCGGAGATCGCGCTGTACGCGCAAAAGCCCGCACGCGCCCCCATCCTCATGGCCAGCCAATGGCTCGCGGGCGCTGCGGTGCTGCCGGCGCTCGTCTTTGCGCGCGCATTTCGAAAGCTCGAGACCATCGAGCTCGCCGCGCACCTCGACGAAGAGGACATGGGCGGCCCCGCCGCCTATGCCGATTTCGAGCGCCTCACCAAGGTAGGGCCGAATGCCCTGATTCTCGATCATGGCAAATGGGTATTTGCCCGCGGCGACGACGCCAAGCGGCGCTTTTTGGACGTCGACGGCGTGGAGCTGGAAGGCTCGGCGTATTCACCGTTCGACGTGTCGAGCCTCGCGGCAGCGACCGATGCGCACTCGATTCGGTTCGATCTCGCGGTGGGCAAGACGGCGAGCCGTCGCAGGGGCGAGCCATTCTCCACGGAGATCATCATCGAGATGCGCGGCGAGCTCGCCGATGGTACGCCGGGCCGCGTTCGTCACGAGCTGGTGCACCCGGCGGGGCAAGCGCCGGTCACCGCGCTGGCGGTGGCCGTGGGCGTGGAGCGCCTGCTCGGACTCGACGGTGGCGAGCGCGTTGCACCGGG
The DNA here is from genome assembly GCA_037157805.1 of Sorangiineae bacterium MSr11367. NCBI lineage: Bacteria > Pseudomonadati > Myxococcota > Myxococcia > Myxococcales > Pendulisporaceae > Pendulispora > Pendulispora rubella. The sequence continues at coordinate 8,066,221 of CP089983.1, read as the reverse complement.
CCTCTACCTGCCCGAGGTGCTCATCGAACCAGAATACATGGTTCGGCGATTGAAGGAATTTGGCGTGCAGTTCCGTAATTCGAAATAAAAGGAGCCATGGCATCATGAAAGATCCCGTATTGGTCATTGGAGGATCCGGCATCGTCGGTCGCTACTTCGCCAAGGCGTTGCGCAAGCTGCAGCCCGCACTGCCGATCGCCATCGGCGGGCGCGATCTCGCGAAGGCCAAGGCCGTGGCGGAAGAAGCCGGCCTGGCCGAGGCGGTGCGCGTCGACTTGGAACGGAGCGATCTGGGGCTCCCCGAGGGAAAGGCGTACAGCGCCGTCGTGGTTCTCTTGAAGGACGCGACGCTCAATACGATGAAGTATGCGCAGGCCAAGGGGCTTCCGTACGTGTCGTTCTCCGATTGGCTCTTCGACATCGGCCCCGAGGTCGCGCGCTACGTGCACGCCCCGTCGCGCGCGCCCGTGCTCTTTTTGGGGCATGCGCTGGGGGGCACGGTTACCTTGTCGACCTTGCACTTCGCCCGCGATTTTCGCACCATCGAATCGATCGATCTCGGCGTGGTCGTCGGGGAAGGCGACAGCGGCGGGCCCGCTGCGCAGGTCGATATGGATCGCCTTGGTGGCGCGGTCGCGCGGCCGCCCATCCTCAAGAATGGGCAATGGCTTTGGGCCGGCGAAGAAGATGCGCTCCGCCGGTTCACCGGGGCCGATGGACGCGAATGGCAGGGCCGCGCCCTTCCTCTGCTCGACGTGGCGAGCCTCGCCGCCGCGACCGACACGCAAGCGGTCCGCATCGACTTTGCGGTGCGTCCGGGCGATGGCCTCGCGCACGAGGTGCTCATCGAGATCACGGGCACGAAGACCGACGGCAGCTCGGGGCGCTTTCGGTACGCCCTCCTCGATGCGGCGAGCCACTCGGAGACGAGCGCACGCGGCGTTGCGTTGGCGGTGGAGCGCCTGCTCGGTCTTGCCGGCGGCGCGGCGGTGGCGCCGGGGCTGTACCACCCGGAGTCACTGCTCCACCCGGGCTATGTCGTGGAGCGCATGCAGGAGTTCGGTACGCGCATCGAGCGCGGGCACTGAGCTGCGGCTGCGCCAGTCGTGGTAGGCTTCGCCCGATCGATGTCGCACAACACGTTCGGGCACCTTTTCCGCGTTACCACGTTCGGCGAGAGCCACGGCCCCACCATCGGGTGCGTCGTCGATGGATGCCCCCCGCGCATCCCCATCACCGAGCCCGAGATTCAGCTTTATCTCGACAAGCGGCGCCCCGGCCAATCCCGCTTCACGACGCAGCGGCGCGAGCCCGATGCCGTGCGCATCGTCTCCGGCGTCATGGACGGCGTGACCACCGGGGCGCCCATCGGGCTGCTCATCGACAACGTCGACCAGCGCTCCAAAGACTACGGCGAGATCAAAGACCGCTACCGGCCCGGGCATGCGGACTTCACGTACGACGCGAAGTACGGCATCCGCGACTACCGCGGCGGCGGGCGCTCCTCCGCGCGCGAAACGGCCATGCGCGTGGCCGCCGGTGCGGTCGCCCGCAAAGTGATCCCCGGCGTCACCATTCGCGGTGCGCTGGTGCAGCTCGGGCCGAACGGCATCGATCGCGCGAACTGGAGCGACGCGGCCATCGACGAGAACCCGTTCTTCTGCCCCGATCCCAAGGCCGCCGAGGCCTGGGAAACGTACCTCGACGAGGTGCGCAAGCGCGGCTCGTCGTGCGGCGCCATCGTCGAGGTCATCGCCGACGGCGTGCCTGCGGGGTGGGGCGCGCCGCTGTACGGCAAGCTCGATGCGGAGCTGGCGAGCGCGTTCATGAGCATCAACGCCGTCAAAGGCGTGGAGATCGGCGAGGGCATGGCCGCCGCCGCGCTCGAGGGCGAAACCAACTCCGACGAAATGCGCACGGGCCAGGGCACGCCCGCGTTTCTCTCGAACCACGCCGGGGGCATCCTCGGCGGCATCTCCACGGGCCAGCGAATCGTCGCGCGCTTCGCCGTGAAGCCCACGTCATCCATTCTGACCTTGCAGCGCTCCGTCGATCGCCACGGCGACGAGGTCGACGTGCGCACCAAAGGTCGCCACGATCCGTGCGTCGGCATCCGTGCCGTGCCGGTGGGCGAGGCGATGATGGCCATCGTGCTCGCCGACGCATTCCTCCGCCACCGCGGCCAAGTCGGCGATGGTGTCGGGTGGCCGTTTCCGCGCAGCCCTTAGAGATTTTTCGAGATGGAGCCGTACGGCTCGTAGTGCTCGACTTTCTGGGCGCACTCGGTCACGAGCTTCACGAAGATGCTCGGGTGAGGGACCTGGTCGTGCCGGACGGTCCGCCAAGGAAACACCGTCTGACGGCGAAAGAGGTGGACCCGGCCGGGGGCGATTCGAACGAGACGCAGATCGCTCCACCGTGTGGCCCACGAGCGGGTGCGGATTCCCGTTCGATCGACTTCTACCTGACCAAATGTGAGCGTCTCCCCGCTTCGGAGGGCTTGCACGGCGTTGGCCATCAGCGGATCGGAGCACTGGCGTGTGATCCACTGGGCGATGGTCGCGCAATTTTGGACGGTGAGTGGGACCGGGTGCTTTGCACCCTGGTGATCCACCAAGACGATGGCCCGAATCAGAGGGACGGGCGTGCCGAGCGAATCCATGTCGTACCAAACTTCGTCGACGTCCTCGAACGCGATGACCTCTCTGCGCGTCGCGTCCGTGACGACGACGCCATTGGCGTGGAGGTCGACACGAAGCGCCCGCGCGCGAAGCGGCGACCAGCCGAGCACCAGGAATAGGAGTGCCGCGGACGGAAGAACGATGGCGAAGACGATGGCGCCGGCCGACGGCGCAAGAACGATCGCCACCAGAATGAGGATCACGACAACGGCGATCGCCGGAAGCAGGCCTCGCCAGAGCGGCAAGGCCGCGTGCGTCGACCGGAGCGCGCCGAGGACGGAGGCTTCGTCCTTGGGCTCTTGGGGAGGCTCCGGCTTTTCCGCCGGCGAACGATAAGGCGCGGGTTGCATCTTTACGTCTCGGGGCGGTTGCGCAGGAAGTCGGCCACCTCGCCGAAGCGGCGCGTGAGGTAGTCGCGCACCTCCGGGTCGATGCTGGGGTCAGCGAGGGCGGCGGTCATGCAGCGAAGCCACGCGTCGCGCAGTTGAAGGCCAATGGGCACGTGCATGTGCCGCATGCGAAGACGCGGGTGGCCGTGGACGGGGGAGTACATCGGCGGGCCGCCGAGCCATTCCACGAGGAAGGCGGTGAAGTGCTCGCGCACCACCGCGGCGACGCGGCCCGATTCGTCCCGACGATGCACCGCGACGAGCTCGGGCTCGTGCTCGTCCATGTGATCGTAAAAGCGCTTCGCCAGGGCGATGGCCGCCTCTTGCCCTCCGAGCACCTCGAACGGTGTGCGCTTGGCGTCGATCATGCCGGTCCCGCGCAAAGGGGGCAGGGGTTGCGCCGCTCCTCGAGGGCGCGGCAATCGAGGCACTCGACGCGGTACGCGTGGAAGCCCGCGTCCTCGGGCGCGACGTGCGTGCGCGCCTTGTTGGCGCGCTTGCCTTCGTAGACCACGGTGGCGGGGACGAAGGCCATGGCGCTGAGCCGCTCGCTACCGCATTGGCCGCAGCTCGCGGGGAGCGGGAACGCGTTCTCCTGCTCGAGCGCGCGCTCGACGCCCCCGCTGGCTTGGCAGCGCGGGCACGCGGTGGCCGAGAACAGCTCCTTCTTGCAGCCGGCGCAGGCAATGAGAAACGTGCCCCGCACCAAGTCTTCGCCTTTGTAACCCCACGACGGCGCGCCGTAGACCTCCCCGCCGAGCAGCGGAAGCTTCTGCGCCACCAGCGCTTCGATGGTCAGCTTTTTACTCGAGCACGCGTCGCACCCGCCTTCGACCACGGCGGAAAATGCTTCTTCGGAAAGGGCCATCGCCGTGAACATGCCACAGACGGCGAGCCTTGACGGTACGAAGTGTCGACATAATATTATGGTCATAATACGAGTGCACGAAAGGACCGCCATGAGCACGAGCTACGTCATCGATGCCGTTCGAACCCCGCGCGGGCGAGGCAAACTGGGCAAGGGAGCGCTTACGGGAATTCATCCGCAGGAGCTGCTCGCACAGGTCCTGAAGGAGCTCGAACGCCGCGGCGCCTTCGAGGCCCGCGACGTCGACGACGTCATCGCCGGGTGTGTCTCCCAAGTCGGCGAACAGGGCGCCAACATTGCGCGCAACGCCGTATTGGCCGCGGCCTGGCCGAACGAAGTGTCGGCGGTATCGCTCAATCGGTTTTGCGCGTCGGGGCTGCAGGCGATCCATTTCGGTGCCATGGCGGTCGCGTCCGGCGCGATGGATCTGGCCATCGCGGGCGGCGTGGAGAGCATGTCGCGCGTGCCCATGGGGGCCGACGGCGCCGGGCAGGACGGGAACAACACGCAGCTGCGCAAGCGCCTGTTCCAGGTTCCGCAGGGCATCAGCGCCGATTTGATCGCCACGCTCGAGGGCTTTTCGCGGGAGGAGGTCGACGCCGTGGCGCTGCGCTCGCAGAAGAACGCGGCGCAGGCCATCGAGGAAGCGCGCTTTGGCAAGTCGCTGTTCAAGGTGCGCGATCCCGCATCCGGTGCGGTGGTGCTCGAGCGCGACGAGTTCCCGCGGCCCGACACGACGGCCGAGGGGCTTGCGGCGCTGAAGCCGTCGTTCGTCGGCATGGGCGAGGCCGCCGTGGGGCCGAACGGCGAGACGTTGGACCAGATCGCGCTCGCGGCGTACCCGGCGGCGAAGGCGATCCATCATGTGCATACTGCAGGCAACTCGAGCGGCATCGTCGATGGCGCCGCCGCCGTCGCGCTCGCGTCGGAGCGGTACGTGCGCGAGCACGGCATCAAGCCGCGTGCCCGCATTCGGGCGATGGCCACCATCGGAAGCGAGCCCGTGTTGATGCTCACCGCGCCCGCCCCGGCGAGCGAGAAAGCTCTACGCCGCGCGGGCATGACCGCGCGCGACATCGACCTTTGGGAAATCAACGAGGCCTTCGCCGGCGTCGTGCTTCAGGTGACGCGGGCGCTCGGCATCGAGCAGGACCGTGTGAATGTCAACGGCGGAGCCATTGCACTAGGGCATCCTTTGGGCGCGACCGGCGCTATGCTCTTCGGCACGGCGCTCGACGAGCTCGAACGAAGTGGAAAGGCCACCGCGCTCATCACGATGTGCGTCGGCGGCGGTCAGGGCATCGCCACGATCCTCGAGCGCGTCTAAGCGACCGAACACGCGAACCAGAGGAGACCACCATGATTCGAAAGAGCACGGCAGTCTGGAAGGGCAACGGTCTACAAGGCGAGGGCGCACTCACGACGCAAAGCGGAGCATTCCGCGATCAGCCGTACTCGTTCAAAACGCGCTTCCAAAGCGAAGACGGCAAGGCGGGTACCAACCCCGAGGAGCTCATCGCCGCCGCCCACTCCGGCTGCTACGCCATGGCCCTCTCGTTCGCGCTGAGCGACGCCGGGCACGCCCCCAAAGAGCTCCGCGTCGTCGCCAACGTGGACTTGAACAAGGTGGGCGAAGGTTTCGCCATCACGAACATCGCGTTGGAGCTCGAGGCGAACATCCCTGGCATCGACCAGGCGAAGTTCCAACAGCTCGCGGAGGCCGCGAAGAAGAACTGCCCCATCTCCAAGGCACTCTCCGCGACGCCGATCACGTTGACCGCGAAATTGGTCAGCTGATTCGGAGGACGGCACGCGGGCGACGGTGAATCCGTCGCCCGCGTCGTCGTCATTCTGGATCTCGGAACGGCGTCACGGGGCGAGATCCTCAGCAGGTGTTCTTTCCCGTGCGCCGAACGATCAACCGCTTCGAAGCGAGCAATGACCCGTCGGACATTCGACTGATCGCCAGACGATAGCTCGCATCCATGGCGGTGCCGCCTTCTTGGCTGTTTCGTAGACCGCCGCGAGGGCCACGCGAATTGTACGGTGACAACTTCATGATCTCGTCGTTGAGCGCGTCGTCGAAGTAGAATTGGGTCGTCAGCGACTCTGTGGTTCCGATTCGCACGACGCCGTGAATGTGAATCGTCCGCAAACTGTACCACCCGGGGTAGCAGGTTTCGAACACGATGCGTCCCGTGGCGTCGCTGGTCTGCGTGCCGCGGAACCACGAGCTGCGCATCGCCTCGGCCACCCGGTCCGGGTTGCAAATGCTCAGATTCCATTGCCCTTCGTGACCGGGCGCCCCGCGGTTGCCCGAATAGAGCCCGTCGAACGACGTATGCCATATATCGATATCGGCGCCTTGAATGGGCTTGCAACTCTCGTCCATGACGAGAAAGGTGAGATGCACCGGCAGCCCCGGCTTCCCATCGCTCACATCCTTGATTCTGCGCGACGGTGCATAGCATGGCCCCAACTGGTCCCGGCACGAGAGGACGCACGGCGCATCGAGGCTATCTTCGAACGGGTCCGGGTAGGGACCTCGCATCGATGCCGTGCCGCCGGTTGCCCACCCGCCGGTCAGCATCTCGTCGCTCGCTTCCGTCGCGGCAGACAGGTCCGGCGCGTCTGGCGAATCGCATGCAAGCAAGATCTTTGCGAAGGGGGCCACCGCCAGGGTCGAACCGAGTTTGTGCATCATTTGCCGGCGTGAAAGCGCATATGTCGACGTGTTACGAATTGAATTTTTGGACATTGCACGTTGCTCCTGGTTATCAAACCAACACGGGAACGCGGCCGTTGACCTGTAACATTCGCCTCACGAGGCGATGATTCCAGGGGATGGGCCGTCACGAATTGTGGGCGTCGCAGGATTAGCACTCGCAGCCGGACTTGATTAGCCGCCTCGCCTCGACAAGACTGTTCGGCGAGAAGGCACAATCGATGTCCGCATCGCTCGATGACTTGGTGTCGATGGCCGTGTTTGCCTGCGTCGTCGATACGAAAACGTTTACGGCGGCGGCCCAAAAATTGGGCTTGTCCAAGTCGGTGGTGAGCGCACGGGTCTCCGGGCTCGAAGCGCGCATGGGGGTGCGCCTTCTGCACCGCACCACCCGCCGATTGTCGCTCACCTCGGAAGGTTCGCGATTGTACGCGCAGTGCGCGGGGATGATTTCGCACGCCGACGAGGCCATGCACGTGGCAGGGGCCTCCGAGCCGGTCGGCTCGATTCGTGTCACGGCTCCGGTGGGCTTTGGCACGTTCCAGCTCGGGGACATGATTCCCAAGTTCACGCGTCTCTATCCGGGGGTGCGGGTCGAGCTATCGTTGTCGGATCGCAATGTGGATATCCTGTCGGAGGGCTTCGATGTCGCCATTCGATTTGCGCGCAACCTTCGCGACTCGAGCCTGGTGTCCGTGCGCATTGCGACGGACCGGCTCGTCGTATGCGCTGCGCCTGCGTATGCCATGTCACGTGGAATAGCGTCCACGCCGTGGGAGCTCGCCGAGCACGATTGCCTTCTCTCGTTGACGCTGAAAGAGGGAGGCACGTGGCCATTCCTCGAGCCGTCCAACGTGCCCATTCGGGAGCCGGTGCGCCTGGTGACCGACAACGTTTTGGCCCTGCACCGTGTGCTTCTGGCGGGGATGGGGCTGGCCATGATGCCCTATTCCGTCGTCGCCGACGACATTGCCAATGGCCATCTCGTCACCATGCTGGACAATTACCCCACCGAAGACATCGGTGTTTACGTCATCTATGCGCACCGTCAGCAGGTGCCGGCGCGCGTGCGCGTTTTCCTGCAATGCATGAAAGAATGGGTCGGGACCCTCGCCTGGGCGCAGCGCGCCTAATTCGTTATGGGGCGGCGCTCGTCGTAAACTCGACGTCGGCTTCCACCACCACCGCATCGGCGAGCTTCAATGCTCCGAAGAATGCCGTGTAGGGCTTGATGCCGTATTCGGATTGCAGCACTGTGCCGGTGCCGCGGTAGCTCCCGTTCCCGCGCGAGGTGACGTCGAGGCGCAGCCGGCGCGCTCGACCGAGCAAGGTCAACGTCCCATCGATCACGGCGCCCGACGCGTTGAATACGATCTCGGTGGAGACGAAATGGAGCTCGGGGTGATTCCGCACGTCGAGCAATCGCTGCGCCGTGGCCTCGATCTCGCGCTTGTCGCGTTCGGACAGCGGCTTGAGTCCACCGACGCCCTCGAGAACGCGCAGCGACTCCGTTTCCACCGTGACCGACACGGAGCTCGCCGCCCGATCCTCGGCGAGGAGCACTTCGCCGCGCCAGCGGGTCACCTCGATCGTGAGGTCATGCCCCGCGTGTGCGGCAAGGCCTTGCCGCGATGTGCGCACGATCAGCCGGCCATGCTCGGGACCTATCCGGTGGCGCTGCCCAGGTTCGGCCATGGACGTAGGGTAACATTTCAGGCGGATTCCGCGCGAGTCCGCAGGACCGCCGGAGCGCGAGCGCGGATCCAGTCGACGAACGCGCGGAGCTGCGGGGGCATCAACGTGCGCTCCGCGTAGACGAGAAAGATGGCGCCTTCGACGCGGAGTTGCTCGGCGAGCACGATGACCAGATCGCCGCGCCGGATGTGCTCGTCGATGAGTCGGTCCGGCAGCAGCGCGATCCCGAGTCCGCGTACACAGAGTTGTGTGAGCAGGTGCGGATCGTCGGAATGGACCATTCCGCGCACGGTGACCTTGCGCTTTCCTGCAGGCCAGTGAGTCCGAGGCTTCATCCGCTCGTCGAGCCCGAGGAGGCAGTGATGCTCCTTCAGATCGCGCAGCGATGTCGGCGTGCCGTTGCGTGCGAGGTAGCTCGGTGCGGCCGCGGCAACGAGGCGCGCTGGCGTGAGGCGGCGAGCGACGAGTCCGGGGGCGATCTTCGCGCTTCCCCGGATGGCGACGTCGATGTCGTCGCGCTGGAGGTCGACGCTGCGATCGGACACGTGCACGAGGAGGCGCACGGCCGGGTGGGCAACATTGAAGTCTGCCAGCACGTTCGCGAGCGCGGTTGCGCTTGCACGGCTGATGGAGACGCGCACGTCGCCTCGAATGTCGTCTTCGCGGCGCCGGACGCTGGCCTCGGCCGCGATGGCGGCGTCGACGACGGCGTGGGCATGGCGCAGGAGCTCGCGGCCCGCGTCCGTGAGCGCCATGGACCGTGTGGTGCGCCGGAGGAGGCGGACACCGAGCTTCGCCTCCAGCCCGGAGAGGCGGCGGCTGACCGTGGCGCGCGGCAGCCGGAGTTCGAGCGCGGCGCGCGCAAGGGACTGCGTCGCCACGATCCGCGAGAAAACGAGCAGCTCTTCGGTGTCGAGCATTTGGATCAATTATGGATCACTGAGTCTCATTGTACAGCAATTGAGCGAAATGCAGCGCGACGCCATGTTGTGGCGTATGAAAACGATCCTTTGGGCCGCCCTCTCCGCCAACGGAAACTACGCTCGCTCCTCCCAGCGCCACCCTCCGAAGCCCGAAGCCACGGCCGACTTCGCCGCGCATGCACGGGAGCACGGTAACTTCATCGTCGGGAGGCAGACATTTCTCGAGTTCCAGGAAAACGCCTCGCGTCGGCCGCAGAGCGCGTCGATGGACGGTATCGACATCGTTGTCGTGTCGAGCACCTTGGCCTTGCCCCCCGGCGCTCCGGCGCAGACCGCCCCCGACGCACGCGCCGCACTCGCGCTCCTTCGTGGGCGCGGACACCAAACGGCCCTCGTCGTCGGCGGCGAGCGTACCCACAATGCGTTCCTCTCGGCCGGCCTCGTGGACGAGGTCATCGTCGTCGTCACCCCATCGTTCGAAGACGAAGGGCGCAAGATCACACTTTCGCGCGGCGAGCGCCGAGAAGCGACATTGATCGAGCACACGTCACTCGGCGGAGGCCTGATCCGACTTCGCTACGCGCTAGGCTCCGTGGACACCTGGTAGCGCGGGGCTTGCGGCGGAAAGCCGCAAGAGAGAGGAAAGCAAGCCCGGGGTGGGCAGCTTCCCTCTCTCTTTTCCTTCCTTCTTTGGGTGGAAACCGAATTAGCTCGGCTTCTTCTTTTGCGCGGGGGCGGCGGGCTTGGCGAAGCCGCGTTTGCGCATCAGCGGGGCGATGTCGGCGTCGTGGCCGCGGAAGGCGCGGTAGCCGTCGGCGGGGTCGATGGTGTCGCCCACCGAGAAGACGTTCTTGCGCAGGCGCTCGGCGACGGCGGGATCGTAGGGGCCTTTGCCTTCGGTGAAGGCTTCGTAGGCGTCGGCGGTGAGGGTGTCGGACCAGAGGTAGCTGTAGTAGCCGGCGGAGTAACCGTCGCCCGCGAAGACGTGGCTGAATTGCGGCGTGCGGTGGCGCATGACGATTTGCTCGGGCATGCCCATGGACTTGAGCGTCTCGCGCTCGAAGGCGTCGGGGTCGATGTCTTTGCTGCCGGCGAGGTGCAGCTTCATGTCGATGAGCGCGCTCGAGAGGTACTCGACGGTGTTGAAGCCGTTGTTGAACGTCGCCGCCTTCTGGATCTTGACGACCAGGTCGTGCGGAAGTGGCTGCCCCGTTTTGTAGTGCAGCGCGAACTTGTTGAGCACTTCGGGCGTTTCGACCCAGTGCTCGAGCAGCTGCGAGGGGAATTCGACGTAGTCGCGTGCCACGTTGGTGCCGGCGAGGGACGGGTAGGTGACGTTGGAGCTCAGTCCGTGCAGGGCATGGCCGAATTCGTGGAAGAGCGTGCGGGCGTCGGTCCAGCTGATGAGAATGGGCTCGCCGTCTTTGCCCTTCACGAAGTTGGCATTGTTGCTGACGATGGTGGTGACGTCGCCCTTGAAGCGCTCCTGCGGGCGGTATTCATTCATCCATGCGCCGGAGTGTTTGCCCGCGCGCGCGTACGGGTCGAAATACCAGAGGCCCACGCGCTTGCCGCTCTTCTTGTCCTTCACCTCCCAGACGCGGACGTCGGGGTGGTAGACCTCCACGTCGGTCACCTGGGTGAAGGAGAAGCCGAAAAGCTCGCCCGCGACCCAGAACATGCCCTCGCGGAGCTTCTCCAGTTGGAGGTACGGCTTCACCTCGTTCTCGTCGAGGTCGTACTTCGCCTTGCGGACCTTCTCGGCGTAGAAGCGGTAGTCCCAGGGGGCGATTTTGCGCTTCGGGCCCTTGGCCGTCTTGTCGGCGATGGCCTGCATGTCGGCGACTTCCTGCTTCACGCGGGCGACGGCCGGCGTCCACATGGCCTCCATGAGCGCAACGGCGCGCTCGGGGGTTTTGGCCATTTGGTCTTCCACGCGCCAATGGGCGTGGGTGGCATATCCGAGGAGCTTGGCGCGCTCGGCGCGCAGCTTGAGGATCTCGGAGATGATCTTGTTGTTGTCGTGCGCGTCGCCGTTGTCGCCGCGGTTGACGAAGTTCTTCCACACCTTCTCGCGCAAGTCGTCGCGCGTGGAATCCGTGAGGAACGGCTCCACCGAGGAGCGCGTGTTGGTGATGGCCCACTTGCCCTTTTGACCGCGCCCCTCGGCCGCCTTGGCGGCGACGGATTTGAATGAGTCGGGCAGGCCGGCGAGATCGGCTTCGCTCTCGAGGATGACCGCGTAGGTTTCCTCGTCGGAGAGCACGTTCTGGCTGAACGTGGTGTAGAGCGATGCCAGGCGCTGGTTGACCTCCGAGAGGCGCTTCTTCGAGGTGGCATCGAGCTTCGCGCCCTGACGCGCAAAGTTATTGTACGTGCGCCACACGAGGCGCTGCTGCTCGGGGGTGAGCTTGGCCTTGTCGGGCGAGTTGTAGACGGCCTCGATGCGCTTCCAGAGTTTCTCGTTCTGGGTGATCTCGTCGGTGAACGCGGCGAGCTTGGGGGCCATCTCGAGTTCGATCTTTTGGAACTCGGCGCCGTTCATGGTGGAGGACCACACGCCGAAGATCGACTGCACGCGGTTGAGGGCGCGGCCGGCATCTTCCATGGCGGCGATGGTGTTCTCGAAGCTCGCCGGCGCGGGGTCGTTGACGATAGCGGCGATCTCGCGGCGGTCTTCATCCATCGCGGCCTCGAGGGCGGGCTTGAACTGCTCGACCTTCACCTTGGCGAAGGGAGGCACGCCGCCGTAAGGGCCGGTCCACTTGGCCAGGAGCGGGTTGCTCGCATTGGCATCGGGCGGGGGCGCCGGCGGAGGGTTGGAGGGAGGCGGCGGCGCGTTCGACGCAGCGACATGCGTGTCCTGCGGTCCGGAAGCACACCCTGACACGAAGGTCGAAGCCGACATGACGAGAGGAACGGCAACCGCACCCGCACCGAGGAAGATGGCGTTTCGCATCGACGAAATACTCCTGGGGAAAATAATGGGAGCGTACTGTATCGCTAGCTTGCCGGGTCGGGAAGGGCGGACGGCGGGGCAGCGCTGAGGCGGCCGAGGAGCTGCGCGATGGTGCGGACGTGGGGATCGTCGATACCCAGCGCATGCAGCGCGTCGTGGAGGTTTCGCGCGTAGTCCGAATTGGGCCCGCTGGGGCCGCGGCTGCGCGCGATCCAGGCTGCAATGGCCGCTTCGTCGAGGGGGCCCAGAAAATGCGGATTCGCGGTGGACGCGACGTAGGTGAGCCCGTCTGCAAAGGGGCTCGTGGCGTTCGGGGAGTCCCACAGCGCGAGGCGGTGGCGCTCGAAGCCAGCTTGCTCGCGCGCATCGAGCATGGCGAGCACGGCTTCGCCCTGCGCCGGGTCGATGCGGAACGCGGCCCCTCCGCACCATGCGTGCTCGTCGGCGACGAGGGTGACGACGCGGCCCGGTGTTTCGGGTGTGCCGCGATGGTCCGGCGAGCCTTGCCAAAAGCGCCGCGTCCAGCCCGCAACGAAGGCGCGACGCTGTTCGAGGTAATCGAACGAGGGGCGAAAAATCAGCGATCCGTAAGCGAAAATCCACACGGGTTTAGGACACCGGTGCGGCAATATGGATCCCATGGCCAAGGAAGTCGAGCGCATCATCACCGGGCGCGTGCGGGACATCGGTGACTTCGACGTCCGCCGCATCCTGCCCTACGTGCAGCGCCGGCACATCGGGCCCTACGTCTTCGTGGACCATATGGGACCTGCCCAGTTCGAACCGGGGCGAGGGATGGACGTCCGCCCCCACCCGCACATCGGGCTCGCGACGATGACGTATTTGCTGGAGGGTCGCATTCGTCACCGCGACAGCCTCGGCTCGGACCAGGAGATTACCCCGGGGGCCATCAACTGGATGACCGCGGGCCGCGGGATCGTGCACTCCGAGCGCACCCCGGCTGCCATGCGAAACGGAGGGATGCGTCTCCATGGTTTGCAGGTGTGGATTGCCTTGCGAACCGAGGACGAGGAGTGCGCGCCGGACTTTCAGCATTACCCCGCGGAGGTGTTTGCCGACGTGAAGGAGGGAGGCGCGACCGTTCGCGTGCTCGTGGGCTCGTTCTACGGAGCCTCGTCGCCGGTGAAGACACGCTCGCGTCTCTTCTACGGCGACGCGCGTCTCGCCGCGGGGTCGTCGCTTCCGATGGACTTCGCGTACGAGGAAGCGGCCGCGTACATCGTTTCGGGCGCCGTCCGCGTGGGCGATGTTCGCGTGGGCCCCGAGTCGATGGTGGTCTTCTCCCCGGGTGAAAAGTCGGTGCTCCACGCCGAGGAAGAGAGCCGCGTCATGCTTCTCGGAGGCGACTGCGTCGACGGCCCTCGCCACATCGAATGGAACTTCGTATCGAGCTCCCGCGAGCGCATCGAGCAAGCCAAACGCGAATGGCGCGCCCGCTCGTTCCCCGTCGTCCCCGGCGACAGCGAAGAGTTCATCCCCCTGCCCGAGTGACCCCTGCTCACGCCCTTTTGGGGGCGGGGCGGCTTCGATTTAGCTGCTTTGGCCCATCGAGAGGCGGCCTTCGCGGAGGGCGTGGACGATGGCGAGGGCTTCGTCTTTCGTGGCGTAGAGGTTCGTCGGGACGTGGAGCTTCATGCCGCGGAGGCGGGAGCCGGTGCGCGTGAGGGGATCGCCGCCGAAGCGGACGATGGTGATGGCGCATTGGTCGATGACGCGCTTGACCTGGGTGACGTAGAAGTCGTTTTCGGACAGGTTCGACGTGTAGTTCGTATAGTCGACGACGTAGTAGACTTTGCGGTTGCGGCACTTGGCTTGCCAGAATTCGACGACCTGGTCGAACATGTCCATGATCTCGCGGCGGGTCGCCAGGTGGAAGCCGGGCGGGTAGCTCACGAAGACGATGGCGTCGCTGGCACTATAGTGCTGGGAAAAAACTGCGCGGTTCTTCGGCTGCACGTCGACGAATCCCCCCGTCCGGCTTAGCTGGATCGACGTTAGGGTCTCTCGCCGTGTGGCTGGCGTCAATGGGCGGGGAGGCGAATCACTCCATCAAAGGATGTATGAGCTCTGCGATGTCGCAATGTCGATTTCCCGAATGACGGATCCGTTTCCGAGCACGTCGATTTCACTCAACATTGTCCAGCGATTGGCCGAGCCGTGGGCGCGATGGCCTCAGGTACCGCGACGCGATGGAGCGGGCCGGCCCCCCACCGCCCAATGAACCGCAGGCCGCGGCCACGAGCGGGCGAGAGGGGCCGGGAACGCGCGTCTCATGGATAGAGCCGCTTGACCACGTCGATGTCGCCTGCGCCCAGCGTCTCGCGCTGGCCGCCCTCGCGCATGATGGACGTGTCGTCCTGGGATGAATGCCACAACCCGACGGCATGACCGATTTCATGAATCGTATTGGCCGTCGTACAGTGGCTGGACAAACTTACATATTGCACTCCGCCACTTCGACCTACGCTCGAATGGCAACCTTTCCCACTACGAAATACGACGTAATCGGGATATGTCGCCGCGTTGGCCGGTGTGCGGGCCACGAAGACCAGCGACGTTTTGGTCTCCCATTGCTCGATGGCGCGCGTGATCCGGGTGCGATCGCCCAGCCCGGGGTCGATGCTGTAGGGAATGATCTTGTCCGGCCAGCGGTACTTGGTCGCAGGTGCGGGTGGGGTGCGCACGATGTCGGCATCGAGCCAGCCCGCAATGCGCGGAGCAACTTGCGTTGCGGGAGTGCCCAACAGAATATCCCCTTCGTAAAGGGCGAGGCCGTCTTTGACGGAATATTCGATTTTCGTGGGCTCTCCCGTCTCGCCGATAGGGAAGTATCCGGACTCGCTGCTCGAATCGACTCCACAAGCCATCGCGCTGCATGCGCCTAGCGCAAAAAAGACGAACCACGCTGCAGGCCAGCGTGATCGGGCCAAAATAGTCATACTTCTGAACCTCCGTAGTCGGGGTCGTTGGGGTTTCCCCTAAAGAGGTATCAGATCGCTATTCCGCGCGACAATGGTGCGCTGCATGTTCACGCGCAGTTTGTGTGTACTGTGAAACTTTCTCCAACTAGGAGGAGAGTTCGCGTCGAAGTCGCAAGCCATCGCGCAACGCCCACCCGCCGCCGCCGATGAAGATCACGATGGCGATGCCGAACATGGGGGAGAACGCGCGCTCCTGCGTGTAGCCCACGAACGTGATGATCCCGCCACTGATGATGCCGAGCGTGCCAGTGATGATCCGCTTGTAGGCGACCATTTTGGCGAAGGAGCGATCGACGTAGCGCGGCATCATCATGGCTCTCCATGTAGCAGAACACGCGACCCGGTGCGGCGGAGACGGGCCGCATCTTTTTCCGCCGGGCGGGGGGAAGTTGTCGCGACACCGCGTAAAAACGGGGCGTCCATGGCAGCCAACGCGGACGAAGCAGCTCGGGCCGAACCGAGCCTGCCCAGCGGGTGGGCCGGCGAAGCGCGTGCTCGCGCTCGATTGGGGACCACGCTCAACGGCAAGTGGCACCTCGATGCGATGCTGGGGGTCGGTGGCATGGCGGTCGTGTATGCCGCGACGCATCGCAACGGAAAACGCGCGGCCATCAAGATGCTCCACGGCGAGCTTCGCGAGCGGCCCGCGCTGCTCACCCGCTTTCGACGCGAAGGCTATTTGGCCAACCGCGTCGGACATCCGGGCGCCCTCTCCGTTCTTGACGACGACGTGTCCGAGGACGGTGCGGTCTACATGGTGATGGACCTGCTCGATGGCACCTCGCTCGAAGATCTGCGATTGAGCCGCGGTGGGGTGCTGCCGCTCGACGAGGCCCTCGGGATCATCGACGCCATTCTGGACGTGCTCGTGGCGGCGCACGCCCAAGGCATCGTCCACCGCGATTTGAAGCCGGACAACGTCTTCATCCTTCGCGATGGGCAGGTGCGCGTGCTCGATTTTGGCATCGCCGGCCTTCGGGAGGAGGCGCAGACGCCCAAGGTGACGCTCACCGGCGCGTTCATGGGAACCCCGGGCTACATGGCGCCCGAGCAAGCCCGCGGCCTGTGGGATCTGGTCGATGCGCAGACGGATCTGTGGGCCGTGGGGGCGACGCTGTTCACGCTTTTGTCGGGCGAGTGCCTCCACAAGGGCCGAAGCTTGAACGAAGAGCTGCTCCTGGCGATGACGAAGCCCGTGCCCGGCGCGTGCACCCTGCTTCCGGCACTTCCGGGGGCTCTTGGCCGGTGGATGGATCGCGCCCTGGCCTTCGAAAAAGTCGACCGCTGGCCCGATGCGCGGGCCATGCAGCGCGAAGGGCGCGTCGCCCGCGAGTGCGCGTCGACCCCGGCGCCCGCCGCCCCAACGCCGCCGAAACGGCGATGGCTTCCTGCCGCGCTCGCCGGGGTGGCGGCCTTGGCGGCGTTGGTTGCCTTGGCAGCGTTCAGGCGCGCTCCCTCGCACATCGACGCGGCGCCGGCTGCCGCGGTGCACCAAGAACGCACCGAGGACGCCGGTGCCCCGCCCGCGAGTACCGCGTCGTCGTCGCTAGAACCACCGCCTGCCGGTGCGGAGCCAGCGCCTCCGGCGCCAAAAGCAAAACCGCGGGTCGTCACCGCGAAGCTTCCCGCCGCCTCGGGCCCTGCGATCCCGAGCGCGCCCTCGGTTCCCTTCGACCCATTGGGAAGTCGCAAGTAGCATAGGCCGAGGCAGAGGAAAGGAAGGGATCTCACATGCCGGTCACGTCGGGCGAAGTCGATGGACTGATTCTTCAGGCGATCACGGAGCGCCGCCTCATGCAGCTCAAATTGAACGGCCTGGTGCGCATCGTGGAGCCGCACGATTACGGGCTCAAAAAAGGCGAAGCGCAGCTTTTGGCGTACCAGATCGGTGGCCAGTCGTCTTCGGGAGGCTTGCCCGAGTGGCGCTGGCTCAAGGTCGACAAGATGTCCGATGTGTCGCTGCTCGAAGCGACGTTTCCTGGCGGGCGCGAGATCCCGTCCGGGATCCATCAAGGGTGGGACGTGCTCTTTCTGCGCGTGGCCGATTCGTCCAAGAAGGACGACTGAGGCTCTTGGACCTTTGCATCGTGCGCGCGGTACCAGGCCACCTCGTCGCGCAGCGTTTCCTCGAGCGGGCGCGCGCGGAATCCGAGCTCGCGTTCGGCCTTGCTCGAATCGACGGCCAAGCGCGCCTGCATCATGCGGACGCCTGCAAGCGTCACCAAGGTTTGCCCGCCGGTGAGCTTGGCCCACGTTTGCGACACGGCGGCGTAGGTCCACGCGACGGGGTAGGGGATGCGCATGCGCGGGCCGGGCGTTCCCGTGGTGCGCGACAAGGTTTCGAGGATGTCGGCCAAGCTCGCGAAGGCGCCGGCGAGGATGTAGCGCTCCCCTGAGCGTCCGCGTTCCGCCGCGCGGAGCATGCCGACGGCGACGTCGCGGGCGTCGACGACGCTGGTGCCGCCGGGAGGGATGGCCGGGAGCGTGCCGGCGAGAAAGTCGCGCACGAGTTGGCCGGCCCCGGTGGGGGCGGCATCCCATGGCCCGAACATCCACCCCGGGAGGACCTGCACGACGTCGAGGCCGGTGCTCGCGGCGAGCGGCACGAGCTTCTCCATCACGACGACTTTGCTCTTGAGATACAGATTGTCGCGTGCGAGCGGCGCGGGCGGTGTGCTTTCGTCGCCGGGGCTTCCGTCGGGCTTCAGTCCGATGGTGCCCGAGGAGCTCACGTCGATGAAGCGCCGCACGCCGTGCGTGCGCGCTGCCTGCGCGAGGGCCAAGGTGCCGTGCACGTTGATGGCCTCGAGCTTGGGCCAATGATCGCCCGCGCTGTAGTACTCGCGAAAGTACGCGGCCGTGTGAAACACCACGTCGCACCCCTCGAGGGCGTCTGCGAAGGCACCGACGTTTTCCATGTCGCCTTGAACGATCTCTGCGCCGGTGTCGCCCAGGTACGTTCGAGCCTTTTCCGCCGAGCGCACCAACGCCCGCACGTCATGGCCCTCGGCGCGAAGCGCGCGCACGAGGTTGTTTCCCAAGAGCCCCGTCGCTCCGGTCACGAATGCTTTCATCGTCATCTCCAGGGGAGTTTTCGCCCCCTCCCACGCCAGCGAGGCGAGAAAGAGGAATTGATCTGAATGATGTTCATTCGGGCCCTGAGGCCCTCATAGGCCTCATCTGCCATCGACTTCTCAGTCTGCGCTCGGTTCAGATAAGGTCCCTCCTAGGCAGTGTCAAGGAAGAATCCAAACGGTGTTCAGATGGTTATGCTAACCCCCGGAACCCATGGCCAAATCGAGCTACCACCACGGCGATTTGCGGCGCGCGCTGGTGGACGCGGCGCTCGCGCTGATCCAGGAAGGGGAGCTCGGGACGCTCTCGCTTCGCGAGGTGGCGCGGCGCGCAGGGGTGACGCCGGCGGCGCCGTACCATCATTTTCGCGACAAGGTGGAACTCCTGGCCGCGGTCGCCGAGGAAGGCTTCATCGCCCTCGGCGAGCGCATGGATCTCGCCGTCTCCGCGATGCCGCCACGAAAAGCGCGCGCGCGCGTGGCCGCACTCGCCCGCGCGTACCTCGAGTTTGCGCGCGAGCGCCAGGCGCACTACCGCGTGATGTTCCTACCCGAGGTCAAGGTCACCGATCCCGCGCTGGGCGTGCACGTGGCGGCCGATGCCGCCCTGGCCCGCCTCGTCGCCGCCGTTCATGCCGCCGCCCCGAAGGCCGATGCCGATACGGTTCACCGCCGTGCGGTCATCGCGTGGGGCGCGGGCCACGGCATCGTTTCGCTCTGGAATGACGGGGTGCTCGAGAAGAAGCTCTCCGTCGTGGACGACGACTTCGTCGAGATGGTCGTCGACCAAATGGTGTCCATCGCCACCGGCAAATCGTGATCTACACCCGCGCCGTTCCAATCAAGGCGTCGCGCGTGACCAGGGCCGCGAGCTCGGCCTCGCTCAAGGCCTCCGTGCCGGCGGGGCGGCGGGGAATGACGACGTAGCGGAGCTCCGCGGTGCTATCCCAAACGCGGATCTCGATGCCTGGATCCAAGGTCACCCCGAACTCGGCCAGGACGCTGCGCGGATCGCGGACGACGCGCGCACGGTAGGCTGCGCTCTTGTACCAGGCCGGCGAAGGCCCGAGCAGCGCGATGGGGTAGCACGAGCACAAGGTGCACACGATGACGTTGTGCACGCGCTCCGTGTTCTCGGCGGCGCGCAAGGTCACCCGTGCCCAATGCGACATGTCGATTCCCAGCTCGTCGAGCGCTGCGTTCGCGTCCTCGAGCAGCCGCGCCTTGAAGGCAGGGTCGACCCACGCGCGTGCCACCAGGGCCGCCCCGTTCGAGGGGCCCGCGTGCGCCAGAAACGCGTGGATCGTCTGCTCGATCTGCGCGTCGGTCACCAGGCCCTTCTTCTCGAGCCTCTCCACCAACCCGCGCACACGCTCCGCCATCGTGGCGCTCCCTTCGTGCGCGTGCCCATGATCATGGTGTTCGCTCACGATGACACCTCGAGGTATGCGTCCCACAGTTCCGCCGAGACGCAGAAGCCGGAGGCCTCTTCGCCCCAAATCTCCCCCGCTTCGAACACCACCGTGTAGAGCGCCTGCGGCGAGGCCCAGGCCCGACCCTCCGCGCGCTCGTCCGCCAGCGGGTAGATGCCGTGCACCCGTTCGACGATGCCGCGCCGCTCCGCCAAATAGCGTGGGAGGCGTGTGTGCCCGTTCGTGCGCACCGCCCGTGTTCTCACGGGTTGACCGACGGCAAAGCGCTGGACGCTCATGGCAGCACCTTCTTCTCGGCGAGCAGCCGCTCGATGGCCAAAAACCACCGCTCGTAATAGCCCGTCGACCGATATTGCTCGGGATCCATTCGTTCCACCGCGTAGCGGAACTCGTCCAAGTTGTAGACGCCCTGCATCAGGAGCAATCGGTTGAGCGCGAAAACGCGCGCCTCCCATTCATGATGAAACGGCGGTTCGCCCGCCTCGGCGTGCTCGAATGGTATGGCGCCAAGCCCTTCCTGCCCTCCAAGATCGTGCGGACGTTCCACACATCGAGCTTACGCTCCGGCCCCTCATTGCGAAAGGGAATGATATGGTGCTCAGCTGCCATGGCCCTGGACCAAGCTTCGAATCGGGATGCGCACGCTGAGCAAGACAACGTCATCGCACGGCTCGCCCAGCGCTTTACCGTCTGGACCGAACGCTACCTGCCGGATGCCTTTGGCTTCGTGCTGGTGGGCACGTTCGTCATCTTCGCCGCCGGCGTCGTCACGGGGGAGCCCATGACGCAAGTGCCGGAGAATGTTGCCACGGCCACGACCGGCTTCGGTCTGGTCGATGCCTGGGGCAAAGGCTTCTGGGCGCTGGTCACCTTCACCTTGCAGATGACCATGATCATCCTCGGCGGCTACGCCGTCGCGGTGTCGCCGCCGGTGGCGCGCTTGATTGCGAAGCTAGCCCTCGTGCCAAAGACGCCGCGTGGCGCCATTGCCTTCACCGCCGCGGTGGCCATGATCTCCGGCTACCTCAATTGGGCCTTCAGCCTCATCTTCACCGCCATCCTCGCCCGCGAAATCGCGCGCCTGGTGCGCGGAGTGGACTACCGGGCCCTCGGCGCCATGGCCTTTCTCGGGCTGGGAACCGTGTGGGCGCAAGGATTGTCCGGCTCGGCCGCCCTGCAGATGGCCAGTGCCGCCTCCACCCCCGACGCGCTGAAGAAGATCATTGCCTCGGCACGCGGGGGGACGGGGGTGGTTCCGCTCTCGGACACCATCTTCCTTTGGCAAGGTATGGCGTCCACCGCCATCATCTTCCTCGTCGGCGTGGGCATGGCCCTCCTTTTGTCGCCATCGCCGTCCCGCGCGAAAACCGCGGAGGACTTGGGCATCACCATCAAGCCGCTGCTCGAAGAAAGCGCGGATGCCAAGGTGGTGGGCACGCGCCCGGGCGATTGGCTCGAGCATAGCCCGCTGTTTGCCATTCTGCTCTCGCTGCTCGGCCTCTGGTATTTGGTGCGGCACTTCGGGCGTGCGACCGGCAGCGCGCTGAACGCGCTCGACTTCAACACCATCAACCTCATTCTTCTCATGCTCGCCCTCGCGCTCCACTGGCGGCCGCTGTCGCTGGTGGCGGCCATTCGCCAAGGTGCGTCGGCGGCGTCGGGCGTGCTTTTGCAATATCCGTTTTACGGCGGCATCTTCGGCATGATCGCGTACACCGGATTGTCCAAAACGATTGCCCACTGGCTGGTGTCGGCATCGAATCAGACCTTCTTCCCGCCGCTCATTGCCATTTACTCGTGCGTATTGGGCATTTTCGTTCCCAGCGGCGGCAGCAAATGGCTCATCGAGGCGCCTTACGTCATCGACGCGGCGAACCAGCTGCACGTGAACCAGGGCTGGATGGTGGTCGTCTACGACTTGGGCGAGGCCAGCGCCAACCTGCTCCAGCCTTTCTGGATGCTGCCGACCCTGGCCATCCTCGGTCTGCGTGCGCGCGACATCATGGGGTACACCTTTGCGATGTTCCTCGCGTGCTTCCCCGTCGTGCTCGTCCTGGTGACGGTCTTCGCGCGCACGCTCCCGTTCCCCTGAAGGGTCAGCGCGGCTGCACCAGGGCGAACCAGTTGCCCGAGTCGTCCTGGAGCACGGTTTCGATGCCGTAGGGGCGTTCTTGCGGTTCGCCTTTGAACTGGACGCCGCGCGCTTTCAGCTCCTCGTACGTCTTGCGGCAGTCGTCGGTGTGGAAGGCGCCAAAGCCGAAGGTGCCCTTCTTCACCAGCTCGCGCACGGCATCGGCCGTTTCCTTGCTCCACGCCATACCGGGTTCGATGGCCATCAACGTGATCGAGAGATCGGGCTGCCCTTTGGGGCCGACCTCAAGCCAGCGAAAGTTGCCCATTGTCACGTCGGTGCGAGCCTCGAAGCCGAGTTTCTCGGTGTAGAAAGCCTTCGCGCGCTCCTGGTCGAGGACGTACACCGACGCAATGCCCAATCGTTGAATCATGATGAACCCTCCGTGTTGACCAAGGAGGTACCACCGCCGCCGCCCCCGTCGCTTCTTCGAAATTGCTATTCGAGCGGACCGCCGAGCTGCGAAAAGAAGCAATACGGAATGTAGACGCGCGCCAAGCCCGCCGGTACCTGAACCAGCGGCGCGATCTCACGGTGGTACTGAAGGGGAGACCGCCCCGTGCGCTTCGAGAACAGCGCGCTGAACGAGCCCACGCTGGAAAAGCCGATCTCGAAGCAGGTATCGGTGACCGACGCACCCGAACGCGCCAGCATCTCCTTGGCGCGATCGATGCGCACCTGCGTGAGGTACTGCCGCGGGGTCATCCCGAAGGCCAGGTTGAACTCGCGCAAGAAGTGGTACGGGGAAAACCCGGCGCATTTGGCCATCTGCCCGAGGGTGAGCGTCTCGCCGTAGGCGTCCTGAATCAGCTCGCGCGCCCGGCACAAGGCGCGAAACGTATCCGTACGGACCAGGCGTCGCTCGGTGCCCATGCCTTCGTTCTAGCGGTTAGGGGGTGTCCGGGACAGGGCCCGTTTCGTCCCGGACAGGGGCAGCACACCCAAGGGGGCCACTTTTCCGTGCGATCGGGTTGGCACTCCGTTGGCAATGCGTCGGGTCAGATCGTTCGTGCGCGGGGCTCCGGACCCCGCGCCCGCAAGGTCGCGGATTTGAATGATGGGTTGCCACAAGGTTCGAGTGGGAGGCAACAGCCCTCCACGTGCCCGTTGACGCGCGGAGCCACCCCTACGGGGGTCCAGCCAGCGGGAACAACACGTAGAGCGGTGACGGGAGGCGCTGTGGGCGCGGACCGGTAGCCGACATCCACGTTGGGGAAGCAGCACAAAATCTGCTCGCATCTACCGGAACTTTCTTACCCCTCATTTTTATCTGGCAGAGAGAAAGGCCAGAAGAAGACCGTCTGAGATTGCGCGGAGCGCGTGATCACGCACCCGTTTGTACCCCGTCCGCCGGGGGGGACGCTCTGCGCCGTGGCACCGAGATCCATCTCGGTCTCTCTCCGAGAACCAGCAACTAACCGCAAACCTCGCCAAAGATACGCGCGAAGTTGCCCCCGAGCAGCTTCCGCACCCGCGCCTCGCCGTGACCGCGCGCCAAAAGCTTCTCTCCGAGGGTGTGAAAGCGCTCGGGCGTGTTCAAATCCGGGCACAAGTTGTAAACGTCGGCCGACTCGCCGGGGGCAGCAATGCCCTTCTTGATGCGCTCCTCGACGAACTTGCGGTGCTCGCGGATGTACGCCTCCGACGTGAGGTCGATCGGCGACATCGTTCCGTCGCTGCCGATGCCCACGTGGTCTTCGCCGGCCACGTTGATGGCATGCTCGAGGTGCGCGATGACATCGCTCGATGTGGACTGACCCTGCATCCGCAAAAACGGCATGAAATAGATGCCCACGAAGCCGCCTTTGTCGGCGCATCGCTTCATCTCTTCGTCGCGCTTGTTGCGCGGGCGATTGGCCAGGGCCGTGCAGCCGGTGTGCGTGATGGCCACGGGACCCTTCGACGCCTCGATGGCCTCGGCCGTGGTGCGCTGGCCGCAATGGCTCAAATCGACGAGCACCCGCGAGGCGTTCATGCGCTCGACGGCCTGGCGCCCCAAAAGGCTCAATCCGGCGTTGCCGGGCTCGAGGCAGCCATCGCCCAGGAGCGTCCGCACGTTGTACGTAAGTTGCATGATGCGCACGCCGCGCCCGCGGAACGTGTCGAAGTGTTCCAACTTGGCCCCGAGCACCGCGGAGCCCTGAAAGCCGAAGATGATCCCCATCCGTCGCGAGGCCTTGGCGGCGCGCAGCTCGGCGGCGTTGCGCACCACCGCGAGCACGTCGGGATGGGCCGCGATTTCGCGCTGGAACGTAGCGATGGTCTTCGTCGTGCCGTCGAAGACGTTCGCGTCCTCGGTGGGATCGTCCACCGTGACGTTGATGGCCGTGACCCCGGAGCGCGCGGCGTCGTTCAGATCCTGGGCAAGGAGCGGGTCTCCCTTGCTGGGCGACCACTCGTCGCGGCCGATCGTGCCCAGGGCATCGACGATGACGGCGTCGTCGAAGCGACCGCGGGGCTTTCGTGCGGTATTGGCCTGCGCATGGGCATTCGTGCTGGCGCAGCCGGTGAGGGCCAAGGCGGCGGTCAGGCGGGAGAAATCACGGCGTGTGAATCGGTCGGAGGACATGCGAAGGTTTCAGCAATCTAGAACAAAAAGCGACGTGCCCGAATTTCGAATCATTCGTTGGAGGCATCCATGTCCATTCGCTCGGTCATCGGTCTCGTCGCAGGTTTGACCCTCGTTGGATGCGCAGATAGCGCCAACCTGGCGGAGGACGCTCCCTCCGCGGAGGCCGCACTCGAAGGCGGTGTCGGTGGCGTGCGAGGCATCCATCGTTTCGCGGGCATCGATCCTTCGTTGCCCACGACGGATCTGCAGCGCCTGCGGGTCATCGTCGGGGCCACGCCGGTCGTCGGCCTCGGGGAGAGCGTGCACGCGTCCGGCGGGTACCACGCGCTCCAAGAACGCCTCGTGAAGTTCATGGTCCAGGAAATGGGCTTTCGCGTGCTGACCCTGGAGACCGCCCGGTGGCGCGCAGAGCCTCTGAGCGCGTATCTGGCCTCGTGCCAGGGAGATCCCACCGATGTTCTCGTCCGCAGCATCTACCCGGCGTTCACCAGCACGAGCATGCGCAACATCGTGACCTGGATGTGCCAATGGAACACCGAGCATCCGCAGGATCCCGTGCGTTTCACGGGGTTCGACATGAGGGAGCCTTGGGCGGACCACATCGCGGTGGAGGCATTTCTTCACGAGGGCATGCCCGCCGACGCGGAAGCTCTCTACGCCGGGCTCTCGACCTGTGACGCGATCAAGGCGGTATCGCGAAAGGACTACAACGATAACTATGCGAATCTCCCGTATCCGAAAGAATCGTTGGACTCGTGCCATCGCGGGCTCGATGCCATCGAAGCCTACTGGAACGAGAACGAATGCGACATCGTGAAGCGCACGTCGGAGCGCGCGCTGGGGCTTGCGCGCATCGCCCACATGGCGTTCCGTCAGTGGCAGTCTCGGAAATTCTACCGGCCGAGCAGCTTCGAATCGTACCAAGGGCGCGATACGTCCATGGCCTACACCATTGCCAACCAATGGAAGCTGGACGGCCGTCCGAAGACCATCGTGTGGGCGCACAATGGTCATCTGCAACACACCGTATACGGGCCCGAGGGGCATGATCCGCATGGCGCCGTTCCCATGGGGGCGCAGCTCAAAAAGGAGCTCGGTCGCGACTACATGGCCATCGCCATGGTGGGATACGAGGTTGGATTCCTCGGGGCGGGGCCCGATCCGGAATGGGACCCGCCGCCCGTGCCCGGATCCGTCGAGGCCAAACTGCACGCGTTTGGCGAGCCGTACTTGCTGGTGGATTTGAAGCGCGTCTCCCCACGCTTTCTCGAGCCCGGCAAAGAGTACGTGATGAGCACCTCCAAAGACGTTCCCGGCAACGCGTTCGGCGCGGCCTTTTACTTCGATCGCACCGAGGCGATGACGGACATCGGGCAATAAGGCATCTCGCCCCACCGGGGAGGAATGCACCGTAACCGTTGCGCTTCGTACCCCACGATTTCCCCTGACGGACGAGGAACGCCTCTTGCGAAGGCGTGCACGGCGCGTCGCAGCGCGTCGAAACGTCACCCTATGGAGGAATCATCATGAGCGACAACACGCTGAAGGCTGAAATCGAGAAGGGCATCTCACGCATGCAGACGCTTCGCGACGAAGTTCGCGTCCGCCTGCACCTCGCCGGCATGGAGGCGAAAGAGGAATGGGACAAGCTGGAGCCAAGCCTCGTCGACATCGAGCGCAAGGCCGAAGATTTGACCGATGCCACACGCAAGGCCGTGGAGGATGCACTGAAAAGGCTGTCCACGTTGCGCGCGAAGCTGAGTTAGTCGCCGCTCAAAGCGGCCACTGCATGGGTGCGCACAAAGCATGATCGATGAGCGTGCGCACCAGGGCATCTTGGCGCACGAGATCCTTGGTATCGTGCCCCTGATCCGTCGACACGGCGACCACGGCGCTGCGGTGCCCATCGGTGGTGACGGCGGTACGAACCATGTAGCCCAAGGTATCGCCCAGGCCGTTCCAATATCCGCCGCCGCAAGTCAGGGGATACCAAAATACGCCCAGCCCGTAGCGGATGCCGGGCATGAGGGCCGCGAAATCCTCCGCCACGACGGTTTTTTGCATCTCCGCCCACTCGGCGGGCGGCAAAAGGGTGCCATCCGCGAGTGCGCGGAAAAACCTATCGAGATCATCCGTCGTGGCGAGGAGCGAACCCGCGGCCCCCGCGGCGCTGGAGCTGCGGACACTCACGTCCACCCATTCCCCGGCGGCGTCGAACCTCTCGTAGCCCGCGAGATAAGGTGCAGGAAGCCGGGCGTCGTTTCCCGGCAGCTTGGCCCCGGAGAGGTGAAGGCGGTCGAAGATGCGCGTCTCGATTTCGCGTTGCCAATCCCGTCCCGTCACCTTCTCGATGATGCGTGAGAGCAAGAGATAATTGGTATTCGAATATTGCCAGCGCGGATGCTCCGGATCGGGAACGTAGTCCGGCGCATGCGCCATCGCTTTTTTGGTCAGCTCGGACGCCGTGTACGTGTCGAATCGGTGACGGAGGTAGCTCTCCTCCGTCTCGTCCGCGGGCAGGGCGCGGCGGTAGTCGTACAGGCCGCTGGTCTGTTGCAGCAGGTGGCGCAAGGTCACCTTGGAGCCATCGTTTCCGCTCTTGGGGACGAGGATCTCGGGGAGCCATTTTTTCAAGGTGTCGTCGAGGGCGAGCTTCTTTTCGGCCACCAACTGAAGCACGACCGTGGCGACGAAGGTCTTCGTCACGCTGGCCGCACGGAAGGTGGCATTCTCGGCGATGGCGGCATTCGTTTTGACATCCGCAACACCGCTTTGCGTGCGAACGATGTTTCCGTCGAGGTTGATCAACGCCAGCACGCCGGGTGCACCGGCCTCCCGCAGGACGTCCGCATCGCGCTGCGCGTGGGTTGATACGATGGGTTGGTCGGACGTTTCGGTGCTGCATCCCGCGCCAAGAAAGCCAATGACAAAGGCCAGCGCCACGCACCCTGCCATGCGTAATTCCTTCCGATGGATCATTCGAGTCTTGCGTCCCTTCGGTAGGTGAGTGCCCGCCTGGCGCATTTCGTTCACTCGTTCTTCGGGCTCGTGTAGCGTCGCGCGTCCGGAGGTTTCGGACATGAAACGACTCGTCACGATCGTCGTCCCCGCCGTCTTGGCGGCGTGTGCAGGAAATGGCGAAGTACCCCAGCAAGGCGAAACCTCGCGCACCGCGTCGGCGTCCGCCGTCGGACCTGCTGAGTCACACCGGCGCACGCTGAACTTCAATACGCAATGGCTCTTTGCCGGCGACGTGCCCGGCCAAAATGGGCAGGCCGTATCCCCGCAGGAATCGAGCGAAGCGTCGTTCGTGCCGGTGACATTGCCGTATTTTCGACTTCATCCCCACAAGGGATTCGGCAAAATCGATTTCGAAGTACCCGTCTCGTGGTACCGCCGGCACTTCACCTTGCCCAGCGACTATGCGGGTCGCCGCATCTCCGTCGAATTCCAGGGCGTCGCCAAGATTGCCGACGTGTACGTGAACGGGACGTGGGTCGGCCAGCACAAAGGGTCGTACACCTCGTTCACCTTCGACATCACCGATCTCGTGCACCTGGGCGGCGGCCAAGACAACGTCATCGCCGTCAAGGTTGATTCGACGGAGCATGGCGACATTCCGCCCGAGGGCGGGTCCGTCGACTACTACGTCTGGGGCGGCATCGTCCGGGACGTGAACCTCGTCGTCACCGATCCGCTCCACGCCGACACGCCGTTCGTGAGCACGACGTCCATCGCCAATGGTCGTGCAACGGTGCGCGCCCGAACCAATGTCCGCAACGACGGTGACACCGCCAAGACGGCCACGGTGAGCACCGCCCTGGTGGATGCCAGCGGGCAGGTCGTGGGCACCGGCTCGGCGACCTTGGCCGTGCAGCCGCATGCGGCCACGGAATTCAGCTACGATGTGTCCGTCGCGTCGCCCAAGCTTTGGCACACGGACAGTCCCTATTTGTATACTGCACGTACCCAGGTGAGCGACGGAGGGGCCCTGGTGGACGAACGCAACGTGCGCGTGGGCATCCGGTCCATCGAGTTTCGTCGAAGCGACGGCAAGTTCTACCTCAATGGCCAATGGCTCAAGCTGCGCGGTCTCGACCGGCACGAGCAATATCCGTACATCGGGCGTGCTGCGCCGAATCGGTTGCAGGCCAAGGATGCCGATATTCTCAAGTACGAATTGGGCACGAACATCGTTCGTACCTCGCACTACCCGCAAGATCCGGAATTTTTGGACCGCACGGACGAAATTGGCCTCCTCGTTCTGGAGGAGATCCCCGGATGGCAGCACATTGGGGATGCCAATTGGAAGAACATCGCCATTCACAACGTGGAGGAGATGGTCACCCGCGATCGGCACCACCCGTCCATCATCACATGGGGCGTGCGCATCAACGAATCGGGCGATGACCACGACTTTTACGTGGCCACCAATGCCAAGGCTCGCGCCCTCGATCCCTCGCGTCCCACCTGCGGCGTGCGCAACTTCCGGAGCAGCGAGTTCCTGGAGGATCTGTACACGTACAACGACTTCTCCGGCACCGCGCAAGATCCGGCGGTGCTCCCATGGCTCATCACGGAATCGGTCGGGCACACGAAGCCGCACCAGGCGTGGGATCCCGAGAGCACGCTGATCGGTACCATGCAGACGCACCTCAACGTGCAGAACACGGCCGCATCGAAGGCGAACATCTCCGGAGCCATGGGCTGGGCGGCGTTCGACTACAATACGACGTTCAACACGGGGGCTTCGTGCCACGATGCCACTTGCTACCATGGCGTGTCGGACATCTTCCGTTTGCCGAAATTCTCCGCGTCGGCATTCTCCTCGCAGCGCGATCCAGCGAAGTATGGCCCGTACGTGTCGATTGACAATTACTGGACATCGTCGTCCAGCAATTCGGTGTACGTGGCGGGCAATTGCGATCAGGTCGAGCTTTTCGCCAATGGGGTGTCCAAAGGGAGAATCAACCCCAACGCGTACACGTCGCTGCCGCACCCGTTCTTCCAATTCAACGGCGTGACCTTTGCGACAGGCAGTCTGCGTGCCGATTGCTGGATTGGCGGGGGCATCGCCAAGACGGCCACGCAATACACGCCCGGGGCCGCGACGAAGTTGGCGCTGACCCTCGACGATGCGGCGATTCAAGCCGATGGTGCGGACATGACGCGGGTGGTGGTGCGCGCGTTGGATGCGCACGATCAGGCCGTTCCGTATGACGCTTCCAAGGTGAGCTTCGCCGTGGCCGGGCCAGGAGCGCTCATCGGCGAGAGTCCGTTGACGTTGGAGGCGGGGCGCGGGGCGGTGTACCTCAAGTCGGCGCTCGGCCGAACGGGAAGCATCGCCCTGACGGCGAGCGCGCCCGGGCTTGCCACTGCGTCGGTCAGCGTGAGTGCGACGCCGTTCGTCGCCGACACCGTTCCCGCCGGCGCCAGCGCCTACGGATTCGGCTTCGTCAACGATGTGAACGACTCTGCACAGGGCACCGCCGCGAATCGGTTCAATTACGTGGGCTCGGGCTGGCGCCACGGCGGATGCTCGGGCGGCTGTTTCAGCGGCGACAACTCGTGGGACAACGTCGCGGGCGACACCGTGACCTTGGCCTTCCGTGGCCAGCGCGTGGTGCTGTACGGCGTCTACGATACGATCCACGGCACCGCCGCCGTGTCGATCGACGGCGGCGCCGAGACCGACGTCTCGCTGAAGGGACCGCGCCGCGGCAACGTCGCCGTGTGGACGAGCCCCACCTTGGCCGAGGGCAATCACACGCTCAACGTGCGGGTCAAAGGCGATGGCTACGTCGTCGTGGACCGCGCCATGGTCGTCTCGAGCGGTCCCACGCTGTTGGTGCCGTAGTCAGCGGAGAGGGCGATCACTCGAAGCACGCAGGGTAACGTGCACGCGCGGCGGTGATGAGCCGATCGCGCGTGACCGGCCCGCCGAAACGGACGCGGTCGTACGGTGCAAAGGGTCGCTCCAATTGGTCGAGCGCGTCGACGTCGGCGCGAAGGCGCGCTCGCCATGCCGGGTCGTTCGGGGCAGGGGAGGCGAGTTGCTCGGTCAATCGGCGCACGAGCCTCTCCTTGCGAAAGACGTTCTCCGGCGTCACCTCGCGCAGGCACACGGCATACATCCCGCCGAGGTAATTCGTCCATTCCTCCGCCGCGCTCTCCTCGCCCGCGGGCTCGCCCTCCTCGTTCGATGCCGCGATGAAGCGCCGCATGAACTCGGCGCGCGCATGGTCGATGCCGCCCGATTGATCCGCCAGGGCGAGCCAATCCCGCGGGAACATCTCGGTCCCATCGGGCAGCACGTACGCGGGCCCGGGCAGCCGCTTCGCCGCGACATGCGCACGCAGCTCCTCCTCGGTCTCCGAGCGCGTTGCCGCGAGCGCGGCCAGGCTGACGTAATTGGCACGAATGTAGATGAGGTCCTGCTCGATCATGCTCTCACCGTAGCCCAGGCGCGGTCGCATTCATTTCGATGGCCATCGAACGATGGTTACCTCGCAGGTAATCGACGGAGCGTCCTCGCGGTGAAAGGTTTCGAAGCATGACAACGCAAGCCTTCACCGTCGAAAACTTCGCACAATTTTGGGCCAAGCCGGACGCATCGCTCGTTGCGCACGCCGTGACGGAGGATGTCGTGGGGCACTGGCCGGGCACGGAAGAACCTGCGCGCGGCGTGGTGGCGTACGCGGCGCGTATTGCCCAAGTGTTGGCGCTCGTTCCCGATTTGAGCCTCGAGGTCCTCGAGCATGCCATCCACCACGATTTGCTCTTCATCCGATGGATGGCGCGAGGGACGGGGGCCAAAGGTCCGTTCACCTTGAATGGCATCGATCGGATTCGCCTGCGCGACGGGCGCGTGGCGGAAAATGTCATCGTGTTCGACACCCTGCGCTTTCGCGAGGTCGTGGGCGCGCCCGTTCCGTACGCGGGTCAGCTGCGGCCCGAGCCTCCCCAAGCGACGCTCGCGACCAGCTCCGTGTGACGGAGCACGCGGCGCAGCGAGGCGTCGGCCGATGCCGGAAGCGCCGGTGCCGCAGGCAGCGGTGTACGCCGTCCTTCGCGCACGAACGAACCGGTGGCTTCGAGCACCCCGTCCACGTAGGCCCGCAGAGGCCCGAGAATATTTGCCCGATCGGGCGAATCGGCCACTTTGTGCGCGGCCAGCTGCAGATCCAGCGCCGTCAGCGCGGCCGAAAAACGGCGCGCGTACGTCACGAGCTGCACGGCGTCGTCCACGCCCGAGTGGAAACTGCGCGGCTCGGCGAGCATCCGCTCGAGCGATGTCTCCGCCTCCCCGAGCGCCCGGCCTACGCTTCGCCGCGCCGCCGTCGTACGCGTCGCCGTCTCGCCACGGTCGCCCTTTTCGAGAATGTCGAACATCGTATCCGCGTAGCGCGCGAGCGACCCGACCACGCCGCCCAGCGCGTCCGCCAACCGCTTTTGCTCGCGTGAAGGAAAGAGCACCAGCGCGAAGACCAACGCAATCAGACCGCCGATGAGCGCATCGCCCGTGCGTGCGGCCGCCGTCCACCAACTCGACTCGAAATGGGCGGCCACCAGCACGAACACCGGCGTGAGAAAGAACGTGAAAAGCCGGTAGCTCCGCGGCTTCGTCACCACGGACGCCGCCGACAGCGGAAACATGATCAGCGCCAAGGCCAGCGGATCGTGGACGGCCACCATGATGGCCACCGCGACGACGCTTCCCAGTACCGTCCCCACCACGCGCTCGATGGCCCGTTGCACCACCGATCCCGGGTAGGGCTGCAGCACCGCGAGCGCGGTGATGGTCACCCACGGGATGTGCGTCGGCGACACCTCGCGCGCGATGACGTAGGCCACGGCCATCATGATCGTCACCCGCAGCGCGTGCCGAAAAACGGAGGACCCCAAGGAGAACGCATCGACGAAGCTTTCCCACTCGTCGCGCAGATCGCGCAGCATCGCGCGGTGCGCTTGCGGGGCATCCTGCTCGTCGTTGTTCACCGTGACCTGATCCGGCGCCCGCGCCACGGTGAGCGCCAGCCGGCTTCGCTCGAGCAGCCGATCGGCGAGCCGCGCGACGGGGCTGTTCGGCGTGAGCGCCGCGTCGGGCCGCGCATGCAGATCGACGGCGGGCACGTCGCGCATCTGCAGCCGAGCGCGGATCTCTTCGTAGCGCGCCGCGAGTGCATCCAACGTGCGCGCCGCCGCATCCCGGCCCGTCACGTTGGTCAGCGTTTCCAGCTCCTCGCCGAAGGCAATCAACGCGAAAAACTCGATTTCGGCGTTGCCGATGAGAAGCCGCAAATTGCTCCCGAGCAAGCTCTCGCCCGAACGCCGCGTGCGCGAGGCCACCGACACGGCACGTGCCTCCTCGATCGCCGCGCGGATGGCGCGCTGGTTCGTGCGCGCGAGCGTTCCCCAGTGATCCTCGTCGAGGTACGGCTTCGACGTTTCGACTTCGCGCAAGTTCGTAGCAAGCCCCGACGCGTACTGCGCGAGCGCTCCGAAAATCTCGGCGATGGCGCGGCGCACGGGCCGATGCGTCCACACCGGCCACACGATGGACGAGAGCAGCATGGCCCACGTTGCGCCGCAGAAGAAGAACAGACCGTCGCGCACCGGCGTGCCCGTGGTGCGCGCAACGGCGACGCACATGGTGATGAGCAGCATCATGCCGATGCTGCCGCCCCACCCGCCGACGGCACGAAGCATCGACGTCGCAAACCCCGACGCCGCCAGTACGAGGGTCACCGCCCAAGGCCACGGCGATACCGCTTGGGCGAGGCCCACCAGCAAACCGCCCACCGTGGCAAAGACGAAAATGCCGGCCGCCCGCGATCCACGCGCACCACCCGGATCGGCGAGCGAGCCGAGCCAGCCGCCGAGCGCCACCCACGTGAGCTCGGGCCGATCCAGCGCGCCTACGAGGTAAAAGGGCACCACCGTCGCCACGGCCGCACGCAGCCCCTTGGCGATATCCGGAACAATCGCGTCGAGCGTGGCGCGCATCGCTCTTCTTAGCGACGCTCCCAGTCGATGCCCGAAAGTCGCGCCAGCGCCAACTGCAACGCATGCGTACCCTTCTTGCCCCAACCCAGAGCCTGCACCGACAGATAAAGCTGCTCGGCCAGCGCGAGCCCGGGCAAACTCAGTCCGAGGCGCTTGGCTTCATCGAGGGCGATCCCCATATCCTTGATGAAGTGCTCGACGTAAAATCCGGGGTCGAAATTGCCGGCGAGGATGCGCGGTCCGTAATTGGAGAGAGACCAGCTCCCTGCCGCCCCCGGCGCCACGGATTGCAAGACGCGCTCGGCATCCAAGCCCGCGCGGTGCGCATAGAGGAGCGCCTCGCAGACGCCAATCATGCCGGTGGCGATCAAAATCTGATTCACCATTTTCGTGTGCTGCCCGGCGCCCGCATCGCCTTGCCGCACGAAGGTCTTTCCCATCGTTTCCCAGAGTGGCGTGAGCGACTCCACGATGGCGGCGTCGCCCCCGATCATGATCGACAGCCGCGCCTCGCGCGCGCCCACATCGCCGCCCGACACCGGTGCATCGACGGCGTGCGCGCCGCGCGCGCGGCAGGCCGCATCGATGTCGCGCGCCAAGCTGGGTTCGCTCGTGCTCATGTCGACGAAGATCTGCCCCGCGCGGGCCGTCGCGGCCAAGCCGCCCTCGCCCAGGGCGACGGTGCGCACTTCCTTGGGGAAGCCCAGCATGGTGAACACCACGTCGGACGCTTTCGATACGTCGGCCGGGGTGTCGGCCCAGCTTGCTCCTTTGGCAAGAAGCGATTCGGCCTTGCTCCGGGTGCGGCTCGTTACCGTGACGGCGTAGCCGCGCGACAGCAGGTGGCCCGCCATCGATGCGCCCATGACGCCTGTGCCAATCCACCCAATCCGCGTTTTGCCCGGAGCGATTTCGACGTTGGTCATGGGGGCCATGCTAAAGCAGTGCACGACCCACGGACCCACGGAAAAGGGGCTTTCCTTGCTTGTCTCTTCGCTGCACGTCTATCCCATCAAATCGGCGGGCGGGCTCAATCCGCCAGCCATCAAGGTCGAAAAGTGGGGGCCGTTCGGCGATCGCCGCTGGATGCTCGTCGATGGTGACGGCGTTCTCATCAGTGCCCGCCAGGCGCCGCGCCTGTTCGTGGTGACGGCGGAGCCCGAATCCGATTCGCTCGACGCCCCGGTGAACCCGAACGGCATCCTCATCGCCCGAGGTCCCCACGCCGAGCCACTCCGCCTCGTTCCGCCGTCCCCGCCCTACGAGCGCATTCCGGTGCGCCTGCACCGCGATTCCTTCGAAGCCACGCTGGCGGGGCCACACGCCGATGCATGGTTTGGCTCCTTGCTTGGCCGCAGCGACGTTCGCCTCGTCTGGATGGACGATCCGGCCACGCGCCGTCCCGTCGATCCGATGTACGGCGACCCTGGGGATCGGGTCGGTTTCGCCGATGGGTTTCCTCTCCTGATCACGACCCTCGCGTCGCTTCGTCAATTGAACGCGTGGATCGCCGAAGATGCGCGCGAGCGTGGCGAACCCCAGGCGCCGGTGACGATGCAGCGGTTTCGCCCAAATGTGGTCATCGCCGATCTCGAGGAGCCCTTCGCCGAGGACCATTGGAAGCGCATCCAGATTGGCGACGTCATGTTTCGCGTCGTCAAACCTTGCACGCGTTGCATCATGACGACCATCGAGCCCCGTACGCTGGCGAAGGGCAAAGAGCCGCTTCGTACCCTCGCGCGCCACCACAAGTGGAACGGGGGTGCCACCTTCGGCATGAACATCACGCCGGACCAGGAAGGCGTCATTTGGGTCGGCGACGTCATCCGCGTCTTGTAAGTCGCAGGGAGAGCGGTACGCTCCTCTCATGAAGACGCGCATCGGCTTTGCCATCTTTGCAATGGGGGCACTTCTTGGCGCGGGTGCGTGCGGATCGCCGGCGGGAAGCACGGGAAATACGGGCGAACCTGCCGCCTACCCCGCCGCGACGATGGGCTCCCTCGACATGAGCGCCGTGCACGAAGCCGAGGAGCGCGCCGCCGCGGAGCGACCGACGTCGCCCCCGATCAAGCGCGCCTTTTTGCGCGGTCACTTCGAGACGCGCAACACGGAATTCCCCGTCGAGGTGGAGCAGGCCATGGCCGGCGTGCGCACGGACCGCCCCGTCATCGTGTGGGCGGCCTCGGAGCCGAAGGCGCATTCCCGGTTGTCTCACTGAGGCGACGTCGGTACAGCGCCATTTGGGTGAGCATCTCGTTGGGGACCTGAGCTCCGTCGGGCAGCATGTGCACGGCCAGGGAGGCCGCTTGCAAGGCTTCGCGAACGCGACCCTTCGCGTCGAGCAGGATGGAGCCGTAGAAGAAGCACGCGTAGCAACTCGGATCGGCGGTGGTGGCGCGCTTTTCGTAGGTCAAGGCGGCATTCATATCGCCGTGAACGGCGCGGCCATGCGCGAGCAAATCGAACTCCGCCGCCGTGGAAGCGATGGGCGTCAGCTTTGCCACCACGGGATCGAGCGCGGAGGGCGGCAGCTCCTTCTTCGCGATGCGGCGGACCTGGACCCAGCCCAGGGCATTGAGCAATCGCGCATCGTTCGGCCGCGCGGCGAGGGCAGGCTCGAGCGCCTTGGCGGCGTTCTCGAGATCGTCTTGCCGCGTCGACCAATAGGCCCGGAGTGCCGCCAAATCGGGATGAAGCGGCTCACGCGCGGCCGCCTCCTTCATATCCGCCTCGGCCGCCGCGCGTCCTTCCGGCGTTTCCCAATTTCGAAGTCGCGCCCACATCACGTGGACATCGGCGTCCGACAGGGCTCGCACGCGCGGGGCGGGCGTGCGCGGTGGCGCATATTGGGTGCGCTGAATGGTCGTCTCGAAGCGCACCAGTGAAGCTTCGTAAGCTTTCTCCAGCGCCGGAAGGGGAACGTCGTCCATGGTTTCCTCCCACGAGATGTCGCTCGCGTCGCCCTCGAGCAAGCGACGTCGATACTTGTCGAA
Organism: Sorangiineae bacterium MSr11367; assembly: GCA_037157805.1. Classification (NCBI taxonomy): domain Bacteria; kingdom Pseudomonadati; phylum Myxococcota; class Myxococcia; order Myxococcales; family Pendulisporaceae; genus Pendulispora; species Pendulispora rubella. Next base: position 8,029,770 of record CP089983.1, on the reverse strand, counting down.
CCTTCGTCGGTAATTGGGATCCACCATGAGAACGTGCACGAGGTTCCATGCGCTCGCGTAGTTCGTGGCCATGGCCTGAGATGCCTTTTGTCCGGCGGCGGTATTGGGGTCGGCATTGCTCATGCCTTCGAAGGCTTGAACATCCATTCCAAGGAGCGTCCCCACGGGGATGGCTTCGCTCATGGGGATGCTGGTGCGGATTTCGCCGTCGACGTTTTCGCTGTGCCACGGCCCTTTCCAGAAGCGCAGCATCTTGGGCGGTCGCCCCAGAACGGCGGACCCGTCGGTGAGTTCCAGCGTGGAGAAATACTCGGCCAACCCCTCGTCGAGCCAAATGGGGGCTTGCGGATAGTGGGCGTGCACGAAAAAATGGGTCAACTCGTGCTGCACGATCTCCCGGGTTCGCTGAACGAAGTCACCGTAGAAGAGTGCAAGGGGCGTCCTTTCGAAGTCGTGAAGCTCTCGACGGAATTCGCCCACGCTCAACTTGGGGGCCACGCGCCGGTATTCATCGCCGTTCCGGAAGTAGACGAGATCGATATGCGTTCGCATCTCCGTTGCAGGACCGAGCGCAGAATCGAAACCGAGCTCCAGGAGGGACGAAAAGATGGTTTCGAGCTGCGACGAAACGTCCTGCGCCGTCTTCGCGTCCAAGTCCGTCCGCAAGGTGAAGTGGGGGCTCGCGACCTCCGTCCAAGCTGACCCTTCTCGTTCCGGACCGGCGGCCGAGGGACCTGCCCCCGATCCGCCACATGCTGCAAGAGCAAAGCCGAGTGCCGCCATCCAAAGCAAAGTCTTTTTCATGAAGCGGAAAAACGATATCAGAATTTTCCGTTTGACGGGGGCAACCCAAGGAAACGAGGCCCATGGATCCAATAGCTTCCCATGACGGCGCGTGCTGGTGGCAGCGCGGCGTCGTCTATCAAATTTATCCGCGAAGTTTTCTCGATTCCAATGGCGACGGCGTGGGCGATCTGCGCGGAATCACCTCGCGTCTGCCGTACCTGGCATGGCTGGGGATCGATGTGGTGTGGATCTCCCCGTTCTATCCGTCGCCCATGGCCGACTTCGGTTACGACGTAAAAGACTATACCGACGTGGACCCCCTCTTTGGCGACTTGGCCGCCTTCGACGAGCTGGTCGCCGTGGCCACGTCGCATGGCATCCGCATCATCATGGACTTCGTGCCGAACCACACGTCGAAGGAACATCCATGGTTCATCGAATCGCGCTCGTCGCGCGATTCCGCCAAGCGCGAATTCTATGTGTGGGCCGATCCACGCCCCGACGGCAGTCCAGGAACGGCCCCGCAAGCGGGTCCTGGGACGCCCAACAATTGGCTGAGCATCTTCGGTGGGCGGGCCTGGGAGTGGGATGCCGCGAGCGGGCAATACTACTTGCACACCTTCTTGCCCGAGCAGCCGGATCTGAATTGGCGCAATCCATCGGTGGTCGCGGCGATGCACGAGGTGCTGCGCTTTTGGCTCGATCGTGGCATTAGCGGCTTCCGCATCGACGCGCCGTTGCCGATGATGAAGGACCCGCAAATGCGGGACAACCCCCCGAACAAGGGCAAGCCGACCTACCACCGCCCCTTCGGCGACTACGATACGTTGGTGCCGCTGTACAGTCAGGGGCATCCGGATATCCACGAGATCTTCCGAGGCTTCCGCCGCGTGCTCGACGCCTACCCGGACAAGGTGGCCATCGGCGAGATCCACGAGTTCCATTGGCCAACATGGGCCACGTACTACGGCGTCGATTTGGACGAGCTGCACATGCCGTTCAACTTCGGCCTGTTGAAGACCCCGTGGACCGCCCGCGCCGCCGCGCAACTGGTGGGCGAGATCGAGGGCAGTCTGCCAAAGGGCGCCTGGCCAAACTACGTGTTCGGCAACCACGACGAGCCGCGCATTGCCAGCCGCCTCGGCACCGAGGCCCGCGCGCGGGTGGCGATGATGATGCTCCTGACCTTGCGGGGCACCCCGACGATTTACTACGGCGAGGAATTGGGGATGCTCAATGGCGTCATCGCGCCGGAGCAGACGCGCGATCCGTGGGAGTTGCGGGTACCGGGCATCGGGGTGGGGCGGGATCCGGGGCGGACGCCGATGCACTGGGATGCGAGCGCCCATGCAGGGTTTTGCGCGGAGGGCGCGGAACCCTGGCTTCCCGTGGGGGCTGACTATCGCGAGCGCAACGTGGCGTCGCAGCGGGCGGATGCGCGAAGCATGTTGCACCTGACGCGTGCGCTGCTCGCGCTACGGGCGAAGACGCCTGCCCTGCAGGGTGGAAGCTATCGCACCGTGCACGATGGAGAGGGCGATTGCTTCGCGTACTTGCGTGAGGCGGACGATGGGCAGCGGTGCTTGATTGCGCTGAATTTCGCCGATACCGAGCGCAGTCTATCGCTGCCCACTGCGGATTTCGGCACAGTGCTCGTCTCGACGTATGCCGATACACAGGGCGAACGGCGTGATCTGAGCAGCCTTCGCTTGCGTGCCGACGAGGGGCTCGTCATCGCGCTGGGCTAAAAAATCACCGAGCCCTCGAACAGCGTCACATGGAGAAGAAGAAACCGCCAGGACCGCCAAAAGAGAGGCGCCTTGGCGGTTTCCTTCTTCTTATTGTTGCGGGGTGACGGACCAGCCGATGTCTTTCATCAGTGACGTCGTGAGATCCAACCCGTGGGTCAAATCGTTGTTGATGACCGGCTCCATCAGCAGATTCGGTGAGAGCGATTTATCCCAATGGGAGACGGACGAACCCGATTCGTAGCTCGCGGGGGTGTACATCAGCGGCGTGGGGGTGGAGGACGTGAGAACGCCGGAGGCGGCATCGTTCACGGCGGCGCCGTCCCAGCTCACGTTGCGGTTGTTCAAGGCCGAGGCTTTGCGCTCGTCGTTCGTGAGACCGGTCCACAGCTTGTTCTGCGTGCGGTCGCGCAAGAACGTCTCGAAGATGTCAGCGCGCCCGCTCATCTCCTCGCCGGTGCTGCCATTGACGAAGGTCAGAAACCCGAGACCGTGCCCGAACTCGTGCAGAATCACGGTGAGCAGGTCGATCCGGTTCCCGTGGTTGCCGTCGAATCCCATGTACCAACCACCGCGGCTGGAAAGGCAACCCGACTTGCCGAGTTCCGAATTGAAGCGCGCCTGGATATCTGCCTTGCTGGTATTGAGATCGCGACCCGCCAATTGATTGGCCAGGGCAATCGGATACCACACCGACGCATTGGGGAACGAGGCATCCCAATAGCTGGATATCGGCCCCGCCGATCCCAACGTGCCATACGTTTCGCTGCATTGCAGCGGCACGAAGGAGGCTTCCACCTTCACCTCGACGTCGCCGCCGAGCGAGGCGCCCCAAATCTCTGCCGCCTTCTTGAAGACGTTCAACGCTTGTTCGCCTGCCGTGGTGGCGGGGTTGCCGCCCACGGGTTGGACCGTGGTCGCGTCGTTGAGTCCGGCGCCGGTGGCGTCTTTGTTGATGATCGTGATGGTCACCGCCTGCGCGGTGCCCGCCATGGAAAGCAGCGCCAGGGCGCCGAGCATGGGAAGTGCGCGCATGGCTTACTCCTTCCTCTTCGACAAGGGGAGTTTGATGCCGATATGTGCGGAGAAGAAGGCCTCGGCCTGCGATGCGGACTCGACGCACTCTTGCGAGACGGTGCCGTCGGGATTGATGCGCGCGAGCATCGCACTCTGGAATCCACCGTTCATGTCGGCGCTCCCACCCGTGCCACCGGGTACGACTTGCACCGTCACCTTGGAGCGATCGAAGATCGGTGCGATCTGCTTGGTCGCATCCTTCACGTCTTCGGCGGTGGGAACTGCGGAACTGCCGGCGGGATTCTCCGATGAATCCGCGCTGCCCATATTACAGCCAGCGAGAAACGCTGCGAGCAACAGCGCACTTCGTGCCATTTTCATACATCCTCCCTTGTGAGTCTCCCGAGGAGACCCACGACGGCCGGTAGGCCGGAGTGTTACTGCGGGGGTGCGTAGTTTGGTTTGGTGACTTCGAGTCAAATCATACAGCCATACCGTGTTGGCATTGGCTTCAATTTCTGATCGCGACAATCGATTTGTCGTACAAATGGCGCAACAATCTACCTGGAAAAAACCACGCTCACGCGTTTCACGCCAGGATGGCGCTCGATGGTGTCGACCAGCTCCCCCATCGTCACGCAGAGCGGCAGCTTCACGTCGAAGGTGAGCGTGGTGTGCTTCTTCGTATCGAGACGCCGCGAATACTTCACGTCGCGCACCGTCGCGCCCAGCTCGGACACGACGTCCATGAAGCCGATGCCCGAGACCACCGACGTGGCAATGCGCGATGCGTCCACCTCGACGCCCTCGCCCTGGGCGAAGTGTTGGTAATATGCAAATTGCGAAGAGACGACCATGAAGGTTGCCGAGCCAACTTGAGGGCGGCTACCAAAAGGTGTGTGCGCAAACCTGCCCCGGACGTCCATGCCGATCGCGCTCGTAGCCAATCACCGCTCCGAGGACCGCACCGGAGACGATTCGCGCTATCATGGCTCCGTGCGACAGCATGGGACCGCAGTTAGGCCATTCTCGGCGACGGTGCACCTTATCTCGATGATGGGGAATTCTCGCTCGATCCTGCGCGCACGCGGGGCGTCGCCCGCCGCATGCGCACCCACCTCTTCCGCAGGGTACGCGCCTTACCGATTCGAAAGATTGTACTCGAGAATGCCTGACAACGTTGTCTTTCGTTGCGACGTCGCCTATTGCAATGGGCATGTCGAAACTCGCGACGAACCGGCCGACGATGAACGACGTGGCTGCGGCCGCCGGGGTCGCACTCAAGACGGTGTCGCGTGTCGTCAATGACGAGCCGGGGGTAAACCCTGCCACCGCGGACAAGGTGAAGGCCGCGATCGATGCACTCGGTTTTCGCCGCAACGACGGCGCGCGTACGCTTCGTCGAGGGCACACGGCCAGCATTGGCGTGGTGGTGCGCGATTTGGCCGACCCGTTTTATTCGACGCTGACGCGCGCCGTCGAAGAGGTGGCACTGACCCACGGCTTCCTCGTCTTCACCGGCTCCTCCGACGAGAGCCCCTCGCGGCAGCGTGAGTTGGCCCTCGCCTTCTGCGCACGCCGTGTGGACGGCGTGGTGATCGTACCCGTGGGCGAGGATCACCTTTATCTCCAGCCGGAGATTGCCGCGGGCGTGGCCGCTGTCTTCGTGGATCGGCCCGCGGCAAACCTCGATGCGGACGCCGTGCTCGTCGACAACGTGGGCGGCGTTCGAAAGGGCATCGAGCATCTGCTGGCGCACGGGCACCGGCGCATCGGGTTCCTGGGCGACGCGCCCGACATTTTCACCGCCGGGGAGCGCGTGCGCGGTTACCGCGAAGCGCTCACCTCCGCAGGCCACATCATCGACCCGTCGCTCATCTCGATGGCCTCGCCCACGCGCGCTGCCGTTCGCGCGGCGCTCGATCGCATGCTCGGTGGCCCGTCGCCGGCGACGGCGCTGTTCACCGGCAACAGCCGCGTCACCGTGGCCGTACTGCGCGAGCTCGCCGAGCCGCCGCCCGAGCACGTCAAACGCCGCCGGCCCGCCCTGGTCGGCTTCGACGATTTCGAGGTGGCCGATCTGCTGTCCCCGGCGGTGACGGTCATCGCGCAAGATCCCGCCCGCATCGGGCGCGCCGCGGCCGAGCTGCTCTTCCGCCGCATGGAGAACAAGAACCGCGAAGTCGTGCGGCGTGAGCTTCCAACCCGGCTCATCGTCCGCGGTTCGGGCGAAATGCCACCCTGAGGCCCGCGCTCGCGTCCCACGGGCGCTAAACTGCGGAGACCGATGGTGGCCCGCGCTCCCAAGCCGCATTTGCGTCCCTTCGTGCAAGTCCTCTGGGCTTCGGACGGCACCGCGGCGGAGGGCCATCCCGCGTCGGAGCGTGAATACATGCTTCCCACGGGGGCCATGCACCTCGTGTTCTGCCTCGGGCGGCCGCTGCGCCTGTACGACGATCTGCACGACCCGACGGGCCACACCGTCGGGCATGCGTTGGTCGGCGGCGCGCGCTCGACATTTTACGTGCGCGACGTGTCGCGTCCGTCGCGTTCCGTCGGGGCGCAGTTTCAGCCGGGCGCCGCCGAGCTCCTCCTCGGGGTGCCGGCCAGCGCGCTCTCCGGCCGCCACACGCGGCTCGAGGACCTATGGGGACGCGTGGCGCTGGACTACCGCGAGCAACTCCTCGAAGCACGTTCCCCGGAGGTGGCGCTCGATCGGTTCGAGTCGCTTCTCACGGCCCGCCTTGCGCAAGGGCGCGCGTTGCATCCGTGCGTGGCGGGCGCGCTCGAGCTCTTTGCCGACACCGCCGACGTGCGCGCCGTGGTCGACGCCAGCGGCTACAGCCATCGCCGGTTCATCGCGCTCTTCCGCGAGGCCGTGGGCCTCACGCCCAAGGTTTTCTGCCGCATCCAGCGCTTTCAGCGTGCCTTGGCTTGGGTCGCCTCGGCCCCCGACGCTTCGTGGGCCGATCTTGCCTTGCGCGCCGGCTACGCCGACCAAGCGCACTTCAATCGCGATTTTCGCGAATTCTCGGGCATCTCGCCCGGCATCTACCGCGAGCTCGCCCCCGTTTCGCGCCAGCACGTCCCGATTCCGCGAACCTCCTCGCGCTGAGGTCAATTTTCTTCAATACGCGAAGCGAGTGGCTCCGCAGACTATGGGCATCGTTACTGTCAAAGGAGAGCCGTCATGAGAGCCCACGAGTTGTTCCCGTACATCCGCGTGAAGAATGCCGCCAAGGCCATCGAGTTCTACAAGCGAGCCTTCGATGTGACGGAGAAGTTCCGGCTGACGGAGCCCAGCGGGCGCATTGGCCACGCCGAACTCGACTTTGGCTGTGCCACCCTGATGCTCTCGGACGAATACCCCGAGTGCGGCATCCAAGGACCGCAGACCATCGGAGGCACCAGCTTTGCGATTCATCTCCACGTCGAGAACGCCGACGCCTGGATCCAACGTGCCGTCGCCGCCGGTGCGACGATGGTGCGCGAGCCGAAGGACGAATTCTATGGAGAGCGCTCGGGCGTGGTCCGCGATCCCTTCGGGCACGAATGGAACATCGGCCACGAGATCGAAAAGGTGACCCCCGAGGAGATGCAAAGGCGTTACGACGAACTGCTGAAGAAGTAGGGGAGACGAATCGCCAAGACGCCAAGAGCGCCAAGATCAAGAGATGGTGAATCACCCAATAAAACTTGGCGTTCTTGGCGTCTTGGCGGTTCAATCTTCAGGCTACCTCGCCACCCACCAGCGCACTTTGTAAAATTGCGCCCCCGTACGCGTAAATACCGTCTTCGCGCCCGACGCCGTATACCGGTACACGAGAGGATCGCCGTACACCTTGTCGGAAAGGTCGTGATCGCGCGAGATGATCAGCTCCTTGGTGCGGGGATGGCGATCGATGCCTTTGATGTAATTCTTGGGATCGATCTTGGCCGTTTTGGAGAGTGAACGGTACGTGTGCGCCACGCGATCGAACGAATAGACGTCGTGGGTCGACGAAAACAAAAGCGTGTCTTTGCCGTCGGGCATGAGATCGTGCCCATTGCCGGGGATTTTCCACGCCTTGTCCAGCTTCAGTGTGCTGCCGTTCAGCGAATAGGAACCGAGCTGCGTTCCGCCGACGACCCATAGCCGCTTGCGTGCGCTGTCCCAAACGACGCCGTGTGCCTTGGCGAAGTTCGTGCGGTGGCACGTGCTCGACGCGCCCTTTTTGGTGCTGTACACGCAGAGAAAGCCCTCGCTCGAGGCGATGACCACGTGGCCTCCCGGCAGGGTCTCGATGGCGTGCGGATTTCCACCGGGGTACGCGACGAACGTCGCGCGGCGATCGCTCTTTCGGACGATGGCGATACCGCCGCCCGACGCGGCCACCAGCACGGTGCCGTTCTTCTTCAATTTGACGTCGCTCGGATTGTCGAAACGCCCCCTCTGGCCCTTTGGGATTTGCGGCGAATTGTTCGCGCCCCACGACCAATTCGGTTTTCGACCCGTCCACGTATGGTCGGACTCGGGAAATACCATGATGCGATTCGTCTTTTGCTCGACGACGGCCATGTACGATGCCCCCGTCGGTTTTCCGCCGAGATCCAGGGTCGTCAGTCCCGTCGTCTCCAGGTCGGCCTCTCCGTCGACGTCGTCCGTCTCGCTGCCATCGGCGGCGACCTCCGGATCGTCGATGCTTGCTTCGTCCGCGCCTTCGTTGTCGTCGACGTCGGCCCGCGGCTCGCTTTCGATTCCGTCTTCGCCTTCATCGGGCTCGGCATCGGTCTCCTCGATGGCCGTGAGCTCTTGGGCCTCCATGGCATCGTCGTCGGCCACGTCGTCCGAATCGCTCGCACAACCCAAGAAAAAGCTGCTGCAAAGCATTGCCGCGAACGCAAAGCGGTATCTCATGTTCGAGATACCGTAATTCATCATTGCGTTACGACAAGGATCGGCTGCGATCCAATCGGTGGACTACGTCAGGACCACCGCGCCGGTGCGGCCCGATGCCATCGCATGACGGACTGCGTTGCGGAAATCGGCAAAGGCAAATGTCGAATCGATGGCGGGGCGAATCCTTTCTCGAGCAATCTGCTCCAGAATATCGGCGGCGATTTGCCGATGCAGCGCAGGGCCGGCGGCCTCGATCCACGGCCGCAACCAGAAGCCGCGCACGACGAGTTGTTTGAACAGCACCGTCGCGATATCCAGCGGAATTTGCGCACCGCCGAGCGCCCCGAAGACGACCAACTGTCCGCCGGGCGCCAAGCACCCGAGGACCTTCGCCGCGGTCGTGCCGCCCACGGCATCGACCGCAAAGTGCAATCCGGCGGTGCCGACGATCCCGCGTACGCGCGCGACGAAGTCGTCGTCGGCCGTGCACACCACCGGGCCCGCATCGAGCGCCTCGAGCTCCTTCACCTGCTCCCGCCGGCGCACCACGTTCAGCAGGCGGAAGCCCCGCAGCCGCGAAAGTTCCATCATCGCGCGACCGAGTTGCGATCCCGCTGCCGTCTGCAACACCCACGCGCCGCGCGGTACCGCCAGAACATGGTCGGCGAGTGCCCATGCACTCAAGTAATTGACCCATACCGAACCCGCCTGGGCATCGGGCAGCGTCTCGGGGGTCTTCACGACCGCGGCGCCCGGAATGCAGACTTCCTCGCGCCATGTGCCTGCACCGCGCGTGGCGCCCAGCAGCAGAATGACGCGATCTCCAGGTTTCACATCGCGCACGTTCGCGCCCGCTTCGACGATCGTGCCCGCCGCATCGCTGCCCGGCACGCGTGGAAGCGTCGGCGGTTCGAGCCCGTATCGGCCGTGAATCGTCGCCAGATCGGACGGGTGAATCGCCCGCGACGTCAGCCGCACGCGCACGTCATCGGCACCGGGACGCGGTGTGTCCTCGTCCTCGAGGCGCAGAACCTCCGCCGGCGCGCCAAACCGGTCGAAGCGAAGAACCTTCATCTCCTGGTTTCCTTTCTATGGTTGCGCGGCACTCCGAAGATGCCTCGACACCCCATCGTTCACCATGCCGCCGTGCGTGATGGGGCCCATGTGACCTGCACCCTCGACCGGGCGCACCGTGGCGTTGGGAATCGCAGCCCCGAGCCGCTCCACCACGCGCCGCGCGGCGAAGGGCGAAAGCGTCCCATGGAGCAGCAGGGCCGGCGCCGTCACCGCGGAGTAGTCCGAGGCCGGCGTGCGATCGCGCATCAGCGTGGAGACCTCGCCGTAGACCTTTTTGCCGACCCGCAAGAACGCGTTCTGCGTGACGGAGGGGAGGGCATCCCAGCTCCCGGGGCCATTCCAAAATTCGACGAAGGCCTTCATCCACGCGGGGCCACCGCCGTCCGCGGGATCGTTCGACTCCGCGCTCGGCACCCCCGCCAGCGCCTCGGTATCCTCCGGATGGTAAAGAACGCCGAACGCCACCGGATCGTAGACCGTTAGCGAGCGAACCACCGCGGGGTTCCGCCGCGCGATGGTCAGCGCGACGAACCCTCCGTACGAGTGCCCCACGAGGTGCACCGGCCCGGCGAGATCCGCGATGATGCGCTCCACGGCTTCGACGTCCTTCAGAAAGTGAAACGGCTCTCCCTCTGGCCAGAGCGGGTTTTCCCCCGAGCCGAGAAAGTCGGGCGCCAGCACCCGAAACGAAGGCGAGAGTGCATCCGTCAGCCTTCGCCATTGGCGCGACGACATGCCGCCGCTGTGCAAAAGAAGCACGGGCTCCCCGGAGCCTGCCGTTGCCATATGAAGCGATGGACTCATGTTTCGTTGGTCTCCGGCTGAACGAGCGACAGCCCGACAGCGCGGGCCGCGGCGAGCACCTCGTCGGACAATTTGCTTCCACGAAGCACACGCGCCACCGACACGGCGCCCACCATGAGCGCGATGGCGCCGAGCGCACGCTGCCGCGCCGTCGGCGCGCCTTCGGGGCCTTCGCCGAGCCGCTTCTCGAACAGGCCCGCGTACTTCTCGACCTCGTCCTTGATGATCGGCTGCACGACCTCGTGCGCGTGCGGCAGCTCGCTGAGCATCGTCACCATTGGACAACCTTGGTCCGGATGGTCGCGGTGCGAGCGGCTGATGTAGCGGCGAAGCACCGCCTCCATCCACGCGCGCCGATCTTCGTCGGCGCAGTGAAGCCGCGCCTGCCCGTCGACGAAGGCCTTCTTCACCACCTCGCCAATCAGGTGCTGCTTCGACTTGAAGTGCGCATAAAATCCGCCCGCGGTGAGGCCCACCGCGGACATCACCGCATCGATGCCCGTGTTGGTGATGCCCCGCGACCGAAAGAGGCTCGCCGCCGCCTCGATGATCCGCTCCCGCGAATGCTCCCGATGCCCTGCTGGATACCGCACGCCGTCATTATATGACGGTCGTTCGCTATGTCAAACGCGCTCGGCTTAGGAAGAATTCACAGGGAGACGGGGAGGCGGGGAGGGAACCTGCACGAAGCCGCACAGAAGGCTTTTTTGGGTTTTCAGTTAGCCTACTGGGCCAACTGAAAACCTAAAACTCCCCGCCTCCCCGCCTCCCTGTTCAATTTCTTCGAGCCTAAAATCGTGCTTGGAGGCTCAACCCGGCGCCGAGGCGGTTCGGGCTCTGGAAGACGCGCAGCGATGCGGTGCCTTCCTGCGGATCGCGGACGACCAAGGTGCCGTTGTTGTCGCGCACGAACTGACCCCACACCATCGCGCTCAGGATTTTCGACAGGTCCCAGCGCAGGCTCACGCGCGCTTGGAAGATGGGCGTGCGATCCTTGTTGTACGGCAGAATGGACTCGTCGCCGTTTTGGCGGACGACGGTGGTGCGCGACGCGGGCACGCCGCCCTCGGTGAACTCGCTGCGGAACGTGGCGGGCATCTGGACGCCGCCGCCGAGGCCGGGGGTCAGGTGCAGCGATTGGATGAAGTAGTCGGCGGCGAACGCACCGAAAACCTCGGGCTCGGCCTTGGCGTTGCTGGGAAGCGTTTCGAACGGGATGAAGCCGGGCACGTTGCGCACGACGAAGTTCAGATTGCGCATGATGCCCGAGACGCTGAGGCGCAGATAACTCGCCTTCACCACGGCCTGCACCGCGGTGCCGTAGGCCAGCTGGTCCTTCACCGCCCCTGGCTTGTCGAAGTCCTTCAAGTGCTGCCCGAGCACGTCGGCCTCGGCGCTCACGCTCCAGGAGACCTCGCCGTCCTTGTATTTCTCCGGCGCGAACATGATTTGAGGGGACGACGGGTCATTCCGATAAAGCCGGAAGTCGACCGATTGCGGAACCGGCATGTTGTGGTGCACGACGATGCGCCCGGCGCCGCCGTACGTGTAAATCGACCGACCGCGCACGTCGTCCAAGTCGAACTTGCCCTGCTGGAAGTAACCGCCACCCGCATCGAAGCGCACGTTCTTGTGCGGATCCACGCCGAAGCCCATGAGCAGGCCGTAATTCGTCTCGCCGACACGCACCGTCTCGACGTCGTTGTCGCCGCCGGGGCTCAGCACCTGCTGCGGCTGTACGATGGTCGCTGTCTTGAATCCAACGAACGCGTACATCTTCTCGTGGTCGTACTGAAGCTTGAGACCCGGCGACGATCCCTGGATGCGCGGGAAGATCGATTCGCGGATACCCGCATTGGTGCCGCCCCAGCTAATGTCGTAAAGGTACCCGAGGCGGAAGCGGTCGGTGTCCAGCGGAAAGAACACCGCGCTCAGTCCTTCTTTTTCCTTTTTACCCGTCTGATAAAAGACGCGAAGGTACGAGCCGGCATCGGACAGCGCCGAATTCAAATTGCCGGTGTTGGCCGCCAGGGATGCGAGGTCGAAGCGCAGAACCACCGCCGCTTCGGTGGTCAGCCGCTCGATGAACCCCGGCATCTTCTTGTACATCACCAGGTGCGTGAGGTTCTCACGGCCCGAATAACGGGAATTCAGATTGTCGAAGAAGAGACGGTATTGCTGGCGATCTCCAATCGAGAAATTCGGCGAGAGGGGCAGAAGTTCCCCGGTCTTGTGGGTGAAGTCGTCGTCGCCGAACGTCCACGTCAGACGCGTATCCATGAAGTCACCGGGGTTGCTCCCCGGCGGAGCCATGCCCACCGCCCGCGCGCCCGCGGTTCCGAGCAAAAGATCCGTCCGCGAATCATCCTGGCGCGGCGCCTGGTTGTCGATGCCGCCCGGCGTGGGCGCCGACGCCGACGCCGGCGACGGCGGAGTCGGTCCCGGGGTGGGCTGCGTCGAAGGTACGGTAGCCGGCTGGGGCGGAGGCGCAGGTGCCTGCGTTGGAGAACTCGCCCCGCTGAGTGGCGGCAGCGGGGGCGTGCTGTCGGGTGTCCCTGTCGTTTGCGCGTGCAGGCTGGTGGTGACGAGCATGCACAGCGCGGCAGACGCGAAAGGAGCGATGAAGGTAATACGCATCGGACGTGTTCTCAGTTGCCGGGGTTTTCGGAAGTGGTTCGGGCACGGCATGCCTTGTCCGAGCCGAGAGCAGGCTTGTCGAGGTCGACCACGATGTCGTCGGGGCAGCGTGCCTCGATGGTGAATTGCGAGCCACCGGAGAAGTAGCGCAAGGTGCCGGTGAACGATTTGATCGGTTTTCCACGCAGGGCCGCGGCGTGGAATGCCGACACCGTCGAGGCATTCGCCTGCATCTGCGTATCGCGCGGCGTCCCCGTGGAGACGCGCGGGTCGTTGTCGTGCAGCACCAGGCGGAAATCTCCGCGTGCCGCGTACGTCGACCACTCCGAGCACTGCACGTCCTTCGCGCAGGCGTCGGCGCACGCCTTCTCGGGGTTGGTGCTGAAATCGACGCTGCCGTCGCCGTTCAAATCGCAATTGCTCGCATCGTCCTTCGGCGCATACGTCGGTGCTTTGGGGAAGCCCGACCCGAAGTGCGACGCCACGGAAAGCGAGTGCGCGTGCGTATTGGGCGCATCCTTCTCGTCGGGGGCGGGCACGTCGCCCGTCCACGCACGGACCAGCGCCGCGATCTGCTGCAGCTTGACGTTCGGATCCGCGGCCGTTTTCGCACCGAAGACGAAAGGCTCGGGCACCATGCAGGGACGCGAGCCCGGGAGCCCTTGCTTGTACGCTTCCTCGTCCCACGGCTCGACGCCCCACGTGGGAAATCCGAGCTCGGTGAAGCCGAAGAAGTCCGATGCCGTCCCGGCGAGCGCCGTCAGCCGATCGCACACGCCGAGCCGGGCAGGGGCGCTGAAATTGAAGGCAAAGAGGCTATGGAAGCCCCTGCCAAAATCCTTGGGGTCGAGGTCCGTGACGTAAAAGCCATCCTGTGCGATCCGCGTCACCACCAAGCTGAATTCGAAGCTGTTGTCCTCGGGACGATACCCGGTGTCGATCTGCACCTGCTCGTGCGGAAACGACGTGGCCGATCCCCCCTGTGAAATTCCACGTACATCGCGAATGCGCGGATACTTGAAATACAGAATGGGGCTCACCCCGGTGGCCAGCGTTCCGCCGTCTTCGGAATCGTCGTTGGCGAAGGCGCAGCCGGCATCGGCCGGAAAATCGATATCGCCATCGCCATCGTTGTCCTTGCCATCGGAACACTGCGGCGGCGGATTGACGTTCGGATCCACGGGAAAATAGCCCATGTCTTCGGCCCAGATCCGCGTATCGCCGTACGAGCCCACCACACCGAGCGTCACATCGCCGGCCACACCGTTGACCAACCGCACATTGCGGCCTACGACGTTGGGCCCCACGATGTCCCTGACCGTGCCCGGTTTGATGGACAGGCGAACATAGCCCGTAAAGTCCGTATTCAGACTTCCATCGGCGCGGTATGCCTCGACTTTCACGGTCAGGCGCGCGGGGTCCGCCAGCGCGATGTCCACGCGGGATATCTTGGTCCCGCGTTCGCCGCCGACCAGGGAAACGGTGAGCCGCTCGTTGGATTTCAGCTCGCCGAATCCATCGGTGCACCCCATGCCGAATACCAGCGGCACCAATGCCAAATACCACTTCGATTTCATCGGCCGATCATCTCCTGCCGGTCGTCCGAAAAATTGCCCGCCCGTGCGTCGACGCACGATAGAATTTTGCATTCCTCGCCCGCCAGCGAGCATGCATCGAGATCGATCTTGCAGTTGTCACGATCGGGTGAAGACGCGCACCGGCGGTTGTGGAAATCGGCCACCGAATTGCGGCAGCCACCGAGCACGCAGCGACCCACGGAGGGATTGCAGCTGCCGTTGCTCACGCAGGCCAAGTTTCCGCCCGACGTTTGCGCCTCGACTTGGCCGGGGCAGGCGCACACCGCGTCCGGGGCCACGTCGCGGCAATCGGAATCCGTGCCGCACGACTTGAGCCCATCGGGCGTGCCTGCGGCCTCCCCGATGTAGCCACACGGCTTTTGCTGGCGCAGATAGTCGATGAGCGCATCGCGCTGTTGAACTTTGGTATCGAACTGCGTCGTATTGCGCTGGAGGACGCGGAACCCGGAGCCGCCGCCTGCCAGGTAATTGCTCGTGGCGAGTTCGTACAGGTTCGTCGGCCGCACGAGCGAGAGGCACTGCTTGATGCGCGTGTCGCACGAGCCCGGGTGTGGCGTGCCATCGTCCTTGAGCGGGCAGTCGCGATCGGTCTCGCACGACGTGTTCGTGTGCCCGATGTAGACCTCCTCCGCGCAGCTGGTGAGGTGACAGCGCCCGATGTCTTCACCCGGGGCTTTTTCACACTTCTGCGTGGTGCCGACGGTGCATTCGTCGTCGACGACGCAACTCGGCCCCGCATCCGGGCGGGTGCAGACATCGCAATTGAGGCGAACGCGCGCCCCCGCGATCTGCACCTGCGACACGCAGCCGCGCGCGGTCGAACGGCGCGACACGAAGTCGAACAAGTCCTGCACCTCGAGCCCCGAAAGCTGCATTTTCGTGATCGAGTTGTCGAACGGGAAGATGTTGTACATCTGCTCGACGGTCACCGGCCCAGGGTTCAAATCCGTTCGAATTCCGCCGGAGTTGGTGAGCGAAAAATCCGTCTGGATGCCCAGACGCAACCACATGGCCGTTGCAACCAAGTTGCCAAGTGGAGAGTCTCCCCCGTTCGGCGCATTGCGCTTGGAGCCTTGGGGTGAATACCCAATCAAGAGATCGAGATCGGCCACGCGATCCAGCGTCCGCTGATAGGGCTGGAGCATGTCCACCAGCACCGGATCTTCGGGCACCGACGAGTTGATGGGGAACGCGGTGTACTTGCTGGAGATGATTTCGAACTTGTTGATCGGTTCGTAGTGTTCCGGATCTCCATCGGGGCTGGCCTCGATCCGGTCGTTGGACATGACCACGTCGAGCCTTCCGACGTACTTCGCGAAGGCACCCGAGTGCGCGATGATCACGTTTCGCGGCCTGCAGGCGCGCTTCATCATGTACGGGTGATATTTGGGGTCCGGATGCTTCTCGTCGTTCGGCGGGGGCTTGTCGGGGTCGATCTTCAGATCCGGGTCGACCGCCCAAATGAAGCCGGGGGAGCTCAAATCCGAGCTGCAATCCCGGATTTCCTGCGGTGGGTTGATGACCACGTGATTGTGCCCGCCGAGCACGATGTCGATGCCGGTGGTCTCGCGCACCATGCGTTGATCGGTTTCGAGCCCGAGGTGCGTGACCATGATCACGAGGTCGACGTACGGCCGCAGAAGGTCGATGTAGCCCTGTGCCGTCTCCACGGTGTTGAGCGGCGTGACGCCGAGCCGGTTCGGCTGATCGAACACGGAGGTGAGGCTCGACAGGTTGCCCATGCCGATGACCCCGATTTTGAGCCCTTCGCGGTTGATGACCGTGAACGGCTTGGCCACCGTGGAGAGCTTGGGGCTGTCCGGATTGTTCGGGTCGTCGAACTTGTAATTGGCGACGAGGGACGCGAACGTGCCCCAGCGCTGGAATTGCTGGGTGACGTTGAGCGCACCGCGGTCGAATTCGTGGTTGCCGATGACCGCCGCATCGAGGCCCATCGCGCTGAGGGAGCGCACTTCGGGCTCCCCCGCGTAAAAGTTGAAGACCGGCGCGCCCTGGAAGCAGTCGCCCGAGTCGAGGTGCACGACGCGTTCGGAGCGTGCGCGCTCGCGTTTGAGCACGTACGACATGCGGGCGACGCCGCCGACGTTGTGGATATCTCCGATGGTCCCGAGGCCCAAATCCGAATCGACTTGGGTGACGAGTTGGTCGTACGGATAGATCCGAGAGTGGATGTCCGAGGTGTGAAGGATCGTCAGGCGCGCTTGGCACGCCTGCCCCGGTGGACAAGGAGAATCCGAGGCCCCCTCCGTCTCGGAGCTACAGCCGGTGCCCCCGGCAAACACAGACAGCACCACCACCGCCGCAGATACGGAGGCAACGCAACGACGAAACAACGCGAAGCCCATGCGGCGCGGACCGTAGCATACTCGTCCACACCCACGTCAAAGCACTTCGCGCTTTATTCCCGACTTTTCAGTCCAGCTTCAGTCAATTTGAGGTTCACTCAGGCCATGAGGGCCTTCGTAGGCCTCATCTGCCATGGATTTCTCAGTCTAACGCCGGTTCTTCTGCGCTTCCCGCCAGCAAATCGAAGAAGCGCGGTGCGAAGACGCGGGCCACCAGGGACTCGACCGCTTCCGCCGAGTCGCAGGCGAGTGCTTCCTCGGCTGCATTTTTACATTCCGCGAGCTCCACGCGGCGGATCGCCTCTTTGATCTCGGGGATGGCGGCGGCCTCCATGCTCAGATCCCGTAGCCCCAGCCCGAGAAGAAGCGGGGCTGCGAGCACGTCGGAAGCCATCGCACCGCAGAGGGAAACGGGGACGCGGCGATCGGCTGCCACCCGGGCGACGCTGTAGATGAGTCGCAAAATCGAAGGATCGAAGGGCGAGGCGAGGCTCGCCAGGGTGCGGCTCGTTCGATCGATGGCCAGCGCATACTGAATCAAGTCGTTCGTGCCGATGCTGAAAAACTCGGCCTCGCGCGCGAACACGTCGGCCATGACCGCCGCCGAGGGCACCTCGATCATCATGCCCAGTGGAATGCGCGCCGCGTGGGGCAGGCCGCGCGACTTCACCTCGGCGATGGCGCGCATGAGCAGCTTTCGCACGTCGCGCATCTCGTGCACGCTCGCCACCATGGGCACCATGATGCGCACGTCGCCGTGCGCGCTGGCCCGCACCATCGCGCGAAGCTGCGTCATGAACACGTCGGGCCGGCTGAGCGCCAGCCGGACCGCGCGCAATCCCAACGCGGGATTCATCTCCGCGGGCAGCGCGAAGGTGCTCGCGAACTTGTCGCCGCCAATGTCGAACGTGCGCAAGGTCACCGGGTGCGGCGAAACGGCTTCCACCACCGCGCGGTAAAGCTCGTACTGCTCGTCCTCCGTGGGCAGGCTCGATCGATCGATGTACAGAAACTCCGTCCGATACAGGCCAATGCCCTGCGCGCCGTGATCCAGCGCCAAAATCGCCTCGGCGGGCAGTTCCACGTTGGCCTTGAGGGCCACGGCCTCACCCGAGGCGGTGACACACGGCTGGTTGCGCGCGGAGAGCAAACCCCGCGCGAATGCGAGGTGCCGCGCCGAACGCGCATGCGCATCGGCGACGAGCCGCTCGTCCGGGTGCACGGTGACTTCGCCGCGCAATCCGTCGACGATGATCGTGTCGCCCGTGCGGATCAAATTGAGCGCATCGGCCACGCCCACGACGGCGGGGATCTCCAGCGCGCGGGCCATGATGCTCGTATGGCTCGTGCGCGTTCCCACCTCGGTGACGAAGGCCAGCGCCGGCTCGCGCACCATGCCCGCCGTATCGGCCGGCGAAAGGTCGCGGGCGACCACGATCATCGGCGCATCCAGACGCGGGATGACGTGCCCGGGCTCGCCCATCAGCGCGCGCAAAATGCGGTCGCACACGAACTCGACGTCGTGCCGGCGCTCCTGGATGTACGCGTCCTTTTCGCCGGGGCCACCGTCGAACAGGCGCAGAATGTCTTCGCTGGCCGCGGCGACCGCCCACTCCGCGCACTTCTTCTCGCTGCGGACCTTGCGGTTGATCCTCTCGTGCAGCAGCGGATCGTCCAACATGAGCAGGTACGCATCCAAAATGGGCGCCTGCGTCTTCGCTTGGTCCGTGGGCAGCCGTTGGCTCACCTCGCGCAAGCTCGTCTTCGCCGCCTCCACGGCGTTGCGCACGCGCCCCAGCTCGGCGTCCATCGATGCGGTGTGGATGTGCCGACGCGTGTAAGCTGCACGCATCTCCCCGATGACCAGCGCCGTTCCGACGGCGACGCCCGGCGAGCCCGCGATGCCTTTGATCTGGTGCGTCTCGAGGGATGCATCGCCCGACGAGGGCGGCGGCGGATACGAAGGGGAAGGCGATGAACCTCGCGCGACGGGGATGCCTCCCGACGACGGCGTCCGCACGGACCGGATCCCCCCCGGGGGCGTTTGCCCTTTCTGTCGATCCTTCCGCGGCGGTGGTCGATCGCTCATCAGCTCGGCTCTCCGAATTTGTTCGCGATGAGTTCCCCGATGGCCTGCACGCACTCGTCCGCCTTGTCGCCGGCGGCGCGCACTTCCACCACCGTGCCGCGCGAGCCGCACAGGAGCAGAACGCCCATCACGCTTTTTCCGTTGGCCGCCTGATCGTCGCGTGCCACCTCGACCTCGCACGGAAATTTCGACGCGAGCTGCACGAGCTTCGTGGCTGCGCGCGCATGCAGGCCGAGCGTATTGACGATGGTGAATCGTCCTTTGGCGCGGTTACTCATCGTTACCTCGCGGGATGATGGCCGGGGAAACGACGCCTTTGAGCTCCGTGTTCGAGTGGCGCTGCGACTCCATGTCCTCGTCCGCGGCTGCATCGTCCGGGGCCGGTGGTGGATGCTTCGTCTCTCCCCGCGCTACGTCGCGGTGCACCACGGACAGGTGCCCGTCGCGGCGCAACATCTCCGACAGTGCTTCGGCAAGCACGACCGAACGATGCCGTCCCCCGGTACATCCGACCCCGATGGTCAAATAGCTTTTCCCTTCTCGCTCGTACTTCGGGAGCATGAACTTCAAAAGCTCCCCTGTCTTCTTTAGGAATTCCTGTGCTTCCGACAAGCCGAGGACGAAGCTGCGGACCCTTACATCGGTGCCTGGAAGGCGTTTGAGTTCCTTCACGAAGTAGGGGTTCTCGAGGAAGCGAACGTCGAGCACCAAGTCGGCGTCCGCCGGCGTTCCATATTTGAAGCCGAAGGACACGATGCGCGTGAGCATCCGCGGCGCGCCCGCGGCCGCCGGGCCGAAGTGAGCAATCACTGCACGCCGCAGATCATGGACGCTCAGGTGCGTGGTGTCGTACACGTGCGTGGCCTGCGCCCGCATGGGCGAAAGGCGCTCGCGTTCGAGCCTCACGCCATCGAGCACCGCGATGGCACCTTCCCGACCGGCCTCACGCGCGGCCTCGGTGGTGAGGGGGTGGGGCCTGCGCGATTCGCTGAAGCGATGCAGCAGCGACTCGTCCGATGCATCGAGAAAGATCACGTGCACGTCGCGCGCGCCGGCGCGAAGCTCGGAGAGAACCTCGCCCACCTTGGCGATGAAGCTCCGCACGCGCACGTCCATCCCGAGGGCGACGCGGGTCATGCCGCCTTCCTCGCACACGGTCACCGCGCGGGGGGCCAGCGCGGTCGGAAGGTTGTCGACGCAGAAGAATCCGAGATCTTCCAGCGTATGCAATGCCGTGGTTTTTCCCGCGCCGGACAGCCCGGTCACGATGACCACCGTCGTCGGCGAAGCCGCGCTCATTCGTCATCCCCCTTGCGGATCGGGCGGATCGGGATCCACGCCGAGCTTTCGTTCAACCCCGCGGCGCGTTCGGCCATCGCGGCCCAGGATGGGCGCTCGGCCGTATCCTCTTCGGTCTCCGGCGAGCTGGGGCTCGAGGCGTCGGGGACACTTTCCAGCGCCGCATCGGGCTCGTCGATCGCCGCGCGCGTGACGAGCTGTTGCTCCAGGCGATCTTTGAACTCGCGCGACGAGTTCGTCCCCGCGCGGCGCAGAAGCTCGTTGCGCGCGGCAATCTCCAGGATGCTGCCCATGTCGCGCCCTGGGCGGACGGGAACGCTCAGCTCCCGGATCGGGGCATTCAGGATCGTGTAGAACTTCTCTTCCAAGCCGAGCCGGTCGTATTCCGTCGTCTCGTCCCAGTCGGCGAGGCGAACGACCACGTCGATACGCTTGCGCTCGCGCACGGAGGTGACACCGAACAAGGCTTTCACGTTGAGCACGCCCAGGCCACGTACTTCGATGTGATGCCGCAAGAGGTCGGCCGGTGCGCCGAAGACCATGCCCGGAGGACGCCAATCGCAAAGCACCACGTCGTCGGCGACCAGGCGATGGCCCCGCAGGACGAGCTCGAGTGCGCACTCGCTCTTGCCGATGCCGCTCTTTCCCAAGAGCAGTAGGCCCACGCCAAACACGTCGACCAGCACACCGTGAAGCTTGGCCTGCGGCGCCAGTCGATCGTCCAACACGGCGTGCACGGCATTGATGGTGCGGCTCGAGCGGCTCGGCGATACGAACAGCGGCGTGCCCGTGGCCTCGGCGGCCGTGAGCAGGGCACGCGGCGGCGTGTGGTTGCTCGTCACGATGACGCACGACAATCCGAGCGAGAAGAACCCCCGCGCCGCCACCCCGCGCACGCCCGGATCGAGCGCATCGAGGTACGACAACTCGGTTTCCCCGAGGACCTGCACGCGCGTGGGCACCACGCCGTAGAAGTGCCCTGCCAGTGCCAGCCCCGACTTTTGCACCCGTGGATGGCGGATGGGCCTTTGGAGCCCGCTTTCGCCTGCAACCTGCCTCAACCGAATGGCGAGCCCCGGATCGGACACGAATGTCTCCACCGAGATTTCCCCCTGGGCCTGCACGCTGGGGGGCATGCCGGGCGGGAAACTATTGCCACTTTGGTCGGAGCTACCCATTCACGAAGTGCCTCCCTCCTCCGAAGCGATGAGCTCGAACGCCGCGCGTCCGTCGTCGGCCGAAAGGAGCCGTTCCCGGAAGCTGCGGTTGCGAAGCAAACGCGAGATACGGGCGAGCGTCTTCAGATGCTCACCCGTGGCTCGTTTCGGCGTGATGACCGAAAAGAGCAAATTCGCCTTTTCACCATCGATGGCATCGAAGTCGATGCCGTCCGGAACGATGAGCAGTGCGGCGCATTGCTTGTCGAGCTCCGCCACCGCACCGTGCGGAATCGCCACTCCATCGCCGATCCCCGTCGATTGCAATTTTTCGCGCTCCGTGAGGACGCTCTCGATGGTCGCACGCGGTATGGGGGGTTGGGATCCATCGGCGAGCAGATCTGCAAGCAGGGCCAATGCCTCTTTCTTGCTCGAAACCGTTTCGGTGCCCCGGCGGACGCAAACACGCTCCGCCGAGAGAAGATCCGTAAGTCGCATGGCGTCTTTTATCGGTTCGCTCCGGCGCGGACCGCACCACCCATTCTAGCCTGGCTAGTCCAGGTTGGGTTGGTGCGGGGCGCCGCCTTCGGGAGTTGGTAGACGTGCATCCAGATACGTAAACCCCCGCCCGTTGCACACTGTAAACCGGATTCGGCTTGCCCGTACACGTTCCAGTTCCCGTTCCCGTACACGCTCCCGAAGAGCCCCCAAGCGGACGCCCGGGGGGAACGGGAACGTCACGTGTACGGGCAGAGATGGAATGCCTAGTCCTCGCCGCCCGCCTCGGGGATCAAATGATCGGACGCGCGGTCTTGCCCCTTCTTGTGATCCTTACAACTACGAATCTGGGCCTCCAGTTTATCCGACACCTTGTCGATCGAGGCATACATGTCCTCGCTGGTCTCGGTGGCGTGGAAATGTTCGGCCCCGGCATGGAGGTCGACTTCGGCGACGTGAGCACGATGCTGCGTGCTCAAGACGACCTGTACTTTCAGCGGGTGTCTAAGGAACCTTTGCAGCTTGGCGATCTTCTCCTCCGCGTAGGCCTTGACTGCTTTGGTCGACTCCATGTGCCGGAAGGTGATGGCAATGTTCATGAGAGCTACGCACGCTCCTTCCCGAGAGGTTGACTCCTGCAACGAATAGGTAAACAGGATGTGACAATTCCCCAGCCTCTCCGTATACAAACGAGAATAGCTAGACCTTGCGCGAAAGGTTAGCGAAAGGGGCGAAAGTCTTTGGGATGGCGCGCGAGGGCGGACCCGCCGGCGCGATGCCGGCGCTCCCCATGCCGTTGCGCGAAGCTGTCGCTCTAAAACAGCTTTTTTCGTTTGCTCGAGGCGAGAATACCGAGCATCTCCCGGTACTTTGCCACGGTGCGTCGAGCAATTTGGATGCCATTTTGTGACGCGAGGATCTCGACAATGGCCTGATCCGAGAGCGGGTTCGACTTGTCCTCGCCCTCGATGATCTTCTTGATCGCCTGTTTGACGCTTTCCGAGGCGATGTCTTCCTCGGCCATGCGGCGGATGGACGAGTTGAAGAAATACTTGAGCTCGAACAAGCCTTGCGGCGTGTGAACGTACTTGTTCGTCGTCACGCGGCTGATGGTCGACTCGTGCATGCCGACCGCATCGGCCACGTCCCGCAGGATCATCGGCTTGAGGAACTGGACGCCGCGCTCGAAGAACTCGCGCTGCTTTTCCACGATGCACTCGGTCACGCGGATGATGGTCTTGCGGCGCTGCTCGATGGCGCGAATGAGCCACTGGGCGTTGCGCAACTTTTCCCCAATGAATTCCTTGGCGCCGGGGTCTTTCAGCAGCCGCTTCGTCAAGGTCTCATTGATGTAGAGACGTTGTACGCCGCGGTCGTTGTCGGTGACCACGAAGCGGTCGCTGTCCTTGATGACGTACACGTCGGGCGTGATGCCAATGGTGCGCTCGTCGGTCTCGCTGAAGTTGCGCGCGGGGCGGCTCTCCAGCTTTTGAATCTCTTTGACCGCCTCGTAAATCTCCTCGACCGGCACCTTCAGGTCGCGCGCGATGGCCTGGTAATTGTGTTTCTCCAGGTTATGAAGGTGCTTATCGATGATTTGGAGTTCCAGGTCCTCGTAGCCGAACACCTCGGCCTGGACCCGCAGGCACTCGCGTAGGTCGCGCGAGCAGGATCCGACCGGGTCCCACTCCTGCATCATGCGCAGGACCTCGGGGGCGTCCTCCGGGTCGAGCCCGGACTCGTCGGCCAGCTCTTCGATCGTGAGATCCGGCGTCTTTTCGCCGCCTTCGCGCTCGGTTCCCTTGAGATCGAGAAGGCCGTTGTCGTCGAGGTTTCCGAGCACGAGCTCGGCAAATCGCCGTTCGGCCTCGGTGAAGTCGCTCATCTGAAGCTGCCAGCGCAGATGATCGACCAGCGACTGCGGCTTCGTGAGGTTTTGCTCGATGGGCGGCAGGTCGTCGAAGCCACCGCGATTCGCGGGGAGGGCCTGCTGCAGGGTGCGATTCTCCAGGAGTTGCTCCCAGTCGATGTCCTGGGTTTTCTTCTCCGTCTGGAGTTGCTGCGGGTCGGTGTTCTTCAGCCGCTCGAGGCCTTCGAGGCGCTCGACCCGCTCGTCCGTTTGAAGCCCGCCGCTCGCGGGATCACTGCCGATCCCTTCCGCGCCACGTGCCCGAGGGTCGATGTCGTCGTCGGCCAGGACCGGATTGGCATCGAGCTCTTTTCGGATTTCGTCAATCAGCTCGAGGCGCGACAGTTGCAAGAGGCGAATCGCCTGCTGCAACTGCGGGGTCATCACGAGCTGCTGACTCAGTTTGAGCTGTTGCTTTATTTCCATGATGTGTCTGACCTGGTTGGCCCGACGCAGCAACCGGGGGCCAACGTATGGAGCTTATCACGTGGGGAGAGGCGCAAAAGCGACAACCATGCCAGCGGTGGGAAGAATTAGCGCCGAGATCGCCTTACATCGCCCTGCTTACAGAAGCGCTGTTCCCATGAACGCCGATTAATCGGCTAAGAACACGCCGGTGAAGTTCGTTCACGCGGCTGATCTGCACATTGACAGCCCACTCCGTGGTCTAACCCGCTACGAAGGCGCACCCGTCGAGCGAGCTCGGCGTGCAACGCGCGAGGCATTCGAGCGGGTCGTGGCGTTGTGCCTGACCGAGCAAGCCCAGTTCCTCGTGCTCGCGGGCGACGTGTTCGACGGCGATTGGAAGGACATTGGGACCGGCCTCTACTTCGTGAGCCAGCTCGCGCGCCTTCGCGAGACGGGGTGCCGCGTGCTGCTTCTTCGCGGGAACCACGACTTCGAGCTGACCAAGCAGCTCGCGTACGCCGAACACGTGTTCGAGTTCGGCGCCGCCGGCTCGAAGCGGGGAAAGTACACGTACCGCTTCGACGACGAGGGCGTGGCCTTCCACGGTGTGAGCTACGCCCAGAAGAAGGTGGACAAGAGCCTCCTTCCTCTTTACGCGCCACCGGTGGCGGGCCTCGTCAACGTGGGCGTGCTCCACACGAACGCCACCGGCAGCCGCGAACATGCGGCCTACGCCCCGTGCACCGTCGCGGAGCTGGTGGCGCACGGCTACGACTATTGGGCGCTGGGCCACGTGCACTCGCATGCTGTGCTCCACGAGGACCCATGGGTCGTGTACCCCGGCAACACGCAGGGGCGGAGTGTGCGTGAGGTCGGGCCGAAGGGATGTGTGCTGGTGGAGAGCTCGGGCGACCGTACCCTGGATGTGCGCTTCGTGCCGACGGACACGATGCGCTACTTCGTGGAGGAGGTGCTGCTCGCCCCGGAGGACGACACGGCGGACCTCTTCGAGAAGGTGCGCCACCGGCTCGATGATGTGGTGGCGCGGGCGGAGAACTCCCTGGCGGCGGTGCGGCTGGAGATCACGGGTAGCTGCCGGGCGCACGCGGCCATCGTGGCCGAGCGCGAGTCGATCCTCGGGCAGATCCGCGCCGACGCGATCGATCGCGGTGGCGATGTCTGGCTCGAGAAGGTGAAGCTTTCGACCTCGCCGGCAGCCTCGATCGAAGCGCTGCGCGCGGCGAAAGGGTTGGTCGCCGAGCTGCTGACGTGGACGGACCGGTTGCGCGGGGACGACGCCGACACCGAGCGGCTCGGGCTCTTGCGCACGCTCGAGCCGCTGAAGAAGAAACTGGCGCGCGAGCTCGAGGAGCTGGAGATCGTCGTGGAGGACGAGGCATGGTTCGCCGGCGTGCTCGATCGGGCCGAGGCGCTCTTGGCGGAGCGGCTCACGTCGGGTGCGAACGACTGATGCGCCTTCTGCGGCTCGAGCTCGAGCGGTTTCGGCACTTCCGCGAGAAGAAGCTCTCGCTGGCGGGCGAAGGTCCGCGCCATTTGACCGTGGTCTATGGGCCGAACGAGGCGGGCAAGACGACGGTGCTGTCGGCGATCCGCTGCTTTCTCTTCGGCTTTCGCGACAAGAGCCCCGAGCTGGTGCTCGACTTCGAGCAGAGCGAATTGCGGGTGGGCGCGCTGGTGGAGCTCGACAATGGCCGCCGCTACGAGGCGACACGCACCAAGGGGCGCAAGCAGACGCTCTTCGGGCGCAGCCTGGAGGGCGGCGAGGAGTTCGACGAGGAGTGGTTCCACCACCGGTTGGAGCGGCCGAGCCGCGCGGTGTTCGAGAACGTGTTCGGCTTCTCGCTGGACATGCTGGCCCGCGGCGCCGAGTCGCTCAAAGAGCACGAGGTGCGCAGCGCCATTTACGGGGCGGGCTTCGGCGGCCACGTCGACCTGGAGAAGGTGCTGGGCGATCTGCGCAAGGAGCGCGAGTCGCTGTTCAAGGAGAGCGGGCGCAATCCGCGGATCAATCAGCTGGCGCGTGTGCTCGACGATCGACGTCGGGCCATCCGCGCGGCCACGACACCGGGCGAGGAGCACCGGCGGGTGACCGATCAACTGCGCGAGCAGAAGGTGCTGGCGCAGAGCACCTACGCGGAGGAGTCGGCGCGGCGAACGGAGGTGGAGCGCACCCGCGCGGTGATGCTGGCCATCGAGCCTTACCGCGCACTGCGTGAGGCCGAGGCGGAGCTGGAGGCGCTGTCGTGCCCGAGCGGCTTTACGGCGGAGGGCGGGCGCGCGTACGAGAAGCTGGTCGGGGTGCGCGAGCAGGTGCGTGAGGAGCTGCGTTCGCTCGAGGAGCGGACCCGCGAAACGGGCGAGCGCCTGTCCGCGTGGCGGGACGATCCGATGGCGCTGAGGGCGGGTGATGCCATCGACGGGCTGGCCGGCGATCTGGGCGCGTACAAGAAGATGCTCACCGAGCGGCCGAAGAACGCGGAAAACGTGGAGCGTCTCGGGCGGCGCACGCAGGAGCGCCTTCGCGAGATGCACCCGACGTGGGACCTCGCGGCGCTGCGGGCGATGCGTTTCGATGAGATGACCAAGAGCGACTTCTTCGATGCGGCGGCCGATCATGAGCGGCTGCGCACCGAGCGGGAACGCTGGACGGAGCGCGAGCAGGAGCTGGAGGCGCTCGACCGGCAGCGCGAACAGCATCGGCGAAAGCTGGAGGCACCGCTGTCGACGTTCGCGTCCTTGGATCCTGCCGCGATGGCGGTGCCGCCGGTGGACGAGGTGTCGCGCTTCGAGACGCGCTTTGCGGCGTGCGATCGGGAGTTGACCACGCGGCGGGAGCGGCGCGCGGATCTGAAGGGGCAGCTGGCCACGCACGAGCAGGAGCTTTCGGCGATCGAGTCGGCGGGGCATGCACCCGCGGCGCGCGATCTGGAGTCGGCGCGCGCGCGGAGGGAAATCGGCTGGCGCATCGTGGAGCGGGCGCTGGGTGGCGAGCCGACGGATGAAGCCGTGGCGCGCTACGGGGAAGGGGAGCCTCTCGCGCGGGCCTACGAGCGCGCCGTGGTGGCGGCGGACGATGTGGCGGATCGTATGCGGCTGCACGCGGACGCCGTTCAAAAGCGCGCGCTTCACGAGGCCCTGGCCGTGCGCCTCGGCGAGCAGGTGCGCGAGCTGGAACGCGAGCTCACGAAGCTCGAGGAGACGGAGAAGGAGACACGGCGCGAGTGGCTCGCCCTGTGGGCGCGCTCGGGGATCGAGCCCATGAGTCCACCCTCGATGCGGCGGTGGCTCGAGGATCGGCTGGCCTACGTGGATCTGTGCACCTCGATCACCGAGGAGCGTGCAAAGTGGCAGCGCGACGGCGAGCGCCTCGAGCGCGACGAGCGCGCATGGCGCACGCGTTTCACGCAGCTCGCCTCGGGGATGGGGGTGTCGCCCGATCTGGGGGTGACGCGGGCGCGGAAAATCGTGGAGGATCTCGCGGAGCTGCGGCGGACGTTCCTGAGCGAGGAACAGCACCTGGAGGAAGCGGGGCAGCGCATCGGACGCGAGCTCGAGGGCTACGAGGAGCGCGTGCGCGTGCTGGGGAGCGTGCTCGAGGCGAGCATCTCGGACCCCGTCCGCAGCGTGGAACGATGGCAAGGGCGGCTTCTGGCCGCGCGCGAGGCCGTGCGCATGCGCGAAGAACTGGAGCGCGGGCGCAAGGGCGATGAGCACCGCGCCGCGCAGGCGAGGACGCGGCTCGAGGCGACGGAGACCGAGATTCGGCAGTACCGCGCGCTGGCCGGGCAGGGGGACGACGAGGGCGTGCGCCGTGTGGCGGAGGTGGCGTTGCGCATCGACGAGCTTTCGCGTGTGGCCGCGGAGCAGCGGCGGGTTCTTCGCCGTGCCGGTGTGCGCTGGGGGCAGGACGCCTTTCTCGCGGAGGTGGCCGACGCTGCGCCGGAGTTGCTCGAGCATCGCATCGCGGCGCTGGAGCAGGAGGCGGACGCGCTGCGCGAGCGTGCGCGCGCCATCGATCAAGAGGTGGGAAAGCTCACCGAGGGCCTCGCGCGGCTCGATGGCGGTTCGCGCGCCGCGGACGAGCAAGCGGCGGCGGAGGCCGACCGCGCGGCCCTGGCGGAGGACGTGGAACGCTACGCGGTGCTCACGTTCGCCGAGGAAATCCTGCAAGGGAGCATCCGTCGCTTCGAGCGGGAGCACCAGCCCGAGCTTTTGCTCCGCGCCTCGGGGGCCTTCGCGCGCATGACCCGAGGTCGCTACCCGCGCATCGAGCGGCGGCTCGATGGCTCGCTCCTCGTGGAGCGCGACGATGGCCGCACCGTGCACCCCGATGCGCTGTCCACTGGTACCCGCGAGCAGCTCTTCATCGCGCTGCGCCTGGCGTACGTGGAGAGCTACTCCAAGAGCGCCGAATCGCTGCCGATGGTGCTCGACGACGTGCTCGTCAATTTCGACGAGGAGCGCACCCGCGGTGCGCTGGAAGCGCTCTCCGCATTCGCCGAGCGCACGCAGGTGCTGCTATTTACATGTCACTCGCGCCTCGTCGACCTGGTGCGCGACGTCGTTCCCGATGCTCATCACGCCTCCATCCCAACTTAGCTACGACATGCGCCTCGGCGCCGACTTCTTCGCGCGCGACGCGCTGGTGGTCGCACGCGAGCTGCTCGGCACCGTGCTGGTGCACCAGCGCGATGGCGACGTGCGCGCCGTGCGCATCGTCGAAACGGAGGCCTACCGGGGCCCGACGGATCTCGCCTGCCACGCACGCGTCGGCCTCACCAAGCGAACGCGCACCTTGTACGGCCCTCCCGGGCACGCCTACGTCTATTTGATCTACGGCATGTACGACTGCTTCAACGTCGTCTGCTTCGGCGAGGGAAAGGGCCACGCCGTCCTGGTGCGCGCCGGCGAGCCCCTTTCGGGCATCCCCGACGCCTCCCGCACCGACGGTCCCGGGCGCATGACCCGCGCCCTCGGCATCACCCGCGCCCACGACGGTTTCAACCTGCGCGAGAGCTCCCTCTTCCTCGCCCCCCGCGCCACACGCCCCAAAATGACCACCACGCCGCGGGTCGGCGTCGCCTACTCGGGCACCTGGGCCGAGAAGCCCTGGCGCTTCTACGAAACGGGCAGCCGCCACGTCTCCCGCCCAAGCCCCCGGCAAATCGGCCTCGGGAGCTGACCCAAGTCACGCCCTTCTCGAGCCGCATTGACGTCGAGCGGCGCTCCCTGAGGATTGAACAGGAAGACGGGAAGGCGGGAAGTTTTTTTGTTTTCCGTTGGCCAACGGTGCCAGAGGAAAACTCTAGACCTTTCCATCTTCCCGTCTTCCCGCGAACTCTCTCGTCCGGGCCGCCGTGGAGTTTGCACTCGCGCGAGGCTGGGACCCACCCGGGTGGCGGGCTTCCGCGAACTCGCCGGATTCAGCGAGCCACGAGGCGCCTAATCCTTCGTCTCAGAGGAATGGAGACGAAGGACCTTGCCGAACCGCCAAGACGCCAAGAGCGCCAAGGTTCAGTGGGTTCGTGAACGAGAGTATTCCTTGGTGCTCCAGCACATCATCTTGGCGACTTGGCGGTTCGATCCGTCAGGATGAACTGGTCGACGACGATGGGTTTACGGGCAATCGCGAATCCATGGCTCTCCCCCTTCGGATCGGCGTTTTCCGCGTGACGCTGCGGAATGCCATGCGGCGGGGGGGCACGTGCGATGACGTCGAGCGGCTCTCCCTGATTGATTGAACATGAAGGCGGGAAGGCGGGAAGTTTTTTTGGTTTGGTTTTTTTTGCCAACGGTGCTGACAGAAAAACTCTCAGACCTTCCCGTCTCCTGTGAACTCTCTCGCTGAAACATCTATGGGACGACCTTAGGCACCTCTGCTCGGAGAACTGCGCCCGTATTTGCGATAAGATGCGTTTGGGCACATGGCGACGCATCGGCGAAATCTCCGTCAGATTGTCATTGATGGCGTCACGTACCATTGGCGCTCGCGCTACCTCTGGGTGCCCGATGCCACTCCGCTGCGCAATCGTGATGCGTTCGAGAGCGTTCTCGTCGTCTTCCGAGCGCTTCGCGGTGGTCGCGCGGGTTTTGTCGTTCGACTTGGCCCGGAGGACCGGCGCGCGATCTTCGACGGCATCGTTTTCGGCGTACCGTTCACACCGCGACTCGTCCGGGCCGCCGTGGAGTTTGCACTCGCGCGAGGCTGGGACCCGACCCGGGTGGCGGGCTTCCGCGAGCTCTCCGGGTTCAGCGAGCCACGAGGCGCCTAGTCCTTCGTCTCAGAGGAATGAAGACGAGGGATCTTGCCGAACCGCCAAGACGCCAAGAGCGCCAAGGTTCAGTGGGTTCGTGAACGAGAGTATTCCTTGGCGCTCCAGCACATCATCTTGGCGTCTTTCGATCAGTCAGTATGAGCTGGTCGACGATGATACGGGGCACGGGCATTCGCGATTCGCGATTCGCGAATTGCGAATCCATGGCTCACCCCTCCGGCCTCGTTCGCAGCGGCGTTTTCGGTGCGATGCCATATGGCCCGCCCTTGCGGGCGCGGAATGCCACGCGGCGGGGGGACGTGCGATGACGTCGAGCGGCTCTCCCTGATGGATGGAACGGGAAGACGGGAAGTCCTTTGGTTTTCCGTTGGCCAACGACGCCGAGAGGACCCCTAAACCCTTCCCGTCTTCCTGTGAATTCTCCCCCTCTGAGCGTAACTAGGCGAGCTTGCCGGCTGCCTGGAGGTGGTCGAAGATGATGCGATCCACCGGGGAGACGCGCGCGCGGTCGGCGTAGGTGAGCCACGCGACCTCGGCGATTTCGCTGCTCGCGGCGAGGGGGCCGTCGTAGTCGGCCGTGTAGCACGTCATGCGAACGAGCGTGCCCTCGGGGTGGCCGTGGGCTTGCGCCTCGAAGGTGCCCACGTGCTCGGCGCTTTCACGGACGATGTCGGCCGTGAGCTCCTCTTTGATCTCGCGCACCAGCGTGTCCTGGTCGCTTTCGCCCGGCTCGCGCTTGCCGCCCGGCAGGTAATACACGTCCTTGCCGTGCGAGCGCGTGCTCAAAATGCGGCCATTTTCCAAGCGAATCCACGCGACCTTGTCGATGATGCGACCCACGGTGCGAGCCTTCTAGCCGATGAATGAGCATCGGCCAACGGTTGCTAAATTTATAGCATCGGGTACATCTACCGTCGATGGCGAAGACCCCGGAGAAAAGCCTCACGCGCCGCGAGCGGGAGATCATGGACATCATCTACCGGCGCGGGCGGGCGACGGCGCAGGAGGTGCTCGACGAGCTTCCCGATCCGCCGAGTTACTCTGCGGTGCGTGCGCTGTTGCGTCTGCTCGAGGAGCGCGGGCACGTCAAGCATGCGCAGGAAGGGCAGAAATACGTCTACGCGCCCTCGGTGCCGCGGAGCGATGCCCGCAAGAGCGCGCTGGCGCACGTGGTGAAGACGTTCTTCGCCGGGTCGGTCGATCAAGCGGTGGCGACGCTGCTGGAGTCGGCGGAGTCGTCGCCGACGAAGCTTTCGCGCGCCGAGTTGGATCGCTTGTCCGAGATCATCGAGCGCGCCAAAAACGAGGGGCGATAAATGTCGTCCGGATTTTTCGCGGCGAACGTGCTTCGTGCGGCGGTGCTGCTCGGTCTCGCGCTCGGCGCGATGCCGCTTCTGCGCGGTGCGAGTGCGGCCACGCGCCGGCTGGTGCTCGCGCTGGCCCTGGGCGGCGTGTTGCTCGTTCCCGGTGTGTCCGCGATCACGCCGGTATGGCACGTGGAGACACCGGCCTCGGTGCTTCGCGGCGTCGTGATCGTGGACCCGGCGCCCGCCGACGATCCCGCGACGCCGGCGGAGGTCGCCAACGCGCACCCCGCCGCGGTTCGGCATGAGGCCGCATGGCTCGATCCGGCGCGCGCGCTCGGTGGTCTCTGGGCCCTCGGTGCGCTGGCCGTGCTCGCGCGTCTCGGTGTGGGGCTCGTGCGAACGCGGGCGATCGTGCGGCGTGCGGCGGCCTCCCCCGCGTGGTCGCGCACCATGGCGCGCGCGCAAGCCAGCATGGGCGTCCGCGCGGACGTGCGCGTGACGGAGGAACTCGATGCGCCGGCGGTCACCGGCGTGTTCGCGTCCGTGGTGCTCGTTCCGGGCGGCTCGGAGGCCTGGAGCGAGGAGCGCCGCCTTGCCGTGCTTTTGCACGAGCTCGCGCACGTGCGCCAGCGCGATTGCCTCGTACATGCGATGGCGCAGCTCGCGTGCGCGGTGCACTGGTTCGATCCGCTGGTCTGGATGGCCGTGCGACGCCTTCGGGTCGAACGCGAGCTCGCCGCCGACGATGCCGTGCTCGTCGCGGGCACGCGCGCCTCGGCCTACGCGGAGGATCTGCTCGCGATTGCCGGTGCAGGTGCCTCGCGCCATGCCCCATCGTTCGCGCTGGGGATGGCCGAGCGCTCGCAGCTCGTGGCCCGCGTGACGGCCATCGTGGCCGCGGCCCGTGCGCGGCGCCCGCCGTCGCGTTTCCGCGCGGGCATTCTCGCGGGCAGCGTGGCCGCGAGCGTCGTGGCGGTGGCCGCGGCAGCGCCTGCGCCTTCGAGCCTCGATCCCGCGCTGCAGGCCATCGCCGACGAGGAGCTCGAGCGCACCATGGCCGAATGGCACGCGCAAGGGGGCACCGTCCTGGTGCTCGACCCCGCGACCGGGGAAATCCTGGCCAATGCTGCGCGCTCGGAGCGAGGCAGCAACGTCCCCGGCTCCACCTTCAAGGCGATCACCTTGGCCGCCGCCCTCGACGAAGGCGTGCTCTCCGCCGACGAGCGCGTCGACTGCTCGCACCACGATGGCGGCATCTACGATGGAGACTCTCACGGCGTGCTGAGCGTGCCCGAGATGCTCGCCGTCTCCTCGAACATCGGCATGGCCAAGGTGTACGACCGCCTCGGCGCGGAGCACCTCGCCCGATGGATGCACACGTTCCACTTCGACGTGCCCGCGCCCAGTGAACGCGGTGCCGCCATGGCCGTCGGCGGTGCAGGTACCGCGACCCCGCTGCAACTGGCCGCCGCCTACGCGGCCCTCGCCAACGACGGCGTCTACATCCCGCCCACGTCCACGCGGCGCAAGGAACCGGCCCCGCGCGAAGCCATCGTCCGACCCGAGACGGCCCACACCGTGCTCTCCCTCCTCGAGCAGGCGGTGAGCCATCCGCGTGCTACCGGCAAGCTGGCGCGCATCGAAGGCGTTGCCGTAGCCGGAAAAACCGGGACCTCCGAGTGGACACGCCCCGACGGTACGCGGGTCACCTACGCCAGCTTCGTGGGCGTCGTCCCCGCCCATGCGCCCCGCGCCGTCATCCTCGCCGGCATCGAGCAACCGGGCGAGGGAGGGAGCGGCGGCAAAGTCGCGGCGCCCCTCTTCGCCCGCGTCGCCTCCCGCTGGCTGCGCACGGCACGCTAGCGCACCGAGCTCGCCATCTTCTCTTGAACGAGCCACGGTCTCGGCGGCCTGGGAGAGCCTCCGACCCTCGTGTAGGGCGTCAATCGAGCGCCGAACATCGTGCTGAAGAGAGGGATCCGTTCGGCCTCCTTGCTCTTCTGCCAATGCTCGTACATGTCCGGTGGCTCGTTGAACGTCCCGTCCATGTACCCCGACGTGAACGGAAAGAGCATCGTGCTGGGCTCCTCGCTCGAAAGCAAAATGCCATGTTCGTGCGCGTAAGCCGAAAGCCGGCGAACGAGGTCCAAGGCGACCCTCCACTCGTCACCGAAGTCATTGGGGCGGTGCAAATGGTTCGTGGCCCGACATGCTTCGGTCCCCCACTTCGGTGAGGTCGGGAACTCGTCGAACGCGATCACCTTGAAGCCGAGGTCGATCAGCTTCTTCATCTCTTCGAACCGAGAGCGTTGCCATTCTTCGGCCCCGAGACACATCTCCATGGCCTTGAAGACGTACTGCGAAAAATCATGGAGGCCGCCGGAGTACACTTTTGCGGCCGCTCGGACCTCGGGCGGTGGTGGCCGCTCGATTCCGAGGTTTGGAATCGCGTACTTGTACGTTCTCAAATTCAGCCATCGGAACTGGGCCACGGCTGGATTGGCGCGGACGAGGGCTTCGACTTCCGCCAAAGCCCCGTCGCTCCAGAAATAGTGCCCCTCGAGGTCGACTTCGTTCGGGTCCAGGCCAAACGCGAACGAGATGGTGCGCGCCCCCTCGTCGCGCATCCGTCGTTCGAGCGCGGACGCCGTCCAATCGGAGCGAAGCCAAGGCGCGGAATTGTTCGCCACCCATTGCCGAACGAAGTAGTGGAAGCGATCGTAGCGTGAGGCAAGCGTGGGGTTCGGGGCGACCAGGTGCCAGAACTCGGCCACCTTCGTCGCGAGGATGCTCCAAGGCCCACGCTCGGCGACCTCTTGGAACGTGCAGCTGCCGAAGCATTCCAGCCGGACTTCGAGTTCGTCTCCGGTCGTTCGGAGCAGCAGCCCTGCGGGGGTCTCCGTGGGCTTCGTGGGGACGACGGCCGTCCACGCGCCCTCACCGCACCGCCACGCGACCATGGGCATCGACAGCGGTCCCGGGTAGGCGAGCTCGAGGTGCTCGGATTTTGCGGCTCGGAGCGCTGCGGTGGCCGGCTTGAGGCGAAGTCCCTCGTAAAAGGGGAGTACGAGTTCCAGATCGGCAGCGTCGCAGCCGGTCGAAACCGTCCGAACCCACGCGCTGCGGGTTCCTCGAATCGGGGTCTGTACCGGAGCCGTCTGCACGGACGTTCGCGACGTCGAGCGTTCGCAATGCAGCCCGGCGAGCAACGACCCGAGGAGCGCGATCGATCGAACGCACGGGCCGGCCCTCATCCGCGATCCCGCACGTCCGCGTTAGCGCGACGTCCACGCGACGAAGCGGACCACGGCGTCGCCCTTCGAGGCGAATTGGACGCGCATCGCCTCCTGGCGGCGGATGCACACCGGACCGCGTTCGCCCAGCCTTCCATCGGTCGTGGCCGGCGTCTCCGAGAGCACGCGGCCCTTGTGGTCGAGGAGCTGCGCCACCACGGGTTCGCCCGCGCTGAAGGCGAGGCGCACGCACGCGTCGGCGTCGCCCGGTGCCAGCAATTCCTGCCCCACCTCGCGTTGCCCCGAGAGTTGTGCGCTCTTCAACGTGCGCATCCCCGCGGCCGCGGTCTTTCCGTCCTCCGCGAGCGCTTCGAGCGAGCGCTCCGGCGTGGAGGGCTTTTTGGGCTCCGCCGCCGCATCCGGTGCCGTCCACGTCGTCGCTTGAAGCGACGGCGTGACCACCGGCGCGGGCTTCGGGTTCTCCGAGCCCGCACATCCCGCAGCCACGACGGTGGCCAGCAGCAGCGCGCGCGGCATCACGCCCGTCACGCGGTTTGCTGGCTGGATCGCGGAGCCCCGGCGGGTTTCGCGGGGGCGGTGGCCGGCTTGCTGTCGACGGGATCCATGCGGCAGCTGCCCTGGAACTCGACGCCGCGGTCGATGAACACCGACGGGGAGTGAATGTTGCCAATCACCTTGCCCGGCGCATGAATCTCGATGGCGTGCTTCGCGCGGATGTTACCGTGCACCTGCCCGCCGCGGACGATGACCGTGGCGACGTCGACCTCGGCGTGGACTTCGGCCCCTTCTCCGATGACCAACGTATCCTCGCTCTTGATCTCCCCCTTGAAGACGCCGTCGATGCGCACGCGCCCCTCGAAGGCGAGCTTTCCTTCGAACTGGGTGCCGCGCCCAAGGAGTGCCGTAATTTCGGTGGCGGGTAGGGACGAATCCATGGTCGGGCAGTTAGCAGGCAAGCGGCATCCGGGCAACTCGAGATCGTGACTACATCGCCCGTGAAAGTATTACCGCTCGGCCGTGCGGCGTCGGCAGCGCTCGCAGCAGGGCTCGCGATGTTCGTCCTGCTCGCGCCTCGCGACGCCGCCGCCGACATCCCGCCGCTGGAGACGCACGCCGACGACGTGGTGCTCGACGCGCGCCTGCGCGAGCTCGAACTGCGCGGCAACGTCCGCCTCGAGTCGCCCCCCTTCCACCTGCGCAGCGACGCGTTGAAGTTGCGCCGCACCCCCCATGGCATCGAGGTGGAGGGCACGGGCCGTCTCGCGTTTTGCCAATGCCTCGGCACCCCGGTGGCCGTTGGCTTCGATGGGGCCATCGTCGCGCCGCCAGGTGATCTCGTCCTACGTCACCCGCGCCTCGAGGTGCTCGGGCTTCCCATTTTCTGGTTCCCCTATTTCTGGCTTCGTTCGCCGCAGCGCTTCGGTGTGCTCGCGCCAGATCTCGCGTACCGCGGTTCCGATGGCTTCTTCGTCGGCGGTGGCATCCACCTGCCCTGGGGGCCCGACGATCCGAGCGCCGCCCTCGACGTGCGCGCCGGGGCCTACGTGCGGGGCGGCAGCGCGTACGAGGTGTTCCTGCGCACGCCCGCGAGCCAGACGCGCGTGCGCTACGACCACTTCGACGGCGACGGCTTGATCGCCGACGCGCGCGGCAGCATCGCCGACAAGGTCGACGCGTCCCGGAATGGCCAAACCCTCGCCTGGGACATCGACGTGCTTCGCGGCGCACGCGGTCTGCGCGCCACCACGGAGCTGGAAGCCTCCGCACGCCGCTTCGATCGCGCACGCGCCGAGGGTCAGCTTCGCGAGGGCACCTTCACCTTTTCCGCAGGCCTGCGCTCCACCTCCGTGCGCGGCGGCGACGTGGGAAGCTTGGGCGCTTGGGGGCCTCTCTTCACCGCGCGGCGTGGCGATGCGATCGGCGGCATCGGTGCCTACGACATCGCGCTCACCGGCGGCGGTCTCCGCGCCGAGGGCTCGCCCGATCGCGAAATGGTCCCCTACGCCCGCGCCGAGGGCGGCACCCTGTTCGCGACCCGATTCGGCGCCGTGGGCGCCTCGCTGTCGTTGCGCGGCGCGAGCAATGTCGTCGGCGGCGAGCGCCGCGGGATCGATGTTGCGGGCAGTGCACGCGCCGAATTCACGGTGCCCTTCGTGCGCAGCTTCGAGGGAAGCGATCCTGCCGATCCATGGCGCCACCGCCTCGAGCCGCGCGCCAGCGTCGCGGTCCTGGGGCTTCGCGCCGACGACGCCCTGACGACGGACTTTGGCCGCGCGCGCGGGTTTGGCGGCGTATCGGGCGGTACGTGGGTCGCCGAAACGGGGCTCGCCAACGCCCTCGGCCGGTGGGGCCGCGGCGATGGGCTCGAGGCCTCCGCGTCGGCGGGCTTCACCGGCGACGACACGCGTGCCGATCCGGTGATGCGATGGCGCGCCGCCGCCACACAGACCTTCCTCGGGCTCGGCGCCGAGGGGGCGCACGTCCTGCGTGCCTTCCGCCCATCCAACTCGGGCAGCGATGGGGCCGAAGCTGGCCATGCGGTGGTCGCCCGCTCGCGCGTCGGCCGCATCGACGGTCTCCATCTTTCGGCCAACGTCGCCGTTCGCAAGGGCATCGACCCGGTGGTCGCGCGACTCCTCACGGATGCGCCGCTCGAACCCTCGGCCGGGTTCCTCTCCGCACCGGGGACCACCGGCGGACTCGCCGCATCCATTCCGTTTTCGCACGCCATCGTCACACGCAGCGGCGTCGATGCGGACCTCGACGAGCCCCGTTTGCTCGGCGCCCGCGGCTCCATCGAACTGCGCGATCGCTGCGAATGCATCGTTCTTCGCGTCACCGGTTCGCACCGCTTGGGTCGCGACGGCGTCGACGTTTGGATGACCATCGACCTCGCTCCGAAATCGAAGGCAAATTGAGCGTCGTTGGAGCTATCGAAAGTCGAGTTCACAGCGTGATCGGACGTCGAAGTTGCAAATGAAATTCGCGAACAATCTAAGTGAATTTATCGATGCGGTTCTCCTTGCGATGGGCGTCTAGAGATGGTCTTTGTTCGCTATGAGTCCGCGTTCGAGTGAAAACCATTTGCAGCAAGCCGGAGCCCGAAATGCTTCCGGAGTACGGAGGTCAGCATGAAAGGCGATTCGAAAATCATCGACCTCTTGAACGAGATCCTCACCGGCGAGCTGACGACGGTAAACCAGTATTTCTTGCACGCGCGCATGTGCGAGAACTGGGGTTACCAGCGGCTCAACGAGAAGATTTACAAAGAGTCGATCGACGAGATGAAGCACGCCGACAAACTGATCAAACGGATCTTGTTTCTCGAAGGGCTTCCCAACGTACAACGCCTCGGCAAGGTGAACATCGGTCAGACGCCGATCGAGATCTTGAAGAACGATCTCGCCGCGGAGATGCAAGCCATCCCGCTCCTCAATCGCATCATCCAAATCTGCCGCGACACCGGCGACAACGGCACCGAAGATCTGGTGAAGGACATCCTCGTGAGCGAGGAGGAACACGTCGACTGGCTCGAGTCCCAACTCGAGCTGGTGAAGCAACTCGGCGAAGCGCACTACCTCGCGCAGCAGATCAAGGAATAGAGAAAACGAGATTCGAAAGGCCGGGAAGGGGGAGCGCCCTATAGTCGTCGCATGCGCATCGCCGTGCTGGACGACTACCCGGGCGTCTTCCCCAAGACCGCTGCCTTTGCCCGCCTCGCCGGGCACGATGTGACCGTCTTCCGCGACACGGAGCGCGATCCCGACAGGCTTGCCGCGCGTTTGCGCGATGCCGATGCCGTCCTTCTCACGCAGCAGCGCTCCCGCTTTCCGCGCACGGTCATCGAGAAGCTGCCCAAGCTGCGCTTCATCGCGCAAACCGGCGCCCATACCGGCCACATCGACGTGGCCGCCTGCGCCGAGCGAGGGATTGCGGTTCTCGCGGCCGGGAAGGGCACCCCGAGTGCTACGGCCGAGCTCACGTGGGCGCTCATCCTTGCCAGCGTCCGCCATCTCCCCTTCGAGGTGCGCGCGCTGAAAGAGGGCGCCTGGCAGAGCACTGTCGGCACCGGTCTCCGCGGGAAGACGCTTGGCGTCTACGGGCTCGGGCGCATTGGCGCCGCCGTCGCGGACGTGGGGCGGGCATTCGGCATGAACGTCATTGCGTTGGGGCGACAAAACGCGGGTGAGCGTGCGGCTTTCTTCGCGAGCGCGGACGTCCTGACCCTGCACCTGCCCCTCAACGACGCCACCCGCGGTATCGTCACCGCCGCGGATCTCGCGCAGATGAAGCCGACGTCGCTCCTGGTCAACACGAGCCGCGCGCCGCTCATCGCGCCGGGGGCCCTTGCCGGCGCCTTGGAGAAGGGGCGTCCGGGCTTTGCCGCCGTCGACGTGTACGAAGACGAACCCGTGCTCGGGGGCGAGCACCCTCTTTTGCGCCTGCCCAACGCCTTGTGCACACCGCACCTTGGCTACGCGGAAATGGACACCTACGAAGCCTATTACGGCGCCGCCGTCGACGCGTTGCTTCGCGCTACCACGGCCGAGTAGAGTCCACGTCTGCGATATGAAGAACGCCACCACCGTCCGTCACCTCGAAATCCACGACTTGAACATCACCCTGCGCGAGCCCTTCGGCATTTCGGGCGGTACGCAGGACGCCGTGCGCAACCTGCTCGTCGTGGCGGAGCTTGCCGATGGCACGCGAGGCTATGGCGAGGCAGCGCCACTTCCGGCCTTCAACGGTGAGACGCAGGAGATCGCCCGTGCCGCCATCGAGTCGGTGCGCGCGCGCATCGAAGGGTGCGACGTGCGCGAGTGGCGTGCGGTCGCCGCCGTGCTCCGCGGCGCGATCCCCAAAGTGGGTTCCGCACGCTGTGCCATCGAGACGGCGTTGCTCGATGCGCTCACACGGCGCGCGGGCATGCCGCTCTGGGCCTTCTTTGGCGGCCGCGAGGCGGAGCTCGTGACGGATATGACCATCCCCACCGGCACCGTGGCCCGCGCCGGGGAAGCGACGCGCACCTGGGCAGCTCGCGGCTTTCGTACCTTCAAGGTGAAGATCGGCGGCGTGGCCCTCGGCGAAGACATCGACCGCATCGTGGCCGTGCACGAAGCCGCCCCGAATGCGACCTTGGTGGCCGACGCCAACGCCGGCCTGGACGCCGCCGTGGCCTTGGAGCTGCTCGATGCGCTCGAACGCCGCGGGGTGCGCCTGGCGCTGCTCGAGCAACCCGTCGCGGGAACGGATCTCGAGGGTCTCGCGCGCGTCACCGCCGCGGGCAAGGCGCCGGTGGCCGCCGACGAAAGCTGCGCCAGCGTCGAGGGCGCTTGGACCATCGCCTCCCGCGGAGCGGCCAACGTGCTCAACCTGAAGCTGAGCAAGTTTGGCGTGGCCGAGGCGCTCGACATCGCCGCCGTCGCCCGCGCCGCGGGGCTGGGGCTCATGATCGGCGGCATGGTCGAGTCCAAGCTCACCATGTCCATGTCCGCGTGCTTCGCCGCAGGGGTGGGCGGCTTCACCCACATCGACCTGGACACCCCACTCTTCATGGCGGAAGAGCCGCTCGACGGGGGGCTCGAGTACGACGGCGCCACGGTCAAGCTTCGCCACATCGCCGCCGGCCACGGCGTCATCCCGCGAAGGTAGGCCTCTTTTTCACGGGCCATCGGGGCGGGTTCGAAAGAATCCCGCCCTTTTTCTCGTTCGGCGTCGATGCTCGACAAAAATCGGCCCCGAATGAGCCGCTTTTTCTCGGTCGAAAACGACATGTCCAATTTGTTGAGGACGAAATCGGCCGGTTTTTCCCCGCGGACCGAAGGGTCGAAGATATCGGCTTGAAACTGAAAATAGCTTTCATTATCCTAAGAGAAGTCAAGGCGGCCGCTCAACTCGCCGAGACAACTCCCGAGCATGTTCGTCTGTATTTGCAACGCCGTCACCGAGTCCGAAGTCCGCGCTGCCATCCATGAGGGCGCCCGCTCCCGCGAGGAGGTAACCCAGGCCTGTCAGGCCGGCGGTGACTGCGGGTCCTGCCACCACATGATTGAGGACATGGTGGAGGAGCACGAAGAGCTTATCTCCGCCGCCTCTTTGGTGCGCGCCCCCTGCGCCGCCTAACGCGGACAGATCGACGAACGACTTGCCGTCCGTGGACCACGAGCTGCAAGGGCGTGGGCCGATGGTCGGAAGGACATAGTGCGTAGCCATCGTCCTCAAGCGAGGGTTCGTGGGTGTCCGGGACAGGGCGCCGATCGTCCGGGACAGGGACGGCGCGCGGATTCGCCTATCTTCGAGGGACGCGCGTTTGGCACTGCATTGGCAACGCGTCGGGGCAGACCTTGGTGCGTGGTGTTCCGGACTCCGCGCCCACAAGGTTGCAGATTAGGATGATGGGTTGCCATTGGTACGATTGGGAGGCAACAGCCCTCCGCGTGCCCGAGAAGGCAGGGAACCAACGCCCAAGGGCGTCCAGCTATCGGGAACAACACGTGGGGCGGTGACGGGAAGCGCAGCGGGCGCGGACCGGTGGCCGAATTCCTCGTTGGGTGAAGCTGCGCCGACAACTGATCGCTCCACCGGAACTTTTCCTACCCTCATTTTTATCTGGCAGAGAGAACGCCAGAAGAAGAACGTCTGAGATTGCGCGGAACGCGCGATCACGCCGCCGTTTGTCCCCCAAGCCCCTAGCAGTCCACCATCCCGGTGCGAGCCAGGACTC
Organism: Sorangiineae bacterium MSr11367; assembly: GCA_037157805.1. Lineage (NCBI taxonomy): Bacteria > Pseudomonadati > Myxococcota > Myxococcia > Myxococcales > Pendulisporaceae > Pendulispora > Pendulispora rubella. The sequence continues at coordinate 7,987,917 of CP089983.1, read as the reverse complement.
GATTCACCCGGAGGACCAGGGCACCCCCTAACCGCAGATCTTCTCCACCAAGAACGACGCCACGTCGCTCGGTTTGGTGCCCGGCCCGAAGCCCGCGTCGTAGCCCAATTCCAGGGCCAGCTTGTGATCGATGCGCGGCCCGCCGAGGAGCAGGACGATGTTGTCGCGCCAGCCTTGCTTCTTCGCCAAGTCGATGAACGCGCCCGCGTTCTCCTTGTGGCAATTGCGCTGCGTGATGACTTGGCTCACCAGAATGGCGTCCGCGCTCAGCGCGCGGGCGCGTTCGGCAAGCTGCTCGTTCTCCACCTGTGCGCCGAGGTTGTACGCCTCGAAGCCCTTGTAGCTCTCCAGGCCCTTGTCGCCCGCGTAGCCCTTGTAGTTCAACACGGCGTCGATGCCGACCGTGTGCGCGTCCGAGCCCGTGCAGGCGCCGACCACCACGATTTTGCGACCGAGCCGCGCCGTGATGCGATGCTCGATCTCCTCGCGCGAGAGCGCTTCGGTGCGCACCTCGGGCACCTCGATGGAGGCCACATCGACCGTGTGTTGCGAGTGCCCGTAGACCACGAAATACGAATAGCCCTGCGCGCACTCCTCCATCGTCGCCACGATGGGTTCGCGGATGCCGTGTGCCTCCGCCAGCTGCTTCGCCGCTTCGCGCGCACGCGCCGAAGGCGGAAGCTGCAACGTGAAGGAGAGTTGAACCATGCCATCGCCATCGCGATCGCCATACGGAGCGAGAGGCCGGCTGGGGAGCGGTGCATTTTGCAGCTTGTTGGGCATGGCGGGATCTCTTCTCGATTTATAGGGACGACTTGCCCTCGAGCACATCGAGGACGGGGTTGAAATAGTCGGGCGAACGCTCGGCCACGCCGCGGTAGCCTTTGCCGCCCGTCCGCGTGCGCTTCACGTCGGCAAATGCACCGGTGCCGATCGCATCCCAAATGCTATCGCGCTTCACCTCGGTGAGCAGCTCGTGCGCCTCGTTGAGCACCTGCCGCGCGCGCGACGCCACGATGCCATCTTTCTTGAACTCGATCTCGTCGCCCAGGTGCCGCGCCGCACCGAACACGTAACGCGTCGCCTTCAGCGACAGGTACCGATCCATCAGCATCGGGTTGTGGATCGCCTCGCTGAACATGCCGAGCAGCTCGATGGACTGATTCGTCGTGACGCCCACCAGGTTGAACATGGCGTCGTGCACGTGCGCGAAAAAGATGTCGCCCACCTTGTGCTTCGTCGGGGGCATCCACTTGATCGGATGGCGCGGGAAAATCTGCCGAATCAACTGCGCCTGCGCCATCTCCAGGAGGAAGCTGTCTTCCAGCCAGGGGTCGATCTCGTAGGCGTGCCCCAGCCCCATCTGCTCGTCGACGAGCCCCGCGCGCTTGGCGAAGGCCTCGTTGATGAACTGGCTCGCCAGCACCGTGTGCGCCTTCTCCACCGCGTCGGACGTGGTGAGGTAATTGTCCTCGCCCGTGTTGATGATGATGCCCGAGCGCGCGATGAACCTTCGTGACACGTATTGGTCGACGAAGTTTCGACACATGTTGATGTCGCGGAACAGGATGCCGTACATCGCATCGTTGAGCAGCATGTCCAGCCGCTCCACCGCGCCCATCCACGCGATTTCCGACATGCACAATCCCGACGAGTAATTCGTCTGGTGGATGTACCGGCCATATTCGTTGGTGGCCTCGTCGGTCGCGCGGCGGATGATGCGGAAGTTCTCCTGGGTGGCGAAGGTGCCGCCGTAGCCCTCGGTGGTTGCGCCGTGCGGCACGTAGTCGAGCAGCGATTGCGCCGTGGTGCGGATGACCGCCACGATGTCCGCGCCCGCGTACGCGGCTGCCTTGGCCTGCACCGCGTCGTCATAAATGTTCCCCGTTGCCACGATGACGTAACGCAACGGCGTTCCACCGGGGCGGACGCGCTCTTTCAGCCCATCGCGCTCGGTGCGAGCATGATCGATGCGGTCGATGGCCGCCTTCGTGTGCGGCGCCAGCGCCCCGCGCACCTCCTCGATCGACGGCCCGCCTTCGCCCGAGTCGACCTCGTGCCCGTAGGCGAGGCGCTCGGCGGCGTCTTGGATGGTGCTCGCGCCGTCGAGCAGGGCGCGCCCGAGGAAAAGCGGCATTCCGCGGCCCAAGAGCCCGGCCTTGTGGTAGCGGTCCACCGCGAGATTCACCAGCGGGGCGCCCTGATCGTCGACACCGTCGACACCGTAGGCTCGGAGAAACGTGCGTTCCGCACCCACCGTCGTGTGACGGTCGATATAACGCTGTACGTCATCGGCGATGTCGGACGCGAGCCCGCGGCATTCCGCGACTTTGTGCTCGTCCATGGGTACGGTCGGCATGATCGGCATTTGCCACGACCGCACCACCGTGCACAACCCCCGTCCCGATGCGATTCAGAGCATGCAGCCCAAAATGGCGAGCAGGGCTCCGGCTGCCACGAGCGCGGCCATCCATTTTGCCGGCCAGCGCTTCGGCCCGCCGGTCAAGAGGCCTGCGACGCCCACGTAAAACAGGATTCCGCCGGCCCCGAGTGCCACGTACGCCACGGCGCTCGGATGTTCGTCGCGGGCGAGGTCCTCGCGCAGGTGCTCTTCGAGCGCGGCGCCCGTCAGCGTTTCGCCCGTGGCCGCGGAAACATCGGATCTCGTGCGCGCGCCGATGCGTGCAAGCTGCACATTGGCCTCGAGCACTCGCGGGCGGCCATCGCCCGCCGTGACGCGCGTCGATAGTGCAGCACTCCGCACCGCACGCCAGGCGCGCGCACAATCGGCCCAATTGCCGCTTTGTTCGGCGCTATGGGCCAGCTCGGTCAACCGCTCGAAGCCGCGATCCGGGTAGGGGCTGAAGGGGGCGCGGGCCTCGGCGGCGGCGCGCGCTTCGTCGATGGCCGCCGGAGCATCGCCCCGCGACAGGGCGGCGTCGCTGGCCGACATCGAGCGCGCGCCGATGGAGTACTGGCGCGCGATGGCGACCGAGAGCAACACCACCACCGCGAGGGCGACGCGAATGAGCACGCCTTTCACGGAAAATCGCGCCGCTGGAACAAGAGAACCCCCATGGTGACGAGCAACACCGCGTATAAGAGCGCATTTTGCGCGGCGCCCGCAACGAAAGGCCAAAGCGGCGTTCCCGGGACCTCGCCGAGCAAGAGCGCCCGCGGCGGGGCGTAGAGGTTCAAGTTGGGAAAGACGAAGGCGAGGGCTCGTCCGGCCGCGCGCCCCGCCTCGGGGAACTGCCGCGCCGGAAGGTGAGCCAGCGCATCGGCATGCCGCCCCACGAGGAACACGCCGACGCTGAACACCGCCGTGAGCGAGGGCGACGAGAACGAGGCGAACACCGTGGTGAGCCCCACGACGATGGCCGACTCGCAAAGTGTGAGCACCGACGACGCGAGCACCAGCCGCATCTCCCGGCCGGCGTGCGCGATGTTCCCGCCCGCCTCCAGTGCCAACACCGCGAGGACCACCGCGCCCTGAACGGCCACGAACACCGCGATGGTCAGCAAGGTCCCTAGGTACTTGCCCACCAGGTACTCGTGCCGGCGCAGCGCGCGGGTCAGCATGGGGAAGATCGTCTTGTATTCGATTTCACGATGCAGCGTGGTCGACCCGACGATGATGGCCACGACCGCCGCGGAAAGGGAAATCGACGCCGCGCCGATGTCCGCGACCACGCGCAGCTCCTCGTGGATCGAGAGTGCGGCCACGAGCACCGCATAGCCGCACGTGGCCAGCGAGAGCGCGAGCAGCGCATGCAGCACGCGCGCGCGCACGGCCTCTCGGAAGGCGTTCATCGCCACCGCCACCACCCGAGCGATCATCGATGCAAGGTCCGCGAGACGTACCGCCGCAGCCGCTGCGGAAGCGACAGCATGGCGTTGCGAACCTTCTCCTCGTAGAGCGAGCGCAGGACGCCGTCACCGAGGTTCACCAACACGCCGTACGTGAGCAGCATGCGCGGTTCGCCCCTGCCGCCGGAGGGCAGGGGCAGGTAGCGAAAGAAGCCCCACGCATCTTCCACGTCGTGGGGGCGCGAGAGATCGACCCAAAAGCGGATGCGCGACTGCGAGGGCTCCTTCTTCAGGTGCATCGTGTACGCGGCATCGATGAAGGCATTGCCATGGTGCACCTCCATGTACCCGCCCTCGGGGCCGAATTGGAGGCGCTTCACGAACTTGGCGCGGGGCATGACCTCGGCGTACGCGGTCTCGCTGTCCACGAGCGCTAGGAGCTCTTCCGCACTGACCGGCACGATGGTGTACGTCACCCCGCCGACGTACCGCTGCCCATCGAGGTTCGACGTCTGCGGACGCACCACCGTCTCACCGTGCTCCATGCGCGCGAGCTCCGCCTCGGTCAGCGCATTTTCCTGGGCACGCGCCGCGCGCCCCACCGCCAGCGAGGCAAGGGCAAGGAGAAGCATTCGCCGCGTTGCGCCCGCCATGCGCCCCGCACTCTAGCCTGTATCGCTCGTATCGCCTACGAACCGACGACGATCTTCACGCGCGGACCGACCGTCATTTCGAGCTCGCCGCGCGTCTCGTGCAAATCGCCGTCGATCATGTAGCGCATGGTTCCGTCCGCGCTCTCGATGATCGCGCGGTGCGATGTGGCCTCCAGCGTCTTGCCCGCGCGCATCGGCTCCGCGCGCCAGATGCGTGGAAGCTCCCGCACGAAGCCCATGGGCGATGCGGTGATGCCGAGCATGTGGAACGACTGCGGGCGCTCGGCGTAGCGGTAGAAGGGCCGGAAGCCCAGGCCGATCTGATCGATGGTGCCCGCGGCGACCGCGAGGAAGTCTCGCTTCTCCCACTGCGAGCCGTCGGCAAAGAGCACCGAGCCACGGAAGGGCTGGGCCATGCGGCGGATCATCTCGCCGCGCACCAATGTGCTGCCCACGCCGCGCGCCAACGTCTTCGCGGCGACCAGCGGGGTGGGGTCGCCACCGCGGTAGTACTCGGCGAGGAAGCCGTGTACCACGCCGGTGCCGAAGAGGAATCCGTAGTGCTCGCCGATGCGCATGACGTGGCGCTCGACGTTGACCAGCGGGCGGGTGGCGCGCTCGGCGTAGTCGCGAATGAGCCGGCCCAAGAGCCCTTCCGGCTTGCCCCGGCGGATGCCCACCGAGTTCGCCACCGTGTTCATGGTGCCGCCCCGCAGAAAAGCGAGCTGGGGAAGCGCGCTTCCGCCGTACACGTTGATGAATCCGGTGATGGTGACGTGGTTGGTGCCGTCGCCGCCGCTGATGCCCAGAACGTCGATCTTCAGCCGCTGAAAGTCTTCCGCGATGCGGTAAAGTTCGTCGATCGAGCGCGCCTCGCGCAAAATGCCATTGTCGCCCAGAATGCGAGCTATGCGTTTTGCGGCGCGGGGGTCCCGCGAATTCCTCCGACTGCGCGGGTTGAGAACGACACCGATTCCGGACATGACCGCTTGGTATGACGATTGTGGGCTCAGCGGTCAAGCAGGGACTGCCGGGCGACCTTCGAGCCTATATCCGTGCTTATGATGCCGCGGATGCTTAGCCCCCTCTCCTCACAAATCGACCACGCCCGTCGCAGCGTCCTTTTGGTGCGCGCGAGCGAGCTCGAGGTCATCGTGGTTCGCGGAAGCGACCGCATTTCCTGGCTCAACGGTCTTCTAACGTGCAACCTCGCCGCCGCTGCGCCGGGACAGGCCATCTACGGCCTGGCGGTTCAGCAAAAGGGTCGCATCGTCTGCGACGTGACCGTCCTCGTCGAGGAGGACCGCGTTCTGCTGGTGGTGCCGGCGTCGATCCGCGCGGAGCTGGAGACGTCGTTCGATCACTACCTCGTCATGGAGGACGCGGAATTTTCCCACGTTCCGTACGCCGTGTGGCACGCCCACGGGCCCCGGGCTCGGGACCTGGTGGCGGCGGCGCGTGGGGCTTCGGGGGCCTCGGCCGCCGAGATCGACCCCACGGGCCTCGGCGGCGCCATCCTCGCAGCCCCGAGCGAAGACGAGGCCAAGGCGTTCGAGGCGCTTTCCACAGCCGTGCAGCAGGCGGGCGGCCTCGTGGGCGACGATGCCGGCTGGGAGGCCTTGCGCATCGAGCAGGGCGTTCCGCGTTTCAGCAGAGACTTCGACGGGACGACGTACCCGCAAGAGGCCACCTTGGAGCGGCGCGCGGTCTCGTTCGACAAGGGCTGCTACCTCGGTCAGGAGGTGGTGTGCATGCTCGAGATGCGCGGTCGGGTCAAACGCAAGCTGGCGCCACTCGTCCTCGCGAACGACGGTGCCCCCGAGCCCCCCGCCAAGGGCACGGAGGTGTTCGACGCCGCGGGCAACAAGGTGGGCGAGATCACCAGCAGCGCGCCCAGCCCCACACGCGATGCGCATGTGGCGTTTGCCATGCTCAAAGCGTCGGCCGTGGCGCCCGATGCGGCCGTGAAGGTCGCCGGCCGCGACGCGCGCATCTACTCTGGCTCTGCCGAAAAATAGTCGATCGCGCCGATCGCTCGTCCTACAGCTTTCGCTCGAGTCGGAAGCGCCGCTTGTCGCCTTCTTCCGGCAATTGCTGCACGCGCAGCATCTCCAGCGCAATCTCGCGAATGCGTCCATCCTTGCCCACGCGAAGGTGAAGGCGATCGCCGTCGCTCTTCAGGACCTCGCACCGACCGAAGGCAAAGTGGTCGACCAGGTCTCCGGCCTCGGGAAAGATCGTATCGAAGTCATCGTTCTGGCGCCGCACCGGGCGGGGCGGTGCCGGCACGTTGTTGCTCGCGGCGATGGCATCGGACCATGTGGTGGCTGGCGCTGCGGGCGGCGGCGGCTCGACGCGCGGCGGTTCCACACTCACCTCGTCACGAACCGCCGGGGGCTCGGCCGAATCCGTATGCACCGCGGCGGCGCCGTCGAGGGCCGTGGCCACGGCCTCGAAGGAGACGATGCGCGCAGCCACGATTTCACCCGCCAAGGTATCCATGCCGCGATCCGTCTCGCGGGCGAGAACGGCACGCAGCGAAAGCGGAGCATCGGGCAAGATCCCGAGGCTGCCTTCGAGAAGCAGGAGCTGCACGGGGCCTGCGATGCGGCGCAACACATCGGGCGAACCGGCGGTTTCTCCTAAGGTTCGAAGAACGACGTCGGAGATGACTCCGCCGCCGCGCAGCCACATGCGCGCCACGCCTTCCTCGCGAAATGCTGCGACGAGTGCGTCGGGCAATGCCTCGCCGCGGGTGCCTTGGAGAACGAGGTGACGGACTTTTTCGCTCGGTGTCGTTTTCATCTCTCAACGTGATGCGGCTACGGGTGGGCGACAGGTGGACTGGTGACGGGGGCCGAGTGCGTGCGGGGCGCATAGACGACGCCCAAGGTGAATCGGAAGCGCGGTGTGGTCATCGCGACGGGGTCGTTGAACGGAATCGCGCCTCCGCCGCTGACCTGGAAGGCCACGTCGGTCTTTTCGAAGGGCGCGCTGCGGACGCCGGCGGTCCATTCCGCCGGGACGAGGTGCTTGCCATTCGGTTCGCTTCGAAGAAAAGCTCCGTCCTGGACGAGGTCGTGCTGCTCGGGAAAAATAGGCAGCACGCGCGCCTCACCGGTGACGCTCAGAAGGTCGTTCCGGAGAATGTCGAAGCCGAAACCAAGGGCCGCATAGCCCTGCGTGCCCACGCGCCCGCCGACGAACTCCGACGTCTCGCGGATGCGCGCCCCGAGCTCCAGGCCCGCGAAGAACTTGCCACGGCGATAGTCCGCGGCCAGCGACGGTGCGAACACCGCGCTCTTGTCGCGTGCGAACTGATCGCTGTCCCCGGTGGGGGCCGACACCACGAGCCGCGCGGTCAGCGCGAAGGGTTGCTCCGGCTCCAAACGCGGCAGGATGGCGTACGCGAAGCCGAAACGCAGATCGCGCATGGCCGTGCTGTGCAGCCGATCGCCCGCGGTCAGCCCGCTGATGCCGCTGCCGCTCTGGATCAGCGTGAGCGGCAGCGCGAGATCGAGCTCGAGTTGTTTCGTGATGCCGTAGGCGAAGAGGAAGTTCGCGTTGATCTGGTTGTCGAGGGCATTCACGTCCGTGCCCGTGGGGGCGGGCGACGGCAAGTGGAGCACGATGGGACGCGACAGGTACGAGGCGAGCAGCCCGAAGCCAAGATGCGCCGGCGCCACCGTCTCGGTTCCACCGACGCCGACGAAGCGGGACGGACCCGGGTTGGGCCACAGAGTCTCGGCGTTGATGCACGTGTTGGTCTGCGGGTTGTCGCAGCTGCTCGGCGCGGCGGCTGCTTCGTACGAGGCCAACGCGACGGACGATGCGAGAAGCGAGGGAACGACCGAACGGAACACGTGAAAGGAAGGAGGCCGCGATCGGCGCATGCGCGGGCACGTTATCATGGTAGTAGAGCGCCGAAGTGTCGATCTCGCCGAATGACCCCGTGAAACGCATCATCCTGGGCAGTGGCTCGCCGCGACGGCGCGAAATCCTGGAAGCCCTGCGGATTCCGTTCATCGTGCGCATCCCGCAGGTGGACGAAAGCGTGCACGAGGGTGAGGCGCCCGAGGTTTACCTGGATCGCATCGTCCGGGCGAAGCTCGCGGCGATCCACGGGCTGCTCGATGCAGGCGAACGCCAACGCGCCATCGTCCTCGTGGCCGATACCAGCGTCATTCACCGGGATCAAATCCTGGGCAAGCCCTCGAGCGTGGAAGACGCCGAGGACATGGTGCGCGGCCTGGCAGGCGACACGCACGAGGTGAAGACGCGCTTTCTTCTCGCCTTTACGGGCGAGGACGCGGGCATCGTGCCATTTCACGCCGAGACGGTGACCACCCGCGTGACGTTCCGCGCCCTCTCCGAGGACGAGGTGCGCGATTACGCCGCCAGCGGCGAGGGCCTCGACAAGGCGGGCGCGTACGCGGTTCAGGGCTTCGGCGCCTCGTTGGTTTCACGCATCGAGGGCTCGTACTCCAACGTCGTCGGCCTGCCCGCGTGCGAGCTCGTCGTGGCGTTGCGCCGTCACGCACAGCCATGAGACGCCCCTGGCATGCGGCGCTGGCCGCATCCGCCGTGGCCCTCGTCGTGCGCCTCGCCGTCGTTGCCTGGGCGTATCCCTCGTTTCCGCCGAGCGCCGACGGCACCTTTTACCACAAGCTGGCCGTGCGTCTCGCCGAGGGCCACGGCTACACATGGCTATGGCCCGACGGTGCCGTCACGTATGCCGCGCACTACCCCGTGGGGTATCCGGCGTTGATGGCGCTCGGGTATGCGCTCTTCGGTGTGCATCCCGTCGTGGCCATGGTGCAGAACGCGCTGCTCGGCGCGGCGATGGCCTTTGCCACCCATGTTCTCGTCGAGCCTCTCGTTTCCCGTGGTGTGCACCCGCGCGCGCCGTTCTTGGCGGCCCTTGGCGTGGCGTTGCATCCCGCCTTGGTCCCCTACACGGCAGCCCTGATGACCGAGGGCACGACGACAGCACTGCTCGTGATCTCCGCCGCCATCGCCACCTCCCCCCCCGCAGGGGGGGGTTGGGGGGGGAGGGTCATGCTTCGTCTCCTCGGCGCAGGCATCACCATGGGCATCGCCACCTTGGTGCGCCCGCAGTCGCTCGTCCTCGCCCCCGTGTTGGGCGCGCTGGCATTGGCTCCGTCCTTCTCGTGGCGTGCGCGTGCCGCCGCCGGGGGCGCCGTGCTGGCCGTGACGCTCCTCTGCTGCGCACCGTGGACGTTGCGCAATTGCATGCGCATGCATCGATGTGCCCTGGTGAGCGTCAACGCCGGATGGAACCTGTTCATCGGCGAGGAGACGCGGAGCGGCGCATGGGAGGAAGCTCGCTTCCCCGAGGAGTGCAGCACCGTCTGGGACGAGGCCGAAAAGGACGTCTGCCTGGAGCGCGTCGCACACCGCCGCATCCGCGAGGCCCCCGCCGCGTGGCTGGCGAAAATGCCGCGCAAGCTCGCCGTCACCTTCGACTACTTCGGCGCGGCCCCCTGGTACCTCCACACCGCGAACCCGAGCGCTTTCACCGAGCGCGCCAAGCTCGCCCTCGGCACCGTCGAAACCGTCGCCTCGCGCCTTCTTCTCGTCGTGTCCCTCGTCGCGATGGGATGGCGTCCCGGCATCCGTCGCAACCTCCGCCGCCTCGCCGGCCTCGTTGGCGTTCTCGCTGCCTTCTCGCCATTCGGCTGGCTCGCATACCTCGTCCTCGCCCTTCTCGCTGCCGAAGCGGCCCTCGCCGAGCCCGCGGGCATGGTGCTCTTCGGATGGACCGCCGCCATCATCGCCGCCACCGCCGCGACCCACGCCGTCTTCTTCGGCGCCGGCCGCTACGGCCTCGTCGTCGTCCCCTTCGTCACCGCACTCGCCGCACTCGTAGTGCGCCGCCCCACGCCGGCCTAGTGTCTAGGCGCACCGAGAGGCTCGAATGCTGCCTCCGCGGCCGGCTCGCCGGGCTCCAATTTCTCGGGGACCGCCGCAACGGCGCGTGAGTTTGCCCGATGCCGGGGCGGGGCAGGGGCTTCCCGTCGCGCGCTGGCCACTTCGAGCGCCACCACCGGCGGTTCCGGTTTTTCCGACGCGGTCGTGACCGAAGGCGGTGATTCGGTACACGCGGGAGACGCAACGACGACGGGAGGCCCCGTCTTGGGACGCACGAAAAGAAAGAACACCACGATGCATCCGCCCACGATGAAGGCAACGGGGATGGCCAAAAGGAGCATCAGCCCTGAGCGGTTCGCGTGCCGCGCCGCCTTCCGTACGAGCGGCGGCTTCTCGGTCCGCGGCATGGACCGGGACGGAATGTCGGCGAATCGGCGTATCCGATCGAGCGACGTTCGTGAGCGCAGCGCGAAAGGCATCAACTCACGTGCCAAATCCCATGTATCGCCGAACCGATGCCGTGGATTCGGAGCGAGGCATCGATGAATCAGTACTTGAAGTTCGTCCGGCAGCTCGGGCCTCGTCCCCGACGAGAAAGGGCTTTCCCTCGAGGATGGCAGCCAAGAGCTCACCCAACGTCTCTCCCCGAAAGGGATGACGACCCGTGAGGGCTTCGTACAAGATCACGCCGAGCGACCAGATGTCGGCCCTGCCATCCACGTTCTTCGCGTTTCGCAGCTGCTCCGGCGCCATGTACAGCGGCGAGCCAAGAAGTGCCCTCGTCGATGTAAGTGCGTGCTCCGATTCGGAGGTCGTAAATGGATTGTGCGTTTTGGAGATCCCGAAATCGAGAACTTTGACGAACGCCGATCCATCGCTCCGGCGCGCGAGAAAGATGTTCTCGGGCTTGAGGTCGCGATGGACGATGCCATGATGGTGCGCTTCGGAGATCGCCTCCAACGTCTCAAGGAGAATGTCGACGGCCTCCTCGATCGCGAGGCGCCCGCACCGGCTCAACAGTTCCCGCAGGTCCGACCCTTCGAGCAACTCGAGCACCATATAGGCGGGCCCGGCGGGAGCGCGCCCCGCGGCGAACACGCGGGCTACGTGTTCACCTTCGATGCGTGCAGCCGCCCGCGCCTCGTGGATGAAGCGACTCTCCGCTTGAGGCGTATTCGCGGCCGCCGGAAGGAGCACCTTGATCGCCACTCGCCGAGCGAGATCGACATCCATGGCTGCGTAGACCGCCCCCATGGCGCCCTGTCCGACGAGCCGTTCGATACGGTATTTCTCCAGGAAGAAATCCCCTGGCTGGAGAGGTTCCGACACAATGCCGAAAGCGTAAGGCCGTTTGCCGGTCCCTCAAGTGTACCGGCGCTCAACCGCCGTCGGGCTTCGCGATGTTGATCTGCCACTTCGCGGACAGGTAACTCCGGATGTTGGCGAGGTCTGCGCCCAAGATCTCTTTCTCGTAAATGAGCACTTCGCCAAAGACGCCGGTGAAATAATACTGCGGAGTAAGTTTCGCGTCCGTGTTGGCCGAGGCGCCGAGCAGCGATCCCGCCGGTTCGAACGCCACTATGTTCGACGTCGTCGAGTAACCGACCTTCGGATCCCCGTTGAACGTGCCCTGCCAACGTTGGAACGTGGAGACCACCTCGTACAGATGGGGCACATCCGCGTTGGGCTGGGCGAGCCCACTCAGCTTTCGCAACGTCGATCCGAAACCGTCATAGAACGCGCCATCACTGAACGGGAAGAAAGTGTTGTCTCCGGTTCCGAACTTCCAGAGGCCGTTGTTCGTCTGTGCCGCGGCCTTCGTCTTGAAGATCAAGAAGGCGTGTGCTCCCTGGAGCTCCGAGAACGGCGGGCCGACGAGGTACTGCGACGAGGCAGCGTTGAAGGCAATGGCCGACTTGTCGGCAATGGCGCTGGTCGTGAAAAAGGGCCCCCTTTCCGGTGCCGTCGGTTTGAAATGCTTCCCTTTTGGCGACTTGTCGGTCCATTCGGTGACCTGGTTGTCCGCGTTTCGCTTGACGGAATCCGAGTCGGTACCGTCGAGCCAAAGGAACAAGCCGCCGACCTTGCTGGGGTTCCAGGGCGTGTTCTGATCTCCACCGCCGTCGGTCGAGGTCACGTCCTTGTCGTCCTGCCCGGAGTCTCTCTCGACGTAGACCGGCGTGACCGGTGCAGGCTCGTCTCCGACGCATGCGCCAAGGGCCGCGCCTCCCGCGGGGAAGAGTGCGAAAATGAGGGCCAACGAAAAACGTCGCTTCATGATGACGAAGGCTCCTAGAACGAAAAGCTGGCGCTCGCGCCGGCCGTGTTGGGGGACAGAAGCGGCATCACGCGCGCCGACGACGGGCGCGGCTCTTTGGACGTCGCAAGGAAATAGATTCCAATGCCGAGTGCCACGGCACCTGCCGCACCGGAGACGATGGCGATGGTCTGGCTTGTCTTGGCGCTGTTGTGATCGTCCGCCGCCGCCGAGTTCTGCACGTTGGTGTTGGCAATGTCGCCCTGCGCACCGTAGCGAACCGCATTGTCGTGCTCGCGGCCCGATTTGTCGTCGAACGCCTTCGCACGCAATCCGAAGAAGAGGCCCGCTCCGAGCGCCAACACGCCGGCACCGCCCACGACGTAACCGATGGTCTTCTTTTGGCGCGCGGACCGGACGGCCTCGGGGTCCACGTCATTCGACGCCGCGGCCTGCTCCTGCGTCGGCGGCATGGCCGTCGAGCCGTTCTCGCGGGGCATGTCCTCGAGCGTGGGCACGTCGAGCCGCGTGCTCCCAGGTCCCGGCTCCAACGTGACCCGCTGCGTCCACGTCTTCTTCTTCGGGGCCGACACGGTGATCTCGTGTTCCCCCGGGTCGACGGGCAACGGCGTTCCCATGGCACCGCTGCCGAAGGGAAGACCATCGAGCTTCACCTCGGTGCCCGCCGGCGCCGCCACTGCTGCGACCACCAAGGTTCGGAGCTTCTTCTCCAGCGTGTCGGCGTGCTCCTTCGCGTACTTCTCGCGATCCTTCTGCCCGGCGCGCCCCGCGGAGGTTGTGGCCTCGACGTATTCGGCCCACGCGCTGGCCGTCTTGCCTTCTTTCTCGTGGCACGCGGCCAGGTTGATGAGCGTCCCGCTCGCCGGCTCGAGCCGCTGGCTCTCGGCGAACTTGATGCATGCGTTATGCACATCGCCCGCGGCGATCAAGCGCTGTCCTTCGCGGTAGAGCGCTTCGGCGGGCGCGCTCGAACTCTGCGCGCTGGCAGGCATCGCTGCGGTGAGGCCGGCTAGCAGAAAGGCGGCCATGAAGGCCGAGCGCATCGGCGTCATCGAATGTCTCTTCATGAGTTCGTGATTCTCTTTGGCTATTTGCGCGTGGCCTTGGTCGGATCGAATGCTGAGTCGTCCGCCGTGGGGGCAGGCGATGCCGAGGCCGCGCCGCGAGGGCGGTGACGCTTCGAGGAATGCGATGTTTTCTCGCCCGCGTCTAGGGTCTCCGGGTCCTTGACCTTTTCGGCAATTGCTTCCTCGGTTGCCGGCGGCGGTGGAATCGCCGCGGCGGCGGTCTTCTCGACGGAGCTCACGACCGCACTCGGCGTTGGGGTCGGCGTCACGACGACAGCCGGCGGCGGTGCCTTGGTGCGCGTGAGCAGGAAGATCATCAAGATGCTTCCCGCCACCACGAACACCACGGGGATGCCGATGAACACCGCGAGCATCGATCGCTTCGGCGGCAGCCCGGCCGGTGACGTGATCGACGGCCCGGTGGCGCCGCCCGTGGTCGATGCCTTGGCGTTTGGATCCGTCCAGGCTTGCGGATTCGTCGGGTACGACGGGTACACCGCCGGCGCAGGTAGATTCGGCTGGCTGATCGCCGCATCCGAGAAACTGTGCACGCGCTCGACGGAGCCATGTGCGCGCCACGCGAAGGGCGCGAGCGCCTGCGCCAGGTGCGACACTTCGGGAAAACGCTGCTGCGGATCGCGCTGGAGGCACGCGTAAATCACCGATTGCAGCTCCTGCGGCACGTCGGGTCGGTAGTGCGCGATGGGCGTCGGATTTTGCTCCAGGATGGCCGCGAACAATTCACCCAGCGCTTCACCGCGGAAGGGCAGCGTGCCCGTGAGCATCTCGTACAGAATGACGCCGAGGGACCAGATGTCCGACCTGCGGTCCACGTTCTTCGCGCTGCGAAGCTGCTCGGGCGACATGTACAACGGCGAACCGAGGGTCGCCTTCGTCGACGTGAGCGCGTGGTCGCCTGCCTCGGCCAGCGGGTTCGTCGCCTTGGAGATGCCGAAGTCGAGCACCTTCACGATGGTCTGCCCGTTGCTCTTGCGCGCGAGGAACAGATTTCCCGGCTTGAGATCGCGGTGCACGATGCCGTGGCGGTGCGCTTCGGCGACAGCCTCCAGCGTCTCCAGCACGATGTCGACGGCCTCGCCCACGGGCATGCGCGGTCGCTCCCGCAGAACGGCCGCGAGGTCCATCCCATCGAGGTACTCGAGCACCATGTACGCGAGCCCGTTGGGCGTGTGGCCCGCCGCGAAGACGCGTGCCACGTGCTCACCCTCGATGCGCGCGGCCGCGCGCCCCTCGTTGATGAAGCGGGTGACCGCCTGCGGCATGTTGGCAATCCTCGCCAGGAGCACCTTGATGGCGACCCTGCGTGCCAAGTCCGTATCCACCGCGGCGTAAACGGCGCCCATCCCGCCTTTTCCGATGAGGCGCTCGATTCGGTATTTGTCGAGGAAGAGTTCCCCTTCCTGAAGAGTCTCACTCACGCCGTCGAGCGTACGCGACGGCGGCTCGGGCTCAAAGACCGAGATTCCCGCGACGTCGCGAAAATCCGGTGAGGCCCAAACCACCGGTCGTCTCGAGATCGTGGAGGAACTCCTTCAGCAGATCGTTCTCCTCTTTCCCACGTGCGGTCTTCAGCTCGCGCAAGGTGGGCACGGTGGCGTGACGTGCGAGCGCCTTGTACTGGAAAAACCGGATGAACGTATCCTTGTCGATGCCCGTATCGATGCCGCCGATCCACGGTTGATCGGGCGCGCTGGCCATGGCGATGGCGTTCCACGCTGCCGCACGCGCCACGCGATCGTTCACCGAGTCGTGCGCCACGTCGACGAATTTCGCGGCTGCTTCGGGATTCTGCGAGAGAGCCGCCGTGCCGGCCGGCCCATCGTCGATGCCGGCGAGTTGCCCTTCCGCGTCTTGATCGGCGAACACCCGCGCCGACGGTTTGCCCTCCAATTCGAGAACGCGCACGGCGAGATCGCTCGCGAGCTCGCGCGTCACGTCGCTCATCAGGCGATCGGCGAGGATCTGATGCATCACGTTCGCGTCCGAGAAGAACTGGCGCGCCCCGAGGGCGGCGCTGCGGCCCCGCAGCTCGCCGCGCCAGACGGGGGCAGCGTCGGCCTTGCGCTTGATGTCGCAGCTCAAATCGACGTACAGAACCGCGTAGCCGTAGCCCTTGTCCGAGTCGCGGCGCAGCGCAAAGCGATCCAGCCGCGACTTGACCACGTAGCCGCCAGCCTCCCCGCCGTGGAAGGCGCGCGCCTGGAGTTCGCTGCGGATGCCGCTGGCCAGCACGGCGGCAGGCCCCGGGGGCTCGACCCCACCGGGCACCAAGATGACGTCGGGGTTGGGCGATGCGCCGATGGGCTCGAAATCGATGGGCGTGACCGCTTCGCGCGCCGGATTGGGCGTCAGCGTGGGGACGTGCAATTCGAGCGGACCGGCCCCGCAACCGACGGCAAATACGGCGAGAAAGACGAGACCGCGACCAAGGTTGCGCATTGTGCGCGACTTAAATCACGCTTTCGTTGCGAAGCGGCGCGCAAAGTGCCAATTTGCGCGGGTCGACGCCGTACAGGCAATCGCCGGTTCCGGTTTCACGACTGACGAACGGGAGGAAAGTCCGAGCTCCAAAGAGTGCGATGCCGGGTAACGCCCGGTGGCGGAAACGCCCAGGAGAGTGCCACAGAAAACAAACCGCCACGTCACGGGCTAGCTTGCGCAAGCTTGCGAGCTCGGCACGGGGTAAGGGTGAAACGGTGGGGTAAGAGCCCACCGCGTCGGCGGTAACGTCGACGGCATGGCAAACCCCATTGGGAGCAAGGCCGCGTAGGCAGGCGTTCGAGGGCTACTCGCCCGAGCCTGCGGGTTGGCTGCTCGAGGCGTCCGGTAACGGCCGCCCTAGAGGAATGATTGCTGCCGCGCGAAGGGCGACCTTCACGCGGAACAAAACTCGGCTTACGGACGACGTCGACCACGCGCCCGCGGCTCCTTCGGGAACGCGGGCGTTGTGCTTTGCGCTATCGTCTCCGCGATGACCATCGTGCACGACGCACCCGCCCGCGTGCTGCAAATGGGCGAGCCCGGGCTACGCCGCATCTCCGCGCCGGTCGCGGACATCGCCGATCCCGCCTTCGTCGCCGATGGCCGCCGCCTCACGGCGACACTGCAGGCCTTTCGCGAAGCGCATGGCTTCGGTCGCGCGATCGCTGCCCCGCAGATCGGCGTCGCGCAGCGCTTCATCGCGGTGCACCTCGCGGGGGAGCCGTCGTTTCGCGGCCTCCTGATCAACCCCGTCATCCGCTGGCGCAGCGAGCAGACCTTCACGATGTGGGACGACTGCATGAGTTTCCCATCGATCCTCGTGCGACTGCGCCGCCACCATTCCATTTCGCTCTCGTTCCACGACGAGCAGGGCGAAGCGCGAACGTGGACGCAGCTCGATCGCGCCACGTCGGAACTGCTCCAGCACGAGATGGACCACCTCGACGGCATCCTCGCCGTCGACCACGCCATCGATCGCGATGCCATCGTGATGCGCGAAGCGTTCGAGGCCATGCCCGATCACTTCCGCCGCCAAGTCGACTACGTGATCGGCGGCTGACGCGTGAGTTAGGCGGCCTTGGTCGTGGTCCCGGGCTCGGTCTCGCTGACCGGTGGCGCGTCTTTGATCTCGAGCTCTTCGCCCAGGCGCCGGCGCAGCTTCATCTTGGCACGCGACTCGATCTGCCGCGCGCGCTCGCGTGAGACACCGAGGCGCCGCCCGATCTCGGCGAGGCTCAGTTCGTCCGGATCGTCGGCCATCACGCGCACGGTGACGATGTAGCGCTCGCGCGGATCGAGCTCGTCGAGGGCCTCGCGCACGCGGTGCTCGATTTCATGCGTCCGCTCGTAGCGGAGGAAGTTGTCCTCCTGGGAGGGGAGCGGCGAGGGGAGCGCATCGACGATCGACGAGGTCGTGTCGTCGTGCGCCTTCGTATCGAGCGAAAGGTCGCGCGCCTCCACCCGTTGAGCGAGTTGCGAGATCTTCTCCTTGGTCGTGCCGAAGCGCGACGCGAGTTGTTCGGCCACCTCGTCCGAGTCCGAGGTCAGCGCGGAGATCTTCGCCTTCTCCCGTCGTAGTCGGAAGAACACCTTCGAGCGCAACGGACCTGCGCCGACGCCCACGATGCTCCAGGCGCGAATCACGTAGTCGAGGATGTACGCGCGAATCCAGTGCGCAGCGTACGTCACGAAACGCGTTCCACGGTCGGGATCGAATTTCCGAAGTGCGGTCATGAGGCCGACGTTTCCTTCGGAAATCAAATCGGCAAGCCGCAGTCCGTAGCGCCGATACGTCAGCGCAATGGCAACGACATGTCGCAAGTTGGCCTCGACCAATGCGCTCACGGCCCGTGGATCAGCGTGGTCGCGCACGCGTAAGGCGAGGGCCACCTCGTCTTCCCGCGACAGCGTTGGTGCTCGTTGCACGCGCGCGATGTAGTTCGAGATGGAGGGGTTGGGGTCGAGGGAGCTCTTCATGTTGCGAAGCTCCGATCTTCACGACCCAGGCCGAATGAGGGGGCGATGGCGGCTCGGTCCACATCTCCGCACGATGCAGGATCAGTGCGAGGGTCCAGCCACGCTCTCGTCGTCAAGGACTTGACGCGGGTTCCGCAAAAAACGCGCACCTCAGCAAGTCGACGCGCCGCGCAATCGGAGGCCGTGCTCCGAGACGGACGTGGCAATCCTGCCGCCGCGTGGCAGCCCTGCCAGACCCAACCACAACAACCCTGGTTGAGCTTACCCCCTTTCGGAGGCTTCGATTACCCCTACTCTCGGGGGGTTTGGGGGCGGCGGAGCCCCCCCAAAACCTGACCACTCAAGCAGAAAAGCTCGATCCGCAGCCGCAGGTGCCTTTGACGTTCGGGTTGTTGAACTTGAAACCCGAACCGTGGACCCCTTCGACGTAGTCGATCTCCGTCTCCTCCAGGTACTGGTGGCTCAGCGGGTCGACGTAAAGTTTGACGCCATTGGACTCGTACTCCTCGTCCATCTCACCGATCGCGTCCTCGAAATACAGGTCGTAGCTGAACCCGGCGCACCCGCCGCCAACGACCCGCAGGCGCAAGCCTTGGCCCTCGAGGGCTTCGGCGGCAGCGATCTCTTTGACCTTGGAAGCGGCTTTCTCAGTGATGGTGATCATGTCTTCGGCGATTATACGGACGACGCCGGAATTGTGCCAGGGGTGGCCGTGGCACTATGGCGCGGTGCCGACGACCTCGACGAGGTTGCCCGCCTCGGAAACGACGACGAAACCTTCCCGGGTGGGGGCCATCCCGATGACGTTTCCACCGTGCGGTTTTCCCGCGGCTGTGATGCGGGTCGCCCAGGGCGTCTCCCCGAGCATGCGAACGCTGCCCGATGACGACACGCCGATGAACCCCTCCGGGGTGGCAAAGGCCACCGTTCCAGCGGCATCCACGAGCACCCCCGCGTGCGGCGGGGCCACCAGCGCGAGTGCGCCCCCGTCCGCCAAGGCCATGGGCGTGAACGTCGACACCTGCTGCCGCGAGAGCTCTTGGCCCGCCCCATCGACGCCGACGAGCATGGTGCGCCCCGGCGCCATCGAGAGGAGGTAGGCCGCGTCGCCCCGCACGGCGGGTGGGCCCAGGAAGATCGCGCCTTGCACCGACGAGCGCGTCATCACCGCGCCGTGCGCGAGATCCATCGCCGCGAGGCGCGTTCCGTCGACCACGGCCGCCAACGTGCTCGGACCGGCGAGCACCGCACCGCCATCGATGGCCGCGCCGAAGCTGCCAATCTTGTGCACCTCTTTGCCGGGCACCCACCCGTAAACCGTACCCGACGCCGCCACCGCGATGATCTTGCCGAGCGCGGCCAAGAGCGGCGTGGCCAGCATCTCCGGCACCGCCGCCCGCGCGCGCACGCCGCCTTCCGCGTCGAGTGCGGTAAGCTCGTTCGCCGTCGCCACGACCGCGCCGCCGTCGTCGAGCGACACCGGTGAAACATGCCCCCCGAGCGAGCGGTCACCGCCGAGCCGCGTTCGAAAGCGCACCGCGCCTTGCCGCACGCCCACCGCCTCGCCGGCGGAGTTCACCGCCACGATGGTGCCATCGGCCAGCGCCGTCGGCGGCCCCAAGGCGCTGCCACCCAGCGACGCGACGAACTTCGGCGTGGCATGCTCGAGGACCACGAGCTCGTTGTGGTTCACCACCACCACGATGCTCCCATCGTCGAGCACCAACGGCGCATGCTCGATGTTCTGGCCGAACGAGTGACGAAACGTCGCGCGCAGTCCGCCCGTCGGCAGGCTCGTTCGCGAGAAGCCACTGCGGCGCGCATCCACGCGATCCGTCGGTGAGAACGCGGGCGATGCACCGACGATGACCGTGCGAGCTCGCCCCGGTTCCACACGCTGCGCGAAGGCTCCCGTTGCCAGCATCGCCCCGAGGCCGACGGCGCACACGAGCCCGGCCACGCGCACGGGCTGCGTCCGTCTCATTTGATCTTCCCGCGGATCACGAAGTCGGCTTCCACCTCGGGAACCGGCTTGCCGCCCGCGCCGGCCTCCCCGGCCGAGAACGCGCGCGTGATCTTGCCGTACGCGCGCAGCTCCTGCCGCGGTTTGAGATCGAGATCGCTGCCGTACACCACGCGCACGAGGCACGGCTTCTTCGCGCAACCGCGGTGGCTGTCGACGACGGCCACCGTCTGATGGTTCACCGTGCGCGACTGACGCACTTCGCCATCGACCGCGAGCCCTTTGCCGACGTTGCCCTCGACGTTCGCTGCGACCGTGTCGTACCCGAGTGGGTTCGCCGCCTCGAAGGCTTTGGCCTCGGTGTCCAGATTGGCCACGCGCCGCACGGCATAGCGCGCGGTGCGCGGTGCCACGTTCGGCCCCGAAGCGCGGATCTCCACCGCGGTTTCCTTGTCCGCGGGAAGCTCGAAGGTGCCGAAGAAGATCCCCGTGCCCGCCTCGATGGACTTCCCGTTCACCATCACGCTGGCACCTTTTGCCGTGCGCCCGGCCACCACGAAACGATCGGCGTCCGTCACCATGTGCGCCGAGGGAGCGTCGATGTGCAGGGGCACGACACCGACCCGCACGTTGAGCGTTCCGCGCTCGGCGTCGCTGCCCTTGGGGGTCACCTCGTAGGGGATGGTCCGGTCGATGACCTTGCCCTCGTCGGACGCGCCCTCGGTCTCTGCGCGCACGTCGATGGGCTGCGTCCCTTTGCCCTCGCCGTCGAGCGCCACATCATGCCCGTCGACCTTCACCGTCGTTCCCGGCGTCGTCTCGACGCGCACCACGATGGGGTCGTTCGTGGCGGTGTTCGCGAGATCGACCTTTACGCGGTACGGCACCAAGATGGAGGCCTTCACCGTTTCATCGCGGCCCATGCTCGGTCGATCGAGGTGGATTTCCAGCGGATTGTCGCCGAGCTTGAGCGGCGTCGCGAGCTCCAGCGAGGCCTCTTTGTCCTTGAAGGTGGCGGTGTTTCCCGAGGCGGTGGCCTTCGTTCCGTCGGGGCAGGTGGGGCACGACAGGTGAAGCTGCTCATTGCCCTGCGGTCCGAGCCGCGGTTTCACCACCAACGGCGCGCCCGCCCTCCAGAAGAAATAGACGCCCACACCGGCGGCCGCGACCAAGAGCCCCACCACACCTGCAACCACCCCGAGCGGCAGGCCGCCCTTCTTCGCGAGGACCGGCGGGGGTGGGAGAGGCTCGTCCACCAGCGGCGCCGGGGCGGGCACGATGGCGGGCAGCGGCGCGGGAGCCAGCGGCGCGCGCGGCAGCGCGTTCGGCGGATCGCCTCGTGTCGGTGCGATGCCTGGCATGGCCACACCGAGCATGGTGCGCTGCTCCCCGCGAACCGGCGGCAGGGAGCCGCTGGCATCCGCGTTCGGTGCTGGCGGCAGAATGGGCGCGACGCCGGGCATGGCCACGCCAATCATCGTCCGAGCTCCCTCGGGTTGCGGCGGCAGAGAGCCCGGAACCTGCGCCATCGGCACGGTTTTTTGCTGCTGGGTCTGCACTTCCTCGGCGGAGATGCCCAGCATCGTGCGCGCAGGCGCGGTGCGGGCAGGGCCGGAGGTTGACGATGCAGAGGTGGAAGAGCCGGCGGACACCGTCGGCGCTACCCCTGGAGGGGACACAGTTCCGCAAACTCCGCAGAAGCCAGCGTTCTCAGGGATTTCGGATCCGCAGTGTCCGCACGTTCGAGTCGCCATAGCGGCGCCAGATACTAACCCGATCGCTGGGATGCGGGAGGCGCAGGTTCCGGGGCCGTACGCGGGGCCGCTGGAAAAGCTGGCTCCGATTGAAACCGGTGCCATCTTCGCTCGAGCGCTTTGCGGTCCATGCCGAGAACGCGTGCAGCCTCACTTTTGTTGTGGCCACAACTTCTCATGGTTTCGGCGATGGCCGCTCGCTCGATGGCTTCGAGCTTGCTGCCCAAGCTTCCAGGGAGGGAAAGCAGTTTTGCGGCGATGTCCTCGAGCTCAGTGGCATCTCCCGCTTGAGCCACGTCGTGAGGCATCCCCACCAGGGGGTAAGGGTCTTCGTTCGGAGCGCGCATGCGTAACAGGACGGCAAACGACAGCAGGTGGACGAAACGGCGAAAAGCAACAGAGCGTTACAAAACGTAACAGCCACTGAAGCTGGGACGTGGGCAAGGATGCCCTTGATATTCCTAACTCTTTTTCGCTCGAGACATCAAGTACATCCAGATGTCGGCGAAACAACATTTTTGAATTACCGCCCGCAAGCGGGACGGGGGGTCGAAGAATTAGAAAACGGTCAGGGTCGGCCAACGTTTGGCCCACCGTTTGGACGAAATCGGGCAGACAATGGGATTCGGTGCAGCGTTGTTGTCGCCCATTCCCAACACAGTAAACTGGCGCGCGGCCATCGCCAGGTTCCGCTCGCGGCCTTCACGAAAAAAAACCAAGCTACAGCTACCCCCTCTTCAAAAAGAGGCAAACGGCACGCCCCATGTCATCCGTTGAGCTCCATCGGGCACGTACGCTCGTGACCGATCCCCAGCAAGCCGCGGAGCGGCTTCTCGAGCAACTACCGTCTTCCGCCAAGCCCAAGCTCGTGACGGTTTTCGCGTCGCGATCGCTCGATCAGTTGGCCCTCAATCGCGCACTGCGTGAGAGGTTGCCCAAGGGTACGCGCATCGTCGGCACCACCAGCGGTGCGGAGCTGGACAACGAAGGCATCCACGAACGGTCGATCGTCCTCGGCGCCCTCTCGGGCGACTTCGACGTGGGCCTCGGCGTCGGTCGCGATCTTTCGCAAGACGCCATCGTCTCCGGGAATGTCGCCATCAACTCCGCTTGCGACGAGCTGGGGATCTTGCCGAACAACTTGGGCTCGCGGCACGTCGGCATGGTGATCGACGATGCGTTTCGCTACAAAAAGGAGGAGTTCCTCCTGGGCATGCTGGAGCCGAATCCTGCGCTGGTGCTGGTGGGCGGAGGCGCATCGGACACCGAGCTCGATCCTGCGAAGCAGAGCTCTCAGCTGCACATCGATGGCGAGGTGGTGACCGACGCCGTCGTCTGCGCACTCTTCAAGTCCGACGTGCGCTGGGCGGCCATGCGTTCGCACTGGTACGTGCCCACTGGTCGCACGTTGCGCATCACGCGTGTCGACGAGACGTGCACACGCGCGCTGGAGATCGACGGCAAGCCGGCGGCCAAACGCTACGCCGAGCTGCTTGGCGTCACGGTGTCGGATCTGGAGTTCGGCAAGCCGCACGGCTTCGCCACGCAGCCCACCGCGCTGCGCGTCGGACGCGAGTACTTCGTGCGCGCGCCGTGGAAGCCGCTCGACGACGGGTCGATTCTCTATGCCAACTTGATCGAGGAAGGGACCGAGCTCGAAATCATGCAATTGGGGGATATCGTGCGCGCAACGAATCACTTCTTCCGTGAGGAATTGCCACATCGCGTTGGGAATCCAACTGCGCTGATTCTATTTCAGTGCAGCGGTCGCCAATGGTTCGCCGACGCCGTCGGAAAGCGTGCGGAGCTTGCGCAAACGTTCACCACGGCCCCGCCGTCGGTGGGCTTCAATTGCCATTTCGAAATCTATTGTGGATTTCACATCAACACGACCCTCACCGTGCTCGCATTCGGATCGGGAACCTCCACGTGAAGCCGGCCGTCATTTCCCTTCGTAGGACGTCCCCTCCCGGCACGACGCCGCGCATTCTGCTTGCGCTTTCCGAAAGCGAAACGAACCTCGTGCTGGGCGAGTTGGAGCGCGCGGGCTTCTCCGCGGAGACCACCTCCGTCGACAGCCCCGCGCGCCTCGAGGAGCGCATCTCGGGAAGCTGGGACATCATTCTCGCCGGTACGGAGTTCTTCGGGCAATCGCGCGAGGCGATCGCAGGCTTCCTGGACAAGCTGCGCGAGGTCGGCAGCACGCTCGGCTACGACTTGCCGGCCGTGTTCGTGGCCCGGCAGGTCGACGACGCGCTGGAGCGAAGCGCACTTGCCCGCGGTGCCGCCGACGTGATCGAAACCTCGCGCCTCGGGCGCCTGGGCGCGGTGCTCACGCGCGAGGTCGAACGCGTGCGCCGGCAGAATGTCCGGGCCAGCCGCGCGGCCCTCATGGAAGCCATCATCGACGCGCTCCCGTTTCTCGTCTTCGTCAAAGAGGCGCGTGAGCTCCGGCAGATCCTGGCGAACCAGACCTTCGCCGACGCGTTTCACACCACCAAAGAGTGGCTCACGGGCAAGCTCGACGACGAGATCTTCCCGCCCGACCAGGTCGAGGGATTCAACGCCATCGATCGCGAGGTGCTCCGCACCCAGGTGATGAAGGTCTTCGAAGAGGTGGCCCGCACCGACGGCGTGAACCGCACCTACCTGACGCGCAAGCTGGCCATCGTCGACGAGGAGGGGAACTCGGCCTACCTGGTCGGCGTCACCGAAGACATCACCGAGCGCAAACGCACCGAGGAGGCCCTTCGCCGCACGCGCGAGCTTTCCGCGCGCACCTTGGCCGGCTACCAGCGGCGCGTGCTGCAGATGGAGATCATCCGCCAGCAGAACGAAGACCTCGAGCGCCTCTCCGCCGACCTGGTGAAGGCCAAGCGCATCGAAGAGGAGCGCGCCCGCGAGATCGAAGCGGCGGCCCGCCTCAAGAGCGAGTTTTTGGCGAACTTCTCCCACGAGATCCGCACGCCGCTCAACGGCATCCTCGGCTACTGCGACCTGCTCATGCGCGGCGAGGGCTCGCGCCTCACGCCGCATGGCCGGCGCGACCTCAACGTCATCAAGACCAACGCGAAGACGTTGCTCTCGCTCATCAACGACATCCTCGACCTGTCCAAGATCGAGGCGGGGCGCATCGAAATCGTGCGCGAGCGCGTCGACGTCACGGAACTCATCGAGGACTCGGCGGCGACCATCAAGGAGCTGATACGCAGCAAGGACGTCGAGCTGGTCACGCACGTGGCCGACGGCGCCGCGCAGGCGTTCACCGACTCGCTCAAGCTGCGGCAGATCGTCCTCAACCTGCTCTCCAACGCCGCGAAGTTCACCGACACCGGCGAGATCCACGTCTCGGCGAGCGCCGCCGGCGACGACTTGGTCGTCGAGGTGGAGGACACCGGCGTGGGCATCCCCCCCGAGGAACTGCGGAACATCTTCGAGAAATTCCGCCAGGTCGACGGCTCCAGCACCCGGCGCGCCGGCGGCACGGGCCTCGGCCTCGCCATCGTGCGCGAGCTGGCGCGCGTGCTCGGGGGCACCGCCTCCGTCACCAGCGCGGTCGGCCGGGGCTCCAAGTTCACCGTCATTCTCCCTGGCGCGATCGACGCGGGCCGCACCCCGTCGCTGCCGGAAAACAAGCTCGAACCCCGCTCCGTGCCCCTCGACGGGTGCACGGTTCTCGTGGTCGACGACGATCCGCTGGTGCAGACCTTGGTACGCGGTGAGCTCGAGACCGCGGGCTTCCAGGCCATCATCGTGGGCGACGGTGTGCAGGCCTTGCATCAGGCGCGCGCCCGAAGGCCGAACGTCATCCTGCTCGACCTCCACCTGCCCAAGCTCCACGGGTGGGACGTCCTAACGGAACTCAAGAGCGATCCCTCGCTCTCGAGCATCCCCGTGGTCATCGTCTCCGTCGAAGAGCAACGCGCACGCGGCTTCTCCATGGGCGCGTGCGAGTACTTAGTTAAGCCCGTCGAGACGGACCAACTGGTAGAAACGGTGCGTCGGGTCATGGCGCCGGGCGGGGGCGATGTGCTCATCGTCGACGACGACGCGGCCACGCGCGAGCTGGTCACCCGGGTTTTGCAGGGCCACGGCTTCCCCACCGCCGACGCACGCGATGGCTCCGAGGCGCTGGTCCGCATGAAGGTGAGCCCGCCGTCGTTGCTCATCTTGGACCTGGTCATGCCCAAGGTGGACGGCTTCGAGGTCCTTCGCCGCATGCGCAGCGAGGGAACCATCGTTCCGGTCGTGGTCCTCACGGGCAAAGACTTGAGCAAAGTCGAGGAGCAGGAACTTTCGGAGGCGTTTGCGCGAATTGTACGCAAAGGCGGTCTGGCCATGGCCGATTTGGTTGCCGAGGCACGGCGACTGGTCGTCGAGCAACGCGTGCAACAGAAAGAGCGCCTACCGCGCATTCTTTACGTGGAGGACTCTCCGCAAAACCGAGATATCGTGCGCCGTTACCTGGAGCCGGAGTTCAATGTGTTCGAAGCAGAGGATGGAGAGCACGGACTGGAACGCGCACAGCGCGATGCGCCGGATCTCGTTCTCATGGATCTATCCCTACCTCGCATCGACGGGTGGGAGGCGACCCGACGTATCAAGTCGGATCCTAGGCTTCGGCACCTTCCCGTTATTGCACTTACAGCCCGCGCGGGCACCGAGGATCGTGAACGTGCGGACAGCGCGGGGTGCGTGGATTACCTGACCAAACCAGTGGAGCGCGAAGCTTTGATTGCCGCGATTCGAAAACACCTTCGGGGGCAAGCCGGGAATGGATAGGCCGGGAGGATTGCCGAACCCCGACGTCCGCCGGCGGCCGCGCATTCTTGCGGTCGATGACGATCCTTTGCAACTGGACCTTTTGTTTAGGGGCCTTACTTTGGAGGGATTCGAAGTCGCCACGCACGAGGGGCCCATTGGGGTCACCAACATGGTTCGCGCGTTCCAACCGGATATCGTTCTTCTCGACTTGAACATTCCGAGCCTGCGGGGGGACCGGCTCATCGAGTTGATCCGCCGTACGGCTGGGCCGAACACGAAGTATTTCTTACTTTCGGCGAGCGACGAGTCCGAGCTTCGCCTACGCGCTGCAGAAACGAGCGCGCATGGTTGGCTTTCCAAGAGCCTCCCCATGAACGAGATTGCGCATCGCCTACGGTCGATGCTCTCCCCCTCGTCCACGGGGTCGTTTCTAGGCTTGAACGACGGGCCGCCGTCCCGTCGCATACGATAAGACAATCGTTCCCGTTGCCCGTCCGCGTCCACTCCAGAATGGTGGCGCGGCGGGTGCGGAAAGGGGGATGAGATGGAAGGTATTTCCTCCAGGGATTCAATGCGAAGTGTGCGTGCCAGAAACCTCCACCTCGCGCTCCAAGCACCGCTCGAGAACAAGTACATGGGGAAGCCCGTGGGCGCGGGCTTGCTCGACTACGAGGTGTATCTCCGGACCTCGGAGCTGCGATCGCTCCAATCGTCGCCGCATGCCCTCGTCATCCCCGACGAAATGTTGTTCCAAATCGCCCATCAAAGTCAGGAACTCTGGCTCAAGCTGGCTGCGTTCGAGACGATTGGGTTGGTCGAGGCCATCGACGGGGACGATTTGTGGGCTGCCGCCGAGACGCTGAAGCGCCAAGTCCTGGTGATGAAGACGCTGGAAAGCGAGTTGGCGGTCATCTCCACCCTGTCGCCCGAGGCATTTCTCGTCGTTCGTCGTTTCCTAGGCAACGGAAGTGGCCTTCAATCGCCGGGCTACTTCGAGCTGCTCCTCGCCGCCGAGACGGCCAATGACGCATTGGGCGAGCTTCTGAAGCGGCGCGATGTACGCATTCGTGACGTGTACGAGGAACGCGCCCGATATCGCGATTTGCACCACATTTGTGAGCTCTTCGTCGACGTGGATTCCGGCTTTCAAATGTGGCTGGCCGCCCACTTCACCCTGGTGCGGCGCACGTTGGGCATCGATCGATCGGTGAAGGCGCTCGACGGATTTCCGACCGTCGCCCTCGGGCCGCGCACCACGAAGCCGCTCTTTCCCGCCTTATGGGAGGTGCGCGTGGAAATGTCGCGCGGCTGGACCCGCGATGGCGGTGCGAGTCCGACCACGTTGCGCTCGCGCGATGCCTCGCCGAGCCATCCGAGCCTTTCCTCGCGGCCGTTGGTGGCGTGCGACGAAAGTGAGTCGGGGATCCGCACCGGTCTCGGAAACCGCAAATGACGTCCGGGCCGGATGGCGGGGCGCCTCTCGACGCGCCGCTCGACGTGTCCCGGCTTCGTGCGCAATTCCCCATTCTGGAGCGATGCCTTTATCTGAATAGCAATTCGACCGGGCTCACCCCGCGCGGTGTGCAGGAGGTCCTAAGCAACTATTGGGACTCCTTGGACGATTGGCGCGACGATACATGGGAAACGTGGTGGCGCGAGATCCACCATTATGCCGACGACGTGGCCGCCTTTCTCGGCGCGCCGGCGGGATCCGTCCTGTGTGACGTGAACGTGGCCACCTTGCTCGGCCGATTTGCGGCGGCGCTCGAATACGATTCGGGGCGAAATCGCATCGTGACGAGCGATTTGGAGTTCCCCACCGCCGAACTTCTCTTTCGAGGTTTGCACCGGCTCGGTGCGGATACCGTCGTGGTCGCGTCACGCGATGGGTATTCGATCGACGAGGAGGCGGTCGTTCGCGCCATCGACGAGCGGACGCGCCTGGTCTTTCTCTCGCTGGCCACGTCGAACACGGGGGCGCGGCTCGCGCTCGCGCCCATCGTCGAGCGGGCGCGAAGCGTCGGTGCGCTGGTGGCGCTGGATGCTTATGCCGCGCTCGGTGTCGTGCCGCTCGACGTGACGGAGCTGGGGGTCGATGCGCTCTTCGGTGGTGCGAGCAAGTGGCTTTGCGGGCCGTACCACGCGGCCTTCATGTACCTGCGCCCCGCGCTGGCCGCGAGCCTCGAGCCTCTCACGCCCGGATGGATGGCTTCACGCAATCCGCTGACGTTTCGCACGCAAACGGAGCTGGCCGAGGGCACGCGCCGCTTTGCCGGCGGCACCCCCTTGGTGCTGCCGTTGCTGATGGCGCGCGTCGGTTTCGAATTGATGCGCTCGTTCGGTATTTCACGGGTCCGCGAGATCTCGCTGGCGCATACACAGCGCATCATCGACCACGCGGACGCGGCGGGCCTCACCGTGACCACACCGCGTCCGCCCGAGCGGCGGGCCGGCATCGTTTCCTTGCGCTTCGAGGGCGACGAGGAGGTGGTGCGGGAGCTCGGGCATCTGCAAGGGGAGCGGCAAATGGTCTGCAGCTATCGATGTGGGGTGCGCATTGGCCCTCATGCGTTCAACACGGAAGGCGAAATCGATACCTTCATGAAGGCGCTCACCGAACGGGCGAAAAGGTAAGCCGAATGGGGGGCGAAGCGTTTTCCGCGCGGGCGCTATTGAGTCTTCTTTTCAACGCAAGCAAAGGGCTCGATGTCGTGAAAACGGCACTCGAGTTGGGGATCCTCGCCCGCCTCGATCGAGGCCCCGCAACCCTGGGCGAGCTGGCGCACGACACGGGTTCCGTTCCGCTGCGTCTGTACAAGCTGCTCGACGCGCTGGAAACATTGGGCTTCGTGGCGCGCGAGGACGCGCACGATGCGGACGCGGGGATCGAGTCGACGCGCTACACCGCACGCGAGCCTCTGGAAGCGGCAGCGCGCGCCGTGCTCGGAGAGACCTCCATCGAGCGCGATCGCGACACGTATCCATGGCGCGTCCTGGAAAACAAGCTGCCGGCGACTTTGCGCGGTGAGCACCACGTTCCGCGGGACGCCTTCGATTGGCCGCCTTCGACCCCCACGCAGCATGCGCAGTTCGAAGCAAGCATGGCGGCGGGCGTTCCCCCGATTGCCGAGGCCTTTCGCACCGCGCATGACGACATTTTCGTGACGGGATCGGAGCGCTGGCTCGACGTTGGGGGAGGGGATGGCGCGCTGGCAGCATCCGTCCTCACGCGGCATGCAACGCTGACGGCCGACGTGCTCAACTTGGCCATCACCGAGCCCTTGGTGCGCGGCCGCGCCGAAGGGTCGGGTGTCGGTGCGCGTCTCGGATTCGTGGCCGGCGACTTCCTGAACGAGGAATTTCCCCGGGGCTACGACGTCATCTCCTTCGTGCGCGTGCTGCACGACTGGCCCGCAGCGACCGCGCGGATGCTTCTCGACAAGGCCACGCGCGCCCTCGCACCGGGCGGGCGGCTCGTCGTGTGCGAGGAATTCCGCACGCCGGATCGCCTGGCGATTCAGTTCTTCTGGACCTATTTCCTGATTGGCGTCGACTCCTGCGTGAGCCGGTTGCGCGAAATCGACTTTTACGTTCGTGAACTCGAAGCGCGCGGCTATCGCGACATTCGCACACGCCGTGGACCCTTCGACGTTCTGGTCGCGATGTCCGCCAAGTGAGGGCCTGGGCCTAGCCTTGGTTTTACTTGGATGGCGCGCCCAGAATCGACCACCCACGCCACCTACAAATGGGGCGGAGTGGAAGAAAGTACCTTCAAATTTTTATATGGATAAACAATTCAAGTAGAAATCGCGGAGTCCGCACCGTATCTTCCGATTATCGGCTTGCTCCGCTCAGGCCAGGGTTCGCAGTCCCGACGCGAGGCCGAAAGGAGAGTCCGATAAAAGGGAGGCTCTATGGAGCGTTGCGGGAGGGTGAGTGGCTCTTTCTATTTTGCGTTTGCGGCAGTGGTCATGGGGTCAGCGCTTACTGGCGCGTGTGTCTCGGGCGACGGGGACGATGTTGCGGCTTCGCCGCAAGAAGCGGATGGCGCGCCCGTAACCGTCGAGACGATCCACACGCAGCAACCGACGACGCGGCAGACGCCCATCGGGCTCGCGCTCGATGTCGACAACGCCAAGGGCACGGCCATCAAGGTTCGTTCGGGACAAACGTTCTTCCTCAACCAGATCGATCTGCGCGCCTGGTTCGACACGGGCGTCGATGAGGACATCGACGGCCTGCGTCGTCGGGGCGACTTTGCGGATCTCTCCTGGCGCGGCCTCGAGCTTGCCGACGAATCGGCCTTGGACACGCCGGATGCGGTCAGCGGGCTCTATACGAACCGCCGCTTTTTCCGCAATGCGCGCTGGATGAACGAGCGCTCGTTCCTCATTTTGGAGCAGCTCGACGGTCGCGGACGGCCCACCTCGGCCCCGCTGATCTACGACGCGGGCATCGATCGCGATCGGCGCGACACGGACGACTTCTTCGTGCGCCGCACGCGCGGCATCCAGTGGACCTTCGACTGCAAGACCCGCACGGACTGCACCGGCGCGAAGAAATTTCGCGAGGAGGCCCTCGTCGAGCTGCGCAATGCGATGCATCCGGATCGCACGTTTTACATCTCGGCCGCGACGACGCAGTTTCGTCTGACCTGGTCCCTCCACCCGGGGAAGCGCTACACCATTCCTGTCACGCAGGATCCTTCGCCGGCGTTCGACTACGGATTCAACATCGACGTGAAGGCGCTCACGGCTCCACGGGAAGACGGGACGTATCCCCCTGGTGGGAAAATCAAATACCAAATTAGCCTTTTGGACGGCGCCGGACACCGCTTGCATCCGGAAGGGTCGCTGCCGACCTACAACGATGTAAGGTTCAAGCGCGACGATACGGGTATTAGCTATTATCAAGCGTTCTTCGACGCCACGACCACGTATTACCGGCGCAAGCATCGCGAGCGCATGCTCATGAGCACCCTGGAGGGGCCGGCGCAGGACATTCAGCCGAGCCGCACCATCGCGCCCGGGTCGATCTTCTTCGATCGGACACTCGACGTGCAGCCCACCGCCCTGCCCGAACGCGACGGCTTTTCGGCGCAGTTCCGCACCTTCCCAACGTCGCACGATCTCTTCGGCGGGGAGCCCTATTGGGACAACCCCGTGCCCGATACGTGGGAATACACGGTTCCCGCGAATGCCAAACCGGGTACGTATTACATCACCACCAAGGGACGGCGCGTCTACCGCGGCGAGGACATCCCCGCGTCGCACACCGTGAAGATTCAGGTTGGCTCGCCGGAGCCCACCACCACGCCGCTCGGCACCGGTCCGTGCAACACCTGCCATTCAGGCAATTCGTCGCTGGGGGTGCTCCTCCACGCGAACAACGACCGCGCCACGTGCACGGGGTGCCACGTTCCGCTGGAGTTCGAGCTCGAGGGCAACATCTACGCGCGCACGCACTTCATTCACTCGCGCTCGAACCGCATCGATGCGCGCGTCGATCAATGCGAAAAGTGCCACATCACGGCGGAGAGCATCCAGCGCACGAGCAAGTCGGCCTGCCTCTCCTGCCACAAGAGCTACCCCGAGTGGCACGTTCGCGACTTCGGACCGATCGACAACATGTACGTCGGCGCGACGTCGCAGCGTAGCTTCGACCAGTGCACCTCGGCCTGCCACGTGACGCACCCTGGGAGCAAATTGGGGCACTGAGTCTCTCTCCCCGTAAACGTGCCCGTGCCCCTGCCCGTCCCCCCAAGACGGGAGGAACAGACGGGCACGGGCAGGGGCACGTTTACGGGAACTGGTGTACAGTCCCCCAGGTGCGTGTTTGGATACTCGGGAGCGGCTCCAGCGGTAACGCGGCCATCGTCGAAGCGGACGGCTCCCGGGTGCTCCTCGACTGCGGCATGGGGCCGCGTGCCGTTGCGAATCGGCTGCGGGCGCGGGACGCCGGGCACGTGTACCCCGATGGCATCGATGCCATCGTCGTGACGCACGAGCACCACGACCACATTGCCCATCTGGAGGCGCACGCGCGGACGCTCGGCGTGCCCGTGTACCTGCACCCGGGCATCGCCGCGCGGCGGGTGCGCGAGCGCTACGAGGTGCGCACGTACGAAGCGCGCACGCAGTTTCACGTGGGCTCGCTCTGCATCGAGGCGCTGCCCGTGCCGCACGATGCGCCGCAGGCCGCGCTGCGCGTCTCCACGGCGCAGGCGGCCTTCGGGCTGGTGAGCGACATCGGGCACGTCCCGCCCGACTTGGCGCCCTTCCTCGGGGCGTGCGACGTCGCCGTCATCGAGGCCAACTACTGCCCGGAGCTGCTCTGGATAGGTCCCTACCCGCCGAGCCTCAAACGGCGCGTCTCGGGCGGGACAGGGCACTTGGCCAACCACGAGGCCGCGGAGCTGGCGTCGCAGCTCGTGGGCAGTCGCCTCTCGCGTCTCGTCCTGGGCCATATTTCCCGTACGAACAACATGCCCGAGCGTGCCCTTGAGGCAGTGCGTCAGAAGTCGGGGGCGCTCGACGTGCAGGCCATTTCACCGGGCGCGGTTGCCGTGCTGGACGTCACGTCCAGCCATCGGGGCGCAGTAAAATCGGGCGCTCGGCGCCGGCCAACGCAGCTGGCCTTCGCGTTCTAGGTGTCCCGAAGGGTCGGCGACGCGAGCCGCCGGGGCCAACGGCTCGGCTCGTGGCACATGGAACGGGGCTAGATCGCATGGTAGAAGCACAACGCCATGTCCGAACGTATTGTCCATTGCCGCCTGTTGAAGCAAGACCTCCCGGGGCTCGCCCGCCCGCCGTACAAGAACGAGCTCGGGCAAAAGATCTACAACGAAGTGTCCAAAGATGCCTGGGACAGATGGCTCAAGGACTCGGTCAAGTACATCAACACGTACCGCCTCGACCTGGCCTCTCCCGAGGGGCAGAAGTTCATGCTGAAGCAGGCTGCGGTCTACTTCGGCTTCGAGGAAGGTGAGCTCGCGCAGACGGCGTTCGTCCCGCGCGACGACGAATCCAAATAGGAGAACGGCATCGACGATGACTTCCCCCGACAAAGAAATCGCCGCAGCCGCTCCGCCCGAGCTCACGCTCGGAATTCCGGGATTCGCCTACGAGGATCTGTTCGATCCTGCGCGCCTGGCCGATCTCCACACCGCCTTCGAGGCGGACTTCGCCGCGCGCGCGCCCGAGGCGCACGCGCAGTTCGATGCGTATCGCCGCGTTCGTGGCGAGGGAATGACGCCGGAGCAGCGCAGCGAAGCGCTGCTGGCAGCTGCGCCGCATTTCAGCTCCTTCGTGGGGCGTTTGTTCGGGGTCGAGGCGGAGCTCGCGCGTCTGCGCGACGAGGTCGCGTCGCACGGCCCGCTGTGGAAGTTCAAGCACGAATTTGCCAAGAAGCGCGTGCTCGGCAACGCCGCGGGGAAGAATTGGAAAGCCCTGGGCCACGACGACGCGCGCGCGGCCCAGGTTTCCCGCGCGGCCATCGCCGCCGTGAAAACGGAGGAGGCCGACGAGGAGCTCGTGACCGCCCGTGCCGTCCTTGCCCTGCTCGAGGTGGACGACACCGCGCGCAAGGTGAAAAAGGGCGGCGGTGCCACGTGGACCGACGAGCTTCACGCCCGCGCGCACACGGTGGCGGAGGCTTTGCGCGCGGAGGGGGTCGCGGCGGATCTCGACGACGAGTCCGCGGTGGCCTTGGCGCTCGACGCCATCGAGGCCTCCCTCGCCGCGCGGCGTGCGAGCCATCACGACTCCGTGGCCAAATGGCCGTCGCTGCGGCAGCCGAAGACCCTCGATTACTCCAAGCTGGTGCAGCTCCGGCGGCCCGATCCGGCGGTGCCCGAGCTCTTCGTCGGCGAGGAGCACGAGCGCCGCGAGCGCAGCTTCACCCTGACGGATCGACGCTACAACGCGCGGCAGACCGAGCAGGAAATCGACTACTGCATCCTTTGCCACAACCGCGACAAGGACTCCTGCTCCAAGGGCCTGCTCGATCCGAAGCAGCACGTCATCAAGAAGAATCCACTCGGCGTCGGCTTGGACGGCTGCCCGCTCGAGGAGAAAATCAGCGAGATGCACACCCTGCGCGGGCAGGGCGATCCGCTCGGCGCGCTGGCGCTGGTGACCGTGGACAACCCGATGTGCCCCGGCACCGGTCATCGCATTTGCAATGATTGCATGAAGGCGTGCATCTTCCAGAAGCAGGAACCGGTCAACATTCCGCAGGTCGAGACGCGGGTCTTGACCGAGGTGCTCGAGCTGCCGTGGGGCCTCGAGATTTACGGGTTCCTCACGCGCTTCAATCCGCTGAACATCGCGCGCCCGCACATCAAGCCGTACAACGGCAAGAACGTGCTCGTCGTTGGGCTGGGCCCGGCGGGGTATACGCTCGCGCACCATCTCGCGTGCGAGGGATTCGGCGTGGTCGCGGTCGACGGCCTGAAGATCGAGCCGCTGCCGGCGACATTGACCGGACGCGATCGCGAGGCGCCCGATCCCGTGCACGACTTCAACAAGCTTTATGGGGAGTTGGACGAGCGCATCCTGCTCGGTTTCGGTGGCGTGAGCGAATATGGCATCACGGTTCGCTGGGACAAGAACTTCCTCACCGTGGTGTACCTGACCTTGTCGCGCCACAAGAATCTGCGCATCTACGGCGGCGTGCGTTTCGGTGGCACCTTGACGTTGGACGACGTCTGGGCGCTGGGCATCGATCACGTGGCCATTGCGGCGGGTGCGGGCAAGCCGACCATCATCGACATGAAGAACAACCTTGCGCGCGGCATCCGCAAGGCGTCGGACTTCTTGATGGCGTTGCAGCTCACCGGTGCCTACAAAAAGAGCTCGATTGCCAATTTGCAAATTGCGCTCCCCGCCGTGGTCATCGGTGGCGGGTTGACGGCCATCGACACGGCCACGGAGCTACTGGCCTATTACGTCATTCAAATCGAAAAAACGCGCGAACGCTTTCAGCAGCTGTTGAGCGACCGCACGGTGGATGACGTGAAGGGGATGTTCGACGCCGAGGAGTGGGAGTTGCTGCAGCAACATTTGGCCCACGCCGAGGAGCTCGCCGCCGAAAA
This sequence comes from Sorangiineae bacterium MSr11367, assembly GCA_037157805.1. NCBI lineage: Bacteria > Pseudomonadati > Myxococcota > Myxococcia > Myxococcales > Pendulisporaceae > Pendulispora > Pendulispora rubella. The sequence continues at coordinate 7,952,163 of CP089983.1, read as the reverse complement.
GGCGCTGGCCCAGAAGGAAAACCGCGAGCCGAGGGTTCAGCAACTCTGCGACAAGTGGGGCGGCGTTTCGCTGGTGTACCGCAAGACGCTGCAAGACTCGCCAGCGTACCGTCTGAACCACGAAGAGGTCGAGAAGAGCCTCGAAGAGGGGGTGCGCTACATCGAGAACATGTCGCCGGTCGAGGCCGTGCTCGACGAGAAGGCGCACGTCCGGGCGATCAAGTTCAAGCGCAAGGACGGCAGCCTGATCGAGCTTCCGGCCCGCACGGTGTGCGTGGCCGCGGGCACGAACCCCAACGTGACCTACGAGCGCGAATACGAGGGCACCTTCCAGCTCGACGAGCGGCAATACTTCTTCAAGGCGCACCGTGCCGAGGTGGATGCTTCCGGCATCGTGACGTTGGTGCCGGTGAGCGGCTCGGAGAAGGGGTTCTTCACGAGCTACCAACAGGGCCGGCGCACGGTGACGTTTTACGGCGACAACCATCCGCGCTACGCGGGCAGCGTCGTCCGCGCGATGTCCAGCGCCAAAGATGGTTACCCCCACGTGGTGGCGCTGTTCCCGGAGATTCAGCAATTGGCGGTGTCGGACCAACCCGCGCGCGAGCGTGCGCTGCGGGAGACGTTCGCCAAGCTGGATCAGGAGCTCGTGGCCCAGGTGGTGGCCGTGAACCGTCTGACACAGACCATCGTCGAGGTGGTCGTGCGCGCCCCGCTGGCGGCGCGCAAGTTCAAGCCGGGGCAATTCTACCGGCTGCAGAACTTTGAGACGTTCGCGCCCATCGTGGACAACACGCGCCTCGCGATGGAGGGCCTCGCGTTGACCGGGGCGTGGGTCGACGAGGAAAAAGGCGAAATGGGCACCATCGTGCTCGAGATGGGCGGCAGCTCGCGCTTGTGCGCGGCGCTTCGGCCCGGCGAGCCCGTGATTCTGATGGGGCCGACGGGCACGCCCACCGAGATCGCGCACGGCGAGACGGTGTTGTTGTGTGGCGGCGGGCTCGGGAACGCGGTGTTGTTTTCCATCGCGCGGGCTTTCAAAGCGATGGGATCGCGCGTGCTCTACTTTGCGGGGTACAAGCGCGGAGAGGACCTGTTCAAACAGGACGACATCGAGCGGTACACCGACCAAGTCATTTGGTGCACCGACATGGGCAAGGAGATTGCCCCGCGGCGGCCGCAAGACCGCCAATTCCGCGGCAACATCGTGGAAGGCATGCGCGCCTACGCCGAGGGCGAATTGGGCAGCGTGGATATTCCGCTCAGCACGGTAAACCGCATCATCGCGATTGGCTCGGACCGCATGATGGCCGCCGTGAAGGAGGCGCGTCATGGGGTTTTGGCGCCGAAGTTGAACCCCGTGCACCGCGCCATCGCGAGCATCAACTCGCCGATGCAGTGCATGATGAAAGAGGTCTGCGCCCAGTGCCTGCAAAAGCACGTGGACCCCGTGACGAAGAAGGAGACCGTCGTGTTCTCCTGCTTCAATCAGGACCAAGAGATCGACTCGGTGGACTTCCAGCATTTGCGCGAGCGCCTGCGCATCAATTCGATGCAGGAGAAGCTCGCCGACGCGTGGTTGGTGCGGCTCTTGGCGAAGAAGCCGGACCTGCTGCGCGTGTAACTCCCTAGTGAATGCGACGACCACGTCGGCACTGGGCCGACGTGGTCGTTGGCTTTTGAGGGATTACGGACGAATCAGTGGACGCCGCCGGAGCCGCCGTCGGCGAGTTGGCCCTTGCAGTCGAAGGCAATGTTGATCTTGCCGCGCGGATCCCCTTGCACCGTCGTGCACGAGTTGGCACAAAGCGAGATCTTCTTCGGTGCGGCCTTGTTGTCGTAGTGCCACCCGTTGCCGCCGGTGCACGCTTCGCTATAGGGAATCGTGGAGGCCGCGTTGCTGCTGTTCGTGAAATTGACCCGCACGGCGTCGTAGTTGATCGTGCCGCCGCCCGGGGGATTGGGAATGGCGAAGTCGCAAGACATGTTCTGCGTGCGAATCTTGTTCAGTGCATCGATGAATGCCTGCTTCGTCGAGGCCGTGTCGTTGACTTTGACCAACATGGCTTTCGACGTTCCACCGGACTCCGCAACCGTGTCGAGCCTTTCGAGCTTGTCATGTCCAGGGTCGCTGGTGATTCCGATGACGTAAGTTCGAAAGCCGTCGTCCTTTGCCTCTTTGGCTTGCTTGGCAACGAGATCGACTTTGCATTTCGTCTCATTGGCCCTGCACTGTTGATCGATGACCGGCTGTCCCCCTTGGCCGTTGCAATTGGCGACGCAGCAGTCATGCGGGTCCGTGCAGCCATCCGCGCAGTTGTCTTCGGGGGTCCCGTCCGTTGCGAGCACGATGACCGTCACCTCCCCTTTGTGCAACGCCGCTACGTTCGTGGCTTGTTTGGCCGCGCCCCCCATGGCTGCGACCGAAGGGGTACCGCCGTCGGGCCTTACGCCCCCGAATGCCGCCGTGAAGTCTTTCGAATTGGGCAGATCGCGCAGCGACACTTGGGGAGTCGAAAACGAGTCGGTGTTGCACGACGAACCCGAGAAGAAGGTGAGGGATGCCCTCATGCGGGCAGATTGCGCGTCGGCATAAAACGACTCTGCGGCATCGACGATTGGCCCCCACTTCTTGCTGGTGATGTCCTCGCCCGTGCTCGTGTTCCTGATCATGCTGCGCGACTTGTCGAACATGAAGACCAGGTTGACCGGCTGCAACGTGGCCTGCGCCGTCTGGGACGCGCAATTCGTCACATCTCCGGTACTTCCTGGATTGGTGCCTGGCCCCGCGTCCCCAGCGCCATTGTTGAGCCCTCCGCCAATGCCGGGGTCTCCCGTTCCAGGGGGATCACCCGTTCCAGGTTTCCCATTGCCGTCCTCATTGTTGAAACCCGAGTCGCCGCTGCCTCCACACCCCGCCGCAGTAATTGTCGCGATGAACGCCGACACTACGGCGAGAGTGACGCTTCGATGTCGGATCATGGGAGGCCTCCTCATATCGGAATAATGTAGTAAAAACGGATACCCCTGTATCCATGGACCGATGGCCACCCGGCTTTCGATCCGTTGCGAGCGACACGAAGATTTGCGTATACGCACCTGCGGCAAAGCCCACACGCGCCACACGTGGAAAGGTGCACTCCCATAAGCAAAAGGCCCGCGTCGACTCTCGGTCGACACGGGCCCTGTTGCTGTTTAGTTGGAGGTCGCTGTCTCAGTGAACGCCGCCAGAGCCGCCGTCCGCCTGCGTACCCTTGCAGTCGAAGGCGATGTTGATCTTGCCGCCGGGGTCGTCTTGAATTGTCTTGCAGCTGTTCGTGCAAAGCACGATCTGCTTCGGGCTGGTCTTGTTGTCGTAGTGCCAGCCGTTGTTACCGGTGCACGCCTCGCTGTAGGGCACCGTCGAGGCAACGTTCTTGCTGCTCGTGAAGTTCACGCGAACCGCGTCGTAATTGATAGTCCCACCCTTCGGCGGCGGCGGAATCGCGAAAGAGCACGACAGGTTCGAGCTACGGATGTCCTGAAGCCGTTTAATGAGGTCGGCACTGGTCTGTCCGGCGTTACCCGTTTTGACGTGAATGGCCTGGTTCGTTCCTCCACTCTTCGCCACTTGGTTGAACGTACCGCCCTTTGCCGGATCGGTTTCGTCACCGACGCCGATCACGTAGACCGGAATCGAGGGGATTGAGTTTCTTGGATCTCCCTTATATGCACTCTCTGCTACTTCGCTTACGGACCCAACGTCGCTACTGCAACTGTTAGGTTCTCCGTCGGTCACCAGCAAAATAACGGTCTTCTCTTTCGCGTTCGCGCTTGCGACCTGCCTTGCATACTTGAGAGCCCCTTCCAGAGCGGGTTTCGTCGGGGTTCCACCATCCGGGTCTTTGATGTCAAGTGAGGTTGCAAATAGCTGATTGGGTAACGCCGTTCGAGGGACCGAGGGCGCCGCGTACCCATCAACGGAGCACGTATCGCTCAATGGGAAATATTGCAGAGAAGCGTTGAGACCCGCCGACTTTGGATCGGTGAAGAATGTCGTCATTGCCTTGGTGACGGGGTCCCAGCGCAGTGCTTGATTCGGGTGATAAACGTTATTGTTGTCCGTATAGTTCCCCATGCTGCCGGAACTGTCGAATATGGTGATGAGGTTCGCCTTACCCAGCGCGCTCGTAGCCGTTTGCGACGCGCAGTTCGCGACGTCGCCCACGTTGCCCGGATTGGCACCCGGACCGATGCCCGAGTCGCCGGCTCCATTGGTGACATCGCCACCCGGGCCAGAGGTGCCGTCGTTGTCCGGCTTTCCGTCGCCGTCCTTGTCAGGGAAGCCCGAGTCGCCGTTACTCCCACATCCAGCTGCGGTTACGGTCGCGATGAACGCCGACACCGCGGCGAGAGTGATAGTTCGAAGTCGGATCATGGGAGGCCTCCAGAATAGGAATAGTGGCAAAGAGAGATATACCCCTACTCCATGGACCCATGGCCGGCCGCATTCCGATCCGTCGTGTGGGACACGAAGATTTATGCGCACGTATCCGCATCAGCGCACATGTGCGCGGATCGTCGTTCCAGGTCTTAGGTAAGTACTTGCTTAGTTAACTTTGCCGTTGGTGGCGCACCCAAACGCAATAGCGATCTTTGCACCTTTGTCTTGCTTAACGCTGTCGCACGTCGATTCGCATAGTTCGATGGATCTCGGAGCAGATGGATCGTCGTAGTGCCATCCCGCTCCGCCTTGGCACTCCGAGCTGTAGCTCAATGTGGAGGCCTTCCCACCGGTCGGTGTAAGCACAACGTTCACCGCGTTGGTGTCGAGCTGCTTGCCTTCACCCGGGCTGGGGATGGCGAACGAGCATGACATGACCTCACCCCGGATCTTATTAAGCTGCGCGACCAGATCGCTGCTGGTTTTCCCAGGGTCACTATTTTCCGCCACGTAGGTGGCCTTGCCCGTACCGCCGTTGCGCGCGATCTCGTCGAGGTTGCCTGTGTCGGGACCCACACCGACGACGTAGGTCGAGATCGATGGCTTGCCGTTCAAGCCCGAGCGGGCCGTGTCGTAGACGCCCTGCAGTTGCCCACACGCCGTCGGCTGCCCGTCCGTCACGAGAACGACCACCGCTCGCTCATCGGGATTCGACGCGAGAGTGTTTTGCGCGATCGCGAACGCCCCCAGGAGCGCTCCGCGCGTTGGTGTATCGCCACTGGGGCCGGTGCTCGAAATGGCGTCACCGAATTCATTGCTCGGCAGGGGCGTTCGCTGCACCGCGGGGTTGCGATACGCCGACGCGTCACACTTGTTTCCACGGTCCGGAGGGAAGAACTGAAGGGTCGCATTGAGCCCGGCCGACTGAGGATCGGAGAAGAACGCTGCCATTCCTTGACTGACGGGCACCCACCGCTGCGCGGTGTTGTCGTACTCCACACCGTTGTTGTCTTGGTACTTGCCCATGCTGCCCGACCTGTCGAACATCACGATCAAATTGACGGGCTGCAGCGTCCCGCGCGCACTCGACGTGGCGCACGCTTCGAGATCCCCGAGTCCCCCGACTCCACCGAGGTCGCCGGAAAAGCCGCCTCCAGGGTCGCTCCCGCCATTGCCGCCGCCACTCGAGTCGTCGCTGCTACCGAATATCGAGCCGACGACGCCGCACCCGGAAGACGCCGTGACGACAATCATCGAGCCCACGGCCAAAGCCACTTTTCGAAGTTCCATGATGGGGCGCCTCCTGCGCGAGCGAGAACGTCAATTCCACCCATCGTGCCAAGAGCTACGCGTCGTCGTGCATGAGACGATTTGCGCAAATGGTCGGGGATGCGTGCGCCTGCTGTGGGGCTCTGGCCTCCCAAGTATGGATATCCCTCGTCCCTGGATCATCCGCGCCACTTGATCTCCGACTGCGCGGTAGGTGAGCGCTTACCGTTACGCTGGGGACGGCGCAAGCGTGGGCTGTCGCAAGGTGGACTGTGGTAGAAGCGAGGGGCCGATTTTCACCATGCCCAAACCTTTGGCAGCTCTAGCTCACGACGGTCTATTTTGGAGAAGGATTGCAGCCTGGGGCGCCCAACAGGGCCCCGAGTGGTGGGTAAAACATAGCCCCGCCTTCTTTGGGCTGGCCGGGGCCGTCTTCGTGCCCAGCGCGCGCCGCAAGGTGGTCTCCAACCTGCGGCGCATTCGAGGCGACGCCTCCCCGCTGCGCGAGGTCGTGGAAACGGGCCGCACGTTCACGAACTACGCGGGATGCCTCGCCGAGGTGCTGTCCAACGGCTCCAAGAATGGGCGGCTTCCGGAAGCCGAGCTGATCGGCCGCGAGCGCGTCCTGGAAGCGGCCGCCCATAACAAGGGGCTCGTGGTGGTGACGATCCACACGGGCGGCTGGGAAACGGTGGGGCCGTTCTTCTCCCGCATCGGGTTGAAGGTCATGATGGTCATGGAGCCCGAACGCGACGCCCGTGCCCGCGAGCTCCAGGACGAAGCGCGCCGCAAGTCGGGGCTTCTCGTGGCCCACGTCGGGATGGACCCCCTCGACTCGTTGCCGCTGCTTCGTCACCTACAATCGGGCGGCGTCGTGGCCCTACAGGTCGACCGTGTGCCGCCGGGGATTCGCACCGCGCCGGTTCGTCTCCTTGGCGCACCGGGCGAAATCCCGTTGGGCCCCCTGCGCCTTGCGCAAGTGTCGGGCGCGCCCCTCGTGCCCATCTTCTGCTCGCGCCTAGGATACCGCCGCTACCAACTCGAGGCCTTGCCGCCCATCTTCCTTCCGCGTCGCGCGTCCGGCGATGAGCTCACGGCGGCAGCGCAAAAGGTCGCCGATGCCGTGACGGCCTTTCTGCGCGTGCATCCGACGCAATGGTTTCACTTCGGCGAAGAAAGATAGTTGCTCAAAGCCAAACCCTCACCGGTGTGACGTGCGGAAGGCTATCGAGCGTGCCTTGGCCTAGGGTCCCCGACTGGTTTCTGCCCCAGCACATGACGGTTTGATTCGACAAAAGAGCGCATGTAAATCCCGCGCCGGCGGCGATACCGATCGCGGAACCAGGCAGGTCTTGAACCTGGAGCGGAAGGCTCGATGATCGAGGCTCGACTGAGGTGCCGTTGCTGTGACCGGCGCCCAGAGTTCCATAGAAGTTAGCTCCCCAACACCAGACCGTTCCATCGTTCAGCAACGCACAGGCATGTCCGAATCCCATCGCCAGCTGTTTTGCGGCGACCTTGTTCGTGGGGAGTGCGACGGGCGCCGCGACATTTGCCTGGGGCGCATCAAACGTGTCTCGTCCTAGTAGTCCGCTTACGTTGCTTCCGATGCACATGACGTCCCCCGAGCGCACGCGTGCGCACGCCGTCGCATTACCTGCAACAATCTCCAGTGCCTGCTCGAACATGGCATTCGGCGACGACGCAAGTTGACCGCTGGAGTTATCACCCCAGCCGTGGACGAATCCAGAATTGTCTAGCGCAGCGCCAAATCGCTCACCGAGGGCGATCTGCTTAATCGGATATCTGTAGTCGACTTTCGTCGGAATTGCGCCGCCGCCGCCCTCTGTCCAATTCTGGCTGCGCCCCCAGCACCAGGCCTTGCCGTCGCTTACTGCGCATGAAGTCATACCAGTGGTGACGATCTGTTGGGACGGTCCAAGATTCGATACGGGCAGGGCTTCAGGGTGCGGAATGTAGTCATCGCCAATCGACGAGGGCGGGCGTCCAAGTGCCCTATAGCGATTTTGGCCCCAGCATTGAGCCTGCGCGTCCGCCAAGATAGCGCACGTTGCTTTTGCAGGTTGGCCATCCTCATCGAATGCATCACCCATCGCAAGCTGCGTCGCGTTGGTGACCGATGCCAGAAGTGGGCTGGGAACGGGGCGCCCATCGAAAGAGATGGATCCGTCCGGCAACTCGGTAGTCTGTGGATTTCCCAATTGTCCGTATTTGTTCTCACCCCAGCAAAGCACGCGACCGTCATCCATGACGGCGCACGCATGGTCGCCGCCTGCCGCGATGGCCACTGGCACGGGGGCTGCGGGTGGCTTGAGGATCGGGTCTCGCTCTGCGCCCGCATCGTTGGTCGTGGACGGGGCCGTGCCGCCCTCGTGCGAATTGCTCCCGCATGCTGCGACGAGGCCGATGCCGAAAGACACGGTTACCACGCCGAGGGTCCACACGCGTCCCCGACTACGCAATACCGCTTTCACAGCGCCCCTTACCTGTCAATTCGTTCGCTGGCATGATGTGTAGTCCCTTCCGACTCGGTCCACCGACAATGTGCGTTTGCTTCTGGCTTTGGCGCGTACGGGTGCGACTTTACCGATTGGGGCGGAGTACTCCGAACTTGGAGGAGACCACCACGGGAACGTTGTCTGGATCCACTGCGAGCGGGCCTCCAAAGCCTTCGACGGGCCAATCGCTCTTCGTCCATCCAGCCGCTGTAATATCTGCCACTCGAAATGACTCGTCGTACGGGCCTTCATAGACGATCGCGAAAAGGTGCCCGTCGTGCCCCGCGACCAATGTATGTGCAGGAATTTGGTTTCCGAACGAGTCGCCCACGGGGACCCAGTCCGAACCGTTGAACATGAGGACGCGGACCGTGTCATCGGAGAAGCCGCCAAGGCCGAACAAACGTCCGCTATCGTCGAAAGCTATTTCCAACCACCGTAAATACGCGCCATTTATCCACGGATTCGCGTTCACTTCCACCCACCTAGAGCCCGTCCACTTTCGAATCTGTGGCAAAGGATCGGTGTACGTCACGTGCGGGACGCCCGTGTGATCCACAACAAGATAGGGATTGAGCCTATCCGTCGGTGAGTCGTTCACCGGTCCACCGAGGGGCGACCAGGTATCTTTGCCATCGAACGAGTAGACCATCACATTGAACGTGACGGTTTCTCCGTGGAGCCTCTGGGCGCAGGCGACAAAGGGCTTGCTGTTGGCATCGAGGGCGAGCACCGGACCTTCGCGATCGGGAATAAGGCTGCCGAGGGGAGCCCATCCCGTACCGGACCATCGTTGAACGAGAACGTCCATCTTGTATTCGTAATCGGGCAAACGTTGCGCAAGGGTTGAGGCGACCACGAGCCTGCCGCGCGGATCGAGCAACATGTGCGGACTCCAGGTCACCGGAGAGAGAGGGCCACCCAACTGCGTCCACGTTCCATGCAGCGTGTCGACCGTTGAGACGTATCCCGAGTCGTTCTTGCCCGTGTGCCACTCGTTGGCCGCGAAAGCGATCTGCCGTCCTGGTCCAGCGACAAGCGTAGAACCGGTTGGATTGAATCTCTCCTTCACGTCGGAACCTACGCGGAGCCACGCCGGTAGCTTCCAGCTCCAGTCCGGGATCGGAGACAGAGGCCGGCCATCGAGTGTCGAAACCTCGCCGAAGTGAGCAATCAGCTCCGCGGGAGCTTTTTGGGCAACGACAGGAGAAACGGTGATCGTGCGCCCATCGGCGGAGAGTACGATCTTCGTTGAAATGATTGTGCCATCCGACGTTGCCAGCGTAACGGCCGTCGGTCCAATTCGAACTGCTTCGGAGAACGTAACCTGAATGGGATCTTGCACCGATACATTGGTGTCGGCATTGGTCGGGCTTAGCGTGACGACGGTCAGTTTTTTCGGCTCCACCAGCGTATCGGTGCCCGTGTCTTGCGGAGATGCATCGGGAGGCTCGATTACGCCGGGCGGCGAGATAGGGGCGCCATCGCTCGCACTGCATGACCAGAACGCGCCGGTGGTAATGCAGGTAAGAATCCCGAGAGACCAAGAAAAGGAGGTGGAACGCATACGGTGTGCCCTCATTGCTACCACAAGGGGACCCTTACCGGTGTCAAGTGAGGGGCGGTGTCGAGCGTACCTTGTCCCAGATTGCCGTCTTCATTTCGGCCCCAGCACATCACGGTACGATCCGAAAGCAGCGCGCATGTGAATCCTAGGCCCACGGCGATCGACGTTGCTGGAAGCGGCAATCCCTCCACTCTGAGCGGTGTACCCGATTGCGGAGGATCGACGGTTGCCCCGTTGCTCTGGCCGGAGCCCAATCCACCCCAGAAATTCTTTCCCCAGCACCATACGCTGCCGTCCACGAGCAGTGCGCACGCGTGATTGATGGACATGACGATTTGCGTCGCCGCCGTCTTGTCCGTTGGAAGAAGGACGGCGGCGGCTTCTTTCGAGTTGGTGTCGTCGCTGGGACCACGTCCAAGGAGTCCGAATGCGTTGCGGCCAAGGCAGCGGACCTCTCCCGTGCGCATTCGCGCACAGGTTGTGAATCCGCCTGCAGCGACTTCGACGGCGCCGTAGAGCTCGTGAATGACCGAACGGGCGCCGTTTGGTCCAAGTTGACCATAACCGCTGTTTCCCCAGCCGGAAACGTATCCGCTCTCGTCAACTTCCACGCCGTGCATCAACCCGATTGCCATGTGTTTCGTTTTGGGGAAGTCCTCTCCGTCGAGCCGCGATGGTCGCGGGCCGCCGCCACCACCATCCGCCCAATACTGGCCTTGTCCCCAGCACCACACGTGACCATCGCTCAGTGCGCAAGCCGTCGTACCATTCGTGATGATCTGTTGTGCGGGGCCAAGGCCCATCACGGGCAACGAATCGGGATGCGGGTTGTAATCGTCAAAGGTGGTAGTCTTGCGACGGCCGAGTCCTTCATGCTTGTTCTCTCCCCAGCACTGGGCTTGGGCGTCCGCGAGGATTGCGCAGGTGTTCGCAACCTTGACGCCGTCCTCGTTTTCGGGGCCGCCTGGTGCGACTTGGCGGACATTGCCGACAGATGCCAGTTGAGGGAAGGGAACGGGCCGTTTGTCGAAAGCGGAACCGCCGTCGGGAAGGGCCGTGATCTGAGGATTACCGAGTTGCCCATACGTATTGGCGCCCCAGCAAAATAGGCGACCGTCGTCCATGATGGCGCACGCCTGGCTGCCGCCCGCCGCAATGCTGACCGGTACGTGTGGCGGGGGCGGCTTGATGATCGGCTCCCGATCCGCCCCCGCGTCATTCACGGTGACGATGCCGCTGTCATCCGAATTGCTTCCGCATGCGGCAACAACGCCCACCCCGAAAGACACGCTGAGAGCCCCCAAGGTCCAGGCACGTCCGCGATTGAGTAATAATGCTTTCACCAATGCTCCTTCTACCGATCCGTTCGCTGTCATGATGCGGTGGCCCGTTCACCGATGGAGGCGAAGCACGCCCGCCCTGGACGAGGCCACCACGGGAATGTTGTCGGGACCCACGGCGAGCGCACCCGCAACGCCCGGAATGGGCCAGTCGATCTTGGTCCATCCAGCCTGCGTAATGTCCACAACTCTGAAGGAGTCGCCGAAGTTACCCTCGTAGATAGCCCCGAAAAGGTGTCCGTCGCGGCCTGCGACCAACGATGCAGCTACCGTCCCGCCGAGCGCCTCGCCGACTGGGACCCAGTTGGAGCCGTTGAACATGATGACGCGGGTCGTCTCATCGGAGAAACCGCCGAGGGCGAACAGTCTTCCTCCGTCGTCGAAAGCAATGGCCAGCCACCGTGCGTACCCTCCCGTCGGAGCTAGATTGGAGCCCACGGGCACCCACGCCGCTCCCGTCCATTTTCGAACATTCGCCCAGGGATCGGTGTACGCGACGTACGGGACTCCTGCAGGATCCAGCGCAAGATACGGATCGAACGTTTGGCTCGTTCGTACGTCGTTCACCGTCCCGCCTACGGACGACCAGGTGCCATTCCCATCGAACGACCGGACGACCAAGTTGTAGGTGTCGGGTTCCCCATGGACCGTCTGCGATGCGCCTACGAAGAGTTTGCCTCTGGCATCGATCGCCATGAGGGTACGGACGATATCGTTGGCGTCGGGAATGGGCTCGCCGAGGAAGTTCCATCCCGTTCCCGACCATCGTTGAACGAAGATTTGCTTGTCATACAACGAGGCCACCACGATGTTGCCGCTCGGGTCGAGGACCACACGAGGACTCCACATTACCTTGGAGAGCGGACGGCCACCCAACCGCGTCCACGGTCCATGCGGCGTGCCGAACGAGTAGACGCTCCCCGTCCAGTTCCCACCCGGGGTCGACTCCCCCCCTGACGCGAGAATGGTTTCCCGTCCGGGTCCAATAACCATCGAACCATCGTGTACGGAGAAATCCGACTTCCTGGGGTCGGGACTCACGCGTAGCCACGGCGGTAGCTTCCAACTCCAATTCGGGGCCGAGGTCAAAGGCCTTCCATCGAGTGTCGAAACGGCGTTGAAGTGAGCGACCACCTCCGCGGGCGCTTTCTGCGGAGCCACCGGCGAAAGGGTGAGCGTTCGCTCATCGGCCGAGCGCTTGATGGTCGTTGGAATCGTCGTTCCGTCTGGAGTCGTGAGCGTAACGGCGGACGCACCAATCTGGACGGGCTCTGAAAACGTCACCTGAATGGGGTCTTCGACGAATACATTGGTATCGCCACTGGTCGGTGCCAGCGAGACGACGGTCAGTTCTTGCGGCTCCACGCTTGTATCGCTGCCCGCATCCGGTGGAGATGCGTCGGAAGGCTCTTGCGGGGATGCGTCGGCAGGCCCGAGTACGCCGCCCGTCGAGACTGGAGACCCATCGCTCGAACTACACGCCCAGAACGCGCCCGTGGCCATGCACGTGAGGACGGCCAGAAGCCAGGAGAACGAAGGGGAGCGCTTAGCTGCGATCAAAGGGGCACACTTACCGGCGTGAGGTGCGGGACATCGTCGAATGTGCCCTGTCCGAGAGTTCCCCAACTGTTATCGCCCCAGCAGAGCACCTTGCCGTCTGACAATAGAGCGCACGTAAACCCAGTGCCCGATGCAATGCTCGTCGGCGTGCCCGGCAAGTCTTTGACCTGCAACGGCATTGCGGATTCCTTGGGCTCCACCGAGACTCCATTGCTCTGTCCCGCGCCGAGGGTGCCCGAATAGTTATCTCCCCAGCACCAAACGGTGCCGTCGTTCAGAAGGGCACACGCATGATCCTTACTCACGACGACTTGGAGCGCCGCTGCTTTGTCGGTTGGAATGAGAACGGGGGCGGGCGTGAGCTGTTCAATCGGGCCGTTTGCGGGGCCTCTGCCGAGAAGGCTATCGAATCCATTCGAACCGAAGCATTGAACTCCCCCTGCCGTCATGAGTGCGCACGTCGTCTGACGTCCTGCCGCGATAGCCTGGACTCGGGCATTGTTTGCAAAAGGGACGCGCTCTATCCCTTGTTGATCCTTGTAGATCCCCCAGCAATCGACTCCACCGTACGTGGTGAGTATGCAGCCATGATGGTCTCCTAACGCGATCTGCCGAACGGTGCCGAGGATGCCTGGGACATTCCTGTCCTTGGCTATTCCGTATCCGGACTCACCTGCGTCGTTCCAGCGGCCGTTGTATCCCCAGCATTGAGCGCGTCCGCCGGTGACGGCGCACGAGGCTCCACCGCTCGTGACGATCTGCTCCACGGGGCCGAGATCCCGGACCGGCAAAGCCTCCGGGTGCGGGAAGCTGTCCGCCTTCCCTCGGCCGAGGCCATCGAATTGGTTACTCCCCCAACACTGCGCCTGCGCGTCCGGCAAGATCGCACATGTCGCTCGCACTTCGTAGCCTTCGTCGATGCGCGCACCCATCGTGGAGAGTTGACTCACATGGCTCACGGAAGCCAAGGACGGGTAGGGGATCGGGCGTCCATCGAAGTCGCGACCGCCGTCTTCCAGTGGCGTGCTCCGAGGATTGCCCAGTTGCCCAAAACCATTGGACCCCCAGCAGAATAGGCGGCCATCGCCCATCATCGCGCATGCCTGACTGCCGCCGGCGGCAATGGCTATTGGGACATGTGCAGGCGGTGGGGCGAGAATTGGGGCTCGATCAGGCCCCGCGTCATTCACTGTGACCGCGGTCCCTTCGTCCGAGTCGCTCCCGCACGCGGCGACGACACCCAGTCCCAACGACACGGCGAGTGCACCGAGGACGCACGCGCGGACTCGGTGGCGTGAGACGGTGGGCACCAAGGACCTGTCCATCGATTCGTTTGGCGGCATGACGCCCGATCCTTTTCTGGAAATTCGGTTCACGGGAGGACACTCGGCCAAGGGATGATGTTCATCGATTGAGGCGCAGTACACCGAACCGAGGCGCGACCACGATGGGAACGTTGTCCCGATCCACGGCGAGCGCGCTTACTTGATGCTCGATGGGCGATTCGAGCTTCCATCCGGCCTGCGTAATGTCCGCCACTCGGAAACCCTGGTTGGACCAATCGTCGTAGACGGCTGCAAAAACGTGTCCGTCGTGGCCTGCGACCAACGATGGTGCATTGGCCCGCTGAGTACTCAGCGCCTCGCCGACGAGGACCCAATCCGAACCGTCGAACCGGATGACGCGGGTGGTTCCATCCCAAAACATGCCAATGCCGAACAATCGCCCGCCATCATCGAACGCGATTCGCAACCACTGCAGATCCCCTCCGGTCGTCGGGAGATTGGAACCTACGGGCGTCCAAGCGGACCCTGTCCATTTTCGAACGTGCACCGACGGATCGGTATATGCGACGTACGGGACTCCCGTCGGATCCACGGCCATGTGAGGATTGAGCGGGTCGGCCATCGGCGAGTCGTTCACCGGTCCGCCGATGGGCGACCAGCTACCTTTGCCGTCGAAAGCGCGGACGATCAAATTGTACGTGGTCGTCCCCCCTGGGATTTTCTCCGAGCATGCCAGCAGGAGTTTTCCCTGTGCGCCGATGGCCAGAGGGGAGTCGCTCGCGTCTCGGACATTGGCAATCGGTTCGCCGAGCTTGTCCCATCCCGTTCCTGACCATCGTTGAACGACCTTGTCCCAAGTGTTGTCCGAGGACACGACGAGGTCGCCGTTCCGATCGAGCAACATGTGCGGGTCCCAGGTTATGAGCGGAAGAGGCCCGCCCAATTGCGTCCAGGTGCCATGCAGCGTGTCGAGTGTGGAGACGCTCCACCTTGGCTTCTCGTAGTCATCGTGCTCATGCGCCGCGAGAGCGATTCGCCGTCCTGGCCCGGTGACCAGCGAAGCGTCGCCTAGGTTGAATCGCTCTAGCAGGTCGGATCCCACGCGCACCCAGGCCGGCAGTTTCCAGCTCCACGCCGGCTTCGAGGGCAGGGGCTCTCCATCGAGTGTCGAGATGTCGCCGAAGTGAGCGGTCAGCTCCGAGGGAACGTTTTGTGGAGTTACGGGTGAAACGGTGATCGTGCGCTCATTGGCCGAGAGCTCGACCCTCGTCGAGATGAGCGTGCCGTCCGGCGTTTCGAGGGTAATGGATGACGGTCCGATCTTGACTGGCTCGGAAAACGTAACCTGAATGGGATCTTGCACCGATACATTGGTGTCACCGTTGGCCGGCGTCAGCGCGACGACCGTCAGCTTTTTCGGTTCGACACGCGCATCGGGGCCCGCGTCTTGCGGAGAGGCGTCGGGAGGTTCGAGGATGCCAGGTGGCGGGATGGGGGCGCCATCGCTCGAACTGCATGCCCAGAACGCGCCCGTAGCCATGCCGGTGAGGACTGCCAGCGACCAAGAAAACGAGCGGACGTGGATCAACATGGAACTCCGAGAACAGCGGGCACGACGGCCCGTCCTATCGATTCGTTTGCCGGCATGACACCTGGTCGCTTTCTTCTCTTCACGAATTCGGCCCACTGACGATGTCGGCCGCAGGGGCCTTCGAGTTGCGCGCGAAGTGTCGAAACCCGCGGCATTTAGCGCGTTTTTCATCCGTCGTGTATCGAAAATTGCACCATCACGGCAACTTGTTCCCACCGTCGAGAACGCTCCTCCGAGCCTATTTCCCGAGAAAAACCCGCGACCCTTGCCCGCAAGCCAGCTTGGTGCTGGTATGCGCCCCCCTCCATGAGCACGCGTTATCACATCGGCGCCAAAGGGCTTCGTGGAAGCATCGAGGCGTACGCGAAGCGCTTCGATCTTCTCGAGGTGCAAGCCGACGCCCATTCACCTTCGCCCACGGCGCTTCGGCGCTGGCGGAAGGCTGTGCCTCCGCATTTCGAGTTTTGTGTCGTCGCCGGGAAAAGCCTGGCGGCCGTCAAGGATTCGCCGGAGCTCGCGCGCGAGCTCGAGATGGCCGTCGAGACCATCACGGCGTTGCAGGCGCGCTGTTTTCTCTTGTCCACGCCCGTCGAGGTCACACCGAGCTCGGTGTGGCGTGAGCGCATGGCGCGGCTGCTCGAGAGGCTTCCGCGCGACGTGACCACCATCGTGTGGGAGCCGCGTGGCGTGTGGGAGCACGAGCAGGCGGCTGCCTCTGCCAAGAAATGGGGCGTCGTGCTCTCGGTCGATCCGGTGCGCGAGACCGTGCCCCCGGGGCCGGCGGCCTATATTCGGCTGCGTGCGCTCGGTGAGACGCATTCGTACGGCGAAAGCGCGCTCTCGCGCGTGATATCGGCCATCGGACCGCGCCGCGATGCCTACGTGGTCCTCGAGACCTCCTCCGCCCTCACGGAATGCAAGACGCTGCGGCGGCTTGCGGCCCGCGGCGATGGGGCGGAGCGGGGCGGTGGTGGACGTGTGGTGCGGCCGCGCGTGGCCACGATGAAGGTCCGCGACGACGAGCAGGAGTAGTTCCGTGCACTACGCTCTCGCGGCTTCGCAGCCGAAAATCGTCGATGCTGTTCTGTCGCTCGCGCCGCGTGGAAACGCGATCGACCTCGCCGTCGCGGCCGTGTTCGCCGGGGCGGCGCTTTCGCCGAGCACCTTGCTCGGGCCCGTGCAGCTCCTCGTGGGCGGCGGCGGTGCGGGGCTTCGCGCCTTCGACGGGCGCACGCGCCAGCCCGGCGCGGGGGCTCCGCGGCCGCGCGGCTTCTTGCCGAGGGACACCATTCCGGAGGCCGCGTACGTTGGCGTGCCGGTGCTGCCTGCGGCCCTCGCGGCGGTGCATGCGCTCGCGGGGGAGCTCTCGTTCTCACGCGTCGTGGCGCCGGCGGTGGCTCTCGCCAAAGATGAATCGGACGGGCGCCACGAGCTTCTTTCCCGCGTGGCGCGCCGCGGGGCGTTGGCGCTCGGTGAGGGGGACTTCGCGGACGACTTCGTCATGGCCGCGGGCCGCATTGGCGGTGGCCTTTTGACCAAGGAAGATTTCGCCACCGTCGGGCCGTCGGAGAGCGAGTGCCACGTCGAGCAGCGCACGGCGCGGGCCGTCGCCCGTGTGCCCTGGTACGACGCGCCGCTCAACGAATCCGTCGATCGCGATTCCACGGAGACGCACGTCGTGGCCGCCGCCGATGCGCGCGGGCGCATTGCCATTGCGACCTACGCGGTCAGCACCGTGGGGCTCGATCTTCCGACGTGGGGCGTCCTCGCGCCCCGCACGGCCGCACCCGTGCGCCGTGGAGAGCCGCGCACGCGCCCCGGCGAGGTCCGCAGCGCCGGGAGTCCCATCGTGCTCCTTTCGGCCGACGGCGTGTTCGGTGGGGCCATTGGATTCGGGGGCCGCAACCGTGAGAGCGCGCTCTCCGCGGCGGTGGAGTCGTTTCTCGGCGGCATGCCCATCGAGAGCATTGCCCCCGAGGCCTCGCGCCCGACGGGCGTCTTGCGAACGCCGTCGAGCGCGCGGACGCTCTAAGGCATCACTCGCCGGCGAGGTCGGACCAGAACTCGCACTGGTGCTCGGTGCCGATGTCGACCGGGTGAATCCCGCCGGCGCCGGTATCGAGCCCTTGCGTGTTGGGCTCGTCGTCCGAAGTGCAAACCGGCTCCCACTCGGGAGCGCCCCCGCCATTCGGATTACCGGTTTTGGCGAAGCGCGTCCAATATCCAATCATCTGATCGGATAATGCTTTTTGGTCCGGCGTGAAGTTCGGATTGAATCCGAGGAGATTCATCAAATACGGCACCTCCGACGAATGGAGCGCGCCGCGCTGGACGTCTGGCGGAAGCGGCAGCACCAGCGGTGCAGTGCGATCCGAGAACTCGTAGGCATACGTCCTGGTGGCGGCGCCGAGCCAGCGGTGGGCTCGAACGGAGGGGCATACGATGATTCGGTCCGTCATGAGCTGGGCCCAGGCCATGGCCGGGGTGGGGTAGGCGCTGGCGGGGTACTTTGCCTCCACGGCCGGGGCGTCCTCGCCGTACGAGAGCGTGACCCGCTCGTGGTATCGCTCGGCGCTCATTTGGGTGCCTTCGAAGAAGAAGGCGCTAAAGCCGCGGCCCTCGTCGAGGTTCGTGCCCGACAGCACCGGAACGTGGTGCACGAGGCCTTTCTTCATGGCCTCGGCCGGGTGGAGCGGCAAAAAGCGCGTCCCGTGGACGGGCTGCGCGTAGCGCCAGCCGGGGGCGGGCGCCATCAGGTCGTTCGCGCCGATGGCCCGCAGGCAATCGATGGCCGTGGCGGGATCCGTACAGCCTCGTTGCGTTGCCAGGGCAGTGCCAAGGCGCTCCGCCTCGGGGCGCGCGGCGAAGATGGTGCCGGCGGTGCGATCGGGAAAGAGTCCCGCGTTGGGCCAATCCCACGTGCCGGTGCCGCTCTCCAGGATCGCGCGATGGACCAGACCAACGGCCGACGGCGCGCTGAGCAGGGCGGCCACCGCATGGGCGCCGGACGACTGGCCCATCAAGGTGACGTTGCCCGGATCACCGCCGAAGGCACGCGCGTTGCGCCGTACCCAGCGCAGGGCCGCAAGTTGGTCCTCGAGGCCGAAGTTGCCGCCCTCCTGCAAGTTGGGGTGGGCCAAGTGGCCGAAGACGCCGAGTCGGAAATTGATGGTGATGACCACCGCATCGCCGCGGATGGCGAGGGGCGAGGTCTCGTAGACGCTCCCGCTCCCGCGCAGGAATGCGCCGCCGTGCAAGAACACGAGGACGGGCTTGGGCGGCGCGGCCTCCGTCGCGGAGGCGGCTTGCCAGGGCGTCGTTACATTCAGGTACAAGCAATCTTCGCTGCCGGAGGGCGGCGTGTGGGTGAGGCTCCCGTCTTGTGCACAGGAGTTTCCGAATTTCAGGGCTTCGCGCACCTCGGACCACGGCGTGACCGCCTGCGGGGATCGCCATCGGAGCGCGCCCACCGGCGGTGCGGCGTACGGAACGCCCAGAAACGTGCGGTAGCCTTCCTTCACCGCACCCAGGATGGGGCCAGAGTCGAGCTGCACGATGGTCCCCGGTGCTCCTGCCCCCTCGAGCGCGCTGCTCACGCTGGCGGGCGGTGCCCCATTCTCTCCCTCCCGTGCATCGGGCGCGGATGCTGCCGAGCAACCGCCGATGAACAAACTCATCGTGATGAGCAACGACGAGCAACCTTCGAATCGTGAAAAACGTCGACTATTGGGGATACAGGAATGGTAAGTGTTCATTCGTCCTCGCGTGTTCAACTATAGGGCGAGACGACTCTCTCGATAACCTCGAATGAGGAGACCATGAGCGATACCGCACTCTCGGTTTTCCGGGATGCCCGCAAGGCGCAGAAGGAAGGCAAACCAGGAATCGTGCAGCGCCAGCGCGCACGGCTCGCAGAGCAAATTGCCTACGTGCGAGCCCATTCGCGTTACTACGGTGAGCTCTATCGACATCTTCCCGACACGGTCGACGATGTGACACTTTTGCCGATCACCACGAAGCAAAAGCTCATGGACCGCTTCGACGAGTGGGTCACCGATCCGGAGCTCACTCTCGAGCGCGTTCGCGCACACGCCGACGATCCCTCCCTCGTGGGCGAGCTCCTTCTCGGTAAGTACACGGTTACTACCAGCTCGGGCACCACCGGGCGGCGCGCGTTTTTCGTCATGTCGGAAGATACGCGGAGAACGGCGTTCACCGTGGCGACGCGCGGCATGTCCAACGTGCTCACGCCGTGGACGGTGCTGAAGCTTCTCGCAGGGCGCTGGCGCACGGCGATGCTCGTGCCCACGGGCGGGCATTTCGCCAGCCATGTCGTTGCCGTTCAACAACGCGTCGCCAGCCGGGGTACCGACAAGCGCATCTTCGCCGTGACCACGCCGATGCCCCAGCTCGTCGAGCAGCTCAATGCGTTCAATCCGGCCTACATCGAGTGTTATCCCACCATCGGCGCGCTCCTGGCCACCGAACAAGAAGCGGGCCGGCTGCGCATCAAGCCAGCGCTCTTACGCCTCGGCGGCGAAGGTTTGACGGACGCCGAGTACGAGCGCATTCGCAAGGCCTTCGGAACCAAGATTCTCGATTTGTATGGCGCCAACGAATTTCCTGCGCTGATGGTGAAGTGCCCGCACGGCTGGTACCACACGCACGACGATTGGATGGTCTTCGAGCCCGTGAATGCCGATTATCAACCTACACCGCCGGGCGAAAAGTCGCACACCGTGCTGGTTTCCGTGCTGTATCGGCGCGAACAACCCATCATGCGCTACGACGTGGGTGACAGCGTGCTCGTGCGGCCCGATCCGTGCGAATGCGGCAGTCCGTTCAGCGCCATTCGCGTGCGTGGCCGCGTTCCTATTTTGATGAACTTCCATACGGCGGCGGGGCGCGAAGTCACGCTTTCGTCGTTTCCTCTGAGTTTACAAGTCGAATTGGCGCCGGGGGTCGAGCTTTTTCAAATCATCCAAACGGCGCCGAGCATCCTGCGGGTGCGCCTGCAACTGCGCCCTGGCAACGATCCCGACGCCGTTTGGCGCGAAGTGCACGAGAAGCTCTCGCTCATGCTCAAGGAGCACGAGCTCGATCACGTCGTCGTCGAGCGCGGCACCGAGCCGCCGGAGTTGTCGCCCGGCGGGAAGCTCCGCTCGGTCATTCCCCTGGGCTAAGCGGCCGTCACGCGGCCATCGTCGATGGCGCTGACCGCTTGCACGATGCGGCCGGCGCCGTCCTCGGTGCGGATGCGTTCCGACAAGGAGAGGGCTGCACGGCGGTGCGAGGGCTGAGTGACGGCTTGCCCGATGAAGAACGCCAGGCGCTCGGCGGTCAGCTTTTGAAAGCGGATCCACCCCGGCGCGACCCCGAGCTTCGCCAGGCGATCGGCCCAGAAAGGCTGATCGTTCATCGCCGGGATCGGGATGGCGGGAACGCCCGCGCGGAGCCCCGCCGCCGTGACGCCGGCTCCGGCTGCGTGCACCACCGCGGCCATCTTGGGAAAGAGCCAATCGTGCGGCACGCTCCCGATGGTCAGGATGTCGTCGCCGGTGACGGCCTCCAGATTGCCCCATCCCGCCTGCACGATTGCGCGCACCTTGGCCTGGCGCACCGCCTTGGTGACCAATTCGGAAAGCCGTCCCGCCTCGTCCGGGACCAAGCTCCCAAATCCGATGAACACCGGCGGCGGGCCTGCATCGAGAAAATCGACGATCTGCGCCGGAGGTTCCCATTGCCGTGGGCGCACCGGCCAGAAGTAGCCAATGATCTCCAATCCTTCGCGCCAGTCCGCGGGGCGGGGCACCACCGATGGACTGAACGCATGGAAGATCGGCCAACGTTCGCTATCCATGCTCTCGTAGAGAGCCGCGGGGGCGATGCGCGGCAATCCGAACTTCGTTTGGAAGTCTTCGAGCGATGCAATGTACTTCTTGGATTTGCCTGCGCTTGCACGCATCATTTGATACACCGCGCGATTGCCCCAATTTCCGAGTGACGTGGGGCCGAATCCCGCGGGCAAGAATTCCCCAGTTGGTGCAAGGCCACTGGGAAAAAGCTCCAATACCAAACAAGGAATCTTCATCGCATTGGCCACCATGTGGCCGTGCATCAATGCGATGCGATGAATGATGAGCAACTCCGCGCCCTCGGCGGCGGCGACGATGCCCTCGGCCAGCTCGGAGAGGATCTTTTCGGCGAGCCAGAGCGTCGCCGGAAAGGCCTTGAGCCACGAGCTGGCTTTGTGCAGCTTCTGCCCCATTTCCGAGGCGAGATCGGCCCGGATGTCTCCGGGCATTTTGCGGAACTCCAAGCCAGCATCACGAATCGGCCCTTCGAAGGACGCCTGCGCGGCAACGGCCACGTCGTGGCCTGCCGCGCGGAGCCTAGCGCCCAGTCCGATGAACGGTGCCGTATCACCGAGGGAGCCTACCGTGATGATGGCAATTTTCATCCCGTCATAATAACTATTTTTACTCTTTCGAGAACCACTCGTGGATGGCGAGGGCCGTCGTATTGGCGTTTTCGTTCACGATCGTGAAGTGGTCACCGGGTACTTCCAGGATCTCGTGGGGCATGTCCCAAGATCCGCGCCAGAAGTCGTCGGTGAGGCGATCGCCCTCCCACTCGGGAATGCACTCACGTGCGCGGACGACCACAATGGGGGTCTTGATGGGATTGGGCTTCCATCCGTCGAAGACGACCATGTACGCGGCCATGCCGGTGAGTTGATCGTCGGTGACCAACCCGAAGGCGCGCTCGTTGATGGCCATGTTGCGCAGCGGCGCGCGAACCTTGCCCCAGCGCTCGCCCTTGAGGGACAGCGAGTCGAGGAGGACGACGGCGCGCGGGTTGACGCCCATTTGCTCGAGGCGCTCGGCGACGCCGTGCGCGAACCACCCGCCGGAGGAGTAACCCACGAGCGCCACCGGCCGGTCGCCGAGGTTGCGCGCGATGGATTCGGCCAGCATGTCGATGATCAAGTCGCTGGAACCGGGGAGGGGATCGCCATCACCGAAGCCGGGCAGGGAGAAGGCACGCACGTCGAGCAGGCCCTCGAAGTGGAGCGCCAGTCGCGCGTAGTTGTGCGGGCCGCTCGGTGCGACGAAGGGCGGGAAGCAGACCAGGGTCGGCTTCGCCGGGCCCTCGGCGAGCTGGATTGGGTCGAGGATCTTGCCGAGCTGCGAAGGCTCGCGGAAGACCGGGCGGAGCTTGGCCGCGGCCTTGAGCAGGTCGAAGCCCTCGTCGAGCATTCCGCGGTCGGCCGCGTCGCGGTAGAGGAAGCGAATCGCGCCCATGCCGGGATCGCGCTGCGACGAAGGAGACCGCTGCGACATGGGCATAGAGGACGGTCCCACGCTCTCGGGCGCGGGCCCATCGCTTTGCTGCGCGAGTTCGTTCTTGAGACACGCGGTGAGGCTGGTCGCCGTCGGATGATCGAAGACGACGGTGGCCGGCAGGCGCAGGCCCGAGGCATTCGCGAGGCGCTTGCGGAGATCGACCGATGCGAGCGAGTCGAACCCGAGGTCGAGGAAGCGCGCGTCGGGATCCACGTCACCGGGCGAGCCGTAGCCGAGGATGGCGGCAGCGTGCGTGCGCACCAGTTCGAGGATGGCACTGTCTCGCTCGGCATCGGAAGGCAAGGTGCGGATGCGCTGCTGCCAGCTTGCGGAAGCTTGCTCCGATGCCGCCGCCGTTTCGGTGGGCTGCGATCCGGGCATGTCGTCGAACAGGCGGCTCTTGCGGCCGGCGCTGAAGGTCGGCACGAACCGGTCCCAATCGACGTTGACGACGGTGGTCGTCGCCTCGCCCCGCGCGACCGCCTGCCACAGCGCTTCGGTGGCGGGCTTGGCGCCCATCGGCACGAGACCGCAGCGCTCGAGGTGCTCTTTGATGGAGGCGTCGGCCGCCATGCCTTCTTCGGCCCAGGGACCCCACGCGACTGTGGAGCCGGCGAGGCCGCGTGAACGGCGATTCTCTGCGAGCGCGTCGAGGAACGCGTTGCCCGCGCTGTAGGCCGTCTGCCCGCCGCTTCCCCAGATGCCCGCGATGGAGGACATCATCACGAAGGCGTCGAGCGGGCGATCGCCGAGCAGTGCATCCAGGTGAATCGCACCGGCCACTTTGCCCGAGACGACGCTGGCAAACTCGTCGAGCGGGACCTCGTCGAGGTGCGCGAAGCGGCCGGCGACGCCTGCGGCGTGCACCACCGCGGTGAGCTGCGGCTCGTTTTCCAGCGATGCGAGGAGGCTCGCCACGCTGTTTCGATCGGCGACGTCGCACGCGGCGATGGTGACCCGCGTACCGAGTGCCGCGAGTTCCGCCATCAGCTCCGCCGCGCCCGGCGCTTCCACGCCACGGCGGCTCACGAGGAGCAGGTGCTCGGCGCCGTTCTTGGCCAACCACCGCGCGGCATGCGCGCCGATGGCGCCGGTGCCGCCCGTGATGAGCGTCGTGCCACGCGGCTTCCACGGCCGCAGGCCCGCGCTCGTGCCCTCCGCGGGGAGGAGGCGGCGAACGAAGACGCCGCCGCTGCGCACGGCGCATTGATCCTCGCCGTCGCGGCTGGACAGCGCGCCGCAGAGATCGCGCAGTGCGCGCTCGTCGAGCAGGGCGGGAAGGTCGATCAAACCGCCCCAGCGCTTCGGTTGTTCGAGGCCGAGCGCGCGGCCCATGCCCCAGATCATCGCCTGGCCCGGGCTGCGCACCGAATCCGTCTCACCCACCGCCACGGCGCCTTGCGTGAGGCACCAGAGCGGAGCGTCCACGCCCTTCGCCGCCCAGACTTGCGCCAGGGCCGCGGTGTGCGCGACGCCACGCGAGATGGCCCCGTGTTGGGCGTGCGGCGACTCATCGAGGCCGAAGAGCGAGAGGACGCCGCCCACGGTGATGTCGGACGTGAGCACCTTTTCGAGCTCCGCCTCGAGTCGCGCGCGGTCGACCTCTCCCTCGAGGGCGATGAGGCGAACGCGCCCGCCGCGTCCCGCGAGGCCGGAGGTCAGCCAGGCGAGAAGCCCGAAGTCTCCCTGCTCGTGCATCTGCGGTGCGAACACCAGCCAGGTGCCGGCGAGCGTGCGGATTGCGTCGGCCGTTTGCTTCCAGGCCACGCGGTAGCGCCATCCGTCGGCCGACGCGGTTTGCGAACGCGGGCCGTCGGCGCCCAAGTTCGGAGCGTCGAGCCAGTAGCGCTGCTGCTGGAAGGCGTAGGTCGGCAGGTCGACCCGACGGGCGTCGCGCCCGGTGAACGCGGCCCGCCAATTGACATCGACCCCGCGCACGTAAAGCTGGGCGACGGCGTTGGTGAGCGTGTCCACCTCCGAGCGTCGCGCCCGAAGCGCCGAAACGAACATGGCGCGCTCGGCGTGCTCCTCGGTGAGGCAACCCTGGCCCATCGCGGTGAGGACGGCGTCGGGTCCGAGCTCGAAGAACGTGGTGACGCCCTTCGTCTGAAGGCTGCGCATGCCGTCGAAGAAGCGCACGGCATGGCGAACGTGCCGCACCCAGTAGTCGGCCGAGCCGAGCTCCATCGCGGTACCGAGTTCCCCGGTGACGTTGGAGACGATGGGGATCGAAGGCGGTGCGAAGGTGGCGGCTTCCGCGACGCGGCGGAACTCGTCGAGCATCTCCTCCATGTGCGGGGAGTGGAACGCGTGGCTCACGCGAAGGCGCTTCACTTTGCGGCCTTGCGCCTGCCACTTCTCCGCAATCAGCATGGCGGCTTCTTCGTCGCCGGCGATGACCGTGGAGAGAGGGCCGTTGACGGTCGCGATGTCGACCTTGCCCTCGAGCCCTGCGAGCGAGGCCGCGACCTCGTCCTCGTTGCCCTGGATGGCGACCATGGCACCGCCGGGGCGGCATGCTTGCATCAGCCGACCACGCGCCGCGACCAGGGCGCACGCATCCTCCAGCGAGAGCACGCCCGCGACGTGGGCCGCGGTCAGCTCGCCGATCGAGTGCCCGATGAGGAAGTCCGGCGTGATGCCCCAGGCTTCCATCAAGCGGAACAGTCCCACTTCCACCGCGAAGAGCGCGGTCTGCGTGTACATCGTCTGGTCGAGCAGCGCGGCCTCTTCCGAGCCCTCGTCGGCGAAGATGATGTCGCGCAGCGAGCGACCCAGGTGCTCGCTCAGTTGGTAGCACGCCGCATCGAAGGCGATCGCGAAGGGCGGGAACACGTCGTAGAGGGCGCGGCCCATGCCCAGGCGCTGGCTGCCCTGACCGGTGAAGAGGAACGCGAGCTTGCCGCCCGGCTGCGCCGCGCCGTGAACGAGGTTCGCGGCCGTGCCTTCATTGGACAGCACCTCGAGGCCGCGCAGTGCCGACTCGCGATCGGCGGCAAAGAGTACCGCGCGGTGCTTGAAGTGCGAGCGCCCGGTGAGCGAGTAGCCCACGTCGGTGACGTCCCACTCGGGGTGCGCATCCCATGCGCCGCGGAGCTTCTCGGCCTGCGCACGCAGCGCCGGTGCGCTCTTGCCCGAGACGATGCAGGGGAGCATCGGCATCGCCCACGGCTCGCAATCCGCCACACCCGAAGCCGGCGGTATGGTCTCGATCTCGTGCTCGGCGGTGATCTCGTCGCCCTCGTCGTTCAGTGCGGGGGTGCGAACGTGTGCGCTCGGTGCTTCTTCCAGGATGACGTGACCGTTGGTGCCGCTCACGCCAAACGCCGAGATGCCGCACCGACGCGGATGCCCTTCACGGTGCCAAGGCCGCGCCTCGGTGAGCAAGGACACGGCGCCCGCCGACCAATCGATGTGCGGCGACGGCGCGGCGACGTTCAGCGTCTTCGGAAGCACACCGTGCTCCATCGCCATGACCATCTTGATGACGCTGCCCACGGCCGCCGCGGCCTGCGTGTGGCCGATGTTCGATTTGAACGAGCCCAGCATCAGCGGCTTGTCCGCAGGACGCTCTTGTCCGTACGTGGCCAGCAGCGCTTGCGCCTCGATGGGATCCCCCAAGGCGGTTCCCGTGCCATGGGCGTCCACGGCGTCGACTTCGGCGGACGTCAATCCCGCATTGGCCAGCGCCTGACGGATCACGCGCTTCTGCGCGGGACCGTTCGGCGCCGTGAGACCATTGCTCGCTCCGTCCTGGTTGAGCGCCGTGGCCCGCACGATGGCGAGTACGCGGTGCCCATTGCGGCGCGCATCGGACAGGCGCTCGAGCAGGAGCATGCCCGCGCCCTCGCCCCAACCCGTGCCGTCGGCGTCGGCGGAGAACGATTTGCATCGTCCACTCTTGGAGAGGCCTCGCTTTGCGCTGAACTCCAGAAACACGCCCGGCGTGGCCATGACCGTCGCACCACCCGTGAGCGCCAGTGAGCACTCACCACGACGAAGCGCGTGGCACGCCAAGTGGAGGGCAACCAACGATGACGAGCATGCCGTGTCGACGGTGAGCGCCGGTCCCTCGAGACCCAGTGTGTAGGCGATGCGGCCCGAGGCCGCGCTCGTCAGGCTGCCGAGCAACAGGTGGCCGTTGAAGTCCTTCGGCGGCTCGTGCCAGTTCGGCCCGTAATCTTGATAGGCGATGCCGACGAATACACCGGCGCGCGTGCCACGCAGTGACGCCGGATCAATCCCGGCTCGCTCGATCGCCTCCCACGAGGTGTCGAGCAGCACGCGCTGCTGCGGATCGAGCGCGGTGGCCTCGCGGGGGCTGATCCCGAAAAACGCCGGATCGAATTGATCGACATCGTGAAGAAATCCACCCTCGCGGGTATACGTCTTTCCGAGACGTCCGGGCTCGGGGTCATAAATGCCCTCGATGTCCCAGCCGCGATTTTCCGGGAGCTCGGAGATGGCGTCGCGCTCTTCGATGACGAGCTTCCAGAGATCCTCGGGCGAGCGAACGCCGCCAGGATAGCGGCAGCCCATGCCGACGATTGCGATCTGATCGTCGTCCAGAGCCGAGCGCTCGGGTGCCACGACATCGGCGGCCGCGCGCTTTCCGAGGAGTTCGGCCTCGAGGTACTCCACCAGGGAGGCCGGCGTCGGGTAGTCGAAGAACGACGTGGCCGGGAGCCGCAGGCCCATGGCCTCTGACAGTCGGTCGCGCAGTTCGTTTGCAAATTTTTGATAAATGCCCAATTGGCGCCATTGCGCTTGGGCATCGATCGTGTGGGAAGCACCGTGACCCACGACGGCGGCCGTGTGATGCGACACGAGCTCCAACAAGATGCTCGTCCGCTCCACTTCCGACACGCCCGCCAGGCGTCGGCGCAATCCACTGGGCCAGCCGCGTTCTCGCTCTGGACTGAAGGCTCGGGGCGCACGAAGCCCTGAAGCTGGCGCCGCCAAAGCGGCCGCGGGGCCGATGTCGTGATTGCCTGCAGAGTCGTTCCGCCTAGGGATAACGGACTCAGACGTGTTCGCCATGTCGGAAACTCCTTGCTCAGAAAAATATGCAGGAGACGGATCGTTGTTTCGAAATCATCGAGAAACGAAAAACTAATTCATAATTAAAACTTCAATAAAAAAGTCGGTGCCAGTAGTCGCTTCACGGCATCGAAATGGCTCAAGTCTCGATGTCGGTCGATGATTTGTCGCAACGTCAATAACTAAATTTGCCCCAACGCAAACACACCGCGGCAACGGATGTTTGCGACACATCGAACTCATCTGTAACCAAGTTCTCCCGCGCTCCCGGTTTCGGGGGGCCGCAACGACAACGAGGGAGTGTCGCGACCATCCGCGCGGTGCCCGCCGGGGAATCCGACCGACTTTCGCGCCGACCAACAGGGAAAACTTTCCCACCCATCCAGCCGAGGTTGGAACGATGGGAGACTCCTATCGCACGTAACACCCCAAGCGTGTGACGGCAAGCGTCATTTGCGAAAAGTATTTTACAGATCATTCGCTTAGCGATGAGAGAAGGCCCCACCGTCCGAGGGGTTGTCTGTCATTGTCCTACGTGTATCTGCAACCGCGTGAAAGCCGCGGTGTCGCGCAAAGTGGGAAAGGGGCGTTCACCCTAGATGAGCGCGCCAAGTTATTCCCGTTATTTCGAATATGGCGCGGATAGCGACCGCTTGGCGATTGTGTCGCGCGCTCCACGATTCTGTAGCCGATCCGACACCGCGAATGGACGATTCACTGATCGGGAATCGTCCAAAGACGACATTGGTTGCGTCGTCTTTTTGGCTCAATTGCGGATATGCGGAGAAAGGATACTTATGACATCAGCGGATGTTCACGCAGCATCGATAAATGAAGGGGATGCGTGAACGAGCTCACTGTGGGTCGGCGAACTGCGCGGACACGAATTGAAAGATGTCCGCGGCCTCGTCGATGGCTTGCTGCACCGAATCGGCCCCGCCGTGACCTGCGTTCTTCTCGATTCGGAGCCAGGCCGGTGCCTTCGACGTGTTGGCCCACTGCACTTGGGCAATGAACTTGCGCGCGTGGAGCGGGTCGACCCGGTCGTCGCTGTCGGACGAGAGCATCAGCAGGGCAGGGTAGTCGCGTCGCTCCACATGATGGTACGGGGAGTACGCGAGGATGGCCTTGAATTGCTGCTCGTCATCCACCGAGCCGTATTCAGGAATCCATGGGCGGCTCGCGCCGAACAGGTGATAGCGCGTCATGTCGAGGAGCGGCACCTCGCAGATCACGGCGTCGAAAAGCTCGGGGGCTTGGGTCATGGCTGCGCCGACGAGCAGGCCACCGTTCGAACCTCCGCGAATGGCAAGCTGACTGGAGTTCGTCCATTGGTTGTCGACGAGCCAATGTGCGGCGGCAACGAAGTCGTCGAAGACATTTTGCTTCTTCAGGAGCATTCCCGCTTGATGCCACGCTTCTCCATACTCGCCGCCGCCGCGGAGGTTGGGGAGTGCATACACACCTCCCGACTCGAGCCACGCCGCCGTGGAGGCCGAGAACCATGGTGTCATGTTGACGTTGAATCCACCGTAGCCATAGAGGATGGTCGGGTTCTTTCCATTGGGCGTGACGTCCTTGCGGTGGACGACGAACATCGTGACGGGCGTGCCGTCCTTGGATGAATACGTGACTTGGTCGGTGACGTAGGCCGAGGCGTCGAAGGGGGCTGTGTCCCGCGAATATTCCCGGACGGTGCCCTGGGAAATGGACACCTCGAATTGGACTTCGGGGGTGGTGAACGAATAGAAATTGAAATACGCCGTATCGTCGTCGGGCTCTCCGACGATGGTGTCCGACGAGCCACGGTCCGGCAAGGCCATGTTGCGAACGAACGTGCCATCGAGCTTGCGAATCGTGAGCTCGCTCGTGGCCTTGCGCATGGAACTGAGTACGAGGTGCCCCCCTAGAACATCGAGCGTGGAAATCGTTGCCTCGGCATCTTGCGGCACGATCTCCTTCCAGTTCGCCGGCTCGGGGTGTTTCGGGTCGACTTGCACGACCCGGAAGCGCGGCGCATCGAAGTTCGTCAACATGTACACCGTGTCGTTCCAGACACGCACGATGAACATGCCCCGCGCGGTCTTCGAATCCACGACGGGCGTCCACGCCGGTGTCGCGGCGGTGCGGTCCTGAATGGCGACATCGATGGCGTCGCCCGAGGAACCGTGGGTGATGGTCGCGACGAGCCAGCGGCCATCTCTGGACAGACTGGCCGAGAGAAACGCCTCGGAGTCATGCGTGGCCGGATGAACGATGGGATCCTTCGCGGGATCGGTGCCGAGGCGATGGAATCGCACTTCTGCGAAACCGGATCGCGTGGGCCCCGTGACGTCTCCGCCGATGGGGGGCGCCCAGACGTAGTAGAATCCCGTGTTGTCAGGAGTCCACGCTGCACCGTACCAATTGTACTTGGTACCAGGAATCACCTCGCCCGTTTCCTTGCCGCTGGCCAGGTCGAAGATGTGCAGCACGGCTTCGTCGCTGTTGTTCTCGTGAACGTCGTACGCCACGAACCGGCCGTTCCAGCTCGGCGTCCATACGCCCAGCCCCGTCGCGCCATCGGTGCTCCACGTATTGGGATCGAACAGCACCTTCTCCGCGCCGTCTTTTCCATCCTTCCAATGGACGATGTCCTTGTCCCGGTCGGCGCGATGCCGGCTCCAAAAGTAGCGGTCTTGCCGCCGGATGGGCGCTGCACTGGAGTCGCTCCGATAGAGGGGTTGCAGCCGTTCGACCCATGCCGCGCGATCCGGAATGGCCGCGAGTTTTTGGCGCGCGTAGCCATCTTGCACCGTCATCCACGATTGGACCTCCTGATTGGAGGCATCCTCGAGCCATCGATAGGGGTCTGCGACTTGAACGCCCCAGTGCGTGTCGACGACATTTTCACGCCGGGTCGCTGGATAGGGATCCGTCGTATCGTTCGAGCCCGCGGAAGGATGATCACTCTCGCTGCTGCACCCCACCGCACTGGCGAGGGCAACGAGGACGATGCACGATCCGCCGTGCGTCCATTTGTTCATAACCATGAGCGCAGATATAGGCTCGAGCGGCTCTCACGCGCTTGGGCGATCTTGCGTATATCGGTGACGATGTTGCAGCTGCACCCGTTGCACGTTGCAACGTGCAACATCGCGCCGCCAATATCGTCCCCAATTCATCGAAGATCGCGCATGGCGCGTGCCTTGCGACGCCAGCGGCATGGATCCGTTATCAGGACTCGGTATTTGGATATGGCAGCTCGCCGCCTGCGAGCACGGTAAAGTCCCGGACATCATCGCGAAGGCCAAACGCTGCGGTGTCTCGTGGGTCGCCGTGAAGGCGGGGGAGTCACGCAGCAATGGCCAGGTGACGCGCAAGCTCGTCGATGCGTTTCGCGCGGAGGGCATCGAGTGCGCGGCTTGGTGGTACTCGCTGCCGAGCACCGCACCCGCGCAGCTCGCGCTCGTGCGCGATCTGGTCGAGAACCAAGGCGTGCGTCATCTGATTTGCGACGCCGAAATCGAATGGGAAAGCCGGCACGACGATACCGGTCAGGTGGTGCCGCACGACTGGCGCGCGACCGCGCGGGACTTTGCCCGCCGGTTGCGTGAAGCCGTCGGCCCTGACACGTACCTCGCCGACGCTCCGTGGCCCATCGTTTCCGCCCACGCGGGCTGGCCGTGGAAAGAGTTCGGCGCCGTCCTCGATGCACGCATGGACCAGTGCTACTGGCAGCTCGCCAAGCAAGGGTTCGCACGCTTCGCCGCGCGCGCGGATTCGAACTGGTCCAAGCTGGCCGACGGCCCGCCGCGCTGCCCGATTGGCTGCATGGTGGACTACCAGGGCAAAGAGCACGCGCCCGTGGCCGAGCTCGACGAGTTCCTGGACCACTACGCGGCCGCGCCGGCGCGGTCCCTATGGTCTTGGCAGCACTTGTCCGCCCCGGAATGGGAGGTGCTCGAACGCCGCGCCGCCTGCCCGGAAGGCGAGGCCCCCGCTGCGGCGGCCGCAGTCTGAGCGCACCAAAGCAAACGGCCTTCGCACGAGGCGAAGGCCTGCTATTCGAGGCGTATGTTTTGGCTCCCGCCCCGCCTCGTGAAACCGAGGCGTGCTGCGTCAGGCGAGCTTGGCGCCGTGCTGCTTCGCGTACTCGGTGACGCCGATCTTGTCGATCGTGCGCAGGTCACGCGTGGTCACGTTCAGCGTCACGAACTTCTTCAGCTCGGGAACCCAGAGGCGGCGGGTCTGAATGTTGAGGTTCTGCCAGCGCTTCGTCTTGATGTTCGAGTGCGAGACGTTTTGCGCCTTGAGCTTGCGCTTGCCTGTAATATCACTTTTAGCCATGGCGAGGGGCGCAACCTGTCGGAAAGCCCGCCGCTTGTCAAGCCCAGACGGCGGAGGTGGCGATGAAAGCCGCGTTTACTCGGAGGTCATCGAGGTCAGCGGGGGCCGATCTTCGGCGCCGGGACCCACGATGCGGTGAACGTCGACCTTGCGGGCCTGACGGGCGAACGCCACGGCGAGCAGCTGGAAAATCGCGAAGGCGACCAGCACGCCTGCGGCAAAGACGCCGATGGCTCCGACGACGAAGCCCCAGTGGCCGTACAGTTCGCTACCCTTGCCCAGCGTATGAAGCCCCAGGCGGGCCGCCTGGGTGAAGATGACGAGCAAGGCCCAACCTCCGCAGCCGCCCGTCGTCTCCTCGCCCATGAAGCCGCAGAAGGCCGTCAGCGAGGCAAGGAGCGCGGCGCCGTTGGCGATGCGCAGAAGCAGCGGCGTGCCGGGATCCAGTGCACCCATGCCGATGCTGACCAGCGCCGGCACCGACAGCAGAATCGTGAGCGCCAGGATGATGCGTGCCACGCGGAAGGCCCGGTAGCGCGCACGGAAGAGCAGGGAGCCCGGGAGCAGCGTGATCAGCACGAGCCCCGCCGTGGCGCGAAGCCCTCCCTCGAAGCCCAGAGCGGCAAGGGGACCTTCGCCCATCGCACCCAGGCCCAACGGAACGACGCCCGCGACGATGGCCAGCGAGGCGCGGGCCGCGTACGGCGCGGGCAGAAACGTGGCCAGGAGCGCGACGACGGCGGTGGCCAGCGAGCCGGTGAGGACGTTGAGCGACGATGGGCCGAATCCCAACCGCGAGGCCACGCCCACGGCCGCAAACGCCGCCGCGAAACCGACGAGCCAAAGCCGCACGGCGCGCTGCGCCGGGGCCATCGGGGCGACTTCTTCGCGCAAAATGTCCGACGCCAGCACCGGCGGCTTGATGGGCGCGCGCGGTGCGATGGTGATGGGCCGCACCTCTGGTGGGAGCGAGGACGTCGACATGGGTGGCGGAGGCGTGAGCGGAGGCAACGAGTCCATCAGCCTAAACCCCTAGCGTAGCGCCGTTTGAACGAGCTTGGCCACCAAGCTTCGACACCACGAGCGCATCGCATCGAAGCCTCCGTTTCGCGCACAGGTTCGCTCATCCATGTAGAGCCGGCGCGCCAGCTCGACCTGCACGGCGTGAAGGCCACGGTGCGGTTGACCATAGTGCCGCGCGGAAAATCCGCCGCGATACGGATCATCGTGTCGTACGGTGTAGCCGAACGCGCGGGCGTGTGCATCCACGCATTCGATGAAGACGGGAGCAGAGGTGGTTCGACCCTGGGTGCCGGGGACGATGTCGGCGCGTGGCGCACCTGCTTCTCCGTTGAGTGTGCGCGCGTTGCTCGGCATCGAATGAGCCGCGAGCAAGACGGCGTAGCCGAACTTCTCGCGCTTTCGCTCGAGCACGGACCAGAGAGCACGATGGTAAGGGCGGTGAATGCGATCGACGCGCTCATCGAGCTCCGCCAACGTGAGCGGCCGCGCAAGTGCGGGCGCGCCATCGGTCGTGAGGCGCCAGATGAGACCTCGCGGCATGCGCGAAGGGCCCAAGGGCACAGCACTGCGCGCCGATGCCGGCGCGGAGACGGCCTCGCGATCCCAATCGTCCTCGCCGCGGTTCAAATCGAGCACGTAGCGCGAGGTATGCGCCACGAGCAGCGTGGCCCCCTCGAGCGGCGCGTCCGCGTAGAGTTCATCGACGTAGAGATCTGCATCCTGCGCGATGGACCGCGCGGGCGCGGTGAGGTTGGCGAGGTAGGTAGCCGGTACGTCCAAGCCGGCGTGGGGAACCTCCACGACGACGGCGCTCTCGCGACGCTCGGGCTCGATGAGTGAAAAGAGCCTCTTTCCGTTCTGCACGACAGCGTTCAACGCTAGCGTGAATTCGCGTCCGGTGCGAGCAGGCATCCGCCTTAAGCTCGCGGATGCGCACGGGTGTGCGCCCGGCGGACGTGGTCCTGTGCGACGCGCGTGTAGATTTCGGTCGTGCCGAGGTCAGCATGGCCTAGCATGGCCTGCACTGCGCGAAGGTCGGCGCCGCCATGCAGAAGGTGTGTCGCGAACGAGTGGCGAAGCTTGTGCGGCGAGAGCGTCATGGTGATGCCGGCGGCCGCGGCGTAGCGCTTGAGGAGCTTCCAGAAGCCCTGACGAGTGAGCGGTCCGCCGCGCGGGGAGACGAAGAGCACGCGCGTTTCAGGCCGCGCGTGCAGCCCGCGCACGTGCTCGAGGTAGATTTGCAAATGCTCGAGCGCGACCTCCCCGACGGGGACCATGCGCCGCTTTCCACCTTTGCCGTAGGCGCTGACGATGCCGCGTTGCATGTCGAGATCGGCCAGCTTGAGGGAGCAAAGCTCGCTCACGCGAAGGCCGGACGCGTACATCAGATGAATCATGGCCGCATCGCGCACGCCGCGCGGCTTCGTGCGATCGGGGGCGGCGAGCAGCCGTTCCACGTCCTCGAAGGAGAGGACGCGCGGCAGCTTGCGACCGAGCTTGGGCCGATCGATGAGCGTGGTGACGTCGGCGTCGATCGCGCGCTCGCGCACGAGGAATCGGAAGAATCCGCGCAGGGCGGAGAGCTGCCGCGCGCTGGAGCGGGCGCCGAAGCCGGTGCGGACATTGTCCGCGAGCAGCTCGGCGATGTCCGCGGCGGCGATGTCCTTCACGTCGTCGCTGCGCAGGTGCCCCGCGAGGCGGTTCAAATCGCGCGCGTAGGCCTCGAGCGAGTTTTTCGCCAACGCGCGCTCGACGCGCAGGTGATTCAAATAGACGTCGATCCAGCCGTGGAGGTCCACCGTTACTCGCGGGCCGCTGCCACGAACCGCGTGAGGAGATCCGTCGGATCATCCTGGCGCATCAGGATTTCACCGACCAGCGCGGCCTCGGCGCGCCCTTTGGAGAGGGCGCGGACGTCGTCCTCCGTCTTGAGGCCGGAGAGGTGGACGGCGACGCGATCGGCCGGGATGGCCGCGACGATCTTCGAGGCGCGCACGGGATCCATGCGCAGCGTGTCCAGGTCGCGCGCGTTCACGCCGATGAGGCGCGCGCCGCTGTTCAGCGCGATCGCGAGTTCTTCCTCGGTGGCCACTTCGACGAGCGGTTCGAGGCCGCATTCGCGCGAGGCCTTCACCAAGCGGGTCACCTCGTCTGGCTGCAAAATGCGCACGATGAGCAGCGCCGCATCGGCGCCCTTGGCGCGCGCGATCTGGAGCTGCACGGGGTCGAGGATGAACTCCTTGGCGAGGATCGGAACGGGGCGTCCCGCCCGATCGAGCACGGCGCGCGCCTCGACGACGTCGTCGTACGAGCCGCCGAAGAACGGACCATCGCAAAGGACGCTGACGAGGCTCGAACCGGCCTTCGCATAGGCTCCCACGCGCTCGGCCAAGGAGAGGGTGCGCGAGAGCTCACCGGCGCTCGGGCTCTTTCGTTTGAACTCGGTGAGGATGCGCAGCGGCTCCTTGGGGCCACGTTTCAAGAGTGCAGCCACATCGATGCGGGGACCCGCAGTCGTGGGCGGCGGCGCTTTCAACGTCGCAATTTCGGCGCGCTTCGAGGTGACGATCTTGTCCAGAATCATGCGGAACCTCTGCGTTGAACGTCAGCCGGAACCGGACCTCCGGCGAGTCGTAGCCCGTTGCCATGCAGCGAGGAGAGATACCGTTTTACCCGAAGCGATGGCCTCGCGCGCACGTTCCGCGGCCTCGCGCGGATCGGTTGCGGTCCCTGCGACCATGAGTGCGGCAGCGGCATTGAGGAGGACGGCATCCGTGGCTGGGTGCGGTTCGCCGCGCAGAATCGTGGAGATGGCGCGCGCGTTTTCTTCGGCCGTGGAGCCGGCGAAGGCCTCGCGCTTCTGGCGTTCGAAGCCGAAGTCCTCCGGAACGACGATGCGCTCGGTGATGGTGCCCTCGGGCGAGAGCTCCGTGACGTACGTCGAGGCCGACGGGCTGATCTCGTCGAGGCCGTCTTCGCTGCGCACCACCCACGCGGCGCGCACGCCGATGCGGGCGAGGGCCCGCGCCATGATCGGCCGCAGGGCGTCGTCGTACACGCCGACGAGTTGGTGCGTGGCGCGCGCCGGGTTGGCCAACGGACCAATGACGTTGAAGATGGTGCGCACCCCCAGCTCACGCCGTGCCTGGGCAGCGTGCTTGAGCGCGGGATGGTGCGCCGGCGCGAAGAGGAACGCGATGCCCACCTCCCGCAGCACCTCGACCTGGAGCTCGGGCGGCACGTCCGTGGGGACGCCCAACGCCTCCAGCACGTCCGCGCTGCCGCAGCGGCTCGAGACCGACCGGTTCCCATGTTTCGCCACCCGCAGTCCCGAGGCTGCGGCGACGATGGCGGCCGCCGTCGACAGATTCAGCGATTGCGCGCCGTCGCCGCCCGTGCCGCACGTGTCGACCACCGGCTCGTCATCCGCCACGTCGACCGCGGTCATGGTCGCGCGCAGCGCTTCGGTGGCGGCCACGATCATCTCGGAGGTTTCCCCCGCGAGGCGCAGGGCCACGGCGAAGGCGCCGACCTGCGTGGGCGTCCACGCACCTTGCAAAATGGCATCGAAGGCGGCTCGCACGAGCCGTGAATCGATGTCGCGCGCTGCGAGCCTCGGGAGTACGTCCGCGAAGCGAACCAGCCCAGCCAAACCAGCTAGCGAGGCGTCGCTCACGCTGCGCCCTGCATCGAGTTGGACGAACCGAGACGGGCGAGCCAGTTGGCCACGAGCTTCTTGCCTTCCTTGGTGAGGATGCTCTCCGGATGAAACTGCACGCCCTCGATGGCCAAGGTGCGGTGACGAAGCCCCATGATTTCCCCTTCGCGTGTCCACGCGGAAACTTCGAGCGTACTTGGAAGCGATGCACGCTCCACGATGAGTGAATGGTAGCGCGTGGCCTCGAACGGCGAGGGAAGGCCGGCGAAGACGCCGCGGCCATCGTGCTCGATGGGCGAGGTTTTGCCGTGCATGAGCCGCTCGGCCGAGACCACGCGCCCGCCGAAGGCCTGGCCGATGGTCTGGTGTCCGAGGCACACGCCGAGCAGCGGAATATTCGACTCAGGCTTCTGCGCGGTCTGCAGCTTGGCGACCACATCGAGGCAGATGCCCGCCTCGTTCGGCGTGCAGGGCCCTGGCGAGAGAAGCAGCCCGTCCGAGCCGGAGTGAAGTGCTTCATCCGCAGTGATTTCGTCGTTTTTCACCACGCGCGTTTCGGCCCCCAGCTCGCCCAGGTACTGCACCAGGTTGAAGGTGAAGGAGTCGTAGTTGTCGATCACGAGAACGCGCCGCGGCGTGGAAACCATCGGAGCACAAGGTGCACGCGTGGGCGCGTCGTGTAAAGTGTGCGCGCACCGAGAAACTGAGCACTTGCGTTGACATTCGAGGTGGAGGGCACGTACCTTCTCGCAAAGTCTCTGCCCGAATGCAGGAGCCCGATGGCCGAAGAAAGAAAGCCTAAGATTGATCTGAAGGCGCGACTTGGAAAGGCATCGGCGGGTGCAAACCCCTCAGCCGGCGCTGCGATCCCCGTTCCGGTCCCCGTTTCGCACGAACCCCCCCCGCCGGTAATGCCACCGCCACCGATGGCCGGCATGCACGTGGGGGCGTCGACGCCGTTTGCCGTCGATCCGTCGAACCCGCTTGCTGCCGTGGCTGCTCCGTACCGAGCGCCGCAACCCCCTCAGCCCACCCGTATCGAGGTGGACGAGGCGACGGTTCAGCAAGCGCGCACCGGTGCGCGCAAGCAAGGCCTGTTCATCGCCGGCGCCGCCGCCGTCGTGGCGCTGGTCATTGGCTACGGCGTCGGCAAGGTCGCGGCCAGCAGCGAAGGCCGCACCAAGAGCCGCGAAGATGCGACCCAGCTCGCGGCCGACGTGGGCGAGGCGAAGAACAAGCTTCAACAGATGGCCGAGAAGCTCGAGGCGGGTCGTTCCGCGCTCGTGAAAGATCGGCAGTTCCCCTCGACGCTCGCGAAGGAGCTCGGTGGCATCAACGTCGACTTCGATGGAGGCAAGCTGGCGGGTGTTCGCTTCAGCGCCTTCCCTCAAGATGTCACGGCGCAGCTGCTCGAGTTCGTGACCTCGGTGCAATCGCTCAAGGACCGCAAGCAGGCGCTCCTCGGGCTTTTGACGAAGCTCGAGAAGCCCCTCAACGAGCAATTCAAGGCCCCGCCGGGCCAGGTGGTGATCGACAAGGTCGTGGTCATCGACAAGGATCCGGCGAACAACAATTCGGCCATCCTCGCGCAGCTCACCGCGCCCATCACGCTGTCGCAAGGCAGCACGACGTTGCCGGGTGAGTTCAACTTCACCAACCCGCTGACCGACTCACCGAGCAAGCTCGGTAAGTACACGGGCGGCGATGTGTCGCGCAGTCCCGCCGCCATTTACGTGGTGCCCAAGTCGTTCGAGAAGGTGTGCCGCAGCGAGCTTTCGACGCAGGCCGCGCAGCTCGGCGCCCAGCTTCAGAACGCGATCCGCGACATCAAAGGCGACAAGAGCGGTCCGAGCGAAATCGTGATCGACTCCAAGCCGGGCCTCATCGAGCGCGCCGACCAACTCATGGCCGGCCTCACGACGAAGGTTCAGCGGTAGTCCGTCAAGACGGAGCAAACCCCCACACGAGATCGTGCGCGCTCGCCTCATCGCGGGCCGCGCCGATCCGTGTGTAGCCGCAGGCGAGAAGCGCGGAGGCGCGTGCCGCGCGCGGCACCGATTCGGTGCGCCGAAGGCTCTGAAGGAAGCGAGCGACGAGGCCTGCGGGGGCCGGAGCCTCGCCGAGGACGACGACGCATGCGCCCGCGGGCATCGACGTCGGTTCGGGCAATGTCCCCGCGATTTGCGATGTGAGATCGAGAAACGAGCTGCCGGCGAGCGGGCCAAGTTCGATGGCCAACACGGGCGCGCTCGGATCGTCGGACCACGCGGCAAGCCCAAAGGGAACGCGTGGCGGTGTGCCTGCGGCCGCGGCCGGCCGATGGAGCCGGATCGCGCGGGGGGCTTCACGAAAGGGAAGGCGATGTTGCATGCCGATGCGCGGGCAAGCTAGCGCGAGTCCGGTTCGTCAGGGGGACGTTCCGCTGGCTTTGTCGAAGACGCCGACCTTGTACCGGCCGCTCCCGCTCTCGACCTTGGCTTGGAAGCGGTACATGCCCGAGGCCGTGGGGCAGTGGCCCACCATGGCCGTGTTGCTGTCGGCGAAGGTCTGGGTGACGCGCTTGTCGCGGGAGTCCCACAAGTACATCGAAAGCTTCTTCACCTGGCCGGTCTCGCCGGCGCCGATGAACCAGTAGCAGTGGCCCGCCTCCAGGGCGGCAAACCAGTCCGTCCTGTCGGCGTTGGGGCTATTCTCGAAGTAACCGTGCGTGCGCACCGCGCCCGGGGCGGCCGACGAAGCTTGTTGCTCGATGAGCTTCTCGATGCTCGCCGGCGGCGGCGGTTTTTCCAGGCCGCCGGTGGCATAGATGGCCACCGCAAAGTGCCCATAGCCTTCACCGACCTTGCCCTGCACACGGTGGGGACCCGGGATTTTCGGGCAATATTCCATTACCGCCGTCGAGGTGCCGGAGCGCTCGCTGTTCTGACGCTTGCCGTGCGGGTCCCAGATGTAGAGCGCAAACTTCTGCACCGACGTCTCGCCGACGCCGCCGAACACGTAGCAGTGTTGGTCATCGAGGTTGACCGTCCACTCTTGGCGCCCATCGTCCTCGAGCGCGTGCCCGCGCAAGGTATCGCCTGCGCGCTGCCCGGCCTTCGACGAGGAGGCCGTGCGCGCGACCTCGTCGGCGCGTCCGTCCAGCCAGGACGGAGGGGTGGCCGACACGGGATGCTCGGCGTGGCCGCAGCCGGTGAGGGCGAGGGCGAGAAAGCACGAAGCAATGGAGGAAAGCGTTGCCTGTACGACGCGGGTGCTCATTTCGAGCAGGTCTTACGGCTGAGAACGTGTACTTCTTCCTTCGCCTTCCTCGCCGAGCCGCAGCAGTCCCGGAAGCCCATCGAGGCTCGTGGAATTTTTCTCCACCTTGTAACGGGCGATGCCCTCGGGGCCTTTTCGATCGGCCCAGTCGTCGAGCTGCGTGCGCTCGCCCTCGAATTGGTAGAGCGGGACCCCGAAACCGCACGAGTCGGAGATGCGCTCGACGTGGATGCGGATGATGGCGCGCGCGTTGGGCCGCTCGGGAAACGATGGCGCGAGGGTGTCGTATTCGCGGTCTCCCGGCTCGAAGGATTCGCCGCGGCCGTGGAGCCTCACGATCTTCGGCGGTCCCTCGAAGGCACAGAACAGAATGACGATGCGGCCGTTCTCGCGCAAATGCGCGATGGTCTCGACGCCGCTGCCGACGAGGTCCAGGTACGCCACCGTCTTGGGGCCGAGGATGCGAAAGCTGTCGAGCCCTTTGGGCGACAGGTTCAAAAGGCCGTCGCCTGCGAGAGGCGCCGTGGCCACGAAGTACATTTTCTGCGCCGCGATGAACTGCGACAGCCGCTCGTCGATACCCTCGTAAAGCTTTCCCATGACTCGATTGTAGTGTCGGCCTTGCCGCGTGCGAAGTTGCGGCGCCATTGGAACCTGACTTGGAACCTGGACCTAGGAGGGCGCGGCGGCGGCGGGGCGCGAAGCTCCGTCCATGGGGACGATTTCGACTTTCACGACCCGCGTTTTGTCGGCCTCGCGCACGATGAGCTTCAATCCGTCGACGGTGAGGGTGGCGCCCACCTCGGGCACACGGCCCGCGCGGTGGACGATGAGCCCTCCGAGCGACTCGAACTCGCCGTCGGCCGGAATGGCGCGGCCCAGACGCGCGGATAGATCCGCGAGCGGAACCGCGGCATCGGCGACGAGGCGACCTTCGCCCAGCTCCTGAATTTGCACTTCGGTGTCGTACTCGTCGTGAATCTCGCCCACGATTTCTTCGATGATGTCCTCGAGCGTGACCAGCCCCGAGGTGCCGCCGAATTCGTCGCTGACGATGGCCATGTGCAGCCGGCGCGCGCGCATCTCGCGCAGCATGCTCAGGATCGACTGCGTCTCCACCACGTAGAGCACCGGCGAGCGGCAGATGTCCGCGAGCCGGGTGGTGTGCACCTTCTTCTCTTTGACGACGGCGAAGAGATCTTTCGCGTAGAGAAGCCCCACCACGTTGTCGAGCGTCTCGCGGTAAACCGGATAGCGCGAGTGGCCGTCGGCGGCGACCAGCGCGACCACGCGCTCGAGCGAGATGGACGCTTCGATGGCCGAGATGCGCCGGCGCGGGACCATGATTTCGCGGGCGGTGAGGTCCTTGAACTCGAGCACGTTGCGGATCATCTCCGCCGGCTCGTTGGCGATGGCGCCCGTGCGCTCGCCTTCCATGACGACCCACTGCACCTCCGTCTCGGCGCGGCGGGCGTCCATTTCGGTGCGCTTCTCGAAGCGGCTGCCGACGAAGCGCCCGAAGGCGGCCAGCGGATCGGCCAGCGGGAAGACGAGCCACTCGAGCGGACGCAGAAAGCGAAGCGCCAGGGAACCGAGGATCTCCGGGCGGCGACGCGCAGCGTTGAGAAGGCCGGCGGCAAGGGTGCCATAGGTGAGCACCGCGCAGAGGACCGCGGCCAAGGTCTCGAGCGCCGGGGAGGCGCCGATGCTCGTGGCCATGAAAATGCCTTCGGCGACCCTGCTGTAGAGCACCGCCGCGATGCTGATGGCGATGATGCGCCCGACCAGCCATCGCGAAAGGATGCGATGTCGATCCAACGTGAAGCGACGGAAGGCGTCGCCCACGACGCCCTTTTGTTCCGTGAGCGACTGCAGGTGCGCGGCGGGAATCGTCACCAGCGCGCCATCGCCGGCGGCGAACAACGACCCCACGGCCGACGAGACGACCCCCGCAATGATCCAGGTCACGGATTGTCCTGGATTGATCATTCCAGAGCTATCCTACACGAAAACGGCCCCACCGTTTACCGACGTGCCCCATGCCCTCGGCAGGGCCTCTCCAGTTCGCTTCTGGTTTTGCGTTTGGCGCCGCATTTACGCATCGGCGAGGACACGCAGGACGTTCTGTCGCAGAATTTTCCCGATCACGCGCTCGGGAACTTTGGCCGCGAGCAGCGCTTCGGTCAGTCGAGGCAGGCCCGTCGGATCTTTGAGGGGGGATGTGGGGACGATGAAACCATCCCAGTCGCTCCCCAGCGCCGGCACGTCCTCGCCGACGACGTCGAGGATGTGCAGCAAGTGCTTGACCACCGGCCCGAGGCCATCGCCTCCGACGTAGCGCGGACAGAAGATGACACCGACGCAGCCGCCCTTGTCGGCCACGGCGCGGAGCTGGTCGTCGCCGATGTTGCGCCAGTGTTCGAAGGCCCCGAGCACGCCGGTGTGGCTGACGATGGGCGGGCGCGTGGCCATTTCGCAGACGTCGAGAAAGCCTTGCCGGTTGATGTGCGCCAGGTCGACGAGCACCGACGCGGCCTCGCAGCGTCCGACCAGCTCACGCCCCCACGCGGTGAGCCCGCGCGTGTCGCGGCGTCCGCGTCCGTAGGCGGGAAAGCCGGCCTCGTTGGCGCTGAAATGAAGCAGGCCGAGGTAGCGCACGCCCCGCCGGGCAAAGTGGTCGATTCGGTCCAGATCGCCTTCGAGCGCGTGCGCGCCCTCGATGCCGAGGAGCGCGGAGATGCGCCCTTCGCGGTCGCACGCGCGGATCTCGTCGGCGTGCTTCA
Source organism: Sorangiineae bacterium MSr11367 (assembly GCA_037157805.1). Taxonomy (NCBI): domain Bacteria; kingdom Pseudomonadati; phylum Myxococcota; class Myxococcia; order Myxococcales; family Pendulisporaceae; genus Pendulispora; species Pendulispora rubella. The sequence continues at coordinate 7,909,171 of CP089983.1, read as the reverse complement.
CCAGGCGGAGTGCGCCGGGGCGGCGATCGATGGCTTCGTGGAGCGCGTCGATCTGCTCGTCCACCGCGCGCCCGAGCCCGGCGCCCTTCTCGCGCAAGGGCAGCGAGACCAGGCCGAAAAACTGCGCGGACATGCCGCCTTCGCGCATGCGCGGGATGTCCACGTGACCCCCGAAAGCGGCCAGCGGCAACGGTGGCGTGTGACGGGCGTGAAGGTCGTAACCAAGCCAGCGCGTCCACATGAGGGTGTCGGCGTGAAGGTCCACCGCAGGGTAGGCGGAGTGGACCGCTTTCGCTTCATCAGAGACGGTCATGACTGGTTCGGTGCATGATACTCTGCCATACGCGATGTCCGTTATTGCGAACGACCTCCTTCAGCTCGTCGGGGACACCCCGCTGGTGCGTGTGCGCCGTTTGGACGGGAATTCCCCGCGTGCGGACGTCTGGGCCAAGATGGAGCAAGCGAACCCCGCCGGCTCGGTGAAGGACCGCATTTGCCTGGCCATGGTCGAGGCCGCCGAGGCCCAGGGGCTCTTGCGCCCGGGCGGCGTGGTGGTGGAGCCGACCAGCGGAAACACCGGCATCGGCCTCGCCTTGGTGTGCGCCGTCAAAGGCTACCGCTGCATCTTGACCATGCCGGAGAGCATGAGCCTGGAGCGCCGGCAACTGCTGCAAGCCTATGGCGCGCAAATCGTGCTGACGCCCGAGGATCAGCAAATGGAGGGCGCCATCGCCAAGGCGCGCGAGATCGCCGAGAGCACGGAGGGCGCGTTCTTGCCGCAGCAGTTCGACAATCCGGCCAACCCGGACGTGCACGCACGCACGACCGGGCGCGAGATCGTGGAGGCGATGGAGGGGCTGCGCATCGACGCGTTCGTGGCGGGGGTTGGCACGGGCGGGACGATCACCGGCGTGGGGCGGGTCCTGCGCGAGCGGTTTGGGACCCACGCGGAGGGCGGCCCGCTCATCGTGGCGGTGGAGCCGGAAGCGTGCGCGACCCTGTCGCGGGGCGAGCGCGGTCCGACGAAGATTCAGGGGCTGGCGCCGGGCTTCGTGCCGCGGAACTACGATGCGAGCGTGGTGGACCAGGTGCGGACGGTGACCGACGCGGACGCGTGGCGCACGAAGACCGACCTGGCCAAGCGCGAAGGTTTGCTCGTGGGCATCAGCTCGGGGGCGACGGTCTTCGCGGCACTGGATGTCGCGCGCGAGCTTGGGCCCCATAAGAACGTCGTGACCATGCTTTTCGATACAGGCGAACGCTACTTCAGCCTCGGGGAGTACTTCGCCGGGGAGTCGGCTCCGTGAATCGGAACGCAGCGCGCGTTCTGGTCGTGGGCATCGGCGGTCTCGGTGCACCTTTGTGCCTGGCGCTGGCCAAGGCCGGGGTGGGGACTTTGGGGCTCTTGGACGAGGACCGCGTGGAGCGGACGAATCTGCACCGGCAGATCCTCTTTCGCGATGCCGACGTGGGAAAGCCGAAGATTGCGGCCGCCGAGGCCATGCTGACGGAGCTCTTTCCGAAGGTGCGCATCGAGGCGCACGAGACGCGCCTTCTGCCGCACAACGCGGTGGACTTGGTGTCGCGCTACGACGTCGTGGTGGAAGGCAGCGACAATTTTCCCACCAAGTTTCTCACGGCCGACGCGTGCAAGCTCGCCGAGCGGCCCGTCGTTCACGGCGCTGCGGTGCGCTGGGTGGGAACCGCGCTCGCGGTGAGCGCGAAGGGCGGGCCCTGCTACCGCTGCCTGTTCGAGGACCTGCCGCGCGACAACGTCCCCAATTGCGCCGAGGCCGGCGTGATGGCCCCCGTGGTGGGCTTGGTGGGCGCGTTTCAGGCCGATCTGGCGCTCTCGCTCCTCGATGGGCGGGACATCGCCGGCGAGTTGGTCACCGTCGATGGGAAGGCGACTTCGGCGGAGCGAATGGTGCGCCGCCGCCGCATCGGGCGGCGCGCGGGGTGTTTGCTTTGCGGCAAAAACGAGATCCGTGAGATCGATCGCGGCCGCTACGTGGCGGACGTTTGCATGGAAGGATGAGAGACATGGCACAGGAGATCACGATTCGTATTCCGGCGTCGTTGCGTAACCTCACCGGGGGCAAAGAGGAAGTCATCGCCGTCGGAGAGACGATCGGACAGCTCTTCGACGACCTCGAAACGCGTCATCCCGGCGTCAAAGCCCGTCTGCTCGACGAAAAGGGCATTCGCCGGTTCATCAACGTGTACCTCGGCGAAGAAGACGTGCGCTTCCTCGAAGGCCTGAAAACCGTCGTGAAGGCCGGCGAAGCCGTCAGCATCGTTCCGGCCATCGCGGGCGGTTGACCGGTGGCCGCGCTTCGTTACACGAGGCAAGTGCGGCTTGCGGACGTGGGGCCGTCGGGGCAAGAGCGCCTCGGTGGCCTTCACGCGCACGTCATCGGCGACGACTTGGCCGCCCGTGTCGAGGCGCTCTATTTGGCGGGTGCCGGAGCCTCCGTGGAGGTGGAGCATGAGGCGATTGCGGCAGCGGCGCGTGCGTTGAATCCTGAAATTGACGTCACCGTCGGGGGCACGGAGACGGGCACGGGCATGGGCGTGGGCACGTTGGGGGAAGGGGCGCGGGACGTGGCGGCAGGGGCCATGCGGGCGCTTTTGAAATTGCGGGCGGCGTTGGAGGAAACTTGAGGCGGCGGATTGAATCGGTGGTGGACGCGGTGGGCAATACACCGCTTTTGCGTTTGCGAAACGTGGCGCCGCCCGGGGTGGAGGTCTACGCGAAGTTGGAATTCACCAACCCCGGCGGAAGCGTGAAAGACCGTCCCGCATTGCGCATGATCCGCGATGCGCTCGCGGATGGACGGCTCACCAAGGACAAGATTCTCATCGATTCCACGAGCGGGAATACGGGGGTGGCCTATTCCATTTTCGGCGCCGCCCTCGGCGTGCGCGTGCACTTGGTGATGCCGTCCAACGTGTCCAAGGCGCGCAAAGACATTGCGGAGGCCTTTGGAACGGAAATCATCTATTCCGATCCCCTGGAGGGCTCCGACGGGGCGATTCGGCTGGTGCGTGAGGTCGTCGAGCGCGAAAAGGACCGCTATTTCTACCCCGATCAATACGCGAACGCCTCGAATCCGCTGGCGCACTACCACGGGACGGGAAAAGAAATTTTGGAGGCGGTGGGCGACCGCATCACGCACTTCGTCGCCGGGCTGGGCACGACCGGGACGATGATGGGCACGACGCGCCGCCTCAAAGAACACACGAGGCCCATCCGCTGCATCGCGGTGGAACCGGACGACGCGCTGCATGGCCTCGAGGGGCTCAAGCATTTGGCCAGCAGCATCGTACCGCCCATCTTCGACGCCAAAATTCCCGACGAGACCCGCCCCTGCTCCACCGAGGCGGGCTGGGACATGTCCGATCGCCTGGCGCGCGAAGAGGGCCTTCACGTGGGGCATTCGTCCGGCGCCAACGTGCACGTGGCGGTGCAGGTCGCGGAGGAGCTCGCGGCCCAGGGCAAAACGGGCTGCGTCGTGGCCATCGTGGCCGATCGCGGCGACCGGTATTTCGCGCCCCTCAAGTGGGAAAAACGCTACATTTGGTAGAGCGGGAAAAAACGAGAAAGCGAGCAGCCGAGATGGCGGACGATACCCCGTGGATAAACGGCAATTTGGTCATCGATAAAGCGATATTGGACGACGTGTTCGCGCACGCCCGCGAGGCGTACGCGCGCGACGAGGAGAGCTGCGGCCTGCTCTTCGGCCCCGCCGCCGAGCCGCTCGCCGTCGGGCGCACGTTGCGCATGGAAAATCGAGCCAACAAGCTGCACAAGCTGGATCCCGAGACGTACCCGCGCACCGGGCGCATGTACTTCGATATCGACCCGATGAAGTTCGAGCGTGCGGTGCGCGAAGGCAAGACGCAGGGCGCGCCCGCGAAGGTGCTCTACCATTCGCACCTCGACGTCGGGGCCTACTTCTCCGAGACGGATGCGCAGGCGGCCACCATGGGCGGAGATAGCCCGACGTACGACTTGGCCTACCTGGTCACGAGTGTCCGAAACGGCGAGATCGACGACGCGAAGCTCTTCATCTGGGATCCGGCATCGAAGACGTTCGTGGCCTCCACGTACACGGTCAGGGGGTGAAGCCCCGGCGCGCTCCGTCCATCGTCGTTGCATCGGCCCTGCTGCTCGGCATGGGCGTGGGAACGACTACGGCGCGCGCGGATCTTCGCGAGGTCGCAACCCGTGCGCGCTTGGAGTGGCGCAACGCCGGTGCCGTTCTGGTGGACACGGCACCGCGGTTTCTCTTCGAGGGGGACACCGTCACCATCCGCATCCCGCCGACGCCGGGAACGGCGCGGTGCACCACCATTGGCTTCATCGGTGCGCGCGGCGTGAGCTTTCACGCGCAGATCGCCCAAGGCAAAGGTGACTCGGGCGATGACTTGATCGGGAAGTCGGCCAGCATGGCCGGCCTGCTCGAGCTGGTGCGCTGTTCGGGCGCGCCGGTCGAGCGGGTGGTCCTCACGGGCGATGCCGGGCGCGGGGCGGTGGAGGTCGTGGTCGCGCGGTCGAAGGCGCCGCTTCCGTCGTTGCGCACGGTGTTTCCGGAGCGCACGGGCGGCGTGCTTCCTCCGACGCAGGAGCCGGGCACCTTTCCGCCGCTTCCGCCGATTGGAAAGCGGGTCGACGTGGCCGAGGCTCGCGCCCGCGCCGACGGCGGCACGGTGCAAAAGCGCAGCGGGTGGGAATCCGCCGACGACGGCAGCGGCGTGGGCGAGGTGGAGCTCGAGGCCGGGTGCCACCGCATCGAGCTGTTCGCCGCCGAGCCTCCGCGCGCGTCGGGCGGGTCGGGCCCCGAGCGGCGCGGCGGGCGTCGCTTCCGCTTCGACCTCGACGCCGAGTTGCGCGACGGCGACGACGACCGACTCTTGGCGCGCGACCGCACGGACACCGCCGACGCGCGCCTCGACGCGTGCGTGGGCGGCCCCACCGCGGGCAACGTCGTTTTCGTGGGCGCGGGCCCGCGTGCGAGCATCGTGGGCATGCACGCGACGTGGCCCATCCCCGAGGGACTGCCGCGCATCTGGGGCCCCGACACGCGCGCACGCATGGCGGCCGCGCTGTTGGCGCGCCGGCTCTCGCCGAAGGATCGCGCGCCCGTGCTCGTGGTGCAGGGCGCGTCGGGCGTCACGCCGGTGCCGGTCCAGCTTGAGGCGGGCGCGTGCTACATCGCCGTGGCGGCGGTGGCCTTCGGCAATGCGCGCGGCGTCGGCCTGCGCGCGATCATCGGCGGCAACGAGTCGGCCGATGAACGGGGCCACAACGACAATTCGGGGGTCGTTGCATTCTGCACGCACGAGCGCACGCGCGGCCGGCTCGAGGTGGAGGCCCGCGGCATCCGCATGGCATGGGGCCTTGCACTTTACCGCGTGGAAAGCGGCGCATGGGAGCTACCGCGATGACCGTGCTGCGCGTCCTCTGTTTGCTTTGCGCATTCTGTCTTTTCGGCCTCTCGGCGTGTGCGCCGGGCCCGCAAGCGGCGGCGCCGAGGCGTGCCACGACCCCGCCGGGCGCACCGCGCATCGTGCTGGGGGAGCTCGATGCGCGCGTCATCCTGGGCGATCTCCCTGCCCGCGCGGTGCGGATGGGCGCCGGGCCGCTGGCCATGCTCAGCGCGGGCGAGCAAGTCGAGGGCGAGCGCATCGGCGGCTTCTTCGAGGCCCCGGAGAACGCGTGCCTGCTCGCATACGCGCGCGGCTCGACGACCATCGACGATCTGGACATCGTGGCCTTCGCCGAGGAGGGCAACCCCATTGCGGCGGATCAAGCGCCCGACGCGCACCCGACGATCATGGTCTGCCCGCCGCACCCCGAGCGGATGTACATCGCCGCGCACCTGGCCAATGGCGAAGGGCTCGTGGGCATCGCGGCGCACATCGTCCCCGTGGCCCGCGCCGGCGAAATCTCGCGCGCGTTCGCCGCGCGCGGGAGCCATGGTGACGGCACGCGTGCCGCGGAGGCGTGGCCGGGCCTCGACGATCGGCTGCGCGCCCACCGGGCGGCCATCGGTGGAACCTGGGAGGACTTTCGCCGCGTCGCCGTGCGCGTGGATGCACGCGCGCCGGCCAACGTCGCCTTTCCGATGGAGGCGAATCAGTGCATCGACGTCCTCGTGCTTCCCGACGAAGACGTGGCGCTCGTCGAGGTGGAGGCGCTCGACGATGCCGGTCGGGTGGTGGCCCGCGCCCACGAGGGCCTGAAAGAGCCAAGCTTCGTTTTGTGCTCGCCGATCGCGTTCGAAGGCGTGCTCACTTTGCGACCGCACGTGGGCACGGGGCTGGCGGCCATCGTGCTCGGGCGCACGCGGGGTGACGGCGGACGCGAGTTCGCGGGGCGCGCCTCCGCGGTGTGGACGGCGTCGCCGCTGCCGCTCGATGGTGCGCGCACCGCGCGCAATGCGGAATTGTCACGCGGAGGCTACGGCGCACCCACCTCCGTGAAGAATGGCCAATTGGTGCTCGGGCGGCGCGTGACCTTGCCGCTCGATCTGCCGGGCGGCGCTTCCGGGTGTGCGCGGGTGGACGTCGTCGGCGGTGCACCGCTCGCGTTGATCGATGCGAGCATCTGGGACGCGAATGGTCTGCTTCTCGCGAGCGGGGAAGGCACCGGCGGGGCGGCGCTCTTCGTGTGCGGCCGCGCGAAAGCCCAGATCGAGCTGGAAACGCGCGGCCGTCCGGGGCCGTTCAGCGTGATGGTGCGGCCCGAGCGCTGGCAACATCCGCTGTTCGCCACGCGGCCTTTGGCGGCGACGCGCATGCTCGCGCGCGCCGCGACGGGCGAGAATCTGATGCACGAGGGGCTCGCCACGTCGGTGAAGCAGATGACGCTCGACCCAGCGAAGCGGACCGTCTACGCGGTCACGGCTGGTGCGGGGCAATGCCTGCGCGTGGCCGTCGGCATCGAAGGCGAGGGCGCCGGTGTCGAGCTTCGCCTCTTCGACGGCTCGACCTCCGAGGAGCTCGATCGTTCCGCCGGCGAGAGAGGCGCCTCCGCACGGGCTTGCGCCAGCGCCGCCGCGCCGCGATCGCTTCGCGTGGAGATCCGCGGCACCGCGGGCAAACCCGAGGCGATCATCGGCGAGCGGCTGAAATAAAGGGGCTGAAAAAGGCCGGAGTGGCCGGCGCCGTCTTGACGGCCGCGCGTCATCGGACATAATGCATTCCGTCGTGTCGCGCTCCCATCACACCGGCCACCATCACCACCACCATCGGTGCCGTGGTGCGCGTCGGTTGGACGGGTCAGCGCACCCCGGTACGAGTCGCAAGCTCGGGTAAGGGCAAGCGAACCTCGAAAGACCTGTCGAAGCCGGCCACCGCAACGCGGGAGGCCCTCGCAATGGTCTCTCTGGAGGATTCGTGATGCTCAAGATTGCTCTGCCGAACAAAGGTCGTCTCGTCGAAGATATCCGCGATGTATTGCGCGATGCCGGGTTGAAGGTGCGCGCTGGCAACGAGCGCGCCCTGGTCGCCTCCATGGGCGACGAGTTTTCCGCGCTGTTCGTCCGCGCCTCGGACATCCCCGAGTTCGTCGCCGATGGTGCTGCCGACGCGGGCATCACCGGTTGGGACTGCGTCGGTGAATCCGGGCGCGAGCTCGACTCGTTGGTCGATCTCAAGATCGGGCGCTGCCGCCTCGTCGTGGCCTTGCACCCGCGTCCCGGTGGCCCCTCGACGCTCGACGAAATCCCCAACGGCGCGCGCGTGGCCACCTCGTTCCCGCGCCTCGCAGAGGGCTTCTTTCGCGAGAGGCAGCGCACCGTGCAATTGGTCCCCGTGAGCGGTGCGGCCGAGGTTGCACCGCACCTCGGCATCGCCGACGCCATCGTCGATCTCGTGTCGACGGGCAGCACCTTGCGGGTCAACGGCCTGGTCGAGGCGGGCACCGTGCTCGAATCGTCCGCGCGCCTGATTGCACGTCCGCGCGCGGAGTTGCCCGAGGACGTGGCCGCCGCCCTCGACGATCTCGCGCTGGCGCTCTCCAGTGTGGTCCGCGCGCGCGAGCAGCGTTACCTCATGGCCAACGTACCGCGTGACCGCCTCGACAGCGTGCGGGACGTGCTCCCGGGCATCTCGGGCCCCACCATCATCGAGGTGCGTGGCGGCAGCGACGACTTCGTCGCCGTGCACGCCGTCGTGCCGGAAAATCAAGTGTACCGTATCGTGTCGCGGCTGAAGGGGCTCGGCTGCCAAGGCATCCTCGTCACCCGCATCGAGAGGCTCGTACCATGAGCAATGCGCTTTCCGTTCGATTCACCGGTCCGTTGAGAGCCCTTCCAGCAACCGCGCGCCGCGAGATCGTCGAGCGTGCCCGCTCCCAGGAGGACGTGGCCGTCACCCGCGTGGTGGGCCAAATCTTGGCGCGCGTGAAACGCGAAGGCGACGCCGCGTTGGTGGCCCTCGCGCGCGAACTCGATCGGGCCGATTTGACCAAGCTCGAAGTGCCGCGCGAGGCCTTGGAGGAAGCGCGCAACGCGATCGATCCCGAGGTGCGGCGCGCGCTGGAGCGAACGCGGGCCAACCTCGAAACCGTGCATGGTGCATTCATTCCGCGGGTCATCGAGATCGAGAGCGAGCCCGGCATCCTCGTGGGCCGCCGTCCCGATCCGCTGGCGGCCGTCGGCGTGTACGCGCCGGGCGGACGCGCCGCGTACCCGAGCAGCGTGCTCATGGGCGTGGTTCCCGCGCGCGTGGCCGGCGTCCCGGAGATCGTCGTCTGCTCGCCGCCGGGCAAAAATGGGCTCCCGTCGCAGGTCGTGCTGGCCGCGGCCGCGATTGGCGGCGCGACCCGCGTGTTTGCCATCGGAGGCGCCCAGGCCATTGCCGCGCTGGCCTTCGGCACCGAGAGCGTGCCACGCGTCGACCGCATCGTGGGCCCGGGCAATGCGTACGTCGCCGAGGCAAAGCGGCAGATCGCGGGCAACGTCGGCATCGATGCGCCGGCGGGGCCGAGCGAGATCCTGGTCATCGGCGACGACACCGCGAACCCCGAGCATGTCGCCCGCGAGCTCGCGGCGCAGGCCGAGCACGATCCCGAGGCGAGCTGCGTGGCACTCGTCGTCGGTGACGCGCTCGCAGCGCAGGTGAGCGAGGCGCTGACCCGGGTCGTCGTCGATCGCGGCGAGGTGGTCTCCGCGTCCTTGAGTTCGCGCGGTGCGGTGCTCTCCATCGAGTCGCTCGAGGAGGCGTGGCCCTTCGCGGCGGATTACGCGGCCGAGCACTTGATGCTCTTGGTCCGTGAGCCCCAGGCCACGCTGCCCAAGATTCGCCACGCGGGCACCGTGTTTCTCGGCGACGGCTCGTCGGTGGCATTTGGCGACTACATGACGGGGGCCAACCACGTGCTTCCCACCGCGGGCGCCGGGCGCAGCTTCTCCGGCCTGTCCACCCTCGATTTCGTGCGCTTCACCACGTACCAAACCGTCACCCGCGAGGCGGCAGCCCGCATGGCCGGTGATGTGGCCGTCCTCGCCGAGGCCGAGGGCTTGCGCAACCACGCGGCCGCCGCCGCGGCCTTTTCACTCCCCGGAGCCGGAGGCTCGAGATGACGCGTTCTGCAGAAAATGTCGTGCGGCCGGGCATCGCCGCGATGAAGCTTTACTCGTCGAACCGTGAGCCCTGCGCGATCGACCTTTCCGACAACACCAACCAGCGCGGCGCCCCGCCGAGTGCGCGCACCCTGGTGCCGGAAGCGAACGTCGACCTTTTCGCGCGCTACCCGAATCACTATGCGGCGGATTTGAAGCGCGCCATCGCCGCGCACCTCGGCGTGGGCACGGACGAAATCGTCACCGGCTGCGGAAGCGACGACGTTCTCGATTCGGCCATCCGCGCCTTCGCCAAGCCGGGCGGTGCCATCGCGTACCAAGATCCCACCTTCGTCATGATTCCCTACTGCGGCCAGGTGAACGATCTCGCGCTGCGACCGGTGCCGTTGCTCGGCCCCGAGCGCGGTTGGGACGTGGACGCCGATGAGCTGCTCGCGCAACGCGCATGCATCACCTACGTATGCTCGCCAAACAACCCGACGGGCACGCGCGCATCGAACGAGGCCATCGAGCGCATCGTGGCCGAGGCCGAGGGCGTCGTGCTCCTCGACGAAGCATACATCGAATACTGCGGCGGCTCGTTCGTGCGGCGCGCCAAGGACGCCGGGCGCCTCTTGGTCGTTCGCACCTTCTCCAAGGCGTTCGGCCTCGCCGGTGCGCGCGTGGGTTACGCGGTCGGTGCGCCCGAGCTGGTGGCCGCCGTAGAGATCTCGCGCGGGCCCTACAAGGTCACGCAATTGGCGGAGCGGGTCACCGTCTCTGCGCTCGAAAACGACAGCGCGTGGGTCGAAGGCGGCATCCGCGAGGTGATCGACGCGCGCGCCCGCTTCGTGGCGTTTCTCGAGCGACTCGGCCTGAAGCCCATTCCGTCGGAGGCCAATTTCGTCTTGGTTCCGGTGAAGGACGCCGCGACCCAGACCAAGGCGCTGCGCGAGCGCGGCGTGGCCGTGCGTCCGTTCCCGAAGCTACCCGGCTTCGGCGACGCGGTTCGCATTTCCGTTGCACACTGGGAACTCATGGAGCGTGCGCTCCCGTCGTTCGAGGAGGTGCTGTCGTGCGTGTAACGCTGCTCGATTTGGGCATCGGCAATTTGCATTCGCTGGGCAAGGCACTCGCCCAGGTCGTTCCCGGGTCGACCGTCTCCGTCGAGACCGACGCCTCGCGCGCCCTCCAGACGGACCTTCTCGTCCTGCCCGGGGTCGGCGCCTTCTCCGCCGCCGCCTCGCGGCTCGCCACCGCGCGGGCGAGCGTGCGCGCGGCCATCGACGGCGGCCTCCCGTGCCTAGGCATCTGCATCGGCATGCAGCTCATGTTCGATGCGAGCGACGAAGGCCCCGGCGAAGGCCTCTCCGTCTTCGCAGGAAGGGTCACCCGCCTCACCACGGCGCGTGCGCCGCACATGGGATGGAGCCCCATCCGCCCCTCGGCCGACGCCCCCGCATGGGTCGCACGTGGCGCGCGCGGCGTGTACTACGCGCACTCGTTTGCATGCCGTCCCGTGGACGCGAGCGTCGTGCTGGCCAGCACGGACCTCGACGGCGACAGCTTCCCGGCCATCGTCAAAAAAGGGCGCGTGGGCGGTTGCCAGTTCCACCCGGAAAAAAGCTCGTCCGACGGCCTGGCCCTTCTCGGGGCCATCGCGCAGGAGCTCACGTCATGATGGCGCTGCCGGCCGTAGACCTGCGCGAAGGCAAATGCGTTCAACTCGTGGGCGGCGACTACGATCGCGAGCGCGTCCGCATCGACGACCCCTTGTCCCAGGCCCGCGCCTTCCGCGACATGGGATTCTCCTGGCTGCACGTGGTGGACCTCGACGCCGCCACCGGGCGGGGTGAAAACCTCGGCTGGATCGAGCGGCTCATTCGCGAATCGGGGCTGCGCGTCCAAGTCGGCGGCGGCGTGCGCACACTCGAACGCGCCGCGCATCTGTTCGACGTTGGCGCGGAGCGGGTCATCGTGGGCACGCGGGCCATCGAAGACACCGCGTTCCGCGAAGCGGTGGTGAACGCCTTTCCCGGCAAGGTGCTCATCGCCGCCGACGTGCGCGAGCGCGAGGTGGTGACCCGCGGCTGGGCGGCCCGCACCGGACTTCGCATCACAGATCTCGCCAAGGAGCTCGACCCCTTGCCCATCGGCGGCATCCTGGTGACGGCGGTGCATCTCGAGGGGGCCCTCGGCGGCGCCGACGCGGAGCTTTGCCGCGAGCTCGCGCAGGTCACTCGCGTGCCCATCTTCGCATCGGGCGGCGTCACCACGTTGGACGACCTCGCGCGCATCCGCGACGCCGGCGGCGCGGGCGCCGTCATCGGCATGGCCCTTTACACGGGCACCTTGGATGGGCACGCCGTGGCCCGGGAGTACGGTCAGTGAAACGCATCGTTCGTGAGAGCAAAGAAACGCAAATCGAGATCCGCATCGGCCTGGCCCGCGGAAAAGCGCTGAGCGGCGGCGTCTCGGTGTCGACCACCCTGCCGTTTTACGACCATATGCTGTCCACCCTCGCGCGCTACGCAGGCCTCGAGCTCACACTGCGCGCCAAGGGCGATCTGCGGCACCATATCATGGAGGACGTGGCGCTGGCACTGGGCCACGCCGTGCGCAGCGTGGCGCCCAAGAGCGCCACACGGTACGGGGAAAAGACCATCCCGATGGACGATGCGCTGGTCCAAGCGGTCATCGACGTCGGCGGGCGCGCCTTCTTCGTGGGCAAGCTGCCGAGTCGCTTGTACACGCACGTGCTGCGCTCCTTTTCCGATGCGCTGCAGGCCACGCTCCACGTGCGCGTGCTGCGGGGCAAGGACAAGCACCACATCATCGAGGCCGGCTTCAAGGCCACCGGGCTCGCGCTGCGTCAAGCGCTGAGCGAGACCGAGGGCGGGATCTTCAGCACCAAAGGGCAAGTCCTTCTGACCGAGGAAGACATCGCGGACGTCGCGGGAGGTGATTCGTGAGCGCAAAACTGAGACGCGTGGTCGTCTGCTTGGACGTCGATGCCGGAAGGGTCAAAAAAGGGGTGCGCTTCGAGAGCTTGCGCGACGTGGGATGCCCCGTCGAGCTGGCCGCGCGCTACGAGGCCGAGGGCGCCGATGAAATCGTGCTGCTCGACGTGTCGGCCACCGTCGAAGGGCGGGCCACGCTGTTCGACGTCGTTCGCCGCACGGCGGAGCGGCTCTTCATCCCGCTCACCATGGGCGGTGGCGTGCGCACGGTGGAAGACTTCGAGCGCGCGCTTCGTGCGGGCGCGGACAAGGTCGGCATCAATTCGGCGGCGGTGGCCGATCCCGAATTGATCACGCGCGCCTCGGAGCGATTCGGTGCGCAATGCGTGGTGCTCAGCATCGATGCGAGGAAAAATGATGCCTTTCCCTCGGGCTACAACGTCGTCACGCACGGCGGACGCAAGCCAACGGATCTCGACGCCATCGCCTGGGCCAAGCGCGGGGTGGAGCTCGGGGCAGGGGAGATCCTGCTGACATCGATCGATCGAGACGGCGTTCGCTCCGGCTACGATCTCGAGCTCACGCGCGCCGTGGTGCGTGCGGTGACCGTGCCCGTGGTGGCCTCGGGCGGCGCCGGAAACGCGGAGCACGTGGCGAGCGCGTTTGCCGACGCCGGGGCCGATGCGGCGCTCGTCGCGGGGATTTTGCACGATGGAGAGACCACCGTGGGGGCCATCAAGAGCGTCGTTCGCGGCGCGGGAATCGAGGTGCGCGCATGACGTTCGATCCGGAGAAGCTCGATTTCGAAAAGGGCGGCGGGCTGGTCACCGTGGTCGCGCAAGGTGCGAAGGATGGCGCCGTGCTCATGGTGGCCTTTGCCGATCGCGAGGCGGTCACGCGCACCTTGGAAACGGGGTATCTGCACTTCTTCTCGCGCAAGCGCGGCCTCTGGAAGAAGGGGGAGACCAGCGGCAACACGCTCCGCGTCGTGGAGCTGCTCTCGGACTGCGATGCCGACGCCATCGTCGCGCGCGTGGAGCCCGCCGGGCCGGCCTGCCATACGGGTTCGACCACGTGCTTCGGCGAGCCCGAAGCGGATGCGATTCGCACCTTGGAGCGCGTGATCGCACAGCGCGCTGCGGAGCCGGAAAAGACGGAGGGCAAGCCCTCGTACACGCGCCGGTTGCTGGGCGATCGCAATCTCCGTCTGAAGAAGCTCGGCGAGGAGACCAGCGAGCTCGTGGTGGCGTTGGCCGACGGCAACAAGGCCGCTGCGACCGAGGAAGCGGCCGACGTGGTCTATCACGTGATGGTGGCGCTCCACGCCGCCGGCGTCGACTGGAACGACGTCCTCGAGGTTCTGCGCCAGCGGGCGCGGTGATAGAGGCTATCTATCACTCTGTTTAGGAAGACGTCTTGGACGTAGCCGGATCGCATCCCCATCTTGAGCTTCGTGAGGCGCGAGGGAGCGCCCGAGGAGGCTCGAGATGGCGGACGAGACGAGGCTCGCCAAGGGTGCAGGCGCCTATGGCACCTTCACGGTGACGCGCGATATCACCAGGTACACGTCGGCCAAGCTGTTCGAGGTCGTGGGCAAGAAGACCGAGTTGCTCCTGCGCTTCTCCACGGTCGCCGGTGAACATGGTTCGGCCGACAGCGTGCGCGAGGTGCACGGTTTCGCCTTGAAGTTCTACACGGAGGAGGGCGATTTCGACCTGGTCGGCAACAACACGCCCGTATCGCACACGCGCGCCGGGGAGGCGAACGCGCACGCCGCGACGGTGCCATGGGACTTCTGGTCGCGCTCCCCCGAGGCGCTGCACCAGATTACGATTCTCTTTTCCGACCGCGGTATTCCCAAGAGCTACCGCCACATGCACGGCTTCGGCAGCCATACGTACGGCTTCGTCAATGCCAAGGGCGAGCGCTTTTGGGTCAAGTTTCACTTCAAGACGAGCCAGGGCATTCAGAACTTCACCCCGGAGGAGGCGGCACGCGTCGCACGCGAAGTGCCCGATCACACGAGGGCGGACCTCGTTTTGGCCATCGCCCGCGGCGACTGTCCGCGCTGGCGCGTATGCGTGCAAATCATGTCCGAGCGCGATGCCGAAACGTACGCGATCAACCCATTCGATGCGACCAAGGTGTGGCCGTACAAGGATTATCCGCTCATCGAAGTGGGTGAGCTCGAGTTGAACAAGAATCCGCGGAATTACTGCGTCGAGATCGAACAAGCGGCCTTTTCGCCGGCCAACGTGGTCCCCGGTATTTCGTATTCGCCGGACAAGATGCTCCAGGCCGACCGCCGGGCGGGCCACGACGACTACACGCAGGCCGGCAACCTGTACCGTCTCCTGTCGGGCGGAGAGAAAACGCGGCTCGTCGAAAACATCGCGGGCGCCCTGAAGACGGCGCCGCCGGCGATTCAACAGCGGCAGCTCGCGCACTTCGTCAAAGCCGATCGCGACTACGGCACGCGCATCGCCCAGCTGCTCGGCGTCGACGCGGTCGAGGCCTGAGCGGAGGCTTTACGACTTCGCGATGGCGGAGAGGGCCCCGTCGGCGGTTTCGATGTCGACGGAGCCCACGCACACGGCGGGGCCACGGCGCGGGATGAGGACGACGCGGCAGCGTCCTTGGGCGCCGGGGACCAGGCTCGAGAAGAGAAGGTCGAGCCCGATGCCTGCGGCGATGATGACCAGGCCCACGAGGAAGAGCGACGGTGAGGCCGCGCGCACGCCGTCGATCATCGTGGAGACGCCGATGTACGTGCCCACGGCCAACGCGAGCAGCCCGGCGTAAAAGCCCACGCGCGGGTAGCGCACGTCGCGCACGGCTCGAACGAGGCCCTCGCGGCCGATGACCGTGGACTTCTCGCGCAAGGTGCGCCCGAGCATCTCGACCCGCGAGTCGACCCGCACGCCCTCCGGCGAGAGCACGATCTCGGCGGGGCAGCGGTAGGCGAGGGCAAGGCGCGCCAGAAGGCGCGTGCCGTGGATGAGGAACAAGAGGCCCGACAGCGCCAGCGCGGTGGTGGCCACCACGCCATGCGGCGCGGGCACGAGCTCGCCCCGGAGCCGTGCGGGCGATCCGTCGGTCGGAACCAACGGCACGGTGTCGCTCGGCATGGGCGACAGCACGCGAAGGAGCGCCGGATCGTGCAGCTCGTGCCCGAGCGAGCCCACGAGGCGCGAGGCCGTCTCGGAGGAGGAAAAGGCGAGCGCCACGCAGCCCACGATGGCTTCGCCGCGGCCAAGCTCGGCGAGCCGGTAGGCATCGACGCGCCGCACGCGATCGGCGATGGCACTCCAGATGGTGCCCGCCACCTCTTCGCCGAGGGCGCGATCGAGCAGTGGGGTCGCGTCGAACGGCGTGTTCGTGGCAAGCCACAAAATATCGTCGGCGAGGCGGTTGTCCGATTCGACATCGCGCCCGCCACCCTGCAGCTCCTCCGCGATCGTGTGGGCGAACAGAGCGCATGCGAGGGCGCGCTCGTCGTCGTTCTCCGGGCCGCGCTGGAGCACATCGGAGGCGTTTCCAAAGGGCGTCTTGGCCGCGTTCGGGTCGAGCTCGGTCCTATCGGTCGCGGTGTCCGACTCGAAGACCGTGCGCCGGGCCGAGGCCATGCCGCGGGCAACCTTTTTCGTTCGCGCTACCAGCTCCTCGAGGTGGCCATGCTGGCCCAGCGCCTCGAAGGCCCGAAGGAGCGCGTCTGAATCACCTCGCATAGCCGTCGTGTAGCCTACTGCGCCCCGCAATTGAAGCGTGGAAATCCCTAGGGCAGGCTCGCTAGGCGGCCGCGGTGCGGTCGTCCGAGGAGGCTTCACCCGGGGCGGGGGCCACGTCGCTCACCGGCTGGCGAAAGATCATGGCCGGACCGGAAGCGCGCTCGCGCTCGGCGTTGACGATTTCGACCAGCTCGCTCCGCGTGGCGATGTCGCTCTCCTGGAGAGCACGCATGTAGCCATCGACGTATCCGTGCGCACGGGCGAGGCGAGAGTTGGTCTCGCCCGCCGCCTTCGCGGTGAAGATATCGCGAAGCATCGTACGGAGCTCACCCAGGATCTCGGTTTTGTTGCGCATGGAATGGGCTTACCGAGGCCAGTACGCACGGGCCAAGTTTATGGCGCAACCCACGCCACGTCGCCCACGATGCCGCGAACGTTAGGGTCGAGCTGCCGCCAGAAGTTGACGATGCCCTTTCCGGCGAAGCTCGGGAAGAAGCCGGCGAAGCGGCCCGGCTGTGCAACCGCGATCACCGTCCAGGTGTGTCCGCCGTTCTCCAGGGGTGTTCCGGTCGCCATGCGAAGGACACCCGCGGTCGCATCTTGGTAGGTCACTTGGATGCGCGTCCCGTCGATGCGAAGGAACGAATCGTCGCCCACGGCATGCCGGCCATCCACGAAACGCGGCGCGCCCACGCCGAGCCCGAAGCCGTCGTCGACGATCTCGGCGCTGGCGGCGTTTCCGCCCGGTGCGCGCAAATATCGAAGCGATTCGCGAAGCGCATCGGCGTAGCTCACGTGCCAGTCGCCGTCGGGCGTGATGAGCAGGGAGGCTCCGACCCCGGGGTTGCCTCCTTCGTCCAGCACCGATGTGGTCCACGAGCCGGAGGCTTTCGAAAGACCGATCAGCCGCGCGTGGATGCGATCGTAGGCGACGATGCCCAGGCCGTTCGGACCCGCGGCGATGCGCAGGTAATTGCCAATGGCATTCGGGTACGTGGCTGCGGGGGCCGCGGGGACGTCGTCCTCCACGGCGACATCCTCGAAGGTCCAATCGGCGGCGCTGCGCGGGCTTGCGGTGGTGGCCTTGGCCAGCACGATCCTCGAGTGCGCGCTCTCGTTGACCGGGAACACGACGGCGGGTTTGCCCTCCGCCAGGATCATCTTGGCGTAGCGGCCCACGTCGGCGCCGGGGATTGCGCGCAGGGTGTACGTGGCCCAGGTTGCGCCGTCCAGAAGAGCGAACTTGAGCGCGCGGTGGGTCACATCGTAGTACGCGACCATCGGGCGGTCGTTCGCGTCCAAGGCGAGGCTGGTCCACAGCCCGACGTTGTCCCCCGATTCGGTTTCGCCATTGCGCCATCCGCTTCGATCCGAAGGCGGGCACGAGCCATCCGTGCGCACCGGGATGCCGTCGACGGTGGCCCATGCGACGCGCTCTTTGGCGGCGTCGTAGCGGCCCACCACGAGATCGCCGTACACCTGATCGGCGCTCTCGCCGTAGATGCCGTCGTTGTAGCCGGCCACCCAAAGGGTCCCGTCCTTGGCCGTGGCCACCGAGGTGTACGAGCCCACCTGTCCCATCGGAAGCGCGGGCTCGCATGCGCTCTTGCAGTCTTGCCCGCAGCCCACGCTTTCCCGCGGGCCCTCGCCGCCGTCGTCGCCGCTGCCCCCGCACGAGCAGCCTTGATGCGTCATCGCGGCGACGGCTACCGCACCGAGCCCCCAACGACGGCGGTACCGAGCTGCCGCGACCATCGCAAGGGCGATCCCCAGCGCCCATAGCCCGGACGATGGGCCCTGCGTTTCGCCGGGCGTGGAACACGCGCAGCCGCCGCCACCACCCATGCCCGCGCCCGGCGCGATGGGCGCGGTGCGGCCGACATTGCCCTCTTCGTCCCGCACCTCCACCGTCGTGGCCGTCCGCAAATCGCGCGTGGCCAGCTCCGCGAGGGGCATCCACGCGCTGAACGTGCCGCGCGCTTCGTACCGTGCCATCAGCGCGTCGCGTTCGCTCACGAAGTCCCATGCCTCGACCCCGTTCCGCGCGAGCTCCACCCGCGGTGCCAGCGTATCGATGACGAAGGGCACGTGTGCGGGCGTCGGGTCCTCCGATTCGGGTTGCCCCACGTAGCGCGACCACACCTGCAGCGTGTGCTTCCCCTGAAAGACGAGATCGTCGGATTGCACCGCGACGTCCGTCGCCTGCGACCATGTGCTGCGGGTCCCGCGGTCGATGGCCCAACTGTACTCCACCGCCGACGTCGCACGGGGCGACGAGAGGGCGACGCGCAACGTGGGCCGCTTTTCCCGGCTCAGGGACGTGAGGTTCATCGCCTCCGGATGCACCGTTCGCTCGACCAGGCGGGCCTCCGTTTCGGCGATGGCGCTGCTCGCGCCGGGCACGGCAAGCTGCGCGAAGATGCCCACGAAGTCATCGCCCGACGTGGATAGCTTGCGGATCCCGCCCTCGGGCACGGTCACCGCGAGCCCGAACGAGCCCAGCATCGACGAAAGATCGATGGGCCCGATCGAACCCGCCAACTGACTCACGAACCCGCCGAGCACGGGCCCCAGCGACGCCGCGATGCCGGCCGGATCGTCGGTCAGCAAATCGGCATTCGTCACCTTGGCGTTCGCGAGGCGGACGTCGCCGAGCACCGGCAAGAGCCCGGTCTTCACGTCTTTGGCCATCTGCAGGTTGACCGGAATCGTCACGTCCGCCGTCAAGGTGAAGACGCGTACGAACCGGTCGAGGCTCCAGATGTACATGTCCACGTCCAGCTCGCGCAGCGCGATGGACACGAGTGGGTCGGTTTTGACGTCCGTTCCCCCACCGATTTTCACCGTCGGTGGGTGCCGCGGACGCGTGGACAGTGCCAGCGGCACGGACTTCTTCTCCACGGCGAGCCGTTGCAGCGAAGGCACGAGCAGGCTCAGAAGGCCGCTCTGGAGCTGCTGCACCTGCTCGGTGGAGACGCCCAGGCAGAGAAGCCCGCTGTTGTAGGCACCGCCAAAGGCGTATTCGAGAAACCGACCCGCGACGGCCATCTGCAGGTGATTCCCTGGGATGTCCTGCCGCAGTTCCTCCGGCGCCACGATGCCCGCAGGCACAGGGATATCCACTTTGGGGACGCAGGACGATGCCGGCGCGGCGATGGCGCCCCCGAGAAGCGGCAAGGTCAAACCATTGGGCGTATGCCCGGGATACGGATTGTCGTCCGCAGGGAAATTGGGCGTCGCATCCGCCGCGCCGCCCGCGGCAAACACGACATCGAGCCCGCCTTTGGTGCCCGGCGACATGCTGGCCAATGCCCCCGCGAGGTTCACGCGCAGCTCGGTGCCGAGCCAAGGCGGCGCCTGCGACGCCAGGGCCTGTTTGAGCTGATCCTTCACGCCGCCGATGAGCGAATCGAACGCCTGGTCTTTGACGTAATCGAACACCGCATTGCACAGCTCCGTGACTACGCCGCAATCCTTGCAAATGGCGACGTCGCCTTTGTTGATTCCGACGTCCACCAGGGCACGGTTCCAATCGAGCTTCGTGTACCCTGCGCGCGGCCCATTGCTTTCGGCCACCCAGGGAATGGCCAATTGAAATGGGAATTCTCGGTAATCGAAATTGGGGGTATCGCCGTTGCAGCCTCCCGCGCCCAATCCCACGCCGAAGGTGCCCAGGCTGGGGCCGTCGTTTTCGATGCGCACCGGCAAATGACGCAGCCTCACCGGGATGGTGCCGCTCGCACGCACCACGTCCGGCGCCACGGCGTCGAGATGCAACTTCGCTTGGCCGACGTTGACCTCGCCGAGGCACTCGGGCGGATCCGAATCGCGCCGCGGGCCATTGGGGCAAATGTGAATCGAGTAATCGATGTCCGGAAGCGGCCACGGAAGGTCGATCGAGCCGCTCGTGTCCGCCCGCGGGATCTCGATGGCAAAGACGCCATCTGTTGCGCCCAGGCCGAGGATGCTGCGAAGCATGGTCGGCGCACCGCCGGCGAGCACGTCGAGCCCGGGCCGCGTCAGCCGCACCGCCCCCGCGTTCAGAACCACCGACTCACGCGGGAAGCCGCCCGGAATCGGCTCCCCGCAGCCACCACAGCCTCCGCCCCCAGCGCACGAGGCAATGGTCAACGCCGACAAAATGCCAAAGGCACGCCGCCACCCCATGCGCGGCATTGTAGCAGCGGAGGGTTTAGGGGTTAGGGGTTAGGGTTTAGGGAGGAGAAGAAATCCAGGGACGAGCACGACCGTCTCTCTTCCCTAAACCCTAACCCCTCGACCCTAACCCCTTCTCAACTACGGATTGCACTCCACGACGCCGGCGCCGTCGTTGATGGTCACGGCGCTCGCCGCGAACGTGGCCGTCAGCCAGAAGCTGTCACGGCAGCCTCCGGGGCCCTTCGGGTTCGAGCAGTAGTCGCCCTTCTGGGCGTCGTTCAGGTTGAGTTTGTTGTCGGCGTCGCGCGGGCAACGCTTGATGCCTTTCGCGTCGCTGCCGCCGTCGGCCTTGGTCAACAAGACGCAGAGGCTCTGCGTGAGGTCGACGACGTCGACCTTGTCGGCTTCTTCCAAGGTGATGTAACCGCCGAGCGCCGCCGCGGTCTTCCACTTCGTGCAGACCGACGGGTCCTCGCCGCAGCTCTCGTCGAGGGCCTTGAGATCGAACCGGCCGACGCAATTGTTGTTCTCGGAAAGCGTCACGTTCTGAATGATCACGTCCGAGAGCGGCAGAATGATCACGTTCTTCACGTCGCCGCGGAGGAAGATCGGCACGTTCAACTTCTCGATCGCCCCGCTCGTGAACGTGTCGCCGGTGAACGTGACGTCGGCCTTGGCCGAGTTCACCTGAATGTCGCCGGCCTTGTGGTTGTAGAAACAGAAACCCTTGCCGCGCGGATCCGGGCTCGGGGGCGCGCCGCCGGTCTCCAGCTTGCCAGTGTCCGTGCCGGCGGTGCGCTCGACGCGGAACAGCCAGTTGAACGAGCCGGCTCCCTTTTCGGTGCACTGGGGTTCGTTCAAGTCGATGTTCGGATTGAGAACCGTCGAGCGAATGATGTTGTCCGCCAAGGGGGGCGGCGCAACGACGTTCAGCTTGCGAATGCGCAGGTCAATCGTCGACTTGCCCGTGTTGTTCGAAAGGGGCATGCACGTGGACGTCGAGCCGCACGTAGCCTCCGGGATCGTGGTACAGCCCGTCTGCTCGCACAGGTTGTCCGAATTGTCGCAATTCGGCGAAGGGAACCCGCCCGGGGTGGCGGCGCACTTGCCCGCCGCGACATCTTGGTCGGTCGTCGTCTGGGTGTTCTTGTCGGGCGGGTTGTAGCAAGCCGCCACCAGCACGCCGACGCTAACCGCGCCGATGCCGACCGTGCCGAACCAAGCCAAGCCTATTTTGGTCAACTGTTTACTCATCGACTCTCCTCCGCGGGAAGGGCCAAGCTACCGCCGTAATCGACGAGGCGCGCGAACGCCTGAATCCGTGCGTCGAGCTCCGAACGCGTCACCTTGCCGATGCGCGTCGTGCCGACGTCCTCCACGCAAAACGATGCGAGGGCCGAGCCAAAGAACATGGCGCGGCGAAGGGTGAGCGCGGACGTGTCGCCATGGCGCGCCACGTAACCGAGGAGGCCGCCCGCGAACGTGTCGCCCGCGCCCGTGGGGTCGCGCACTTCTTCGAGCGGGTAGCCCGGGCAGAAGAAGGTACCCGCCTCGTCGAAGAGGAGCGAGCCGAACTCACCGCGCTTGATGATGAGCCGCGACGGCCCGCGCTTCCGAATGTCAGCGGCCGCGCGCACGATGTTGTCGATGCCCGAAAGCTGCCGCGCCTCTTCGTCGTTGATGATGAGCAGGTCGGTGCGGCCGAGCAGCTTGTTCAACGTGGCCGACTCGCCGGAGATCCAGAAGTTCATCGTGTCGGCGGCGACCAACTTGGGCTTTTCCACCTGGTCGAGCACGTCGAGCTGGAGCTGCGGGTGGATGTTGCCGAGCAGCACGTACGGCGTGGAGCGATGCGATTCGGGAATCTTCGGCTGGAAATTGGCGAACACGTTGAGCTGCGTGTCCAAGGTCTCGCGGCTTGCGAGGTCGGCGGAGTAGCGGCCGCGCCAGAAAAAGCTCTTTCCGGGGACCTGCTCGACGCCCAAGGTGTCGATCTCGCGCTTGCGCAGAAAGTCCAGATAGTCCTGCGGGAAGTCTTCCCCGACGATGCCCACGATGCGCACGCCGTGCGTCAAGAGCGAGGCCGCAATCGACGAGAAGGTGGCCGCGCCACCGACGACGTATTCGAACGTACCGTAGGGCATTTCCAGCGTGTCGAACGCCATGGACCCAACGATGAGCAGCGACTGAGAACCTCTGTGGTTTTGCACGTATGACACCTATCCTCGTCTCGTATCTCGTCCAAATCTCGGTGAAGCGAGCCTAGCTCCTCAGGAGCGACTCCGCCACGTGCGCTTTGCGTTCGCGACGGGCCCGCTCGGCGAGCAAGATACCGCGCAAGGTCGCGAAGGCCGATTCGAAATCGTCGTTCACCAGCACGTAGTCGAAGAGCGCGTAGTGCTCGATTTCCCGGCGGGCGGCCTTGAACCGGCGCTGAACGACATCCTCCGTCTCGCTCGCGCGGCCGCGCAGGCGCCGTTCGAGTTCCGCCATCGATGGCGGAAGAATGAACACGCCGGTGACATCGGGCAGTTTGGCCCGGATTTGACGCGCGCCCTGGTAGTCGATGTCGAAAATCATGCCGGTGCAGCCGGCCGCCCGGGCGTTCTCGATCTCGTGCAGGCACGTCCCGTAAAGGTTCCCATGCACCTCGGCCCACTCGACGAACTTGTGGTCCGTCACCAGGCGCTCGAACTCGGTGCGGTCGACGAAGTGGTAATCCCGACCATCGACCTCGTTGGCCCTCGGCTTGCGGGTCGTATGGGAAATGCTGAATCGCAGATCGGGGAAGAGTTCGAGAAGCTTGCGGGCAAGCGTGGTTTTTCCTGCGCCGCTGGGCGACGACAAGATAAGGAGCAAAAATTCATCCGGTAACATGGGGTGTTCGTACCTTCACTCCACATTTTGGACCTGCTCGCGCATTCGCTCGAGCTCGGCCTTCATTTCGACAATGGCGTGGGCAATTTGGGCGTCGGGACTCTTGGCGCCCGCCGTATTCGCTTCCCGCACCATTTCCTGCAAGAGGAAATCGAGCCGGCGGCCGCACGATTTTTCGTCCAGCAGCGCGAGGAATTGCTCGCAGTGGCTCAAAAGGCGCGTGAGCTCCTCGGAAATGTCCACCCGCTCGGCGAACAGCACCACTTCCGCCTCGAGGCGGCCCGCGTCGATTTGCAGATCCATGGTGCCGCGCAGTCGATCCGTGCGTTCGCGCAGGCGCTTGCGGTGCTCTTCCAGCAAATCCGGCGCGCGAACGCCCACCGTGGAGGTGAGCTCCCGCACCGCGGCCAAACGCTTGGCCAAGTCGGCGCACAAAGCGCCGCCCTCGCGCTCGCGCATTTCATCCAGGGAAATGACGGCGCGGTCGAAGGCCAGGCGGGTGGCCTCTTTGGTCTTGTCGATCTCGCGCTCTACGGACGAGACGAAGAGATCCGGAATGGAGCCGAGGAGTGAAAGCGGAACCTCCGTCCCGGGCGCGATTTCATCGCGCAGCTCGCACAACGATCGGTAGGCGCTTTTGGCGCGCTCGCGGTCCAGGGTGGTGAGGCCCAGCCCGATGCCGTCGACGCGTACCGTCACCTCGAAGCGACCGCGCGTCATCCGCTCGCGGGCGAGCTGTTCCACGAATCCGGCGAGATCCCCCAGTTCGCGTGCCACGCGGACACGTACATCCAGGAAACGGTGATTCAGGGCGCGAATTTCCACCCCGAGCCGCCCGGCCCCCAGAGGGTGATCCCCTGCGCCGAAGCCGGTCATGCTTCGCATGGGGACGCCCCTCCCATGGTTACGAGACTCCCTTCTTTCGCTTCACCTGCTCCATGACCCGCGCATATTCGACTTCCCACGTGCGTGAGCCCTCACTGACGTGCCGCAATTGAGCGCGAACCTCGCTGTCGATTTCGGCATCGAGGGCCATGTGCTTTTTGAACACCGTCGCCATCTTGCGGCGCAGCTCTACGTCTTCAACGAAAATTTCTTCTACGTTTGCGGAGTGGTGAAATATTTGGACGACCTGGTCCAATACGTAATCGAGCATCTCATCGCCGACTTTGATACCTTTGGTCTCGGCGATTTGATTGCGGACGCGGCCAAAGTCGTTCATCGAACGCCCTGTGCGCTCGAGAAGCTCCTTGGTGCGGTCGTTTACGTCGCGCTCCGCCGCCAAGTAACTCCGAAGCACTGCCTCGACGTCGGCTTGTACCTCTTTCGGTGATTCGGTTTCGATGTCACCCGCCGCAATAAGAATGCGAACGACTTCGGCCGCGATGGGCGCCACCCGCCCGCTAAATAAACGCATCCTGGCACAGTACCCTTCTTTTACCCGGCGCGGAACGGGCGCCATACATCCTGCGAGGAAAAGATCGTGAGTGACACGGTGACCGGATTGCAGCCTCCGAGCATCCCGCCTGCCGCGGAACCGGCTCCGCAGGCACCGCCGCAACCCCCCACCTCCCCCGCCGCAGGTTTGGGGCAAGTGCGGACCGTCGAGTTGTCGCTGCTCGACTTGGAAGAAGGGTGGAACGTCGAAGAAGCGCGCTCCACGCTGTTGGAGGCTGCAAGCCAGGCACAGCAGGTCGCCAAGCCGCAGGCACCCCCGATCGAGTCCAAACGGCGTCCGCCGCCCGTGCCGCTGCGTGGAAAGTCGGCCGTCCCCGACGAGCCTCCGAGCGCACCCCGATCGGTCGACAAGCCGTCGCTCCCACCCCGTGCCCGACCGGCTCCGCCCCTACCGCGGGAGAGCCATTCCCCCCCGCCGCCTACCGGTGCCGCGCGGGCGGAAACGCCCAGTGTGCCGCCGCCGGAGGTGCGGGTGCGGGTCGAATCGCCGCTCGAGCAATTGACGGCGCAGCTGCAGGCGCGGGTGGCCGTGCTCGAAAAGGGCGACGATAAGCTGGCCCAGGCGCGTGCGCACCTGGAGCTCGCCGTGTTGGACGAGGCGACAGGGGATGGGGCGCGGGTGCTGGAGCATGCGGAGGCGGCCCTTCGCATCGAGCCGTCGCTGGTGATGGCCCACGCCCTAGTGCGCCGTGCGCGTCATGCTCGCGGGGCGGCACGTGTGCTGCTCGAGCCGCTGGAGCACGAGGTGGTGGCGGCCACGGGCGACGGCGAGCGGGCCGATCTGCTGGCCGAAAAAGCGCGCCTTTTGGAGGCGGCCGACGAGAAATCCGAGGCGGTCCGTGAGGCGTGGGAGGCGGCGCTCTCGGTGGCGGCGGGCCATCCGGCCTCGCTGAAAGGGCTGGAGGCCGCGCTGGTGCGCGACGCGGGACGGGATGCTCCACCGTCGGGCGTGTGTGAACGGCTTGCCGCCCACCTCGGGCGCATGGCCGATGCGTACGGCGCCGAACCGCGCCTCGCGGCGTGGCTTCACGTGGAGCGCGCGCGCATTTTGGATCGCAAGCTGAACGACGCGAAGGCTGCCTGGAGTGCGCTGCGTCAGGCACTGGCGCTGGATCCGGGCGTGGGCCCCGTGCGAAGCGCCTGTGTGCGGCACGCGGCCCGTCACAACGACGTGGCCGCGCTGTTCGAGTTGCTCGTCGAAGAATCGGGCGTGGAGACCGAGCCGGCACGCCGCGCGCGGCTCGAGCTGGATGCGGCGACGCTTGCGGCCACGCGGCTGGGCGATACGGACCGCGCGGTGACCTTGCTGGAGCGGGCCCACTCGCGGGCGCCCACGGCGGAGACGGTGGACCGCCGCGTGCTCGACCTTCTCGTGGTGCTTCACGAATCGGCCGGGCGGCTGCGCGATGCGATCCGCGTGCGCCGGGCGCGTGCGCATTACATCGAAGAGCCGCGCCGCCTCGCCTACGAGCTGCGCCTCATGGCCGCGCTGTCCGAGCGCGCGGGCGACACCGCCACGGCGTTGGGGGACGTGGAGCGGGCGCGCGCACTCGACCCGAAGGATCCCACGTTGCTCGAGACGGCGGATCGCCTTCTCGCGAGCGTGGGGCGCGAGGATCGGCGCGCGCAGCTCTGGGCCGACGTGGCCGCGCGCGAGGAGGATCCGCTGAAGCGCGCGCGCTTGCTGATGCGCGCCGCGAAGATTTCCGAGGCGATGGGTCGCCCTGCGGAGGCGATCCTCCACTTGCGGGCGGCGCTTGCGGCGGCCCCGGCGGATGTCGAGGTGGTGGAGGCGCTCACGCGTCTGCTCACGTTGCCACCCGTCGAGCAGGCGGAGGCGCGCGCCCGCATTGCGATTTACATGCACGCCGCCGAAGAGGTGAAGGACCCGGTGCGGCGGGTCGGCTACCTGGAGCGCGCAGCGTTGCTCTGGGAGGAGTCGCTGGGCGATGCGGCGCTGGCCACGCGTGCGTTCCAGCAGGTGCTCGACATCGAACCCGATCGGCGAAGCGCCATCGTGGGGCTGCAGCGAACGGCGGCCAGGGCAGGGGATGCGCGGGCACTAGGACGCGCGTTGCTCGACGAGGCGCGCATCACCTCGGCACCGGAGCGCCGCGACGAGGCGCTCGACCTGAGGACGCGCGCGGCGGCGGCGTTTTCCTTCGAGGACCCGGAGCGTGCGCATTCGCTCATCGACGATGTGCTGCGCGTGAACCCCGCCCACGAGGAAGCGCGGGCGCTCCAGGTGCGTCTGCACGAGGCGGCGGGGCGCTGGGAGCAGGCGGCGTCCGCGCTGGCCGAGCGCATCGAGGCGACGAAGGACGAAGAGTCGAAGATTTACCTCTGGCTCGCGCGCGCGGAGATCGTGCAGAGCCGGCTCGCACGCGTGCCCGATGCCATCGAGGCGCTGCGCGCCGTGCAGAAGCTCGACCCGGCGCACCCGGTGCCACCGGAGGCGATTCCGCGATTGCTCGAGGCCCTCGGCGAGTGGGCCGCGCTGCGCGATGAGCTCATTGCGCAGGCCAACCAGGCCGATACGCCGTTCGAGCGGGTGCGCCACCTGCTGCGTGCGGCGGAGATCGACGAGTACTCGCTCCGCAACGACGAGGGCGCCGCGGCGCTGTACGGGCGGGCGCTGAACGAGGCGCCGTCGCATCCGCTGCTTCTCGAGCGCCTCGTGCGCTTGGCCGCGCGGCTCGGGTCCGACGTGGCCGATCCTTCGGGCAAGCTGGAAGGCGGCGGCAGCCATGGCTCCTTCGAGCGGGCGATGCTCTTCGTGGAATCGGAGGCCGAGCCGCGGCGCGCCATCACGTTGCTCGAGGCGGTGAGCGCGCGCGACACGACCCACCTGCCGGCGCTGCGCACCTTGGAAACGTTGGCGCGCACCACCGACTCGCTGCCGCTTTTGGCCAACGCGCTCTCGCTGCAGGCGACCACGCTGCACGCGCCGATTGCGCGGCTCGGGGCGCTCTGGTCGATGGCGCATTTGGTGGAGTGGCGGCTTCCCGAGAGCGGCGACACCTCGGTGTACACGCGTATTTTGGAGCATGCGCCCGAGGATCGAAATGCGTTGGACGCGATTTTCCGGCGCACGGTGGCCCTCGCCCGGGCGGGCGATGGCGTGGCGCGCGCATCGGCGACGAGTGCCCTGCTCGTGTTGCTCGCGCTCAAGTCGGCCGGCACGCGTCCGAGCGACGATACGTCGCGCCTCATGATGCATTCGGAGCTCGCGCATTTGTACATGCCGTGGGGCGATGGCAATGGAGGCTTGGGTGCGCACCTGCCGGGCGATATCCCCAGCGTGGCCGCGCGCTCGGCGCTCGACCATTACCGCAAGGCCCTCGCCATGGACGCGCTCAGCGTCACCGCGGCGGTGGGCACGGCGCGCTTTGCCTCGCAGCTTCGCGATGGCGAGGCCGGGGTGGCCGCGTCGACGTCGCTCGCGGATTTGGCGCAGGATCCGAAGATCCGCGCGCGGCATCTGCTGGAGGCGGCCGATTTGCTCCTCGCCGCGCCCGAGGACGTGCGACTGGGCACGGCCGAGCACCGGCGCACGCGTGCCGTCGAATTGCTCGAGCGCGCGCTCGATGCCGATCCCGAGTCCATCCCGGTGGCGGGGCGGCTCGCGACGGTGCGGGCGGATCAGCACCGGCCCGATCGCCTGGTGGAGGTGTTCCGCAGCGCCATCCGCCGCGCGAATGCGCCCGACGCCATCGTGATGCTGGGCAGCGAAATCGCGCGCCTTGCACGCACGGAGCTCAAAGACCTCACCGTGGCCGTCGATGCGATGCGCCGCGTGCGCGAGGTGGCGCCGAAGCACATTCCGTCGCTGCTCACGTTGGCGGAGCTCTACATCGCGCAGCGTGCGTGGCCGGAGGCGGTCGACGCGCTCGAGGCGGTGGTCGAGCATGCGCGCGGCCCGGGCCTCACCGCCGATGGCCGCAACACCGTCTCGGCGGGCGATCCGCGCCTTACCGCCCTGTTTGCCCTGGGAAGCTTGTACGAGCGCGTGCTCTCCAAGCCGGACCAGGTGGATCGGGTGCTGCGCGCCGCGCTGGAGATCGATCCGATGAGTGCGCGTGCGCTGCGCGGCTTGGTGCGGCGGCTGGGAAGCTCGCCGCAGGCCAACGAGCGTCCCGTGCGCGAGGAGATCTCCTCGCTGCTCGAGCGCCTCGGCCGGGTGGAGACGGCGCCGGAGCAAAAAGGGGCGATTTACCTGGATCTGTCGCAGGTGCGGGCCACCTTGGAGGATCGCACCGGCTCCGAGCGCGCGCTCTGCGAGGCCATTGCGTGGCTCCCGGGGTTGCTCGATCGGCTCGTGGCCTGGCACACCACGCCGCAGGGCTTGGACCGCAAGGCGCACATGACGGCGCTGCGGGGCATCGTCAAGCGGGCGCAGGAGATTGGCCGGCCGGATGCGATTTGTCTGTCGACCCTGGGCCAACTGGAGGTCGAATTCGGCCAAATCGAGGAAGGCATCACGCACTTACGCGCGGCGCTGGCGCTCTCACCCGCGATGCACGAGACGCGTTTCCACCTCGGTGCGGCATTGAGCCTCGCCGGGCGGCCCGAGGAGGCGACCAAGACGCTGTTCGATTTGCTCATCCCCGACTCGCGGCCGTTTCTGGCCCTGCGCGCGCCCGCGGTCGGGCTGGAGCTCATGGAGCGCACCCTGGCCGCGGAGCGTCGCACCGAGGAGGCGCTGGTGGTGCGCGAGCTGCGCGCGCTGGCGGGGACGCTCGATGACGCGAGCCAGATGTGGCTGCGCGGGCGGCGTCTGGCCTTCGACGGGACGAGTACCGAACCGCTCGACCGCGCGAGCCTGGTCAACAACGTGGTGCCGCCCGAGGGCCGGCACGTGCTCCTCGATGTGGCGTATGCGCTCTCCGGAAGCGAGGGAAAGCTGTTCCGCTCGACGGCCCACGAGCTCGGCGTCACCTCGCGCGATCGCGTGGGGCCGCGGAGCGGGCATCCGCTGCGGCCGTTGTTCGAGCGCCTGATGTGGCTCTTGCGCCTGCCCGAGGTGGAGCTCTACGTCTCCGAGGCGGTGGGGTACACGCGCGTGGTCTCGCAGGACGTGCCGTGGATCGTCTTTCCGCAAAGCCACTTGGACCTGCCCGAGTCGCGGCAGCTCGCGGCGTTGGGGCGTGCGCTCACCCGCGTGGCGTTGGGCGTGCCGTGGATCGAGGATCTGCCGCCGCCGCACGTGCAAGCGCTGCTCACGGCGGCCGCGCGGCATGCGAACCCCCAGTATTCGTACGACGTGCGTGAACGTCACTTGGCGGAGTTGATTGCCGAGTACGAGCCGCGCGTGGCGCGGGCCATCGGGCGCAAGCAGCGCAAATTGCTCGCCGATCTGGCCTACCGCCTCGATGCGCCCGTGGGGCCGACGCCGTCGGAGATGGAAGCCTTGGTGCGATCCGTCGCCCACGCGGAGCTGCGCGTGGCCTTCCTCGTGACGGGCGATCTCCTCGCCACAGTCGACGAGCTGCGGGCGCTCGATCCGCACTTCGCGCGCGCCCTGGGCGGCATGAACGAGCACTCGGTGGCGACCATCTTCTCGCACGCGCTCGCAGGCGATTTGGCCCGTTTCGCATTGAGCAAAGAGGCCACCGCACTGCGCTGGCGCACCGGCACCATCTGGGGCGCGAACGGCGGCGGATCGCGCTGATCGGATCGACGCGACCCGACGCAACCGTGGTGGCAGGCACCATCGTTGCACCGGCTCCTCTCCGGACCGACGCGGCAAACGCGCTCGTCGGAGAGGAGCGAAAACCATGAGACCCTTCTTGCGTTCGCCGCACGCGGCGATGACGGTGACGACTGCCATTTTCACCCTTACGGCGACGGCGCAATCCTTCGCCCAGACGCCGCAAGCGCCGCAGTCTCCACAGGCGCCGCCCGCGGCCCAGGCTCCACAAGCCCCGCAGGCCCCACAAACTCCACAAGCTCCACAAGCTCCACAAGCTCCACAAACGCCGCAGGCTCCACAAACGCCCCAAACCCCGCAGTCCCCGCAGTCGCCCCAGCCTCCCGCGGCCTCGCCGGGCACCACGCACATCACCTCGGCACCGGTCGTCGTATCCCAGTCAGGACAGACGACGCCTGCGTCACAGGATACGACCTCGGACTCGTGGCGACCGAACCGCAAGCTGCTCTACAGCGGTGTCCTCACCCTCGGTCTTGCCTACGTCCCCGCCGCCGTCGTCGGCACCACCAGTGAACGCGACGGCGATCGCAACTTGCTCATTCCCGTCGTCGGCCCATGGCTCGACCTCGGGGATCGCGGGCCCTGCAACGGCCCGGGCGAGAGAAGCTGCAGCAGCGACACGGCCAACCGCGTACTCATCGCGGTCGACGGCGTTTTCCAGGCGGTGGGCGCGCTGCAACTGATCGGCGCCTTCATCTGGCCCGAGCCACGCCGCACGGTGGTCGTCGAAGGCCGCAACGCGCCGCCACGCCCGCAAAAGCTGCACATGCAGGTCAGCCCCGCGAACATCGGCCGCAGCGGCTACGGCGTGTCGGTGGTCGGCACCTTCTGAGCCTCGGGGCGGAGCCTCGAACAACGCGCCCGCAGCTTCGGACAAGACGCCCGCGCGCGTCCGGGCCAAGATGCACCGTATCCATGGCCCTTGCACTCGACCTCCGCGTTGGAACCATCGTCCGCGTCGAAGCCTTTCCCGAGGCTCGAAAACCAGCGTACAAGCTCTGGATCGACCTCGGAGACCTGGGCGAAAAAAGGTCCAGTGCCCAACTCACGCAGCTCTACACCCCCGAATCCCTCGTCGGCCGCCAAGTCGTCTGCGTCGTCTCCCTATCCCCCAAGCGCATCGGCCCCTTCACCTCCGAAGTCCTCGTCACCGGCGTCGACACGCCAGAGGGCGTCGTCTTGCTCGCCTTGGAGCGCCCGGTGCAAAACGGCCGTCAGGTCTTTTGAGATTTAACCGCCAGGACGCCAGGGTCGCCAGGGGTCGCCAATGGAAACGACACTTAGAAGAAGGGTTTTTGATTAAAAAAATATTTTGATCAAAAAACAAAATATTCTTATTTTGGTTTTTCCGTTGGACCCACTGGCGACCCTGGCGTCCTGGCGGTTTCCTTCTTCAGCGTTTTCGTCGACTTGGCGGACCGCTGCTGCCGGGCGGTAGTCGCATTTCACGCATGCCCAGTTGGAGGCGGCGCATGACGGCTTTCTTTTGGCGCTCTTTGTATTTGGCGTGGCTTGCTTCGCCGCGCTCGTTGTTCGCTTCGGTCTCGCGGTCGATGATTTGAAATTCGCAAATCACGAAGATGACAGGCCCCAGGCCCCAGGCGCTGGACGGGGCGCGTTCGAGGAGGCGGCGCGGAAGGCGGACGGGCATGTCCACGACGAAGTGGATGATCTTGTACGTATCGGCGGTGAAGCGATTGTCCGTCGGGGTGTAGTCCAGGTCTTTCCCTGCCTGCATCTCCGGGAGCATTGGCCGGAGATGGGCATTGTTCTTACAGTAGTCGCGAAACGGGAACATCGAATTGATGCTCTGGCCCGGAATGACGTAATTGAACGGGAAGAGTCGTTTCGACAGATATTGCATCACCGGGAAAATGTCGTCGTACGATCGCGTGACGATGCGAAAACGCAATTTGTCGTAAATCTGCGCGGCGACGGTATCTTGCTTGGAGAGCAATTTCGTATAGAGCGAATCTTTGTTCTTTCGCCCGCCCACGAACTCGGTAATCGGAAAACCGCCGGCCAGCATGCTGCCGATGACCCGGTAAACCTTCTCCTCGACGACGTGGAAAATCTCCTGGTCGGAGAGGGGCAGGAGGAAGAGCAGCTCGCGTCCCTCCAAGTGCTGGATGATGTGCATGCACTTCAAAATCGTGCAGGCACACGTCTGCCGGTGCCCGCGGGTCGATGCGAGCAGGAGCATCTCCTCGATGGTGGCGCGCTCGACCGGCTTGGGGATCGGGTACTCGAAGTGGCGGCGCAAATAGCTGATGGCCTCGTTTTTCAGCCACTCGATGCGCGTGCGGTCGGCCGGCTCGTCGGGGTGGAACTCTTGCGCCAGCAAGATCTCGCGCACCTCCTCCTCGTCCCGCAAGTTCAGGCGGTGCCAGTCAATGACCGAATCGCCGCGCAAAATCAGACGCACCGTCTCGAGATCCGCCAGCGTGAACTCCTCGAGCCGCTTCAATCGCTCCGGCTGCTTTTCCTCCGTCATCCCTTTCAGTCATAGTACGAGCGTGAAGGTCGGTGACGAGGAACTGCGCGCGGCGCTCGATGCGGTGCGTGCTCGGGCGGATCTGGCCGCGCGGCGGACGTCGGATCCCGTGGGCGTGGTGCACCGGTATGCGGACCCGCTCGATCGGGAGATCGTCGGGCTCGTGGCCGCATCGGTGGCCTTTGGAAATGTGAAGACCATTTTGGCCAAGCTCGGCGATCTGCTCGATCGCGTCGGGCCGAGCCCCTCGCGCGCGGCCGACGGCGATCCTGCCGCCCTCAAGGCGAGGCTGCGCGGGTGGAAGCACCGCGTCTTCATCGGCGATGACCTCGCGCGCCTCCTCCTCGGCGCCCGCGCCGTGCAGCGCACGCACGGAACACTTGGTCAGTATTTTGCCGTCCTCTTCCAGGAACACGGGGAAATCCGCCCCGCGCTGGCCGCGTTCTGCGACGCCATCCGCGACGCCGGAAAGCTCCGCTCACGCACCCGCCGGGGCCCGGCGCATCTGCTGCCCGATCCGCGCGGCTCCAGCGGCGTCAAACGGCTTCTCCTTTATTTGCGTTGGATGGTCCGCCCCGCCGACGGCATCGACCTCGGCCTCTGGCCCATCGAACCGTCGCACCTGCTCATGCCGGTCGACACGCACATTCATAAGCTCTCGCGCAACCTGGGCCTCACCCGCCAGGACCGACTCACTTGGCGCGCCACCGAGGAAATCACCGCATCCCTGGCGCGCCTCGACGCCGATGACCCGACGAAATACGACTTTTCGCTCTGCCACATGGGCATGCTCCAGCGCTGCCCATCCCGGCGCGACCCCTCCCGCTGTGAAGGGTGCGGTGTCATGCCTGTCTGTAGGCATTGGAGATAGGTCTCTCACGCTTCTTGCGGAAGAGACGAGAAACATGGCACGGTAAAAGCTTCCCGTATGGCCGAAAAGCGACAAGATTTTTCACTCGACGCCGTCCGCACCGATGGCTGGTTCGAGCGCATCGGCGAAGGGATCGGGAGCTTCCAAGCGCTCTGCGAAATCGTAGGCGAGCGCTTTTTCGCCTTTTCCATCATCGTCGGCGCACGCATCACCGCGCTGACCGTCGACCGTCGCAGTCCAGATCAAACACTGGTCGATTTCGTGGTGGGCGTAGGGGATGGCGACGGTGATCTCGAACCCCAGCGCCTTACCCTGGCGGATTTTCGCCGCCGTTTGGTCGGCGCGCTCCTCGTCGAAGAGGAACGCGATCCACCGTTGCCCTCGCGTGAGACCGACACCGAGGCGATCCAACTCTACATCGGCGTGCGCTACCTGCTTCTTGCGCCGCTCTATGGCTACTCGCTGCGCCGGCTGATTCTCACCAAGTCGCGCCAGCAGCTGCTCGTCTCGCATGACGGCAGCGACGAGGAGTACGAGCTCGAGAACTTCCGCACGCGCATCCGTTCGCACGTGCGCGACGAGCTCGATCGCATCGCGTCCGGCTCGCGCAGCGCCATCGATCTGTCCAAGGTCGCCGAGGCGGAGGCCGCGGCCCTTCGCCAAGAGTGGCCCAAGGTCGTCTCCCTGCTCGGGGCCTGGCCGGCGCCACTCGCCATCTTCCTGCGCACGCCCGAGGGGCAGATGCTCGCGCCCGACGCGCGGGGGCTCATCGCGCGCGGCCTGGGCTTGCTCGGCTCCGCGTGCGTGCACCTCGGGGAGGTCGACCAAGCGGAAGAGGTTTTCCGCATCGGCATCCAGTACGCGCAAGAGGGCGTGGCGGCGGCGGACCTATTCCGACGCCTCGGGGAGGCCCTGCTCATCAGCGACCGCGCCGGCGAGGCCATCGCCCCGCTGCGGCGCTCGCTCGCCTTCGGTGGGGGCAACGCGGAGGTGATGCCGCTTTTGGGGCGCGCTTTGCTGGGGCGGGGCAAACACGTTGCGGCCTACGGCTGCTTCCGGGCCGCGCTCGAGGCCGGTGTCGGCGAGCGGGAGCTGGCCGAGGAAATCCAAAAGATCGAGGTTGCCCTGGGGCCGGCGCTCACCGCCTGGAAGGCCATCGTCGTCGCAGGGTAGGGCGCTCGCGTTTCGTAGGAGAACGCGCAGGGGAACGGATGTCGGGTTTGGCCCAGGAAACGCTCCTGGGCCGGGGCTGAGGCACGGGGATTGACAGGGCCCTGGGATACCACTATTCCCCCACCCCAAAGTCGTTCCACTTGTCGAAATAGCGCGCTAATCAAGAAGGCAACGATGCTCCTCATCCAAAAGTACGCACCGATGTTCCTCATCATCGGGGTCGCCGGCGCAGTCGCCTCCCTCTTCTTCATCGGGGCCACGCTTCTCGGGCCCAAGAAGCCCACCCCGGAAAAGATGATGCCCTTCGAGTGCGGCTCGGAGAGCTCGGGCGGACGCCACGTCAAACTGAGCGTCAAATTCTACCTGACCGCCATCCTCTTCGTCGTCTTCGATATCGAGACGGTGTTCATCTATCCCTGGGCGGTCCAATTCAAATCCCTCGGCTGGTTCGGGTTGGCCGAGATGTTCGGCTTCCTCGTCGTCGTCGTCGTCGCCCTCATGTACGTCTGGCGAAAAGGCGCGCTGGAGTGGGAAAACTAGGAAAGAAAAGAAGATGACGACGAACACATTGACACTCGAGGGCAGCGAAAAAGGGTTCGCCACGACCCGGTTCGACGCGCTCCTCGGCTGGGCCCGCAAGTACTCGCTGTTTGCCTACCCCTTCGTCACCGCGTGCTGCGGGATGGAGTTCATGGCGCTCACCAGCCCCCGCTTCGACATCGCGCGCTTCGGTGCAGAAGCCCCGCGCTTCTCCCCGCGCCAGGCCGACTTGCTCTGGGTCGTCGGCACCATCAGCCAGCGCCAGGCCCCCGCGCTCCGGCGCATCTACGAGCAGATGATGGAGCCCAAGTACGTGCTCGCCTTCGGAACGTGCGCGAGCTGCGGCGGCTTCTACGACAACTACACGACGGTGCCGGGCATCGACAAAGTCATCCCGTGCGACGTGTACGTCCCCGGTTGCCCGCCCCGCCCCGAGGCGGTGCTCGACGGCCTGATGCTCTTGCAGGACAAAATCGCGCGCGGCGACCGCACGCCGGCCATCGTGAAGCCCCGCACCGACCCGGTGCCGGGCCTCGTGCAACTGCGCCGCGGCGACGACCAGCTGACGATCGACGAGCGCGAGGCGCGCATGAAGGCCGAGAAGGCCCTGCGCGACCTGGGCCGAGGGATCCGCCATGAGTAAGGCCGTCCTCGAAAAGCTGAAAACGAAGTTCGGCACCGCCGTGCTCGAGACGCACAGCGACCTGGGCGACGACACCGCGGTGGTCACCGCACAGAGCTGGAAGAGCGTCTGTGAGTACCTGCGCGAGGACGCCACGCTCGACTTCGACATGTTCATCGACTTGTGCGGCGTCGACTACCCGACCCGCCTGCCGCGCATGGAGGTGGTGCTCCACCTCTACTCGACGACGCGACGTCACCGCGTGCGCCTGAAGACGCGCGTGGGCGACGAAGACATGGACGGCGCCGAGGTCGACAGCGTCACGGGCATCTGGCCGGGCGCCAACTGGTTCGAGCGCGAAGTGTACGACTTGAGCGGCGTCACCTTCCGCGGCCACCCGGACCTGCGGCGCATCCTGATGTACCCGGAGTTCCAGGGCCATCCGCTGCGCAAAGACTACCCGGCGCAGAAGACCCAGCCTCTGGTCGAGTACCGCACCGAGGCCGAGGCCGGCGTGCCCCTCGAGAAACAGGCTCCGTTCCGCGCCGACGAAGGCATGTCCTTCGGCCGCGTAGACTGGCTGCACCGCAACGACGAAGAGAACCCCACGGCCCTGCCGAAGGGCGTCGTTCGCTCGGTCAAGCCCCACGAGGCCAACGGGAACGGCGCCGACCACGCGCTCAATGCAAATCTGCCGGCCGAGGCGTCGGTGGCGACCCCCCCGAACAAGAAAGACGTGAGCTGAATGGAGCCCATCGATCTCGAGCTGGAAGAGGGCGAGCTCGAGCTGCCCGCAGAGCCCATGCACCTGAACATGGGCCCGTCGCACCCGGCGATGCACGGCACCGTGCGCATCGTTCTCGAGCTGTCGGGGGAGACCATCGTCAAGGCCGACGTGCAGATCGGCTACCTGCATCGCGGCTTCGAGAAGATGTGCGAGCGCGGCACGTGGGCGCAGGTTTTCCCCTACGTCGACCGCCTCAATTACGTCTCGCCGATGCTCAACAACGTCGGCTACGCGCTGGCCGTCGAGAAGATGTGCGGCATCCAAGTGCCGGATCGCTGCCAGTGGTACCGCATGGCCCTTGGCGAGTTGGCGCGCATCAGCGACCACCTCACCTGCACGGGCGCCATGGCCATGGAGCTCGGCGCCTTCACGCCGTTCCTCTGGTTCGTCAAGGCGCGCGAGATGGTGTGGGACATCATGGAGGAGGAAACGGGCGCACGCCTGACGCACTCCTTCGGGCGCATCGGCGGCATGGCCGCTCCGCCCACGAAAGACTTCAAGGAGCTGTGCCACGGCGCGCTGAAGCAGATCATCCACATCGTCGAAGAGGGCGAGAAGATGCTGCTGAAGAACCGCATCTTCATCGACCGCCTCGAGAACGTCGGCATCATCAGCGGCAAAGACGCCGTCGCGCTCTCGTGGTCGGGCCCGTGCCTGCGCGCCTCCGGCGTCGCGTACGACGTGCGCAAGGCGCACCCGTACTTGAAGTACGACGAGGTCGACTTCGACGTGCCCGTCGGCAAGGTCGGCGACACGATGGACCGCTTCCTCGTGCGTCTCGAGGAGATCCGTCAGTCGAAGCGCATCATCGAGCAGGTGCTCGAGCGCATGCCCGACGACGGACCGGTCAACGTGAACGACCCGCGCGTCATCCTCCCGGAGAAGCGCGACGTGTACACGACCATCGAGGCGACGATTCAGCACTTCAAGCTGGTCATGGAGGGCGCCAAGGTCCCCAAGGGCGAGTGCTACTCGTACACCGAGGGCGGCAACGGCGAGCTCGGCTTCTACCTCGTCTCGGACGGCAGCGGCACGCCGTACCGCGTGCGCATTCGCCCGCCGTGCTTCCCCATCACGAGCGGCCTCTCGCGGCTCATCACCGGCCGAATGATCAGCGACATCGTGCCGACCTTCGGCTCGCTCAATATGATCGGCGGCGAGTGTGACCACTGATCGCACCCCGCTTTCTCTCTCCTTGACGCTGCAACCATAGGTTCCACGAGATGCCGACTTTCACCTACGACGGCAAGACGATCCCCTTCGAGCCCGGCGAGACCATCATCAAGGCGGCCTATCGCCAGGGCATCGAGATCCCGCATTACTGCTGGCACCCGGGTCTGAGCTCGCCGGCCAACTGCCGCATGTGCCTCGTGGAGATCGCGCCGCCGCCCGGACAGCGCGGCATGATGCTCGACGTGCTCGAGTGGGACGCCGCCATCGGCGACTACAAGCCGCGGCAGAAGCCGAAGCTCCAGCCTTCGTGCCAGATCCCCGCGGCCGAGGGCATGCAGGTGAAGGGCGACACGAGCGACAACGTCAAGGAAGCGCGCAAGGGCGTGCAGGAGTTTCTGCTCCTGAACCACCCGGTGGACTGCCCCATCTGCGACCAGTCCGGCGAGTGCAAGCTCCAGGACTACTGGGTCGAGCACGGCCAGTACCAAAAGCGCATGCGCGACGAGCCGATCCACAAGCCCAAGGCGGTGCGTTTCGGTCCCTCCATCGTGTACGACGCCGAGCGTTGCGTCATGTGCACGCGCTGCATCCGCTTCATGGACGAGGTCGCGAAAGATCCCGTCCTCGACATGCGCGAGCGCGGCAACTTGAACGAGATTTTCGTCGCCCCGGGCAAGGAGCTCACGGGCCACTACACCTTCATGACGGAGCACGTCTGCCCCGTTGGCGCGCTCACCACGGTGGACTTCCGCTTCAAGGCGCGCGTTTGGTTCCTCCGCACGGCCAAGTCGGTTTGCCAGGGCTGCGCGACGGGCTGCAACTCGCACCTCGACTACGACCCGCGCTACAACAAGGTGTACCGCTACCGCCCGCGCGACAACGAGCAGGTCAACGCGTACTGGATGTGCGACGAGGGCATGGTCAGCTACAAGCGCGCCCACGAAGGTCGCCTCATCGAGCCGCGCGTGAAGGGCTCGGTCGTCGCGGTGAAGAAGGCCCTCGCCGAGGCGAAGAGCTACTTCGAGGCAGTGCCCGGTGAGACGGTGGCCGTGGTCCTCTCGGCGCAGCATTCGCTCGAGGACAACTGGGCGCTGCGCGAGCTCGCGGGCGCATACCTCGGTACCCGCGCCATCTACGCGACGGGGCTGGCCGAGGGCTACCACGACGCGATCCTCATCCACGAGGACAAGAACCCCAACACGCGCGGCGTGCTCGAATTGGCCTCCGGCGTGCGGCCGTTCTCTTCGCTCCTCGACGACATCGAGGCGGGAAGGGTGACCCACGTGATCGCGCTCGGCGGTGAGACGCCGGCCGATGCGTCTGCGGAGCTGGGCGAGCGTGCGAAGCATGCGCTCGAGCGGCTGCAGGCGCTGGTCGTCATCGCGGCGCACGAGGGATTGCTCGCGCACGCGGCGCACGTGCTGCTTCCCGCGGCATCGTGGGCGGAAGCTTCCGGCACCTACGTCAACGCCAAGGGCATCCACCAAGTGACCGAAAAGGCCATCGAGCCGCAGGGCGCTTCCGAGCCTGCGTGGAAGCTCGTGGCCGACGTCGGCCAGGCCCTCGGGTACGACACCTCGTGGACCAAGTTGAAGCAGGTGCGCGCGCGATGGACGTCTGCGCCCACCGTCCCTGACGCAACGGCCGTCAGCCCGTCGCCTCAGGCCTCCCAGACCCCCTAGTTTCCTTAGCTCCAAGCAAGAGAACGACCCCGATGACCCCTGCGCAATGGATCTGGACGATCGTGAAGATCGCGATCATGATCGGCTTTCTGATCAACGTCGCCGCGCTCCTCACGTGGCTCGATCGCCGTCAGAGCTCGATGATGCAAGACCGCGTCGGTCCGAACCGCGCGGTGCTCAAGATCGGCAAGTTCGAGCTGCGCGCCGCGGGCCTGCTCCACACGGCGGCCGACGGTTTGAAGTTCTTCTTCAAGGAAGACTTCGTCCCGCCGAACGCGGACAAGCTGCTCTTCGGCCTCGCGCCCATCCTGTCGATGGTGCCGGTGCTCGCGCTGGTGGCGGTCATCCCGATGGGTGACACCGTGCTGCCGCAGTACCTGTTCCGCGCGGCGTCCGACGGCCACACGATCTTCCCGGCCATCTCGCGCCTCGGCGTCGAAACGGTGCGCGGCATGCGCCCCGTGGAGCTCGCGGTGGCGCCGCTCAACTCAGGGATCCTCTTCGTCTTCGCGCTGGCCGGGCAGGGCATCGTCGGCGCGGCCATCGCCGGTTGGTCCAGCGACAACAAATTCAGCTTGATGGGCGCCCTCCGCGCCGCAAGCCAGATGGTCAGCTACGAGGTCACGATGGGCCTTTCGCTCATCGGCGCCTTCATGATCTACGGCACCATCCGTCTCGACGACATGGTCCGCTGGCAGGGGGAGAACAGCTGGGGCATCTTCGTGCAGCCGCTGGCGTTCTTCCTCTTCTTCGCCGCCGCCGTCGCCGAGTCGAAGCGCATCCCGTTCGACCTTCCCGAGGCCGAGAGCGAGCTCGTTTCCGGTTACTTCACCGAGTACTCGGGCATGAAGTTCGGCATGTTCTACTTCGCCGAGTACATGGAGGTCGTCACGAGCAGCATGCTCCTGGTCACGATCTTCCTCGGTGGCTGGAACATCCCGTTCTTCCACCGCGACGGACTCACCATCGCCATCGGCGATCTCACCTTGGTGCACCAAGCCATTCCGCACATCTGGATGAGCATCCTCGGTGTGGTGGCGTTCTTCGGGAAGGTGCTCGCGGTCTGCGTGTTCCAGGCCTTCGTGCGCTGGAGCCTCCCGCGTTTCCGCTACGACCAGCTGATGAAGCTCGGCTGGCGCGTGCTCCTCCCGTTCTCGCTGGCGAACGTGTTCCTCACCGGCTGCATCTACCTCGCCCTCGACCAGCCGTCGGGGCAGGTTGGCACGGCGCTCAAGGTCGCGGCCGATCTGAGCCAGCTCGCCGTGGCGCTCGTCGTCACCTTCTTCGTCATCCGCGGCGTGGTGGGCTTCTTCGCCCCGGTGCGTCGTCAGTACTGGATCGTCGGAACCTCCGCCAACTTCGCCCAGGCGCGTGGCGGTACGGAAACGACGCCGATGCAGCTCTAAGGTTCATCCTTCGGAAGATAAAGACCATGGCTACCGCGACCTTCCCGAAAAAACCGCCGTCTCCGAACAACGCTTACGTCGTGGCGCACGTGGAGCCGACGCCGGCCACGCAGGTGTACCTGCCCGAGATCTTCAAAGGTCTCGCGGTGGCGATGCGGCACTTCTTCCGCAACACGAAGGAGATGGTCCGCAACGAGCGCCCCGATCCGGTGACCGAGAGCATCGCGCAGGGCATCACGACCATCTCGTATCCCGAGCAAAAGCGCCCCTATCCGGAGCGTTTCCGTGGCTTGCACCGCCTCACGCAGCGCGACGACGGAAGCCCGCGTTGCGTGGCGTGCCTCTGCTGCTCCACCGCGTGCCCCGCGCAGTGCATCTTCATCGAGGCCGGTGAGTACCCCGAGGGCGATCCGCGCCGCGGTTACGAACGCTACCCCGTGAAGTTCGTCATCGACGAGCTGCGCTGCATCTTCTGCGGCTACTGCGTCGAAGCGTGCCCCTGCGACGCGATCCGCATGGACACCGGCCTGCACGCCGTGCCCTACGACTCGCGCGAGCAGTTCATCTACCGCAAGGACTTGCTTCTCGCCCAAGCCTCCCGCGACGGCTCGCATTTGACGGCCAACCCGCGCCATGAACCGGGCGACGAAACGCACCCCGGTGTTACGCGCGAGCACATGACGCACTGAGCATCGCGATCCATCGTCCGCCTCGAGTGCCTCACTCGCTCGGGGCGTTCGGGGGGCTCGCGATGTCGCGCCGGAACCGTTCGATGCTGCGCACGGTCTCGTCGATCGGTTCGACGGGGATGTAGTTGGCCATCCAGGCGACCGCTTCGGAAACACTGGGGAAGCGACTGTATGGAACCTTGTTCGCCAGAATCAGCGATGCCCCCGAGGTAATGCGCTCCGCGACCTCGGTGCTCGATTCGATCTGGGTGACGAAGGCGAAGCATCGGAGAGAGTCGCCATGCGTGGCCAGTGATGCCACGGCGAGGCGGGTCAAGCGCTCCGTGAGCCGGACGGCGGGCCCGATGACGCAAAGCAGCCCGATGCCATCCGGCTCGTTCCGAATCGCTTCCTCGATTCCCGCATGCGGATGCGCAACGGCGTCGCCCGTGCCGCGCTCCCAGGCGTTGAGGTACAGGCGTCCGAGCACGCCAGTGGCAAAGCCTTCGACCGAGTGGAGCGTCCGCCCGCCGGGAAGCGAGATCGCCTTCGAGTAGGGGTTCGGCGTGTACGAGGGGATCAGTCGGCAGACCAGATCTTCCACACAGCGTGCGGCCTTCTCGGGCGGGTCGATGGTCATGTGCCGCGTCATCCAATGAAGCGCCGCGGGCACGGAGTGGAACGTCGCCGCGGGGAGGCGGCGTGAGAGGATGACGGCCATCCCAGAAATGGTGCTGCGGTTCATATCGGCGCGAACGCCGTCACCGAGGATGACGACCGAGGCGCAGAGGATCTGTTCCCCGTACGACTCGATCTCCGCCGACACCTGCCGCAGGGCTTCGTCCTCCAGTTTGACGTCTGGCCCAATGACGCAGAGCCATCCAATGCGACTTTTGCGATCGCGCAGAATCTCTCCGAGGAGGTTTCGCCCGAGGGTGAAGCTTCCCGGTGAAGACCCGCCGACCCAGACGGAGATGCACAACGCCTCGATCTGCGCGAACGCCATCCCGTCGCCGCAGTGAAGGATGCGCTCTTCATGGGCGCGCAGGCCCGACTGAACGTCCTCGTGGGCGCGCTGTCGCGGCATTTCGGCTTCACCCTCGTTCGGGTGGCTGCCCATGCTGGCGACGACATGGGCATGCACGCGCGCCCCGATGTCCGCCGCAAGTTCGCCCGAGACGCTTTCCAAGGCCGCGAGCAGGGCTTCACGCATCTCGTGGGCCGAGGCCCACCGATTCGCAGGATCGAACGCGAGGGCACGATCCACCACGCTCGCCACGGCGGGCGGTATGTCTTCGACGACCGAGGCAAGGGGCCGTGCATGCCGCGTCGCCGCGGCGACCAACAGCGAGCCCGTGCTCGGGGCCCGATGGACGGTCTCCCCCGAGAGCAGGAGAAAGAGGGTAGCCCCCGCGGCCCAGCAATCGCTGTGCGGGCCGCCGGTCTTCTCGCCAACGGCTTGCTCGGGCGGCATGAACGCGGGCGTTCCGACGATGCGCCCGGCCAAGGTGAACGTCGGGTTGGTGTCGCCGCGCCGCGCAATACCGAAATCCATGACGCGCACGACGCCTTCGCGCGTGAGAAAGAGGTTCTCCGGTTTGATGTCGCGGTGCACGATGCCTTTGGCGTGGGCACTCGCAAGCACATCGAGCGCGTCCGCCATGAGCACGCAGGCTTCGGCCAGGGGCATGCGGCCGCCAACCCGTTGCAATCGACTGCGCAGGGTCTCCCCTTCGAGGAGGGGCATGATCAAGAACGGAACCCCCTGCTCGTCCAAGTCGTCGTCCAGCACGGGAACGGTGCCCGGATGCCCAACACGATTGGCAACGTACGCCTCGCGGCGAAACAGCCGATAAGCATCCTCCTCGCCCACGAGGTGCGGCAGGAGAAACTTGATGGCCACCTCGTGCCCATTGCGATGC
This sequence comes from Sorangiineae bacterium MSr11367, assembly GCA_037157805.1. NCBI lineage: Bacteria > Pseudomonadati > Myxococcota > Myxococcia > Myxococcales > Pendulisporaceae > Pendulispora > Pendulispora rubella. Next base: position 7,865,370 of record CP089983.1, on the reverse strand, counting down.
GCGGCCGCATACACCGCGGACGAACCACCTATCCCGAGCAGTCGGCGAACCCGATACTTGCCCTGGACCAAGTGTCCGATACGCGCGAGGGCCCGCTCTGGGGCCGATGGGGTGAAGGACACGAGTTGCGCTCCTACGCGGCTCCTAGGGTAACCCGTCCCGTATGGCTAGCCAAACCGTATCGGTGGCGCGCACCTCGTCGGCCGGCACCCGTGTTCGCAGGCCAGTTGACCTCGGTCTCGAACGCTCGGGCAAGTTCTTGACGCGCGCAGGGGGCCCCTCGGCCAGTGACACAAGCTTCGTGAGCCCCGCGTTTTCTGCGTACAGCGTTGCGAGATGACTTTGCCCTGGTCGAAAATCGACCGGTGCTTCGCGCAAGAGACTCTTTTGCTCGACCCGCGTGCTCTACCGATTGAGTCTGTGCACATTGATCCTGCTGCCGTCCGCGGCGATCTCACCGACGACAACGGTGCCGCGGGAGTCCGCGCTGCAGGCCTGCACACCGCGGGAATTGCCGGGTGGCAGATCGAGTGGGGTCCATCCGTCCTTCGTGGCCTCAAACGCGCGCGGCGAGGCGCCTTCGAGTTGCGTGAACGCGACCACGTGTCCGTCCGTGCCCGAGCTTAGACACGATGAGCCGCAGCTAAGATATGAGCACTCTCCCGTCGATAGAGGGGCCCCAACCGCTTGCCAGTTCGTTCCGTCGAATCGAAAGAGTCGAGACGAACTCCGCCTCGATTCGGCAGAAGTGATGAGAGCGAAGAGGGTCCCTGCGTCGTTGAAGGCGAGGTCGAACGACGTGCTCGTGTTCTTACCCGGGCTCGATCCAACGGGTTTCCATGAACTCCCGGACCATGTTCGAACATGTGCTTCAAGTGACGTGGCCGATCCGCTCCTGTACGCGACATACGGAATGCCGTTCTTATCCAGCGTCATCGAGGTGAGATAGCCGCCGTCCCCACCGTCTACTGTATCTCCCAGCAAGATCCATCCCCCTCCCTCGAAGGTGCGGACGGCAACGTGGGAATTGGAATTCGTGTCGGGTACCTGGTGCGCCGCAAAGAGCTTCCCGTTGGACCCGGCCGCCAATCCGAATCGAACCGAATCGGGAGCCGTCGGTCCGAACTCCGTCCCCATCGCGTCCCATTGAGCACCCGACCACCGTCGAATGAGTCCCAGCTTTTCCGTGGACTTTGGGCCGAATGCCATGACCGTCGTGCCGTCGCGGTCCACTGCTAGCTTCGGTGGTAGACGGTCATCAACGTCAAACGGATCGGCGAGGGCCGCCCACTTTCCGTTATTCCCCTCGATGGAATGCACGATGACTCGAGGCGGATCTGCATTGTTGTTGTAGAACGAGGCCGCGCTCACGCGGTCACCGGGACCTACGGCGATGGTGGTGCTTTGGTAACCGTTTCCTCGCACCGTGTCCCCCACGGCAAGCCACAACGGTGCGGTCCACGTCCAGAGTGCGTTCGACACCAGTCGATTTCCGCGGATGTCGGAAATGTCCTCGAGGGCGACCTTCACTTGCGCGGGGGTCACGATCGGCGAGTTGGGCGAGATGGTCATCGTGGTCGCATCCGCCGAAAGCGTAGCGGTCGTCGCCAGCTCCTGGTTTCCGATAACGAGGGTGACGGGCTTGGCTCCGAGTTTCACGGGCTCGGAGAACTTGACCTGGATCGGCGCGCGGACGGATACAGCATCGGCTCCATCATTGGGCGTTCGTGACACCACGGTGGGAGGAACGGTGTCGGGATCTGGAATGCTCCCAGGCGGGTCTCCATCCCCTGGCTTTCCGGACGAACTGTCGCTCGATCCGCAACCCGGCGCTGCGCCTGCAATCAGCATCGCCATGACACCCAGCGCGGACGCCCGACGGACCATTCGTTGTTCGGTTTTTTCGTTCATCACGAAGTCGTTCGGCGCGCGCGACCCCTTGGTTGCTTGAAAATTTTCGCAAATGCCCATGAGTCGCTAGGATCTGTCTCGATGCAGCTCCTTCGCGCCCCGATCCTCGTCTCGTGCGTGCTGGCCTGGACCCACTGTGGCGGCTCGTCGTCCCAAAGCACCGCGACGCCGGCGCCCAAGATGGACCAGGAGATCCTGAACCGGCCGCCCCCCACCAAGGACGTGGAGGTGAAGAACCTGTGCCAGACGGGCGTTCCCGTCTACCTCGGGGAAACGCCCAATGGCACGACCGGGGACCACATCGTGTTGCGCGGCGGCGGAACCTCGCACTTTCCACGGCGTCCGGACGGAACGTTCACCATCTGGATCGAGGACGAACGCGGTTATGGCCTCGCAAAGGTGCACGTCTCACGGCGAATGAGCCATGTGGAGATAGGTGCGAGCTGCAAAACGTTGCACGCGCAGTAAGCCGAGTTGCCATGGCGCGGGTTGGGGGGAAAGCCCGACATCGCTGTTCGATTTGCGACGACCGCGCGTCATGCTAAGCGATCCCAGGCACAGCTTGTAGTAGCCTGGCAACGTGTCGAGGTGAATTAGATGACCATGAGAGGTTCCCTTATCGCTTCCGTGGCGGCGGTACTCGCCGTGTCCATCGGTGGCTGTGACGATCTCGAGCCCGCCGTTCAAAACCCCAAGAACGGCGGCATCCCTATCGATGTTTCGAACGAGAACCAGACGATCGTCCAAGGCGAGGTCAAGGAGCTGTTCGGAAAGAAGGTCACGAACTGGGTCGTGCTCGACCCGACGACCAAAAAGGTAAAGGCCTTCAAGTGGACTTTGCCCGTGACCGCCGTGGAGAACGTTCCCGCCAACATTCAATCGGACGTCCGCTTCTGGATGAAGCTCCCGAAAGAATTTACGGACCAGACGCTCTTCACCGGAATGTCATACGACATTCTGCCGCACGGCCACGCGCCGGCCGGCATTTACAACGTACCCCACTGGGAAAATCACTTCATCACCTTCACCCAAGAAGAATCGGTGGCGATCGACTGTCGGAATGCCATCTTCCCGGCGGACAAGCTTCTTCCACCGGAGCCGGGGTGGTTCTACATCCCGCCGCCGGACAATTGCATCCCCGGCATGGGTTTCCACGCCGTATCCGCGCTCTTGCCCGAGTTCAACCAAGAGAAGTTCACCAGGAGCTTTCTCCCGGATTACTACAACGGGAAGTTGGCATCCCTCGAATCCAAGGCGTCCAGTGAATTCCTCAGCAAGCGCGAGTCGTTCGTCATTCCGGCACCCAACGTCCCGATGCCGAAAGCGACCATCATCCCCACGAAGGTCGTGGTGACGTGGGACCGGCCTTCCGACACACATATTTGGGCGATGACCGACTTCGTCGATGCAACCGTCCTCCCCCCCTGAATAGCGCCCGAGGCGACGTTTCTACGAGGATGATGTTGGCGCAAATTTATTCTTCACCATGGAGTCATCGATGAGCCTTCGGCGCTTTGGTTTTTATGCTTCGGGTGTGCTGGCACTCGCGGCGGGGTGCCTTTCCGTTTCGAACTGCAAGGACGACGACAATTCGAATGTGAGCGATTCGGGGGTCTCGCCTTTCGAGGACGTCGTGCTTCCGGATTCACAGGCACCGCCGACGAAGTTTCAGGCCACGGCCGTCATGGTCGAATTGAAGAATCAGCCCAAGACGGGTGTGCCGGACAAGATTTATCCCTACCCGGTGGTGCAGCTTCAATCGCGACCGCCTCGCCGCCTTCCAGACAAGGTCCAAAAGGGACTGCTCGATATCGAGGGCATGGGCTGTGCGGCCTACCACGCGCCGACCCATCCCGAGCTTGGCGATGACGACATGGGCACCATGACCGTGCAAGCCATCGGTGTGCCCAAGCAGCCATTCACCTGCGAGTGGAAGCGCACGGTTGAGCAGTTCAAAGACACCAAATATTATGTCTGCAACGGCTTGACGCCGAACCCGCAAACCGGGCTTGCACTTCGGTTTGCGCCGCTCGACGCAGGTAAGCGCTTCATCGAGAAAACCGATCAGCTCGTGGTGTCGACCACGGGCGGTGCTCAAGTGGCCGCGATCCCGAAGAACCAGCCGTTGCCGCAGGTTGCTATCGACAATCTGCAGGTGACGACCGATCTCTGGAACGTGACGCCCGATCAGCTCGACGGCACCAACGACTTCAACATTGATTACAATTGCGGCGGCGGAGATTGCTTCCAAGGCGCGGCCGTGCAGCTTGCCATCATCACCACGGACGGCGACGTGCCGAAGTCCGATTCCGGAAGTGCGGATCCTGTGAGCTTCCCATTCCCCAAGGGGGGCGATTGGGGCCTCATCCTCTGCCAAGAATCCATGCCCAAGGTTCCCCGGCGGATGCGCGTGGACAAAACCATCCAGTCCGTGCTGGGTAAATCATGGACGAGGGTTTACACGCAATTGGCCGTGCTCAACACGCGCGTCGACGCCACGGCGGCGAACGACAAGGTCGTTATCGGCGCGGGCGTCGGATTCTTCGGAATCGCCGATCACAAATAGCAAAAAGCGGCCGGGCACGCGTCATCCGAGGCGCGTGCCCGTTTTGCGTCAGTCCTTGTCGATGACGTTGACGTAGAGCTTGTGCCCGCCCAACATCTCGCGCGTCCACGCCTCCCAGTCGCTGGCCGTGGTCATCGAAGCCCAGTCGGGCGTTTCTTCCACTTGGGCGCGTCCGAGCCGGCGGCCGATTTCCACCAGGCGGTTGCCGGCGGCGCATCGCTCGCTGTCGTACGCGGCGAGGATGGTGTCCCACGTATCGTGCGTTCGACATGCGCGGTCGAAGGCCAGCGCATCCTCCAGCGCCTTCGCGCCGCCACTGGCCGTATGGGGGCGGGTGATCGTCGCGGCGTCGCCTGCGAGCACCACACGGCCCGATACGTACGACGTCATCGTTTGGTCGTAGATCGGTTGGAGAAATAGATACTGCGTCTCGGTGGTCAGCACGACCCGGGCGAAATACGGTGGAAAGTGCGTTTGCACGAGTTCCCGGTAGTGGGCAATCAACGCGTCGTTGACCAGCCCCGGTGGCACCGACGTCGGATCCTCGAAGCTCATGCCCTTCGGCGGCTTCGTATGAATCGTCCAGTTGATGATGCGATTCCCCGTGTCGGAGCGGCCCTTGAAGCTGGGCATCGTCGAAAACACCCCATGCCCACCGGGAAAGACCACGGTTTGAAGGGCATCGGTTCGGTACGTCGACTGCGGTGTCGGCAGCATTTCCTCGGGAAAATTCCCCCGAAAGAGGACATATCCGGCATACGTCGGCCGTGATTCGGCTTGGACGATGGGGCGCACCTTGGAACGGTACCCATCGGCGCCCACCACGAGATCGAAGCGTTCCCGTGTTCCCCCCTCGAGCACCACGACGGCGCCGTCACCATCGTTGATCACTTCGACGACGTTGGAGCCTTCGCGGTATCCATGGCCGGCGATTTTCTTTCGCAGCTCCCACCAGAGGACGCCCCAGTTGTTGACCACGAGGGGGAGCGGATGCTTCCAGGCCGTGCGACCTGCGTCCGTCTCCCCATCGCGAACGATCCACGTCCGTTCATGGAATGGGCAGACCGGCATGTCGGCGGCGATGAAGCCATTGGCCACCAATTCGTCGCGGAGCGCGATGGGAATGCCGACCGCGGCGCCGCGGTCCCGCAGCTCTCCCCGTGTTCGTTCGAAGATCGTCACGTCGCAGCCCGCGCGCTGCAACGCATGCGCGATGGCGCACCCGGCGAAGCTGCCACCTACGATTCCTACGCGGCTCGATGCGATGCTCATCGTTTTGCTCCCGTCAGGAAGAATGTCTCGATCGCCTCTTCTCGTATCATGAGCGATGTTGCTCCAAAACGGAGCGGATATCCTCGGGGATGTGAATGGGGCGGGTGGAAAGAAGATCGATGGTCGCCACCGTGCCTCGGAGTTCCGCCACCGGGAGGCCGTCCGATGCGCGCGTGACCGAGTAGCGGAGTGTGAACGATCGCGTACCAATGTGCTCGGTCTGAATGGCGATCCGCGCGGTGTCGCCAAAGCGTAGCGGCGACGTGAAGTCACCTGCGATGCGCACGGTGGGCAACCCAATTTTGCGCTGGAGCACTACCTCGGCATAGCCATCCCGGATCACCAGGAGCAGCAATTGTTCGAGTGCCTCGCTGCAATACGCGAAAAAGGTGGGAAAGAAGACAACGCCCGTGGCATCGACGTCGGCGAAACGGACGGGACGCTCGAAAACATGCATGGCAACCTTACTCAGACGGGGATGGGCACCCCTTCGATGACGCTGATGGAGCTTGCCGTCGGGACGATGCGCACCAGCCGAAAGCCTCCGGCGTTCAAGAGCGATGCGAACTCCGCTTCCGTACGCTCGCGACCGCCCGCCGAAATCAGCATCTGCAGATCGAGCAATTTGCTGGGGTGAGGCACGTTTCCCGGCGGAATCACCTGTTCGAACACCAAGAGTCGAGCGGATGCCGTCCCAATCGCCTGGCGGCACGTCCGGAGAATGTCCAGCGCTTGGTCGTCCTCCCAGTCGTGCATGATGTACTTGAACAGGTACGCATCACCGCCGCTGGGAACATTCTTGAACATGTCGCCGCTCTCGGCGCGGCAACGCTCTGCGAGTCCTTCCGCTTCGAATGCGGCGTTGGTTCGTTCGGTCACGAACGCCAAATCGAAAACCGTGCCGCGCAATTGCGGATGCGCCTTCGCCAAAGCCCGCACCAACGCACCGTGCCCTCCACCCACATCGATGACGTGCTCGAAGGTGGAAAAATCGTAAGCGTCGACAATGGCCGCCGATTGAGCATCCGATAAGGAGGTCATGGCGTCGTTGAAGACCTGCCCCGCTTCTGGATTTTTCTCGCGCCACTCCCAAACGTCCATCCCGTACACCTTCGAGAAGGCCGTCTTCCCAGTTTTCACGGAGTAGAGGAGCTCTCCCCAGGGCCCCCAGAACGATGGCTCGCTCGGCAAGAGCGCGAAGGCACGAAAGGAGCCGGGGACGTCGGACCGGAGCCGCTCGGCCATGGGGGTCAAGACGAAGGAGCCCGCTTCCATCTCCGCGAAAACCCCGACGCCGGCCAGCGCGCGAAGCAGACGGTGGAGCGCCCGCGGATTCGCACCGATCTTGGACGCAAGGTCCTGGACCGTCACAGGACCATTCGCCATGAGGTCGGCAAGGCCGAGCCTCGCGGCCACCGAGATGGCCTGGGAAATACCGAAGCCATTAACGAGACGCGCGAGCTCGTCAGCGGGGCTGGTAGCGCTATCACGAGGCATGACCATCGTCTTCGATGCAATCGCGCGAGAGCTCATTTGTCAACAAGGAGCCCTCCCAAGGCGCCACGCCCCTCGCAGGTACGTGGGCACGCGCCAGATCCTCTAGCTCGCTAGCGCGCTTTGCTTGTTCTCGAGATTGCAGCAACGAATCGTCCAAAACTCTTCGGGGGCTTGGGGAGGCGGAGCCCCCCAAAAACCTGAAGACGCGGCGGAGCCCCCCAAGACCTGACTGGACACCGCGCGTATCAGGTGACTCGTGTCACCTCGCGACGATTCGCGAAAGCGATCGCGCAGCGCAACGAGACGGTTCACTGCTCACGAATTTTGCACATTTAGAAACAATCCATATGCAGTTTGGCAACGTTCTTTATCAACTAGAATACATGTGGGTTCTCTTGATTTGAGATTGATGGGACGTCCTTCCCATGCAAATATTGCATTGAATGGCGCTCTCTAAACCACCGCTTCTTTCGCAAGCTGTGCACGAGAATCCGTTGCAGTACCCACAGAGGGGCGGGAAGTAGAGATGGGGGCCAGCCTCGCCGAGATCGTGCGATTCGTCGAAGACACGATGGACCGTCTGCACGGGCAATCGCGCGCCGCGGTCATCACGGTGCCTGCTCCGTTTGCACCGCCCATGGCGTTCTTGCGGCTGCATCCGCGCAACATGAGTTTCTTTTGGGATTCGCCCGGCGGAACGTCGTTCTCCGGCGCAGGAGCGGTGCGCACGCTCCGCGTTTCGGGCGAAGGACGCTACGAGCAACTTCGTGAGCAAGTCACCGCGCTTTGGAACGAACTCGGGGTCTACGTGCATCCCGAATCCACGCCGCCGCCGCCCCGCGTATTCGGCGGGCTCTCGTTTCATCCGGGCAATGTCTCGGCGCCGTGGGAGCAATTCGGCGATGGCTGCTTCACGTTGCCGCGATGGTGCTATGCACGGCGCAGCTCGCGCGCCTTCCTCGGTTTGGCCGTGCAGGGTGACGTCGACTGCGCAGGCCCGCGCAAGCGAGAGTTGCTCAATGAGCTGCATAGGAACCTGACGGTGCTCGCCAATGCGGAGGAGCAATCCGCCCTTTTGCAATATCCAGCACGCGAAGAACTGCGCGCCGTCTCGATGCAGCAGCTCGAATTGAGCCGATGGGTCGAGCACGTCGAGAAGATTCGCACGGCGATTGCGGCGGGGGAATTCCAGAAAGTCGTTGCGGCCCGCCGTTGCGACGTCGCACTGCCGCAAAGCGTGGACGAGTTGGAGGTGCTTTCGCGGTTGGTCGTACAACCCATGTGCACGCGATTCTTGTTCTCGCGGGAGACGCTGAGCTTTTTGGGCGCCTCGCCCGAAGTGCTCTTCGACAAGCGCGGCAACGTGCTGCGCACGGAGGCCCTCGCCGGCACCGCGTGTTGCCCCGCAGGTGCAGAGCCCGATGCCTATGCGAAGGAATTGCTGGAGAGCGAAAAGGATCGCTCCGAGCATGCCATCGTCGTCGACGAGATCGCGCGAACACTCGCTCCGTTTTGCGAGGAGCTCCGCGCGTCGAAGCAGCCGAAAGTGCATCGCATCCGCGAGATCATGCATCTGCACACGCCCTTCAAAGGCAAGTTGAAGCGCGAGGTGGACGCGGTTTCGCTTCTCGAGGCGTTGCATCCCACGCCGGCGGTGGGCGGCTTGCCCACGGTCAAAGCCGCGGATTGGATCGCGTCGCACGAGCAGGACGCGCGCGGTTGGTACACCGGCCCGGTGGGCTGGATCGATGCCATCGGAGATGCGCGGTTCGTGGTGGCCATTCGCTCCGGCCTGGTGGGCGAGGGGCAGGCGTACGTATTCACCGGCGCGGGCATCGTGAGCGCCTCGCATGCGCACGCCGAATATGCGGAGACCAGCTTGAAGCAACTTCCGCTGCTGCGAGCCCTCGGCATTTCCGAGCAGGCCAAGGCCGAGGAAGACGCTCTCGATCTGCCGGCGCCCGGCTCCCATCGCTCGCGTGCCCTGATGGAGATGCTCGGCGTCGCTGGGAACGCGTGAGTTCTCGCGCACCGCTCCTTCTTCTGCACGGTTTTGCCGGAGGACCTTTTGCCTGGGACCGGGTCGTCACATCGCTGCATCCGGATCGGCGCGTGTTGCGGCCCGCGCTTCTCGGCCATGACGTAGAGTCGACCGCGGCCCTCGGCGCGGCAGGTTTCGAAGGCGAGGTTGAACGCATGGCGGAGCTCGTCCGCCAAGCCGATTGGCAAGATGTCCACGTTTGCGGCTATTCGCTGGGTGGACGCGTGGCACTCGGTCTTTTGGTGCAGCATCCCGAGCTCTTTGCGCGTGCCACCGTGATTGGTGCGCACCCGGGGCTCGCGACCGAACGAGAGCGCAGCGAACGGCTCGCCTCGGATGCCCGATGGATTGCGTTGCTTCGGCAACGAGGATGCGAGGCGTTTCTCGAGGCGTGGGAGGCCCAACCGCTTTTCGCGTCGCAGCAGCGGCTGCCCGAGGAACTGCGCGATGCGCAGCGCGCAGCGCGTCGGCTGCACTCGGTGAACGGCCTCGCGAGCGCAATGGATCATTTGGGCCTGGCCCGAATGCCCAATTACGGGGAGCGTCTCGGCGAAATCCGCATCCCGGTCACCTTGATGGTCGGCGAAGAGGACACCAAGTTTCGCGCCGTGGCGGGTGATATGGCATCCCGCATGGCCGACGTTCGTCTCGAGATCGTGCCCGGTGCAGGGCACAACGTCGTTCTGGAGAATCCCGCCGCCGTGGCGCGGGTGCTGGAATGAACCTCGTCATCACCCGCGCAGACCGATATCCATTTTCGTTTTCGCACGATGGAGGCAACTCGCGCATTCACTGGAACCAGCGCGGCGGCATGGTCCTTCGCGTGTGCGAGCGCGACGGCGCCGTCGGGCTGGGGGAAGCCTCGCCACTTCCCGGCTACTCGCGGGATACCCTCGAAGCCTGTGAGCGCGATCTGGAGCGTTTCGCGGCCTCGTTGCCGACGGCCCTCGCGGATCCCATCGATGCGACCATCCCGCGGCTCCTCGACGCGTGCGGCGTCCATGCGCCCGCGGCCCGATTCGCCATCGAGACGGCCTTGCTCGATGTCGTGGCCCGCGTGCGTGGCCTTCCCGTGTGGGCCGTACTACGCGGCGCGGATGCGGCACGCCCGCTGAAGCTCTCCGCGGTGATCGATGATCCGGCCGATGCATCCCGTGCGGCGCGCTCGGCGATCGAGCGGGGCATTCGAACCTTGAAGGCGAAGGTGGGCCGCGCCGGACGATTCGATGAGGAACTCGCCGCGCTGCACGGCTTGCGGGGCCTCGGGCCTCTCGCCCTGCGCGCCGACGCCAACGGCGCATGGACGGGCGACGAGGCGGCGCAGCGGCTGGAGCGAATGCGGCCGCTCGGCCTCGAGTTCGTCGAGGAGCCATGCCCGATCGACGATTGGTCCGCGCTGGCGGGGTGTGGCGTGGCCATCGCGGCCGACGAATCGCTGCAGACGGACCACGGCCTGGATGCGGCGCTTCGTCTCGCGGGCGAGGGGATCTGCCGTGTCTTCGTGCTCAAGCCGACTGCGCTCGGGGGAGCGCTGCGGTGCCTGCACATCGCCGATCGCGTGCGGGCTGCAGGGGCCGAGGTCGTGGTGACCCACATGTTCGAGGGGCCGATTGCGCATGCGGCATCCGTCGAGCTCGCGTTGGCGTTGTCGCCCGGGCTCGCGTGTGGACTCGACGCCGCGCCGCACCAAGCTCGATGGCCTCGATGGCCTCGATGGCCGGGGGGGACGCTGGTCCGCCTCACCGATTCGGAAATCATCCCGAACATGGTCGTTGGACTCGGTGTCGACGTCCCCCTGGGTGCTAGCCTCGCAGAGGAGGATCCGTGAACGAAGCCACCGTGCTGACAGAATGGGCGAGGCTCTTGATGCGCAGCCTCGCCGATGCTGGGATCTCCGATGTGGTGCTGAGCCCCGGCTCGCGCTCCACGCCGTACCTGATTGCGGCACTGCGCGAGTCACGGTTCCGTTGCCACGATGCCATCGATGAGCGCGCCGCCGCCTTCTTCGCGCTCGGCCAAGCGCGGTGGACCTCACGCCCGAGTCTCGTATTGTGCACGTCCGGCACGGCGGCGGCGCATTACTATCCAGCCATCGTCGAGGCGAGCCTCGCGCGTGTGCCCCTCGTCGTCGTCACCGCCGATAGGCCCTTCGAACTGCAGGACTGTGCGGCGTCGCAGACCATCGATCAAACGAAGATGTATGGCCATTACGTGCGTCTCTTCCTCGAGACGGGAATGCCGGATTCTGCGCCCGAGGCGCTTCATGCGCTCCAGCGCATGGCCGCCCAATCCGTCTTTGCGGCCCACTGGCCCGACCCTGGCCCGGTGCATTTGAACGTGCGCGCGCGCAAGCCACTCGAGCCGCAGGCGCCTCGAACCGAATCCGAACGAGAGCTCGCGCGCGCCCTTCGAAGCATGCGGCCCGCGCCGGCGGTGTCGGTTCCGCGCGTGCGGCCCGAGGCCGCCGCCATCGGGGCGGCGGTGCAGCAATGTCGCGAAGCGAGGGCGGGACTCCTCGTCTGCGGCCCGCTACCTATCGACGCGAGCGGAGCGCGCGCGGCCTTGCTCGATCTGGCGGAGGCGACGCAGTTTCCGTTGCTCGCCGAGGTGACCAGCCAGCTGCGGCTGATGAATGCCGATGCCGCCCGTGCGCCCGCACTCTGCGATGCCTTCGATCGCGTGCTGGCGTCGAAGCCCTTTCGAGAGGCGCACGCACCCGATCTGATCGTCCAAATCGGCGGAACGCCCACCTCGGGCGCGTGGGAGCGCTATTCCAGCGCGCACCGTCGTACTCCGCGCATCGTCCTCGCCGAGCACGGCTGGACCGATGCATCCAATGCGGCATCCACGATGCTCTTTGGCGCGATCGCCGAGACCGCTGCGGCCATGGCCGACGGTTTGCGCGGCACCCCCCCCGCGGCGTCCGGTGCATGGACGAAGGATTTCGTGGACGCGAGCCGCGAGGCATGGATCGCCGTCGACGCGGAGATCCGCGAAGAGGTGCTCGGGCCCCTGACGGAACGAGGCGCCGTGCGAACCGTTCTCGAGCGCTTGCGGCCGGGCTCCGTCTTGATGCTCGCGAACAGCCTTCCAATCCGCCACGTGGAGTCGCTTGCGCGAACCGGGATGGCCGACGTCGCGGTGGCATGCCAGCGCGGTGCAAACGGCATCGATGGACAAATGGCAGGTGCCCTCGGAACTGCGATGGCCTCGAACCGTCCCACCACCTTGCTCGTGGGCGACATCGGGTTTCTCCATGATTTGAACTCGCTCATGCTCGCGATGCGCGCCACGGTGCCCGTCGTCCTGGTCGTCTTGAACAATGGGGGCGGGCGCATTTTCGAGCGACTCCCGATCGCCACCGAGGCCCACGTGCATGGCGTCACGCCCGAGGAGCTCGCCCACGTCACCACCCCGCATGCGCTCGAGTTCGGCCAAGCGGCCCGCATGTTCGGCCTGGCGTACCGCTGCGTCGAATCGGCGCGCGATCTCGACGACGCGCTGAGCAAGGCGTATGCGCACCCCGCGTGCACCGTCATCGAGTGCCGCACGCCACGACCGCGCAAGGACGGTTCGTGAGCCTCTCGATTCTCGACGCGGCCCGCGAGACGCCCGATCGCATCGGGCTCGTCATCGACGGTGCGTCGTACTCCTATGCGGCCCTCGCCGAGCGCACGCGTGCGGCCCTGGGCTGGCTTCACGCCAAGGGGATCTCGCGCGACGCGTCGTTGGCCCTCGTGGGGACGCTGCGGCTCGAGACCATCGTCCTTCTGTACGCGTTGCTGGAGCAGGGAACACCGGCCGTCTTGGTGCATCCCAGGCTCACCGGCCCCGAGCGCGCCTCGCTCCTCGAGGATGCGCGGGCGACCCTCTTCGTCGAAGACGCCGCCGCCGAAGCGTGGTCCGCCGCGGATCCTGTGCTCGCACGAGGAGCGGACGCGATCGAAGCGCACCGCACGCTCGCCATCCTCTACACGTCGGGAACGAGCGGCCGCGCCAAAGGCGCGATGTTGAGCCGCGGTGCCTTTCTGGCCGCCGCGCGGGCCAGCGAGCGAAACCTCGGCTGGCAGCCCGACGATCGCTGGCTCTTGTGCATGCCGCTGGCACACGTTGGAGGCTTGTCCATCGTCGTCCGCTCGCTCCTCGCGCGCAGCTGCGTCGTCGTCCAAGCCGGTTTCGAGCCCGAGGCCATCGCGCGCGTGATCGAACGCGATCGCGTGACGCTCGTCTCGTTCGTGCCGACCATGCTCAAGAAAATGCTGGATCGCGGGTGGCCGTGTCCGCCGCACCTTCGCGCGATCCTGCTCGGCGGTGCGCCGGCCTCGGAGAGCCTGCTCGAGGCAAGCAAGGCCCGAGGCCTCCCCGTGCTCACCACCTACGGCCTCACCGAGGCCTGCTCGCAGGTCACCACGCAGCAGCGCGGCACCGAGCCTTCCTTCGCATGCGGCGCGGGCGAGCCCCTCGAGGGCGCCGAGGTCCGCATCGACGGCGGCGAGATCCTCGTGCGCGGGCCCATGCTCATGTCGGGCTACTTCCCCAAGGACGCGCACCCCGATCCGTTCTTGCCGGGCGGCTGGTTCCGAACCGGCGATCTCGGAACCATGGACGCGCAAGGCCGTCTGCACGTTCTCGCGCGCCGGGGAGATCTCATCATCACGGGCGGAGAGAACGTCTACCCCGTCGAGGTAGAGTCCGCGTTGGAACGCATCGAGGGCATCCGCGAGGCGTGCGTCTTCTCCCTCCCCGACGAAACGTGGGGCGCCATCGTCGTGGCGGCGCTCGTGGCGGTGGATGCGCAGCTGACGGATGCCGAGCTATCCTCTCGGTTTCAAGAACGCCTCGCTCCGCACAAGCGCCCTCGTCGAATCGCCTGGCTTTCGGGCCTCGCCCGGGGCGCGCAGGACAAGTTGGACCGCAGCCGCACGGCCGCATTGGCAACGCCGCGGCTGCAACCGCTAAGAAAGGAATGAACACGATGTCTCAGGTCTCGGCGATTTTCGACCCGAAGCGATGGCGCCCGGTCGACGAGTTCAAATTCCAAGACATCACCTACCACCGCGCCGTGGACCAAGGCACGGTGCGCATTGCCTTCAACCGTCCCGAGGTGCGCAACGCCTTTCGTCCCCGCACGGTGGACGAATTGTATCGCGCGCTCGATCACGCCCGCACGTGGACGGACGTTGGGTGCGTGCTCATCACCGGCAATGGCCCCTCGCCGCGCGACGGCGGATGGGCATTCTGCTCGGGTGGCGATCAGCGCATCCGCGGCAAAGACGGTTACCAGTACGAGAAGGACGACGACGAGAACAAGGGCAGGCTAGGGCTCTTGCATATCCTCGAGGTGCAGCGGCTCATTCGCTTCATGCCCAAGGTGGTCATTGCCGTGGTCTCGGGTTGGGCCGCCGGCGGCGGACATAGCCTGCACGTCGTGTGCGATCTCACCATTGCCAGCAAGGAGCACGGCAAGTTCAAACAAACGGATCCCGACGTGGCGAGCTTCGACAGCGGCTACGGCTCCGCGCTCCTCGCGCGGCAAGTCGGCCAGAAGAAGGCGCGCGAGATCTTCTTCATCGGGCGTGCGTACTCGGCCGACGAGGCGGCCGCGATGGGCATGGCCAACGCTTCGGTGCCGCATGCCGAACTCGAGGACTTCGCGCTCGATTGGGGCAAGGAGATCAACTCGAAGAGCCCCACCGCGATGAAGATGCTCAAATACGGTTTCAACCTGCCCGACGATGGCCTGGTGGGCCAGCAACTCTTCGCCGGCGAGGCCACGCGCCTTGCGTACGGTACCGACGAAGCCCAGGAAGGGCGTGACTCCTTCCTGGAAAAACGCCCGCGCGATTTCTCGAAGTTTCCCTGGCGCTACTGACGTTTCTTCATCTGGCGAGCACCTCGACGGGGAAGTGCCTGATCCCCCGAAAGAGCAGGGTGCTCGCCCGCTCGACTGCACCGGCGCGTCGCACCGCGCGCACCTTTCGAAGTGCGACGCGCCCCAAGGTGTTGAGCTGTAAGCGCGCCAGCGGAGCGCCCAAGCAATAGTGTACACCTGCCCCGAACACGAGGTTCTCGTCGATGCGGCGCGTGACCAGGAATCGATCCGGATCCTCGTAGCGACGAGCATCGCGATTCGCGGCGCCGAAATGGATCATCACCTTGGCGTGGGCAGGAACCGCCACGCCCGAAATCTCCGTCGCCGTCCGCGTATTGCGAAAGAACGCCTGCACCGGGGTGTCATAGCGAAGGGCCTCCTCGATGGCCCCAGAGAGGAGGCTGGGATCGTGCACGACGAGCCGAGCTTGGTCGGGATGCTCCAGCATGGCGAGGGCCGTATTCGCAATGCCATTGACGGTCGGCTCGAATCCGGCCACCAGCAACAGCACACAGAACGCCGTTACTTCGGAATGGGTCAACGCCTCGTTTTGATTGGCGGCAACGAGCCTCGAGATAATGTCCACCGCGTTGGGATCGAGGTGACGGTGCCGATGCGCGGTGAGCTCTTTGAGGTACGTTACGAATTCGCGCCGCGATGCCTCGTCGCGGGCGGCTCCTTCCGCGTCCACGCCACCGGACAACTCGCTCATCACGCAGTCCGCCCATTTCCGGAAATTCGCACGATCGGCGTCGGGCACGCCCATGAGATCGGCGATGATCCCGAGCGACAGAGGCTCTGCCAGATCGGCCACGAGATCCGCGCGGCCCATTTCGACCATGCGTCCGAGCAGATCGTCGATCCTCTGCTCCAGGCGTTGCGCGAGGCCTGCCACGGCCTTGGGCGTGAAATAGCCGGATACGAGTCGCCGCAACCGCGTGTGCTCTGGCGGATCGTACATGGAAATCATGGGGCGTTGCTTCCATTCGAGCCCCACGCCACCGGTGGACGAGAAAACCGCGTGGTTCTTGGATACGGCGGTGAGATCTTGAAACCGAGTCACGAGCCAGAGATCGTGTTGGGCGACGTAATGGCACGGGGTGCGCTCGCGAATCTCGGCGTAAGCGGGATAGGGATTGTCGACGACTTCGGGCGCAAAGGGGTCGAAGGTTTTCATGTCACCCCTCGAGCAGCCCTTTACCTGCGTGCTCCAACACGTCATCGCCGAGCGAAATGTGATGAAGCAACGTCGACGCGTCGTTCGAAATGCGTGCCATGCGGTGCGACAGGAAAACGGCCGATGACCCAGCGCCATGAAAGGCCATCTGCACGATGCTTCGGGCCGTCGATGCCGCTTGGGCCGTCGCGAGCGCCGCGTCTCGCACCTCACGCTCGTCGAAGGTGGCACGCGCCGTGGCTTCTTCCACGTGTGGAATCTCCGAGTATGCATACGCCCGTGCGGCCCGCCACGCGGCCTCCGCCCGTGCGAACTCGGTCGCCGAGCGCTCTCGCCGATTTGCGTTCGATGCGAGCGACGCCTTCCACGCGTCGAGCGCCGCGCGGGCGAGCCCCAGCGCCGCAAACGCCGGCCACAGTACGAAGTACGGGCGATAGAGGGAAAAGGGATTCGTCCCGACCCACGACGAAGGTACCGCTACATCCTCGACGGCGATATCACGTGTGTCACTCTGGTTGAGCCCCATGGTCTCCGCCGCATCGAGGATGCGCACATCCTTTTTCGGTAGGATGGCCATGGCCGTTTTGGGCTTTCCCGAGGAGGACAATACCGGTTTCCCGTCTTCGTGAAGATTTACTCCCACGGCGATCCAGTCGGCGAACGAAGCCCCCGTGCAAAATCGCCATTTGCCGCGGATTCGATATTCGTTTGCCTCGCGATGGGCGGTAGCCGTACCTGCGCGAAATACGCCCGCGCCATATTCTCCCGTCGAAAAGGCATCAGGAAATGCGTCGGCCACCTGCAACGAGAAGGTCACGCCGATACCTGTGGCCAATATCCATCCGAGCGAACCGTCGAATCGCGCCCCGGCCTCCAACACTTCGGCCGCGGTCGTGAGCCGGGCAGGTGCGCGCGCGCCAGTGCCCGTCAACATGGAGAACACGTTTCGTTCGCGCAATTCGCCGAGAATTGCCCCCATATGCTCGCGCGTCCGCAATTCCGGGCGTTGTCCATCGAAGAGCCCGAGCACACGGGCCCTCCAATCCTCGCAATCGAATCGGTTCATGGAATGCCTCCCCGCCCCACTCGTATTCAGGGTCGCAGGTCGCAGTGGCGCCGTCGAGTGGCTTATCCCGCCAGTTCGCTGTCCAAACGCGCCCCGAGTGGTGGTTGAAAAATTAAATGATTACGTATTAAGCCGTGTCGCAATCATTGCGGTTTGGTACCCCAAACGATGCCCCACGGTTTTCCGAGCTTGCTCTGCACACCGGCAAAGCCGGCTTCTTCGAAGAGCGCGACCCACTCGTCGACACGCCGTGTCTCTCCGCGCGAGCCCATGAAAAAGAGTACCGCTGCCCAAATGGACAAATGAGGTACGTCATTGCGATTGGCATCGAGGACGTTCTCCTCGAACAAGATCAATTTCCCACCCGGGGGCAGCGCTTCGTATGCCTTCTTCATGAGATGAAGTAGCTCGGCGCGCGGCCGCGACACGTTCATCCGGATGAAGGTGATGACGTCGGCGCCCCGCGGCCATGCGTCGCGCATGAAGTCTCCGCCCTCTGCCTCCA
This sequence comes from Sorangiineae bacterium MSr11367, assembly GCA_037157805.1. Taxonomy (NCBI): domain Bacteria; kingdom Pseudomonadati; phylum Myxococcota; class Myxococcia; order Myxococcales; family Pendulisporaceae; genus Pendulispora; species Pendulispora rubella. The sequence continues at coordinate 7,847,463 of CP089983.1, read as the reverse complement.
TCCGCGCCGCGAGGCCGCTGGTCGCGGCCCGTTCGCGGGTCACCTCGACGACGGCGGGGAGATCGAAGACGGTAGCGTGCATATGGGGGTGTCTCTCGAGGATGGTTCCAGCGAAGACTCCTACGTTCCCCCCGACATCCAAGAGATGCCGTGCGCCACTCAAATCGACAGCTTCCATGACCCGGTGGGCTACCAGGTGCGCGGAGCCTGCGAGGACGTCGGTGAACGCCTTGAGCTTGCGATGTTCCTGCGCATCGCTCTTGTCGCGTTCTGCCTCCGGATTCTCGATGTAGTGATCGAAGCCGTCCCAAACGATGCGGTCATGTTTGACCGCCTCACCGAGGCGGGTCAACGCGTCGAACTGCGTATTCGCCCAGTCCACGGTGGCGGCCAACGAGTCGGGCCCATTCGACGCGAAGTGGCGGCGTGCTTTCTCCGTGGCCGAGTAGACTCCCCCGTCCGTTGCCTTCGCGAGACCAAGGGCCGTTAGGCAGATGAGCAGCGTCCGCGCGCCTCGCTCCGAGATGGCGCAGGCACGCGCCAAGGCCGCAACCTCCCCGGGTTCGCGCAGCAGTGCCCGAAAAAGGCCACAGTCGAGGGCGACCGACAGCACCTTCAGGTCGTAGAAGCTCCAAATCGTACGGAGAAGGGCTTTTCGCTCCTCGCGAAAATCAGCTGAATCCCCGTGGTTTCCTGGCTCGTTCGTCGTCGCCGGTAGGTTGGTCATGGGCCCTCGCAACTTTCGAAACAAACGTCGCGTACGGTGGATGAGCCTGTCAACGTACCGCGCGCGCCAAGATGTGCGTCTGAAGACACGTGTGCCAATGTGCGGAGGAGGGCGAGGCCTTCGCTCCGAGAGCCCTTGGCGGAATAGTGCAATGACGGCGCGCGCTTCATGAACCGTCAGGGGGGGTAACATCGCGGCGACGATTCTTGCCCCCATGGGTAGGACATTCTAACCTTCTCGTAAGCTCGTGGTGGAATCGAACCAGGGAAAGTACCGCGACATCATCCCGCTTGGTCGCGGTGGCATGGGCGACGTTTCCCTCGCCGTTCTCCAAGGTCCATCCGGCTTCAACAAGCTCCAGGTCATCAAGCGACTTCGCATGGAGATCGCCGACAACCAAGAGTTCGTGGACATGTTCCTCCACGAGGCGCGACTCGCCGCACGCCTGTCGCACCCCAACATCGTTCAGACGAACGAAGTCGGACAGGACGGCGAGATTTTCTTCATCGCCATGGAGTACCTGGAGGGTCAGACGCTCCACGCGCTCTTCCGGCAGTCGCGCCGCAAGGAGAGCAGCCTCGATTCCTCGCTTCCTGGGTATCCGTCGATCAGCAGCGGCCACCATTTGAGCGAGCCCACGCCGCACTCGGGCAGCCTCGCGCCGGCGATCCCCACCCAAACGCCGCAGACGGATCGATCCCTTCCCGTGGCCGTCGGCTTGCGCATCGTGTCCGACGCCCTCGAGGGGCTCCACTACGCGCACGATCTGACGGACGAAAGCGGCAATCCGATGGAGCTCGTGCACCGCGATTTTTCGCCCGGTAACGTGTTCATCACGTACGACGGTGCGGTAAAGGTGCTCGATTTCGGCATCGCCAAGGCCGCCGACAGCCACGTTTACACGCGCACGGGGATCATCAAGGGCAAAGTTCCCTACATGGCGCCCGAGCAATTCCGCAGCCGCGCCATCAACCGGCGTTGCGACCTTTATGCGGTGGGCGCCGTGCTCTGGGAGATCGCGGCGGGCATCCGTCTCTGGCACGGCCTTTCGGACCTCGAGATCATCACGCGCCTCTCGAGCACCGGCGTGCCTTCGCCGCGGTCCGTCAATCCGCTGGTGCACCCGCGGCTCGAGGCCATCTGCATGAGGGCGCTGTCGCTCAACCCCGCGGAGCGTTACGCGACCGCCCAGGAAATCCAGACGGACATCGACGCGGTGCTGCGCGAGATCGGCGGGGCCACGACGCGCTCCGTCGGCAAGTACGTCAGTACGCTTTTCGCGCAGAAGAGGGCGCAGCAACAGGCGGTCATCGAGGCCAAGCTGCGCGAGCTGCGCCAGCAATCGGGGGCGAGCCTCACCAGCATGTCGCTGGAGATGAGCGCACCGTGGACGGTGTCGCGCCCCTCGGCGCATTCGGGCGCGTCGAGCCACTCGTCGTCGATGGCCTCGATGGTGAGCGGACCGCGATTCAGTCCTCTGCAGACGACGGGGGGCGTCACCACGCCGCCGCACCTTCCCGCGTCGACGTCGCGTTCGGTGGGGTGGGCCATTGCGGTGGGGGCTTTGGCCGTCATCGCCCTCGCCGTGGGGGGAGCCTATTGGGTGACGCGGCAGCCGTCTCAGGCTGCGGGGCCGCAACCGCCATCACAACCTTCGAGCACGGAGCCGGTGCCCGGTCCCAGTGCACCGCCGCCCGCCATTCCGCGCACGCGCCTGGTGGTGCAGGCCTCGCCGGCCGACGCGCAGCTTTTCCTCGACGATACGCCGTTGATGGTCAATCCGTATAGCGGCGACGTGCTGCGCGATGGCCAATCCCATCGCATCCGCGGCGAGGCAAAGGGCTTCGTCTCGCAGACGCAAGCGATCACGCTCGACAGCCCCACGGAGGTCGTGAATCTGCGGCTCGAACGGGGCTCGAACAAGCGCGACGCGGGCAAATGAAGTCACGTGAAGTGATTCGGACGGCGAGCAGGCCGACGGCGCTGCGCGCGACTTTCAGGTGAGCTCGCTCATCGATTGCCGAAACCCATCGCGTCCCTGCTACCGTTGGGGGCGTGACTGTACCGGCTGAGGACGCACCGCCCGCCAGCGAAGCACCGAGCTTCGTAGGCCAGATCATCTCGGGGCGGTACAAGGTGCTCGAGCTCCTCGGTGAGGGTGGCATGGGCGCGGTTTACCTCGCGGAGCACGTGCACATGCGCAAGCGCGTGGCCATCAAGGTGCTCCACCCGGACATGGTGGGCCGGGCCGAGGTCGTGGCGCGCTTCGAACGCGAAGCGATGGCCGCCGCCCACATCGAGCATCCCAATGTTGCCGCGGCAACGGACTTCGGCCGCACCGACGATGGCGCATTCTTCTTGGTGCTCGAGTACATCGAGGGCATCGATCTCCGCACCCTTTTGAAAGATCACGGCGCGTTGGAGGTCGGCAGGGCGCTGCACGTCGCGCGTCAAATCGCCTCGGCGCTGATGCGCGCGCACGAATTGGGCATCGTGCACCGCGACTTGAAGCCGGAAAACGTGATGCTCATCGACCGCGACGAGGGCGACTTCGTCAAGGTGCTCGACTTCGGCATCGCCAAGGTGCACGTCGAAGCGCTCGCCGCGGCCGATGGCAAAGGGGCAGGGACGGCGCCGGGTGCGATTTTGACGCGCGCAGGCGCGGTGTTCGGGACGCCCGAGTACATGGCGCCGGAGCAAGCCTTGGGCGAAACGGTGGATCACCGCGCCGATTTGTATGCGCTGGGGGTGATGCTCTTCGAGATGCTGAGCGGCCAGCTGCCGTTCGCGGGGCATGACACCCTGTCGTTGCTGGCGGCCCAGATTGCGACCAACGCGCCGTCGCTGCGGACCGTGGTGCCCGAGCGCAACATTCCGCCCGAGGTCGAGGCGGTGGTCACGCGCCTGCTCGAGAAGCAGCCGAACGCGCGCCACGCCAACGCGGAAGAACTGGTGAGCGCGATCGACCACCTGCAGCTTCCCGTTGCGCCGCCCGTCGACGCGGGCGACCCGAATCGGGGCACGGGGGGGCCTCGCATCATTTCGCCTTCGACCTCGTCGCGCGAGATCTTCTCCCCCGCCGACGCGATGGCTCGAACGAGTGCCGCGCTCCCATCGTCCTCGCTCCCCGCGGTGGCGCAGCGGCCTCCCACGATTCCAACCATGGGGTCGTCGCGCAGTCCGCGGCACATCTGGGTGGCCGTCGTCGTTGCCGTGTGCGGCGGGGCGCTCCTCGTGGGGGCTTTCACCTTGCTCACGTTGTTCCGCCACGTGAAGGAGAGCGTTCTCGGCAGCGGTGACGGCGGGATGCTCTCTGGCGTCATCGCACCGCCCCCCGAGAAAAAGGGCCTCGCACAAGAGGAGATCGACGCCGCCGCATCGAAGGGCGCCGAGCCACTCGAGAAGCTGGCCAGCGACAACCCCAAGGACGCGCGCATCTTCCGAGCGCTTTTCCGCACGTACTTCTTGCGAGGCGACACCCCCGAGGCGATGCGCGCCATCGGCCGGTTGGTGGCGGTGGAGCCCGCCGCCGCGAACGACGCGGACATGCTGACCGCCGTCACCGTGGCCGCCACCGATCCGAGCCCCGAGACCCGCGAAGCCGCCATCGACGTGCTCGAAGGTCCCCTCGGCACCAAGGGCGCGGACATCCTGTACGAACTGGCCAACCGCACCCCCGCCGCCCCCGGCAAAGCGCGCTTCGTCGCCTCCCTTTCGCGCCCCGAGGTGATGTCCCACGCCTCCCCCGCGCTCCTCGTCCTGATCGAGCTGCGCGCGGCGAAGAAGTGCGAAGACAAGCGCGATCTTTTGCCGCGCGTGCGCGACCACGGCGACGCCCGCATCCTGCCGCAGTTGAAAACGCTGCAGCGCACCCGAGGCTGCGGTTTTCTCGGGACACGCGACTGCTATGGGTGCTTGCGCAAGGACGGCGAGCTCCTGGACGCCGCCGTCTCCGCCGTGCAAGCGCGCCCTTGAGCTTTGCGCGCAACAAAGTGAGCGCGCGGTCGATGTAGAACAAGAGCAGCCGCCACGGCGTGGCGCATTACCGACCTAAACCGCAGGACCCCTGGAGGGTAGACATCATGCGCATGAGCCGAATCGCCAAGGCAGCCCCGACCCTTCTTCTCTCCGTCCTCGGTGTTGCTGCGACACTTGAATTGGGCGCATGTGGGGGGAGCGATAGCTCAGGCGATACCCGCGACGCGGGCGGCGACGCTCCGCCGATCTGGAACGCCCCGGGCGCCATCGTCTCGGTGTCGCCAGCCGAGAACGACGACAACGTGTTGGTTCATACGCCGATTCAGATTACGTACAACGAGCCGGTTACGGTCACGGCGACGTCGGTGACGTTGAGTGGGCCGAATTCGGCGGTCATCGCGACGACGTTGCAGGTGTCGGACGATGGGAAGACGGTCACCGTGACGCCGGTGTCGGGCGTTGTGCCGGCGCCGACGAAGTTGACGCTTGCGATCAACGATATTCGTACCAGGAGGGATAGCGCCCCTGCCCAGACGAAGTCATGGAGTTGGTCGGTGCCAGCTTGGTTGCGGGTTGGGGATGCACTGAAGAGCAACACTGGCGAAGGTTTCAGTACGCCGACCATCGCGGTAGGCCAGGGCGAGCAAATCTATTTGGCTGCCGGCGACAACAGTGGACAGATGGTTGTAAGAACCCTCGACAACTATCGCGGCAAATGGAATGTCCTTGCTCCACTCAACGGTGGTCGGAAGACCGTCCTGCCGGATCTACTAGTTGACCCGAACGGAACCATCTTCGGCTCCTTCGCTGATGGGGTGACCGCTCGCGTTGAACGCTGGACAGGAACCCAGTTTATCGGATCGACTGATCTGGGCCGGGTAGGCGAGGGCTTCGGTCCGTATTGGCGTTCTCCAACCCTGACTGTCGATGCTTCTGGGAAGCTCTATGCCGTGTACGGTTCGCAGACTGCAAACGACCAACCCATTCAGGTTGTGGTCAAGTCGTACGCCAATGGCGTTTGGTCTCAGGAGGGCGACGTCCTCTACCAAGGAGCCGACAGCGGCGAGTATGTCACGTATCCGAGAATCGCACTCTCCAAGGCTGGAGTTCCGTACGTTTCTTACACAGCTGGTCAGCAAGTGTTCGTAAAGGTTCTTTCTGGTGACAAGAAATGGACCGCTATCGGTGGTTCCGTGAACCCCTCGGGCGAATCTTCCACCACGAGCGTCGGCCTGGCCGTCGATGACACGGATAGACCGGTGCTGTTCGCGTGCTTCAACAGTGCCCAACTTCGCCGTTGGGATGGCGGAAGCTGGCAGACACTCGGCGGGACGATGACCGGGAAATGCGATGCCGTCTCAGCCCGCCTAGCGCGAATCTCGAACTCGCACCTGTTCGCCGTCTGGAAGACCGAAGACTCTAAGCTCCGCGCCGTCGACGTGAATGGGACGGCGTGGATGCCCGTTGACCTCCCGCGGGATCCCTCGACAGATATTGACGCCGCAGATCTCTCCGTCGATTCGACGGGACGGCCAAATGTCGAATGGCTCGATCGAAATGGCAATCTTCAGGTAGTCCGGATCAATCGTTAGCAAGTTGATCCGCAGAGAGGCTGGACCCGTCCGGCTGTCTTCAATGGCGTGCGGTTGGGGACAGCATGACGCGTCGTGCCAAGCCCTTGGCAAAATGGCGAGCTTGTTACCCCGCGTGACTCGGTCGCGCCACGAACGACCGGCGCGCATGAAGGGCGCGATTTCGATGGTCGAGGCGGTGCTTGAGACCGTAAGGTAGGCGTGCGCCTAATGTGGACCAACTCTTGCGAAAGAGGGCCAACCTGTGGGAATCACCACTCAAACCTGAGCACGCAAGAAATGACCGCCTTGGCCGACAGAGATCTCCCGTTGCCGCAGTATTTCGTGCTGCGAGCGGCGCCCAAACGACCTTTCCCCCAAGGGTGATCTCGATGAACGTGCGCCAAAGCGTGATGGCAGCCCCGTCAGTTTTGTTGGCCGCATGGCGTGCACCGCGACATTCGGATCCGGGATATGTGGCTCAAGATACAGCTCAAGCGATACCGGCAACGCCACGGAAGACCGCCCGATTCAGACCAGCTGGCGGCCGGTTGTCGCGCTCTCGCCGGCCAGGATCTCCAACGGTCGCTGGATGTTGCTCGACCTGCGCTCGACCCCTGCGGGGGCGGACACCGCGGGCGCTCTCATTATTGACCCTTAACGATTACCCGTTTGGGTTGAACACGATACCAATAATTACGCAGCACGGCTCAATCGCTGACTTTTGCGATTAATAACCACGAGGTATTAGCATGTCCTTTATTTCATTTAGAACATTGACGGCACTTGGTCTCCTGTCGGCTGGTCTTGGCGTCGCGTTCGTCGGATGTTCGTCCGATGACACCTCGAGCAACAATCCGCCACCGGATGGTGGCAAAGATACCGGTTCCGATACTTCGACTGGCGGAAGTCCGATCCAAAAAGGTCAGCTCGTCGAGCTTCTTCCCGGCAGTTCTGGCGACGGAGCGAGCGGGCTGACCGTCGATCTCGGTGGAAAAACGGCATCCTCAAGTACCACGGCTCCGAAGGGGAGTTATTCAATCTCTGTTGGCAATAGCAACCCGTTTTTCATGCGCGTCACAGGCCCGGGTCATGCAGGGCTGATTGAACAAGAATGGTTCCTCTCCGGCGACGCGGATCGCGGCAAGACCCCCGTTCCCTCCTCGACTCTGGTCCAGGGGCTTGCAGGCCTGTTGGATGGCATCGACGGCACGAAGGGCGCTCTCGGTGTTAGCGTCGTAAATCTTCCTCCGTGCGCGGACAATGGCGGGGCAACAGTGGAGCTGGACACCGGCACTTCTGGCGATGCTGGGACTGATGCTGGTGATTCCGGCAGCGACGCAGGCGGAACGGATGCGGGGACGTCAAATGTCATCGTCCGCTACTTCGGCACGAACGGCTTCCCGGATAAGAATCTCACTTCCGTGCAAAAAGGCGTGCTTTTGCCCTCTGCCATTATCTACAACCTTCCGCCCGGCGAGGTTACGATTAAGGTCAAGCATCCCAGTTGCACGCAAAACGCCACGTTCCCCTTCCCGGATCCCCTTGTCCCGAACATCAAGTACACGGGCAAGATGAAGGTTGAAGCGGCGGGTGACGTGAAGAACGGTAACGGTATCATTTCATTCGCGCGTATCTTCCTCAAGTGATCAACCGACCGAGAGCGTTGCTCCCGGTTGGCGCCATCTGCACGATGGCGCTCGTCGCGTGTGCACGCAAAGAAGACCCCAAACCCGCGCAAGGCTTACCATCGTCCTCGTCGGCGAGCGCCACATCACCGGCCGCCGCTGCGAGTACCGATAAACCCGCGACGCAGGGAAACCCGCAGGCCTCATCCAGCGCCGAGGCGGGGCGCAACGCTCTCAACGTCGTTCTCATCACCATCGATTGCCTCCGCGCGGACATGCCATGGGCCGGTTATCCGAAGCCCATCGCTCCGCGCCTCACCGAGTTCGCCTCGAAGGCCGTCGAGTACACGCACGCGTACTCGCTCTCGTCGTACACATCGATGAGCGTGGGAGGCTTCCTTTCGGGACGCCTCCCTGGCGAATTGAAGCGCGACGGCTATTTCTTCGGCACCTACGCCAAAGAGAACCTCTTCTTTCCCGAGCTCCTTCAGGACGCGAAAATCTACACGTCGGGCGCGCACGCCCACGGCTACTTCAAAAAGTCAGGCCTGGAGCAAGGCTTCGACTCATGGGAGCTCGTTCCCAATTTGAAGTGGAACAACACCACGGACGAAAACATCACCTCGCCCGAGCTCGAAGCCATCGCGGAGCGCCAGCTCTCGGATCCGCGCGCCGACTCGGGCCGCTTCTTCGCCTGGGTCCACTTCCTCGACCCTCACGACAAGTACATGACCCACGATGGCATCTCGTGGGGCAAAACGCAGCGCGACCGCTACGACGGTGAAATCACCTTCACGGATCGCTACGTCGGCAAGCTTCTCGACTTCATCGCCTCGCGCCCGTGGGCCTCGCGCACGGCCATCATCATCACCGCCGACCACGGCGAAGCCTTCGGCGAGCACAAACAGTACGTCCACGGCTTCGAACTCTGGGAAAACCTCGTCCGGGTCCCCCTCTTGGTCTCCCTCCCGGGCGCCACAGCGCGCAAAATCGACACGCCCCGCAGCGCCATCGACCTCGCCCCCACCATCGTCGACCTCTTCGGCCTCACCCCGCCCGACTCCTTCCTCGGCAAGAGCCTCGTCCCCGAAGTCCGCGGCACCGCCGCCGACCCGCGCGACATCCTCATCGACCTCCCCGCCACCAGCGACAACGACCGCAAGCGCGCCTTCATCCACGGCAACCTAAAGGTCATCGCCTCCGGCGAAGCCGACCTCCCCCAAGTCTTCGACATCAAAGAAGACCCCGGCGAATTGACGCCCATCCGTGGCACCGACGCCTCGAAAGAGATCGTTGCACTCTACAAAGAGCGCCAAAAGCCCTTGCAAGACGTCCCCCCGACGAAGTGCAAAGAGGGGTGCCTCAATGGTGGGTATCGGAAGAAGTAGCGCTTGTTCGGTTTCGATCCGTCTCGCAAGAGGTAGGCGCGAAGCCGCCCGTGAGTGTTGAAGATCATGACGAGTCCTTCGTGAAACCGAGCGCCATCCTTCCCAAGATGCGGCGAGCGGGGAAACTTAGAGACATCGTAAATCGGGCCGGTCACGAACTTCGTGGTGGCATCGCCAGGTAGGCTGGCCGCATCGGGACCAAGAAGGAGTTGCGCGATCTGGTTTGGCAGTTGAACCGCCTTGGTACCCCCGTCGGAGCTGCCTGCGTCGTCAACTCCATCCACGCGCGAGGTTCCAACTCGAGGAATACAAATAGAATGTAGTCCGTCGGGCCAATGAACGACTCGACGCCTCTGGGAACGACGACCCAACGCGCCGCGGGAACGCCGGCCGAAGGCAAATTGACCCGCTCACGAAGCTCGGCGAGATCGGTTCGTAGCATCGGGGGCAGACGACGAGCTGTTGCTCTTGCTGCGGGAGCACGCCACTTGCGTCACGGCGAACAAGGCCCCACCACGAGAAAGGCTCTCCACAGAGACGTCTCGATGGGTTCGAAGGGGAGGCAAAGCATCAGCGGTGCTTCGTGACTTTCTGGTTCCCGGGACTTGCTCTCTTGTCCGTGCTGAGCTCCGCGGCCACCGTGAACGTGACCATCCGATTCCCGACGAACCGGTTGTCCTCGTCCCAGCCGCGTTGAGTGCGTCGAGGGGCGAGGAGCCCATACCGTCGTATTCGCCCGTCTCTCTTGCAATCATCGGCCGCGGAGGACCACGCCTCATCGTCGCGCAGCTCGGCCAACTTTGGCTCCGCAGTCGTCAGATACCGTTGCGCGGCCTGGACATCGTCTCCGGCTCCGTATCTATCGATGAAGGCGCGCACCGCATCGCAGGAGTGCGATGTCGTGGGATTCATGCATGCCTCGGCACCCGCATTCCGCCACGAACTCTCTCGCTCACGCGTGCAGCTGAGTAGGTAGAGTCAGCGTCGGACGCCGCTGCGTGTATTCGCGGCCAGGATGGGGCCCAACGAGTAACCGTCGGCCGCGGAAAGTCGTCGCAAAAGTGCGAACCGGTCAACGCGTCGTAGATGGCAAGCAGATCGCTGGCCACCTCGTCTTCTCGGGCGCCCAGACTCGAGAAGGCCTGCGGAAGGACATGAAACAGCGGCTCACCGGCCATGTCCCACCGAGAGACATGGGTTGGTTTGCCCTTGGTCGAGGCAAGCCTCTCCTTACGGATCCGGATCCCGGATCTTCCGGACGTCGGATCGAACATCGAGCGCCATTTCGGCACTGACGGGGGAAGCTTCTGGGACAGTGTGTCGGCGTTCTTCACCTACGCGGGGTTCGCCGCCGCGATCGTGGCCGGCGTGGTGACCGCAGTGGCTCCCGTCCCGGGTTCTCAGGTCGTTTCGGCGGCGATCTGGATTTCGATCTTCTCGAGCTCAGCGGCAGCCACCATCAATATTGGGCAGCGGTACCAGGAAGGATTCAACAGCTGGCGAGCGGACGCATTCGATGCCCTTTCCATCGTGGGAAACCTATTCGGCGCCGCCGGTGTGCTCTGGAGCCGCGGCGCCACGGTGACCATGCAAGTCGGCGGGCGGATTGTTACCCGCGTCTTGATGGCTCAATTTGCAACCGATGGCTTGCAAGGCCTTCTCTTCACGGTCGAGTCCTATGAGGAGTATGCGCGAATCAAGGCCGACCCGGACCTCACTCCGAGTGAGAAGGTCGACAAGATTCTCGAGCTCGTGCGCGCTTGGGTGCTGGCCACGACGCTCACGGTCATCAACATCAAGGCAACGAAAACGGACATCGACAATCTGAAAAAGGCGCCCCAGCACATTCCCGGAAAAACGCCGGAGGAAAACCTGAAGCTCCTTGCAGATCCCCAGGCGAAAGTCGATCTCACGGCGCCCCCCAAAGTCGAAGGGCACACGGGCAACGGGAAACACAAGACGACGGTGCAGGTTGATCAGGAAGAGAATGCGCCCCACGCCGGAGGAAGGCCAAAAGCTGTCCCTCCACCGCGCACCAAGCAGCAGCGGTTCAAGGACGCGATGGGGAACTCGCATTACGAGGCTCACTTGAAGCACGTGCCGGAGCTGAGAGGAAAACACGCGTTCCTCTCGGGTCTGAGCGACGACGAGATCATTGCCATTCGCGGCTACGTGACGAACGATGGGAAGCCCGAGTTCGGGGGCATGCGAGACTACGAGCGGATCAACCGAGCGCTTCGCACCAAGGACACGGCGCAGCTGGAGATATTGGACGCATACATCGATCTCTTGAAGTCAGGCCTGGCGAAGATGCCGCCGTTCGAGGGGACGGTGCATCGAGTCATGAACGGCATTTACCCGCACGAGGTGAAGGCGATGTTCGAGGTCGGCGGGACGTGGTCCGACCGTGGCTTCTTGAGCACGTCGCACGGCAAGTCGTTGGATCATGCCCAGGTGACGATTAGCATCGAGAAGACGAGGTCCGGAAAAATGGTAGAATCAGTCAACCCCTATCCGGAAAGAGAGGTCATCTTCCCGCCCGACGCAAAGTTCAAAGTCATCACCTGCCACGAGTATATCCCGGGCCGTTTCTTGATCATGTTGAGGGAGATCTAGCCATGAAAGGACCGAAGGTCCCGACATTCAAGGAGATGCTGAAGAATTTCCAGATCTCCGAAGAGGATAAGAAAAAGCTCAGCCCGGAGGATTTGGCCGTTTTGGAAGAGGCCATCGCGAGAATGAAGAACGACGAGACGGAGCCTGTCGAAGTGCGAGATCTCGACCGCTACGACGCGAGGGGGATGCACCGGGTCGGTGACGAATATCCTCCCAACTGGGGCAAGAAAAAGTGACCGACTCGGCAGGGAACGTCGGCCCCTGGTACGCCAGCGCACGTGCTTCGCGGCTCCTGTTGCCGCACGAGTCGGCCGCTCTCGCCCCCGGCTTGCCCGCTCCCACCGTGCGCGAGGTCGTTACCAAGATCGAAGAAATGGTTGCGGCGTCGCCAGAAGACGCGTTCGCCTTCGACGCTGGTGGTACCGCCACTGTATCCGCACCCGGCCGTACCTATGCTGCGGGCCGTTTCGCTATCCCCGCGATTGCCGAGCTGCGCGCACGCCTGGAATCGCGCCAGCCTCGCGCGCCTGGCAAGTTGCGCCTCTCGGCGCTCACGGGGACGCATCCGCTGACGGACATCGGTACCCTGCAAGCGAGTGCGCCGGAAGGTGTGCTCTTTCAAGCCGCCTCGCAGTTCAACTGCCTCGAGGCGCCGGGCCCGCGCATCGTCCCCGTGCGGTACTACCTCAGCGACCCGACGCAGGGACCGCGAGCTTCGGTTTCCGCGTTCCCGGGCACGCTGCTTCGGCACTACCGCGCGCCCTCCAAAGACGGCTCTCTGTTCGTACAGACGGACGATCGAGGCATCAACCTTCTCGAGGACGTCTTCGACGACACCGTTGCCGAGATCTGGAGTGGATATCTTCAAGTCGCCAATGTCCACCAGCCCTCCGAGCTTGCGGAATCCCTCGAGGCGCGCTTCGAACGCATCCGTGTCGGCGTTCACGATGGCATCGAGGTCGTCTATGGCGGAAGCTGGGGTGGTCCGGTTCCGCGTGCGCCTGAGCACCGCATTGCACAGGTTTTCACGTCGACCGTAGCCCTCGGTGGATACGGCCCCGATCGCGGCTGGGCGGAAATCGCAGTGGCCCGTCGCCAACTTCTTCGCGCCGCGTACCTCGGAACGATTCTCGCCGCGCTCGATCTCGGCAAGCACACGATCGTGCTGACGCTCATTGGAGGGGGCGTTTTTGCCAACCCGCTGCGCGACATTTGGAGCGCCATCCACTGGGCCCTTTCGGAGGCGGATCGGTACGCGGACGGCGTCGTCGATGTCATCGTCAATACGCGGGGGAATCTCGATGCGCAGGACCGTGATGCCATTCGACAGCGTGAAGGGGGCATCCTTTCCTTGGGCAGCGACGGCGTCTCCGTGACGTAGAAGTCGTGCTTGATCGCCACCGACGGCGCGGGGGTGAAATACTCCTTCCTGAAATACCTCCCGCAGACGGATTCGGCTCCCCGGTGAGAGTTCTCGCGGTCCTGGCATTTCTCATCAGCTGCCGCAGCGGAGCCTCCGTCGCATCCGATGCGGGGGCAACGACGCACGCGCCCACTCCGTCGGTCCCGCTGGCCGCGGACGCCTCAAACGGCAACGAGGCTGCCGTCCCTCTCGCCGATCTCGTCGCGACGACGAGCTCCGCCCGCGCGGGGTATGGTCTGGATGCGACGGGTGAATTCATCTGCCAAGAGGACTCCTCGCGACGGCCAGAAGAGGAAAACGCAGGCTGCGACACCGCGGACGGGTATGAAGTGCACGCACGTGTGGAATATCGATTCGCGCCGGATCGTCCGCCTGAGACCTATGCCATCGAGCCTCTGCGCGCGTGGCGCCTCGCTCGTTGCGGTGCCGTTCGCACTCCCGTGACCATTTCCCCAGCGCTGCGTCGACGGGTCGCGCCCGGCCTCGCCACGCAGCCGTCGCATTTGGCAAACCTTGCGACAAGCCCCGATTTTGTGGCGGCTGCGTGCCGCGATCCTCGCCTCGCCGTTCGCTTCCGCGGCGTGCACCACACCTTCGTGCCGCCCACCGTGCATCGCTTCGAACTCGACGGCGCCGAGGGATCGATCACGTTGCGTGCCTCCGGCCACGAGGTGAGCGACGTTCGCCTCAAGCGCGAGGCGGTCAACGACGGCTGCAGTGACACGCCACAATCGTTGCCGCTGTCGTTGGACCTCGAGGTGATCTGCTCGGGCACATGGGCCGTCGTCACGACCCACCGTTGGAGAGTCGTGCCCATGCCCTCCTGTCTCCCGCGCGGTGGCGGAACGGGGCCACGCTCGCCGGCCCCGCCGCGCTGCACCCTATCGCCGAGGATCGGCAACGGTGGCTCGGCGGACCAATGGATCTCTACCGAGGCCTGGCGCGCTCTCGTCCACCTGGACACCGGAGCACGCCAACCCGTCGACTTTACACCAGTCGACCTCCGCCCTTAGTAGACGGCATCAAGTGATGCTTCATCGAGTTAGCCATCGCGTTCCGATTACCGCGACGTAGACTCCAAATCGGGGCCGAAGCGAGAAGGACCGTCACGAGCGCCAGTGACTTCGAAGAAAACCGGCAGTTGTGCTCTGCTGCACTCCCATCTACCTCTCGATACGGGTGCTCTCCCAGTGGCCGGACCGTGATGGAGAACGCCGTCAACGTAGTCACCGCTGGAGGCCGGGCGCCTCAGCAACTGCAAATGAAGGACTCCGCTCAGCCACCCCACGCGACTGGATAGCGGGCGCGTAGTTCGTCCGCCAAGAGTTGCGCCTCACGTAACGGCTCCTCGAACCGTTCGCGCGCATTGGCGTGTGCCACCTCTTCGTAGGTGAAGCCAAGGCGCGAATGATCGTGCGTCGGCGGCACGTAGAGTTTCGCTGCATGGCGCTTTGCGATGTCCCCCGCGCATCTCCTGAGGGCTTCGGCGATCGTGCTGGCGTTCGGGACGTCGACGAGAGCGGAAGTCAGCTCGCGCACGCACCACGGCTGATCGATTCCGGCGAGAAGCGCGGCGACCTCGGTCACGCAGAGGGGCGTGTCGCAGCGGAGTGCGCGCCTCACCAGATCCATCGCGCGCGAAGGCAGAAACCGGAGTGCAAGGATTGCGTATTGACCAAGGAACGGATTTCCTCGAAAGCCCTTCGCCTTCTCTACGGCTGCAAAGGTCCCAAAGCCGTCCACGACGTTTGCATTGGCGACTCCACGCTCCAGAAGATACGCGAACGCCTCATAAGCTGGGTACGGAGGATCGTCGGTTGGCGAGAGACGGTCAAGGAGTGCCGAGACGGCGTCGAGCTGCCCACTCGCATTCGTCTTTCGCAGCACGGAGAGCGCCTTACCCATGGCTGGCCCCGCGGGCCCCGCTATGTGGTGCAGGCAGACTTCGGCGAGCTCATTCGGCGTGAGAATTTCACGTGCGGCGTCGATAACTTTGAACGCCTGACTGCTGTTCATGGCGCATGAACGAACCCACGCGCGGTGGGCAAGCAAGACGTCGTCGGCGTCCCGGTCGTGGAAGGCTGCCAACCAGTTATCGCACGTCGCCTCGTCATCGAAGCGACATTCGGCGGCGAAGCGCACACGATCCTCGAGAGGCTTGGCGAGGAGAAATAGATGGTTGTCGTGGGGGTAGACGAGCGCTCCCATGGCCCGTAAGTCAGTGAGCGCCGCAACGATCATCGAGTCGCTCGGCATCCATCGCCAGAGCCGAATCTCGGGCATCGCGATGGAGCGCACGGTGCGAATTCGCCAGGCGAAGAAGTAGGGATCGATGACTCTCGCCTCCGCGTCGTGACGGTCGACGTCGATGGCCTCGCCATCCGGGCCGGTCAAGCAACAGCCGATGCCGTGAAAGTTGTACTTCCAACCTGGAAGTCCGGGTACGTCTCCGCTTTCTCCGGCCTGCTGCTCGTCGCGGAGGCGGGTCTCGAGAATGTAGCGGTGCCACGCTTGGCGAGCGCGTTGCCGGAGGAGGGCAACGGTCAGCCACGCAAGCCACGGCGGCGGTGATGTTCGCGGCGCACGTCCTTCGAGCCCTGCGTCGATCGCCTCGATGATGTCCGCGAACGCTTGATCAATCATGTTGGGCCGTATTGGGGGACAGTCGCCGAGGTCATCAGAATTCTACGGAGAGACTACGGCAATTTTCGATTGCGCTGAGCGATATTCAGGCTTTAGCCACACACTTCGGTGAACAGACGCGCGAAGTTGCCGCCGAGAATTTTCCTTACGCGCGACTCCGGGTGCTTGCGCGCGAGGAGCTTTTCACCGAGCACTTGAAATCTGCGCGGAGTGTTCAAGTCGGGCACGAACGGATAGATGTCCCGGTCTTCGCCCGGAGCCGCAATGCCGCTCTTCTTCCGCTCGTCCATTGTCTTGTGAAAATTGTCGATGTAGGCCTGCGTGACCTCGATCGCCGAGAGGGTGCCATCGGTACCGATGCCAACGTGGTCTTCTCCGCACACGTTGATGGCATGCTCGATGTGTGCGATAACGTCGCTGGCCATCGCTTGGGTCCCGCGGCGCAAAAAGAACGGCATGAGATAGATGCCAATCACGCCGCCCTTATCGGCGCACCGTTTGAGCTCATCGTCACGCTTGTTGCGCGGAACGTCCGTGAGCGCCGCGCAACCGGTGTGTGTGATCGCCACCGGCCGCTTCGAGTGCTCGATGGCCTCCGCGGTGGTGCGCTGGCCACAGTGGCTGAGGTCGATCACCACGCCGCGCGCGTTCATTCGTTCGATGGCCTGACGGCCGAGCGCGCTCAGTCCCGCATTTGCAGGTTCCGCGCAGCCATCACCGAGAAGGCTGCGCGGGTTGTACGTGAGCTGCATCACCCGAACCCCCAAATTGTGGAAGGTATCGAAATGCTCCAACTTGGACCCAAGTTCGTCTGGGACCTGAAAGCTGAGTATGAGTCCCACCTTCTTCAATTGCTTTGCGGCACGCAGATCGGCCGCATTGCGCACGAGAAATAGCGCTTCAGGGTGGGCGGCGATCTCACGATGAATCACCGCAATGGTGGCCAACGTGGTCTCGAATGGCCGTTGCGGATCGGACCCGGCATCGACCGTGATGTTGATGGCCGTCATTCCCGAGCTCAATACCTCTTCGATATCTTTGGCATTCAGCGGCTCACCCCGCTCGGGAGCCCAGTCGTCTCGGCCGATGGTCCCCGCAGCGTCGAAGAGAATGCCGCTGTCGAATACGCTTCGCTTGACGGGAACCGCGGGGGCCTGTCGAGGGGTTTCGGCATTCGCATCCCGCCCAGCGCATCCCGCAACGAGTGTGGCGGCCGCAAACGAAACCAAATCACGTCGCGAAAGTCGATTCGAGGTCATTCCGTTCTCCAAAGCAGCGATCGGCGCGGTGAGAAACGTTCGCATGCAAGTGCACTTCGTCGGGGCGCACGACCAATCGGACGCCGTGTTTGTGGAGGATGATCTGCACCGCATCCAGAATGGCTAGAGTCAGGCATTGGTTCATCCAAGCTCTAACGTCATGACAAGTCGCGACAAAATGCATGGAATGACCGTTCGCTAGGTGTGCTCGAAAAATGAGGTCCACGTCCAACGGGCCAATCGCTCGCGAAAAGCTGCTCGTTCTTGCGGTGGCCGAGCGTCACGGTGGATTCGGGCTGCAAGTCGGCGGCGATGGATCGAGCGGGCAGGTTGGCTTGACCTTCCGCTTACTGGAGGATGCAATGGAGCAATATCGATCACTTACGTGTCGACCAGTTATGAAACGCGTTCTAAGCGCGAAGCCGCCGATGCGATCACATCGTGTCGAAGACCATGAGAAGGCCCTCGTGAAACCGATTTTGATCACGACCGATCTGTGAGCGTCCACAGAAATCGCTCGTTTGGGCTCTTTCCGAAACCTCGGCTGTGCGATTTCAGCAGGCAGAGCCGCTAATTCTGCACCGGCGTGTAGATTAGAGACCAGTCTTGCGAGCTCTGAGCCAGCCACGAAACGAGAAGAAGATCAACAGACTGCCGAAGACTAGATTACTCAGTGACTCGAGAGTGCCCCAACAATGTGGAAGGTAGCTAAAGCTGGAATGGTCCGCAGGATCGACAGCTGGGAAGAGCATGGCCCGGTCGCCCCAGGCGAATATTGCAAAATAGGTTACGCCGACGATTGCGATTCCGCCGGCCAATACGGTTGTCGCGAACCACCTACGTGCACTGAGACAGCCTGAGGCCGCAGCGAGCATGAACCAGGAAATGGATAAAAGGGCGGGAAATGGGTGCCGAATATTGAACCCGTCGTGATACGCGAACCACATCCACTCGAGCGTCGTGGGTAAAGCGAGCAGCGTCGCAACGCGAACGGTGCGAAGGAATCGGCGTTGCGCGGTTTGCTCTTGATCCGCGGCGGTTCCGCCGCGATCAAGCCGGCGTATGGTCCACGAGTAATAATACAAAATTATCGGGCTACTGGCCAATGCAATCGGAAGCCAGAGGATGGCCATGATTACGTAGCCCGTGAAGGAAGACACTCCTTAAAGTTCCTTTAGCGCCTCGATGCTACCCACGGGCTTTACGCGCTCTTGCGGGCCGTCGATTGTTGCATGCCAGCGCAGGTTCCAATACCTGAGGGGGGAGTCGCTGCGACCCGCAACAACGGCGTCAAGCGCTGCGACCGTCCCGCCTGCCGCGATCGCAAGAGCATATGCGGACCCGTGATGCATGAACACTTGCCAAACGCCACTCTTTGCCGACAAGGCCTCCGCGCAATATCGAAAACTCGCCGGTGACTCGAGCACGATGTCGACGTTTTGGTTTAGGGGTACAAGTGGGCTCCCCACCTCTCGGTACGCTTCATTGCCCGGGCCAAATCCCGCGATGGTTTTTGGATCCGCCACGGGCGGCAGTAATGAACGCCAGCTTTGGCCCCATCGCCAATGGGTATGAAGGCAGTCGTGTTCACAGATCGGTGCCATGCGTATATCCGTAAGCTGCCACTTCGGATCGGCGTAAGCAGGGTCGCTAACCGAACCGGGGAAAGCCTTCATGCCGACGGCGAGGTGCAGGTTGTCAAATGCACCTTGATGCGGCATCTTCGTTATCGACTCGGTCTCGTAGTGCGAGAAGACCGGGGACGCGTTCTGTGCAGGATGGGAGGCAAGCGGATCTATCGGTGCCTTGGCAATGAGCGTAAGTGCCCCGATTGGGTCCTCGTTCGTCCGTTCCCGAAGGCGTTGGACTGCCTTTGTGGCGGTCCGTGTTTCGATACGCTTCGCATGGACAACGCGATTTCTGGAACCAGGCCTTGGATTTGCATCGTAGTAGTCGAATATCTCAGACCAGTAAGGCACCAGGCCGAGTCCAGATACCAACGGTCCAATCTTCGGGAGCTCGACGACGTTGTTGGTGTCGGTGAAGAAGCCAGCTCCAATGTTGTTGGTCATGTTTGGCGCCGGCATGGAGGTTACTGTCGGGCGCTTGTACCGGACTTCTACCGCAGCTCGTCGAAGTGCACGATTCGACAAGATCATTGCGTGAGGATAGATCCGACCGGCGACGAGTGCCCCAAACGGGTCGAAATCCGCACGCTCCTTACAGCAGGTGAGACTTAGACAAACCACGAATCGAGGCGGCGAGACTTTCACCTGGAGGGCTTCGCCGATTTGTGCTTCAAAGCTTGCCGTTCCGGATGGCATGAACGACTCGCCAAGCATGTCGCAAGTGGGCGCGTTGACGACCCGGATCCCGCTTGCGTGTTGCTCATACACAAAGACCATCAGCATGCTGACATCTGTGAGCGATTCCAGCTGCCACAAACCCGTGGAAGCTTTCTCAACGTGCCCCGACTTGAGGAAGAACTTGTGCACCATAAATTCAAGCGTGAGCGGCAGTTCGAGGGTAGTCGAGGCCCCCTCTGGCGTTACCTCCGCGATTGCACGGCCATTCACGCCCCATTCCAGGCTTTCGAGTACCAGCATCGGCATCTGGTAGTTCATCCCGCCGCCACGTGGCCAACAGCGAATGTTGGAGAAAACGGAGGGCCTCTTGGCATCGTGCCGCCAGTGCCAAATGGGATTCGCCTGATTCGCCTCATCGGAAGTGGAGAGGACTGGGTTGGGATCCGGAAATGAGATGTCTTTCGAAGGCTCGACTCGGATCGGATCGGTGAACTTTGGATCCAACCCAACGCCGCGTGCGGCAGTGAATAGCATCGTTCCCTTCAAGACTTCTTTCAGGCTTGGCAATTCATCTCCCTCGCTTCTCAACCAACGGCAGTCGTCGCCGAAGACTCCGAAATAGCGTATTCAAACGGTGCGTCATCTTCGCTCACGCTAAGCAAAGTGAAGCGCTCGCCCTGCCTGCCTCTCAGTTGAACCTTGCCGTCATTACCGGCCACCTCACGAACGACCGAGCCGTCCGGTTTGCGAATCATCATGATCGCTCCCGGGACCGGCGATCCATCGACGTCCCGCACAGCATGAAAAACAACAATGTCCGTCTCGACGCTTGGGGCGCCAGCTTCGGGCGTACGTTCCTCGGCCTTCTCTTCTACGTCCGAGAACGGCCACGGCACCTCGTAGCGCTCGAACTTGAGAACGCCAGCCTCCAAGGCGGCGTAGAGCACACGGCTCAGCTCCCGCTCGAATCCTCGGAGACGACGACGCCGGTCAACCGTCGGCCGCGGAAGGTCGTCACTCAAATGCGAGCCGGTCAATGCGTCGTAGATCGCGAGAAGGTCGCCCGCCGCCTCGTCCTCCCTGGCCCCCAGGCTCGAGAACGCCTGCGGAACGAGGTGGAACAGGGGCTCTCCGACCATGTCCCATCGCGAAACTCGGGCGTCTTGTGAGTGCTCCTCGATCGGCGCGATCCAGAAGCGCCACTCTCTACGAAAGGTATCCGTGATCAGCCACTGGTCGATGCCCCACCGCACGCGCGTGACGCTAGCGGGTTCGCCGGACGACGAGCAAGAAAACTCGTTGGTTTTTTGCACCGTGGTGGAAGGCGAGGATGCTGCGCGCCGTGGCCAAGGTTGTGCGCCGCGTTCGCGGAATCATCACCGACGTTTCGCCCGACAGGAATGGACCGCCGCAGCGACACTGTCGGCGAGCCCAGTGAACTCAGCGACATCACCCGCGGGCACATAAGGTCGGAATGTGGCTGCGAGATTGTATGTGGGAGGTTAGGTGCTACGCGAGATTGAAATGATCGGCCCAAAGCCTAACACGGAGTCGATGCTATCCCGAGGCCTCGACGCCAGAACGAAATCACAGCGCCGAGGTTCCCAGTTTCGGGGAAGGGAGCGCTCCGTGCTCAAGCCGTGACGTGTGCATCGGTTCTTAAATCGGCCGCTGTCCGACCTACGTTGCGCACTTTCGAGTCGCGGCGCCGAAGGCCTCATCACCCCCGTTCCACGCGCGCCGCGTAGCAGCCCGGTTTGGCGTAGTGGACATGCAGGTACGCTGCACGCTCGTCGGTGAACATCTTCCCGATCGCGCCTTCCAGCTCGCCGCCGGCCACGACGTCGCCATCGAGGAGCATGCCGCGGCCGTCGAAGGCGCGGACGGACAGCAAACGGGAACGCAGTTGCTCGGGCACGCGGTCGACGGCGTCGAATGTCGTTTCGCCCTCGCGAACGTAGATGGCATAGCTCGATCGAAAAGGGGAATCGACGGCGTGGTGCTCGTAGTGCGTCAGAATGACGTCTTGACCGGGTGCGGCGTCGGTCAAGCTGATTCGGCAGGGATAGCCGTTCCCTACTTCGGCGGTGACGCGCACGGCGCCCCGCGCGGCGAGCTCCTCCTGGGAGAGAGCGAACAGATGGGCAAACGGCTCGGACGGCAGGCCGACGATGCGAAATCTCATGTTAATGCCTCCACGCGGTGAAGATGGGCTCTCCCGTCCAGTCTCGCACTCCGTTCCTTGCGACCGAATTCCGACGCCGCCCGCTGACCTTGACGATCGGCGCTGCCGCGCCAGGTTTAACCTTGCCGCGGGGGGCACGGTCGCGCGGCTTTGCGCGCATGGTACGGACGGTTCGCTCACACGCTCGGAAGCGACAGAACGTCGCGGTGGTTCGCCTCGATGGGCCGGGGCCTGCGAGCACCAACTCCGACCCCGGCATCCGCTCGCGTGTGCTCGTGGTGACCGGTGCGGCTGCAGCGATGGGGCGCGCGTACTTGGACCACTTTGCCACGTTGCCCGGTTGGCACGGCGTGGGCGTAACGCGAAGACGGCCGCCGTCGGCGTCGCCGCATGCGTTTCTCGTCGGTGTCGATTTGCTCGACGCGGATGCGACGTCGCGGTCGCTCCAGAACCTCGCGCCCGCTGCGGCCGATGAATTGGTCCTCGTTCACGCCGTGGGCGCCTTTGCCTTCGAGGCCGACGGCGCCCCGAAGCACGATGCCGATTGCGATGGAATCGACGACACCGTCTATCACTCCAACGTGACCACCTTCGTCAACATCGCGACGGCGTTGCTCGAGCTTGCGCGAAGCTCGTGCTGCCGGCTCACGCTTTGCGCGTTCGGATCGGTGGCCGACAAGTACCGTGTGCGCCAATGGCAGTCGTACACCCGCTCGAAGGATCTTTTGCGCAACTTCATCCGCGGCATCATCGGACGCGAAGGCGGCAACGTCCGTGGCGTCATTGTCAATGTCAGCACGACCGACACGGGCAACGAGCGCACATTGCGCCCCTATGCCGACGCCCGGTATTGGCTCACCCCATCCGAGGTGGTCACCGCCTCCGCCCCGTACCTCATGCGCTGGCGCGATGGTTGGGTCGAGCTGGACGTCGTGAATACCGACCACGCCATCGCCCCCGAAGAACATTACGCCGAAGATCGCGTCCTCGCGCGCTGGTACCGTGAAATGGGCATTTCGCGCTGACCGACGAGTCATTCGGCGCATCACGCTACATCTACAAAGTACAATCGACTATTCGCGTGTCTCGCACATCGCGTTGCCAAATTGTAGTCGGCCTCGACGATGGCGCGGGCGGTTCGATGTAGTGATAGCCTCGACGAAAAGGAGTCGCACATGAACGAAAAGGCCGATCCGATTAAATTTCACTCGGTGGATACGGAGCGTCCCGAATCCTTCATTCAATTTCTCGATGCCCGCAGAGACATCGAGGACGAGCTCCTCGTCAAGAAACTAGTCATTGACCTTCTCGATCTCAAAAGTGGCCATCACGTGCTCGACGTCGGATGCGGCGCGGGGGTGGACACGTGCTCGATCGCGTCCTTGGTTGCGCCGCGCGGCAAGGCGACGGGGCTCGATCGCAGTGCGGCCATGATCGGGGAAGCGCGGCGGCGGGTCGAGGGCTCGGGCTTGCCCGTGGAGTTCATCGAAGGTGACGCACAATCGTTGCCATTCGAAGATAACTCGTTCGCGCGATGTCGCATCGAGCGCGTGCTCGTGCACACGCCCGATCCGCGTTTGGTCGTTCGCGAAATGGCGCGTGTGACGCAGCCCGGAGGTCTCGTGGTCGCCTCCGAAGTCGAGCTCGAGACGTGCTTTCTCAACAGCACCAACGAAGACTTGGCTCGCCGAATCCCGCAAGGGATCGCCGACGGGGTGCCCAGCGGCCGGGCGGCGCGGCGCGTCCAGCGCTACTTCATCGAAGCGGGTTTGCAGGACGTTCGACTGGTCCCGCGCGTCGTCATGAACAAGGTTGCCTTCTTGAAACTCGCACTCGGTGGGCGGGTTCAGCGCATGGTGGAAGCTGGCGAGACCACGGCCGACGAGGTCGAGGCCTTTTGGGAGGAGCTCGACGAGGCCGAGGGCAATGGGTGGCTATGCTCGGGGATCGTGTGTCTGACCGTCGCAGGACGTAAAGCGAATTAGACCCATTTCAAATGGCCACGGCTTCGATGACGTGGACCAATGAGTCGGTCGATATCGTGCGATTCAAGCGAAGGTCGGCCCTCGCGAGGAGTGCACGGAATTCATCCTCCGTGCGCTCCCGGCCACCGGTCGAGGTGACCAGCAGCATGAGATCGAGAAGCATGGTGGAGGCCGCGCCGCCCCGCTCGTCGGCCTCATTTGGAATAATGCGCTCGAGCAGTATCAATCTTTGGTTGTCCGAGAGCACGGAACGACAATTCTTCAAAATTCGCACGGCGCGTTCGTCGTCCCAGTCGTGGATGACCGAAGAAAGAAGGTAAAGGTCTCCTCCCGCGGGCACGGATTCGAAAAAGTTACCAGGTACGCAGGTGCATCGTTCTGCGAGTCCACTCGCGTGCATCTTTGGCGTCGCGGCCGCGATGGCATTGGGCAAATCATACAAGATGCCTCGCACGCGCGAATGGATCTGCAAGATCTCGCGCAAGATCGCCCCCTGTCCACCGCCGACGTCGACCACCGTTCGAAAGGGCGCTACGTCGTAGGCGGATAAAAACGCGCGCGCGAAGCGCCCGGCCATGGCGTTCATCGCGTCGGCGTGAATTTTCAGCGATTTGGGATTCTTTTCGAGGTAGTCGAAAAGGCTCATTCCATGCTTGTGCTCGAACGCCGATTCGCCCGTCTTGACGCTATGAACCATCTCCCTGCCACCTTGCGGCGGTAGCAGCACGAGGGCGCGCATCGAACCCGAAGTATCGGATTCGAGAAGTTTTCCAATCGACCCATTCGTAAAGGTGCGCGGCGCACTTTCCTCGAATACATGCGACGCTGTCAGTGCGCGCATCACCCGATAAAGTGCATCGGAATTGGCGCCGACCGTGCGAGCGATATCCTCGATATGCCGCGACCCGTTTCGGATGGCATCCGCGACACCGAGCGACGTGACGGCATAAAGGGCGGGGCCGAGCCAGACACCCGCAACCAACTCCAACAACGCCACATCGGGCTGCTCGACGGAATGTTGTGTCGACATGGTTTTTCTCCGAACGATCCCATTTCGAACGAAACGGGAATATACTCATTTGTAGAGCTGCGGGGCGTGAACGTCGTTCTCGACGAAGGGTGATGGATGGATCGGAAAGTTGCGTTGGTAACGGGCGGAAGCCGGGGTATCGGAGCTGCCATCGTGCGATCGCTGGGCGCGCGAGGATTCACGGTTGCCGTCAATTGCCTTCACAGTACGGACCTCGCCGAAAAGCTTTTGCGCCAATCGGGCATCGAGGGCGGTGTTTTCCAAGCCGATGCAACGAATCACTCCGAGGTCGCCGATATGGTGAAGGCCATCGAACGCCGGCTCGGCCCGGTGGATGCGGCCATTCACAATGCCAACGTGGGCCTCGGAGGTTCGCCGTTCGTCGGCCCGTTCTACCTCACGCCGTGGGAGGACGTGAAAGTCAAAGTGCTCGACGAAATGGCGGCCTTTCATGCGCTGTGCGCAGCCACCGTTCCGGGCATGGTCGACAGGAAGTGGGGCCGCATCGTGGGGGTCAGCTCCATCGTTTCGCGTTTTGCCAGCGTCGGCACCGGTGCCCACGCGGCGGGCAAGGCGGCCATGGACGCTTCGTGCCGCATTCTCTCGAAAGAGTTGGGGCCTCATGGAATCACGGTCAACGTTGCGTCGCCCGGCTTCATCGAGACGGAGGTCACTGCGCGCGAGCCCGAGGCGTTGAAGCAAAAGGTGGCGCGCATTACCCCATTGAAGCGCCTCGGAACCCCGGACGATATCGGTGGCGTCGTCGCCTTCTTGTGCTCGGACGAAGCCCGTTGGATCACGGGGCAGTACATCCCACTAAATGGTGGGGGAAGCACCCTGTAGCCATCGAGCGCATCGTCACGGCAAATCCGCGGAGCGCCCGCGTTTTTTCGCCCATCGCTCGCGCGCGGCGATGATCCACGCCGGTCCTGCGGTGCCGCGTGGGGGCGGCCCGTCGTGGTGTCCCAGCCCGATCTCGGGCACCACCCAGCCTGGCCGTTTCGGCGCCTCCTCGGCGAGGATTTCCAGGATGCGCCGCCGATTCTTCGATTGGACCCCATCGCGATCCTCGCGGTCTTCGGAAAAGGCGACGAAAATGGAGACCGCGGGGTCGAGCTCGTCGGCGAAATCCAGCGTCCGCCGCGTCTCATCGAGCGTTTCGTCCTCGGCCCCGAGGATGAAGGTGTGCGAGTCCATGAGGCCATACTCTTCGCACAGCGCACGCGTACGACGCACGTCGTTCAGGTTGAAGGGCTTTTTCAGCGCCTTCAAGATGCGGTCCGTGCCCGCGTCGGTTCCGATCTCGACCCCGTAACAGCGCGCGCGAACCATGGCCTCGACGAGCTCCGGCGAGAAGGCCGCGGGCGTTGCATAGCAAGTCCAGGGTAGGGGATTGTTCCGCTCGATGAGCTCGTTGCACAGCTCGAGTGCCGCCTTCGGCGGAACATTGAATACGCTGTCGACGAAGAAAACGAATTTGACCCCGGGCACCTGCGCACGGGCCATCACTTCGTCCGCCACCGTCTTCGGATTTCGCACGCGAACCTTGCGGCCTTCCAAGTCGGGGTAATCGCAATACGTGCACCCGAAGGCGCAACCGCGCTTGGTCTGGATGTTCTCCGTGCCTTCCCAATCGTAGTATCGCGGATCGACGAGATCGCGAGCGATGGGAGGTAACATATCGAGATCGCTTACGATTGTGGCGCTGCGGCGAAGCCGCTGCATCGGGAATACGTCGGAGTGAACGACATTTTCTCCGTGCACGATGGTTGGCGGCGTCTCCCCCCGCGCCAACGTGTCGGCGACCTGACGAAACGCGCGTTCCCCTTCGCCGACGATTCCATGATCGGCGCCAAGCCGCTCCATCAGGTGCTTCGGCCGCAGCGAAAACCCTGCGCCTCCTAGGACGAGCGGCGCTTGCGTCGAACGCCGAACGGCTGCGGCCATGTCCGCGTAAATTTGAATCAGGCCTTTCCGACCTCCGACGTCGTAAGCATTGGTGTGCAGATTGCGCAAACCGATTGCGACGAGTTCGGGCTGGAAGTCGGCAATGGCTCTCTCGATGGCACCCAAAAAGTCGACCTCGAAGCAGAGGTCGAGCACGCGGACGTCGTGGCTATCGCGGATTGCGCCCGCGAGGGCCAAGATGCCAATGGGGACCACGGGCGATGGGATGACATCCCGATTCGCGGAAATCATGAGGACCCGCATCGACCCCTCCTTCGGTTAGCGGCGTTGGTGCGCCGTCACTGATTGCACGTGAACGTGCCTCTTACCTGATCACCCTCGGTGTAATATCCCGTTGCTTTGAAATTGACGACTCGGCCGGTTTTCGTGTCGATCTCTGGGCACGAGATTTCGGCCTCGTAGTCGACGAAGCCCGTTGCCAAGTCGAAATTCAAGTTGCCCGAGAGGCCATCGAGATCGATTCCCTGCCCGGAGTTGAGGAGGCCGAAGGCCCTCGTGATGTCCGCCGTCCCGCTGCGAACCGTGGAACCCGGAGGATTGAATTGCGAGAGCGTAGCGGCGAGGTTCTCGCCCGTCAGGGGTTTGTTGCCATTCGCCACGATGGCATAGGCCGCCAGGAAGACGGCGTCATACCACTGATGCACGAGCGTTGCCGAGGGCGACGAGGATTGCGCGAGTTGCGGGAACTCCGTCGTGAAGTGCGTCACCCAGTCATCGATGCGCGGTCGCACCTCCGGTGCCAGGTGGTTCGTGATGGAGAAGAACCGGCTGCGCATCGGCACGATGGCCGTGAGAAGATCGAACAACGGCGCGAACGTGCCGAACACCGCGACCAGGTCGAGGTGATACGGCAGCCGCGTGCCTCTGGGCCACTGGGTCAAGAGCGGGAAGGTCTCGAGCGGAATCGAACCCGGGGCGACGGCGTGAAGAATGATGTTCGGCTTGAAATCGAGCACGGCGCGCACCGCCTGGGCGACCTTGAGCTCGGGCGCGGGGTTGCCCACGTGATCGATCACATTTCCGATGCTGACCGCGAGATAGTTCTTGTCGATGGCGTTCTGGGAGGCCGACTTTCCATTGTAGGAGAGCTTGCTCTCCATGAGCTGGCGGGCGTTCAACCCGAGGACGTTGTCCTCGTAGACGATGGCGACCTTAATCGGGCTGGTGACCCCTTCGTCGCGCAGGCGAGGCTCCAGCACCTTTTGAATGAGGAGCTGCGACGCCTGCGTCATCTTCTTGTCGTTGACGGCGAGTCCCCACGCCATGGGGGTGGGCTCGGGCTTGATGAGGCCCGAGCTCACGCTGAGGGGCACGATGGTGAGCACCTTGTTCGGGCGAAAAACCTGCTCGGTGGCCAGAAGGACGTTCTCCTGCGCGATCGGGCCGATGTTGACCGGCACCTCCAGGTCCTTCGCGAGATGGTTCGCCGCCACGACGAGGCCATCGAAGCCATTGTGGAAGAACTCGTCGCAGGACGCGATCACCAGCGGCCGAATGTCCGACGAGCCATCGACCGATGGCAGGCCTCGAACGACTTTCGTGATGTCGGCCTGCCCGAGCCGCAACGCGGCCTCGGTGAAGTCGGCGAGGGCGCTATGGCTGAATGGCGTGAGTGCGCCGATGACCACGGCCTTGTCGTTGAGAAGCTGGTCGGTGTTCCCCCAAACGCGCGGACACTCCGGCGAGGTCAGTTGGGCGCACTTCCGATCGCTCTTTCGGCAGATCGCTGGAACGCCCCCCGCCTTGTCGATGCACTCCTTGTTCGTCTTGCAGAGGTCTTGATCGGTGGGCACCTTGATGCAGCTGCGCGTCACCTTGTCGCACGTCGTTCCGGCGAACTCGGGGCCGAGGTTGAGGCACTCGGCTTCCGACGTGCACTGGATGGCGGTGGTGTTGGACGTGTACGTGCATCCAGGCGCCGCCACGGCGATACCCAGCGCCGCAGCCATCACCAATCCACCCCAGCGTCGCACGTTCGAACCCATGTCGTATCTCCTCATTGTTGGTACCTGCGGTGCGTGGGGTCCGAGTTCAGCATGGCCGAAATCTTCGCGTCGGCGTTGTCCACGATCGTGCGGTCCTGCGCGACAGGACGAGCGGTGCCCCGCATCGACCCATCCTTCGATTAGCGGCGATGGCGCGCCTTTACGGATTGCACCTGAACGTCCCTCTTACTTGATCACCCTCGGTGTAATATCCCGTTGCATTGAAATTGACGACTCGGCCGGTTTTCGTGTCGATCTCCGGGCACGTGATTTCGGCCTCGTAGTCGACGAAGCCCGTTGCTGGGTCGATATTCATGTTGCCCGAGAGGCCATCAAGATCGATTCCCTGCCCGGAGTTGAGGAGGCCGAAGGCCCTCGTGATGTCGGCCGTGCCGCTGCGAACGGTGGAGCCCGGAGGATTGAATTGCGTGAGCGTGGCGGCAAGGTTCTCGCCCGTTAGAGGTTTGTTGCCATTCGCCACGATGGCATAGGCCGCCAGGAAGACGGCGTCATACCACTGATGCACGAGCGTTGCCGAGGGCGACGAGGATTGCGCGAGTTGCGGGAACTCCGTCGTGAAGTGCGTCACCCAGTCATCGATGCGCGGTTGCACCTCCGGTGGCAGGTGGTTCGTCATGGAGAACAACCGGCTGCGCATCGGCACGATGGCCGTGAGAAGATCGAACAACGGCGCGAACGTGCCGAATACCGCGATCAGGTCGACGTGATACGGCAGCCGCGTGTCTCTGGGCCACTGGGTCAAGAGCGGGAAGGTCTCGAGCGGAATCGCTCCTGGGTGGACGGCGTGAAGAATGATGTTCGGCTTGAAATCGAGCACGGCGCGCACCGCCTGGGCGACCTTGAGCTCGGGCGCGGGATTGCCCACGTGATCGATCACATTTCCGATGCTGACCGCGAGATAGTTCTTGTCGATGGCGTTCTGGGAGGCCGACTTTCCATTGTAGGAGAGCTTGCTCTCCATGAGCTGGCGAGCATTCAACCCGAGGACGTTGTCCTCGTAGATGATGGCGACCTTGATCGGTTCGGTGACCCCTTCGTCGTGCAAGCGAGGCTCCAGCACCTTTTGAATGAGAAGCTGTGACGCCTGCGTCGTCTTCTTGTCGTTGACGGCGAGTCCCCATGCCATGGGGGTGGGTTCGGGCTTGATGAGGCCCGAGCTTATGCTGAGGGGCACGATGGTGAGCACCTTGTTCGGGCGAAAAACCTGCTCGGTGGCCAGAAGGACGTTCTCCGGGTCAATCGGGCCGATGTTGACCGGCACCTCCAGGTCCTTCACGAGATGGTCGGCCGCCACGACGAGACCATCGAAGCCATTGTGGAAAAATTCGTCGCAGGATGCGATCACCAGCGGCCGAATGTCCGACGAGCCATCGGCCGATGGCAGGCCTCGAACCACTTTCGTGATGTCGGCCTGCCCGAGTCGCAACGCCGCCTCGGTGAAGTCGGCCAGGGCGCTATGGCTGAATGGCGTGACTGCGCCGATGACCACGGCCTTGTCGTTGAGCAGCTGGTCGGTGTTTCCCCAGACGCGCGGACACTCCGGCGACGTCAGCTGGGCACACTTGCGATCGCTCTTACGGCAGATCGCCGGAACGCCCCCCGCCTTGTCGATGCATTCCTTGTTCGTCTTGCAGAGGTCTTGGTCGGCGGAGACCTTGATGCAGCTGCGCGTCGCCTTGTCGCACGTCGTTCCGGCGAATTCCGGGCCGAGGTTGAGGCACTCGACTTCCGACGTGCACTGGATGGCGGTGGTGTTGGACGTGTACGTGCATCCAGGCGCCGCCACGGCGATACCCAGCGCCGCAGCCATCACCAATCCACCCCAGCACCGCACGTTCGAACCCACGTCGTATCGCCTCATTGCTGGTACCTGCGGTGCGTGGGGTCCGAGTTCAGCATGGCCGAAATCTTCGTGTCGGCGTTGTCCACGATCGTGCGGCCCTGCGCGACGCAGGTGCGCACGAGATCTCCTTGCAGCCCGATGGTTACGAAATCTCCGTACGCGCGATTTTTGATGAACCCGCGTGCGGTGCGAAGCGATTCCACCTCGGAGAGGGCCTTGGCCAAGCGCGCACCGTGCTTCTTCCAGGCCTCGCGGAGCGCGGGATCGGAAACGGCATAGACCTCCATCACCCTCGGCTCGCTGCAGGAGGTGGCGAGCTCGCCGCGCGCTTGGCACGCGTTCTCGCACTCGGCATTTTGCCCGCAATTCAGCCTGCCTTGGCAGACGGCCGACGAGCGGGTGCCATTGCACGTGCCCACGCACACGCCATTGCATTGACTCTTGTTGGCCGTGCACGTTCCGCTGCACTTCGCCAGGGCGCCCGTTCCGAGTCCGGAGCGGCACGTCCCCGCGCACAACCCGGTGCCGCACTTTCCGCCTGCGAACGGAGCCGGGGAAGGCTCGGCGCTCGGGTTGAAGCTGGTGCACTTCGCGCCGGCGCAGTATCCGTTCGCGCCCTTGCTGCAAACGCCCACACAGGTGCCGGTGCAGTTGCCGTCGGCGTTGGCCGGCGGAGGCGAGCCGGGAGGTGCCGGTCCAGCGTCCGCACCCGCGTCCCCGGCGTTGACGTTGATGTCCGTTCCATCGCACGTGCCGGTGCATGTGCCTGCACAGCGACCCGTGAAACGCCCCGCGCATGCACCGGCGCATTCGCCGGACCATTCAAGGCCCGAGCACGTGCCAATGCATTCTCCCGTGCAGGTGGTGGGGCCTGCGGGGGGAACTTCGCCCACGCAGTCACCCGTACACGCGATGTCGTCACCCGTGGTCACGCAGCGCCCCGTGCATTCGCCATCGCACGCGCCGACCAACTTGTCGGGTTCACACTTGGTGACGTCGCACGCTTCGGCGCAGGTCGACATGCATTCGGCGACCGCGTTTTCTTGCACGGTGCAATTGGGCGCGAATCGAAGTTCGCCCCAAAACGGACTGCCCGGCGGCGGTATGGGGGCAATCGTCGACAACTTGTCGACGCGCGCGGCAATGGGTTTGCACGCCGCCACGAGGTCTTTACCCGTCGAGAGCCCCAGTTCGGAGCTGATGGCGTTGCACGCGTCCTTCATTTCCGTTTCGACGTCGGTCGCACGCTGAAGCAGCAAATCGCTCGATTCGAGATACGCACGCAAGGTCGCGTGTTTCGAACTCGGTTCGTTCGACAATTGAGTGCGATCGCAGCTATCGACGACGTGAACGGTGTCGCCCTCGCGAGGGTCTTTCAGGCAACTGGCGAGTACGCAGACGAATCCCCCCACGGCGAGGCCCGAGCCGCCGAAGACGAGCCACTTCTTCCACACCATTCGTCCCTCCAACCCGCGCACGACGGCGCATGGCCAAATACCAAGTACCAAGCGTTCTGGAGTGCACCATTCCGGACGTCCGTTGTCAAGCGCCTGACCTGCGTGCGATAGCGGTCTATTTTACCAGTGGGGCTGATGGTGGCGTTTCGAGCGAAACGAGCGGCCGTAAGAAGGATGCCAACCTATTGGCGGATAACCTGACGCGCCTATCTCATTGAAAGTCATGAGCTTAAAAATATGAAATGACTATGATGAACGCGTGAAAGCTATCGGCCGTATGGCGTTCGAGGCTGTCTCTTCGTGGCGCGTAACGCGTAATCCCGTAGAGTTCTCCGGGGAGCATTGAGGTGCGGCCGCTCGAAGGGATTCGGGTTTTGGACATGAGCCGTTTGGTGCCCGGGCCCTATGCCACGATGATCCTTGGAGATCTCGGCGCTGCGGTCGACAAAGTCGAAGAGATGGACGGCGATCCAATCCGCCAATGGCACCCGCGGCGGGGCGACGAATCGGCGCTCTTCCTTGCGCTCAATCGCAACAAGAGGAGCATCCGTCTGGATCTGAAGAAGAACGCGGGATGCTTGGCGTTTCGCGCACTCGCCCGCCGCGCAGACGTGCTTTTCGATCCATTCCGTCCCGGCGTCCTCGATCGCTTGGGCTTGGGGCACGCGCGGCTTCGGAAAGAGAATCCACGACTCATCGTATGTGCATTCAGCAGCTTCGGGCAGGATGGTCCGCTCGTTCATCGCACGGCGCACGAACTCGCGTACCTTGCGCGCGCGGGGCTTCTCGGGTCCTCCGGGGCGTCGGACCCCGTTCCGAAAATGCCATATTACAGTCCCGCGGGTATCGGTGGCGCCGTTTGGTGCGTCGTTGGCATCCTCGCGGCGCTCGCGGAGCGTGAACGCACCGGTGCGGGGCGTATCGTCGATATTTCCATCACCGAGGCCGCGATGGGGTTTGCGGTTCCGAGCCTTGGAGAGCTGCTCGCCGACGACGAATCAGGTGCCCCCGCCCTCGACGTTTCCACGGGAGCTTGCGCTCCTTATCAAATTTATACAACGAAGGATGGCCGTCACGTGGCCTTGAGCGCCCCAGAGAAAAGGTCGTGGGTGGCATTTTGCGAAAGTGTCGGTTTCGACGGCGACCTCTCGGCGCTCGTGCCAGGGCCACACCAAATAGCCCTTCGCCGTCGGTTGGCAGACGTTTTCGAACGTCGCACGTTCGAGGAGTGGCGTACATTTTGCGCAAATGTAGATTGCTGCCTGGAACCGATTTCGTTCCCACGCGAATTGCCTGACGACCCACAGCATCGCGCCCGAAACTTCTTCTTCGAACTTCCGTCCTCCTCGGGTCGAATTTTGCAATTTGCGACCCCGGTGACCGAACGTGACGCCCCACATCGCCATCGACCTCCACCCCGCGCGGGCGAGCATACGGATGTCATATTGCAGGAAGCGGGTTTCTCCCCGGACGAAATCCAGACCATGCGCGTCGAGGGTGCTGTCGCCTGAAATGCAACTCCAGCGCCGGCCAACGCCAACCTGGTATTGGGGCCCTTTTCGCAGTACGTTGAAGACATGCAAAGCGTCGCCCCCACGGGGCTCGACATCTCGGTTTTGCTCGTGTGCGCGGCCATGCTCGCGGCCTGCTCGAGCAACTCGGACTCGAAGACGAACAACGCGTGCGAGGGCATTTCCGTCAACGAGCTGAAAGAGCTCGTGGTGATCGACGAAGCCGTGCTGTCGGATGGTCGCGCCAAAAACGGCACCACCGGTGCGTGGAGTTTTCGCCATGCGGTGCAGAACATGACGCCGCAGGACATGGACGCCGGCGAATTCGTGCGGGATTGGCTGATTCATTGGGTGAGTGAGCGCGATTTCAACGGCTATCCGCTCGACCGCCCCAACGAAGACCGCGTGCTGGGGATGAATGTGCACCTGCTCTGCCCTTGGCTCAAGGGTTCCCCGGAGAATGCGTGTAACGAAGACTGCAGCACCTGTTCGGGGCAAAAGCTGGATCTCGCGCGCGCGCCGTTCCGGTTGATCGGGATCACGAATCGGATGGACGTGCGCGAACAGCGTCCCAACGTGGTGAACGGCGAGGGGCGCTTCGTGTATGCGCTCACCGATGGCCCGGCGGACGATCCGGCCTCCAAGCCGCAGCCCATGACCGTCATTTTCGAATATGCGCTGCCGGCTGTGCGCTCGGCCGGCGAGTGGGCAAAGGCTTGGCACGCGCTGGGGCAATTCGCGTCATTCGACGAGGGGTATCGCGCGGCGCTGCAAAGCGTCACCGATGCCTTTTCGCTGCGCGGGGCCCATCCGGAAGGGATGGCAGGTAGTGCACTCGGGCAAGTACGTACGAACGAGGCTATCCTCAATTGGATTTGGCAGCTGCGCGAGTTTGGTCTTTCCAGCGATGGTACGTTGCGACTGCGGCCGATTTGGAACACGCCCGCAGAGCGCCTCAATGGGAGTGCCTTGTTGCGCGATTTCGTCCTTTCCAATGCGGATGCAATCCGCGCGAACGCGTACGAGGTTCCCGTTTCGATGCGCGGTGGCTCGGCGGATTCCTTCCGCTTCGCATGGAATATCCCCGGTGTCGATGCAGCGACGAGTAAAGCGTTCACTGAAGGCACGTGCAACGGTTGCCATTCCACGAACCCTACGGTTGATACGGCGTTTCACATCAGCCCCTTCCGCGAGGGCCCGAGCCGCCTCTCGCGGCACCTGGTCGAAGATTTGAAACTACGCACCGCAAGCCTGCGTCGTGCACTCTGCACGGATTGAAACACGGTTATTTTCATCTGGCGCAAATGTGATTCCATGAAATCGCGGCGAGTCGCGACGATGTAACTCTGCTCTGGTTAATCCGGCGTTCATGGGCAGTTGTGCGATATTTGCGCTCTTGCGGAATCCGTTTGTCGTGGTTTTCTCTGTGTTAGAGTCTGTCAGTGCGACGACAAACCGTCGACGGTGAGGGGAGGGGACTCGCTTCGAAACGTCTCGTCCACGTCTTCGAAGTGAATCGGGAAGATCTCAATCGGCGACCGTCCAGTGGGCTTACCCGCGGCTCTGCACCAAATCGGGCGGCCGCGAGAGAAAGGTGCTCGGGATGCGGTATCATCGACTTTCCAATTTAATGCTCTTTGGCGCCGTCGTTGTTGGCTGCTCGGGAGCAGATCGAGCCGCAGAGGAGGACAATCCTCTCGAATTGGCACAGCAATCGGAGGATCCAAGCGAGCGCGCCGCCCGCCAACGCGGCGCCTTGACGTATCACCTCGACTCGGCGGGAATCTTCGCAAACTATTCGACCGCGGGCGATCTCGACGAAGACAACGACTTTTTCGAGAGCTTTGGGACCAACGGGCGATCGTGTGGAACGTGCCATCGCTTGGAAGATGGTCTGGGGCTCACCACGTGGACCATCCAAAAGCTGTTTTACAAATCCAAGGGGCGCGATCCGCTATTCGCGGTGGTGGATGCCGCGACGAGGCCCGATGCGGATGTCTCCACCGACGAAGCTCGGCAGAAAGCGTACAGCCTTCTGCTCAACCGTGGCGTCTTCCGCATTTCGCTCCCCATGCCACAAGAGGCGGAATTCACCCTCGAGAGCATCGACGATCCGTACGGCTTCTCGACCCCGCAGAACATGTCCCTGTATCGAAGGCCGCTCCCCGCTGCGAACACGAAGTTCGTCGCGGGCACGGCCATCATGTGGGACGGTCGCGAGCCGGATCTCGCGTCGCAGGCCAACAACGCCACGTTGGGCCACGCCGAAGCGAGCAAGCCGCTCACGGAAGTGCAGAAGAAGCGCATCGTCGATTTCGAGACGAACGTGTTCACCTCGCAAATCGTCGTCTGGGGCCTGGGAAGGGTGTCGCCCGCCGGCGGTGGGCCCATCAATCTTTCCCAGCAGCCGTTCGTGATCGGCGAAAACGCGCTTCCGCCACCGCGAAATCCGCGCAACACGAATGTCTTCGATCTGTTCGACGAGTGGACCGACTCGGCCGAACGCGCGAAGGCGGCCGTGCGTCGCGGCGAAGTTCTCTTCAATACGCGGCAGATGGGAACCAATCCTCTCGGACAACCCGCGTTCTGTTCGAGTTGCCACTCGTCCTTCAACCAGGGCGGGAACGACTTTGCATCGCCCGGTATGTTCGTCAACATCGGTTCTTCCGGTGGAGGCCCCGCGCTTCTGCCGGGTACACACGCCGAGCGCTTCCTCTCGACGGAGCTGCCGATTTACACGTTCAAGAACAAGGCAACGGGAGCCATTGCGCAGGTCAACGATCCCGGTCGAGCGCTCATCAGCGGCAAGTGGCTCGACGTCGGCCGTTTCAAAGTTCCCTCCGTTCGCAACCTCGGGTCGCACGCACCGTATTTCCACAACGGGAGCATGAAGACCTTGATGGACGTCGTCACCTTTTACGATCTCACCTTGGCGCAGCCCGCGAACGTACCCTTCACCGAGCAGGAGAAACACGACTTCGTCGCGTTCCTCGAATCGTTGTAGCGGACACGCGCGCTGAAATGAAAAACGCCGACACTCGATGGAGCGCCGGCGTTTTTCATTTGGCAATGGCTCGTTTTAGAACGAGCCGACGACGCCCAGGCCCGTGGGGCCGGCGGGAACGAGGCGGATTTCCGTGCGGGAGACGTCCTTCGGCTTTTCGGCCTCGCCGACCTCCGGCGTGTGGCTCAGCAAGCGTACGGTGAAATAGGTCGACACCCCCGCGAACACGATGGTCGTGATGCCGACGATGTCGGTTGCCGTCGCAAACGTCTGCGTCTTGTCGCGTGCGTTGTTGCGGTCGTCGGCGGTCGTACCCACCGATTCGAGCTTGTCCTCCTGATCGCGCTTCGCATTCAAGGTCAGCGCACCGAGGATGCCCGTGGCGATGCCGGCGGCCGCAGTCGCGCTCCATCCGACGACGGTGGGCACCGTCCACGGATTCGACTTTCGCTCGAGGATGGTGGACTTCGGCAGCTCGCTCAAGTCCAGCGAGATGCTCGTCGTCTCCGAGCTGCCGATGGTCACCATCTTCGTCGCAGGGAGATAACCCGGACGCGTGATCGAGATCTTGCGCCGACCGGGATTCACGGAGAGGGCCTCGGCGATCGGAAGCTCGCCCACCACGACATCGTCCACCGTCACCGTGCCGCGCGGCACGTTGGCCTTGATGTTCACGTGCGCGATGCGGCCTTTCAGGCCCGCGATTTCCTTTTCGACGTCGGCGCGCCGGTCGGCCGGAATTTCGCTGCCGCCTTCGTAGAGGTAGCGTTCGAGCGCAATCTGCGCTTGCACGTAGTCGTTGAGCTGCTTGTACGTAAGCCCGATGTTGTAGAGGATCTTGTAGCTCGGCGCCATTTGCAGCGCGCGTTCGAACTCGATGCGCGCGGCGTCGTAGTTGCCGTCTTGGTACAGATCCAAACCGAGTCGATAGCGCCGTCGCGCCTCGGCCATCTTGTCGACCGTCTGCTGCAAGGAGCCGGGGCGCTCGGCCGGAGGCTTCTGCGCCCATGCGGGGGCGACGGAGGTCAGCAGGGTTGCGGCGGCGAACACCGTCCGCATCGATTTGGCCCAACGGCGGGATCTTCCGGTCATATTTTCCTCCAACGGGGACCTCACGGGTGTGCCGTGGGCCAAGTCGCATTCGCGCATCGTTCGCGTCATCATGTGATCACTTTTCCCAGGGATCGCCGGGATCGAGAGGTTCGGCGCGGCCGCGCGGCTTGGACGAGGGCGCAGGCGCTTCGGCGGTGTTGGCGGGCGTGGGCGCCACCTGCCCGCCCGGCGCAGGGCCCGTGGGGCGCGGAGCCGGTACCGCCATGGGTGGCCGCGATTTCCCCACGACAGGACGCGCCATGGGGACCGGCGGCGTTGGGTTGGTGGATCGGCGTTCCCTCTCGAGGGAAATCTCGAGGTGAATCTTGGCAGTGTCGAACACCGCTTGTTCGATGCTGGTCAGGTAGCCATCGGCTTGGACGACGATCGTGTGCTGCCGCCCATCGCGCGCAAAGGTCCCACGAGCAGGTTTGCCGAACAGGCGAATCTCGTCGATGAAGACTTCCGCGTTGGGCGGGGCGATGTCGAGCAGCATCTCCGTCTCCGCTGCAACAAGCGGGGCACCGCTGGTTGGAGTCGGTACGGCCGACGCCGTCGCGGTCGTCGTCGGGGGTGGCGCGCTTTCCTGGCTCGGTGCGGCCGCCGTGGGCGAGGTTGGAAACACGTTTGGCCGCAGGACGAAGGCCGCTGCACCCGCCATGACTGCGAGGGCCAAGGTTGCTGCGACACCCCAACGCCGCCCTTTGACCTGCGGCGTGACCCCGGAGATCTCGATCCGGATCGAATCGGACGCAACGCTGTCACGCTCGGGCGATCCACTCAGCGTGTTCGCCGTTCCCACCATCGAACCGATGCGCGAGACGGAATGCGGCGCGGGGAGCGTAGGCAGACCGCTGACTTGGCTCGTCTCGGGCGTCGAGAGCCGCGATTCGATGGCCGAGGCGATCTCTTTGCGCCGCTCGACGAACAGATCCGTGATGACCCGCGACACGTCGGTGTACGAGCCGCCGGCTTGCGAGGCGAGCACGGACTCGATCGCCTCTTTCAGCTCGATGGCCGTCTGGTAGCGATCGGCGGGCTCGGGCTGGATGGCTTTCTTGCACACCGCGAGCAGCGCTTGCGGGATGCCGGGAAGGGCCACGGGCTCGGGAATCTTGTGGTTGGCCAGGCTCTGGAGGATTTCCACCTCCGTGGCGCCGGCCCACATCCGCTTTCCGGTGATGGTGCGCCACAAGATGGCGCCCACCGCGAAGATGTCCGCCCGACGATCCACGGGGGCCACGGCGAGCAGCTGCTCCGGTGCCATGTAGGCGATCTTGCCCTTGATGGTCCCGACCTGCGTGCGGATGTTCGAATCGGCCGCCTTGGCGATCCCGAAGTCGAGAAGCTTGGTGATGCCGTCGTACGTCACGAAGATGTTCTGCGGCGAGACGTCGCGGTGGATGACGTTGAGCGGCGTGCCATCGAAGTCCTTGAGCTCGTGCGCGAAGTGAAGGCCCGCGCACGCATCGGCCAGCGCCCGCAGCGTGACGGACAGCGGCATGGCGCCGTGCTTCGCTCGCGCGCGACGCGTCAGCTCGTCGAGGCTTTGCCCCTCGAGGTATTCCATGGCGATGAAGTAGCGCTCGCCGTCGAAGCCCACCTCGTTGGTCTGCGCGACGTTGGGATGATTGATGCGCGCCGAGAGCCGAGCCTCGTCGAGGAACATCGTGCAGAACTCAGCCTCTGCAGCAAGCTCGGGTCGTAGCAATTTCAGGACCTGCAGCTTGTTGAACCCGCCGGGCCCCTGCACGACTGCGAGCATCAGATCGGCCATGCCGCCGCGTCCCAACTCGAAGATGAGCCGATACTTCCCTGCCACCGTTGGGAGCCAGACCGAGTTCATGACGTTTGAAGACCGCGCCGTCGACATGGTGAGTTCAAGGACTTCCACACCCCCGCTTACGAGTACCGGGGTGAAGAGTACCATGGGGTTTCGAGTGCCCGAAAGCGGCCGCCAAGCTATCTCTGCTGCGGCCGACCGTTGGAGTTGCACTGTACGTTTACGTGGCGGCTGCCGCGGCAAATGGCGGCGCGGGCGGTGCTAGGCTACGCGCCCACGATGAAGATCACGTCGATCCCCTGCCTTTCGGACAACTACGCCTACCTCGTCGAGTGCGAAACGACGGGTGAGAAGGTGCTCGTCGATGCATCGGAGGCCGCGCCGATTCTCGCGGCCCTCGAATCACGTGGGGTCCGCAAGCTCGCGAGCATCTGGAGCACGCATCATCATTTCGATCACGTCGGCGCCAACGAAGCGGTGGCGAGCGCGCTCGGTGTCCGTGAGATCGCAGGGCATGCTTCCGACAAGG
Organism: Sorangiineae bacterium MSr11367; assembly: GCA_037157805.1. Lineage (NCBI taxonomy): Bacteria > Pseudomonadati > Myxococcota > Myxococcia > Myxococcales > Pendulisporaceae > Pendulispora > Pendulispora rubella. Next base: position 7,807,531 of record CP089983.1, on the reverse strand, counting down.
GACGCATCCCCGGGCAGACGCGCTTTCTCGAAGAAGGGGAGACGTTCTCCGTCGGCGATCTCCGCGTCGCGATTTTGCACATCCCCGGACACACGACGGGCGCCGTGGCCTATGTCGTGAGCGACGACGCAAAGGGCACGCGGGCCGTGTTCACCGGCGACACGCTCTTCCTCGGCGGGTGCGGGCGGCTCTTCGAAGGCACACCCGCCATGATGCACACGTCGCTCTCCAAGTTGGCCGCGCTACCTGGTGACACCGAGGTGTACTGCGGACACGAGTACACCAAGAGCAACCTGCGCTTCGCCGCCCACGTCGAGCCGAACAACGCCGCCATCCGCGCGCGCGCCGAACACACCGAAGCTCTCCGCACCGCCAACGAGCCAACCGTCCCCGGTAGGATGTCCGACGAGCTCGCGACCAACCCTTTCCTCCGCGTCCGCTCTGCCGAGATCCGCAGCACGCTCGGGATCGCCGCCGACGCCAGCGACGCGGACGCTCTTGGTGCGATCCGGGCCGCGAAGGACAAGTTCTGAGGCGCTGACAAGAACCGCTGAAGAGGGAAACCGCCAGGACGCCAGGGTCGCCAGGGGGTGAACGGCTGGTTTTTTGGTTTTCGGAAAACAAAACAAGAACGCCAGGGGCTCGGGGGATTTCATCCTGGCGACCCTGGCGTCCTGGCGGTGTTCCTTCTTCCGTGTCGTTACATCACTCTACATCACTCGCCGCCCGCAGGTTCGACTTCGGCGTCGGCGGGGGACCAGCTCGGGATTGCTCCCGAGGCAAGCGACGCGGATGCTCTTGGTGCGATCCGGTCCGCGAAGGACAAGTTTTGAACCGCTGAAGAGGGAAACCGCCAGGACGCAGTCAGGGTCGCCAGGGGGTGAACGGCTGGTTTTTTGGTTTTCGGAAAACAAAACAAGAACGCCAGAGGCTCAGGGGATTTCACCCTGGCGATCCTGGCGTCCTGGCGGTTCCTTCTTCCGTGTCGTTACATCACTCGCCGCCCGCAGGTTCGACTTCGGCGTCGGCGGGGGACCAGCTCGGGATTGCTCCCGAGGCAAGCGACGCGGATGCTCTTGGTGCGATCCGGTCCGCGAAGGACAAGTTTTGAACCGCTGAAGAGGGAAACCGCCAGGACGCCAGGGTCGCCAGGGGGTGAACGGCTGGTTTTTTGGTTTTCGGAAAACAAAACAAGAACGCCAGGGGCTCAGGGGATTTCACCCTGGCGATCCTGGCGTCCTGGCGGTTCCTTCTTCCGTGTCGTTACATCACTCGCCGCCCGCGGGCTCGACTTCGGCGTCGGCGGGGGACCAGCGGATGGTCTGTGTGCCGAGGCGGATGATGCCCAGTGCGGCGAAGATGCGGATGAAGAGGTACGTCGGGTCGATCTCGAACCAGCGGGCTGCGAAGTTCGCGCTCATGGAGAACTTGTGGTGGTTGTTCTGAAAGAGCTCGCCCGCCGTGAGGAAGTCGAAGATCAGCGTGTTCTTCGAGTCGTCGCCGTTCTGGAAGTTGCGGTAACCGTATTTGTGGCCGCACCAGTTGACGATCGCGCCGTGGATGGGGCCCATGATGAAGTGGGCCGGAAGGAAGAGGTACATCCACCACGCCGTGGCGAAGTGCACGTAGAAGGCGGTGTAGAGTCCGATCCACACGATGCGCATGACCCAGTTCTGGCCGAGGCGATCCAACGCGGGCCACTCCGGGTATCCGCCGAGGAAGCGTGCCTCCGGCTGAACGCGGTTGTACGCGTAGTCGTCGTAGGTCTTCTTCGTCTTCATCATCAACGTGAACACGTTGCTGTGGTTCGTCGGCGAGTGCGGATCCTTCGGCGTGTCGCTGAACGCGTGATGCATGCGGTGCAAAATCGCGTAGCCGCGCGGCGACAGGAAGCTCGAGCCCTGCGTCATGTACGTGCAAAGGTGGAAGAAGCGCTCCCAACCCTTGCTCATGGTGAACTGCTTGTGGGCGCCATACCGGTGCAAGAAGAAGGTCTGGAAAAAGACCGACGACTGCCAGTGGATGACGAACAAGGCGAGGATAGGGAGGAGTCCTTCTTTCACGATGGCAGCACCTTAAAGGCCCGCCCCCCGGGGCGCTACCACCTTTCCGTCAGCGATTGTCAGCGTACGGTCATGGACGAGCCCGACCGGTTCGATTTCAGTCGAAATTGAAGGTGTACGTGACGTTACCGTTGACCCCGCCCGCCGGCGCTGGAAATGTCCAGCCCTGGAAGGCGCTGATCAGGCATTGCTCGAGGCGGGTGCTGTTCGCCGTCGAATTGGCCACGCCGGCGTTGAGCACTTGTCCTTGCGGGTTGATCGTCGCGGAGACGACCACCTTGCCGTGCAGATCGTTTCGCTCCAAGTGGGCGCGGTCGTAGCACGCCTGCACTTCACCCCGGTGGGCAGCCACCGTGGCGCGGACACCCTTGTGATCGACCGTGCCGGGAGCCGGTGCGGATACGGGCGGTGGCGCCGGCGCCTGGGTAACGCTTGGCGGCGGCGGGTTGGAAGGCTGCGGAGCATGCGTCTGCGTGACGACCGGCGTCGGGGCCGGCTGCGGTTGCACGTTGGTCGGAGCCTGCGTCACCGAGGGCGTTGCCCCCGTCGAAGGCACCGAGCCGCCTCCGCCGGTGTGACGTGTACCGCCCCCGGTGTTGCGCGGCGGCGGCGCATGGCCTCCCGCCGTTGGCGGTGGCAGCGTGCCGTCGCGTTCGAGCTGGATGGTGAGCTGCTTTTCCGCCTCGTCGTAGACCACGAGTTGCACCTGACGTGAATAACCCGGTGCCTCGCCCAGAACGCGGTGCGCTTGCTTGTCGCGCGTGAAGCGTGCCTGCGCAGGGTTCGACGAGAGCGGCACGTCGTCGACGAAGACGCTGGCGCTGTGCGGAATGACCTCGACCTTGAGCACCGTGAACGTGTCCGCTGCGGCGCCGCCCACGAGCGGCTCGTTCGCACCTGCCGCACCCGCCACACCCGCCTGTTGCGCGGCCGCTCCAGATGCTGCCGACGTCACGGCCGGAGGTGTTGCCTCGGCAACTTGATGGCTCTTGCGCCAACCCAGAGCGCCGAGCACTCCGCCGCCCACGAGCACGACCGCACCACCCACGAGCACGAACGCCTTGAGCCGCGAGATGCCACCGCGGCCCACGTCGGCCGGCGAGATCTTCGACTCGGTCGTCGTGTGCGGCGCCGTCATCGGCGCCGCCCCGGCCACCGGTTGCGAGTTGCTGTCGTCGCGCACCGCATCGGGGTCGACGAAGATGGGAATCTCACCCGTGTTGGCGGGGTAGGTCTCGCTTCGCTTTCGCTCCGCTTCGATGGCCGCCTTCACCTTGGCGCGGTTCTCGGCGAAAAGATCGGTCACGTACCGACCGATTTCGCGCGTCGAGGGCACCTCCGGCAACGTGGCGAGGTAAGCCTCGATGGCCTCTCCGAGTTCTTGCGCGGTGCTGAATCGTTGATCGCGGTTCGGTGCCAGGGCGCGCTCGCAGATGGCGACGAGGCCCGTGGGCATCGAGGGATCGATGCTGAGAGGGGAGGGGATCTCACCTGTGGCCAGGCGGTGGAAGATCTCGATGTCCGTCAGGCCCTTCCACAGACGCGTGCGCGTGGCGGCCTGCCAGGTCATCACGCCGAGCGCGAAGATGTCCGCGCGCCGGTCGATGCCTTCTTGCCGGAATTGCTCCGGCGCCATGTACGCGCACTTCCCTTTGACGACCCCCGTGCGCGTGTGGTGCGACGAGTCGGCCGCCTTGGCAATACCGAAGTCCAGGACTTTGACTTGTCCAGCATACGTGACGAACACGTTGTGCGGCGACACGTCGCGGTGAACGATGTTGAGCGGCTTTCCGTCGATGTCCGTCAGCGCGTGCGCGTAATGAAGGCCGGAGCATGCGTCGGCGATGATGCGCAGGTGCATGGCCAGCGGCAGCGTGCCGCGCTTGGCCGCCGAGCGCACCACCGCGTCGAGGGTCTGCCCCTCGAGGTATTCCATGGCCATGAAGTGATGCTGACCATCGAAACCAATCTCGTTGATCTGAACGATGTTGGCGTGATTCAGCCGCGCAGAGAGACGCGCCTCCTCGAGGAACATCTCGAGAAATTCAGGGTCGGCCGCGAGCGTGGGCAGAAGGCGCTTGATGACCTGAAGCTTGTTAAAGTCGCCAGGCCCGCGTACCAAAGCCAGGTACACACGGCTCATTCCGCCCTGACCGATCTCGAGAATCGGTCGATACTTCGACTGCAGTTGGGCGAGCCCGTCCATGACTGGGCCAGATTGACCGCGCATTGCGCTCATAGAGGAGGCCATTGTATCGGGAACCTTGCCACAATCCAACACGGGGGCGTACTTTTTCAACTGTCTTTGACGGCCGATCGGTGTGAGAATACCTTTCTCACACCTTTCCGTTATCTACGTACGTCCGCCTCGATCGACTTGAAGAAAGACGCGCCTCCGACCCCCTAGCCGCCTACCCTCCCTATTTTGGCTGGCTACTTCGCTACTTCGCCGAGTCAGGTCAAATACCCATGGGGCAGCACCTGTTTTACGCTCGATGTCGGCATTGTGGGTATGCACACCCGCTCAACGAGACGGTGTGCAAGATTACGGGCGCGAAGCTCACGCCTTCGAAGGGTCTGAGCAGTCAACACCGCGCGGCCGCCAAGGTCAGCTCGTCCTCGATTCCCGGGTCTTCGGGCGCCTCGTCCGCAAGCCGCCTGGCACCGCTGCTGGGGCGGGTCGTCGGAGGAAAGTACCGTGTTATCCGGGAGATCGGTCACGGTGGGGCTTCCACGGTGTACGAGTGCCTGGACTGCAAAAGCGGTGACCACGTCGCGCTCAAAGTGCCCCTCGAGGAAATTGCCGCCAGCGAGACGAGTTTGCGGCGATTCTACCAAGAGGCGAAAGTCATCGGAGCTATTCGCCATCACAACGTGTGCGCGGTCATCGATACCGGGCAGCTGGAGAACGGAGTTCCCTACATCGTTCTCGAGCTTCTCCGTGGCGAGTCGCTCCAAGTCCGCATCGATCGCCGCGGCGCGCTCGATTTCGAGGAAACATGCGCGGTCGGTCTGCAGGTGCTCGAAGCTCTCGCCTTCACGCACGAGCTGAAGATCATTCACCGCGACATCAAGCCCGCCAACGTGTTTCTGTGCGACGACCACCAGATCAAGGTGCTCGATTTCGGTATTTCGCGCTGGTTGGCGCACGATGCTCCCGCGCTCACGCCGGCGGGCCGCATCATGGGGACGCCCGTCTATCTTGCGCCCGAGCAAATGAAGATGGAGCCCATCGATGGCCGCGTGGACATCTACGCACTCGGGGTGGTGCTGCAAGAATGCCTCTTCGGTCGCGCGCCCTTTGCCGCGCAGACGCTCGACGAATTGCTGCGCGAGATCCTCGAGGTGGGGCCGATCCACGTGCGCATCGGACGGCGCGATTGTCCCAGTGTGCTGGCCACGGTTCTCGAACGCGCCGTCCACCGCGATCGCGATCAACGATTTTCCACCGCCGCCGAGATGTACAATAGCCTACGTTTCGCCTGGTCAAGTCTGCCCGCCAGGAAGTACGAGCCACCGCCGCAACTGCGTCGCACACTACCGGCTAGTCCGCTTCGAAATCCTCCGAATTTCTCGCTTCGTGTGGTTTCGCCAACATCGTCGGGGCCTGGCGCGTTGCCGCAATCCCCGCAATCCTCGCAATCCCCACCGCCGCCTCCGCAACCGCAGCCCCCGTCGCAATACCGTCTAGGGGAGTCGACCGACGATCCGACGCCGCTTTCGAAGGTGTAGCGTTGCGGAGTTCTGCTAGCTTCACCGCGTGCGCGTTGCCTCGGTTATTTCGCTGTCCTGGTCTCCCTTGGCCTTGTTGGCCGCATCACTCTTTTGCGTGAATGCATGCGGCAGCTCGACACCCGTTCAGAACGGGGAGAGCCGCCTGCCATCCACCGAGCCGATTGACCCGATTGCGTACGATGCGTTGTTCGTGGTCAACGGCGGAGATAATTCGATTTCGGTCATCGACACCGAAAATCTCCGTGTGGCCGGCACCATCCGCATCAAGGAGGCCGACCATCCACATCACGTGTACCTGAATCGCGACGGCTCGAAGATGCTCGTTGCGGTGCCGGGGACGGATCTGAGCACCGGCCACGCCGGGCATGGAAATGGGGATACCAGCACGCCGGGCGCGGTTCTTCTGCTGGATACCAGCACCGGGGCCACGTTGGCCTCGCGCCGGCTTCCGGTGATGAACCACAACGCGATTTTCTCGCCCAACGAGGCGGAAATCTGGACGGCCCAGTACGACGGTTTCGTGCTGGTGCTCGATCCGCTGTCGCTCGCGACGCGCTCGTCGGTGCGCGTGGGCAACGGTCCGTCGGAGGTGACGTTTTCACTCGATGGCCGTTACGGCTTCGTGGCCAACACGCACTCCGCGAGCGTGAGCATCGTCGATCCCGAGACGAAGCAAGTCGCCAAGACGATTTCCGTGGGCGACTCCCCGGTGGGCGCGTGGCAGGGCCGCAACGGAATGGCCTATGTCGACAACGAGACCGACGGGACGCTGTCGGTCATCGACACACTCGAGTTGAAGGTCGTTCAAGTGCATCGCCTCGGGTTCACCCCGGGCATGGTGGGCCTTGGTCCCGACAACAACGTTTGGGTTGCCGACACGGACCACGCGAAGGTGGCCATCCGCCGCGCCGACGCCGACGAGCAACTTGCACTCGCCGTCGCCGGTCAGGGGGCCCATGGCATCGCCTTCAATGGCGACGGCAAGACGGCGTACGTGTCGAATCAAGCCGCAAACACGGTGACCGTCATCGACGTCGTGTCCAAAGCTCCCATCGCCACCATCCCCGTCGGGTCCAAACCCAACGGAATGGCCTGGCGAAAGAAGCGCTGAGAGCTGCAGCAGATTCTGAGTGTTTGAACCGCCAAGACGCCAAGAACACCAAGGGTTTGGGGGGAGTGAACTCATTCCCACCACCCATCTTGGCGTCTTGGCGGTTAAATCCTGGCTTTGTGCTCAGTGACGGCGAAGTCGGCGGCGTACGAAGAGTCCGAACCCGAGGAACAATGCGGCGAAGCCCGTTGCGGCCTTCGATGCGGCGCCCGGCCTCAATGTGCATCCCCCGCCGTCGTCCTGCACGGGATTGGACGTTCCCGCATCTCCCGTTGCGGCGGCGCACGCATCGAGCGCCCCCGGCGTGTTGAAGAGGCAGACCTGCCGTGACCAGTCGGCGAGGCACAAATTGTTGTACGGCGAACCATTCGGGCAACGCTTCAAGGTCGCATCGATGTCATTGACGCTGTTGAGCAACGGCTTCCACGTGCGCCCTTCGTCGTCCGAGTGACCTACGACGAAAACGCCCGGTTGCTGGTTGTATCCGCAGCCATAGAGCGTTTCGCTCGTCCACTTGAGGCATAGAACGGGGACGTCCGAGCGCTGCTCGAATTGGTAGCCGATGCCCGATGCGGGGCGCGAAGCGACGTACACGCCCTTGCCATTCGGGTCGTTGACCGCGCCCGCGCCGCCAATGGCCACCTTGGAGCCATCGGGCGAGATGGCGAATCCATACATCGCACCGGCGAAGGAGGCGACTTCCTGAAATGTCGCACCACCGTCGTTGGACACGAGGAGCCTATCCTGGGCGCGCGGATTGCTGACCCGAACGAATACGCGATTGGGATCGTTGGGATCGACGCCCGATACGTGGAGTTCCTTGACCCGATCCGCTTCGGTGACACCGCCCAGTGTCGTGCGTGGTCCCCAAGTCTTGCCGCGATCGTTGCTGCGCTGGACGAACCCGTGAACTCCGTCTTCACCGTAGAAGAACCCCCCCACGTAGACGCGTTGAGGGTCGGACGGCGCGACGTCCAAGGTCGTTGGAAGAAGGAACGAATCGAGGGCCGGACCCGGTGCCGTCCACGTCACCCCGTTGTCGCCAGTTTGATAAACTTGTACGTGCCTTTGGCTGCCGGTTGCCGTGGCCGTGACGACGACGGCACCGCTCGGATTCTTGTCATCGACGGCGATGTCCATGACATATTGCTTGTCCAGCCCACCCCCCACGAAAGGGAACGAACAAGCGTTGTCGCGGGTGATCGCTAATCCGTAGTAGCCGGCGACCGCGATGGATCCATCGCCGAATACCCCTACTCCCGGATCGAGACCGTTGGTAAATCCAATGAGCGGTTCACAGATCCAGCGGAAGATTCTGCCATGATCCTCCGAAAGCAGGATGCCGAACGTTGTCCGAACGTAGATGACGTCTGGATTGTGCGGGTCGACGACGAGTTGGTTGCCGTACGGGTAGCGACCGTTGGCCAGCGCCGTCGAAGGGACCACCACGGAGGTCAGAGAGAGAAGCGAGACCGCGGCAAGTGGAAGAACGAGTCGTTTGCGCATTCGATTTTGCAACGATAGGATGAGCCCGCACCTTTGCGGGTCGAGCACCGGAGCTGCAGTGAAGGGTTAGCACTGCCACGAGAGGAACTCTAATGAGGAAGATTGTAAAAGGCATTCTGGGTGTCGTGGGCGGCCTTCTTCTCGTCGGAATCGGAGGGGTCGTCGTCAAGTTCTACGCCTTGTCGCCCAAAGTGCGCCCTGCCGCCGAGATGCATGCGCCGACGGATCCCGCCTCCATCGAGCACGGCAAGTACCTCGCCCGTTACGTGATGCAATGCACGACCTGTCACAGCGAAATCGTACCGAATACGCCAGGTGACGTCCCCGTCGAGGCGAGCCTGGGCAAGGGACGCTTCATGGCCAACATCAAGGGCATGGGGAAGATCTGCGCGTCCAACATCACGCCCGACAAAGAAACGGGCGTCGGCAACATGACGGACGGCGAGCTGGTTCGGTCCATGCGTGAGGGCATCGGCAAGAACGGCAACGCGCTCAACCCGTTGATGCCTTACGCCTCGTGGAAGGAAACCCTCTCCGATTCGGATGCATTGGCCATCGTGGCGTACTTGAAGACCATCCCCGCCATCAAGAACGAGCCGTGCAAATCCGAGCTGGATTTCCCCCTCTCGCTGATCGTGCGCATCTTGCCGGCCCCTGTGGAAAAGGCGCCGCCTCCGGCACCTGTCGCGGGCATCGAGCGAGGAAAGTGGCTCTTGAAGGTGGCCCAGTGCGAGACGTGCCACAACACGTTCGACGATCATCACCAGCCGGTGCCCGGGCACTACCTGGCCGGGGCCATGCCTTTCGATCTCGAAAATGGAAGCAAGGTGTATGCGCCGAACCTGACGGCGGATCCGGCGACCGGTATCGGGCGTCATTCGGACGACGATTTGATGAAGGCGTTCGATAAGGGAGTGTCCAAGGACGGGCGTCCGCTCTACGAAATGCCGTGGGCGCAGATTCAAAAAATGACGGACGACGACAAGAAAGCCATCATCCTCGCCCTTCGTCAGGTACCCGCCGTGAACCATACCGTTCCGAAGAACGAGATGAAGTGACGAGAAATCGAACGTCGCGAAGACGTTCGATTGTCATCTAGTAATCTTTTTACGTATTGGACTAATAGACACATGCCGCAAACGCGTTCGTTCGTCTTCTTGGCTGTCCTAGGTGCACTCGGCATTCAATCGGCGACGGCGCTTGCGCAGTCGAACCCCCATCCCCCGGAGCACCCGACGGGCGGCAAGCCGGAGGACTCGGTCCCGGCCAATCCCCCGGGAACGACCCCGCCGGCGACGCCGGCCCCCACGACGCCGCAGGCGGGATCGGCGCCGTCCGCCAACGCAGCGCCGTCCGCCAACGCGGCGCCGGACGAGGGGGACGATCTGTCGATGACGTTCCACTCCTCGCGTACGGCGGACATGCAGCAGTTCGCCGAGGGGAGCTTGCAGGAGATCCACATCGGTACGGCCAAGCCGAGGTTCGCGTTGAACCTTTTCGGCGACATGTCGTTCGGCGTTGCAAACCGCTCCGAGGGCAACGTCAAGCCAGATGCCGCCTTTGCGGTCGGCGTCTTCGACATGCTCTTCAACGGTGAGCTCGACGGAAAGATCCTCGCCACCACCGAGGTGACCTTCCAATACGACCAGAACACGCCCCTCGCGGAGCTCGAGCGCCTTCACCTCCGATGGAAGCCGACGAAGGAGTTCTTCGTCGAGGCCGGGCGCTTCCACACGGACCTCGGTTACTGGAACGTGGCGTACCACCACGGCAAGTGGCTGCAGCTGTCCATCGAGCGTCCGCGCGTCATCCTGCTTCACGGCGGTCTCGTTCCCACACACTGGATCGGCGCCCAAGCGGGGGTCAGCGTTCCGGTGGGCAGGGCGAACCTCTCGCTCGTCGGCTCCGTGGGTAGCTCGCGCGATCCTCTTCCGGAGACGGGCGCCAGCCACAATGCGCACGGCACGGCGTTCAGTCCGGTCAACGCGGGGCACTTCAAACTGGAGGCGGCGGGCCTCGGCCTGAGCGATCTGCGGGTGGGCGTCTCCGGCGTCTACTCGCGCATCCAGGGCGAGCCTTCGACCTTGCGCCCCGGCCTTCCTGATACGCCGATGGACGAGTTCATCGGCAACGCCTACATCGCGTATCCGAGCTTGCCCTTCACGCTCATCACGGAAGGCTACGTCATCGAGCACCGCGTCTCGACGGGGGCCCTCTCGTCGAAGCTGGCGGGGGCCAAGTGGCGCACCTATGCGGCGTTCGCCATGATTGGTTATACGATCGGGCGCGTGACGCCGTACATCAAGGGTGAGTACACCTACTCGAAGAAGAACGTCGACCAGGACGACGCCTACTTCATCCCGGCACCGACGGCGCCGACGCCCCCCGCGGTCACCCTGGACGTGGTCGAAGGCACCGTGGGAACGCGCATCGACACGAGCACCTGGAGCGCGCTGAAGCTGGAGTACCGCGTCACCGGCGGCCGGGGCGCGCGTCTCGAATTCGATCAGGCCGGCAACAAGCTCAGCACACCCGTCATCCACACCGTGACGGCCAACTGGTCTTTCGGTATTTAGTATCTTCGTGCCCCGTTCTTCCTTCGTTCGTGCGCCTGTCGCGTTGGTCGTGTTGGCCGCATCGCTCGGTTTGGCGGTCGTCGTCGTAGCTTGTTCCGGCGGGAGCGATTCTCCCGCCGGGCCGTCGTGCGTGCAGGGCCTCAAGCTCGATTGCACGCCGCTCTACAATCCGCCGGACTACCCCACGTTGTTCGAGAAGACCTTCAAGAAGACGTGCGCCTCGGGCGTGGGCACGTGCCACACCTCCGATGCGGCCAAGGGAGGCCTCGTCTTCGAGGATGCCGACACGGCGTATGCGCATCTTTTGGGAACGGATGGCGGAAAGAAGCGGGTGATTCCGGGCGATCCGGCGTGCAGCCTGCTGGTGGAGAAGCTCGAAGCCTCCGAGCCCAGCGTCCGCATGCCGCCGGGTAGCGCGCCCCTGCCCGCCGCCGAGCGGTGTGCCATCGAACGATGGATTGCGAACGGAGCCGCCCGATGACGTACATCTCGCTGAAATGGGCCATGCTGGGCGTGTTCGTCGTGCCGCCCCTGGTGGCGAGTTGTTCGAGCAGCGGCGACGGCGGCGAGGATGCGAAGCCGTCGCTCGATCGCGCGGCCTTGCTCGATCCGGCTTCGTGCAAGCAGTGCCACGTCAATCACTACGACCAATGGTCGGGGAGCATGCACGCGTATGCCTCCGACGATCCGGTGTTTCGCGCGATGAATGCGCGCGGGCAGCGTGAGACCAATGGGCAGCTCGGCGACTTCTGCGTCAAGTGCCATGCGCCCATGGCCGTGCACGAGAACGCGACGAAAGACGGCCTCAATCTCGACACGCTTCCGCAGACGCTCAAAGGCGTAACGTGCTTTTTCTGTCATAGCGTCGACAAGATTCAGGGACTGCACAATGCGCAGTTGTCCCTGTCGGACGACATGGTGATGCGCGGCGCCTACGCGGACCCGGTGAAGAATTCGGCCCATCGTGCCGGCTATTCGGCGCTCCACGATGGCGATCGCATCGAGTCCGCCAACCTTTGCGGCTCGTGCCACGACATCGAGAACGGGCACGGGACGAAGATCGAGCGCACCTTCGAGGAGTGGCAAGCTTCGGTCTTTGCGCACGTGCCCAGCGGAAACACGTGCAACCAGTGCCACATGAGCCAGAGTATCGGTCTGGAGCCCATTGCGCAGAACTCGCCCGGCGTGTTCTCGCGGCACACGCACGAGCATACCCTGCCGGGGGTGGACCTCGCCTTGACGCCGTTCCCGCAGAAGGACGTGCAGCGCAAAAAGGTCCAAGAGTTCCTGGACTCGTCGATTCAGAGCGCTCTTTGCGCCGCCCCTATCGCCACGCAGGGCGGGGAGAAGACGCTGGTGCGTGTCATCCTCGACAACGTGCGCGCCGGGCACGGTTTTCCGAGTGGCTCCGTGCAGGATCGCCGCCTCTGGGCGGAGGTCGTCGGTTACTCGGGCGACAAGAAGATCTTCGAAAGCGGCGTCGTGCCCGATGGCGCGGCGGCGACGAAGAATCCCGATACCGATCCGTCCAACTATTGGCTGATTCGCGATTGCATGTTCGACGGCACGGATCCGGGTGCCAAAGAAGTGCACATGTTCTGGGAGGCGAAGTCCTACGAAGGAAACGCCATTCCCGCGAAGGTGACCAGCAACCCGCAAGATGAGCGCTTTTACAAGTCGCACATCATTCGCAACTACCCTTACGACAGCGGCAAGCTGCTTCCGGGCCCGGTGGATCGCATCACGCTGCGCATTCGCATGCGGGCCATGGATCGAGACGTGCTGGACTCCTTGGTGGAGTCACACGATCTCGATCCTGCGGTGCGCGACGCCATTCCGACCTTGGACGTCGGCACCACCCTTACCTGGACGCCCGCGACCGCGACGGGTCGCTTTTTCCAGAACGGCCAGGACTACAACTGCATCACCGAGACGAACTTGAACCTCAAGTCCCAGGTGACCCCCGCCCCCGAGCGAACGCGCTGCCGTCCTTAGCCCGGCAGGCAGACGGCGAAGACCGCGGCGTCCTCTGCGCCCGACTGCGTCACCTTGACGGTGACCGTCCACACCCCGGGCATGAAGAAATTGAGCTTCGTCACCTCGTAGGTGCCGTTGTCCTTCTTGGCGATGGCCACGTTGGTGGAAGGGCTGTGGCCGTGGTCGGGCATGTACGGCTCGATGAGGATGTCCGAGCCGGTGATGGGAGCACCGCTGGCGTCGGTCAGCTTCAAGATCCACGTGTTGGCGCTGGTGACGGCGGGGGGCGCTGGATCGGCCGAGACCAGCGTGGCCTTGAAGGACTTGCGCGTCGATTCGAGGGTGAGGTTCGGCTGGTAGGCCACGACCCGCGGATCGTTCTGGCAGGTGACGAGGCCTCCATCGTTCGGCGGCGGCGACGAGGAATCGGACGTGCACGCCGAAAGAGCTGGGACCAAGGCTGACACGAGGAAAGCTGAGACGGCGAAGTGAACGAGCTTCATGCGCGAATCGGTATAGCTCGGGCGAGCGGGATCGGCCATGAAGGTCATACGTCGGACTCTATATGATGTTTCACGGCGGCGCGTTCGCGGACCAGATGGGACGCGATGATGCGCCGCAGGCGGTCGTCCACCAGCCAGTGGACGGAGTGCGTCAAGGTCGGCTCGAAACCGCGGACGCGTTTGTGTTCACCCCCGGCACCCGGTTCGAAGACCTCCAGGCCCTCGTCGATGCACTGGCGGATGCCGTGGTAGTAGCAAACGTTGAAGTGCAAAAAGGGCAGCTCCGTCTTGGTGCCCCAGTAGCGGCCGTAGAGGCGTTTGCCCTTCTTGACGTTGAACGCGCCCGCGATGATTTCGCCGTTTGCATCCCGTGCGACCACCCATGACAAGTGGTGGCGAAAGTCGGCCACGAGCTTCTCGAAGAACTCCAAATTGAGGTACTGGCGGCCGTAATAAAACTTCTCCACGGTGGACAAATAGAGCTCGAACATCGCCCGGACCGTGTCGGGCGTGTAGGCCTCGGGCGCGAGCGTCTCGATGACGACGCCATCGCGTTCCGGCTGGCGCATCTCGCGGCGGAGCTGCGTTCTCTTCTTCGAGGGGAGATCGCGCAGGAAGTCCTCGATGGTGCCGTACCCGCGGTTGCGCCAGTGAAATTGCACGCCGTAGCGCTCGACGTAGCCGGCGGGGTCGAATTCCTGCGCTTGCTCCGGCGTGGGAAAGAGCACATGCACACTCGACGCGGAGACCTGGGGTGCGATCTCGCGCAAGGCTTGGCCGATGGCCGCCGTGAACGTGCTGCGCGGCCCATCGGGGCGCGTGAGCACGCGGGCGCCGGTGGCGGGGGTGAAGGGAACGGCGACGACGAGCTTCGGGTAGTACGGCTGGCCGATGCGCTCGGCGACGTCGGCCCACTGGTAGTCGAAGACGAACTCGCCCTCGCTGTTCGATTTGAGGTACGCCGGCGCGGCGGCGACCAGCACACCTGCCTCGTCGCGCAAGGCGACGTGGCAGGGCGCCCAGCCCGTGCCGGGGCCGACGCAGCGGGTGCTCTCGAGGGCCTCGAGCCACGTCCATTCGACGAACGGAGAGTCGTCGGGCCCGACGAGGGCGTCCCATTCTTCACGCGGAACTTCCGCGATGCGCGGGAGGAGGGAAAGCTCGTAGCCCATTCAGTTCGTCGTCGGATCTTCCCGGCAGAGTACGAACCACGCGTCGATGAATTTGCCGTTCTTCCTCGCGCGGCCGATGGATACGTGTTGCGAGACGCCGCGCATGACGTCGACCATGCCGCCGTAGACGAGGCGCCCGAGGCCATGGTCGTTGTCTTTGATCGGCGGCCACGCGGCGGGCTTGCTCGAGGGAACGCGAAGGTAGTCGATGTCGACCTCTCCCTCCGTCTCCGCGGGATGCACCACGAAGTACCCGGGGCCGGTGGCCCAGCTCATTTGCTGGTGGTTGTATCCGAGCAGTTCTTTCCCATCGCCCTCGGGTTTACAGAAGCGCTTCTGGAAATGGGAGAAGCTGGGCAGCGTGTTCTTGCCGTGGTGGATGACTTCGTGCAGCGGCTCCGTGGACGGCGGAACGAAGTCGTCCAACGTGACGGGTCGAAAGCCGCGTGCCGCCTCGTAAAGGAGCGCCTGCGTCTTTTTGTCCCATCCGCGGATGGTGTCGACCCGGCCGAGGTGTCCGAGCTCGTCGAGGATTTTCTGGAGTCGGGGAAGATCGACAGCGGGCTCGAGCAACACGTTCAAATTCATGAGGGCTCCGCTAGCTCCAGGCTAGAAACGCAAAAAGTTGGCCGCTGGATCTTTTCGCACAAAGATCGCGCCCATGACAGCTTGGAAAACGGTTGTGACTCTGGCGCTGCTCGGCGCAAGCTTCCTTGGATGCGCGGAGACGCCCAAAGCCGCAAAGATCCCGCCGACGGGCCTTACGTCGGCGTCGACGTTCAAGAGCCATTGGGAAAAGTCCGCGGACAAGAAGGGCCTGGCTGAGAAGGACTCCGCGATGGAGGCGGGGACCTCCGGCAGCGCGCTCGCCAAGCGCAATGGCGCGGCCGACGATGGATCGGTCCTCACCTCGGGACTTCGCGTTTCGGACGAAATTGCGAAGGCGTGCTCGCTTCCGCAAAATGAGTTTGCGCCGAAGTTCGATTTCGATTCGACCGCCGTCGCCCCGGACGATCGCGATGCGCTCGCCACCATCGCGCGCTGCCTGATCGACGGAGGCCTGCGCGGCCGTCATGTGACCTTGGTGGGGCGCGCCGATCGGCGGGGTGAGACCGAGTACAACATGTCGCTTGGCGAATCGCGTGCGGACGCGGTGCTGCGCTACATGCATAACCTGGGTGTAGGGCGCGATCGCGTGAAGGCGAGCTCACGCGGCGAGCTCGATGCCACCGGCAACGACGAAGCGACCTACGCGCAGGACCGCCGCGTCGACATCGAGCTGGTCAACTGAATTTTCACGACAGCGGATGCAAGGTGCCGAGGTAGCGGCCTCGGACGAGCGGGTGCTTCTCGAATTCACCTGGGACGGCGGTGACCGCGACCGCGCCATCGAGCAGTAAGATGGCGCGTGAGCAGACGCGCAGGGCCTCCTCCACGTGGTGATCGGCGAGAAGCACCGCCGTGCCGCGCCCGGCCAGATCGCGCAGGAGCTCGCCCAGGCGGGCCGCGCCCACTGGATCGATGCCGCTGAAGGGCTCGTCGCACACGAGCACGTGCGGCTCGCGGGTGATGGCGCGCGCGAACTCGAGGCGTCGCCGCTCCCCGGCGGAAAGCTCGCCGGCGCGCACGTCGAGCCGCTCGGCCAGGCCGACTTGGGCGGCGCGTTCTTCGGGCTTGCCGTCGCTCTGGTGCACCACGCGGTGGAAGGTGATCAAGTTCTGCCGCACGGTGAGGTCCCAGAGCACGCTGGGTGATTGCGGGATGTAGCCGATGCCCTGGCGCGCGCGCTTCCAGAGCGGCCAGTGCGTGACGTCTTCGCCGCCCAAGCGCACCGTGCCCGCGTCGGGCGGACTTTCGCCGACCAGGGCACGAAAGAGCGTCGATTTTCCCGCGCCGGACGGTCCGAGGATGCCGAGCACTTCGCCTTCACCCGCGACGATGTCCACATCGCGAAGGATGACCTTGCCCCCGCGCACGACCCGCAGGGCG
The DNA here is from genome assembly GCA_037157805.1 of Sorangiineae bacterium MSr11367. Classification (NCBI taxonomy): domain Bacteria; kingdom Pseudomonadati; phylum Myxococcota; class Myxococcia; order Myxococcales; family Pendulisporaceae; genus Pendulispora; species Pendulispora rubella. The sequence goes on along the minus strand of CP089983.1, from coordinate 7,790,899 downwards.
CTTGCCTCGAGCCGCGCCTTCAAGGTCCTTTGGGCGAGACGGGGATGGAGCCTTTGACTTGGGTCAAGGTGACCTTGGCCGTCGCGATGTCGATGGTGGCTTTGTCGGCCTGAAGCCAGCCTTGCCCGCGCGTGAGCCGCACGCCGCCGCGAAGCTCGAGGAGCTGCTTCTTCAGGTCGAGCTCGACCTCGGGCGCTTCCGCGTGCACGCCTTTGACGTCCGCGAGCACGCCGCCCGATCCGCGCGCCCAGTTCACGTGCGGCGTTTGATCGAACTTCAAGTCGATGCGCGGGCAATTGACCTTGAGCCCACCCTTGGCGAGGGACACGTTGCCGGTGAGCAGCGCCACGCCCTCGCTCACGTCGACCTCCAGCTTGTCCGCCTGCACCTCGAGGGCGTCGCCGCCCACGCTGAGGATGGGCTGGGCGAGGGCGGGGGCCGCAGGGATGGACGCCAGGCCAAGAAGGGCGGCGAGAAAGACGGGGGCGAGACGCATGGTTTCCGTGTGTCCCCCTAGTCTATCGCGTTGCCCGGGATCACAGAAGAGCCTCGGCAAAGCTGTAAAGTTCCCGTTCGAGCCAGGTGGCCGTGGTCGCGGGCAGCTGCGGGGTGGCCCGCGCGAAGGCGTACTCGATGAGGGTGCTCACGGCGGCCCGCGCGAGCGCCTGGCTGCTCGTGGACCCGGCGAAGGCAAGCTGCCGCACCAGTGCCCGCGCGAGCGGCACCATGTCGGCCGGGCGGATCTCGACGAGCGTCGCATGGCCCAAGGCCAGGCTAGCGCGCTCCCGGCTCTTTTCCCGCGCCAAGGCCGAGAGGGCATCGCAGAGCGGCGGTACCGCCCGCGCGAGCCCGCGCTCCACGCGGTAGCGCATCAACACCGGATCGCTGGCCACGGCTTCGCGCTCGCGGCCGGTGACGACCACGGAGAGATCGCCCTGCCAGGCTTGCAGCGCCGGTTCCAGCGAGGTACTCAGCGCCTTCGCGATTTCCTCCGCATCGCGATCGAGCAGCGCCGAGAGGCGCGCCATGCTCTTCGCGTGCTGCACGGCGCTGTCGTGCGCGGTGCGCTCTTGATCCGCGAGGGTGACCGCCCGCTGGCGCAGATGCGCCACGATGCGTGCCGCGCGACGGCGCAGGGCGCGTTCTTTGAGCTCGGTGCTGCGGCCGACGAGCTGCTCGTCGAGAAGCGTCTGCACCGCCGTCCACCCGGAGGCCGCCAGGGCTTTCTCGTCGCCCAAACGCCCCGCGAGGGCCAGGCGCGCGGAGAGCGCGAGCGGCGTCGTCCACGAGGCGACACCCAGGTCCCCGAGCTCCTGCGCGACGCGGTCCATGACCTTGCCCAGATCGGCGGGCGAAAGTCGATCGGCCTTGTTCACCAGGATCTGCACCGGAATGCGCGCGGCCTTGGCCTCGTCCAGAACGAGCCGCTCGCTCTGTTTCAACGCTTGTCCGGCGTCGAAGAGCCACACGACGGCGTCGGCCTCGTCGAACGCCGCGCGCGCGGCCTCGCCGTGGCGCACGTCGGGCGCATTGAAGCCCGGCGTGTCGATGATCTCGACGCGGGTGAGCGAGGGCAGGGGAAGCTGGATCTCCACCCGGCGGATCGCGTCCGGCGAGATACCCTTCAACGTCGCACGCAGCTGGCCCACGGGCACGATGCGCTCGGGCCCGGCCTCGGAGAGGATCCGCGCAATCGGATCGGGCGCATACCGCAGGTGGTGCAGGGTGGCCGTCGTGGGAAGCACGCCGGTGGGGGCGACGTCGGCGCCCATCAGCGCGTTGATGAACGTGCTCTTTCCGGCGTTGAATTCGCCCACGATGGCCACGCGCACCGGGCGCGTGCGCTCGGCGGACAGCTCGGAGATGCGCGCGGTCGCCTCCAGATCGTGCAAGGTCTGCGCGTGCGCATCGAGCCGCTCGAGCAACGGGCCCCACGCGGCGGGTTCGCCCGACGGCGGGATCCACAAGAGCGCAATCTGCTTGCGCACGGCCTCGGCCCAGGGGCGCGCACGCTCCGAGGTGACGGTGGCCATGCGATCGAGCAAGGGCGCGAGCTCCTCGGAGTTTCCCAGCTTGGTGGGATCGGGCAGCTTTCGCGCATCGATCACCGTGGGATCGTGCTCGCCGCCGGGCACCGCGGCCAATGCGACCGCGAGGGCCGCAGGATCGCCGTCCTCCAGCGCGGCATCGAGAAGCGGAGGCGCGGCCGTGAGATCGCCGCCCTCGAGCGCATCGCGAAGGGCGGCGCGCGCTTCGTCCCGCCGGCCATCGGCACGGGCGAAGGCGGCACGCCAGCGGGCCAGCTTCGCCTCCTCGCGGTGCTCGACGACGAGGCGCACGCGTGCGCGAATTTCGTCGTCGCTGGGGCCCCATGCCAAGGTGGACGAGAGAAGCTCGCCCGCGCCGGGGACCTCGAGCACGTACGCGCGGATGAGCGACACGAACGCGGCTTTGTCGCCCGCGACGGCGAGGACGCGGCCGCGGATCAATTCGGCGCGCCCGTGCGTGGGATCGCTCGGCGCCTCCTCGATGGCCGCGCGTGCGCCGGTCACGTCGTTCTGGGCGAGGCGCGCTTCGGCGCGTCGAAGCGCCACTTCGGGCGAGCGCCGATCGGCGAGTCGCTCGAGCCAGAGTTCTGCGCGTGCGCCATCGCCTTGGGCCAGGTCCAGATCGGCCAGCTCCAAAAGCGCCTCGCGCCGCGCCTCGCTTCCCGGGCTGGCCACGGCGAGGCCGCGCACCAAGGTGTCGCGCACCTCCTCGACCGGGGCGAGCGTCTTTTGGCGCGCCCGCGCGAGGCGCACCCAAACGTCCGCATTCGAGCCGGCGAGGCTGGCGAGCTCCTCCAACGTGAGCGCCAGCTCCGCGTCGAGCCCCGCGGCCTCGCAGGCATCGGCCAAAAGCGCCAGCCCGAGGAGCGAGCCCGGAAGGCGCTTGAGCACCGAGTGCGCGAGCGCGCGCGCAATCATGGGATCGCCCGCGGCCAGCGCCTGCTCACCCGCGCGCAACTCGTCTTCGGCGCCCGCGAGGACGACCTCGACCCGGCCCATCCATCGGCTAATGACCTCGATCAGCCGCACGGCATCATCCTTCGTCCACCTCGGTCTCGAGCAGCGTTTTCAAAAGCGTCGGATCGATCCGCACGGCGATGACCTTCGCGCGATCGGCCATCACGAGCCCGGGCGGCGCCTTCCGTGGTTTTCGCACGTAGCGTCGCGGCGTGTACGTGACATCGACCACCGGCTCGCCCCGCGCATCCGAAAAGTGCGCCGTCAGGGTCGCCGCATCGACCAGCTCGCCTTCCGTGAGGGACTTCCCCTTTTCGTTCCATGCGATGACGTGCGCGCCCGGCTGATCCTTCACGTGCAGCCACAGATGATGAGGCCGTGACACCTGAAATGTAAGCTCGTCGTTCGACTCGGACCGCCGCCCCACGAGGATCCGCATCCCGCTCCGCGCAGTAAAGCTGCGAAACGGCGGCTTCTTCTCCTCCCTCCCCCTCCGGGGGAGGGCTGGGGTGGGGGAGCGAATGCCCCGTTGCACATCATGCGGCAACACGGCCACCGCCCGCTGCCGCAGCCCTTCGATGGCTTCGTCACTCGGCGGCGCCAACGCCGCGATTTCCGCAAGGAGCTCTCCTGCGGCGGTCACGGCATGGCGGGCTGCGCGCAACCGCTCCTCCGCCAACGGCTTGCCGCGACGCAACCTCCGCGCGCGCTGAAAGGCCGCCTCCACTTGCTCGCGCGCCGGCCGGCTTGGATCGAGCGGAAACGAGAACACCTGCTCCTCGCCCGAGGACCAGTCGCTCACCTCCAGCGATTTCGCCCCCCGCGGAGCCCGCGCCGCCGCCGCCACCAGCCACGAGGCGCGTGCAGCCCATGCTTGGGCCTCCTCGATGCGCTCGAGATCGCGCTCGACGGCCGCAATACGCTGCGAAAGGCGCCGCCGGGCGCGGGTGAGGGCAGAGGTGAGCGCGGCCGCCTCTTCCTGGGCTTTCGCCAATGCTTTCTGCACCTTGGCCAGGGTCCGCGCTTCCTGAGGGGAAGTCCCTTGGACACTTTTTTCCGGTGGCGTCGACATTGGCGATTCCTGGTGATCCTACCTTGCTGCGAGGGGCTATAGTTGGAAACAAGGGTTAAAGGGGATAGGAGAGGGCGTGAATCGAACGAGCTTCCCCGCAGGACAGGTGAGCACTTCGTTCGTGAAGGCGCTCTTGATGTACCTGGAGGTCGACAAGGGGCCGGCGGAGGCCGATGCCTGGCTCCATCGCTGCCACATCCAGCGCGACGATCTGGACGACGAAACGCGCCCCATGTCCCTGCTCGCGCTGCACGATGCGCTGCTCGCGTTCGTCGACGTCGCCTCGCGCGCCGCCATCATCAAGGCGTGGCGTTACCTCATTTTGCCGGACAACCTCGGCTTCTGGATGCGCGTGCTTCGCGGCACCAGCGGCCCGCTCGATGCGTTCTCCCGCCTCGATGCGAACGAAAGTGAATACGGCCGCACCACCCGATGGCAAACGTTGGTCTCGGGCAACGGCATGTGGCGTGGACGCGTGCACATTGCACATGATCCGCGCATCGAGGAAGACGGCCTGCTCGATGACATGCGTCTCGCCCAGCTCAGTGCCGTGCCCGCGCTTTTCGGCTACGGGCGCGGCCAGGTCACCTTGCTCGACAAGCGCAAGGGCGGCGTGAGCGAGCTCTCGTGTGACTTCGAGGTGCGTTGGTACCCGTCGCGCGTTGCGGTCTCCACCACCGTGGCCGGTGCCGCGGGCTCGGTTCTGGGCGGTGTGACGTTCTTCACGGAGCTGTCGCTGACCTCGCAGCTTCTCTGCGTCGCGGCGGCGGCCACGGGCGGTGCGCTCTTTGGAGTCGCGTGGGCGCGGGAGCACCGGCGCCGTGCGGAGATCTTCGCGCAGTCGATGCGGGTGAACGCGCTCGAGCGCAACTTGGCCCTCAAAGAGGCGCGCGAGCGCGTCGCCGCCGGCCGGCTCGAGGGCACGGTGGTGGCCGGGCAATACCGCATCAAGCAGCGCATGGGCTCCGGTGCGAGCGGCGTCATCTACGAAGCCGTGCGCGTCCGCGACGATCTGCCGGTGGCCATCAAGTTGCTGCGCGCGGCCGCCGCCCACGACGCCGTGGCCTCGGACCGTCTGCGGCGCGAAGCCGAGGCCCTTGGTCTCGCGTGGCATCCCAACGTCGTCGAGATGATCGACCACGGGCACCTGCCCGACGGCACCGCGTACCTCGTCATGGAGCTCTTGGACGGCGAGTCGCTGGCCGTGCGCCTTCGCAACAAAGGGCCCTACTCGCCCGAGGAATTGCTCTCCGTGGCGCTTCAGATCTGCGAGGCCATGATCGCGGTGCATGCCGCCGGCGTGGTGCATCGCGATCTCAAGCCGTCGAACATCTTCATGGAGCGGCAGCAACCCGACCCGCTCGTCCCCGCGCACGAACGGGTCAAGTTGATCGACTTCGGCATCGCCCGCGTGGAATGGGAAGAGACACGCATCACCAACATGGGCGCGCCGCTCGGTACCCCCGGGTACATGTCGCCCGAGCAGGAAACAGGCGGCGAAATCGACGCGCGCAGCGATCTGTTCGCGCTCGGTGCGGTGCTTTACGAGTGCCTCGTCGGCGAGCCGCCCCCGCCCACGCCCAGCGGTTTGTGGCTTTCGGGCCCCAGCCCCGTCGGCACGGGGCCGCGGGCGGCGCGCATCAAAATCGCGCTGCGAAATCTCCCGATCGGGTGGCAAACCGTCATCGAGCGCGCCCTTGCGCCGTCCCCGCGCGACCGCTTCCAAGATGCGCGCGCATTGGCGGCCGCCCTGCGCGAGCTGGGCGAAGCGGCCACCCCCGCGGCGAACGTCACGTAGACGCAAAAGATTGAGCGCGGTCTGACGACGATACAAGGTGACTGCGCGTTTTCGACCGGCCAGAATAGGCGCGCCCATGAAGCCGTCCTACGTCGCGTCCATGCTTCGCCGCGCAGTCGCCCCGCTCGCCCTTCTTCTTTTGGTCACCACCAGCAGCAGCGCGTGCCAATCCTCGGAGTCCTCGCCGCGCCCGCAGCAGTACCCGCCTCCGCAGTACGGCCCCGGGCCCTATGGACCGCAGGGGCCCTATGGCTACCCGCAGGGTCCAGGAACCGGCCCGCAAGCGGGACCTGGGGCATACCCCCAGCAACAGCCCTATCCTCCGCAGCAACAGCCGCCACCCTATTATCCCCCGCAACAACAGCCGTATCCCCCGCCGACGGCCCCCATGCCGGGTCAGGCCCCGCTTTTGGCACCCTTGGTCGGGCAGCTTGCGCAGCAAGCGGAGGTGCGGGGTGTGCTTGGCGAGCTGATTCAGCAACTCAACGCGAGCAATCAGCAGAAGGTTCGCGGCATCCCGCTCGTCTTCGACCAGGACCCCGATGTGAACGCTTATGCGGGTTGCGACGACAACGGAGCGCCGTTTTTGGCGGGCACCGCGGGCATCCTCGATGCGGTCGATGGCATGGCGCAAACGCGCGCGACCGACGAGATGTTCGGCACGCAGACGTACGAAGCGTACATGAATGCGGTTCTCCCGCGCCTGCTGCAGGCGAAGCCGGCGAGCCCAGCGCTCCCTCCGGGCATCATCCCCTCGCAATATTTGATGAATCCGCAGCGCCTCTCCCGCGCGCGCGAGATCTTCGACGATGTCATCGCCTTTACCTTCGGGCACGAGCTCGCCCATCACTATTTGGGACACACCGGCTGTGCGAACGGTCAGGCGATGAGCTCGGGGCCGAATCCCGCGGTGCTTGGCCACCTGGTGACGCGCATTTTGCCGGGGCTCAACCAGTTCAACGAGGCCGCCGCGGACAACTATGGCCTTATCGACGTGCTCGATACCGGTCGGGCGCGGCGTCCGCAATACCGTTGGTCGGAGAAGGGAGGCATTCTGCTCTTCGACTTCTTCTCCCGATTGGACCGAGCGTCAGGGATATCCGTGTTCAATCCGATTGGCTTTTTGCGCACGCATCCCAATCCGCAATTGCGCACTCCGCTCGTTCAGGCCACCGCGCGAACTTGGTATTCGCAGCATCCCGACGTGAGATAGGCTTTCCTGAATGGGGGCACCAGAAGACACCCGATCCAAATCCTCGCCGCGCCTGCCCACGGTGCTCATCGTGGACGACAATCCGGACATGCTCGTGCAAGTCGGGTCGTACCTGGCTGCGCGCGGCATCCGTGTCGTTCCGTCGAACGCAGCGCTCGGCGTGAGCTCGTTGGTCATACGCCACCGCCCGGAAATCGTGGTTCTCGACGTCATGATGCCCGCGCTCGACGGTGGTTCGCTGGCCAAGCTCCTTTTGGGCCTCAAATCGGTGCCGGACATGCGCATCGTCTTTTATTCGTCCATGGACGAGGAGAGGCTCTACGAGCTGGCGCGCACCACACCTCGGGCGTCGTACGTCCTCAAATCCGACGGACTCGCGGCGCTTTACGAAGCCATTTCCACGGCCCTGGGCGACTCGCGTGGCTGATTCGCGTTCGAACGCGGTCGGGCAAGCGGGGCCTCGGGGCTCCCAGCCTCCCGAGCTCCCGCCACCATCCACGCGCTATTTCGTCTTCGCGATGGTGCTCCTCGTGGTGGGCTTCGTCGTTCTGCAGGTCCACGCGGCGCGCCTGCAGGTGCAGCTTCACGAGTTTCATCATCAAGCGTCGATCGAGCGGATCCACATCGAGTTGGGCACGCAGATCCGGCGCGGCTGCCGTCTGCTCTACGTCGGCCTTCTCGAGCATTGGCATGGCCGCTCTTACGCGCATTGGCAGCAGCTCGAAGCGGAGGTCGCGGACAAGTCGAGGGCGCTGGCCAGCACCCCGGCGACCGATGACGAAGACGAGCAGGGGCGCGCGCAGCTTCTCCGGGCGGCCAACGAATGGGTGACACGCCTGCGCGACGTCATCGAGCGGGGCGAGGGGCCGCAGGTGCTCGAGGAAATGCGAGCTCGCCAGGCGCTGGTCGATCAATGGTCGGACAAAGTCATCGACGCCGACGTGCGCGCCGGCGCGCGCTTCGACGGTCTGCACCGCGCGGTGCAAGGTCAGTGGACGGCGGTCGAAGCCGTCGCCGCGATCCTACTCGTGCTCATTGCCATCGTTGCCATGTGGTGGCGCGCCCGCGTGCGGGCCCGAACGACGGACCTGGAGCAGCGGCGCCGCGAAGGCGAACGCGCCGCGCGGAGCGAGTTCTTCACCAACATGTCCCACGAGCTGCGCACACCACTCGTGTCCATCGGCGGTTTCGCCTCGATGGTCGAGGACAACCCGAGCACCAACGAGGACGTCCGTGGGTACGCGCGCAAGATTCTCCATGTGTCGCGCGAGCTTTTGGCCATCATCAACAACATTCTCGACGTGGCCAAGCTCGAGTCGGACCATATGAAGTTCTTCATCGAGCCGGTGGCCATCACCGAGGTGCTCGAGCGCTGCATTGCGCGCGCCGAGGGGCTCATCGGGCACAAGCCGCTGAAGCTGACGCTCGACGTGCAGCCCGACGTCCCGCGCGTCCGGGGCGATTTCGTGAAGCTGCAGCAGGTCTTCACGAACATCGTCGGCAATGCGGTGAAATTCACCGAGAAGGGCGAAGTCATCACCAGCGTGCGCCCGGCCGGAAAGAACGTCGTCATCGAGGTGCAGGACACGGGCATCGGCATCGAACCACAGTCGCTGCAGAGCATCTGGGAGCCATTCCGTCAGGTGGACCACAAAGTCTCGCGCAAGTTCGGCGGCTCGGGCCTGGGCCTCGCCATCGTGCACGCCGTGGTCACCCGCCTAGGCGGCACCGTCTCCGCCGAGTCCACAGTCGGCGTCGGCACCATGTTCCGTGTGACCCTCCCCGCAGACTTCTCGAAGGCCCCACCCACCCCCTCCTCGAAAAAGTCACTCTCGCAGTTCTAAGAGGAGAGGATTTACATGAAGGCGGGAAGGCGGGAAGGTCTGACGGCACGGACGTCGCAGAAGGCTTTTCTTGTGTTTTCAGTTCGCGCAGTTGGCCAATGGAAAACCCAAAAAAAAGCGTTCAGGGCTGCTGCGTGCCGGCAGTCCTTTCCGTCTTCCCGTCTTCCTGTGAACTCTCCTAGCTCTCCTAGCCGTTCACCACGCGGAGACTGCGCCCCGTGAGGACTTCGTTGTGGCTGCCGGTGCGGTAGCCTTGGAGGTCGAGGGTGACGTAGCGGAAGCCGGCGCGTTTGCCGGCGTCGACGATGGCGTCGCGTTGCTCGAAGGCCCCGAGGAGCTCGTTGGCGGCGACTTCGATGCGGGCGATGGCGCCGGGGGTGGTGTCTTTCGTGCTGCCCAAGGCGTGCCAGCGCACGCGCACTTGGTGGAGGCCGAGGCGGTGCAACTCGGCTTCGAGCGCGTCGATTTGGGCGAGGCGCTCGCGGGTCACTTCGGTGCCGTAGGGGATGCGGCTCGAGAGGCACGCCGAGGCTGGCTTGTTCCACACCGGCAGGCCGAGGAGCGCGGCGCCGCGGCGCACGTCCTCTTTGCGAAAACCGCACTCGACGAGGACGCTGCGCACGTCCGCATTCTTCGCCGCCTCGAGGCCGGGGCGGTAGTCACCGAGGTCGTCCAGGTTGGTGCCGTTGAGAACCCAGTCGAGGGACCAATCGACCTTCTTTTTCGAGCTGAGACGATACAGCTCCGATTTGCAGTGAAAACAGCGGTCGACGTCGTTCTTTCGGTACTTGTCGTCTTCGATTTCGCTCGATGCGACCAGCTCGTGCCGTGCGCCGATCTGCCGCGCAATGTCGATGGCCGCCTCGCGCTCGAACGAGGGGAGGCTCGGGCTCACGGCGGTCATCCCGATGGCCCGCGGGCCGAGGACGCGGTGCGCGGCAGCGAGCACGAAGGCGCTGTCGACGCCGCCCGAGTAGCACACGAGCACCGAGCCCATGTCGGACAGAAGCGAAAACAAGCGCTGAAGGTGCGGATCCCGTTCTTCCACGAGGCTGTGATCTAGCAAAATTACGTCCGGCTGGCCCGCCGAGCGCCCTTTGGGCTCGCTTCGGGCTTCGCCTCGGCCAGGATCCATTTGACGAAGGTCCGTATTTTCTCGGAGCGCTGGCGGAACTCCGGGTACGCCAGCCAATAGTCGAGCGGGTCGCGGATGACGGGCGGGAAAGGGTTCACCAGGCTGCCCGACTCCAGCTCCTTGGCGAAAAAGATCGGCGAGGCGATGGCCACGCCATGGCCGGCGATGGCCGATTTGACGTCGAATTCCTCGACGTAGAGCGCGAGCTCGACCCGCCCCGAGAGATCCACGTCGGTGGCGCCGGCGTGGGCGAGCCAGTTGATCCACCAATCCGTGCGGCCCAACAGTGGGAGCCTGGCGAGATCGCGGGGGGAGGGGCGGGGGCCCAAGGTTTTGAGCAGCTTCGGGCTGACCAGGGGCGTGTACAGATTGGGCAGCAAGAAGTGGGTGACCATGCCGGGCCAGTTGCCGGCGCCGCTGCGGATGCTCACGTCGAATTGGCCCGTCGTGAGATCGGCCAGGGCAATCGATGTATCGAGGCGGACGGCCAGCTTGGGGTTCTGCAATTGGAACGTGCCGAGACGGTGCACGAGCCACTTGGAGGCGAACGTCGGCAAGGTCGTGATGGAGAGCTCGCCCTCAGAGCGCTCCACGTTCTCGGCGAAGGCCGAACGAAGCGTGGAGAACGCCTCCGTGACCGGCGTTGCGAGGCGCTTGCCCATCGGGGTGAGGACGACCTTGCGCGGGAGGCGTTGAAAGAGCGCCAGGCCGAGTTCCTCCTCGAGCGACTTGATTTGGTAGCTGACCGCGGCCTGCGTCATGCCCAATTCTTCCGCGGCCCGGGTGAAGCTCTCATGGCGCGCCGCGGCCTCGAAGACGCGGATGGCGCTGAGCGAAGGCAGCTGCGGGCGGCTCGGCATTCGCTCCGAATGCTACGAGAGCCCGAGGTACGTATCGACGATGATTTTCGCGTGCGACGTCCAGGAAAAGCGCGCCGCCTGGGCGAGGCGCACGTCCGCCGAGGGGCCTTGGGAAGGATCGCGCAGAAGCTTCACGGCGTGCGTGCTCCACGCGCCGATGTCGGCCACGGGCAGCAAGGAGACGGCGTCGTTGCCCACCTCGCGCAGCGGCGGGATGTCGCTGGCGAGCACCGTGGCGCCACACGAGAGGGCTTCGATGACGGGAAGGCCGAAGCCTTCGAACTCGCTCGGCATGAGCACCAAGGTCGCGCGCCGGTAAATCTCGGCCAACTCGGTGCGGTCGATGCCGCGGAATTGCACCAGGGCGTCGCCGATGTGAAGCCGCTCGATGCGGGCGCGCTGCTCGTCGGTCCACGTGCCGCCGATTTGCACGAGGCGCAGATCGGGATGCTCGCGCCGCGCCTCGGCGAAGACGTCGAGCAGGACGTCGATGCGTTTGCGCGGGATGCAGCTTCCCACGTGGAGCAGGAACGGCTTTCCGCCGAGCGTGTGGATCGGCAAGTGCTCGAGGCTCACCGGGGCCTCCGGTGTCACGCGAAACTCGGGCGAGACGCCGTAGTAGGCCTGCACCAGCTTTCGCTCGTCGAGAAGGTCGTACTTGCGAATGGCATCGCGCACGGCGCCCGTCGAGAAGAAGACGATGCGCGCCTTCTCCATCCCGCGAAGGAGACGTTGCGCCATGGCGCGAAACCACAGCGGGCGCGGCTCGACCCGGGGCTCGAGCAGGCAGCGAAAGGCGTCGAGGTCGTGGCAGTAGACACCGACCCGCTCGGCCGGCAGCGCATGCACCGCGTGGGCGTAGCTATGGTCGCAGACATGAAAGACGTCGTTCAGACGACGCGCGCTGCGCGCTGCACGCGGCACATCCCAGATGCGATTGACGAGTCGGTCGGCGTTGAAGGCGAAGCGCTCGCGCCGCGCACCAAGCGGCAGCCGTGAGAGCCTTCGTGCGAAGGCGGGACGGATGCGCATGGTGCTGACGCGTTCGTCGCGCTGGGCGTGCGCGAGCAGCATCTCGGCGACGAGATCCATGCTCGGCCATTCCTCTTCGAGAAGATCGCAGACGAAGGCTATCCGCAGCGCACGGTTCATGTGCGGCATACGTTGCGCGAAGCTCCGCTGAGCTTCAAGCCCCGTTACTTGGGTGCCCCGTCACTTACGAGCCCCCTCACTTAGATGGATGAGCGCGGTTCCAGCTCTTCGAAAGATCACGCGAGATCTTGTCGAGCGTGACCGTCGAGAACGGATCCAGTTTCAACTCTTCGGCGATGGGGTTCAGAACGCAGAGCCAGGGGCTCGGAATGGCCCGTGGTTCGTCCTGGGGGCCGAGCACGATGGGGAACTGACCATGCGCACCGCCGGCAACCTCGAAGCCCGCTCCGGGGACGCGGACCAAGAAGAGCAGCGAGGGCCATGTCTTCTGAAGGACCGCCTCGCCATCGACGAATTGGCAGATGCTGCCGATGGTCCCGCCCTTCGTGCGAATCCAGAGCGGCTCGGAGCCAAGATGCCCAGCGATCGCTCGGTCGATACGGACGCGAGAATAGGTGACGATGCGCCCGTCTTCCCAACAGGCGCGATCTTCAAGCGCAGAAGCGATGACGATAACGTCGGCCACTTCGACGAGCGACGGTAAATCCCAAACCGGAGTTCCGACACGCATTTGACCAGAAGAAACCCGTCGAGGACGCGTGGGTCGCGCACGTTCTTGCGTCCACAGCTTCATTCGTACCCCCTTGGACCGCGCCTTATCGATTGTGCGTTGGTCCTTAGCACATGCTAGCGCTAGGCGGTCCCGTTCTTTTTGGCTTTTCTTGCCCACTACACACTTTTATTGGCTGCGATTTACGCTTCAGCCAGTCCCCCCCAATCATGAATTGCGTGATTGTCGTAATTAGCTCTGGCTGACAGCGCGCGCGACGGCAATGCCATCCGCGCTCGGCAGCTTGCCTGCAGGGCCCGATGGCCGCGTTTTTGAGGCGACCTCCTCTTCGGCATTTCCGCCAGGAGGTTCGCTCGACACCGTGGATCCGTTCGCGTCAGTGGTCACTGAGTTTGCCACTTCCGGCTCCGGCGCATCCGGAGAGCGCTTGTAGCCGCACTCTTTGTTGGCACAAGCGATCATCGGTTTGGCCTTCGTGCCGCCCATCACCAAGAACGCTGCACCGCAGTCGGGGCAGGGTGACTGAATTGGCTTTTGCCAGAGCTTGAAATCGCACTTCAGCGTCTCGTGATTGTAATTCGAGCAGCCGTAGAACGTCTTCCCGCCCTTCTTCTTCGGACGGACCTCGATGAGGTCTCCACCGCACTTGGGGCAAGGCACGCCCAGCGGCACGGGCTTCGCGTTCTTGCACCCGGGGTAACCCGTGCACGAGAGGAACTCGCCGTATCGGCCGCTGCGGATCACCATCGGCTTGGTGCACTTGTCGCAGATGACGTCCGTCTCGCGGACCTGCGTGCCTTTGCCGTCGGGCCCGAGGTCGCGCGTGTTCTTGCACTTGGGGTAGTTCGCGCAGCCGAGGAACCATCCGTTCTTCGACCAGCGCTTCATCATCTCGCCTTCGTTGCAGACGTCGCAGATCTCGCCCGTCGGCTCCGGCTCGGGATTCCAGCGCTTTTGCTTCTTCCCCTCGTCGAGCTGCTTTCGGAAGCGCTTGTAGAAGCGCGACAGCAGCACCACGCGGTCTTCGTTGCCTGCCTCGACCTCGTCGAGCTGCTCCTCCATGCTGGAGGTGAAGGCCGGGTCCATGAAATCGAGCTCGCTGCGCACGAGGCCATCGACCACGTACATGCCGAGCGTGGTGGGGCGGAAGCGGTTGTCGAGCTTCTCGACGTAGTCGCGCGCCTGCACCTTGCTGATGATCTCGGCGTACGTGCTCGGGCGGCCGATGCCGCGATCTTCCAACTCGCGCACGAGCGAGCCTTCGTTGTAGCGCGGCGGCGGCTGCGTGAACTTCTGCTCCGTGAGCACGCCCGGCGGGTCGACGATCTTGAGCTTCTCGCCCTCGGACAGCTCGGGCAGCGAGGCCTCGTCGTCCGATGCCGCTTCGGCATCCGGCTTGAGCGCTGCGGCCTTCGCCGCCTCGTCGGCTTCTTCTTCGCCGGCGAGCTCGCCCTTGCCTCCGCCCTCGCCGACCGCTGCAAGCCAGCCGGGGAACTTGAGCACGCGACCGCTCGCGCGCAGTCCGTACGTCGGACCGCCGCTCACCGCAGCCTCGATGTCGACGCCCGTCTGATCGTAGACGGCTTCCTTCATCTGGCAGGCGACGAAGCGATCCCAGATCAATTTGTAGAGCTTGAACTGCTCTTCCTTGAGGTGCTTTCGCACCGTCTCGGGCGAAAGCTCGAGGCTCGTCGGGCGGATGGCTTCGTGCGCATCTTGCGCGCCCTTCTTCGATTTGAAGACGGGCGGGTTCGCGGGCAGGTACTCCTTGCCGTAAACCTGCTCGATGCGATCACGGCACGCTCCCACCGCCTCCGGCGACAGGCGCGTGGAGTCGGTACGCATGTACGTGATGAGACCGACGGGACCGCCGTCCTTGCCGAGATCCACACCTTCGTACAAGCCCTGCGCGACCTGCATGGTGCGCTTGGCGCCGAAGCCGAGGCGGTTCACCGCGTCCTGTTGAAGCTTGCTCGTGGTGTACGGAGCGGGGGCCTTTCGCTTTCGCTCCGAACGCGTGATCTTCGCGATGGTGTACGCGGCCGACTTCAGGTGGCCACGCACGACGTCCGCGTTCTCCGCGTTCTCGACGGCGAACTTCTTCCCGTCGCGCGTCGTGAGGCGGGAGATGAACGGTGTCTTCGCACCCGCGGCCTTGGAGAGGCCGACGCTGGTGTTCCAATATTCGACGGGGACGAACGCTTCGATCTCGCGCTCGCGGTCGACGATGAGCCTCAGCGCCACGCTCTGCACGCGGCCCGCGCTCAGCCCGAACGCCAGCTTGGACCACACGAGCGCCGACACGTCGTAGCCCACGATCCGATCGAGGACGCGGCGTGCGCGTTGCGCATCGTAGAGCTGTTTGTTCAGCTCCCGCGGCGAGTCGACACCGCGTTGAACACCGGCCTTGGTGATCTCGTGGAACTCGACGCGCTTCGTGACTTTCTTGCTGCCGCCCAACTCCTCGGCCAAGTGCCACGCAATCGCTTCGCCTTCACGGTCGGGGTCGGTTGCGAGCAGGACTTCTTCGACGTTTTTGGCCGCGGTCTTCAGTTCGGCCAGGACCTTCTCCTTGCCGGCGATGACCTCGTACGTCTCTTCGAAACCGTTCTCGATATTGATGCCCAGCTTTTTGGGCAGATCCTTAACGTGGCCCTTCGATGCGACGACCTCGTAGTGAGCCCCCAGGTACTTCTTGATCGTCTTCGCCTTGGCGGGCGACTCGACGACTACGAGCGTCTTCGCCATCGTTCTCTGCGTCTTTCGGCAAAAAGTTCAATGATGACAGGTGTTTATACGCGTCAGCCCGGCGGAAGGACCCGCTCGGGCCCTCTACTAGTACGTTCTCCAAGGCAAGGGTCAAGAGCGCCGTGCTTACGGCCGCGGCCGGTAGCTGCGTCCGATTGATGAGCTCATCTATATGAAGTGGCATGGTTTCCGCCACACGAAAGAGCGCTTGAGCTTCAATGGTTGGCACAAAAGATTTGTGCGGAGGTGTGGGTGTGTTTGCTCCAGTTGAGGCACTTGTTGACTCCGGGTCGAAAAGCAGAGCCGACTGCTCCTCCTCTTTTGTACGTCGCCTCCGTCGTGTAGGTTTCGTGGGCTCCCGTGGTTGGATGTCAGACTGCCCAGAACGGCGGCGCGGGACGAGTCCCAAAGAGGCAAGGAGCTGTTTTCCCCGGGTGAGCGGTCGCGCTCCCCGCTCGAGCAGGTCGAGCGATCCGGCGTAACGCATATCCCATGCGGGCGGTGAGACGACCCAAAGCGGCCGCTCGAGCAGGCGCGCATGCTTGGCCGCGTTGAGCGCACCCGATGGGATGCCGGCTTGCACCACGACGACGGCATCGCTCAGCGCCACCAGCGCGCGATTTCTCGGGAAATACGTCGAAAGATGGGCCACCGCGCTGCTCGGAAAGGGCCAAACCAGCGCGCCGTCTTCGGCGACGATCTGCTCGTACAGCGGCGCGTGTTCCTCCGGTGCAACGTGATCGCACCCCGTGGGAAGCACCGCCCACGTGCATCCGCCCACCGAGAGTGCGCCGCGATGTGCCGCCGCATCGATCCCCAGTGCACCACCCGAGGCGACGATCACACCGTTCGACGCACAAAATGCCGCCAGATCGTGCGCGAAGGCCTCCGCCTCGGGCGTAGGTTCGCGGGTGCCCACGATGGCCACGACCCATCCTGGACCGAGTTGGCCCTGGATGGTGACCTCGGAAATGGGCGGATCGAGCGCCGCGAGGCGGGAAGGAAAGCGCGGATCGTCCGGGGTGTGCCGATGCGGGGTGTTCACGTTTGGGAGTCGACCTAAAACTCGGCGCGGTTTCGTTTCTTGAAATTTCGTCGTCGGGAATACGAAGGGGCTTCATGCAAAAAACAGAGATTTCGGCGGCCTGCGTCATCGCGCTCTCGGCGTGGGTGATGGGGGGCTGCCAGGCGCACGAAGGTTCGGCGTCGGCGACCGCTACGGCCGCCACTCCGCCGCAAACCACGGAGGCATCCGCGAAAGGCCGCGCATCGGCCGCGCCTTCTCCGCCGGCCCTGCGCCTGCCCGAGTCGATCCGGCCCGTGAACTACGACGCCGCCCTCACGGTGGTGCCGACCGAGGCGCGTTTCGATGGACACATCAGCATCGCGTTGGACGTGCAGACGCCGTCGAACGTGGTGTGGCTCAACGCCGCGAAGCTCGACGTGCGCACGGCCACCGTCAACGGCGCACCGGCCAAAGTGGTGCCCGGCGGAACGAACTTCATCGGCATCCAAACCGAGCAACCCCTTGCCGCGGGGCGTGCGACGTTGGTGATCGATTACTCGGGCGAGATCTCCAAACGCGATGGGGCGGGCCTCTTCGCCCAGAAAGAGGGCGAGGATTGGTACGCCTTCACGCAATTCGAATCGATCGACGCACGTCGCGTGTTTCCGAGCTTCGACGAGCCCTCGTTCAAGGTGCCGTGGAAGCTCCGTTTGAAGGTGAAACGCGATCAATTGGCGCTGAGCAACACGCCGGCCGTCTCGGAGAAGATCGAGGGCGACTACAAGGTTGTCCAATTCGGCGAAACCAAGCCGCTGCCGTCGTACCTCGTGGCGTTCGCGGTGGGGCCGTTCGATGTCGTGGACGCAGGGAAAGCCGGAAAAAATAGCACCCAGGTGCGCATCGTCGTTCCGCGCGGACGCAGCGCCGAAGCGCGCTACGCAAAGGCGGAATCGGGCGCGGTGTTGAACAAGCTCGAGGAGTATTTCGGCATTCCGTATCCCTACGAAAAGCTGGATTGCATCGACGTGCCGACCTTCGGCGGCGCCATGGAAAATCCCGGGCTCGTGACGTTCGACCAGCATCTCATTCTGTCGGTGCCCGAGAAGGAAACGATTCACTTCCGTCGCGCCTACACGGATGTGGCAGCGCACGAGTTCGCGCACCAGTGGTTCGGCGATCTGGTGACCACGCGCTGGTGGGACGATATTTGGCTGAACGAAGCTTTCGCCACGTGGACGACGAACCGCATCCTGGAAGACTGGAAGACGGATTGGCACAAAGAAACCGAGCGCGTGGCCGACACCATGCGCGCGATGCGCGACGATGCACTGGTGAGCGCGCGCCGCATCCGCCAGCCCATCGAGAGCAACGATGACATCGTGACGGCGTTCGATTCCATCACGTACCAAAAGGGCGCCGCGGTGATCGACATGTTCGAGCACGCCGTCGGTCGCGAAGCCTTCCGTGCGGGGGTGAAGCGTTACCTCACGAAGTACTCGCACAAGACGGCGACCGCGGACGACTTCCTCGCGGCGGTGTTCGAAGGAGAGAACGCGAAGGTGGCGGACGCCTTCAAGACGTTCTTGGACCAGCCCGGCGTTCCGCTGGTCAAGGCATCGCTGCAGTGCGACGCGGGCAAGGCGCCGAAATTGTCGCTTTCGCAGGAGCGGTATTTCCCCGTGGGATCCGACGGGAAAGGCTCGCAAAAATGGCAGATCCCCGTGTGTGCGCGCTATCCAGGTGCGAATGGCAAGACGGCGACGTCGTGCACGACGTTGAAGGAAGCCCAGGGCGAGCTGCCCCTCGGCGAGGCGAAATCGTGCCCCGCATGGGTGAACGCCAACGCCGACGCTCACGGATATTACCGTGTCGCCTACAAGGGCGAACTTCTGTCGAAGCTTCTCGCGGGCAAGGCGGGTGACACGAGGCTCACGCGCGCCGAGAAGGTGGCACTCCTCGGCGATATGGCCGCGCTGGTGCGTACGAACGAGCTCTCGTATGCCGATGCTCTGGCGGCCGCGGCGAAGCTCTCCAGCGATCCGGTCAAGGACGTGGCGATGGCGTCGATCGAGCTCGTGGGCGGCTTGCGCCGGGCCGATCTCGTGTCCGAAGGCCTGCGCCCCAAGTATGCGCGTTTCGTGCGCGATACCTTCGGTGCGAGGGCGAAGAAGCTTGGTTTCGCGCCCCACCCCGGTGAGGACGAGGATGCGCGCCTCACGCGTCCGGCGCTGCTCTCCCTCGTGGCCGACCAGGGCGAGGACGCCGCCCTTCGTGCGGAGGCGAAGACCCTCGCCCTGCGGTGGCTTTCGGAGCGGGAGAAGGCGAAGGTCGATCCGGAGGTCGTCGAGACGGTCCTATCCTTGGCGGCTCAGAATGGCGATCGCGCGATGTTCGATCGCATGCTCTCGGAGGCTCGCAAGAGCACGAGTCGGTTCGATCGAAATCTGATCCTTCGTGCGATGGGCCACTTCCGCGATTCCGAGCTGCTTCGCTCGGCGCTGGGCGCCCTTCTCATGGACGAATTCGACGTCCGCGACGCGGTCCGCATGCTTCGCGGCAGCCAGGCGACGCTGGCCACGCGGGAAGTGGTCTACACGTTCGTCAAGCAAAACTACGATGCCCTGGCGAAACGCTTGCCGGGTGAACCGGGCATGCCGAGCATTGCCGCCGGCCTGCCGTTCTGGGTGGGCGGGTCGTTCTGCGACGACGGGCACGCCGCCGACGTCCAGGCCTTCTTTGGCGACCGGTCGACGAAGTATACGGGCGGTCCGCGCGATCTCGCCCAAGCCGTGGAAGGTGTGAAGCTTTGCTCCGCCTACCGTTCGCTCCAAGAGCCGAACGTGTCCGCGTTTTTGCAGAAGCGCGCGCCCTAAAAGCGGGTTTCGCTTTTCGCGCAACGGATCTTTCCCGCGGGCCGATGAAACGCGGGAAAGGTCACGGGCTGCCGGATGGGCTCGTGGGGGAATCCGATGCGGCTCATTTCCGTAGGCGCGGCCTTGGTCGCGCTGCCTCTGCTTCAAGGTTGCATGTCCACGCCTTCGGGCACGCCGGTGATGACCGTGTTCGACTCGCGCTGGGGCGAGTCCAAACGCGCGCAACAGCGCAATGCCGCGGCCGCGGCGCCGGCCACCCTTCACTCCGCACCGGTCGAAACCGAGCGGCGGGGCGCGGTGCACGTGTACCGTGTGCGGTTCTATGCGACGCCGTCTTATAGCGCGCAGACGGTGGACTGGAAGCGGCGCGTCCAGGATCTGGTCGACGATGCGAATGCCGTGTTGGAGCCGTCGCTCCGCATGCGCCTCCAGGTGGAGAGCTGCCGGGAATCGGGTCTCGGGCAAGAGGACGATCTGCAAGACACCTTGGCATCGCTGCGGGGGCGCGATGCCGGTGGCGACGTCGATTGGGTCATGGGCATGGTGGGGGCACTCTCGCGCACCACGGTGTCGTTTCACCAGCTGGGGTTCGCGGAGGTGGGTGGAAAGTACCTGGTCGTCCGCGCCGCGGGGGAGCTCGAAGAGCACAAGGCCATCGAGCACAACTTCGACCAGCTGAAAGAGGAAGATCGCGCGCAGCTCGTACGCGCGCGCAAACGGCACCGCACGACGGCCGTTTTCCTACACGAGATGGGGCACATTCTGGGGGCGCCGCACGTGCGGGATGCCAAGAGCTTCATGGTGCCGGAATACGACGCGCGCATGGAGGCCTACGACGAGGCATCGATGCTGCGCATGCGTGCGTCCCTCGAGCATCGGGAGGACGTTCGGCCCACGCCGATGGCCGAGGCCAAGCTGCCCCAGCCATCCGAGCCACCGGCGGCGCCCGCACCCCAAGAGAAACCGGAGCCGGCCGAAAAGGCGCCGCCGGCGGACATCGCGTCGCTCTCCGAACGCGAACGCTCGGCATACACCAAGGCCATGCGCGCCTATGAAGAGGGCGACGCCGCGTCGGCCTACACGAGCGGTCGCGCGCTGTTCGAAGCGCGGAAGGATGTGTACGCGGTGCAGGACCTTCGCTGCAAGGTGGCCTTGGCCCGCGGCCTCGTATGGACCGACACGCGCACCGAGTGCGATGCGCTGATGAAGCTCTCGACCTCGAAGCAGAAATAACGAAGGGGCGATCGACGATGAAATGGATGGCAGCAGGGCTCCTCGCCATGGGGGCCGTGGGGTGTGCCGGTGCGGGGCAGACGTACGCCCCGTCGAAACCGGCGGCGGTGTTTCCGAGCCGTGCGGAACTCGAGGCCATTGCGCCGAAGGAGGTGACGGCGGAGTCGTTCGACCTGGGCAACGTGCAGGTCGAAACGTGGAACTACGGCGCCGCAGCGGGGCCAGATGGTCCTTACGAAGACACCTCTCCGTGGGCTCCGATCCTGGGCCAGATCATTCAGGCCGCGCCGCCCGGGCAGCTGCGTCTTTCGGGGGCACTTCGCTGCGCCGCCGAGGAGACGGCGCGCTTTCATTTGAAGCACGGCAGCCTTCCGTCGATGAGCTGGCGGCGCTTTACCGCAGCGCGCTGCGGAAGCCCGTCGCCGAACGTGATGATCTTGTCGAATACGTTCGACTTGCCGGAGGGCGTGACCGACGCGCAGGTCGTGGCCCGCATGCCGGCGAACTTCGCGTACGAGATGGCCAAGCCGCTCCACTCGACGAGTCGCCACGTGACGGCGGGCCTGGCCGCGGTGCGCGATGGTAAGCGGCTTGCCGTAGGGATCGTCTTCGCCCGCGACACCGTGCAGGTCGACGCCTCGTCGTACCGCGCCGATGCCCAGCGCCGTGTCACCGTACGCGGGACGCTGGTGGGCGAGCCCGCCGAGCAGATCTCGGGCCTCATCAACCTTGGACGATACGGCGTGGCCCCGTGCGAGGCCGATCGAGAGGTTGCGCCGCCGGCCTTCGAGCTCTCGTGCCAAATGGCCGAAGGCGACAAGTGGGCATGGATCGACCTCACCGCGCGCGCCAAGGATCGGGTGCTCTCGAACCAAGTCGGAAGCGTCATGGTTTTGGCTGCCGGGGAGGAACTTCCCATTCAATACGGAGCACCGCGCGGCGCGGGCGCACCGTCCGTGGTTCGTACACCCGCCGAATTTCGCAGCGCTCTCGCGAGCCGATTGAACGCGGTGCGGGGGGCTGCGCGTCTGTCACCCCTGCAGCTCTCGGCGGAACAGAGCACGATCAACGAACGGCTGGTGGGCGTGCTGCTCGACACGGAATCCAAGGATGCGGCCAAGGGCAACTGGTCCGACTTTGGCTCGACGGCGGATCGGGCGGCCATCGGGGTGATGGCCGGATGGGAGGTCCGCGGCTTGATCCGTGACGGAACCGTGTTCGTGGCGAGCGCGCCGGAAACACGCGACGCGACGGCCTGGCTCGACTTCGCGATCGAGCATCCGATGGGGCGCGCGACGCTTCTTGCCCCCGAGTCGCGTGTGGTGGCCATCGGGCCGGCCGTTCCCAAATCCGCGAATGCGCTGGGGGCGGTCGTGACGACGTATGCATTGTTCGAAGGCGACGATCACAGCGCGGAGGCCGAGCGCGTGTTCTCGGCGATCAGTTCAGCGCGGACGCAGCGCGGCCTTCCGGCGCCGGTGCGCCTGACCAACGTGCCCGGTCTGGCCGAGCAAACCGCGTTGGTTCGTGCCGGCAAGAAGGCGCCATCGGCGGCCTTTCACGAGACGCTGGAGTACATCGCGGAGCACCTGCCCGGTGAGCGCATCCAGGGCCTCAGCTTCGAAACATTGGACGTCAATCGTCTGATCTTCCCGAAGGAGCTCTTTCGGGCAGGGCCGATGCAGCTCGTCGTCGAGGTGACCCACCATCGGGCTCCAGGTGCTGCATGGGGACAGTACGTGGTGTACATGTTCCTGCGTTCGAGCGCGGGCAAGGCCGGCTACGATGCACGGGCGGATGGCCACCACGCGGCGTTCTAGCTAGAACGAGCCTTCCACGCCGATGCCGGGGATCGCGACGGGGCCGATCTTCTGCTCTTCGCAGGAGCGCGGCCCTCCAAATGACTTCGACTTGCACTCGATGTTGATGACCTCCTTGTTCAAGGTGACGTTGAGGCCCTCGAACACGAAGGCGATGCGCCCCGTGCGGCCGATTTTCCAGGCTTTCTCGAGGCGCAGATCGACGCGGTAATAGGGGGGGAACCGCGTGTCCGTCGGCAGGGTGCTCGGATTGCCGTCGTCGTCGAAGCGCGGGCGGGGCCGGCCGGAGTAGAGCATGAAGCGCAGGCCCGCACGCCAGTGATGGCCGAGATCGTACGCACCGATGACTTGAAAGACGTGGGTGCGGTCGAACTCGGCCGGGACGGTCTGCGGCACCTCGATCTGCGCGTGCGTGCTCGTACCCACCAGTAGCCCTTCGCGGGTGGAGCGCGACAGCGTGTACGAAAGCCATCCCGTGAGCTTCTTCGTGAGGGCCCGCCGCAGGAGGAACTCGAAGCCGTAGGCGCGCCCGCGGACCCGCCGCGTGAGGCACGGGTTGTCCCAGTCGCCGATCGGAATCTCGCCGCACGAGGCCGTGGCGTCGCTCAAATTGCGGTACTCGTGCAGGAACACGTTGGCCGTGGCGGTGAAATCGAGCGGGAGCGCGAGCTCGAGCCCCTGGCTCGCTTGAAAGGCCGTCTGCAGGTGATCGCGGCGCTCGGTGAAGCCGAGCCCCGCGATGGGAATCAATGTGCTCGGCGGTTGATGCGTGATGCCGAACGTGGCCAAGTACGTGAGCTTCGGCATGAGCAGCACGCGCGCCGAGATGCGCGGATCGACGGCCACCGTCGCCGTGGCCGGGGCACCGATGGGGTGCTGCCGATCCAGAATGTGAATCACCGGCTGATCGATGCGCCGCGACGTGAAGACGTCGGCACGCAGCCCTGCGGTGAGCTCGACCCGGCGCGAGATCCGCCACGCCGCGTCGGCGTATGCGCCGAGGGTCACGTCATTTCTCGGTGCATACAGGATGGAATACGGACTTTCCTCCGGCGAAAGTCGGTTGCCGTCCGGGTCGAGCAAATCGCTGTAGTCCCACACCACGTCGGCGCCCGCGCGCACGCGAAGGTTCGGCCCGAGCCGATCCTCGATTTCCGTGCGCAGGCCCACGCTGCGCAATCGCCCATTGCCGACTTTGCTGTCGCCCTGGATGTCCGCACCGGATTCGTCGGCCCCCAAGGTGAGGGCCAATCGAAGCTTCCCCGACTCGCCCAGCCGGTGGTCGTAGCGCAGATCGAGCCGGTGAAATCCTGTTTTGAAGAGCTGCTCTTCCGTCTTTTTCTTGGTTTGGTAATCTTCTTTGATGGATCCGAGGTAGTCGGAGCTTCCAAATGCAAATACGGTGAGCGTGTCTCGATTCGTGAGGGCATACGATGCGCGCGCCTGGTAATCCCAATAGGAGACCGTGACCTCCGGCGAGATGAGCGACGCGAGCAATCCCGGATAGCCATAGCGCCCGCCCACGAGCACGCTCCCGCGCCCGCCGGCAAAGGGGGCCTCGACCATGCCGCCGCTGTCGACGAGGCGCACGTTCCACTCGCCGTGCAGCTCGGTGGCGGGAGGACGCGTGTATCCTGCAAGGATGCCCCCGGAGAAGCGGCCATACTGCGCCGGCGGCGCGCCGGAGAAGAAGTCGACACGGTCGATCAACCCGGGATGGACCACCCCCGGCCCGAGCGCAAAGTGGTAAAGCAGCGGAATGCGGATGCCGTCGAGGTAATAACCGGTGTTGCCGGGCGGGGCGCCGCGCACGTAAAAGAAGGGCAGGCCGCTCACGATGGGGGTGACGCCCGGGAGGGCTTCCATCATGCGAAAGGCATCGCCAAAGGCACCGGGCATCTGCCGCACCTCGCCGCCGGTGAACGTGATTTTCCCGGGCTCTTGGCGTCCGCGGACGGAGACTTCCTCCTCGCGCTCGATGACCACCGCCGTCCGCCGCGTCGGCGGTGCTGATGCATGAGGGGCGCTCGGCACGGGCGGTGGCGGCGGGTGAAACTCGATGCGCATGCGGACGCGTGCGCGCACGTCGACGTCGCCCCGCCGTGCGGACACGAAGCGCCACGTCGGGGCTCGGGCGAGCACCGCGGTGGTGAACGGCTTCTCGCCGGAGACGATGATCGCCTGGGCGACGGCGCCGCCCGTATCGATGGTCAGCTCGACGACGACCACCGCCTCGCCCTGCGCACCCTCCGGGTACCCGATGGTCTCCTGCGTCAAAAGGCGCGGCGGAACGAGAGGCGGCGGGGCATTCTGAGCCCATGCCGATTCGGTCGCGCCGAGCCACGCGGCGAGAAGCAAAAATAGAAAGTAAAGTCTATTCAATTAAGTGAACTCAAAACGTAATGAGGACTTCTTGCTCCGGTATCGAACGATCTTTCGGCGTTAGCCGCATTTCGAGACGGCCGTGGGTCGGGCTGTCATAGAAGTAGTAATAAGAACTCGGGTACTGGTTATTTCGTTCCGCCATTCGCGCGCGCAATTGCTCTTCGGTGAGAATCTCACTGAAACCGATGCGGCCAATGCCCGTGGCCTCCCGTGCCGGATCGAGCGTCTGCGTCGAATACTCTGCCGAGCTGCCCGGGGGATCGGTGAACCAAATGCCGTTCGGCAGAACGATGCGCACGCTCTTCATCCGGGCGCGATCGTCGAAGTCGTTCCACACGTTTCGTTCGGGCAGGCCGCGAAGGCGCAAGGTCACGAAATCGGACTGGTACTCGCCCGATCCCGAGTAGCTTATGTTCACCTGGGTGCGCGGCTCCGGGGCCGCGTCGAAGCCCGCGTCCCATGGCGGCGTGTTACTCCACTGGATGCTCTCGTAGCACTCGAGCGTGTCGCGCTGCGTCCCCACGAATGCCATACCCGCGCACGAGCGCGTGTCCTTGGTCGGAGGGTCGTCTCCGCACGCGAGCGGCACGAGCGCGAGGAGGCCGGCGAAAAACGCCGCCAACGCCTTCGCGGGGACCCGTGGGTATCGGTTCATGGTTGCCTAAGACACCCGACACCCTGGCTTTCGATCAAAGAATCGTCACTTGGGTCGTGAAAATACCTGAACGCCAAATGGGCCACTGCCCTTTTGCGCATGAATGTCGAGTTTGTATTGCAGTGGAAATGGGGTGATGGGGCACGTCGGATTCGTGCCCTTGCCGATGACCGGCGTGCCGTCTGCCGTGTCGTCTCGCCCGACTTGTATGTTGTAAAAGGGTGGCGCCAGCAGGTGCAGATCCAAATTACGAATCTGCCCCGAGGGCGAAAACCCGACGATGGCGTAGCACTTCCCGCCGGTCAGCGTGACCAGCATGGCTTTATGCCCATTCTCCTGCAGCGTGTCCTTGGCCATCTGCCCTTCGGGCTGCATGTTCGGGGCGGAGCGGGTGGCCGAGGCCTTGATGCCCGCCTCGATGGGATCGTTGGCCACGCCGCCGGGCGTGAGGATGGCCATCGTGCCCGCGGACATCTGACCGAGCAGCGTCGGATCGACGGGGATACCGGGCAGGGGATTCGCCGGCGTCCCCGATGCGGTCGAGGAAGCCGAGGCGTTCGGCGCGGGGCCGGGCGGCGGACTCGCCGTGGGCACGAGCGGCTGCGCGCGAGGCAGGCCCTGTGCGGGCGCCGGGTCCTGCTGCGGTGGATAGCCTTCCTGTCCGTTGAAGGTCTGCGGCTGATCGACGGGCTTCTCGTTGCCCACGCAACCCGCCATGGCAACACAAAGGACGAAAGGCCAGCTCCTCATCCCTGGGAGCATACGACGCGGCCCATGGGGCGCGAAGATAGCCAAAGCTCAACCATAGAAGGCTCACTTTCAAAGCTCATGTGGGGAAGGTTCTTCGATCCACATGGGTTCAACGCCAGATACGGCACGATGAAACCGCTTGTGTCGTATTTTTACACCCGGTAGAAACGGCGGACGCCGCCTGAATGGGCGCAGGAGCCTTGCGTCAAACCGGGGTCACGCTATCGTCCGAAACGGAATTTCGGGGGGCGAACTCAACCTACGATGACCCGCGTGCTGTCTCTGGCCAAGCGCCTAGCATTCACCTCTTTGGGCTCCCTCCCATTCATCGGCGCCTTCATCAGCGTGCTCTTCATGCTGTGGGGGAGCGGACAACTCCATTCGCGTGGTCTCAACGCGCTGGGCGACTGGGCTATTGCATGCGCCAGCCATCCCATTGGCGCCATCGTGCTGGTCCAGGCGATCTACACGGGGCTTCAGAGCC
The DNA here is from genome assembly GCA_037157805.1 of Sorangiineae bacterium MSr11367. Classification (NCBI taxonomy): domain Bacteria; kingdom Pseudomonadati; phylum Myxococcota; class Myxococcia; order Myxococcales; family Pendulisporaceae; genus Pendulispora; species Pendulispora rubella. The sequence goes on along the minus strand of CP089983.1, from coordinate 7,764,295 downwards.
TTTTGTGGATGCGCTACAGCGCCTTCGAGCGTCCCGCTGCCGCCGTTTGGCCCAAGGTTACGGTGGTGATCCCGGCCTTCAACGAGGGGCCGATGGTGGAACGCAGCATCCGTTCCGTCGCCCGCTGCAGCTACCCCAAGGACCTGCTCGAGATCATCGTCGTCGACGACGGTTCGCGGGACGACACGTTTTTCCACATGCAGCGGCTGCGCCGCGAGTTCCCCGACCTGGTCCGGCTGGTTCGCTTCATCCAGAACCGCGGAAAGCGTGCGGGGCTCGAAGCCGGCTTCCGTGCCGCCTCGGGCGAGATCGTCATCACGATTGATTCGGACAGCGAGATCGAGGCCACGACCATCCACGAGATGGTCGCGCCGTTCCTCTGTGACGAGAAGATCGGCGGCGTCGCCGGGCGCGTGGCGGTTCTCAACCGCGCCGAGTCCCTCATCAGCAGCATGCTCGAGGTGCAGTACGCGCTGGCGTTCGATTTCGCCCGCGCCGCGCAGTCCACCTACCGTTGTGTGGCGTGCTGCCCGGGTGCGCTCTCGGCGTTTCGCCGGGAGGCCATTCTGCCCTACCTGACGGAGTGGACGAATCAGAAGTTCCTCGGCCGTCCCGTGGGGCACGGCGAAGATCAGGCGCTCACCAACATCGTGCTCCGGCAAGGCTACGATACGGTCTACCAGCGAACCGCGGTGGTCCATACCTTGGCTCCGACCAAGTACAAGCAGCTCTCGCGCATGTTCGTGCGCTGGGATCGCAGCTACATCGTCGAGGGGTTTTCGTTCGCGAAGTTCATGTTCAGCCGCTACCGCGAGCGGAATCGGATCCTGCCGATCGTGCACTTCATCGTGTCGAACCTGCGCCTCGTGATTTTCGCGTGGGGCATCCTCGAGCTGCCGCTGGTCTTCACGGAGGACCTATCCACCTTGTTCCGCGGTGGCATTGCGCTGGCCATCACCGCTCTCTTCTCGGCCGCGTATTACCTCCGCATCGAGCGAAGCTTCCGCTTCATCTACGGCCTCGCCTACGCCCTCTTCAGCGTGTGCTTGCTCCAGTGGATCCTCCCCTGGGCGCTCATCACAGTGCGCGATGAGCGCTGGGGCACGCGCTAGTTAGGGGTAGGGTTCGCAGTTCCGGGAGGGATCCGTCGAGTAGTCGAGGTTCTCTCCCGACGAATATGCGCCGCACTCGGTGGTCACCGATCCGCCGCAGGTGCAGTAGTACGGGACGAATTTCGGGCAGATGCTGAAAGCTCGTACGACGCATCTTCCCGGCCCGCTGCAACCACTCCTTTTGCAGAAGCCCTCCTGGCAGCTTTCGCCGTCGTTGCAGGTCGGTGTGTCAGGACAGAAGCCAGAGGAGGCAATGTTGACCTCGCTGTCCTCGGCGTCGGCGTATGCCGTGTACGTCCGCCCATCGCAACCGCACACCGTACTCCCGTCCCAAGTGGCCTCGTAGTGCCGTTGAAATTTGCACGTTCCGGGGCCGTCGCAGGCGCCATCGGGCTTCTTGCACCATAACCCGTAGGCGCAGTCCGATTTGACGATGCAAGGATCGCCTTCCTCGCCTGGGCTGCGCGCGTCCTCGGCCGCGTCGGGTGCTCCGCCGCCATCGAAGGGGCCCGCGTCGGGTGAACCAGAGTCTTCGCAGGCGGCATCGGCCATTTCGTTTTGGTGTTGCTTGGCATCCAATTCGGAGCGCGGGCCGGAAGACTCTTTTTCAGAAGAGCATGCGCCAACGCCGGCCAGGGCCAGCGCAAAGGTGAGAATGAGGGGGCGTCGCATCGGGACCTCCTGCCGAGAATTGGTGCAGGAGGTCCCTTTCCGTCACAGCTCGACTACGGGGCCGGGGGAGCGACGGATTCGGGGCGGGGGGATTGGGAGGCGAGGCGGAGCACGCGGCGGATGCAGCCGTCGGGGAGCTCGTAGGCCTCGGGGGCGGTGAGGTCGCCGATGGGATCCACCAAGCCTGTCTCGCCGAGGAGCCGGACCATGACGCTTGCGGCTTCCTGGGCGCGCCGGCGCAGTTCTTCCTCGGGCAAGTGGCTCGTGAGCCCGCTCGAGGCAAACTGGGACATGACGTGGCGTTCGGCGATGCCTTGAAGTTGCGGCACGTCGATGGGGCCGCCGCTCGCGAGCTTGCGGAGCATGGCGCCCGCGGGGCCGAGCGATTCGGCAATTTCGGACTCGACCCACACCCGCAGCGGTGCGCCCTCGCGTTCCTCGCGGGTCACCGCCTCGCGCGCGCCCTCGATGCCGATTTGCACTGCCCCGAGGCCGCCTTGTCGCGCGTGATCGCTGTCGTACAGCTCGAGGACCGACGTACCGATGCGGCGAAGCAAGAGCGGAACGCCCTGCGCCTGGCGCACGATGAAATCGAGGGCCTCGTCGTTGAAGCGAATCCCTTGCCGGGCGCCCAGGCCGCGCATCATCTGCGCCGCCGCATCGGGTGAAAGGTGCGGCACGCAAACCGCGGGGAACGCGCCGATCATCGACTGCTTGCCCAAGGTGCGGAGCGGCGCCCAAAGCAACGGGTGCAGCGCCGAGCAGAGAAGAATGCCGACCGTCGAGCCCCCACCGGTGCGCGGGGCATCGCCCACGGCGTTGCGAAGGCGCCCGAGAAGAATGGCCAGCGCGTCGAGCACGTGGCCGAGCCGATCCGGGCCGACCGCGAGAACCTGCTCGATCTCGTCGAGGATGAGCAGAATGGGGGGCGAGCGTCCGTCCGCGTACGGCGAGCACTCTGCCGAGAGATCGCGGATCCACCGGGTGAGGGCCGCCGCGTCGATCTCGTCGGTGGGGGCCTCGGGGATGTTCGCCGCCGGATACAACGCGCGCGCAGAGTCGACCAAGCGGGCGCACAGGGAACGAAGCACCGCGTTCACCGCGTGCGCAGGATCGTCCTTGAAGGCAAACTCGTGGTGGAAGCCCGCCAGGTCCACGTACGCCGAAGGGCCGGTCAAGCGCCGCGCGACCTCGAGCGACAAGGACGACTTGCCGAAGCGCCGCAGGCCGGTGACCAGCGACCAGCGCCCGGCGCGCGTCTCCGCGAGAAGACCCGATACGAGGCGTTCGCGGTTCCAGAACTGACTCGACGACGTGATGCGGCCCCGCATGTCGAACGGATTTCCGCGGAGCGATGTCTCCTCCACCAATTCGAGCAGGTCGCTCGCACTGTGCGCCCACTGGAGGCGCGAGACGGCGAGAGGAAGCACGTGCATCGCCCGTCCGCCTTTGGCCGCCCAGTCGAGGATGGCGCGCACGGCGGCCAGATCGAGCGAAGCTGCGTCTTCATGCAGCAGGAACACCACGCGGGCGCCCACGCGATGGCTGACCGCCACGGCGTGGTTGACGTGGTCCCCCTGAATCTTCGCCGGCTCGTCGACGCGCACGAGGCACGCGAGCGTCCCCCACGGCTCCCACGCGGGCTCGCGCGGAAGATCGACCACCAGCACGTCGTGGTGCGAGGGAAGCAAGTAGCGCATCGGATCCGGCCGCGAGGGCAGGCCCAAGGCGCCGAGACGGTCGCCGGCCGCCACCGCCCAGGTCGCGAAGTCGCGTCGGGCGCGGGTGAAGCGGATGCCCCAAATGATCAGCGCCGCTCCGAGCACCAGCGCCACCAGCCAGCCGATGCTGGTTCGGGCGCGGTGGGTCCACGCTTCGTCGAGCTCCGCCTCGAGCCGGCAATCGTAAAACGACTCGCGCGGGAGCTCCTGGCACTGCTGGCACCGCGCATCCGGAAGGCCCAGCGCCTGGCACGGTGTCTGTCGCGAGAAAAAGTGTTTGAACCACGCACCGAGCCGCGTCGACTGAGAAAAGCGGACCTTCTCGATGGGCACGTTGGTGGCCGGATCGACGCGCCAGGGCGAGCCTGCCGGCGGTTCGCCGAAGCCAAGTGCGATTTGCGACAGTTGGTGAAGGCTTACCTCGACAGAGTCGCCCTCGCCGTGTCGGTCCTGGCACGCGCGCCGGAGCCGGGCGAACGCCGTTTCGGGGACGCGCACATCCACGATCACCATCTCGTCCGCCGACGGAGGCCGCTCGAACGAGCCCGGAAGGGTCGCCGCTCGGCCTTCCCACAGCAGCCGCGCGTACATCGAGCAAACCTGCAGCGAAACGTCGTCCCCGGTATCCCCCGTGTTCGAGGCGAGCTTCGACCACCGCTCGACGGGGGCGAGGATCTCGTTCGGCGGTGCGGTGCATGCCGAGGGCATGGCGTAATCCTGCATCGCTCGCACCGCACGGCCGCACGTGTCGGCCGGCGTGCCATCCCGCGCGCGTGACCGGATGTCGTCGATGCGCGCGAGGGTTCGCGCGGTCAGGCGCTTGGGGCTCGGCAGCTTCGCCTCGAGCCAGGTGCGGAACGATGCTTCCGCGCCCGCGTCCTCCAAGTAGCAGGTGAAGAGCTTCGTTTGGGCCGCCGCCGCCACCTCGGAGTAATCCGTGGTGCGCGCGGTGATGTGCGGCGTCGGAAAATCGGCAACCCAGGTGAGGACCCGGTCCGGGCCGGCGTCATGGCATTCGGTGGCCCAGATCTCCTCGATGCGGCGCCGCACGAGCAGGGGGCCCGTCGACTCGAAGAGCTGCTGCAGTTGTTTGGCGCGCGTGCATGCTGGCGTGGGCGCTTCGTCCGCGCAATGCGCGATGAACAGGTACGACTGCACCAAGCGAAGTGCCGCCGACACCGGCGGAGCACCTTGGCCGTTGGGCGTGGCGTGCGCGCGGTCGACTTCTTCGACGAGCTTCGGATCGAGCGGCGCCGTCGACGCAAACCAGGCATCGATGGTCGCCGGTCCGCCGCTTCGAATGCCTTGCCATGATTGCGGCGCCGCGAGGCGTACGGCCTCGGTGAGCAAACGCCGGTAGAACGCGGGCTCGCGCCGTCCCTTGCCGAGCAAGCGCTCGACCGCACGCTCGGGGGTGGTCGACCCGAAGAGCGTCGGGAGCGTGTCGCTTTCGCCGGCCCCGAAGGCCGCGATTTGATTGAGGGCGTTGGTGGAGTTTTCCCAGCCACGCAGCAGCGCGGCCAGCTGGCCTTGCTCCTTGCTTGGGACGCACGAACCTACGTTGGCCACGCGTCCGTCGAGCAGCTGACGCGCGAAACTGGCCGCCTCCGAGCACAGGCTGTCCTTCGACGTCCGGCAGGCTTTCTCGCTGGCCTGAACGTCATCCAGCTTGTTCGACGTCGAGGACAGCTCCTCCGTGCACGCGGCCTTGTCACTCTCCGAGGACTTCTGACGGCGCTCGCACGCCTCGAGCGTGCGCTGGGCTTCGCTCAAACGTTGCTCGACGGCGGCGCACGAAACGACACCCGCATCCGGAGCGGCAGGGGCCGCGACGGCAGTTAACGCGATGAACAGCAGAAACGTGACTGCTATCGAGGCGCTCAGAATCTTTCGTACGCCGAACATGACTCCCAACGGCAGGGAAACACCACGGCGAATTGGTCCGGGTGGGCCATGGCCCATCGACCCGTCGGCGTGTCGTTTCCTGCGACAAAAATGCGAACGTTCTCGCGTTGGAGAAAGTCCGGCACCTGGTCGTAGGTCAAATTGCGGGGAATCGCAACGCCCCGGTACCGGAGGTTGGTGTCCCACCCGAAATAAGGCAGTTCATCGGCGAGGTCGAACGCAAAGGTTTCGTCGTTGCGTATGCGCTTGCGCGCTTCGATGTACCGGAGCGGCGGACCATCCGGACCGACGGCACGCATTCGCTCGTCGTCGGTCATGTTGGCGTAAGCAAAAAGAGGTGGCCCCTCACCAATCAGGGCTGGCCACGCGGTGGTGAGCTGCCAGAGGCACATCAGGGTAACCGCGCTCAACACCACGGTGCGCGTGTGCGGTGCCCATCTCCATCCGCGCCGTTGCGCGTAGTCGCGCAGGCGCGCGATCTGCGGCGTCGCCAGGGCGAACACCATGGCGACGAAGCCAAGAACGAAACGGGCCCACGCCGGTTCGGGCGACAGGAGGGTCGCGAAGGTGGCGACGACCAGCGCGGCGTTCCGTCGCTGCACCAGCGTGATCACCGCAAGCGGCAAGCACAGGAGAAACACCGGACCGAGCCCTCCCATGCGCATGTCGAAGGCCATGGTGACACCCCAGAGGGTGCCCCACGAGTGCAGGGTCCGCAGGAGGAACGGGCCGTGTGCGCGTGGAAGCGCAGGCGCCGTGGCCAGCACTTGGTCGATGGTGATGAGTCCCGGGAAGTGCCACGGCCCGATCCCGATCTTCACCGGCCAGACCGGATTTCCGTGCAGGATCACGTTCTGAACGTACGACTCGGCGCCCAGCAGCAGGGTGACGATGCCCGCGACCACGACAGGTCCCACGAGGCGAGCCCGCAGACAACGCACACCGAGAATCAGCAAGAGCAGCACGGTCCCGGAGGGGGCGTTCGGCTTCGATCCGAGAAAGAGTCCGAGGGCGATCCCGGCCACGAGCACCGTGCGGACCGTCGGTGGCGTGAGCACGAAGTAGACGGCCGCAAGCAGAAACGCCGCGCTGCCGATGTCGACGTAGTTCGTGGGCAGCTGCATGAACGTGACGGGAACGAGGAGCCACGCGCAGCCCGCGGCGATGGCTTCCGGTCGCTCGGCGCCACATTGCCGTGCGATCGCGGCCGTGATCACGCTTCCCATGATGCCAAGCGGGATCTCTCCGAGATCCACGAGGCGATCGTCCGGCAGCATGGCCCGCAACGCGACGTAGAGCATCTCGGTGTTGTGCGGGTACGTCGACAGGTACGGAATGTCGGGCGGCACCCCGCGTTGCCCGTGTGCGCCGAGGAAGAAGTTGACGAAGGGCAGGTGGTAGCCCGCCGAGTCCCAATGCCAGATCGGCAGCCATCGCGCGGCGAGGACGGCCACGCCGAGGGCTCCGCCTGCGAGAAGAAGAAGGGGGAGCACGTCCCGGGTCACCGCCCCGTGAAGGGGGAAGGCGATCCGTCGCTCGCGCTGGACCAGCGCAGCCGCTGCAGCGGCAACCAAAAGGGCCAGGAGAAGCGTCGTGCTCGTCACCAGGCTGAAGGCCCCCAGGACGCGTACGCCGGCGACCATCGCTGCGACCGCCAGAACCATGCCGCCGACCGCGCGGTGGGTCGCGTTATCCGGAAAAACGAGGGTACCCAGGCGCATCGCCAGGAAGACGGCCGCAGGGATCGCCAGTGGCAGGAACCCCCAGGCGCCTGCGAATGCCATCATCCACGGCTCCTATTCGGAGCCTTTCGCAGGATTCGGCCGAGCTGAAGGATTTCAGGTTGCGGCATGGCGCACCAGGTACGGAGATACTCGACATCCCCGGATAAACCCAAACACTTCCGCCACGTTCTCGCTGGCCAGGGCGGTTCAGGTGTATGACACTGTGCAAGAACCTTCATGAAAATAACCATTCCGCGGCGCTGGATCCTGGCCGGGGCAGCTGGCGCCCTGCTCTTGGTGGGAGCGTACGTCGGCTTTCGTTCCAGGCTCGTATTCGCGTCACCGGCAACGGTCTCTACCCCGGGGCATCTCTCGCCCGTGGACATTCTGGTCTTTTCGCCGCATCCCGATGACGACGTTCTCGGCTGCGCGGGCGTGATTCAGCAAGCCGTCGCCGATGGCAAACAAGTGCGCGTGGTGTTCTCGACCCTCGGTGACGCGTACACGGAGGCGGCGTCGGCCATGCTTCGCAAAGAGCCGAACTCGTTGACCGAGACGGACTATTTCGAGCTCGCGAAGAGCCGTCAGCAGGAAGCGATCACCGCCGAGGGTCTGTTGGGCGTCCCTCCCGAGAACCTCGTGTTTCTCGGGTACCCGGACGGGGTGCTGGCGCGCGTGGCGACGGCCAAATCCAATGCGATGGTCACGTCACTCTTCACGCACCGCTCCTCGACGTACGGCCCGGTCGTCACCGATTACCACTCCTGGGCGCACGACCGCGCAGCCCCGTACTACCGCGATTCGGTGCTCGGCGATTTCGTCGAGGTGTTGCAGCAATCGGCGCCGGAGCGCGTGTACGTGGCCGACGGCGCCGATGCCCATCCGGATCATGCGGCGACGTTCGATCTGGTGAAAGCCGCCATGGCACAGACCGGCTACCAGGGGGAGTTCAGGACCTTCCTCGTGCATAGCCATGGCTCCGCCGATGAGTGGCCGTGGCCCCATGCCGCAACACCCACGCGCCGCTACGAGCAGCACACGGCGGGCGGAAAGTCGTTTCCCGCGGACGTTCCTTGGCCTCCGGACGAGCGGGTGGCGTTGACGCCGGAGCAAGCCGAGCTCAAACGCCAGGCGATCATGGCGCACGCCTCGCAGTGGAACCTGCCCGAGAACAAGATTCCGCTTGGCGCCTTCGTCAAAGCCGACGAGATCTTCTGGTCCAACCGATGATCGCGCCATCTTATTTCCGTTGAGTTGAACTCGGGAAAAACGAAGTCGCCGGGGCGAGAAGTCGTACGGAAGCGAGGGGCGTTGCTCTAGGGTGACGGGTCGATGAGCTCCTTGCACCTCGCCTCCACGGCCCACCGCGTTGCGACGTCGGCCACGCTCGAGATCAACGAACGCGTGCAGGCGTTGCGCGCCGAAGGGCGCGATGTCATTCATCTCGGCTTCGGCGAAGCGTCGTTTCCGCTGCTTCCCGCCTTGCGGGAGGCGCTGGCCAAGAGTGCCACGGCCACGTCGTATGGTCCGGTGCTCGGGATTGCGCCGCTCCGGCAGGCCATTGCCGATTACCTCGGCCGCGAGCGCGGGATTGCCACGACGGCCGATCGCATCGCGGTGGCGCCAGGGAGCAAGCCGCTCCTGTACGCGTTGGTGCAGCTTCTCGAGGGCGACGTGCTCGTTCCAGCGCCCTCGTGGGTCAGCTATGCGCCGCAGATCGTGCTGGCCGGACGGCGCGTGGTGCCCGTGGCGACGGACGAGCGCGATCACCATCGGGTCACGCCGGCCGCGCTCGATGTCGCGGTGGAAGGGGCCATCGCGGAGGGCGCGAATCCGCGCGTGCTCATCGTCAATTCGCCGAGCAACCCCACGGGCGGCATGTTCGCCGCCGCCGACGTGGAGGCCTTGGCCGGGTGGGCGCGGCGTCGCGGGGTCACCATCATCAGCGACGAGATTTACGCGGAGCTCGCGCACGGTATCGTGCCGCACGTGTCCCCGGCGCGGTTCTATGCCGAGGGCACCATCGTGACGGCGGGCTTGTCCAAGTCGTTCTCCGCCGGCGGATGGCGTCTGGGCTATGCCGTGTTTCCCGCAGGCGAGGCCGGTACGGCGCTCCTTTCGGCGCTGCGCGCGCTGGCCAGCGAAATTTGGAGCTCGGCGGCGATGCCGGTGCAGGTGGCCTCGGTGAACGCGTTCCTCCCGAGCGACGAGGTCTCCACCTACGTGAAGCGCTCGGCGCGCCTGCATGGGCACACCGCGGGGCGTCTCTTCAAGGCGCTGACGGAGCTCGGCATCGCGTGCGCGCGGCCCGCGGGCGCGTTTTACCTGTACCCGGACTTCGCCCCGTTCCGTGCGCAGCTCGCGCAGGTGGGGGTCCCCGGCGGCTTGGAGCTCGCGCGCTACTTGCTCGACAAGCACGGCATTGCGACCTTGCCCGGCGTCGCCTTCGGGGATGCGCCCGAGGCCCTGCGGCTTCGCCTGGCCGTGAGCGGCTTGTACGAAGCCGGTGAGGCGCTGCACTGGGATCTTTTGAAGCGCACCGACGCCTTTGCCTCGGCCGATCCTGCGGAGGCCGCGCCCTTGTCGCTTCCGTTGCTCGACCGCGCCGCTGCGGCCTTCGGCGAGGTGGTGCGCGCGCTTCGCTAGCGCGGGCTCATCGGGTCATGCGGCGGTGAATGTCTTCGGGCGTGGGAAGCGCCGAGGCGCCGAATCCCTCGAGGGAGCACGACGCTGCGGCGCAGGCCCAGCGTGCCGCATGGATCGGATCGTCGTGCTTGCGCAGCGCTGCGAAAAACGCTGCGGCGAAGACGTCGCCGGCGCCCGTGGGGTCGACCACGTCGGAAGGGTACGCGGCCACGTCCGTACCCTTGCCCGACAGGAACACCGTGGCCCCGCGTTCGGCGCGCGTGAGCACGACCTGGGGCAGCTTTTTCGCGAGCTCGCGCACCAGCGACTCGTCCTGCTGGACGTCTTCCTCGCTGAGCACGACGACCTCTCCACCGACCCACGGCAGGTCGAGCAAGGCGGCCGGATCGGTCGTCACGCATTTGGACGGCTGAATCGTGCGCAGCCAGCCCTGGGGCGTGGCGCCGACCAGCGCACCCTCGAACGAGTTGCCTCCGTCCTTCGGGACCTCTTGAATGATGGGCGCGAGATGAACGATGCCCGCCTTGCGCCACTCGGGCGGCAGCGCCGAGCCGTTCGGCCCGAGCTCGATGCTCTCCGCGCGCGCGTGCACCGTTTGGACGCGTCCCTCCGGCACGTACCGATTCTCGAAGATGGTCGTCACCGGAGACGTCTGCCGCAGCACGAGCAGGCCCTCCGGTAGAATCGATAGATCGAAGTCGTCGGCGCACGCGGTGACCACGGCGGTGCGCAAGCCCAGACGATGCGCGGTGAGCGACGCGAAGAGGCCCGTTCCCCCGAGACGGGTGGAGCCGTCGGGTTGCAGGTCCGAGCAGATGTGTCCGATGACCAGATAATCGATCATTGCTTCTTGCTTATCCTAAAATACTCAATTGGCGGCGATGAGACCGCGCAGGTGGCGGAACGACGGTTCGCCGAACGAGAGCAACCGGTCGTGGTAGGTGCGCTCGGTGAAGCCCGGCTGTTTCTCGGCGATAGCCCGGAGTTCCATCATCTTGGTGAATCCGAAGTAGTATGTGGTGAGCTGCGCGCTGCTGAGGCGTGCGCGCTTCCACTTGGCGACGGCCTCGCCCTCCTCCTGGAATCCCTCGTTCATCATCAGCGCCAGCGCGGCCTTCTCATCCATCGTGCCGGCGTGGATCTCGTGGTCGATGATGGCGTTGCAGGCGAGGCGCAGGACCATTTTCTGCCGCATCAGACGAACCTTCGCGCCGCCGAAGCCGTATTTGGCCATCAGCCATTCGCCGTACACGGCCCAGCCTTCGACGAAGGCGCCGTTCGCGAAGACCGCGCGCACGTTCGACTTGAAGCGGTTCGTGTGCATCGCCTCCAAGTAGTGCCCCGGCATCGCCTCGTGCACCGTGAGGTCGGCCAGCATGCTGCGGTTGTATTCGCGGTAGAACGACTCCGCGCGCTTCTTGGGCCAATTCGCCGGCGTGGGAGAGATCGCGTAGAACGTCTCCTGCTTCTTCTCGAGGGGGCCGGACGAATCGCAGTAGGCGATGGATACGCCGCGGCGGTACTCGGGCATCTCGATGAGGTGGCAGGGTTCGTCGGAGAGCCCGACCAGGTTTTTCTCGCGCACGAAGGCGGTGGCCTCGTCGAGGGTCTTCTGCGCATCGGCCACGATGGTGGCATTCGTGGAGCGCTCCGTACTGAGGTCGTCGAGGACCTTCTTGATCACGGCGCGGCGCTGCTGCGGCGTGGTGGCATCGAAGGCCGCGCGCACGCCGTACAGCGTGGGCCACAGCTCACGCACGGTGTCGAGCATCTCCTTCTGCGTGTCGGCGAGCAGCTGACGCGCGCCCTTCACGATGGCGTCGGGATCCACATCGTCGTCGAGCGTGAAGCGCAGCTTCTTCTCGAAGCGCGCCTTGCCGATGCGAAAGTCGCCCGTGGCGCGCGGCAAGAGGTCCTTCTCGAGGAACGTTTGAAACTCTTCGAGCGATGCCGTGGCCGTCTTGGCCGCTGCTTCGACGTCGCGGCGAAGGCTCGGGGAGACTTTGGCGAGTTGCTCCGAGAATCCCGATTTGCAGAGGGCGATGAGGCCTCGGTTCTGTTCGATGGCCGTCTCGGTGTGCACGCGCGAGGTGCCCGCGAGGCGCTTTTTCGCCGCGGCGACGACACTCGGAACACCCTGCAGCCGCCCGCGCAGGCTCTGCATGCGCTCCTCCACCGGGGCGAAGTCGCGGGTCAGCAGCGGGTCGAGCCCGTCGCCGAGCAGCGCCGTGTACGCCGCCGGGTTGACGATGGTCTCGCGCATCTCGTCGAAGGAGAACTGCTCGAAGTCGAGCTGGTTCTGCAAGATGCCCGCGTCGATGCGGTTTTGCACCGAGAGGCCTTCGCGGTGAATCTTGTCCAGGTCCGAGCGCGTCTGCGCCAGAAACTGCTTCCGTGCGGCTTCCCCGGCCTCGCTCCAATCCGTCCAGCGTGCGTCGTACCGATGCTCGCCCAAGCGCGTCGACTCGACGGGGGAGAGCTCGAGGTAGCGGGCGAGAAAGCGCTCGCCGAGGCGTTGGAAGGCTTGGTCCTCGGGGCTTCCCTGCGCGCCGGTCATGCTGGACATATTCGTTTGTCCCGATGGTGCGGAGGACTCCGGCGTTGCCATCGTGGGCGACGGCACGTCGGGCGGGGGCGGCTCACTCGAGCCGCACGCGATGGCACCAAGGATGAAAACGCCGAGAATACGATGATGATGCACGCCCGCTATCTAGCCCGTCGATCGTGCGATAGACAAGGTGCCCAAAGACCATGACCGCCCGATATCTCAATCCGCAGACGGGGGATACGTTTGCTCTTGACGTGCCGCGTTGGTGCGGGCCCGACCGCGCGCCGCTGCTCCTTACGCCCCAATCGGGCCTCACGCGCGCCGACGTGCATACGGCGACACGCAGCCTTTGGCGTTACCGCGCTGCGTTCGCTTTGCCCGTGAACGACCCGATTACGCTCGGGGAAGGCTGCACGCCGCTGGTTCCGCGCACGCTCTCCGGCGTGAAGGTGTACGCGAAGTGTGAGTGGTTCAATCCCACGAGCAGCTTCAAGGATCGCGGTGCCTCGGTGATGTTGTCGGCCCTGCGCGCACAAGGCATCGATGCGGTATTGGAGGACAGCTCCGGCAATGGCGGTGCGGCGATTTCCGCGTACGCGGCCGCGGGAGGCCTGCGCGCGACCATTCTCGCCCCCGCCTCGACCAGCCCCGCGAAGACGGTGCAAATGAAGGCGCACGGTGCCAGCGTGGAGCTCGTTCCGGGCACGCGGCAGGACACCGCGGACGCTGCGGTCGCCAAGTCGGAAACCGTATTTTACGCGAGCCACAATTGGCATCCGTTCTTCCTCGAGGGGACGAAGACGCTCGCGTACGAGCTTTGGGAGGACCTGGGGTTCCGCGCGCCGGACAACGTCATCATTCCGTGCGGCGCAGGGTCGAACGTCCTCGGTTGCGATATTGGCTTTTCAGAATTGCTGCGCGCCGGGCAAATCGAGCGGTTGCCGCGGCTGTTTGCCGCCCAACCGGTTCATTGTGCGCCCATCGCGGCGAGCCTGCTCGGGCAGGATTGGCCGATTCTGCCGACCATGGCCGAGGGAACGGCGATCGCGCAGCCGATTCGGCTTGCGGAGGTGCGCGCGGCGCTGGAGCGCAGTGGCGGGGGCGCGGTGACGTCGACCGAGGCGGAAATTGCGGCAGCCACGCTCGAGCTGGCTAGAATGGGGCTCTACGTGGAGCCGACGAGCGCGCAGGCGGCTTCGGCGTTCGTGAAATTGTTGGCTGCGGGCGCCATTCGTCCGGACGAGAGCACGGTGTTGGTGCTCACGGGGGCCGGTTTGAAGGCCACGGCGCGCATTTCTGACCTGGTTTGAACTTGTCGAATCGGTATCAACGCGACTAGGACCTCGACATGACGTTTCCATTGCGCGGCGCCCCGCTACTTCGCGATCCTCGGTTCAACAAAGGAACGGCTTTTACCGAGGAAGAGCGCGAGTCGCTGGGCTTGCTGGGGCTTTTGCCCGACGGTGTCGACACGCTCGAGACGCAGGTGCGCCGGGCGTTCACGCAGCTCGCCGAGAAGAATAGCAATCTCGGCAAGTACATCTATTTATCCAGCCTGCAGGACACCAACGAGACACTCTTCTACAGGGTTCTCCGTCAGGCGCCCGCGGAGCTTCTGCCCCTGGTGTACACGCCCACGGTGGGCGAGGCGTGCGAGCGCTACGGCCTCATCATGCGCCGGACCAAGGGGCTTTACGTCGGAATCAACCACAAGGGGCGTGTGCGGGAGATTCTGCGCAATTGGCCGGTGTCGGACGTGCGCTTCATCGTGGTCACCAACGGCAACCGCATCTTGGGCTTGGGCGATCTCGGGGCGAACGGCATGGCCATTCCCATCGGCAAGTTGGCGCTCTACACGGCGTGCGGAGGTGTGCCGCCGGAGTTCACCTTGCCGGTGCTCATCGACCTCGGGACCGACAATTCGAAGTTGCTGAACGATCCGCTGTACCTCGGGTTGCGTCGCCCGCGTCCTTCGGCCGCGGAGCTCGACGAGTTCGTGGAGGAGTTCGTGGAGGCGGTGCAGGAAGTCTTTCCGCGCTGCTGCATCCAATTCGAAGATTGGGCGGGCGTGGATGCGATGCGGCTGCTCGAGCGCTACCGCGATCGCGTGTGCTGCTTCAACGACGACATCCAGGGGACGGCGGCCGTGGCGCTGGCCGGTCTGATGGGTGCCACGCGCATCACAGGCAAGCCGCTTTCGCAGCAGCGTGTGCTCTTCCTCGGCGCCGGGTCGGCCGGGTTGGGCATTGCCGGATTGCTCACGCAGGCCATGGTGCTCGAGGGGCTGACGTTGGCGCAGGCGCGCTCGCAGATTGCGCTGTTCGACATCCACGGGCTCATCGAATCGACGCGCACGGATCTGCACGAGTTCCAGAAGCCGTACGCGCACGAGCTTCCGGCCATCAAGGATTTTGCCGATGCCATCGAGATGTTCAAGCCGACGGCCATCGTGGGCGTGAGTACGGTGGCGCGCGCGTTCGATCGTCGCGTGATCGAGGCGATGGCCCGGGTGAACGAGCGGCCGATCATCTTTCCGTATTCCAATCCGACGTCTCGCTCGGAATGCACCGCTGAAGAAGCGTACCAATGGTCGCAAGGCCGTGCGGTGTTCGCGAGCGGGAGTCCGTTCCCGCCCGTGCGCTACGGCGACAAGACGTTCGTGCCGGGCCAGGGGAACAACGTGTACATCTTCCCGGCCATCGGCATGGCCGTCTACGCAACGCAGGCCACGCGGGTCACCGACGAGATGTTCATCGCCGCCGCCCGCGGCGTGGCCGAGCAGGTGATGCAGTCGGACCTCGACGTGGGGTTGATTTACCCGCCGCAATCGGAGTTGCTACGGACGGAGCTGCTCGCCGCAACGCGCGTGGCCGAGGTGATTTACGCGCGGGGGCTGACGAAGATGCCGCGGCCCGATGACTTGGAGGGGCTCATTCGCGCCCACGCCTACATTCCCGAGTACCACAGTCTCGGCTAAGAGAAATTTTACAGGGAGGGGGGGAGGCGGGGAGGGAAACAACGCGAATCCCACCGAGTGCCAAGGCTTTTTTTTGTTTTCAGTTGGCTTCGTGAGCCAAACTGAAAACCCAAACCAGCTTCGGTGCGCGCTGGGATTTGTGCCATATCCCTCCCCGCCTCCCCCTCCCTGTTCATTCTCTTCTGGGAGGCGCGTTTACTTCGTGAGTAGGCCCGAGTTGTACCGAATCTCCTCGAGGTACAGCTTCTGCCCCAAGCTCGCCTTTTCATCTCCCGCGAGCCGCGCGAGGAGGTTCTTCGTCTCGTCGGTGCTCAAGGCATTGCCGCGATTGAGCCAGAGGGCCGTGAGTGCGATGCTGTTGATGGCCAGCTCGTAGTGCACGGCCCGGGTGTAGTTGCGCGTGTAGTCGGCCAGGTTGGTACCCGCGTAGTCCTGGATGCCGTAGATGGCCAGGTACGTCGACAAGGAGAAGTCGAGCGGCGGATTCGTTTGCGCGAGCACGCTCTGTAGGTTGTTCCGCGCGAGGCTGCTGGCCTCCGACGCGCTCGTTTGGAGCGACGCCGGTGCGTAGGTGAGCATGTCCAGGAAAAGCTGTCCGTTCATCGCCCGGAACGCGTCGAAGGTGCGCTGAAAGCGCGTAGTCCACGCGGCCTTCGTCTCGTCCTTGGGGCAGCTTTGGTAGTCGGCCGCGGGCGTCTCCGACGAGCAGGTGATCCAATCGAGCGCGTCGTAGCAAGGTTGCACGGCGGCGGCCAGATCGTCGGGCGAATCGAAATCGGTGCGGTCGAGCCCTTTGTCGCAGGCAGCGCCGAGCAACGAGAGCACGTCCTTCGGCGCGGACTGCGGCGGCGTGGCGGGGGGCTCGGTGATGACCTGCACCGTGGAAACGTGCCCATTGAGGTACACCGCCTGGTGCTCGACGATGTCGTCCGCCGTGGCCGCGGTGGTTAGCGAACGGGCGGCTGCCGGCAGCGGCGCATTCATGGCGGCCTCGATGGCCGCCGACGACGTGCCGATCGAGTACACGTTGATGCCGGTCTTCGTCACCAGATCTTGCGCGGTGGGGCCGCGGTGCAGCAGCCCGACGATGTTCCCCGCGTCATCGAGCAGCGGCGAGCCGCTGTTGCCGGGCAAAATGAACGCGGTGCTCTTGAACCAGGTGCCATTGGCCTGGGCAACGTCACCCGACGTCCATTTCTTGAGTTTTCCCTCGGGGTGCCCCACCACGTTCACGTGCGTGCCCACGAGCGAAGCGGAATCGCGCGGGACCCGGTTCAAGAACTGCGGCGTGGCGAGTCGCTGCGAGGTGCGCTTGCCGTTCGAGTCGACGGCGTATGCCTGCAAAACGGCCATGTCGAGCCCGACGTCGACGTGCTGCGGCTCCACGAAGATCGACTCCGACGAGCCCGGCGGATTCACCCCGAGCTGGTGCATGCGCGTGATGCGCGCGTAGCATCCCTCCTTCGCGCAGATGTCGACGCCGAGCACGTGGTTGTTCGTGAGCAAGAGGCCTTCGGCCGAGATGAACGAGCCGGTGGCGTAGGAGCCCGCGGTCTGGATGCGCACCACGGCTTGCGCCGCGGTCTGAATGGGAAGTGGCGCCTCGGTCAAATCCTTGAAGGCGTTGAACTGCGGGATGTCGGCCGGACCCGAAGGTCCGTCGTCATCCGACGAAGAGCAGCCGCCGGCGGCTGTGAGAAGGGCGGCAGCAAGAAGCACACGCATGGGCAAGCGGTAGGCGATCATCGAAAGAAGTCTCCCCTCGTGTCGGAAAAGCTCGTACCGACGAGTTAATCAGAGGTTCGACCTTCCCGCGGGAAAGTTTCTTACTAGTCTTCTTCTAGAAATGTCCGACGATACGACGCCCGCTGCGAAAAGCCGACGCAATCCATCGCATGTCTCGCATTTGACCCACCTGGAATGCACGGCGTGCAAGAAGCATCACGACGCGGATCGGGTGATGCGGCTCTGCCCCGATTGCGGCAAGGTTCTCTTTGCCCGCTACGATCTCGAGAAGGCGCGCCTCACCATGACGAAGGAAGCGCTGGCCCAGCGGCCGCGTGGCATGTGGCGTTGGCACGAGATCATGCCGGTGCGCGGACCGCATCACATCGTGTCGCTCGGGGAAGGGGACACACCGCTCCTTCCCACACCGAAGCTCGGCGAGAACATCTACATCAAGGAGGAGGGGCTCTGCCCCACGGGCTCGTTCAAGGCGCGCGGCATCTCGGCGGCGGTTTCGCGTGCTCACGAGCTCGGCGTCGAGGTGGTGGCCATTCCCTCGGCGGGCAATGCCGCGTCGGCGCTCGCGGCGTACGGTGCGCGCGCGGGGATGCGCGTGCATGCGTTCATGCCGGTGGATACACCGCTGCTCAATCAGAAAGAGTGCGTCGTGTACGGGGCGCACGTCACCTTGGTGCGGGGACTCATCAGCGATTGTGCAGGCATCGTGCGCAAGCGTGCCGACGCGGAAGGCTGGTTCGACGTGTCGACCCTCAAGGAGCCGTACCGGGCCGAGGGCAAGAAGACGATGGGGCTCGAGCTCGCCGAGCAATTCGGCTGGTCACTGCCCGACGTCGTCGTGTACCCGACCGGCGGCGGCACCGGCATCGTGGGCATGTGGAAGGCGTGGGACGAGCTCGAGGCCATGGGCCTGATCGGGTCGAAGCGCCCGCGCATGATCAGCGTGCAAGCCGAGGGCTGCGCGCCCATCGTGCGAGCCTTCGAACAGGGGCTCGATCACGCGCCCCCCGTGCAAAATGCCACCACGCGCGCCGCGGGCCTGCGCGTTCCCGGCGCCGTCGCGGACTACCTCATTCTCAAGGCCATCCGCGACTCGGGCGGCACCGCCGTCGCGGTGAGCGAAGACGAAATCTCCGCCGCGCTGCGCGAGATCGCCGCGCGCGAGGGCATCTTCGCCGCCCCCGAGGGCGCCGCCACGTGGGCGGCCGCGAAGAAGCTCTACGCGCGCGGTGTGCTTCGCTGGAGCGAAACCGTGGTCCTGTTCAACACGGGCACCGGCTTGAAGTACCCCGACTTCGTCGACGTCGATCTCGACGTGGTAGACCCTTAGAAGAGGGAGAATTCACAGGAAGACGGGAAGACGGGAAGGACTTACGGCGCTGACGGCGCGGAGCGCATTTTGGGGTTTTCAGTTCGGCCGTTGGCTGATTGAAAACTCAAAAAACTTCCCGTCTTCCCGTCTTCCTGTGAATTTCTCTCTCTATTCTGCGCCCGCGTCTTGGGCGAAGTGGGACTTGGCGTAGTCGACCGCCGCTTTGGCGTCGACGTACCCCGCGCCCGCTTCGAAGGTGGCATAGCCCGCGAGCGGGCGCGCGGTGTTGACGATGCTCTCGTAGGCCTGATCCGGCGTGATTTTGCCGCCGGTGGCTTCGACCAGCAGCGCCAGAATGCCCGCCACGTGGGGGGTGGCCATCGAGGTGCCCGAGGCGCACGTGTAGCCCAGGAGATCGCCCCTGGCGATGTTGCACTTCGAGAGATCGCTCTGGGCATCGAGCACGTTGAGCACCGTGCCGGTGAGGGCGCGGTCGGAGACGATGTCGACACCCGGGGCGGTCACGTCGGGGTGCAACAGGTCGCTGTCCGGCGTCCCGCGTGAGGAGAAGTCCGCGACCAGCTTGTCGCCCGCCCGAAGGCACGTCGGCGTATCGTTGTTCGGATCGAGCTTGCACCCGGCGGCCACGCCGAGGACCCACGGCGCGACGCTGTACGGGTTGATCGTATTCGCACCCGGCCCCGAGTTGCCTCCGGCGAAGACCACCGCGATGCCTGCATCATGCACCTTTTTCGTCGCCTGGTTGATCGGGTCGTTCTCGTCGTAGGTGCCCTCGCTCCCCCACGAATTCGACACGATGCGAATGTCGTACTGGTCCTTGTGCGCGAGGATCCAATCGAAGCCGGCCAGGGTCCAAAGGATGTTGATCCCGTCGCCGACGCCAAGGCCAATCAGGTTCGCGCCGGGGGCCACCCCTTTGTACTTGCCACCGGACTGCGTCCCCAGTCCGCCGATGATGCCGGCGCAGTGCGTGCCATGGCCCGTCGTCGTATCCGTGTCGGGAAGGTTCTCGAGCGCCAGCGCACCCACGGGCGTGGGCGGCGCGATGCCCGCGAGAATGTCGTTCACGTCCGCGACGATTTTCACGTTCTGAACGGTGTGCGATGGATACGCAAGATCCGGCCGCAGGGCGTCCACGCCCGAATCGAGCACCGCCACGCCGACCCCCGCACCGGTCACCCCGGTGGCGACGACTTGGTCCGCACGCGTGCCCGGCACACTTTGATTCAGCAGGTACTTCAGCGGCCGATTGAGGTACACCGAGCGCACGCCGGGTAGGGCGCGCACGCCTGCGATTTGCGCCGCCGTCGCGCGCAAGGCGACGGCATGCAAATGGGGAAACTGCAGAACGCCGAGACCGAGCCCCTCGAGGGCACCGGTCAGCGTGGAGAGTCCCGTGGCGGGGGCGTCGTAGCCCACCACCACGTCGAACTTCGTCGAGGGCAACGCGCCCGCGAGCGCGTTGGCCAGCCGCGGATCGAGCGATGCCGAATGGGCCAACGCCGCCGACGACGAGCGGGTGCCGTCATGGCGCTCGTTGCTGGAGCATGCCGCGAGGGCGAGCGAAACCAACGCGAGCGAAACGAATCCGCGGCGACGCAGTGAACCGTTCATGAGTACCTCCGAGAGCGCGGGTGGAAAGCGCGGGGCCTCTGTTTGTTTCTCCGGCGCCACTGGCCTCAACAGTGGAGCCAATCCCATCTGTGACATGGGTGAAAAATTGAATCAATCATGGACGGACACGGCGGAGTCCGTTCCACATCGATTTGTCCGAAGACCCCACACATGTGGTTCGCACCCGAAGCGGCTTCTACAAAGTCAAAGTGCCTCCTATAAAGGGATCATGACCTTTCCCGGCCTATCGGCATCTGCGCGGATGTTTGCCCATGTATGTGCGCTCGCGGTGTTGTCCGCAGGATGCGGTGCCCAACAGGGGCCGGTGTCCCCGATTCGGGGGAGCGGCGGGGACGACTTGGTCCAGCTCACGCAGGAGCTGCTCGATGCCATCGCGCCGGGCAAGAAAGAAGTGTGGGACCACTACCTGGCGCCCAAGGCCGTCTACACCGACGAGAATGGCAAGACGTTCACCCGGGAGGAGTTCCTCAACGAGTTGAAGCCGCTCCCGCCGTACGCGCATGGCACCTTGCGCATCAAGAAGTCCACCGTGCGCATGTCGAGCGATCACGCGGTCATCGTTCACGAGGACGAAGAGATGGAGGAGATTTTCGGCCAGAAGATCACCACCGGCTTCGTCATCACGGATACGTGGCGCCTTCGCCAGAATCGCTGGGAGCTCCTCGCGTCCAGCGTCGTCGGCGTTTCGGCGGATCCCGTGGTGGCGAAGTTGTCGCCGACGCGCCTCGATGCGTTCGTCGGTGACTATGCGGTGACCGGGGCCACCATCTCCATCAAGCGCGATGGCGACCATCTCTCGCTGCTCCGCGAGGGCAAGCCAGCGGTGCCCCTCTTTGCCGAGGGCGATGGCATCTTCTTCGTGCGCGGAAGCACGGATCGGTGGGTGTTCATGCCCGACGATGCAGGCGCTACTGCGGAGATGAGACAGCGCCGTCGGGGGACGGACGTGGTCTGGAAGAAGGCGAAGCGCTAGCTGCCTTTCTCAGATTTCCCACTTGCGCGAGGACGACGCCCATGAAGAGCGTCGCCGCGCCGGTGAGCTCGATGGCGCTCAGTTTTTCACCCAAGAGCAGCCAGGCGACGGTGGAGGCGACCACGATCTCGAAGGTGCTCATCACGCCCGCCACGGGCGAGGCGAGGTAACGCAACGCCGCGATGCCCGTGAGGTACGCGGCGACGGTCCCCACCAGGATGACGTACGCCATGGCCATCCACGCCGGCGCCGCCAAAGGTCCAAGCGGCGCCGTCTCGCCAAGGCGTGCCAGGGGCAAGGTCCAAGGCGGCGACAAGACGATGCACGCGAGCGCACCGACGGTGCTGCCCAACGCGGCCAAGGCGAGGGGCGAGCGCCCGCCGATGCCGCGCTCGCCCATGAGGAAATAGGCCGCCAAGCAAACGGCCGCGCCGAATCCCGCGATGGCGCCCACCACATCGAGCACGGGACCGCGCCACACCTGCTCGATGAGGGCGACGCCGACCACCGCGAGGGCGATGCCCATCCACGTCGTCGGCGCAAGGGTGCGTTTTTGGACGAAGCGCGCCCAGAGGGCAACGAGCACGACAGCCATGTACTCCAGCAAAAGCGCGACCCCCACCGGCAGGCGCGCCAGCGCAATAAAGTAGAGCAATTGGATGCCAAAGAATCCGAGCAGCCCGTACCCGAGCAAAAAGGGAATGCCTTTGCGGGTGATGCGCAGCGATTTGGGGTCACGCACCAATGCAATCAGCAGCAGCGTGACCGATGTGCCCATCAATCGAAGCTGTACGACCTGAAACGGCGACAATCCCACGCCAATCACCGCTTTGGCGGCCGGGCCGGTCGTGCCAAAGCAAACATTGGACAACAAAACGAGAAGTGCGCCTACCCAGGGAAGGGGAATGGAAGACATGGACTCGTCGGACTAGATAGGGCCTTGCGCACCCATTTCGGAGTTATTTTCTTGCTCGATTGGCCGGCGCAGGCAAATACGTGGGAATCTGGATGGATCCCCTTCGCGCTCTCTTATCCGACTCGGTCCTTTTTCTATCTCTCGAGGATGTCGTGGCCTGTGGCGGGGCGGACCTGCGAAAGGCCGCGGACGACGTCGAGGAGGGCTTCGAATTGCTCTTGGAGGGACGGGTGCAATTGCCCAAAAAGACCTCCTTGCAACCCTGTCCTGGGAGGCCGGAAAGCGAAACCGGCTTTTTCAATGTCATGCCGTCGCTGGTCCAACAAAGAGAACGCGATGTTCTCGGTTGCAAGATCATGGGCTCCATGCCCGGCAATGTGGAGCGGGGGTTGCCGCGGGCTTCGGGCTTCATTCTGCTCTTCGACCCAGAGACGAAACTGCCCATGTGCGTCATGGATGCACAGGCCATCAGCGCGACCCGGACGGGGGCAGTGTCGTTTCTGGCCGCGCGCCGGCTCGCGCGCCGCAACACGCGGGAGCTGGGGCTCGTGGGGGCGGGGATCAACATGCGCACGCAACTTCTCGGGCTCAGCGCCGCGCTGCCCGAGCTGAAACGCGTGCGCGTGCACGCCCGTGGTTCGTCGCGTCATCGCTTCGCCCAGGAGATGGGCGCGCGGACGGGATTGACCATCGAGGCCGTGGATTCGGCCGAGGAAGCGGTTCGCGGGGCAGACATGATCGTGACCTGCGTCTCCGTGGATCACGAGCCCATCGTGCGCGAGCGCTGGGTCGACCCGCGCGGGGTCACCGTCTTTTCCATCAGCGGATTCGAGGTCGATCTCGAGTTGGTCATCCGCATGGACCGCGTCGTGGCGGACCGATGGGAGGACGTGCGGAGTCGCGGTGTGCAGGCGCATGCCATCGCCGTGGAGCGCGGTCGGATGCCGGCCTCGCGCGTGGAAGATCTCGGGCCCATTCTGGCGGGCCTCACCCCGGGGCGGCGCTCGGACCAAGAGAGCATCTTCTTTTCCCCGGTGGGGCTTGCTTTCGAGGACGTCCTCGTCGCCCATCGCGTCTTTCGCACCGCCGTCGCGCGGGGCATCGGGCACCGCTTTCGCACCTGGCAGAACGCGCAATGGATTTGACCTGCGAGCTGCTGTTCGAGGCGGCGTGCCGCATGACACCCGACGCCCGTGCGCGGCTCGTCCGTGCATTCTACGAGCCGCCCCCGGCCGGTGAAGCGCGTCTGACCTTGGACCGTCCTTTCGTGCTCCCCATCGCCTTGGAGCCCGCGCAGGTGCGTGCCGCGTTGCGCGATGCGCAGGCCTTCGTGCGCGCATTGGTCGCGCTGGAGGTGTACGCGTACGGCCCCGACGGCTCCGACGTGCACGCGCGGTTGATGCGCTCGCTCGAGCCGGGCAGCGCACGCCTCGTCGAGCAATGCCTCTACGAATCCAGCGAATCCGTGCGGCGCCGGCTGCGGCGCATGGACGCCTTCCTCGATCCGAACCGCGGTGTTTTCTCGGCCATCGAGGTCAATCAGATCGCACCACTCTCGTTCTATTGGCATGACATCGATCAGCGCCTCGCGGCGCATGTCCTCGGTGAGCTCGGCTTTTCCTATGCGCCGCGCCGCCTTGCCCCGCGCGTATTCGATTGGCTCGCGGGCGAGCTGCACGCGCGCCATCCGGGCCGCGAGCTGCGGTGCGTGGCGCTCGTCTCCGAGCACGGCTACGAAGGGAAAAAGGAGCTCCCGTACCTCGCGCGCTCGTGCGAGGCCGCGGGGCGGGAACGCGGGCACGACGTCGCGATCCTGCACGCGTACCCCGACGAGGTTCGTTTGGCCGGCGGAAAACCCGTCGTGCGCGGGCGCGAGGTGGACCTCGTCTGGCGCCAGTCCGTCTACCTGGACGCGTATCCGCCCGCCGACGTGGCCGATTACGAAACGATATGCGCCCACCCGGAGGAGTTCCTCCTCGTGAATGCGGCGCGCTCGTTTCTCACGGCGAGCAAGGATACCTTTGCGCTCCTTTCGGATCCACGCATCGTGCAAAAGCTCGCGCTCGCACCCGAGGATGCACGCGCCCTCGGCCGGGTGCTGCCCGAAACGGTGAACCTCGCTCACGCCCCGGAGGAGCGCGTGCGCATCGTGGAGACCCGCCCCGAGTGGGTCTCCAAGCCGACTGATTCCTCCTTCGGCGAGGGCGTCGAGTTCGGCAGCTTGCACACGGCGGCAACGTGGGGGCGCCTCGTGGAGGCGCGGCAAGATGGGCGCTTCGTCTTTCAACGGCGCGTTCGATCGCCGGTGCTGCCATGGGTGGAAATCGCGCCCGACGGTGTGCCGCGGCGGCGAGACGTGGAGTTCGATTTTTGTCCGCACCACGTCGACGGCGACATGACCGGCACGGCCACGTTGCGCGTGCACCTTCACGAGCCCTCCGCGGGCGATCGCGCGATGAACGTCGCTACGGGCTCGTTTCTGACCCCGTTCGTGACGCCGTGACGCCGTTCGTCGTTTCTCCGGTTGCCTTGCCGCCGCGTCCGGGCGCGCCCTGTTGGGCACCCGTCACGTCGCCCATGGAGTCCGTGCGCGCGCTCGAAGGCGCGCTGGTGTCGCTTTATCGCGCGCACCTCGCGGTGCTCGCGGACCCGCCGGACGGTGAGCTGGGCGACGCCATCGCGGCGATGCAGCGTTTCTACGCCGATTGGCCGTACCTCGCCGACGAGCCGCGACGCCATCCTCCGGAGATGCATCTCTTTGGCCGTCCGGACATCGTCTTGTCGAACGATGGTCCCAAAGTGGTCGAGACGAACTTCGACACGGCCGTGTCTGGCTACGAGAAGCCCGATGCGGCGTGGTGCCTCGCGGCCGAGCGTTTCGACATGGATCCGGCCGCGTGGGGCGGGCGCCCGCTCGCGGGCTTACGCAATCATTTCGAGCATCTGGCGGGCCGAAAGCCCTGCTTCGTTCATTGGGTCCGAACCGTGGCGGCGGCGCCGGAGTGCGAGCCCATTCTGGCGTTTCTCAATGAGAACGGTTGCGGAATTCAGCATATCGCGCACTACGCGGGCGAACCTGCGCCGGCGTTTTCGAAGTTGGTTCCGAGCTACCTGCACCGCGCATGCACCCTGTACACGGTGAATCGCCACCGCGCGCGGTTCGAGCGCACGCTCCGGTCGTTGGTGCCATTTCTTCATGGTGCGACGGTGCCCCTGGGGCTGAGTGTGCTTCAATCGAAGCTTTTTCTCGCGTGTCTGAGCGATCCGCGCACGCGTCCTCCCGCCCTCACGCCGGATGAAATCCACGCCGTGGAAACGCTCATCCCGCCAACGCGCACGTTGCGGCAACTGTATGGTGCCGAATGGGAGCGCGTATGCCGTTCACGCGGCGATTTCGTCCTCAAGCGAAGCGACTCGCACGAGGGCCGCCACGTCGTCTTCGGTTGCAATCTGCCGCAGGAAGAGTGGGAAAATCTGCTGCGAAACCTTCCCGAATCGCGACCCGGACCCGACGGCGTCCCGCCCATCTGGCTGGTTCAGGAGCGCGTCCGCCCTCGAGAGTACAGTCTGCTCGAATACCGCGAGGCAAGGTGCGTCGAGCGGCGTAGTGGACTATCCTGCTCGCCGTACATGTTCGGCCCGCACCTTCGCGGGTTCGAAACATGGCGTCTCCCTTTCGTTCCGAACCACGAAATGCTCGAAGAACCGAACCACCTAGGACACCTGTTTCGATGAGCACCGCCGACCCCACCGAATCACGATTGATCGAGCTCGAGATCCGCTATTCGCATCTCGATCGGCTGGTCGAAGAATTGAATCGGGTGGTCTTCGAACAGGGCAAGGCCATCGACGGCCTCCGCGCGGAGCTTCTTCGGATGCGCAGTCGCCTGGACGACGCACCCGAAGGGGGTCGAGATCGCACGACCCTCTTGGTGGACGAGAAACCGCCGCATTATTAAACGACTCACCTCAGGAGCGGGACCGGCTCCCGACCATCAGCCGGTCCCGCTTCGCTTTTAACGTTTGCTGTCGCAAGCGCGTCGCCACGCAGAGAAAGCTCAAAGGACGGACGGCGCTTTGTCCAGCGCTGCCTTCAGGGCGTCCATGTCGGTGTCCAATTGGTTCTTCGTGCCGTCCCAATTGCCCATCGTCACCGTGTCGACTTTGGTCATGTCGCGGCGAATGGCATCGCGTTTGGCGTGGATGTCGGGCAACGCCGCGTCGAGTTCGGCCTTCTTTTTTCCGGTGGTGGTCTGCTGCTTCGTCTCGAGCTTCTGGATCGTCTTGTCGATGTCCTCGATCTTCGACGTGAGCTTGGTGCGGTAATCTTCCCGCGTCTTGACGAAGTTGGCATTCGCCTCGGCGGTCTTCTTGTCGACCTCGGCCTGGGCCGACGTGATCTTCGTGGTCGACTCCTGGACGGCCTCGTTGCTCTTCTTGTCTCCCTCCCGCTGGGCCGATGTCACCTTTTCTTGGTCTTCGCGTCCGGTGCGTTCGCACGCCACCGCGGCCGAAAGCGCGGTGAGTGCGGCTGCGAAGATCAAAGTGGTACGCGATAGGTTGGGCATAACGTTGTCTCCTCCATGACGGCCCCCCGGTCCTGGTTCGCTCCGTCATGTCAGCATCACGCATGCCACCGTTTCCTATAAGGCTATCGGCCAGCGGACTCGTGTGTCTTCGTGTGGCGTTGCGTCACATAGGTCATGTGCGTCACACGGGCGGCGGATTGCGCTCGAAGTGCCGCTGGTGCCAATACGGATACACCGGTGTCGTGGCGCTGGCCTCATCGAGCTTCGCGATTTGCTCGGGCGTGAGCTTCCAGCTGGCCGCGCCGAGGTTTTGCCGCAGCTGCTCCTCGTTGCGCGCGCCAAAGATGACGCTCGAGACCGTGGGCCGCGAGAGGAGCCAATTCAGGGAGATTTGCGCGATGTTTTTCCCGGTCTCTTTCGCGATGTCGTCGAGCGCATCGACGACTTTGTACACGTGTTCGTTCGGAACCGGCGGGCCGTCGTCGACGGTGACCTTCGTCTGGAGGCGACTCTCCGCCGGCAACGGTTGCCCGCGGCGGACCTTGCCGCCGAGCCTTCCCCACCCGAGCGGACTCCAAACGAGGGTGCCCACTTTTTCCTCCACGCCCAGCGGCATCAACTCCCACTCGAACTCGCGCCCGACGAGCGAGTAGTACGCTTGATGGGCCACGTAGCGTGTAAAACCATATTGGTCCGCGACGGCGAGGGACTTCATCAGATGCCAACCCGAGAAATTCGAGCAGCCGACGTAGCGGATTTTGCCTGCACGAACGAGATCGTCGAGCGTGCGCACCGCCTCGAAGATGGACGTTTGCGCGTCGAAGCCGTGGAGTTGATACACATCGATGTAATCGGTGCCGAGGCGCTTGAGCGAGGCGTCGACGGCCGACACGATGTGGTGGCGCGACGAGCCCACGTCGTTGGGCCCTTTTCCAAGGCGAAAGGAGCCCTTGGTGGAGATGAGCACCTTGTCGCGGCGGCCAGCGACGGCCTTCCCGAGGATCTCCTCCGAGAGCCCGTCCGAATAGACGTCGGCCGAGTCGAAGAAGTTGAGCCCCGCCTCGAGGCAGATGTCGACCAACCGTGTCGCCTCGTCGACGTCGCTTTTCCCCCAGCTGCCGAAGAATTCTCCCCGCCCGCCGAACGTCCCCGTGCCGAGGCAGAGGGCGGGAACCTTGAGTCCTGAACCGCCAAGCTGTCTGAATTCCATGGAGTACCTTTCGTCGT
Organism: Sorangiineae bacterium MSr11367; assembly: GCA_037157805.1. Taxonomy (NCBI): domain Bacteria; kingdom Pseudomonadati; phylum Myxococcota; class Myxococcia; order Myxococcales; family Pendulisporaceae; genus Pendulispora; species Pendulispora rubella. The sequence goes on along the minus strand of CP089983.1, from coordinate 7,736,634 downwards.
GTGCCTTTACGTGGTTTGAGGGCAAGATAGACCGAGTCCTCCGATGATCGACATCGCCCTCTTCATCCCCTGTTACGTCGACCAATTCTATCCCAAGGTCGGGCTCGCTACCTTGGAATTGCTCGAACGCTACGGCGCCCGCGTAGATTACCCACAAGCGCAAACCTGCTGCGGTCAGCCCGTGTTCAACTCGGGTTCGTTTGATGCTGCCAAGCCCATCGCAGACAAGTTCCTGGAGGTTTTCTCATCCTACCAATACATCGTGTGCCCATCTGGGAGCTGCACCTCGATGGTGCGCAACCACTACGCCGAGCTGGTGCCGGATCGCATCGCCGAGCTCCGCAGCAAGACCTTCGAGCTGTGCGAGTTTCTCCATGACGTGCTGGGGGCGAAGCCCGAGGGACGCTTTGCACATCGCGTGGGGCTGCACGCCAGCTGCCATGGATTGCGCGAACTGCGTTTGGCCAGTGGGAGCGAGCGACGCGTGCAGCCGTTCGACAAGGTGAGGTCACTTTTGTCCGGACTCGAAGGAATCGAATTTGCCGATCTCTCGCGCGGGGACGAGTGTTGCGGTTTTGGGGGCACGTTCGCGGTTGGGGAAGAGGCGGTTTCGGTGGCCATGGGCAATGGACGCATTGCGGATCACGAACGCGGGGGGGCCGAGATCATCACCGGAGGAGACATGAGTTGCCTGATGCACCTCGACGGTTTGCTGCGGCGGCAGAAAAAACCGATTCGCGTGATGCACGTGGCAGAGATTCTGGCGGAGGCGACGGGCGGACATGGACACACGTGAAGGGATGACCACCGAGCACCCCGAAAATGCCGCCGCGTTCGTGGCGAACGATGCGCGCTTGAAATGGCACGACGAGTCTCTATGGTTCGTGCGCCAGAAGCGCGATCGCGCGACCTCCGTGATTCCCGAATGGGAGACGTTGCGGGCGCTGGGGGCGGACATCAAAGCGCACACCTTGTCGCGCCTGGCCGACTACTTGGAGGAATTCGAGCAGAAGGCGACGGCGCTGGGGGCGCACGTGCACTTCGCGCGCGATGCGGAGGAGCACAATCGCATCGTGCACGGCCTTCTCGCGCGGGCGAACGTGACGCGCGTGGTGAAGAGCAAATCGATGCTCACCGAGCAGTGCGGGCTGAATCACTATTTGGAAGCGCACGGCATCGAGGTCATCGACACGGACTTGGGCGAGCGCATCGTGCAGCTCCGGCACGAGCCGCCGAGCCACATCGTGATGCCGGCGATCCATTTGAAGAAGGAGGAGATTGGCGATCTTTTCCACGACACGATGGGGGCGGCATCGGGCACGTCCGATCCCAAGGTGCTGACCGAGGTCGCGCGCGGCAGGCTTCGCGGGAACCTGTTGGCGGCGCAGGCCGGGATCACCGGGGTGAACTTCGCCATCGCGGAGACGGGCGGGGTGGTGGTGTGCACCAACGAGGGCAATGCGGATCTGGGCACATCGATTCCTCCGCTCCACATCGCGTGCATGGGCATCGAGAAGGTGATTCCGCGTGCGAAAGATTTGGGCGTATTTTTGCGGCTGCTCGCGCGCTCGGCGACCGGGCAGCCGGTGACGGCGTACTCCTCGCATTTCCACGGGCCGCGCCCCGGCGGAGAGCTGCACATCGTGATCGTCGACCACGGGCGCAGCGCGATCCTGGGCCGCGAGCACTACCGGCGCACCCTGCAGTGCATCCGCTGCGGGGCGTGCATGAACACGTGCCCGGTGTACCGGCGCAGCGGCGGCCACAGTTATGGTGTGACGGTGCCGGGGCCGTTGGGGGCGGTGCTGGCGCCGCACATCGATCCGAAGAAGCACCGCAGTTTGCCCTTTGCCTCGACGCTGTGCGGTTCGTGCAGCGATGTGTGCCCCGTGCAGATCGACCTGCACCAGCAGCTCCTCTTGTGGCGGGGCGAGTTGGGGCACGCCGAGCTGATTCCGCTGCGCAAGCGAGCGGCATCGCAGCTGGCGGGCTGGGTGCTGGCGCGCACGTGGGCGTACGAATTTTTGGGGCGAATCGCGCGGTGGATTTTGCCGAAGTTGCCAAAGGCACTGCTTCGCGCGAACGATTGGGGGCGCCAGCGCGAGCTCCCTCCCGCACCCAAGGAGAGTTTCCGCGAGCTCTATCGGAGGCGCCGTGGCCAATAGCCGAAACGATATTTTGCGAGCCCTGCGCGCGGCGCACGTTCCACCGAAGCCGCTGCCGGATCTACCGACATCGGGCGTGCAATACCCCGACGTGCACGCGCAATTTGCCAAGAGCCTCACCGACGTGGGCGGGCGTTGCATCTTCGCGGGCAGCGACGATATCGAAAATGCGCTTTCACGACTGCCCGAATACGAGACGGCCGCGCGCGTCCTTTCTCTGGTGCCCGGCGTGAACAAGGCCAACGTGAACCTCGACGCGATCATCGTTCCCACGGAGCTCGAGGACATCGATGTATGCGTGCTGCCGGGCCAATTGGGCGTGGCCGAAAACGGTGCGGTTTGGGTCGTCGAAGACGGATTCCCCTTCCGCGCCGGCTGGTACCTGGCCCAGCACATGGTGCTGGTCCTACGCGCCGACACCATCGTGCACAACATGCACGAGGCCTACGAGCGCATCCACGTCGGCACCCGAGGCTTCTCGACCTTCATCTCGGGCCCCTCGAAAACCGCCGACATCGAGCAGTCGCTCGTCATCGGCGCCCAAGGCCCCCGCTCTTGCACGGCATTGGTCGTATAAGAGGAGAGGGAGAGAATTCACAGGAAGACGGGAAGACGGGAAGGGTTTTTTTATATAAATCCCCTCTTAAACCTTCCCGCCTTCCCGTCTTCCCGTCTTCCTGTGAATTCTCCTTCTTTTGATCAGTCGTGCTTTTTTGCGTCTTCCTTCACGCTTGCTAGAATCTTGTCCAGTTCTGCGCGGTCGTAGAGGGTGCCGCGAGAGATGACGGCGTGGATTTTGCGGATGTTTTCGATGTCCGCGAGCGGGTTTTCGTCGAGGACCACGAGGTCACCGACTTTGCCCTCGGCGACTTCGCCCAATTCATTTTCGCGGCCGAGGAAGCGCGCGGGGTTCGTGGTCGCGGCGCGCAGGGCGTCGGCGGGGGTGAGTCCCGCTTTGACGAGCCATGCGAGTTCGTCGTGGAGACCGGAGCCGGCGAAGCAATAAGGGTTCATCTCGTCGCTGCCCGCGAGAAGGGAGACGCCGGCGGCGTGCATTGCACCGACCATGGCCACCTTCTTGTCGAATGCGCGCCGGAAAAGGGCGTGGTCTGCCTTCGTGAAACCTTTGCTGCCCGGCGCTTGGCGCGGGGTCCACATCTCTTTGACGAAGCCCGACACGTATTCGAGCCGCGGATCCTTCGCCCGTGACGTGTCGTCTTGGGACGCGTGGCCGTATTCTTCGATCAGCGTGGGGCACTGCCAAGTACCGTTGGTTACGAATTTGGCAAAGAGCGATTTGGCCTTTTCCGCATCGTAGGTATCGACGGCCTCGCCGAGCTGCGCAAGAAACAATTTGTAGCGCTCGGCGGCGGAGCGTTTTTCGTATTGCGCCGCCTTCTTCCGCATGGCCGCTTCGTGCGACGAGGTGCTGCTGAGCATCCCCGTCAAATGCTCGATGCTCTTTTGTCCGGCATCGCTGGCCTCGCCGGCGGTCACCAACATGGGCACGTGGCCCGCGAACGGGATATTCTCTTTCTTGCTTTCCTCCGCAATGGCGAAATACACGTCGCGCGGAAGCTCCGAATACACTTTGATGAAGTCGGCGCCGTTCTTCTTTTCCTCATCGACGACGCGACGACCCTGCTCCGGCGTCGAAACCGCCGTCGAACCAGGCCAAAACGGCTTCGGGCCATCGAGGATCTGGCTCGCGACGACCATGCGCGGGCCGAGACTCTCTTTCTTGTCGAACGCGTCGCGCATGTCGAAGTGGCGGCGATTCTTTTGGCCCCCGAAATCGGGATTTCCCCACATCACGCGAACGGCGGTTACGCCATTGGCCACGAAGAGCCGCGGGGCCACCGGATCGTTCATATGGACATGCATGTCCCAGAGCCCCGGAATGACGAACTTGCCGCGCGCCTCGACGGTGCGCACCCCCGCCGGCGCTTCGTCCGTGACGGCGGCGATGCGATCGCCGTCCACCACCACCGTGCGCTCCGGCAGCGCGGTGCCGTGGGCAACATCGACCACCGTCGCATGAACCAGGGCGAAGCTCGCCGGTGAGAACGTGGGGCCCGAAGGGGCAGGGGGCGCGGAGGCGGCGGGGGTCGGAGCTTTGGAGCCACAGGCGGTCAACGAAAGCAAAAGCACGAGAGCAAGATGGCGCATGCTCCCGTACTACTTCGGCCGAATCAGGGGCGCCAGACGGCGATGCAGGCCACCGCAAACGCGGCGAGCATGAGGAAGAAGAAGGAAATCTGCAGCACCAGCGACGGCGGTGTCTTGGGCTCCCACACCTCCGTCTTCACCAGGGAAGAGGACGGCGTCATCGACGACGGGGGCGGCATCAACGACGACGGCGAGGACTCGACGATGGTGGCGGCGGCTGCCTCGGCCATGGCCCGCACGGGTTCGACGAGGGTGTGCGCCGGCTCGGTGAGGCTCGGCGGCGGTTCGGTGTCGGCGTCGCCAAGACCGCTCGCGGCGAAGTCCTCCAGCTGCTCGGCCAGTGCAGCCGCGGTGGCCGTGCGCTGGTCGCGATCGCGGGTGAGGCAGCCGTCGAGGATGCGTTCCAGTTCCGGTGCGATGTCCGGACGCAGCTCACGGAGGGGCGGCGGCGTCTTGTGCAGAATGGCGACGACCAGATCGCTCAGCGATTTTTCCTCGAAGGGTGCGACACCGGCGAGCATCTCGTAAAAGATCACGCCGAGCGACCAGATGTCCGTGCGGACGTCGACGCGCTTCGAGTCGTACAGCTGCTCGGGCGACATGTACGCCGGCGACCCAAGCAGCGCCTTGGTGACGGTGAGCTCGGGCTCGTCCTGATCGTCCGATGGGGCGATGGTGGAGGGACGGTTCGCTTTGGAGACACCGAAGTCGAGCACCTTGACCACGTATGCGCCGTCGCCTCGACGGTGCAGGAACAGGTTGGCCGGCTTCAGATCGCGGTGCACGATCCCGTGCCGATGCGCTTCTGCGACGCCCTTCAGCGCCTGAAGAAGGATATCGACCGCCTCCCAAACGGCGAGCCTTCCGCGTTTGCGCAAAAGCCCTTCCAGGTCGACGCCCTCGAGAAACTCCATGACCATGTAGGGCACGCCCTTCGGCGTGCGGCCGGCGGCAAACACACGTGCCACGTGGTCGCCCTCGACGCGAGCGGCGGCGCGGCCCTCATTAATGAATCGTGTCGCGGCCAAAGACGAGGCCGCGATTTCGGGAAGAAGTACCTTGATGGCAACCCGCCTGTCCAGGTCGATATCCACCGCCGAATAGACGGCTCCCATGCCGCCGCAGCCGATCTGCCGCTCGATACGGTACTTCTCCAGAAAGACCTCTCCCTCCATCAACATGGATACCCCCGCATGGCCGCGTCAGAGCTCCTCGACGTTGTGCATTCAGCAACCGTCGTTCCAGGCCTCGAGCGCGCGACTATCTCATAAAAATCGCCGAAACTATCGCTCCGTCGTACGCGGTTCCGGTGTTGCACCCTGTTGCACCCTTGTTGCACCGCGGTTGCACCCTGCTGTTGCGCACCTAGTCAACGTGAACACGAATCCGGCTGCCGACAATTGCAGCGACGCGCATTCGCGTCCGATTGTCATCCGCTCGCCGCGGCCCACACCGTCGCCGCCGTGGTCGAGGCAACCTTTCGTGGCAGCGCGCACGTGCATCGACGAGTCGCCATGGCTCTTCCGGCTTGTCGGAAGGGACTCACGGGGGAACGCATCGGGCTCGTGCTTCGTTTGGGGGACACGTTGGTGACGACCGCTTGGCGTATGCTCGCCCCCCAACGGAGGAGGGATGCGATGAAATGCGAGCTCGGGATGATCGTCGTGGGGATGGCTCTCGCCGGATGTTCCAACCCGTCGCCGTCGGCGGGAAGCGGCACGACGCCCGTGGCGGCGGAGGCCGAGGGGACGCGCGAGATCGAAGTCGATGCGCAGATGGTCGACTGCACCGGGGTGGGACCGCAGAAGTGCTTGCGCATTCGCAAGAACCCGCAGGCCGAGTGGGAGCTCTGGTACTCGGGCATCGAGGGGTTCACCCACAAGGCTGGCGTGAAGGCGCGCCTGCGCATCCGCGAGGAAAAGGTCCCGAACCCGCCGGCGGATGGCTCGAGCCTGCGCTTAATCTTGGTCGAGGTGCTGGAACAAACCCCTGCGAAGCCCTAGAGGCGGACCCATGAGCCGAAATCTCGACCATCTTCGAACGATCGCCGAGCAGACCCGCTTCGAGAAGACGGGGCGCTACGACGAGGTGCTGCGTCTTGGGCGCGCGTATGCCGAAACCTGGCCCGATGCCGTGCGCTGTTTCGAGTTCGGGCGCACCCCCGAAGAGCGTCCCATGATCGCGCTGATCGCGACCCGCACGGGCGCTTTGACGGCGAAGGAGATCGCCGAGCGAAAGATCCCGGTGCTCTTTCTACAAGGCGGGATTCACCCCGGCGAGAGCGATGGCAAGGACGCCGGCTTCATGGCCCTGCGCGAGATGCTCGAGGGGCGATCCGCGGCGCTGGACAAGATGGCCATCTTGTTCGTGCCGGTCTTCAACGTGGACGGGCACGAGCGCTTCGGAAAATGGAATCGTCCGAACCAAGTCGGGCCCGAGGAAATGGGCTGGCGCAGCACGTCGCAGAATCTCAACTTGAATCGCGATTACGCCAAGGTGGATTCCCCGGAAATGCAAGCGATGATGCGCTTGCTCCTGGAGTGGAATCCGCTGGTCTATGCCGATCTGCACGTCACCAACGGGGCCGATTTCGAACACGACGTCTCCGTGCAGGTGGAACCGATCCACACGGGTGATCCCTCGCTTCGCGCGACGGGGCTCGATTTGCGTGAGCACGTGATCGCCAAGCTTGCGGCCGAAGGGTCGCTGCCTTTGCCGTTTTATCCGAGCTTGGCACGGCAGGACGACCCCGAATCGGGCTTCGAGCATTACGTGTACAGTCCACGCTTTTCCACGGGCTATTGGAACCTGCGCAATCGCTTCACGCTGCTCTTGGAGACGCATTCGTGGAAGAGTTACGAGACGCGCGTTCGCATTACCCTGAATACCATCGCAGGGCTCACGGATTGGACGGTTACCAAAGGCGCCGCGGCGCTGGCCGTGGTCGAGAAAGCCGATGCCGCCGGGGCCACGCTGGGCGGGCAGTCCGTCGAAATCGACTATGGCCTCCGCGACGACGTGACCGAAATCGAGTTTCGCGGATATGCCTATACCCGTGAGCCTTCGCCGATTTCGGGCCAGCTGGCCACACGCTACGATTCGTCGAAGCCGCAGATCTGGCGGGTGCCCTTGCGGACCGGGGTCGTGGTGAAGCGCAGCGAGCCCGCGCCGAGGGGTGGCTACATCGTGCCGGCGGCGTATGCGCAGGACATCGGTGCGCGGCTCGCGTTGCACGGCATCTCGTCGCGCCGGTTGAGTGCGCCGGTGGCTGAGGCACCGGTGACCGCCTTCCGCGCGTCGAAGGTGACGTTCCAGCCTGCGCCCTTCGAAGGGCGCACCATGGTGTCGCTCGAGGGGGCGTGGCATTCGGAGACGCGCGAGGTTCCCTCGGGGTCGCTCTTCGTCCCCATCGCGCAGCCCTTCGCGCGGCTTGCCATGGCGCTGCTCGAGCCGCAGGCGCCCGATTCGTTCGGCGCATGGGGCTTCTTCAACGCCGTCTACGAGCGCAAAGAGTACATGGATGCCTACGTGGCCGAGCAGGTTGCGCAGGAAATGTTGGCGGCGGATCCTGCGCTCGCCGCTGAGTTCGCGCAAAAACTGGGACGCGAGCCGGAGTTCGCGCGCAATCCCGCGGCGCGGCTCGACTTTTTCTACCGGCGCCATCCCTCGTTCGACGAGCGCCTCGACCTGTACCCGGTCTACCGAACCGACTCCGACGCGTTTCGTTGATCGAATAGAAGCTTGCGCGATGCCTCGGGGCAGACTAGATACGCTGCCCCCCTGCGTGGCACGTCGTGTACTCGCCACGACGTCTTCAAAATAAGGAGGCGTAAATGCGCAGAGCTTTGGGACTCGATCTCGGGACGACGAACAGTGCGCTCGCTCTGGCGGGAGCCGGGCGGGACGTCACCCTCGCGCAATTCGAACATCGCGGCGGCGTCACGGACACATTTCGGTCCATCTTGTACTTTCACCCCGATGCGCGTGACGCCCGTCGGGGCATCACCTCGGTAGCGGGCCCCACGGCCATCGACGAATATTTGGAAGCCGACGGCAGCGGACGGCTGATTCAATCGCTCAAAACGTACTTGTCCGATCCGGGCTTCGAGGCCACCAGCGTCTTCGGACGCAACTACACGCTGACGGATCTTCTCTCGTTTCTCGTGCGCGCCCTGTGCGGCTTGGCCGAGAAGCAGATGGGCTCCCTGGGACCGCGCATCGTCGTCGGCAGGCCGGTCCACTTCTCCGGTGGCAAGGGCGACGACGACGACGCGTTTGCCGAAGGCCGTCTGCGAAAAGCGATTGCCGCCGCCGGATTCGAGGACATCGTCTTCGAATACGAACCGGTGGCCGCGGCGTACTATTACGAATCACGCCTCGATCACGACGAGCTCGTGCTCATTGCCGACTTCGGTGGCGGTACGAGTGACTTTTCCCTCATTCGCGTGGGCCCTGGGGCACGCAAGGCGTCGCAGGCCGAGCGCATCCTGGGCAACGACGGTGTGGGCCTCGCCGGCGACGCGCTCGACGCGAAGATCCTGCACAACGTGGTCTCTCCGTACCTCGGGCTGGGATCCTCGTACCGGTCCATGCTGGGCAAGGAGCTGCCGGTGCCCGTGTGGATCTACGGGAAACTCCGTCGCTGGCACCACCTCTCGTTCCTCAAGTCGAAGCGAACGACGGAGCTTCTGCGCGAGATTCAGGATCAATCGATGGAGCCGGCGAAGATCCGCGGGCTGGTGCATATCATCGATCAGGACCTCGGCTATCACTTGTACCGGTCCATTGAAAAGACCAAGGTCGCGCTCTCCAAGAGCGATCGCACGACCTTCCTCTTCGAGGACGAATCGCTGCGCATCGAGCACGAGCTCACCCGCGGCGATTTCGAATCGTGGATCGACGAGGAGACCGCGGCCATGTCCGAATGCGTCGATCGCCTGTTGGCCCGCGTCGGCGTGAGCCCGAACGAAGTGGATCGCGTATTCATGACCGGCGGCACGTCGTTCGTGCCCGCCGTGCGCCGCATTTTCGACACGCGCTTCGGCGCGGAGAAAATCGAGGCCGGCGGCGAGATGATCTCCGTCGCCAGCGGCCTCGCCCTGCGCGCGCACGATCTGGCCTAGCGCTCGCTGTCCAGGTGGGCCATTTGCACGGCGCTGTATCGATCGCCGCGGAATGAGCCCACCGGGACGATGGCCTCCAGTGCGTGCACGTCTTCGACGGAGAGTGGCTTGTCGAGTACCCCGAAGGCGTCGTCGAGCTGCGCCAGCGTTCTCGCGCCAACCAGCGGAACGAAGGCGGGTTGCTTGGCGGCGACCCACGCGATGGCAAGCTGCGAGGGCGTGCGGCCGCTGGCCTCGGCGAAGGCGCGGAGACGTGCGACGATCTGCTCGTTGTGGGCGCCGTCGTCGCCGCTGAAACGCGGAAGGTGCGAACGGAAATCGCTCGCGTCCTTGGGCTTTCGTCCGCTGAGCAGACCGCGCGAGAGGATGCCGTACAGCGTGGCGCTGATCCCTAGCTCCCGCAGCACGGGGAAGATCTTTTCTTCGGGACCGCGGCTGGCCAGCGAATACTCGATTTGAAGATCGGTGACGGGATGCACCGCATGGGCGCGGCGAATCGTTTCTGCTCCCACCTCGGAGAGGCCGACGTGGCGAACGTAGCCCTGCTTGATCAGATCCGCGATGGCGCCGACGGTCTCCTCGATGGGCACGTTGGGATCGAGCCGCGAGGGGCGGTAGATGTCGATCACCTCGACCCCGAGGCGTTTCAGGCTGTAGGCCGCGAAGTTTTTCACCGCGACGGGGCGCATGTCGACGGCGAGAAAGGCGCCGTCGGGGGCTCGCAAGCCGCCGAACTTCACCGAGATCTGCAGGTTGTCGCGTTGGTAGCCTTGGCCTTCCAGGGCGCGCCGGATGAGCATCTCGTTGTGGCCCATGCCGTAGAAGTCGCCCGTGTCGAGCAAGGTCACGCCGCGTTCGATGGCCGCGCGAATGGTGGCGATGCCTTCGTCCTCACTGGTGGCGCCGTACATGCCGGAAAAGGCCATGCAGCCGAGTCCCAGGGAAAAAACTTTGGGCCCGGTCTTGCCGAGCTGGATCGTGCGGGGGGCTTTTTCTTGGCTCATCGTTCTCTCTCCTCGTTGGTTGCCCTCATTCGTACGGCTCCATGTCTCATTAGACCAACGAATAAGATATATATGAGACATGAACGAGGATTATGGAAGGAACCTGGATCTGAACCTTCTGCGCGTCTTCGTCGCGGTGGCCGACTGCGAGAGTGTGACAGCGGCGGCCGGCCGGCTTTATCTCACGCAACCCGCCATCAGCGCGGCGTTGCGCAGGCTCACGGAGACCGTGGGCGCACCCCTCTTCACCCGGCGCGGGCGCGGGATTGCGCTCACCCATCGCGGGGAGGACCTCTTGGCCATGGTGCGGCCCCATCTCTCCGCGCTGCTCGATGCGGCGCTCGCGCCCCAGCCTTTCGATCCGCGCAGCAGCGACCACACCTTCCGCATCGGCTTTTCGGACGTCATCGAGACGTGGCTGCTCCCGCCGCTGCTCCGCGCGTTGGAGAAGGAGGCCCCGCGCATGCGGATCATCGCGCTGCCCGTGCAGTTTCGCACGGTGGGGTTGGCGCTTGCATCACGGCAAATCGATGTCGCGGTGACCGTGGCCGACGATCTTCCCGCGGGGTTCAAGCGACGTCCTCTCTACGAAACCGGGTTCGTCTGCATGTACGATCCGCGGTATGCGCATTTCAAATTGCCGCTGCGCGAACGTGAATACTTCGCCCACGAGCACGTCATCGTCTCGTACAATGGCGATCTGCGCGGCATCGTCGAAGATCTGCTGCGCAAGACGCGCATCGTTCGTTGTTCGGTATCCAGCTTCCACAATGTGGGGGCCATCATCGAGGGCTCGGCGCTGCTCGCCACCATTCCGGAGACCGTGGCACGTTCCATTTGTGCGGAGCGCCCGCGATTGCGTATGACGGAATTGCCCTTTGCGCTTTCGGGGACGCCCATGGAGCTTCTATGGTCGGCGGCCGACGACGACAATCCGGCGGGTCGCTTCATTCGCGAGAAAATAGCGAACCTCGCCGAGAGGGAGTTTACCAAGCATCCACGATCCGGCGCTTCTCCACGTGCGAACGCGAAGGGGCGGACTTCAAACCGCGAACGAGCCACGCGCGCGTCTCGGCCGGATCGATGACCGCGTCGATCTCCAGAAAAGAGGCCATGTTGATGGCCTTTCCTCGGCGGTAGGCCTCGGCGACCATGGCTTGAAATATCTGCTCGCGTTCCGTGGGATCGGCGACCGATTCGAGTTCGCGGCGCATGGCCAAGCGGACGGCGCCCTCCAGGTTCATCGGCCCGAACTCGCCCGTGGGCCAGGCCACGTTGAAGAAGGGAGCGTGGAAGTGCCCGCCCGCCATGGCCTGCGCGCCGAGGCCGTAGCCTTTGCGCAGCACCACGGTGAAGAAGGGAACGGAGAGGCTCCCCGCGGCGATGAACATGCGCGAAACGTGTCGCACCAGCGCGGTCTTCTCGGCCTGAGGGCCGACCATGAATCCGGGCGTGTCGCAAAGCGAGACGATGGGCAGGCCGAAGGCATCGCACAATTGAAAGAAGCGCGAGGCCTTGTCGGCGGCATCGGCATCGAGCGCACCTCCCAGGTGGAACGGGTCGTTGGCGATCAGGCCGACGGACCGGCCCTCGAGGCGGATCAGCGCGGTGACCAGGCTGCGCCCGAAATCGCGCCGCAACTCGAGCACCGAGCCGGCGTCGGCCAAGGTCTCGATGATGGGCCGAACCTTGTACGCGCGCCGGCGGCGCTCGGGGAGTGCGTTGCGCAAGGTGCTCTGATCGGGGCTCGTCCACTCGGGCGACGGGCCCTGGAAGTACGCGAGGTACTTTTTCGCGACGGCCACGGCTTCCGCCTCGTCGCGCACGCGAAGGTCGACGACGCCGTTCTTGGTCTGCACGTCGATGGGGCCGATTTCCTCGGGGGCGAACGTGCCCAGGCCGCCGCCTTCGATCATCGCGGGACCGCCCATGCCGATGTTGCTGTCCTCCGTCGCGATGATCACGTCCGCGCAACCGAGGAGCGCCGCGTTGCCGGCGAAACAGCGGCCCGACACGATGCCCACGCGCGGTGCAACGCCGGAGAGTGCGGCAAAGGCCAGGAAGCTCGTGGTGTCGAGGCCCGCCACCAAGGGCATGTCCGTGTCGCTCGGGCGCCCGCCGCCTCCCTCGGCGAAGAGCACGATGGGGACGCGCCAATCGGCTGCGAGCCCGAGCATGCGATCGAGCTTCTTGTGCCCGATGCCGCCTTGGGTGCCCGCAAAAACGGTGTAGTCGTAGGCCAGCACCATGGTGCGTGCGCGCTCCTCGCCCACGAGCGCGCGATTGACCGTGCCTACGCCGCAGACGATTCCGTCGGCCGGGCTCCTGCGGACGAGCTCTTCGATCGAGAGGCGCTGCCTCTGGGCGGCCAGGGCCAGTGCTCCGTATTCGACGAACGAGCCTTCGTCGACGAGATCGGCGATGTTTTCGCGTGCAGTGCGCTGGCCCGTCTTTCGCCTTTTGGCGATGGCCTCGGGTCGGGCAAGGTCGGTCGTAGCATGGAGACGTGTGCGCAGCTCTGCGAGCTCGGGACGAATTTCTTCGGTGTCGTCTATATCGTCTTTAGGGGTCGTCATGCTAACATCGATATTACTAATTTGAAATGATCATACTTTGTTAGCGGCACCGCTTCGATTGAAGTGCCATCGTAGAGGGCACCCTGGTACTTGAACAGGGGGGAGGTGATGATGGTCGGTTTCACCACGGCGGAACGGCTATTCGCACTACGTCTTACATTTGGGGCCATGACGCCTCTCGTTCTTCTCGTGGCGGGAGGCTGTTCGCCGGCGCACGAAGACGTCTCCGAGGAAATCGCGGAGCAGGCATCCTCGCTCGAGGAAGGCGGGCCCACGGTCCAGGCGGACTTTCACACGCGAAAAACCCCGCCCCGCGCCAAGGGCGAGTTCGATGTGATCTCCCTGTCCTCGCTGCCGGATGCGGTGACCGGTGGCGATGTGCTCATCGGTTTGCGCGGGCTTTCCGCAGCGGATCAATACACCGTCCAGCGCAACGGCATCGACGTTACGGCCGCGTTCAAGCGTGGTTCGGACGGCGAGGTGCGGGGTCTGGTGACCGGGTTGATCGTAGGCAACAATCGCATCGAAGCGCTGGCGACCGGGCCCAATGGAAAACGGCGCGCCGCGCTCGGCGTGGTCAATTATCCAATTACTGGGCCAGTGATATCCGGGCCACATCAGTCTCCATTTCTATGCCAAACACGCGAATCCGGTTTGGGCGATCCACTGGATTCCGATTGTTCGGTCGAAACGCGCTATGAATGGTTTTATCGCACCAGCGGGTCATCTTCGACCTCACCTGAATTTAAGCCTCTTGCCAATCCGTACGAGGCTTATCCGGCGGATGTAGAGCGCATTCGAACGAAGGACGGGCGTGACGTGCCGTTCGTGGTGCGTGTGGAGTCGTCGACGATCAACCGTGGCATCGCGCGCATCGCGGTGCTCGACGATCCGCATGCGCGCGGTCCCCAGGCGCCTTTCGATGCGGCGGGCTGGGATCACCGCGTCTATTACTTCTTCGGAGCGCTGTGCGGCGTCGGGTATCACCAGGGGATCAATACGCCGGGCACGGTGCTCGGGGTGGCCTCGCCCGGGGAGCCGTTCGACTTCGGCGCCCTTCTCGGGGTGGAGGATCGGCTTCGCCAAGGAGATGCCATCGTGCACTCGACGTTGAGCACCTTCGGCGTTCAGTGCAATGCGCTCATGGGCATCGAGAGCGCAATGATGGTGCTCGAGCACATCACCGAGAAGTACGGAATCATCGCGGCCACGGTGGGGTCCGGCGGGTCGGGCGCGGCCATTCAGCAATACAATGCGATCAACAATGCGCCCGGTCTCCTCAGCGGCGCGTTGCCGGTGGCGACGTTCGTGGACGTGTGGACCACGTACACGACCGTCGCGGACTGTGGCTTGCTCACGCACTATTACCAGACGTACGCACCGTCGTGGGACGAGGCCAAAAAGGGGGCGGTGGAAGGGCACGATCCTCCGCGGTCCGAGCCGCGTACGGGCATTTGCCAAAGCTGGAGCATCCCGCCGCTGCAGAGCATCCTCGATCCCAAGAATGGGTGCGACCCCTCGGTGCCGTACGCCCTTCGCTACGATCCGGTGACGAATCCCCACGGTGCACGCTGCACCTTGCAGGACGCCAACGTGAACGTGGTGGGGCGCGATCCCGTGACGGGCTTTGCGCGCCGGCCGATCGACAACACCGGTGTGCAGTACGGGCTGGACGCCTTCAACCGCCGTCGCCTCAGCGCGGCGGAGTTCATCGACCTCAATCGCCGCATCGGCGGGTTCGACATCGACGGCCACTTCGCCCCGGAGCGCATGGTCATGCACCCGGACACCGAGTCGATGATTTACCGCACCGGCCAGATCATCGGCCGGGGGGCACTGGACGAGACGCCGGTCATGGATATGGGCCTTTATCTGGACCTCATTCCGCTGGCGAACATCCACGATTCCGTGCGGCCCTTTTCGGTGCGCGCGCGCTTGCGGCGGTATTCGGGGCTCGACGCCGGCCAGAGCATCTGGCGAGGCGCGAGCGTGACGCCGCCCGATGCGTACCAGGCGCTCGCGCGATGGCTCGACGTGCTCGATCTCATGCCGTACGGCATAGGTCCTCTGGATCGCGCCCGCGCCGTCGCGTATTCGAAGCCGTTCGCCGCCGGCGATCGCTGCTTGATCGACACGCCGCACGGCCGCGTGCAGGTCCCCGAGAATTTCGACTCCGCCATCGGGCCCTGCTCCGTGTTCTTCCCCGTCTCACGCACCCCGCGCATCGCCGCCGGAATGCCGCTCACCGACGATGTGCTTCGCTGCCAGCGCAAGCCGCTCGACCGCCGCGACTACCTCGCACCGCTCACCGATGCCGAGTTCGCGGAGCTGCGATCCATCTTCCCCGACGGCGTGTGCGACTACACGAAACGCGCCGCTCGCGACGTGGACCACAGCATCCTCTGGCCCACAATCGGCGGTGAAACCCCGCACCCGCCCATTGGACTCACGTACCGCGTCGCCCGCTCTGTAGCCGTTCCTTAGTCCAAATAGCGGCTGTCCTGGTTTCGCCAGTGCAGACTCTGGAAGACCTCGGGGACCGTTCCCTCGTGGGTGAAGGCGGCGCGGGCGATGGGATCTCCGTAGAGGCGATAGCGCATCCAGGCGACCAGGTATCCGAAATAGGGGATGGGCCCCACGCTGCAGGCGGTGCTGCACGCATCTTGAATATCGTTGTGGTCGGCGCCGAGCAGCGTGGCCTTGGCCTTGGCGACGCCGTCGGGCACGGTATCGTAGAAGGCCGCGATCGATTGCTCGCCCTTTTCGTCCGGTGACTGGAAGGAAGGGGAGGCGATCACGTCGCGGCTGCCGTTGACGAAGAAGACGGAGCCGCTGCGGATGTCACCGCCGGAGAACCATCGCGGCTCCTTGCACCCGAGATCGAGGCTGCCGAAGCAGATCCACTTTTGGGCTGGCAGCTCGATGGGCACCACGGTGGTGACGAACCGATGGGTGGAGCCGGGTGCATTCGCGGCCGCGAGCGTACGAATGCTGCCGCCGGCGCCCTGGGAATGCCCGAACACACCGATTTTCGTGGGATCGAGCGCGTGGTGAAAGAGGCTCGACGGGTCGTCGTTCGCGGCGGTGAGCCAATCGAGCGACGCGAGCATTTCCTCGCCGGTGCCCGTGGTCACGCTCGTCGTGGCGATGACGACGAAGCCCCATGAGGCCATCTGCGTCAGCAGCCGGCTGTATTGCCCCACCGTGGCGGACGTGCCGTTGCCCCAGACGAGCAATGGATAGCGAAGTCCCGGCAACCCCACGGTGGCAGGGTAGAAGAGTTCGTACTGGGGTAGCCCAAAGGCATTGTTGACCGTGCTCCGTGTGACGAGAAACGGGCCGGGCACGGCGTACGTTTTCTCGATCGGGAGCGGTTCACATTGCGCGGAGGGGGCCAAGCTGATGGCGAAAAGCAAAACGAGAAGATAACGACGCACGTCCTCTTTGATGGCGCCCGTAATGAGGAATCTCGAACGCGACCGAGGATAGCGTGCGGTCTCGTCTCGCCCGCTTCTCGTACGACATGCAACTTTTTGGTTGCGCGTCCTTCTGACGGTGGTAATGCAACCATTAGGTTGCTCTTTGCGGAGGATGACATGACAACGACGACGGATCGCATCGAAAAAAAGGTTCTGCTGCGCGCACCCCGCTCCCGGGTGTGGAACGCGCTCACGACGGCCGAGGAGTTTGGCACCTGGTTCGAGGTCGAGTTGACCGAGAAGGGGAAATTCGTTGTGGGTGCACGTATCGAAGGGCGCTTCTCCAAGAACGAACCGATTGCGCCCATGATGACCATCGAGCGGCTCGAGCCCGAGCAGCTTTTCTCGTATCGGTGGGTACCGTATTCCATGGAGGCGACCATGAACTACGACTCCGAATCGAAGACGCTCGTCGAGTTTCGCCTCGAGGAACAGGAAGGGGGCGTCCTGCTCACCGTCGTGGAATCCGGCTTCGACTCCATTCCGGCGGCGCGGCGCGCCAAGGCCTATCAGATGAACGAAGGCGGATGGACCCAGCAGATGGACAACATCGAACGCTATGTCGCCGCTCGAACGCGCTAGTCGCTCGGGGGAACAAAAGCTCGAAGCGTCGGCCGCCGTCTTCGCGGCCCTGGGCGATCCCATGCGCATGCGGCTGGTGGGCCGTCTGAGCTCGGACGGTCCCATGTCCATTGCGCGTTTGACCGCCGGTTCCGGCGTGACGCGTCAAGCCGTGACGAAGCACCTCCAGGTCCTCGAGGATTCAGGCCTCGTTCGCGGCACCCGCGATGGCCGCGAGCGGATCTGGGAGCTTCAGCCCGAAGGTCTCGAACAAGCGAAGCAAGATCTCGAGCGCATCTCGCGACGCTGGGACGAGGCACTTGGCCGCCTGAAGGCTTTCGTCGAAAGGTAACGGATGCACCGGACTGTTGCGATCACTGGATCGCGGGACGACCATGATCGAATGATGCATATCATCTAATTTAATTTCGATCATTTGACGAATTTGGAGTTGGTATTCTCATTGCTCGGCAGGGCGCCCATCCGGAGGGCGCTCATGACCATACAAGGCAATGTCGTCAAATTGGCTCTTCTCATTGGTGCACCGATTTTCGCAGCAACGATTGTCGCAGCGGACGCCTATGCGCACGGTTCGATGGAGGCACCGCTCAGCCGCGTTTACGGGTGCCGCCTCGAGAACCCCGAAAGCCCGAAATCGGCCGCCTGCAAGGCCGCCATTGCATTGGGTGGAACGCAGGCGGCCTACGATTGGAACGAAGTGAATATCCCCAACGCGGCCGGCAACCACCGAGGTCTAATCCCCGACGGGAAATTGTGCAGCGCCGGGCGGGACAAGTACAAGGGCTTCGATCTCGCGCGCTCCGATTGGCCGGCGACCAACCTGCCTTCCAACGCGTCGTATACATTCCGCTACAAGGCCACGGCGCCGCACCGCGGCGCGTTCGAATTGTACGTGACCCGAAATGGCTACAATCCGTCGCAGCCACTGCGCTGGGCCGATTTGGAGCGTTTTCACACGGTCACCGACCCCGCGCTCTCGAACGGCGCTTACCAGATCCCTGCGCGGACGCCCTCGGGCAAGAGTGGGCGGCACATCATCTACGCGATCTGGCAGCGCTCGGACAGCCCCGAGGCCTTCTACAGCTGCTCGGACGTCATTTTCTGAAAGAGAGAATCACAGGAAGACGGGAAGACGGGAAGGATTTGATTGTAAACAGCGCGGATCTGAAACCTCGAACCTTCCCGGCCTTCCCGCCTTTCTCGTAAAATCCAATCCGTACAATCGCGTCAGGGGCAGGTCCCGCCCCCATTGTCGCGGAGTGTGACCTGGCCTTGGTAGCCTCGTGCTCGAAGCTCGGTCACGAGACGTTCCGGCTGGCACGGTGGCAAGGTGGCATTGTTGGTCACCTCCAAATTGCCACCGAGTGAGAGGAGTCCCTTCAACGCGTCGAGCCGGGCGAGGGCGCGGTTGTTGTTGATGTGCAGCTCACCGCCAATCGCCTGCAGTGCGTGGAAGCCATCCAAATGCAGGAGGGACGGCTCCGAATCAATCTTCAACTCACCGTCGATGCGGGTGAGCTTCTCGAGCTCGTCGACGGACGAGAGCGCGTTGCCTTCGACCCGGACGAAACCCGCGATGTGTTCGAGCGAATCGAGGCCATCGAGCTGGGTGAGCGCGGGATTTCCCCAGACGTTCAGGACGTCCGCCGCTCGAATGCCGTGCAGCCCATGGAGGCGTGTCAGCTTGGGATTGTCGACGATATCGATCCGTCCTCCTGCGTCGACGAGCCGGTCCAGGCCTCCAATCTCCGTGAGAGCTAGGTTCCCGTCGATATGAATCCCGTCGTACCCCGACCGGGTATTCTCCCGAAACGATTCGAGGTCGCGCAGGCTCTCGAGGTCTTTGTTCTGGATGATATGAAGTCCGCCCGCCTGGCGCAGGTTACGGAGCCCCGTGAGCCGCTGCAGATTGCCGTATTGGATGGTAAAAAACCTCTCGACCGAGGTGATTCCCTCCAGTCCGTGCAAATCGCGGACTCCAAGATCGCCCCAGAGGGACAAGTCCTCTCCGATCGACGTCACGTTCCGCAACCAGTCGAGGGACGTCAGCTCGGGTAGGTAGAGAAGCGACAGGCTGCCCTCGATCGACTCGAGGTGGGGCAGCCCCACGGTGGCGAGATGGGGGCAGTGACCGAAAAACAAGTCGCGGACCTCGGTCACCTGAGAGAACGCCGAAACGTTGGTCAGCGCCTTGTTGAGGCTGAATCCGAGCGAGCCCACCTCGCGCACGCCGTCGAAGCCCGACAGGGTCTCGAGCGCGTCGTTCTGGTCGAAGTTCACCGCGTCGACCGTGGTGAGGTTCGGCATGTCATCGAACGCGGTGAGCTGGGCGTGAGACGTGACGGTGAGGGTCTCGAGCTCGCGAAGCGACGAGAATCCGCCGATGTGGCGAAGGATCGATGATCCGTAAATGGTCAGGGCGTCGGCACGGGTCAACGTGCTGGGCCCGATCCATTCGGTCGCCGATATCTGATAAAAGGAGAACTCCCCGCCGACGGTTTCGAGGGCGGAAGGGCCCTCGAGGCGCCCGCCCGTGCCAATGTCCCTGAAGCTCAGATCGCCGCCGACGGCCTTCAATGCCGTGAGGCCGCGAAACGACTCCGCGTGCGTGGCCATGAAATCGCCCCCGATGCGCCGCAAATGCTCCAGAGGGCCGAAATCGACGATGTTGGCCTCCGCCTGAATCTCCAGGCTTCCCGTGATTTCCTCGCATCGAGACAACGCGGTGAGCTCTGCGAGGGAATGCACGGTGAAGTCACCACTGCACACACCCGCAACGTTCGGAGTGAGCGCCTGAACGGCAACGCTGCCCGCGCTCGGTCGATCCGTTGAATCGTTCCCGCATGCGATGACGCCCGTCGTCGCGGCCAACCACACGACCGCGAGACGTCCCTTCAAGTGCGGATTCCTACTTCGCGCGCAACCCGGCCTAGTCATGTTTTTCTTTCTCCCCTTGGACGAAGGATGTTTCCCCTCCTACTGGATCGAGGAGGCCATTCGCTCAGGAAAAAGATACTCAACATGAAAATGTTACTTCATGGCGCGCCCTGCGGTATCAGGGCTCGAACGCTACGTTCGCGCGATGTTCATCCGGCACGAATTGCCATCTTAGTCGTTATTGGCAGATTCGCGACAAGCGCCGTGCGACTCGGACGTCCCTTCCGATTAGAAGAATTACAGGGAGGCGGGGAGGGAACCGGCGGGGTGCAGCGCAGAAGGCTATTGTGGGGTTTTAGTTGGCCCAATGGGGCAAACTGGAAACCCTCAAAAACTCCCCGCCTCCCTGTTCAATTCTCTTTCTGTTCAATCCCTTAGGGGCAGCTTTGCGTCGAACCGGTCGTGTTGACGCGAAGGGCACCACCTTTGGTGTTTTGGCTATTGGTCACACAATAGCCGGCGACGCTTTGAAATCCGACGTCGTAGGGGCTATTCGTTCCGCGCTCGTCGATGAGTTTGTCGAAGCGCAGGAAGCTGCCATTGTTGGCGAGGACGCCCGGCCGGCCGTCGTTGTTCTTGAAGTGAACTTCGCTGTCGAGCCACGTAATGTGGTGGGCATTGTGCACGTACCAGCCGTACGACGGGCGCGTTCCAATGCTGTTCGGATTGTAATTCTTGGGATCGTTGCTCGGCACGCCGGTGCCCATGGTACCGTTGCCGCCGGGGACCTCCAGGTTCACGTTGGTGAAGGTCACGTCGCTGATCTGATTTCCGTCCGCCTCACCCCAGATGGTGGGACTGAAGGCCCCGGTGCCGGCGTAGCTTCCCGTGATGTTTTCGTAGGTGATGCCGCTGATGTGGCCCACCCCCGGATTGTTGCCGCAGCGCTTTCGCGTGCCCACCTTCTGCATGATGTGCGACTTGGTGCCGGTCATGGTGATGTCGCGGTAGTGCACATCGGTGATGTTGGCGCCATCCATGGACACCATGCCCAGGCCGGACTTGCCCGCGCCGGTGATGGTGATGCGCTCGAACTTGTAGTCGGTGAAGTCACCGCACGTTTCGGAGCCGAACATGATGGCATTGCAACACCCCGCGGAGAACGCCGAGTCGGTCACCGTGACGTGCCCGTTGGGTAGCTTCGCACCCAATGCGTAATCGCTCTTGAACGCGAGGGCGTCGTCGTTGGCCGCGAAGTTGGCGTTGGTGATGGTCACGTTCTGCGCGCTGATGATGTTCCAACCGTCGCGATCGCTGGCCGTGTCGATGATCAAATGGTCCGACGTGATGTTGTTGCAATTGTTCGTGAGGATGGCGAAGTGCCCGCCGCGCCGGAATCGCAACGTGTTCACGGTCAGGCCATCGCAGCGGGTCAGCGAAAGGATCTTGTCCGCCTCGCCCGATTTGGGGTTGCCCGTGATGAGATTTCCGCCGCCGTCGATGGTGCCGGTGCCCGTAAAGGCGATGTTTTTCAGTTTGTCGCCATAGAACATGGCATTGTGAAAGTGGCTGTGTCCGTAATCCTGGTACTCGTCGTACTCGTTGGCTTCCGGCGGATCGTACGTATCCGCGCTCGACCCGAGGATGGTGGCCCCCGCCTCGACGTGCACCGTAATGTTGCTCTTCAAGTGGATCGTATTGCTCGATTTGTACGTGCCTGACGGAAAGAGCACGATGCCGCCGCCGGCACGACTCGCCGCGTCGATCGTCTTGTTGATCGCCGCCGAGTCGTTCGCTGATCCATTGCCCATGGCGCCGTAATCGCGAACGCTGAACGTGGCTACGGGCGCCGAGGCACTTTCTCGGGGCATGGCGTCGACCCCCAGCAACACGACGATTGCCATTACCGACTTCGTGAGCCATTGTTTGCTCATCGTCAGACCTCCTCCCTATGCACCGCGCGCGCGCGTGCCAAAAAGAGTCATTTCGACATCGATTGTGTTATGAAGATATGCGATGCACTTGCTCGGTGTCAGCCTTACAATCGGACGGATGACACCGGTGTCTTTACTTCGTGGAGTGGTAAGGTGGCCTGACCACTTGGCTTGAGAGCATGGAATTGGTGGGTTGTATTGTCAAGAAACATTCTTGAACGGCTCTGGTGTGTGCGTGCGATGAGCTCTCATGTCCGGGGCAGAAACGTGAGTCGATCTCCATGGGTTCAATGACGAGAGCAGCTGTCTTAGTTGGTATTTCCCTCGTGGCGCTGGTGCCCGTCCCGTCCCATGCGGCGGGACAATCCATCCCCGACACCATTCGGCCGTTCGGGGAGCGCGAGATCGACAAGGCGTTCGACGATGCGGAGAGGCAATTGGCCAATACCGTGGCGACCACGCCCGTCGGGGCCTTTCCCGTGTTCACCGACAATCGAAAGACGGAACCGACGTTCGGCAAATGGCTGACGCGGACATTGCCGAAACCGCGCTTCCCCGATTGGCGCGTGGGCTTCTTTCCCGGCACCCTTTGGCTCACCTACGAGTACACGCGCGATCCGTATTGGCGCGAGCAGGCGGATAAGTGGACCAACGAGCTGGAATACGTGCAAAACAACAATGCCGACCACGATATCGGCTTCGAAATGATGCCGAGCTTCGGCAATGCGCTGCGCCTCGCGCCCGATCCGCGCTACGAGCCCATTTTGCGGCGAAGCGCGGACTCCCTGGCCTCGCGCTTCAATCCGGTGGTGGGCTCGACGCAGTCGTGGAGTTGGGCCATTCCGCAGAATTGGACCTTTCCGGTCATCGTCGACAACATGATGAACCTAGAGCTCCTCTTCTGGTCGGCCTCCCACGGAGGCAATCCGAAGCACTACGACATGGCGGTGAGCCACGCGTTGCGCACGCGCCAGGATCACGTCCGCCCCGACGGTGGCACGTACCACGTGGTGGATTACGATCCGGCTACCGGCAACGTCATCAAGCGCATCACCTTTCAGGGCTACGAAAACGAGAGCACGTGGGCACGCGGTGAAGCCTGGGCCATCTACGGCTTTACCATGACGTATCGTTTCACCAAGGATGGGCGCTTCCTGGAAACGGCGGAAAAGGTGGCCGACTATTTCATCGACCACGTGAAGAAAGATTGGGTTCCCAACTGGGACTTCCAGGCCCCCGCCCAATACACGCAAAAGGACTCGTCCGCCGCCGCCATCGCCGCAGCGGGCCTCATCGAATTGGCGCAGTTCGAACGCACCCAGCGCGGCGGATTCGCGCGCTACTTGGCCTATCGCGTTGCCGCGGAGCGCATCTTGAACGCGCTCTACCGCTCATACCGCTCGGACGGCACGAACCAAGGTTTGCTCGTCCACGGTACGGGCAACTACCCAGCCCTGTGGCGGGCAAATAACCCAGCCGAGATCGATATCGCGCTGATCTATGGCGATTACTACTTCTTGGAAGCGCTGCTTCGGTATCAGCAGATGCTACGTGAGTGCCACTAAGCGCGTGTAACAACCACGTTCGCGTCGAAGAGGATTTGAACAGGAAGACGGGAAGACGGGAAGGAAAGAGAAGCAGTTTTTTTGGGTTGCCATTGGCGCCATGGGCCGATTGACCCCCCAAAAATCTTCCCGCCTTCCCGTCTTCCTGTGAATTCCCTCTATTCTCTCAATCGAGTCGAAACTCAGCCGCGGTGGGCCTTCTGCAGGGTGGCGATGTCGAGTTTGATCATTTTGAGCATGGCGTCGGAGACGCGCTTGGAGCGGACCTTGTCCGTGTCGGCCATGAGCTCGTCCATGACGGCGGGAACGATTTGCCAGCGGACGCCGAATCGGTCGGTGATCCAGCCACAGGCCTGCTCCTTGCCGCCACCTTCGAGCAGGGCCGTCCAATAGCGGTCGAGCTCCGCCTGGTCGTCGCACAGCACGACCATCGAGATGGCGTCGTTGAACTCGTGGTGCGGGCCGGCGGTCATGGCTTGAAAGCGCTGGCCGAAAAGCGTGAAGTCCACGACCTTGACCGAGCCCGGCGGGCCGCTGGGCGAGTCGCTCTGCATGGCGTAGACGCGATCGACACGCGAATTGGGGAAGATGGACGCATAGTACTTGGCTGCCTCTTCCGCTTCTTTGGCGTACCATAGAAATGGAAAGATTTTTGCGGACTGTTTCGCTGCCATGGGTGACCTCCTCGTTTGGAAGTACGTCGTACGAGGTGGGGCCGCCTCGACATGCTCCGCGAATTTTTTTTAGCGCCCTCAGGTTCCACGCGCCGCGACGATGTCGTGGCGGGCAGCCCAGGCGTTCAGGTCCGAGCGGGCGATGGCGGCGGCCATCAAGTCGGGGAAGAGATCCGGGGTGCATGCGAACGTCGGGATTCCGAGCTTCGCGAAGTGGGCGGCGTGGTTTGGCTCGTAGGCGGGGGTGCCCTTGTCGGTCAAGGCGAGGAGGCAAATGACGTTGACGCCGCCTTGCACCAGGGACGCGGCGCGGTTCATCATTTCTTCCGCGTTGCCGCCCTCGAACAGATCCGTAATCAACACGAGAATCGTGTCGGCGGGGCGCGTGATGATGCGCTGGCAATAGGTGAGGGCCTGGTGGATGTCCGTGCCCCCGCCGAGCTGCGTGCCGAAGAGCAAATCCACGGGATCGTCGAGCTGCTCGCTTAGATCGGCGACGGCGGTGTCGAAGACGACCATGCGGGTCGTGACGGCACGGAGCGACGCCAGAACGGCGCCAAAAATGCTCGCGTACACCACGGAGGCGGCCATCGAGCCGCTTTGATCGACGCAGAGAACGATGTCGCGCAGGCTGGAGCGCTTGCGCCCGTGCCCGACGAGGTGCTCGGGAACCAACGTGCGCCGCTCGGGGAGGTACGTGCCCAGGTTCTTGCGGATGGTGCGGTCCCAATCGATTTCCGACACGCGCGGCCGGCGCGCGCGGGTCGCTTTGTTCAGACTACCGCGCACGGCCTGGAGCATCGGCTCGCGCAGTTTGCGCTCCAGATCCGCCACGACCTTGGCCACCACGCCGCGGGCCGTGTCCTTGGTCTTCGCCGGGATGACCCGGCTCAGCGAAAGCAACGTGGCCACCAGGTGCACGTCGGCGTCCACCGCCTCCAAGGTTTCTGGCTCCAGGAGCATCTGCGTCAGATGCAGCCGCGAAAGGGCGTCGCCTTGCATCACGCGCACGACGGAGGACGGAAAATAGGTGCGGATATCCCCGAGCCAGCGAGCCACATTGGGCGACGAGCTGCCGAGCCCTCCCCGGCGATCGCTGTCGTACAAAGCCTGGAGCACGCGGTCCATGCCCAGGTCCTCGTTGTTCAAGGGGCCGAGCGTCTCGTTCGTCTCGGCGCCGAGCGCCAGTCGCCAGCGCCGCAATCGGTCGTCGTCGCTCATGGGATCTCCACGCCGAGGATCTGCGAAAGAACCGGATAAACTTGCGCGGCGCGTCCAATGTCGAGGGCCGGTTCCGTGCTCGCCGCCATGCGGGCCTGGGGACCGCGTCCGACGTTTTTCACGCGCTCGCCGATGCGGCGCCGCTCGGCCGCGCCGAAGTTCGAAAAGCCGCGCCGCACCAACGGAAGCATCTCCACGAAGGCCTCCTCGGAGAGCGAGGCGATCCACGCATCGAGCGCGTCCCAAAGGCCGTCGTGAGAGAGAAGCAAAAGTGCGCTGCCCCGCAGAAGCCCCTCGACCCACGACGCTGCCGCGGCAGGTGGGACGACCGGCGAAAGCGCCAGGCGCGCCAATCGCTCGAGCTCGGGCGCTTCGATGGTTCGCTGCTCGAGCAACAATCTGCACGCGCTGCCGCGCACCAGCCCATGGATCTCGCCGCGGCCGAGCAGCGCCTGCAGCACCACCGTCCACTCGCCGGCCAGATCGGCCCGATCGAGCAGGGCCACGCTCTCGTGAACGCGCCCGATGGCCTCGCGCGCCCGCCCGGCGGCGTCATCGTCCAGCGACGCGCACCCGGGCAGAAGGCCCACCGCGATGCGCTCGAAAAGGCCATTCGCGATGGAATCGAGATGCTCCGTGCGCGTCTGCCGCACGTTGCCATAACGGATGGCCCGGGCCAGCGGCGGAAACGCGTCCATCAGCGAAAAGACGTCCGCTGAAAGCGCCGCGCGCTCCTGCAGCCGCTCGAGCACGCGATCCGTGGCCTCGGGGAGCTCGCTCAGGATGGTCGCATCGAGCAGCGCGGTGAGCTGGGCCAGGTTGGCGCTGCGCGCATCCTCGGCCGACTTCGACGTTGCCGCCGATTCGATGGTGTTCCCGTGGATGTTCGCCTCGATGAGCGCGAGGGTGAGCTCCGGATCCCAGGCCAGGGTCCAATGCTCGTGAAACGTACCCGTCTTGCCCGCACCCACCTCTTGCAGACGCCCCCAGGGAATACCCAACAGGTTCAATCGATGCAAAAGGCGGCTTTTGGCGCGGTCGTGCTCATTGCGCAAGTCGAGTTCGAGCGGCTTGGGATCGGCAATGGGCTTGAGGCGCAATCGCTTTTGCGCCGCCGCGAGATCGCGCTGAAGCGGTACGGCGGCCGATTCCTCGGGCACCTCGCCCATGGATTCGCCGATTTCCAACTTGGTGCGAATCAGGTTCATCGGCGCGGCATCGCCGTGGCAGAGCACCGAGAGCGTCGCATCGGTGAGCTCGGCCAATCCCGGCATGGATAGCACGCGCAGCGACGCGAGGGCATCGGCCAGGCGCACCGTCTCGATGACGCTCGCCGACGGCGCATCGATGCCTGCATCGCGAAGCAGCCGCGCAATCTGCGCGACCCAAGTGAACGAGGCCTGCCCGGGGTGTCCGCCCGATTGCCAGAGATGCCCGTACCACCCGGGCGAGGCGATGCCCGCGCCATAGCCGCTGCGGTACGACAGCCGCGAATAGGTCCACGGGATCCAGGTGGCCTCGGTTTTCGTCTTGGACAATCCCTTGAGGATCGCGTCGTCGGATTTCGCGCTCGAGGGTGCCACCAGCGCCGGCCCGTGCCAGGCGCCGCACACGACGGCGATGCGCTGAAATCCCTCTTTCGTCGCCGCCCGCAGCGTCTTTCGCATGTACGCTTCGCGCTGCGCCTCGCGCGTGTGCGGCGCTGGAAACAGTGCGTGCGCCCGGATCGCGGTCATCGCCTCCAGGATGGCCTCGAACATGCCGCGCGCATCGCTTCGCTGTTCGATTTGGTGCTCCCACCAGAGCTCGCGATCGGTGTACCCCGCGGCGCGTGCCAAGGTCCCCAGCGGGTCCTCGTGGAGCTCTTTTTCTTCGTTTTCCTCTTTGTCTTCCGTCTTCAATTGGTGCGAGAGCGGAAGATCCATGAACCGCGCGGGGATGCCCCGCTCGAGCGCAAAAGACAGCGCTTGCCACTCCGGCGAGAACGTGGCGAAGGGATAAAACACCGCCTGACTCGGTGAGTCGCTCGCATAGACGAGCAGCGCCACCGGCGGCTTCATTGCCGCGTGCGTGATCATCGGCAATTGCGATTGCGCGTCGGGCGGGCCCTCGACGAGAACGATGTCCGGCGCGAGCTCCTCCAGCGCACGCCGCACACTGCGCGCGCTGCCCGGGCCATGGTGCCGAATGCCGAAGACGTGGATGCTCACACGATGCTCATGCAAGCGCGGTAAAGGTCTTTCCAGCCCTCGCGTTCCTTGACGACGGTCTTCAAGTACTCGAGCCACACCAGCCGGTCCTGCACCGGATCGCGCACGATGGCGCCGGTGAGGCCCGCCGCGAGATCGCCGCCGCGCATGACGCCGTCGCCGTAATATCCGGCCATGGCCAGGCCGCCGTTGACCACGGAAATGGCCTCCGCCGTCGACAAGGTGCCCGAGGGTGATTTCACCTTGGTGGCACCGTCGCTGGTCACGCCCTCGCGCAGCTCGCGAAAAATCGTGACGACGCGACGAATCTCGTCGATGGCCGGTTTCTCCGCGGGAAGCTCCAGGGCGCGGCCCAATTCGGCGACGCGCTTTTGGACGATCTCGACCTCTTGCTCCAGGGTGTCCGGCACGGGGAGCACGACAGTGTTGAAGCGCCGCGTAAGGGCGCTGGAGAGCTCGTTGATGCCTTTGTCGCGGTTGTTCGACGTGGCAATCACGTTGAATCCTTTGCGCGCCTGCACCTCGCTCGACAACTCGTGAATCGGCAATGTCTTTTCCGATAGAATGGTAATCAAGGTGTCTTGCACGTCGTTGGGGATGCGGGTCAGCTCCTCCACGCGCGCGATTTTTCCGTCCTTCATGGCGCGCAGCATGGGGCTCACCACCAGCGCCCCCTCCGAGGGACCCTCGGCCAAAAGCCGCGCGTAGTTCCATCCGTATCGGAGGGCGCCTTCGTCGGTGCCCGCGGTTCCTTGGACGAGCAAGGTGGAGTCGCCCGCAATGGCCGCGGCCAGATGCTCGCTCACCCATGATTTCGCGGTGCCCGGGA
This sequence comes from Sorangiineae bacterium MSr11367, assembly GCA_037157805.1. NCBI lineage: Bacteria > Pseudomonadati > Myxococcota > Myxococcia > Myxococcales > Pendulisporaceae > Pendulispora > Pendulispora rubella. The sequence goes on along the minus strand of CP089983.1, from coordinate 7,708,226 downwards.
CGCCGTACAAGAGCAGCGCGCGATCCGTGGCCAAGGTGGCGACGGCGATTTCGATGAGGCGCACGTTGCCAATGTACTTTGCGCTGATCTGAAATCCGTTCGGGAGGGTGCCTCCGCAGAGGTACGTGCGCACCGCCCAAGGCGAGAGCTTCCAGTTGGGCGGCCGTTGCATGCCGTCGGCCTTGGAGAGCTCCGCGAGCTCCTCGGAGAATTGCTGTTCGGCGTGATGACGGAGTACGGCGGGTGAGCTCACGGGTGAATCTCCTGGACGAGTTCGTGGCGGACGCGAAGGACTTCCATGAACGAAATGAGCTGCGGTGTCAGCGGGGCGCCCTCGAGCACTTGGAGTGCGCGAGGCAGCACGGCGTGGGGGAGGGCCAGGGCGGCATCCCGCAGGGAGGCCATCATGGCCTGGGTGCGCAGCGACGTGGTGTGGATCTCGCGTTCGAGCGCGGTGATGTAACGAAGGCCGATGGACTCGGGCCAGGGCGCGGCCAAGGCGCAGAGGGCCATGCTCAAGTGGATGCGCGTGGGGCCGTCGCCGAAGAGCGGCTCGACCCGCAACGCGGCCTCCGCGGGCGGGAGACGCTGCAGGATCTGGACGAGCATGGCATTGGCAATCGGTGCGATGGCAACCTTTTCGTCGCAACGTTGCCAAAATTCCCAGAGGGCGGCGAGCCACTCGGGATCTTCGCGCAGGAGCGCGGCCTTCGTCCACCCTTCGCAGAGGGCGCCGGCCCAATCGGTCTTTTCGGCGGCGTGCACCAAGGTGGCGGCGTCGGTCTCGAAACGGGTGCGCCAGTGCGACGGCGGAATTGCAGAGAGTGCGCGCGAGAGCCAAAAGGAAAGGGCACCCACGCCCTGCGGCGGGCGCGCCGAGAGGCCATCCCGTGCGGCGTCCGGGTCGGTGTTCTCGGGCGAACGCACGGACAGCGTCCCACCGGTGAAATGAAGGACCGCGTCGGTGCGCGCGATCATGCGTGCCACGAAGGCACTGCGAACGAGGCGCGGGAGCAAGGCCTGCGCGGCGTCCCGCACCGCGGAGGCACGGTCGCGCAATTGGGCCGAGACGAAGGCCTCGTCGTCGTCGGAGATGCCCGTGGCGAGGACGGTGAGGAACGCGGCGCGTTCGTCGGCCTTTTCCGAGGACCACGAGGCCTCGAGCCACGCGCGTGCGCGGGCGGGATCGACGGCGCGGGCCCGCGCGAGGGCATCGCGGCGGCCGGGCGAGGCCCCTTCGAGCCACGCGCGCTCGAGGACCGCCATGTCCGGTGCATCCGCGGGCGCCGTGGCCCATTCCCACGCGGGGTTCATGCGGGCCAACCACGGGCCCCGTTCCCCGAGCACGCGCCGCGCGGCCGTGCGAAGCACCTCACCGCGGGCCCCCAGCGCCCCCGGAAGCACCGCGTGCGGAAGGCGCAGGCCCGCGCGATCGAGCAGCGCCAGGGCCTCGAGAAGCAGCTCTTTTTGCCCTTCGCGCAGGATGTCCTCGAGCAGCCGCGTTGCCTTGGCCGAGCACGCGGGTCGCGTTTCGGCCGGCGCGGGCGGGAAGGGATCCGCGGTGTTCGTGGCGGGCGCACCCGCGATGGTGGCCACGGCGCGCGTACCTGCGGCGAGCAGGATGCGCTGCGGGGCAGGGGCATCGCCGAGCTTGGCCAACACGCCCGCGGCCAGTGCATCGAGCGGCTCGGCGGTTTCGTCGAGCCGTTCTTGCCGCGAGGTGCCGATCACGGCCCAGCGGGTGAGCGGATCCATGTGCACTTACGCGTCCTCCTCGTCTTCGGCGCCGGCGGGAATGACATGGTATTCGCCCGCGCTCACCACCGCGACGGGGGTGAGCGCCTCGCCGTTCCACTCGGCCGCCAGATCGATGGGCTCCCCGCCCGACAGCGCAAACAAGGTCCACGCATCGGCGCGCGCGAGCGGCAGGGACCCGCCCTCCGCGTCGCGGACGATGCAGGCGGTGCCGGTGCGAATGGGGGTCACGCCGCGCAAGCACGCAAAGGTTCGCTCGAGCCAGGGCTGCAGGGCCAGCGCCTCGGCGTACCAAATGCGAAAGCTCTCGGTGCGATCGAAGCCGGGCAGCCGCTCCGACCAGGCGCGCGGCGTCCTCGCCTTGGCGGGATCCGTACGGAGGAGCGCCCGCTGCGGAAAGGCGCTGGGTCGATAGACCAACTCCGCATCGAACACGGTGCCGGGCATCATGTTCTCCGGGAAGGCCGCGGTGCCTGCGGCAAATTGCAGAAACAGCGCCACCCTTCCGGTGTGCGTGCCCACCAGCCAATTGCGCTGCACGCGAAAGCGCTCTTCGTCGAACAGCGATTGCCCGGCGACGAGCCACGCGTCCTGAACCGCCTCGCCCGACGCCAGCACCTCTTCATGCGGAAGCGACCATCCGATGAGCTGCCGCACATCGGCCTGCAGAGGGGGCGGCAGCTGGTCGATCCGCCGGAACGCGTGCGTCAAAAGGGCGATGCGCCCCAATTCACCGAGCAATCGCGCAGGCCACTGCGGATGGTTGCCCACATAACGACCGAGCCGGCGCACCTTCGACGCGAGCCCCGGCGCCTGCGCGTCGACGAGCCGTGCGGCCTGTGCCTCCCAGAACGCCGCGGGCCGGTCCTCCACCTGCGCGAGACCTTGCCGGATCAAATCCCCCATCCACAGCTCGAGCCCTTCGATACCTTTCACGACGCGTTGACGCCGCCGTTCGGCGCGTTTGGCTTGCTCGGCGGGATCCGGTGCCTTCGCGGGCTCGGCTTCTTTCTCCTTTTTCCGCTCCGCGGTCGCCGCCCGTCGTTCCACCCATTCGAGCACCCACGCCGGCGGCGCCGTCCCCGTTGCAAACGCGCCCAGTGAACTCGCCGCCAGAAGCATCAGCCCCAGCGCATGCTTGCAGGGAAATTTCCGACTCGGGCACGAGCACGTGGACGCCATCGTGTCGGGGTCCACACAGACCCGGTAAAGCGCACTTCCTTGGCATTCGCCCCACAAGGCGCGCTCCGTGCGTGCGAGGCCCTTCCACGACGCCGCAACGCCGAGCTTCCGCCCCGCCGAAGCGGCATTGGAGTCCGGGGCCAACGCCAGCACTTGTTCGATGTTCAAATTCATCGCGAACGGTGGAGGTAGGAGACTAGATCAGGTTGCAGAAAAGCGTCGGTATACGTGCAGTATGCACGCATTCGGTTCGAATTTGCTTGCAGAAACCTCGATGAAAAGAAGGGGCGCCCGGGGCGAGAGCGACCGGTCCACTGTTCGGCTTCGATGTCGAAATGTCGAACAATCAGGTTGAGTCTCGCTTATGGTGCGCCCGAGTTCGAACCTCAACGACGAGGGGACCATGCGACTTCGATCTTTTGCTCCTTCCATTGCTTCCATCGCTGCCTTGTCGGCCTCCATTGCCTATGTGGCGCCTGCGCGCGCGCAGCAAGGTGCGGCGGTCCTCACCGGCCGCGTCGTCGATGCCGCGACGAAAAAAGGCGTAGCCGATACCGTTGTTACGGTGACATCCAGTGCGCTCCAGGGCGAAGAAGTCGTCACGACGGACAAATCCGGTACCTATCGAATTCCGTCATTGCCGCCGGGCGTCTATACGCTCCACTTGGACAAAGAAGGATACCGGGCCTACCAAAAGGACCAGATCCAACTCCGTGCCGATGCGACCATTCGGCTCGATGCTGACCTTCTGCCCGAGGGCCTCAAGGCCGAAGAGGTAGTCATCGTCGCGCATTCGCCCACGGTCGACGTGGGGTCGAGCACCACCGGCGCGAGCATCAACAATGAATTCACCTCGCGCATCCCGATCACCAATCCGGGCGCGCGTGGCGGTGCACAACGAACCTTCGAATCGGTGGCCGAGGCCACGCCCGGTGCCTCCACGGACCAATACGGTACGTCCATCAGCGGGTCCACGTCGCCCGAAAATACGTACGTCATCGACGGACTGCGCACGAGCAGCGCGCGGTTCGGCGTCAATGGATCGCCCCTCTCCATCGAATTCGTCAAAGAGGTGAACGTGCTTTCCGGTGGGTACATGCCCGAATACGGGCGCTCCACCGGCGGCATTCTCAACGTCGTCACCAAATCGGGCTCCAATGATTACCATGGCAACGTTTGGGCGAATTGGACGCCCGGGGCGCTCGAGGGATCGCGCAAATACCCGTACTTCTCGGGAAGTGCGGTTCAAACGCGCCGGACGCTCGGCAACGTGTACGACGTTGGTTTCGACCAGAGCGGTCCGATCGTCAAAGATCGACTCTGGTACTACGTGGGATTCGGCGTCTCCCGTGCGATTTACAACTTGGACCGCACCATTCACCGGGACATCATCAACCTGGAGGACGGCTCCGTGCGGGGGACCGAGGAAGTGCCGGGCAGCACGCAACGCTTCCAGGCGAGTCAGACCTCGTACCAGATTTTCGCCAAACTCGATTTTCGTCTCAATCAGAACAACAAGTTTGCATTGACCTTCGCCGCCACCCCCACCTATGCAGGTGGCAATGGCGATTATGGCGTCAACCCGCAATCGGGCTTGATCGAGAATGCCACCACCGAATTGAATCTGGCGGGCCAATACAGCGCGCTCGCGCACAGTTACCGTTCGGGCGCGTACGATACGGTGCTCAAGTGGACGTCCGAGTTCGACAACAAGTCGAAGATCATCGAGACGTCGGTGGGCTGGCATCACGAGGTGGGCGGTCGCCTCGGGGCCGATGGATTCAACGTCGGTTCGGGGCTCGGATTGTCCGATCTGTCGCAGGTGGCCTACCGGCGGAGCGATCCGACATTGCACGGCCTCAGCGACTTCGAACGGGCGCCCGGGTGCAATCCGGTGACGCTTCGCAACGGTAGCTCGGTCTCGCCCTGTCCCATGCTCACGTACCTGGGTGGCGGGCCGGGGCAGCTCGATCAGCTGGTGCTCGATACGTATGCGGCCAAGAGCATCCTCACCGTGCTGGCGCAAGGCCTCGGGCACCACGTCATCAAGACGGGCGTCGAGGTGGAGCTCTCCACGTCGTGGTACAGCCGCGGTTATTCCGGCACGGTCCAATGGCGGGAGGACTCGGATGGGCAGTCGTACACCGCGGGGCACACGTATGGCCAACTGACCCGGCCCGACCAGGCTATTTTGCTCGACCGGCTCGTATCGCGTTCGCACAGCCTGAACATCGGCGGCTTCGTCCAGGATAGCTGGCAAATCATGGACAAGGTGACGCTCAACGCGGGCCTTCGTTACGACAATCAGATCATGTTCGGCACCGACGGCAAGATGCTCATTGCCCTGCCGAATCAGATTTCCCCGCGCGTGGGTCTGATTTTCGACCCGACGCAAAAGGGGCAGTCGAAGATTTTTTTCAACTATGCGCGCTTCTACCAGAGCGTTCCGCTCGACCTCATGGATCGCCAGACCGGCGAGACGGAGTTGCGCATGGTGGTCCCCGCCTCGACGTGCAACCCGGGCGATACGGGGCAGGCAGCAGGCGTCTGTCGCACCGAGGCGGCGCGCAGGCAGTTTCCCGCGCGGGGTGGGTACAATGCCAGCGGCGTTCCCGATCGGAAGTACTTGCCATTCGGCGCGGGCAAGGCGGTCATCGATCCGGATTTGAGCCCGCAATCGTCGAGCGAGATCGTGGGCGGTGCCGAGTACGAGATCGTCAAGAATGGCCGCTTCGGCGTTTCGTACACGCGGCGTTGGATGAACAACGTCATCGAGGACATGAGCAACAACGAGAGCGCCAGCTTCTTCATCGGCAACCCCGGCAAGGGTATTGCGAAGAACTTCCCCGAGGCGACGCGCAATTACGACGCCGGCACGGTCTACTTCATGAAGACGTTCGCCGACGGCTGGCTCGCGCAGGTGAGCTACACGCTGTCGTGGCTACGCGGAAACCAGGCGGGGCTCTACGATCCGACCACCGGGCAGCTCGACCCCAACATGAACTCGACGTTCGACTTGATTTCGCTGTTGCCGAATCAGCAGGGCGATTTGCCGAACGACCATCGGCACAACATCAAGGTGTTTGCCGCCAAAGACGTGAAGGTGACGCGTCAGTCGACTCTGCACGTCGGCGGCTCGGTTGCCGCGCGCTCCGGAGGACCGACGAACTACCTGGGCGCCCACAATCTGTACGGGCAGGACTTCATTTACATCTTGCCGCGCGGCAGCGGCGAGCGGCTCCCGTGGAACGGCAGCGTGAATACGCAACTGGGATACGAGTGGAAGTTCGACGGCGGGATGACCGTCGGGGTGACCATGGATATCTTCAACCTGCTGAATCTGCAGGGGCCCCTGGCCGTCGACCAGAAATATACGACCTCGGACGTGCTGCCCATCGTCAACGGTTCGAAGTCGGACGTGCCGGGCAACATCAAAACGCCGACCGGCGGGGCCTTCGACGCCAAGAGCATCAATCCCAACTTCGGGAATGCCAATTACTACCAGGAGCCGCGGCAATTCCGTTTCGGGATCCGCGGTAGCTTCTAGTACGAAGGATTTTCAAACCGCCAAGACGCCAAGAACGCCAAGTTTTTTTGATTCAAAACTTATGGTGTCCTTGGCGGTTTCCCTCCTCTTCGGGAATCTAAAGGGCGAGGGGGGCGGCGGTCGCGCATGTGTCGGGGCGGGTGCGGTCGGTGCATTCGGTGACGTGCAATTTGGCGCCGGGGTCGACGTCGACCTCGATGTGTTCGCCGTCGGGGTGGGCGGCGTAGACGTTGACGTGCAACGCATCGAGGGCGAACACGGGGTAGAGGAAGCGAAGCAGGCGGCGGTCCGTTTCGAGGGAAAAACGCGGCAGGATCATGGCTGGGGAGCCGCCGGCGGCGACGAGGCGCCCCGGGCTCGACGCGCGCAGTTCGATGCGGGCGCCGCCCCGTGTTGGTTGGAGACGCAGGGCGATGCGCGTGCGTCCGTCCACGACGGTGCGTGACTCGATGGTGGCGATGGGGGGCTTCTCGTGGGAGGCCGTTGGCGCGGCGGTCCATGGGACACCGAAGCTCGGATCGTGCGGGATGGGGCGTGCGCGAAGGGGAATGGCCACGAGGGCGATGCCCAAGGCCAAGGTGGCGGCGACGATGGGCCAGGCCACGGGCTTCGCGAGGAACCTTCCGACGATGGGCGCGATGGCGAAGACGCTGAAGACGAGCGACAGCGCCGGTGCCATCGGTCCCATGACGACGGCGATGAGCGCGGCCATGTGGCCGAAGACGTAGAGCGGTACGGCAGCGAGCAGCCACCAGGCGAGCCGGCGCTCCCCCTCGAAAAAGTGCGACTGCAGTGCCATCGCCAGCGCCGGGAGCGCGAAGACGAAGGTCGCTTGCGGTGCCAGGATGCCGAGCAACGCGCTCGCCAGGGCGAAGAGCCACGCCATGCCCTCTGTCCACACGCGGGCCCATGGCCGCTTCCCATCGCGGCTCGTCAGGGCGACGACGAGGCTGCCGCACGCGATGACGATGCCCAGCGTCGACGACGCACCGTGCCCGACGATGCTCTCGGGCGAGGCGCCATGCCGCATCAGGATGCTCAGAACGACCGCGCCGAGGATGCCGCCGGCGACGACGGCGAGCGCCCAAGCCACGAGACGAAAGGGCGACGGACGACGCGCCATGGTGCCGATGACGGCGGCAACGGCGCCGAGTGCAAGGAGGCGTGCGAGCCAGGCAGGGTAGGCGACACCCCAGCGACCGAGCACATCGAAGTGCGCCGGGCTGGCCTCCGACGAAGGCGTCGCGAGGTCGGCACCTCGAAGGGCGTGCGCCAGCGCCAGGGCCTGCACGCCGTGGTGCGCAAGGCTTCCCGGGGCCATGCTCGCGAAGGAATCGCGCTCCGTGTGGTAATTCTCCAGGCCGTCCGCGTACGCAAACGAGAGGCCCGGCAAGCCGGCACGCTCGTACACCATCGAGTCTGCCCCGTTGGGCAGGCCGCTCGCGAGCAACGCGACGAACGAATCGGAGGCCGGCCGCGGGGCCGATGCGGCAAAGGCTCGAAGGAGCGGTGCGCTGCCGGGCGTGCTCGCGTACATCGCCGAGGCGCCGTGCGTGCCGCGCGCCTCGAAATTGGCGAACGCGCGCACCCGTTTGGCAAGCGGATCGTCGCGGACGAAGGCGGCCGCGCCGAGCAGCCCGTCCTCCTCGGCGTCCGTGAAAAGAACGACGAGGTCGTTGCGCGCGGGTGGCTCTTTCGCGAAGCGCCTGGCCACCGCGAGCAACGCGGCCGATCCCGCCCCGTCGTCGCTCGCGCCGTACGAGGTCGGCACCGAATCGTAATGCGCCGAGAACAGCACGACGTCGCCGCCGCCGGTGCCGGGAATCCGGCCCACCACGTTCTGGACGCGGCCGCAGTTCTCGGCGAAGGCAATGATGGTGCAGGAGAGCGCTTCCTGCACGCGGACCTCGACCCCGGCACGTTGGAGCTCCGCCACCAAGTACTCGCGAACGGCGTCGTGCTCCGCCGACCCCAAGGGGTGCCGATGCTGGGCCATGGCACCTACATCGGCCATGGCCCGAGCCAGGTCGAAATCCGGTGCCTGGGCAACGAGATCGTCGGCGCTGCGGCCCACGACGCTGCGGATCGCGAGCAGTGCGACCAGGATGCCGAACAGGAGGCCGACCATGTCGGATAGTCTCAACCGGCGATGTTCGAGTGGCTCGTTGGGGCGCGGGAGGCGTGCGTACATTGCGAAGGCGCGGGCGCAATGATACGCGGGCAGACATGGTGCGTCATCTTGCGGCCGTCTCTCTCTTCATCGTCACATCGTGTTTCGTGGTTGCGTGCAGTGGCTCCGATTCGTCCGGTGGCGATGCCAACGGAGGCGGAAAGGATGGCGGAGGGGGAGGGGGCGGAGGCAACGCGACCAGCACCGGGCCCGAGCGCGACACGTTCTGCACCCTCGCCGTGTCGAAGTGCCATCCATACCAGGACAAAGTGGGCAACTGCACGGTGGACCACACCAACGTGGCGAGTTGTTACGTCACCTTCATGACGGAGTGCGTGAAGAAGATTTCGTCGTCGCCCTGCGACATCGACGATTTCGACGGCTGCATGAAGGAGGGCGCCCTGCACTGCGACGGCAGCGCGAGTCCGAAGTACTGGAAAGACTGCATGGACAAGGACAAGGCCTGCAAGAGCAAGGGCGAGGTCGACGAAGGCGCCTATATTGCCATCGAGGACACGTGCAACCTGCTTCGCGCCCTCGACGCCAACGGCCGCGCCGATGGCGCCGAATGCGTCGCCGGCCCCTGCGACAGACTCGAAGATTGCCTCGCTCGAATCACTCCGTGACGATGTAGGTTCAAATGGGGCATGCTGGGAGTGATGCCTTCTTCATTCCTCCGGCGCGTGCGCCCCTTCTTCTTGATCACGGACATCGGCTTCCTTGCGTACTGGGCCATCACGGCTTTGCACGCGTTGCCCCCGTCGTGGCTTTTCAAAGATTACGATCAGTCATTGGCCGTGGCCTGGAATTGGTCGTTCCTGCCACTCGACCTTTTCGTCTCCGCCACGGGACTCGGGAGTTTGGCGCTCGCGCGCAAACGGCCCCAGGTGGCGGTGCGGCTGGCGGTGCTTTCGCTCGTACTGACGTCGTGCTCGGGTTTGCAGGCGATTGCCTTTTGGGCCGCGCGATGCGACCTCGATATCGGGTGGTGGCTGCCGAATCTCTACCTGCTTCTGTATCCGCTGCCCTTTCTGGCGATGTTCGTCCGCACGGAGACACCGGCGCTCGCGGTACGCTCGACGCGCTAGGTTCGAGCGAGCTCTCGCGGACGAGCATGCCGCTGCGCGGCATATTCTCCGTCGTCCCTTTCGCGTGAGTCAATTGCACGGACGCAATCCGCTTCCAGGATATGGTCCGCAACGATTGCACTCGGATTGACGAAGACACGCCCCGCCGCGCAAAATGCTCCTACTCGTGCAGGAGGTCGATTGATGAGCGAAGCCATTCCGGATGTCGCGCCGGCCATTGCCGCCTTCAAGCGGCGCTTGGCCGAGGAAGCCGGCACACTTCGCCGCGCCTTCGAGCAGGCGCGCGATCATGTCCGCCGCGAGGTCGATGCGATTCAGGCCGCGGCCGCCGCCGGGCGCCCGGTGATTCCCGAAGTCGACTACCGAAGCATCCAGGACGAGGGGGTTCCGGCCTCGTTCGAGGCGGCCGTTCGCCGCCGGGGCTGCGCCATCGTGCGCGGCATCTTCCCGCGCGAGCGCGCGGGCGAGTGGTTCGCCGAATTGGGCGCCTACCTCGACGCGAACCGGTACGAGGAACGCGAGAAGCAAAAGCGCGGGCTCGATCGCTATTTCGCCACCTTGCCATCGGGCAGGCCGCAAATCTTTGGCATCTATTGGTCCAAACCCCAGGTGCATGCCCGGCAGGACGAGCGCCTCACGCGGACGCGCGCCTTTCTCGACCGGCTCTGGCGAAACGACGGCGTGTTCGACGCCGCGCGCCAATGCACCTACGCCGATCGCGTACGCCGCCGCGAGCCGGGGGACAAGAGCCTCGGGCTTTCGCCGCACATCGATGGCGGTTCCGTCGAGCGCTGGATCGACCCCGGGTTTCAACAGGTTTACCGCAGCGTCTTTTCCGGCGATTTCGACGCGTACGACCCATTCGATGCCACGCACCGCCTGACAACGAAGGAGATCCCGTCGCCCGCCGTCTGCAGCGTCTTTCGCACGTACCAAGGGTGGACGGCATTGACGCGGCAGGGGCCGCGTGATGGCACCTTGCGCTTGATCCCCATCGCCAATGGCATGGCCTATGTGCTTTTGCGCGCCTTGCAGAACGACATCGCCGAGGACGATCTCTGCGGAGCCCAGCCCTGCCGCGCCCTCGGCGTGAGCGCGGCCTGGCATCCGGATCTCATGGCGGGATTGGTCTCCATTCCCGAGGTGCAACCCGGTGATGCCGTATTTTGGCACACGGATGTGGCGCATGCGGTGGGGGACGAGCACGGCGGAAACGAATACGCGAGCGTGATTTACATTGGCTCGGCGCCCGATTGTGCAAAAAACCGCGCCTATCTCGTGCGGCAAAAGGATGCGTTTCTCTCGGGGCGGTCGGCGCCAGATTTCGCCGCCGAGGATTACGAAGTCGACTTCGCGGGGCGAGCAACGATAAAAGATTTGACGGATCTCGGACGCTCGCAAATGGGGCTTTGAAGACAATGGGTATCCGTCACGCTCTCTTGCCATTCATCGTGGCCGCTTCGCTGGGGTGTGCCGCACGGCCGGCAGCGCCGCCGCGCGATGCAGCCAAAAAGGTGAATCCGCTCGCGGCAAAGGTCGATCCCGTGTTCGCACGGTTCACGTCCGCGACGCCCGGCTGCGCGGTGGGCATCTACCGCGCCGGGCAAGTCGTCTTTTCGCGCGGCTATGGCATGGCCGACCTCGAGCGCGGCGTGCCCATTCGGCCCAATACGGTGTTCGATATCGCGTCCGTATCGAAGCAATTCACCGCGACGGCCATCGTGCTCTTGGTGCAAGAGGGAAAGCTTTCGCTCGACGACAGTGTTCGCAAGTTTGTCCCGGAGCTGCCGGAGTATACGGCGCCCATCACCGTGCGGCACCTGCTGCAGCATACGAGTGGGCTGCGCGACTATCCGGACCTTTTGCTGCTCGAGGGCTTCGACATCCAGGACGTGACCACGGATTACGACGCGCTCTGGGCCATCATTCATCAGCGCGCGTTGAACTTCGCCCCGGGCAGCGCGTGGGCGTATTCCAACTCGGGCTATTTCCTCGCCTCGATCATCGTCAAACGGGTTACGGGCGAAACATTGGCCGCGTTCAGCAAGCGGCGCATCTTCGGGCCGCTCGGTATGGCGCATACGCATTTCCACGACGATCCGGCCGCGCTCGTGCCGAATCGGGCGCTGGGCTACACGCCGCTCGAGGCGGAGAAATACGGTGTCGTGTGGAGCGGATTTTCGCAGACGGGTGACGGTGCGGTGATGACCACCGTCGAAGATCTGGCCAAGTGGGATGCGAACTTTTACGAGCCGAAGCTCGGCGGGCCGAAGTGGCTCGAGGTTCTGCGTACTTCGGGCAAGCTGACGAACGGCCGCCTTACGAACTATGGCATGGGGCTGCAGTTCGACTCCGTTCGAGGCATTGCGCACGAGTCGCATTCGGGGGGATGGGTCGGTTACAAAGCGCATCTCGAGCGGCTGCCGTCGGAGCGGTGGTCAGTGGCGGTTCTCTGCAACGGCGACAACCTGCCGGCCAGCGAGTTGGCCGAGGGCGTCTTCGCGGCCATCGATCCGAAGTTCCGATCGGACGGCGTCGAAGAGGCCGGCGCGAGTGCGCCGCCACCGCCGCTGGAGCCGTTCGCGGGGGACTACGTCGATCCGGTGTCGCTCGACGCCCGCAGATTTTCCGTGGAGAACGGCGCCCTGGTGTTTCGCCGCGGCTGGTCCGGCGGCAAGGCGCAGCCGTTGGTCCCTCTCGGGCCGCGCATGTTTCGCGCGAAGGGTGGCATCGCGCGCTACGAGTTCGTGGGCGACGCGCAGGGCAAGCCTTCGCGCGTGCAGCGCTTCGTCGAAGGCGAGGAGCCGACGACGTACGAGCGCACCGCCGCGCGCTTCACGCCCAACGCGAAGGACCTCGAGGGCTACGCCGGCCGCTACGCGAGTGACGAGATGCGCCACGATGCGACGATTCAAATCATCGACGACAACTTGTACTTCGGTCCCTGGGGCCGCAGGCCCACCATCCGATTGACCGCGGTGCGTCCCGATGGCTTCCACGCGGGCGCCACCGGCTTTTTCTTCGAGCGCGATCGCGCGGGGAAAATCACCGGAATGCGCCTCTGGGACGAGCGCTCGCGCAACATCCGATTCAAATGGAAGTCGCGCGAATGACCGTCACGTCCATTTGACGTTCTCCACGACGTAATCCAAAAAGACGCGCACGCGCGCGGGAAGATGCCCGCCCTGGCGCACGAACACGGCGTGCACGGGCTCGGTGTCGCCGGGGTTGAGCGCTTCCAGCACGGGAACGAGACGCCCCGCTTCGACGTCGGGACCGATGTGAGAGGCCGAGAGGCGCGCCAGACCGGCGCCCGCGAGCGCCAGTTGGCGCATCGCTTCGCCGTCGCTGACGAGCACATTGCCGACGGGCGGAACGACGGTGATGCCTCCGGCCCCATCGCGAAAGGGCCAGCCCGACGCCGTGCGTGCGAAGCAAAAGGCCAATCGATTGTGCTTCGCCAGATCCGCCGGGTTGCGCGGTGTGCCGTGCTCCTTCAGGTACGCGGGGGCGCCGACGACGACCATGCGGCTCTCTCCGAGCTTGCGCGCGACCAGGCGCGACTCGCGCAGCGCTCCCGTGCGAATGGCCACGTCGGCGCGCTGCTCGAAGAGGTCGACCACCGCATCGGTGAGTGCGACGTCGACCTGGATCTCGGGGTGCTTCGCCAGAAAACCGGGCAGCGCGGGGAGCAGCCGGTGCAGTCCGAAGGGCACGTTCACGTTGACCCGCAGGCGCCCGCGCGGTGCACTGCCCACGCTCGCCTCGCGCTCGGCGGTGTCCATGTCCGCCAAGATGCGGAGCCCGTGCTCGAAAAAGGCCGTGCCCTCCGCGGTGAGCTGGAGCTTTCGCGTCGAGCGGTTCACCAGCCGCGCGCCCAGCCGCTTCTCGAGGCGCGCCACCAGCTTGCTCACCGCCGACGGTGTCATGCGAAACGCGCGGGCGGCGGCCGAGAATCCGCCGAGCTCCACGACCCGCACGAAGACTTCCATCTCGCCGGAGCGATTGACGTCCATACGAGCCATGGCGATTCGCTTCTTAGAACACCTTGCCGGGGTTCATGATCCCCAGCGGATCGAAGGCGGCCTTGAGCCGGCCATGCAGAGCAATCGAGGCCTCACCCAGCTGGCGGTGCAAGAACGCCTTCTTCAAGGTCCCCACGCCATGCTCGCCGGTGATGGTCCCGCCGATGGCGATGGCCTCGTCCATGATGGCCTCGAACGCCGCGATGGCGCGCCGCTCACTCTCCGCATCGCGCCCGTCGTAAATCACCAGCGGGTGCAGGTTCCCATCCCCGGCATGGCCCACGGTCACCACGTGCGTCTCCGTGCGCTTGGCGATGTCTTCCACGCGGCCGATCATCTCCGTCAATCGCGTGATGGGCACCGCCACGTCGTCGACCAACACCGAGCCCAGTTTTTCCAGGGCGGGGAAGGCGAGTCGCCTCGCCTGGAGGAACATCTCGCCCTCCCATTCGTCTTCCGTCGCGTAGATGCTCGTGGCGCGGGCGACCTCGCACGCCTGCCGCAGCCGATCCGGCTCGTCGCTGGCGCCTCCGCGCGTTTCCGAGCGGGTGAACAGCATGGCCGCCGCGGTCGTGTCCAGGTCCATCGGCTGGTGTGCCTCGACGGCGCGGATGGATGCGCCGTCCATGATCTCGAGCAGCGATGGGTCACACGTCTTCACGATGTTCGCCACGGCTTCACCCGCCGCACGCAGCGAGTCGAACGTGGCCACCATGGTGGTGCCGGCCGGCGCGAGGCGGCGCAGGCGCACGGTGATCTCCGTGACCACGCCGAGCGTGCCCTCCGAGCCGACGAAGAGCCGCGTCAGATCGTAGCCCGCGACATTTTTCCGCGTGCGGCCGCCGGTGCGAAGCCGTGTCCCGTCGGCCATCACCACCTCGAGCCCCATCACGTAATCGACGGTCACGCCGTACTTCACGCAACAGAGGCCGCCCGCGTTGGTGGCGACGTTGCCGCCCATGGTCGAGAAGGTGAAACTCGCCGGATCCGGCGGGTACCAGAGGCCGAACTCTTTGCACGCAGCCTTCAAGTCTCCATTGATGACGCCCGGCTCGACGACCGCGAACATGGCATCGCGATCGATGGTCACGATGCGCTTCATGCGCTCGAGCGAGAGCACGATGCCGTCGTCGATGGCCGCCGCGCCGCCCGAGAGCCCCGAGCCCGCCCCGCGCGGAACGATGGGTACGCGGTGCCGTGCTGCCCATCGCACGATGGTCTCCACTTCGTCGGCCGAGGCGGGGCGTGCCACGCAGAGCGGTACGCCCGCCGTTTGCCAGCGCGCTTGATCGAAGCGGTAGCTCTCGATGATGTCGGCGTCGGTGAGGACCGTTCCCTGCGGAAGGAGGTTCGCGAGCTCGCGGGGGTCGACCTGGCTCGTGGGCGAAGGCGTCATGCTCATCGAGGTTACCTTAGCGCTGCGCGCAGCGATTTCTCCAGCGCGGCGAAGTCCGTTGCCCCGGGAAAACGGCCTTCCGCGCGCTCCTTGTTGCCGCCCCCGCGTCCGCCGTGCACCTTGGTGGCCTCTTTGAACCATGCGCCGCAGTCGAACCCCGGCTCTTGGCCGCGCTGGAGGATCGCGAGGTGGTCACCGCTGTCGCGATCGATGGCCGTGCAAAAGGCGACGACGTCGGCGCGCGCGGTGAGCTTCCCCGAGAGCGTGCGCAGCATGTTGACATCGTCGCGCTCGCGCACGAGGACGATCAGCGCGGGCGCTCCCGGCGTGGCCGGGTGGGCGGCGAGCGCTTTCTCCGCGAGGAACGTGACGAGCTCCGAGCGTGTGGCCGTCAAGGTCTCGTTCTTGGCCTTCAACTCCGCGCGCAGTTTGGCCACGGCCACCCCGACATCGGTGGGCCCGCAGGTGAGCTCCCGGGCGAGCGCCGAAAGCGCCACCTCTTTCGCGCGCACGTCGGTGAGCGCGCGTTGGGCGGCGTGGAAGGCGAGGCGAATTTTGCCCTTGTACCTTTCGGTGCCCACGATGCGCGCGGCGCCAATCTGTCCCGTGCGCGTGACGTGCGTCCCACCGCACGGCGTGAGATCGAACCCGTCGACTTCGATCAAGCGGATGCCGCTCGCGACCTTGGGCGCACGGCGCAGCGGCAACGTGGCAAGCTCCGCCTCCGTGGGAAAAAGCTGGCGCACCACCACGTCCGCGCGAATGGCGGCGTTGACCAAGTCTTCCACCCGATGCAAATCCGCGTCTTTGACGCCGGCCACGTCCACGTCGATCGTGCACGACGTCGCCCCGAGGCGCGCCGAAACGGTGGCGGCCTTCGCGACGTCCAGCAAGGCGCGCGAGAGCATGTGCTGCGCGCTGTGCTGCGCCATGTGATCGCGGCGCCGATCGGCATCGATTTCCCCGCGCGCCCGCTGCACCGCCATGGCGGTCAGCGCCGTCTCGTGGGCCGGCTCGGTCAAATGGTGGATCGTACCGGCGTCGTCGACTTGCACGTCGACGATGGGGAGCTCCGCGTCATTCCCTTCGAGAACGAGCTTTCCCGCATCAGGATTTTGACCGCCGCCCTCCGGATAAAACAGGGTTCGATCGAGCACGATGGATGGACGACCCTGCCACTGCCCGAGCGAGGCCTCGGCCTCGAACGAGGTGGCGAAAGGATCGTCCCAATAGAGTTTCTTTGTGGCAACGTCACCCATGGCGAGCGAGAATCTAGCATCGATGAAGCTTGCCTCGGTACCCACGGCCTTGGCCGAAGGCGATCCGGAGCTCCCGACCTGGCCGCCGCTCCTCGCCACGCGCGGTTTCGGCTCCAAGAGCGCGACGCACATGCACCACGCGATGCACATCGTGCTGGCGCTCGAGGGCACGCTCACCGTCTTCTCGGGAAAGACGAAGGACAGCGCTCCCATCCGCGCCGCCGGCGTGCTCACCGCACCCGACGAGCCGCACGCCATCGAGGCCGAGGGCGTGGAGGTCCTTCTCGTCTTTCTCGAGCCCGAGAGCGACGTCGGCGCAGCACTGCGCACGGTGCTTTCCGGTCCTGTGCGCATCGTCTCCGCCGAGGAGCGCGATCAACTCGTGGCGGACACGGACCCCATGTCCATCATGCAATCGGGCGGCGTCGCCTGGACCGACCGCGCAGCGAGCGTGCTCGGCGGCGCCCCCGCCCGCGAGGCGCCGCGCCCCATGCATCCGCGCGTGCGCAAAGTGCTCAAGCTTCTTCGCACGATGCCTTCCGACTCGGACACCTCGCTCGAGGCCCTGGCCGAAGCCGTATCCCTCTCCCCGAGCCGCCTGATGCACGCCTTCTCCGAATCGATCGGCGTGCCACTGCGGCCCTACCTCGCCTGGCTCAAGTTGCAACGCGCCGCCGCCGCCATCGTCACCGGCATGCCCCTCGCCCAAGCCGCCCACGCCGCAGGCTTCGCCGACGCCGCCCACATGACCCGCACCTTCCGCCGCATGTTCGGCATGTCGCCGTCAGCGTTGGTGCGCGGCGGGGCGACGGCGGAGTGAGCCCGCCCATAAGCGGGTGGCGCTTGTTTTCGCAACCGCGATACGACCATCGTGAAGGACCTTGCTCCCAGACCGGCGTCGAAGATCGGAATCGCTTCGCCACCTGGACGGAGCCCCACACGCCTGCGTCGCCTATGACCGGTCCTCGTGCGATCGTGGTCGCATCGCCGCCTGCGAAGGGCGCGGTCGGATATGTGGAAAGACTGCCACTATCAATGAGATAGGCCAGAAACACGGTACCTCCGCTCACATAAAGACCTGCGCTGTTCGGGGAGATGCTTTTAGCGCTCTGACCATCTTCGACGACGCGCCCAATCTACAACGGGCTCGCTCCCCGCTGCGCGCACGAACTTCACCACCAGCACGGGCTTTCCTGCATCCCCACTGATCACGGCGAGGTAATAGATACCCTCGGCGTCGCTCGCGACGGCCAAAGCGGCATCTGCATAGAGCGCCTCGTCGCGGACGACGATCTCGGGCTTGCACATTCCTGCTTCGCAGGTAGCGCCCATGCAATCGTGATCGCATGTTCCGCATGCGTGCGGTAACCCCGGCGCTCGTCCAAGGGGCGATGAAGTGTAGTTGCCAATTGGCGAAAACAGCTTGATTTATAGTCCAAAAATTATAGCCTTATTCAAGATGAAGCGCGCAATGAAGCCATTGCAGCTCGAGCTGTCGGCCCGCCCTTCATGGGGCGGGCGGCGGAGGGGAGCGGGTAGAAAGCGCAATCCGAACACCGGGGTCCCCCATCGCGCACGCCCCCTTCACAAGGCCGCTCATCCCGTTCATGTCACATTGCGAACCAGAGAAGGCGTGTGCGGCTTGCGAACGCCCCGTGTGTCCGCTTTGCTCATGGGAAGTATTGAAAAGGCGTCCCAGGCGGAATTCCAGATCGTACATTTCTCGGTCCAGCACGACCATATTCATTTCATCGTGGAAGCTCGCGACAAGGCGAACCTTTCACGAGGAATGCGCGGACTCTCGATTCGGTTGGCGCGAGCCATCAATCGCGGCCTTGCGCGTCGCGGACCCGTCTGGAGGGAGCGTTATCACGCTCACGCGCTTACGCGACCGCGAGAGGTTCGCCATGCACTGCTTTACGTGCTCATGAATCACCGAAAGCACGGAGCGTCTCCCGCTTGGCTCGACCGCTGTTCATCGGCCGCATGGTTCGATGGATGGCGCAAAGACGTCCTTTTCGAATACGCGCTGCGCGATCTCGGTGGATTCTCCGGTCTCGCACCACCCGTCCAACCCGCGCGAACGTGGCTCGCTCGAGAAGGCTGGCGTCGCCACCGCTTACTCGGCGTGGACGAAGGTCCCCGGCCTCGGGGGTTCTCCGCATGAGGTAGGAAGAGTTTCCCGCGTTGGCGTGTCGTCGTTTGGACAGCTGCCTGTTGCCATAGACGCCGAGCACGATCACCGGCACCATTTCTGATTTCGGAAACACAATGCCAGCCCCACCCCTTGGCTCTACAGCGACTGAACGCGCGTTGGCGCGCCTTGGGACCGTTATTCAGCAAAAGTATCGCATAACACGCCTCATCGGAGTCGGTGGAATGGCCGCCGTGTACGAAGCGACCCATCGCAATGGCCACCGCGTCGCGGTCAAGTATCTGCTCGAACGCTATGTCGATGAACCATCCGTGCGAATGCTCTTTAGCCGGGAGGCCTACATCGCCAACGAGGTCCAACATCAGGGGGTGGTGCCAATCATCGACGACGACATCGATGAAGACGGCTGTGCATTCTTGATCATGCCGCTCCTCGAGGGCGAAACGCTGCGCGCGCGTTGGGAGCGGATGAACAAGCGCCTCCCGCTGTTGGAGGTCGGCCTGTTCACCTCGGACCTACTCGAGGCGCTGGCGTGCGCGCACGCAAAGGGCATTGTGCACCGCGATATCAAGCCCGATAATCTATTTGTCATCGACACAGGATATCTGCGAGTGCTCGACTTTGGCATCGCGCGGCGCAGCGACGGTGCAGGGAGTGTGACGCTTACGGGGCCGGTCATGGGTACTCCGGTGTTCATGCCGCCTGAACAAGCTCTTGGACGGCGTGAGGCCATAGCGCCCCATAGCGACTGCTGGGCCGTGGGGGCTACGATGTTTACGCTGCTTTCGGGTGAGTTCGTTCACGTTTGTGACAACGCGGGTGCGCAGCTCGTGGCAGCAGCCACGCGGCAGGCTCGTTCGTTGAACGTTGCTGTCCCAGACCTCTCGCCATCGATCGTGCATTTCGTCGACAAGGCACTTTCCTTCGACCCAACGGATCGATGGTCGTCCGCTACTGAAATGTACATAGCCCTGAAGGATACCTTCGAACGCGTCTTTGGCGCCCCCTTCTCGGAGATCGCTGTGCAAGCACGAGCGGCTCTCGCCGCAGGTTTTGCGTCGCGAGACCCGCAGCAGCATATCGATACATGCAAACCCGTGCGCGATGGACAAGTCGGCCGCCTGAATGAGCGCTCCTCGCGCGAGCGGACGACGGTCACCCCCGTAGCGAATCACCCGGGGCACCGCACGAAGGAAGAATTGACGAACGATCCCGTGCCATTGTTGCTCAGCGTGTTGCATGCGCAGGTCGGGGATCAGGGCCGGATCGTGCAGATCGGTGAGCCGATGAAATTCTTTCCTACCCAAGACGGGCGCGTTGTCCTCTTTTTACGAGCTCGCCCTCCGGATACGTCCCTCTCCCTCTGGGAAGCAGACCTCCTGACGGGAGAAACGCGTGAGTTACTAAGCCCAGCCAGACTGTGGCCCGGACCCGAGGATATCTCTGCGGACGAGCTTGCGCGACGACAACGTCGAGGGATCTTGGCGACAGGATTTACGTCCTTTCGATCGACGGATGACGGAAGCAAGGTCGTTGTGACATTTGCGGGGCGTCTTTATCTCCTCCTACGGGCCTCTGGCGAAACACGAGAGCTGCGCACAGCGGACGCTGTCGTTTGGGACGCCCAGCTATCTCCGGATGGTACTCGTGTTGCGTATGTGCGCAATCACGATATCTACATGATGGCTTTGGACGGGGGCCCAGAGATCCGCATAACGCAAGGAGGTACGGAAGTTTGCCTCAAGGGCACTGCCGAATCTGCGGCGGGCAATTTTCGTCGTTGGCGCGGTTTTTGGTGGTCACCGGACGGCCAAGAAATCTTGTACGAGGAGGCAGACCTTTCCCCGGTACAACAATTGACGATTGTAGATCCCACACAGCCGGACAAACCTCCCACCCGACAAAGGTATGCACGTGCGGGTACACCCAACGCACTCGTTGGCTTGGCGATAGTCCCTGTTCCCATTGGACGTGAACCGGGACCACCTCGCAGGGTGCGTTGGGACGTCGGTCAATATCCCTATCTGGCGACGGTCAAATGGACCGAAAATGCGCCACTGACGATTTTCGTTCTCGATCGCCTCCAACGTAGCGGGGCTCTCCTGACGGTCGACCCTGCGACGGGAACCAGCCATACGTTGCTAGCCGAGCACGACGAAGCCTGGCTCAATGTGGATAGCTCCGTCCCACGCTGGCTGCCTGATGGCCGAGCGTTCCTTTGGTCTACCGAGCGTCGTGGTGCATGGGAGCTCGAATTGCGCGGTCCAGGCGGCGAGCTTTTATCGACCATTGCCTCGGCCAATATGGGCTATCGAAGTCTCCTTGCTGTCGACGCCGAAAGACGCGTCGCCTACATTAGCGCGTGCAGCGACCCGACCCGAGCCGAGGTATGGGCAGTGCCACTCAAGGATGAAAGCCCGCCTTACGTTTTTTCGCGCCGCGCGGACGGCGTGATGCACGCGTTCTTTGGCCCCGGCGCACGCGCTTGTGCCTTCTTGGAGGCGGCGGGGCAGGGCGAGCGACGGTTCAGTGCTCGCACCGTCGATGGCACATTTAGTATGGTCATTCCTTCTTTGGCCAAAATGCCGTTCAAACCAGAGATTCAATACATCACCGTCGGAGACGAAGCATTTCACGCGGCTATCGTTCGCCCTCGCTCGTTCGATCCAAGACGACGGTATCCGTTGCTCGATTATGCCTGGGGACAGCCCGGTTACAACAGTGTGACGATGGACTCCGCATTCTACTTGCGCACGCAATGGATCGCCGACTCCGTGGACGCGATCGTCGTGGTTGTCGATGTCCACGGGTCGATGTGGCGCGGGCGCAGGTGGGAGCGCAGAGTCCGTGACCGCCTCGCCGACGTTCTACTCGAGGGACACGTCGCCGCGATCGAATCGGTTACGCGAGCCTACCCAGAGATCGACGAGTCCCGCGTTGGCATCTACGGTTCCTCCATTGGCGGCTACCTCTCGGTGCTGGCCATTCTTCGCCGTCCTGACCTATTCAAAGTGGCCGTAGCTGTTCGGCCCCTCGTGGACTGGGCGGACCATGACGGGACCTTCGTGGAGCGATACCTTGGCCTCCCGCCGAATGCTGCTTACGAGAACGCATCTCTCTTCACTTGGCTCGCACGTGCGCCCTCCGTGGGAGCGGCTGCCCGCCCGTTCTTGCTCATGCACGGGACGGATGACAGCGACACTCATTTTACGAGTTCCTTGAAGCTCGCGAATGCAATGAGCAAGGCCGGCAGATCCCTGGAATTCGTCCCAGTGGTGGGCAATACGTTCATAACGAGCGAACTCGGGACGAGAACCCACATGTGGACACGTATCGCAACGTTTCTGCGCGATCACTCCTAATCGACCTACCGCGAACCCCTCTGGGGAATCCTCTATTTCTGCGATTGATACGCAGTGACTAGCTTATCCAGAAAGACGAAGAGCGTCTCGTTCATGGTCCCATAGTGACCCGCTCGAAGCTCGTCGGGTCGCTGCACGAAGCGAAAGCCAGACGACTCGGCCAGCTCGTCCTCGGAATGCGCGATGAGGAGCTCGATCACGTCTTTGGTGAACTCCATGTGGCATTGGAATCCGTAGACCAAGTTGCCATATTCGATGATCTGCCGGGGGCATGCCTCGCTGTAGGCGAGGACCTTGGCGTCCTTCGTCAGTCCGGGCATGTCGTCGTGCCAGTGGCCCACGTCGAGGGAGTGGGGGAAGTGGGCGAACTTGTCGCTCGCCTTGCCCTCGGCGGTAAGGGTGATTGGAAATGTGCCGATCTCCTTCTGGGGGCTACGTTCGTGCTTGGCGCCGAGCGCCTCGCCGAGGAGCTGGGAACCGAGGCACACGCCGAGGACGGCTTTCTTGGCCGAGATGCATTTCACGATCAGCGCGCGTTCGGCCCCGGCGTCGAAATGTGGGCATTCCTCTTTGGTCGTGGAGGCAGATTGCGGTCCACCGAGCACCACCAGAAGGTCAATGCCCTCCACGGACTGCGGTAATGGTTCGTGAGTATGGACTCTCGAATAGCTTGCCGTGTAATCCCGGTTGCGTATCCAAGTTTCGAATGCGCCGGGCCCCTCGAAGGATTCATGGATGACGAAGTGAATGTGCATGGGGATGCCTCCCGTTTAGCAGGCCAACCGCCATCGAGTCATTTCTTCCTCAGATATTTCAAGAGGTTTCGGAATGCGGGTACGTCGTAGTCGGTCCGCCACACTAGGCTGGTATGGGCATGCCCGGCGGCCAAGGTCTTGAGTTCGGACGGCACTTTGGCCAGATCGAGGACGCTTCGCGGCAGCACGGTGACGCAGGCACCAGCGGCCACGCAGGCGATCATGGCGTGGTAGGAGCCCATCTCCTGGATTCTCCATTCCGCGCTGTCGGCGATGCCGAGTCGCTCCTCTGCGATGGAACGGTAGGTGCAGCCCTGGGCGAACGCGGCCAGGGAACGGGTGCGTACGTCCGTCGTGCTGCGCGCGGCCGATTCGCTTGCTGGCAACAAGAGGAGCAGCTCCTCCCGCCAAATGGCCTTGGCGGATAGCCCCATGTCTTCCAAAGCTGCGGCATCGAAGGCACGGGGCAATGCGAGGAACGCACAGTCCAACTGCCCGCCATGCACCTGCTGCAGCAGCGAGCGCGAAGGGCCGGTTTTCACCTCTAGGCGCGTCGTCGGATGGTGGGCATGGTACGCGGCCAGAAGCATCGGCAGGCGGCTGGCGGCCGTGCTTTCCATCGAACCCATGCGCAGCACCCCGCCGTCGTCGCCACCGGTTACGACGTGCCGGGCCTCCTCCTCCAGCGCGAGCAATCGCTGCGCGTAGCCAAGGAAGCGTTCTCCGGCGGTCGACAGGCTCATGCGCTTACCCGTGCGCACGAACAGCTCTGCGCCCACGTCCGCTTCCAGCTGCTGAATGCGCGTGGTCACGTTGGAAGGGACCCGCCCGAGCCGAGCCGCAGCCTGCGTGATGCTCAACTCCGTCGCGACGACGCGAAAAATCCTGAGCGACTCGGAATCCATCCTGTTCTCTATTTAGAAACGATACTATATTTTCGTTCTCTAATAGAGAATCCGTCCAGAACAGGAGACGCCATGCGATCGTTCAGCCATCTCGCGGCACGGCTCGGTATCCGCTACCCGATCATCCAGGCGCCCATGGCTGGAGTGTCCACTCCGCAGCTGGCCGCCGCCGTCTCGAATGCTGGCGGCCTGGGTTCTCTCGGCGTGGGCGCGAGCACCGTCCCCCAAGCCCGCAAGGCCATCGAGGAAACCCGCGCCCTCACGAGCCAGCCTTTCAACGTGAATGTCTTCTGCCATGAGCCGGCCCGCCGAGACGCCGCCGCCGAAGCTGCTTGGCTGCGGCATCTCGCGCCGCTCTTCCACGAGTTCGGCGCGGAGGCGCCTGCCTCGCTCGACGAGATCTACACATCGTTCGTCGAGGACGACGAGATGTTCGAGTTGCTGCTCGAACAGCGTCCGGCGGTGGTGAGCTTTCACTTCGGTGTGCTACCCGCCGCCAAGATCGACTCCCTGCGGAAGGCGGGCATCTACACGTTGGCGACCGCCACCGATCTGCACGAGGCCACGCAGATCGAGGACGCGGGCATCGACGCCATCGTGGCACAAGGCATCGAGGCCGGTGGCCACCGTGGCACCTTCGACCCGGAGGCCGTCGATGAGCGCCTGCCCACCTGGGTGCTCGTCCGACTCTTGGCACGACGGACCAAGCTCCCAATCATCGCCGCCGGCGGCATCATGGATGGCCAGGGAGTCAAGGCCGCGCTGGATCTCGGCGCCGCGGCGGCGCAGCTCGGGACCGCCTTCATCTCGTGCCCGGAGTCCGCTGCGAACGAGAACTACCGCGCAAACCTGCGGGGCGACGGCGCCGCCGTCACGCGGCTGACGTCCGCGCTATCGGGCCGACCCGCGCGTGGCATGGTCAATCGGCTCTTCACCTACGGCGACGCGGCGGGCGCCCCTGCTCCGCCCGCGTATCCCGTGGCCTACGACGCCGCCAAGCGTCTCCATGCGGCCGCCGCGAAACTCGGCCGCCACGATTTCGCGGTGCAGTGGGCAGGCCAGGGAGCTCCACTCAGTCGCGAATTACCCGCGGCGGTGCTGGTCGAGCGATTCGTCGAGGAGTGGCAGCGCGCCGAAGGGTGACGTTACGGCGCCCGCTCTGGCAAGTCGGGCCCGACGAGGCATGGCCGGGGCAAGTCGTCCTTCCAGCCGCCGTGGCGGCACAGTTTCTCTCGAGACCCATCCATGAATGGGAATTGTCGTTCGACCGCAGGATCCTTCACGCCGCGAGCGGCTTCTTCTCGCGCGGCTCGAGGATGACGTCGATCAGGCCGTACTCTTTGGCGGTGGCCGCGCTCATGTAATTGTCGCGGTCCATGTCGAGATTCAGCTGCTCCGGCGATTTGCCCGTGGCCTTGGCGAAGATGCGCGTGGTCGCATCTTTCAGGTGTCGCACCTCGCGTGCCTGAATCTCGATGTCCGAGGCTTGGCCGCGGGCCCCGCCGTGCGGCTGATGGATCAGAATGCGCGAATTGGGCAGTGCCGACCGGTGGCCTTTGTGGCCCGCGGAAAGGAGCATCGCCGCGGCGGATGCGGCCATGCCGACGCACATCGTGGAGACGGGCGCGCGGACATGCTGCATCGTATCGTGGATGGCCAGCCCGCTGTAGACAACGCCCCCGGGCGAATTGATGTAGAGCATGATCTCCTTGTCGGGATCTTCGCTCTCCAGGAAGAGAAACTGCGCGATGACGACGTTGGCCACCATGTCGTCGATCTCGTTGCCGAGAAAGACGATGCGGTCCTTCAAAAGCCGATCGAAAATACTCCAGTGACGCTCGCCCTTGTGCGTCGTTTCCACCACCGTGGGCACCATCACGCCACTGGCGTGGGCCCGCTCCAGAACATTCATGGCTTGCGCCCGCGTTTCGGGACGTTTCATCGTTTGCCTCATGCCGCGCATTTGAAGGATGTGACGTTGTCGTTCGCGGGCGCCTCCTGCGAGACGACTTCCGTGGTGAGCACCAGCAGGCAACCCTCGGGGGTGGGGGAGAGCTCCCAGCGAAGATTCTCGTCGCCCAACGTGAGGGCGAGAACGCGCGGCGGGTCCCACTCGGTGATCTTTCGCGCACCTTCCGGAAACCACTGCGCGAGCTCGCGCGGCTCCGTGAGGGCGCGCCACACTTTTTCCGGCTTGTGGGGGAGGCGTCGTTCGAAGCGTTTCATCGGCGCCCCTTTCGCATCGGAAGCGCGTCGTCCGGCATCGATGCGAGGTGGCGTTCGAGCGCGTCCAGGTGCTTCTCCCAGTGTGGCCGGTACGGTGCCACCCAATCGTCGAGCTCCCGAAGCGGCTCGGCGCGCAGCCGGTACAGCCGCCGCTGCGCGTCCACCGCTGCGGTGACCAGCCCCGCCTCCCTCAGGATGCGCAGGTGCTTCGACACGGCCGGCTGGGCCAGTCCAACCTCGGACACCAGCTCGCCCACGGCCCGGTCGTCCGCACGAAGAAGGTCCAAAATGAGCCGGCGACTCGGCTCGGCAATGATCTCGAAGGTCGACAGCATGGACCTAAACATGTCTCGCGAGGCATATGTCCGTCAAGGCACATTTGATTGTAAGACATCGCTACACAATACAATTCGGAAAATACGGATTTTCATCCGTTGTTATTCGGACGACAATGGTGGCTTTCAACGGACGTCAATCCAGGAGTGACGATGGGGGAGATCTGCAGTCGGTCGATGGCAATCCGTGAACTCGACCGATTCATCGTGGTGGTGACGATTCGAACACCCAGCGATGCGGAATGGGATCGCTACCTGCAGCTCTACGAGTTCCCCGAGGCGCGGGCGAAGCGCGTGCTGGTCTTTGCCTCGGCGTCCCCGAGCGCGTCCCAGCGCATGCGCCTTCGCGCGGCCGAAGGCGAATACCCGCCGCGCAAAGCCGTTCTGGCCTGTACCAAAGAGGCCCGCGTCGCCGGGGTCGCGGCCAGCTGGTTCAACTCCCAGCTGCGCCTCTTTTCCGCCACCGATATCGAGCCCGCCCTCGACTACATCGGGGCGAGCAGCTCGGAGCGCAGCCAGCTTCGGCGTACGCTCGACGATCTCCGTCGCGAACTCTCCATGCCCCGTTCGACCCGGGCGATTTAGAAGATCAGAACCTCTTCGTCCGGCCCGGCCGAGAAGGCGGCGGGCGCCGGCTTGGCGTCGATCACGCGGTGGTTCGGGTCGATGACCGTGCCGGTGATGTCGCCCTCCAGGGTGGCGTGGGCCGTGGCGGTGTTCGAGGAGGCGTCGAGGCCGAAGGTCACGGGCACCAGGACCTTGCCGGTGGCCGAGGCGACTTCCACCTCCACCACGCAGGGGTGAACCTTGGCCGCCTGCTGTGTCACCGTGACGGTCACGTCACGCCCCGATTGCGAGGTGGTCGCCGTGAAGGTGGGCCACTCGGGCTTTCCGCTGCCGAAGACCCAGGCGTCGAAGTACTTTGCCAGGTCCACGTGCGCAGAGCGCTCGAGGGCGCGGCGCAGATCCTCCACCGAACGCGCGGCGGGGCGCGCGAGGAACGATTGAATCCCGCGCACCACGGCCTCCCGGCCGATCAGCGATTCGAGCTGCAGGTAAAGGACCATGGGGCCGGGGCCGTACACGTCGCCGTAGAACGTTTGCACGGGCGGCGTCGGATTCTCCAGCGGGCGCGGATGGAACTTCGCGTTCAGCGAAATGCGGTCCCAATACGCGCGCGTTGCAGGCCCTTCGGCGGCGTCTCGGTGCTCGTCTTCGAAGACGTACGCCAGGTACTCCGCCGTCGACTCCTTCCAGACGAAGTCGCCCACGGCGGCCAAGGTCGCGCGATCGCCCGCCCATTGGTGCGCGATCTCGTGCATCAACACGTGCATCACCGTGTTGGCGAAGGGGCCCGTCCGCGTGGGGAGCTTCTCCGACAGAATGATGTTCGCCGGGTGCTCGAACCCGCTCCACACCGTCGGTGCCGCCGCAACGCGAAGCTCGTCGCCGTACGGAAAAGGCCCGAGCAGGTCGGTGATCCACTCGAAAAACTCGGTCACGCTGCCCTTGTCGAGTACCGGCGCGATGTTGCCCCCGGGCAGATTGGGCACCTCGTAGAACACGAAGTCGACGCCCGCCGCCTTCAAGAACGGCGTGCGCTTCCACAACGGATCCGACGCCACCGCGACCGACGAATACGTCGGGGCCAGCGAACCGGTGCTCCACGGCGAAAGCTCGCAGCGCGTGCGCTGTTCCCCCTGCACGATCTTGCCGGGGCAAAGCACCACGTCGCCCGGCGCATGCTCGACGTCGAAATGAAACGACGCGAGCCGCGAAGGATCCGCATCGCAGGGCCCGAAGTGGCTGCACCCACCGACCCAGCTCAAAAGGTAGGTGAACGTCCCGCCCGCGAGATCTTTCTTCCGCGAGAAGCCGACGTCGAGCCCGAGGAACCTTTCCTCGGGGACCACGCTGCTCGAGGCCACGTGCAAGGTCTGCCACGGAAGCGCGCGCGATCGCCCGCACACCCGCAAGGTGCCGTCCGACTGCGAACTGCTCTGCGCCGGCGCCCCTTGCCATGTGACGTCGGTGGCGGGCACGTCGCACGATGCCGAAAAGCAGCTGCCGCCCGGCGGATCCGCCCGCACCGTGAGTCGATCGCGCACGTTGCCCGTCGCGAGATCCACGGCGTAGTCGTAGCGCGTGACCGTGCCGGTGATCGGGCGGGTGAACGCGTCCTCCTCGAGCTGCTCGTTCTGCACCCGGCTCGGAGCATCGTCGCTGGACGATGACGAACACGCACTCAGAACGACGGCGACGACGGCATATCCAAAAGCAGCGCCGGCAGGCGACTGCGCTCTCGAAAATTGGTGGCCCATGGCGGTTGGGCCGGGACTTTAATTCTTTTTCGTCGGCGCGTCTTCCACCGCCACGTGGTGTTCACGCAGCCAGGTCACGACCTCTTCGCGTTGACGCTTCGCATCGGCCGACAAGATGTTCGAAGGTGTCATGGTGAGGTAACGCTGGAACGTCAGGTTTTGCCGGTTTTTTGCCAGCGGATCGGCCCCCGCCTTGAGCAAGTCCAACACGCGTTGGTTCTCGTTGATCTTCGCCGCCACGTGCAGGGGCGAGTTGCCCGCCCGGTCGGTCACGTTGGGGTTGGCACCGGCCTGAAGCAATTTGTGGAACTGGACTTCGCGTTCCGCCATCAAGGCGCCCATCAGCGGCGTCGCTCCACTCACCGGGTTGGGCACGTTCACATCCACGCGGTGCGCGATCAGAACGTCGAGGTACGCCGCATCGTTCGCCTTGGCCGCGTAGTGCATCACCGTGTCGCCCTGCTCGTCGGTGTGCGTGGGATCCGCGCCCGCGTTCAGCAGCGTTTCGAACGAAGCCTTGTTCTTGGTGAGCATGGCCCACTCGAGCAAGCTCGTTCCCTTGTCGCCGACGGCATTCGGATTCGCGCCCGCCTTGATCAGCTGCTCGATCCGCGCGGTGTCCCCCTTGGCGGCAGCCTCGGCCACTTGCGCGGCCTGCGGATCGGTGAACACCTGCGTCGCGTCGACCGAGTTCTCCACCGATGCGGTTTCCTTCTTACCCTCGGCGCCTTTCCCACACGCGCTGCACGACAGCACGGCAAGGGACAGCAACACCGACGGCCAAACCAAATGGAACTGCGAGATACGAATCACCATGGCGGGTACTTGCGGATGGAGTCTTGGACCGGTCCAATCAAGTGTAAATCTATACCATGCTTGGTGCGGGCGCCCGGAATCCACTTCTGGATGCCCGAGAGCGGCTTGGGATCTGGCAGGGTGATCTTGTGACCGAGGGCATCCGGCATCACGCCCCTGGTAGCGATGTTCTTTTCCTGCAGGTTCGTCAGAATTTCCCCGTCGACGGCGTAGCGACGGATCTGTCCGTTTTCGGCTTGCTGGCGGACGGCGTCCGGATCGAGATCGAGCCGTTGAATCGTCTTGTCGTTGACGCCCGAGGCATTGAAGGTGACCGCGGGCGACCCCGTGGCAATCGCACCGGTGGCCGCCAAACCTCCGCCGAGCGAATGGCCCGTGATGACCAGATCGTCACCGAAGGCCGCCTTCGCATCTTTGGCGAGTGAGATGGCTTGGTTGTACTGCGCGTCGTTGAATCCGAGCCCCTGCGTGAAGTTCGTCTTCCAGTCCTTCAAGTCGTTGCTGCCCGAGTAGGCGAGCACGGTGTTGCCGTTGGCGTCGCGGTAGATGCCCGCTTGAAAGCCGCTGGAGGGATCGCGCAGCGAGGAGGGGTCGATCCCTGCTGCCTGCAATTGCTCGTCGGTCAACCGGGTGAAGCCGTCGATGGACCCGGTGCCGGGCGTGCCTCGCGACACGTCCGCCGCGATGTCGGCGAAGGTGCCGTCGATGGGCTTCGGAGCTTGACCACTCACTTGCTCGCCGAACGATCCACCGCCCGGTGTGTCCGCGGCCGTGAACGCGAGGGCCTGCGGCGGCCCGCCCGCAGGTCCTGTTGCCGCCGAGGACTCCGAGTTCCCACCCGAGCCTCCGGAGCCGTTTGCACCGCCCCCACTGCCGCTTCCGCAGCCCTCCATGTTGGCCGCACACTCGACCTGCGACTTGACGCTCTTGCCAAGAAGCTTCCAGCCACCCGCGGCCAACACACAGATGGCCACGAGGAGAAGTGCGTATTCGACGAGGCTTACACCCCGTGTGTCGCTAAGGAGGCTCTGTCGCCTCGGTCCTGTTTGGATGGTTCGCGGTGCCATTCGCGTGGATGGCAGCCAAAGCAAGATTCGCACGCAGGCCGGCCCGTCGTTTGCATCGCGAACGGTCGCGAATCCGAAGCGTTTCGAGGTTGTTTTCGCGAGAAAATGATGGCAACCGACGCGACCACGAGGGGTCGCAGATCCACCAGCTGGCTCGCAGGGTGTTCATAGGGTTAGGGATTTTGACGCTCTTCGTCATTTCTAAACCCTAAACCCTAAACCCTCTCTCAATCCCATGTAGGCCAAAGTACGGACTTGGGAAACGCTTGCGACAAAAGTGTTTCCAAGCGGGTGGCCTCGGCTTGCGAAAAACCGGAGAGCATGCGTGCGTCGAGATCGAGCACCGCTTGAACCCGGCCGTCGCCGTCGCGCACGGGCAGCACCAGTTCGGACAAGGTGGCGTCGTCGCAGGCGATATGGTCCGGAAAGACCCGGACGTCGGGCACGAGCTGCGTCTCGTTGTTTCGGGCGCAAGCACCGCACACGCCGCGACGGAAGTCGATGCGCAGGCACCCCATCGGCCCCTGATAGGGACCCACCGCCAGGGTCTGCGCAGCCACACGTCGGTAAAATCCGACCCAGCTGGTTTGGGGTAGCGTTTCCCATAACAGTGCCGATAATGTTGCCTGGATCACAATTGGGTCCGTCTCGCCGTCGACGGCGGCGAGAATCTGGGGGAGGGCAACGTCGAGTCGCTCCAATCGGTTCGACTCGGGCAGGAGTTCGCCGCGGCGTATGTCCAAAGAGGTCAAAGAGGGCAGCGCAATGCCTTCGCTCATGGCTGTGAGAATGGCATAGGCGGCGCGCAAGAGGCGGTCTATTCTTCGCCGGTTTAAGGAAAGCACGAGGGGGGGAAGCATGGCGGTTTCGTCGTACGAATTGGTGGAAGACGTCGACCTCGGCACGCTCGTCCGACTGCCCGAGAACGAAGTGCGAACCATGCTCGCCGGCATCGAGCCCGCGCGAAAGAGGCTCGGACGCCGCTGGTACCGGTGGGCGGACATTCACCCGTACCTGACGCGCACGCAGATTGCGCGGGCGCGGCGGCTCTTTCGTGAACACGGGATGAAGGTGCGCACGTCGAAGCAATGGGTCGCCGGTTATCCGCGGCTCATGGCCGAGTGGCACCCCACGAAAAACGGAGACATCGTTCCGTGGAAGGTGAGCTACGGCTCGCAGAAGCGCATTTGGTGGAAGTGCCCCAAAGGCCCCGACCACGAGTGGCACGCGATGCCCAAGTCGCGCACCGGCAAGCTCCCCGCGGGGTGCCCATTCTGCACCGGCAAGAAAGTTTCGGTGACGAACCGCCTGTCCATCCACGCGCCGGAAATCGCGGCGCAGTGGCACCCGAAGAAGAACGGCAAGCACTCGCCGGACGACTTCGTGGTGGGCTCCAAGTTCAAGGCGTGGTGGAAGTGCCCCAAGGCCCCCGCGCACGAATGGCAGTCGTTCATCGTCGACCGCACGACGGTCTCACCGAACTGCCCCTTTTGCGTGAACCGGCGCATCTCCATCGATCGATCCATCGCGGTCCTGGCGCCCGATCTCGCACGCCAGTGGCATCCGACGAAGAACGGGAAGCTCTCGGCCAAGGACGTCGGGCCCTGGTCGAACGATCCCGTGTGGTGGCGTTGTGAGCGGGATGCCACCCATGTCTGGGAGGCCCCGCCGAACCAGCGGTTCCGTGCCAAGAACCGCTGCCCGTTCTGCATCAACCGGCGAACGGCGGCGAACAATGCGCTTCTCACCTTGGCGCCGCACCTGGCCGCCGAGTGGCATCCGACGAAGAACGTCGGCCGTGCGCTGTCCGACGTGCGCGCCACCGCCGTGTACAAGGTGTGGTGGAAGTGCCCGAACGGTCCCGACCATCAATGGCGCGCGACCGTGCTCGATCGCTACAAGAAGGGCTCCAAGTGCCCGTTCTGCCGGGAGTGGCGTCTTTCGGTGACCAATTCGCTCGCGGTGAAGCATCCGCAGCTCGCGGTGGAATGGCATCCGCGCCTCAATCGCAGCTCGCTGCCGTCGCTGGTCACGGGCAAGTCGCGCAAGAAGGTGTGGTGGCAATGCCGGCGCAACAAGGCTCACGTTTGGTACGTGTCCCCGTACCGCCGGCTCGAAGGCGAATCGGGCTGCCCGCATTGCGTGTGGAGCCTGCCGCCCGGGCCGCTGCGATCCATCCAGCGAGCGGCCCCGCAAGCCGGAGCCCCGCACGTGAGAGCCCCGCAAGCGAGAAGTGGGACCCAAAGGCCGACGCCGCCTCCGCGAAAGCGTCCGCAGCCGGAGGCGAGCTTCTGATGTGATAAAGATGCGGGAGCCATGCTGCTCCCGCATCTTTCCGTGCGCTGCTACCCGCACCAGAGTGCGCGGCACCAGCACGCGTGGCACCAGCTCATCGTCCCCATCGAGGGGGCGCTGGGCATCGCCGTTGGGCATCGGGAAGATCGCTTGGACCGGTTCCGCGGGGCGCTCATCGCGCCGGGAGAGTGGCACGCGTTTCAGGGCATCGGCGACAACCGCTTCCTCGTGCTCGACGTGGGCGAGGACAGCATGCGCGAGATGCCCGCGGTGGCGCGCTGGCTCGGGCGCGGTGCGGCCGCGCACTATTTTGCCGTCGAGGCGACGGTGCAGCACCTTGCGCGCGGACTGCTTCCTCTTCTGGAGCGCACCGCCCGCGAGCGGCCCGCGGATCGCCTGCAGCAGCACGGCGCAGGGTTGCTCTTGTTGGCGCTGTCCGAGCTTCACGACGGGAGCGCACAGCGGATGCCCGAGCGCCTTCGCCGCGCGGTCGATTTCATCCATCGCCACTACGCCGGTCCCATTCGGGTGGCGGACATCGCCGCGGCGGCATCGCTGGGCGCGAGCCAGATGCACGCGCTCTTTCGGTCCGTCTACGGCATGACGCCCATGGATTACGTGGCCGAGCGGCGCCTCGATGGCGCCGAACGGCTCCTGGCCGAGCGCGCCCTCCCCATCGCTGAAATCGCTCTGCGGTGCGGATACGCGGACCAAGCGAGCCTCACGCGTGCGATGCGTGCGCGCCGTGGCACCACGCCCGGTGCGTTTCGGCAGTCTGGAACAAAGACGCCGTAGCCTCCGGCAAGACACGCTGTGGCGAATCCCTACGATGCGCGGTCATGAAGACGCGCGCGACGCGATGGGGATGCGTGGCCATCGGCCTTTGGGCCACCTTGGCGTGGCTCAGCACGTCGGCGCGCCGCCTGCCGCCGTTTCAGCTTTTGGCGATGACCTTCGCCGTGGCGACCGCGCTCGGTTTCGCGCGCATGGCGCTCTTCGGCGGCGCGAACGCATGGACGAGCGCCTTTCGCCAGCCGCGGCGCGTGTGGCTCGTGGGCGTGGGCGGCCTCTTCGGCTTTCACGCCTTCTACTTCGTCGCCCTGGCCAAGGCGCCCGCGGTGCACGTGAGCCTCATCGCCTACCTCTGGCCGCTGCTCATCGTCGTCCTGTCCGGCGCGCGAAGTGCGCGCGCGCTCACCGGTGCGGCCATGGGACTCTGTGGCGTGGTCCTTCTCGTCGCGGCCCGCGGCGGCCTTCACGCCGGCGTCCGCCCCGAGCATGCCGCAGGCTACCTCGCCGCACTCGCCTGCGCCTTCACCTGGGCAGGCTACTCCGTCTCGAACCGCCGCTTCGTCACCGTGCCGGTCGACACGGTGACGGGCTTCTGCCTGGTGACCGCCCTTCTCGGCGGCGCCGTTCATGCGGCCACGGAGACGACCCTCGTTCCGACACCGCACGAGATCGCGTCGGCGGTGGCCTTGGGCCTCGGCCCCGTGGGCGCCGCCTTTTTTCTATGGGATCACGGCACGAAGCATGGCGACCTGCCGCTGCTCGGCGTTCTCTCTTATGCGACGCCGCTCCTGTCCACGCTTCTCTTGATCGCCACCGGCGCGGCGCGTGTTTCGTGGAGCATCGCCCTGGCGTGCCTCTTCATTGCGGGCGGTGCGTGGTTGGCCTCCTCTAAGGATGCGCGGCCGCGTTCAGCACCTCGATCCGCTGGGCAAGCCACGCCCGATGCCGCCGCTCGTCCGTGAGGTTTCGCTCGAGGATGGCCCGCAGATGCTGCGGAAGATCGGTCCGGTCCACCGCACGCTCGTAGGCGGTGTTCGTATCGTTCTCGTTGGTCCTCATCGCGATGAGGATCAATCGATCGCCGATGAGCGCGCTCAAGACGACCTTGCCCTTGGTGAGCACCTGCTTCATGTCGGGCCCATTGGAGGGGCGTGCGCCCATGGCCACGATCTCATCGCCGAGTTCGCGGATATGGCGCTCGTGATCGTGCATGTACGATGCGAGCTGTGCCCTGTCCGCGGTGTCCTTCAAGCGCGCGATGGCGGCCTTGTACGCTTCGATTGCATCGTAGTCGAGCTCGAGAAGTTGGTTAAGCAAGGACACCAGGTCCTTCTGAGTTCCCACCATCGTTGCCATGGCGTTCTCCTTTTTTGCGCAAACGTGATCAATCGCGTTGCACAAGGGGGGAGAGCGAGGCCCGTGCCAACCGCGCCTCTTCGGCACGCCTATTTGCCGTGTCGCGCAGCCTCACAGCGCGTGCGCAACGGACCACACGCGTGGCACTCTTGCGGTCATGGGTATGCTGATCGATGGGACGTGGCACTTCGACGGTGGGGTCATCCCCGTCGGGCCTGGCGGTAGTTTCGTCCGACCGGAGACGAGCTTCCGCCATTGGATCACGCGCGACGGCGTGGCGGGGCCTTCGGGCGAGGCAGGTTTCCCCGCCGAGGCGGGGAGGTACCATCTCTATGTGTCGCTGGCCTGTCCCTGGGCAAGTCGCACCCTGATCTACCGCTCGCTGAAGGGCCTCACACGGATGATCGGTCTCTCGATCACGCACTGGCTCTGGGCCGAGCAGGGGTGGACCTTCTCGCCGGGGGAGGGCGTGGTGCCCGATTCGCGGAACGGCGCGTCGTTCCTGCACCAGCTTTATACGCGCGCCCATGCGACCTACAGCGGTCGCGCGAGCGTGCCCGTTCTATGGGACACCCACCGGAACACGATCGTCAGCAACGAATCGGCGGACATCATCCGCATGTTCAACAGCGCCTTCGACGGCGTTGGCGCGGCGGCGGGCGACTACTACCCCGAGCCCTTGCGTGCGGAGATCGACGCCATCAACGACCGCGTGTACGCCACGCTGAACAACGGCGTGTACAAGGCGGGCTTCGCCGTCACGCAGCACGCCTACGAAGCGGCTGTCGCGCCGTTGTTCGAGACACTCGACTGGCTCGACGCGCGCCTTCGAAACCGCCGCTTTCTCGTGGCCGATACCCCCATGGAGTGCGATTGGCGACTCTTCACCACCTTGATCCGATTCGATGCGGTGTACTACGGCCATTTCAAGTGCAACCTGCGCCGTCTTTCCGACTACCTGCATCTGTCCGCTTACACCCGCGACCTTTTCCAGTGGCCCGGTGTGGCTGAGACCGTCGATATGAATCACATCAAACGGCACTATTATATGAGTCACAAAAAAGTGAACCCCACCGGGATCGTCCCCGTGGGACCGCTGTACGATTTTGGCGCGCCGCACGGCCGCTCTGATCTAGCCCTATAGGATACCCAGGACGAGGAACATGACCGCGAACGACACGTCAGGATTGACCCTTTATGAGTTGGCCGGAGCCGATCCCGAGCTGAGGTTCAGTCCGTACTGCTGGCGGGTGCGCATGGCGCTGGCCCACAAGGGCGTAGAGGTCGAGCACGTCCCCGTCCGCTTCACCGAGAAGGAGAAGATCGCCTTCTCGGGCCAGCGGCTGGTCCCCGTTCTTCGTGACGGCGATCGGATCGTGACGGACTCCTGGCGCATCGCGCTCCATCTCGAGGAGCGCTTTCCGGAGCCCTCGTTGTTCGGCGACCCCGCGACGATCCCGCTCACGCAATTCGTGAGCGCGTGGGCCGACACCACCGCGATGTACCTTTTGAAGGTCATCTTGCTCGACATCTACAACGCCCTCGACGAGTCCGATCGCGAGTACTTTCGCTCGTCGCGCGAGAAGCGCTTTGGTGTGCGTCTGGAGGCCTTCGTGGCCGACAAAGAGATGCACCTCGCGGGGTTCCAAAAGGCGCTTCAACCCCTGCGGGCGATCCTCACGGACCGCGACTTCGTGGCCGGCGACACCCCCACCTACGCCGATTACTGCGCCTTCGGCATGTTCATGTGGGCGCGCGGCGTCAGCAACACGTTGCTGATCCCGCCCGACGATCCGCTCTTCGCCTGGCACGAGCACCTCCTCGATGCCTTCGACGGCCTCGCCCGCAAGGCCCCGCGCCATCGCTAGACGGCGCTCGAGTTAGCGGCGCGAGCCGGCGGCGTACACTCGTTGGGTCACCGAGGTGATCTTCGCCGCCGCGTCGTCCCATGGCGTGGTTCGCGGATAGAGGGCGAGGACGATGAGGATTTTCTGATCGCCATCCACCATGCCCGTGGTGTGGAGAAGACGACTCTTGAGGTCGAGGTCCGCCGGCGGCGCCGTGCGCGGGCTCGGCGACGCGGCGGCCGATGTCGATGCGGCGGGCGTGCCTACCCCGGGGCGTTCGGCGTGGGGGGCGGCGGGCTGGCATTCGCCTCCGGCGGGAACGTCGCCGAAGGCCGACCAGCCTTGTTTGACGCGAAAGGGTGGATGCACCGCCCGCGGAATTCCAAAATACTGATCGCGCCCGTCGGTCGCGCACGAAGTCGACTTTCCAATATTGTCCAATACGAACCGCCGAAAATCGTCGTTTGGAGCATCCGCGAGGTATCGGTAAATTCGTAAAATATCCCACGCGGTAAACGCGGTATGTCCCCAAAAATCGGGATTGGCCGGCCGTCGGGTGTCCTGCAATTCGAGCTTGAGGACCATGCGATCGATCACGGCGATTTGGCCCCCGCGGTCCCAAAAGTCATTGGCGGCGTCATCGTCGCTCGAACGCAACATCGATTGAAGTGCCGCGAAGTCTTTTGGCGGAATACCACTCAGAGACCCTCTGGAATACAAATAGTCCAATGCGATCAGTATCTTGACTACCGATGCCGAGCGATACGCCTTGTCCGGATTTCGCTGCGCGAGTACGCGGTCTTTGGCGCGATCGTACAGGAGATAGCTCGTATCCATATCCGGGGGGACGGTGACGCTGTCGCTGTGATTTTCCGGAGGACTCGGTGCAATCGCGCTGGTTCCGCTCGCGGAGCATGCTCCCACGAGCGTCGAGAGAAGCACGCAATGCACGCATCGCACCCATTTTCCCCGTCGCATCCAATGCCTCCATGCCGACGTCGTTCCGCTCGTATGGCGCATGTGCGTCACCATAAGCGCCGGAGGGCGCTTTCGGCACCTTTTCGAGGGGCCAGACGGGGGCTGAATAAATATTCATGAACGGGACTTTGCTGCAGAAAAATAGCCCTTTCGTCGATGCTCGCCTGCGCTTGGGCGGGGTCGTCCCCAACAGAACCGCTAGACGCCGCGCCGCCAAACACGTAAACCCTAGCGCCCGTGAAGTCTCGTCAATCTTCGCTCGCCGCCACGGTGGAGCAGCTCCAGACGGAGCTCGTAAACGCCGTTTTCGACGCCCTACGCCAAAGTGCGGTCGCTGCGCTTGGCACTGCGCTCACGCCCACCGGACGCCTTTTCAACTTCTCCGAGGCGGATATAGCGCGGGTTCGCCCTGCGGCGCGGCAACGCGCCACGCCAACGCCCGCGCGTGGTCGCCGCGCCTCCAGCACGCGCAAATCGTCGGTTTCGAGTTCGCAGCTCGCATTGCCGCTGCGCGATTCGTCTCCGCCGCCGGCGCAGGACACGCCGTTCACCATCACGGACCCGTCCGTGCTTTTGGCATCGGTGCAAGCCGAAACGGCTCACCCACTGCCACCGGTGCAAAAGATTCCGAGCCGGCGCGGTCGCAAACCGCGTGAGCCGCGGGTGCTTCAAGCGCCACAGGAAGTTGCACCTGTCGAGCCCGAGGTGGCCGCGCCGCCTGCGCTGCGTGACGGCGAGGAAGTGGCAAAAGCCGTTCTGGGCGGAGGCGTCGTCCTTCGTCGCCGCCGCACGTGACGTGAGTTGACAACGCATCGGCTCGGGCCCTAAAGCTCGTAGTCATGCGCTATTCGCACGCATTGGTCGTGGCGGTGTGGGCTTCGGCTTCCATGTTCATGGGGGGCTGTCGCGAGAAGAAGACGGAAGATGCCAAGTCGAGCACCAGTACCGAGACGACGGCCACCACGCCGTCTCGCGATACGATTTTGCTCGGCCACGTCGGGGCTACTTCCGGGGGCGAGGCAACGTACGGCTTGTCGTCGGACAATGCGTTCAAGCTTGCCGTCGAAGAGCAAAACAAGAAGAACGGCATCAAGGGCAAGAAGATCGAGCTGAAGACGCTCGACGATCAGGGCAAGCCGGAAGAGGCGGCGATCACCGCGACGCGCCTCATTACGCAGGACAAGGTCACGCTGATTCTGGGACCGGAGACGTCGGGCCGCTCGCTCGCCGTCGCGCCGATTGTCGACCAGAATCACATTCCGATGATCACGCAGTCGGCGACCAGCGCCAAGGTCACGCAAGACGGCGACAAGACGCGCCCTTACGTCTTTCGCACCTGTTTCATCGATCCGTTCCAGGGAACGGTGATGGCGAAGTTCGCGCGGGAAAACCTGAAGGTCAACAAGGTGGCCATCCTGCGTGACGTGGGGAGCGATTACTCCGTGGGGCTGGCCAACTCGTTCACGGCGAAATTCACCGCCATGGGCGGGCAGATCGTCGGGGACGTGAGCTTCAAGTCGGGCGAGCCGGATTTCAAGGCGCAGCTCACCGCCGTGCGCGGCAAGGCGCCGGACGCGATCTACGTGCCGGCGTACTACACCGAGGTGGCGCTCATTGGCCGCCAAGCCCGCGAGTTGGGAATGAAGCAGCCGCTCATGGGTGGCGACGGCTGGGACTCGCCGAAGCTGTTCGAGGTTGCCAAGGGCGCGTTGGATGGTTCGTACTACTCGAACCACTACAGCCCGGACGACCCTTCGCCGGTGGTGCAGGAGTTCATCGGCAAGTACAAAAAAGCCTACAACGCGACCCCCGATGCCTTCGCGGTTCTCGCCTACGACGCCGTCAATTTGGGCTTCGCCGCCATGGAGCGCGCGAAAGATCTCAGCGGTCCTTCGATCCGCGAGGAGCTGGAGAACACGAAGAGCTTCAAAGGCGTCAGCGGCACGGTGAACATCGACGAGAAGCACAACGCCATCAAATCGGCCGTCGTCATCAGCATCGAGAAGAACGCGCCGAAGTTCAACGCGAAGGTCGAGCCGTAATAGGGACGCCGTCGCCGGCCAGCAGCTCGCGGTGGCGCCCCGGCCGCATGAGGCGCGCCGCGAGCAGATCGAGCACGGCACGAACGCGTGCCGTGCGGCGCAGATCCGGGTGGGTGAGGAGCCAGAGGGTCGAGGCCATCTCCTCGATGGGCGGCAGGACGCGCGCGAGGCGCGGATCGGTATCGCCCATGTAACAAGGGAGTGCCGCGACGCCGACCCCTGCGCGCGCGGCCGCATGCAACGCAGGAAGTGAGCTTGCGCGGAAGACGATGCGATCGGGCGCCACATGCGCGTCGATCCATCGCGCCGAGCCGAGGTGCGCGAGGTGGTCGTCCGGCGCGAGCCAATCGTGCTCGTCCATCGGGCGCGCGCGCCGCTCGAGGTACTTGTGCGAGGCGTACACCGCCGTGGCGATGGTGGCGAGCTTGCGCGCGGCGAGATGCTCGGGCGCGTTCACCGCAGGGCGCAGCGCGATGTCGGCATCGCGGCTCAAGGTGAAGAAGGCGTCGGCGGTCACCACCTCGAGCACGATGCCCGGGTGCTTCGCCCGAAGCTTCACGATGGCCGGCGCGAGAAGGCGGAGCAACGTCTCCGTCGTGGTGAGCCGCACGATGCCGGTGGGACGCACGTCCCGCCCCATGAGCCGGCGCTCGAGCTCGTCGAGCTCCCCGATGGCGCGCCGTGCCGACGCCACCGCCTCCTCGCCCGCCGGGGTGGGCACGTAGGCATGCCGCCCGCGATCGAAGAGGCGCACGCCCAGACGCCCTTCGAGGGCTCCCAGCCTGCGCCACGCGCTCGCGTGGTGCACGTCGAGCCGCCGCGCGGCCTCGGCCAGCGATCCCGTCTCGGCGAGCACGGTGAGCAGACGCAGATCGTCCATGGCGAACGATGTTTGCGGCGAACGCAAAGCCATCTTGCGATCGTGCCATATTTTCTTGCAGCCATGTAGACACCACCTTGGAGGCATGAAACTCCACTACGCCGCCGGCACCTGCTCGCTTTCGCCCCACATCGTCGCCTCCGAGGCTGGGATCCCGCTGGAACTCCAGCGCGTCCAACTCGGCAACGATCCCGAGTACGTCGCCCTCAATCCCAAGGGCTACGTCCCCGCCCTGGGCCTCGACGATGGTTCGCTTCTCACCGAGGGTGTGGCCATCGTGCAATACCTTGCCGATCGCGCACCCGAATCGGGCCTCGCCCCGCCCGCCGGCACGGCGGCGCGTTACGAGTTGCAGTCGTGGCTCACCTTCATCTCGTCGGAGCTGCACAAGATGTACAGCCCCTGGCTCTTTCACCCCGAGTACGGCGAAGTGGCGCAGCAGGTCGCGCGAGAAAAGATCGCCACGCGCCTCGCCCTCGTCGAGCGTCACCTCGCCAAGGGTGCTCCCTTCCTTCTGGGCACGACCTTCACCGTCGCCGACGCCTACCTCTTCACCATCGTCGGGTGGTCACCCTTCGCGAAGATCGATCTCGCACCGTACCCGCACCTGCGCAACTACATGAACCGCGTTTCCGAACGCCCCAAGGTCCGCGAGGCCATTTTCGCGCACGGGATGAAGATCGCTTCGTATTAGCTTCGCGCGGGGCGGCGGCTGCGTCCTTCTTTCAGAAGGTGGCCCCAGAAGAGCAGCTCGGTCATCACGTCGCCGGCGCGTTCGCGCGCGCGCTCGTCATCGGGGAAGCCGCGGTGGTCGGTGCGGAAGGCGCCGAGGCGCAGGTTGACTTCGTCGCGAATGGGCATCATGCGAAGCTCGCTGGTGACTTGGCGGAGTTGCTCGATGGCGCGTGCTCCCGAGGCGGAGAAGCCGTAGCTCACGAAGGCCACGGGCTTGTCGTTCCAGGGCCCGTACAGCGCATCGAGCGCGTTCTTCAGCGTTCCCGGGTAGCCATGGTTGTACTCGGGCGTGACGATGACGAAAGCGTCGTGCGCCGTGATGCGCTCGGGCCAGCGCTGCCCGAAGGAAGGGTCGAAGTCGCGAAGATCGAGCAGCTCCGGCGCCACATCGCTGCGCGTCCCGAGCAGATCCATCACCCACCGCGCGATGGGTTCGCCTTTGCGCCCCTCGCGCACGCTGCCGAGGATGACGCCGATCGAAAGGGTCGAGTCGTTCATGCCCAGGACGATAGAACCTCGACATTACTTGAGGTCAATGCGAAATCCGCTATGGTCTCGCGTATGTCGGAGCTCACCGTCGGCGAGCTGGCCGCGCGCAGCGGTGTTGCCGTGTCCGCGTTGCACTTCTACGAATCCAAGGGTCTGCTTCGCAGCCGCCGCACCAAGGGAAACCAGCGGCGCTATGCGCGCGATGCGCTTCGCCGTGTCGCCTTCATCCGCGCCGGCCAGCGCGTGGGCATCCCCCTCACCATGATCCGCGAGGCGCTGGCGCTCCTGCCCGAGCAGCGCACGCCCACGCCGGAAGACTGGGCACGCCTCTCCGCGCAATGGCGCGAAGAGCTCGACATCCGCCTCGCGCAACTGCGCCTCCTGCGCGATGGACTCACCGATTGCATCGGGTGCGGTTGCCTGTCGCTCGAGCGCTGCGTGCTGGTCAATCCGTACGACAAACTGGGGCGCGAAGGGCCCGGGGCGCGCCGGTGGCCGCTCGACACGGAGAGCTCGGGGCACAAATCCTGTGACGTGCCCGCGTCTACAAAGGGGACGAAGCGCAAACTACCTTTGCTCCAACCAAGGAGAACGTCATGAAGAATGTCTTGCTGGCCGGGGCGCACGGAGTCCTCGGACGCGCCGTCGCCGAGCATTTTGCCTCGCTTCCCGGGTGGGCACTCACCACCGTCGCGCGTCGTGGTGCGCTGACGGGACTTGTAGGGCTCGATGGCCATGCACCGCCGCGGCACCTCTCGGTGGACTTGCTCGATGCGCGCGCATCGCAGGAGCGCCTCGCCGAGGCCCGCACGACCACGCATCTGGTGTTCACCGCGTACCTCGAGCGGCCGACCATGACCGAGAGCGTCGCCCCCAACGTGGCCATGCTGGCGAACACGCTCGATGCGCTCGCCGCGGCGAAGGCGCCGCTCGAGCATGTGATCTTGGCGGGCGGCGGCAAGTCGTACGGCGAGCACCTCGGGCCGTACAAGACGCCGGCCAAGGAGAGCGATCCGCGCTTCTTGGGCCCGATTTTTTACAATGACCAAGAGGATCTCTTGGCCGAGCGCGCGAAGAAGTACGGCTTTACCTGGACCGTGCTCC
The DNA here is from genome assembly GCA_037157805.1 of Sorangiineae bacterium MSr11367. Taxonomy (NCBI): domain Bacteria; kingdom Pseudomonadati; phylum Myxococcota; class Myxococcia; order Myxococcales; family Pendulisporaceae; genus Pendulispora; species Pendulispora rubella. The sequence continues at coordinate 7,665,344 of CP089983.1, read as the reverse complement.
GCCCCGATGCGGTGATCGGGTTGAGCCTGCAATCGCCGATGAACCTGCTGATGGGGCTCGCCGTGTATGCCTCACTCTGCAAAGACGCGGGCGTGCCTCTGCGGTTCCCCGGCAAGCCGGGCGCGTGGACCGCACTGCATCAGGTCACCGCGGCGGATTTGTTCGCGCAGGCGGCGGAGTGGGCCACGACGACGAAGGCGGCGGCGGGGCAGATTTTCAATGTGACCAACGGTGACTCTTTCCGATGGCAGCATCTTTGGCCGGACATCGCGGCCTTCTTCGACATGCCGCACGCGGCGCCGCAGCCGATGAACCTCGTCGAACAGATGCGCGACAAGGAGCCGCAGTGGAACCGTCTCGTGGAGCGGCACGGGCTGCGCCCCACGCCATGGTCAGAGGTGGTCTCCTGGGGCTTCACCGATGCCGTGCTCGGCACGGATTACGACATGGTGCAGAGCACCATCAAGATTCGCCAAGCCGGCTTCAACGGCTGCGAAGACTCGCACGCGAGCTTTTTGCGCCACCTCGGCCGGCTTCGACGCGAGAAGTACATTCCCTGATGAAACCAGGAGGGCGCCCGCGGCGTAGATGAATCATGTTTCGCATGATCAAGACGATTAAGGGCATCCTCGGTGTCATGACGGTGGTGGCGTGCGGTTGCCACGGAACTTCCAACGAGGCCGCGGCGGCGGAGACCAGCTCGGCGCAGACGGCGCGCGGTACCGTCGTGAAGACGTCGGTGGGTACCAAGCCTGGGCAGGCCGGGCAGGGGACGCCTCTTGTGGTCGAAAATGGCCACGCCCTCGCGGCCTTCGCCGAAGGTTGCTTCTGGGGTTCGGAGAATACGTTCCGCCACGTTCCCGGTGTCGTGGCCACCGCCGTCGGCTACACCGGCGGCAAGACGACGTCGCCGACGTACGAAGACGTGAGCTCTCACACCTCGGGTCACGCCGAAACGGTTCTCGTGGAGTTCGATCCTGCCAAGGTGACGTACGCGCAGTTGCTCGGCGTGTTCTTCCGCTCGCACGATCCCACGACGAAAAATCGCCAGGGCCCGGACATCGGCGACCAGTACCGCAGCGCGATCTTCACGTTCTCGGCGGAGCAAGAATCCGCCGCGCGGGCCGCGGCCGCCGAGGCCCAGACCAAGGTGAAGAAGCCCATCGTGACGCAGATTTCGCCGATTGGGCGCTTCTGGATCGCGGAGAACTACCACCAGCAATACGACGAGAAAACCGGCCGCGAATCGTGCCCGCTGCCGAGTGTGCTCGGCAATACTCAATAATCCGAAGGAAACCGCACCACCTCGCGCCGAATCGCCGTCAGCGCAGGTCGCCGTCCCCGTGGGGCACATGTCGGGCATCCCGATCCATGCGTCGTCCGGTTCGTCACGAAGGCGCGCCACTCGTGGCCGAGGACGCAGCGCCACCAGAAGCGGCGCCCTGTGCCAGGAAGTATATCCTTCGGCGTCACGGGGCGATTCTTCGTGGGGTGCCATTCGGAGGCGACGCGGGGATACTTCGCGTGAAGCGAATTGGTCACCGATAGCTTGCGCCCGCCGCAGAAGGGGCACCCGTTCTTGGCGCGCACGCGGCTGGCGACGGCGCAGAGCCACTCGTGGTCGGGCCCTTTGGGGCACTTCCACCACACCTTGTGGCGGCTCACCGACGAGACGTCGCTCGGCCGGAGTTTCCCGTTTTTCGTGGGGTGCCAATAGCGCGCAAATTGCGGCGCGTCGGCCTTCAACGTGGTGCTCTCCGAGAGAAACCTCCGCGAGCACATCGGGCAGCCCGTTTGGTGGCTCACCCGGTGCCCGATGGGCGCTTGCCACACGTGGTCGCGGCCCTTGGGGCATTTCCACCAGCGCTTGGACCACGATTGCGCGGACACGCGGTCGGGGGTGATCTTCCCGTTTTTCGTGGGGTGCCACTCGCGCGCAATCTTCGGGGCCACGATGGCGAAGCAATTGGTCACCGACACCCGCCGGCCGCGGCAATAGGGGCAGCCATTCTCACGGCGCGTGCGATCTTCCACCTTGGTTTGCCATTCGTGATCCGGCCCGTTCGGGCACTTCCACCACACGCGCCGGCAGGACGTACCCACCACCTCGTTCGGCGTCAGCGGCAAGTTCTTCGTGGGGTGCCACTGCTTGGCCACTTTGGGAAACTGCTTCGCCAGCGAGTTGGTGGCCGACACCTTCTTGCCCGCGCAGTATGGGCAACCCTGTTCGCCATACGCGCGCTTCCATGGCGTGGCCTGCCAAACGTGATCGCGCCCGTTCGGGCACCTCCACCAGATGTACTTGTCCGACCCGGCGCCGACCTGCGCCGGGGTCAAGTGGTGGTTCCGCGTTTTGTGCCACTCGGCGACGAGCCGTGGAAAGTCCGCGACGACCCTCGTACTCACAATGCCTCAATAGCACGAGCCCGAGGGCAATGGATACCGCCCAATGGGCGCGTCGCAACGACACCGAGCAACGTCGGTACCGTGAAGAATCGTTGCTCTAGATGGTGCGAACCAACCCGCCATCGGCGCGCTGAGCCGCGCCGTTGATGGCCGCCGAAAGCGGTGACGCGAGGAACGCGATGACATCCGCAATTTCCTCGGCGGTGGCGAAGCGTTGCAGCAACGATGCGCCGTTCATCTCGGCGCCGAAGAACGTGTTTTTCACCTCCTCGAGGCTCTTGCCTACGCCGGCACCGATCTTCTCGAGGAAGGCATCCACACCTTCGGTTTGCGTCGGTCCCACGATGACGCTGTTCACGGTGACCTGCGTGCCCTTGGTCAGCTCGGCCAGGCCGCGGGCGAGCGACACTTGCGCCGTCTTGGTCACCGAATAGTGAATCATCTCCGGATATGGCTTGAGCGCCACTTCGCTGGAGACGAAAATGACCCGTCCCGAATTGCGCTCGAGCATGCCCGGGAGAATGGCCCGTGCCAGCCGAATACCGCTCATGACATTGAGCTCCCACATGGAGATCCAATCGGCATCGGTCACTTCGGGAAAAGGTTTGAATTCGAAATAGCCAACGTTGTTTACCAGGATATCGATCTTCGGCCCGTCTTCCAGGATGCGAAGTGCAGCTTGGGCGCCCTCCGCCGAGCCCAAGTCGGCGGCGATCCCGCGCACGTCATGCGCCTCCCGTTTCGGATCGATCGCGCGAAGCTCGGCCACCGTGCGCTCTACGCTCGCCTGCGAGCGGCCCGTCACGACGACCTTGGCGCCCTCTCGAAACAGACGCGCCGCCAGCGCCTTGCCGATGCCCAGCGTCGATCCCGTGATGAGTGCCGTTTTTCCTTCGATGTGCAAGTCCATGTCGAATCTTCCTTCTTTCGCTTTTCGACGCCGAAGTTAGGTCGCCCGGCATGTTAGAACCACGTAAACGCAGTTAACGATCTGTTAAGCAGGGCAAAACGATGCCGTCTTCCTTCGATCCCAAAGCCGTTCATCTCGAACTGTTGCGCACGTTGCTCGCGGCGGCCACGGCACGCACCTTCGGAGAGGCGGCGAAGCAGCGAGGGATCAGCACTCCGGCCATCAGCCAACAGATCAAATCCCTGGAGACGCAGCTCGGCGTGCCCTTGTTCGAGCGGGTCGGACGCAATGCGCGGCTCACCGCCAGCGGCGCGGAGCTGGTGGCCGTCGTGCGGCATCAGCTCGCGCTTCTCGACGACGCCGTCGCCGCGTTCGTCGAGGACGGCGAGTCCGTGCGCGGGCGCGTTCGCATCGGCGGGCCGGGGCCGTTCAGCGCCATGTGGCTGCGTCCCCGGCTGGTGAAGCTCTTGAAGGCGCACCCCACCTTGCGCCTCGACGTGCGGTATGGCGTTCCCTCGGTGCTCACCAAGCAACTGCTCGCCGGGGAGCTCGATTTTGCCATCATCGTGCAGGATCCGACGGAGGCCTCGTTCGAGTCGCGGGTCATCCACGTGGAAGAGTTCGCGCCCGTGGCATCGCCGGCGTACGTGCGCAAACACGGCATGCCGGAGAGTGCGGCGGAGTTTCGGCAGCGGCCCATGATCGTGTTCGACGACGACATGGCCATGCTCGCGCCCTGGTGGCGTGCTGCGTTTGGCCGGCGAGAGCCCATGCCGCCCAGTGTCCTTTGCAGCGTGACCAGCCTGGAGGATATGCGGCAGCTCGTGCTCCAGGGGTTGGGCATCGCCGTGCTGCCCGACTATTTCACCGCGCGCGACGTCGCGGCGGGCCACTTGGTACGCGTTTGCAAACACGTGCAACCGGGGCGCCGCAAGCGCGAGGCGCACAATCCCGTGTATCTCTGCTGGCGAAAAGGCGTGGTCATGACCGCGCGCCTGCGCGCCGTGCACGCGGAGCTAACGGCGTGACTCCGTGGAAACGAGCGTGCTCGTCATGACGCGGATACCGCCTTTGTCGGTGGCGTACATCACCGGCGGCCCTGGCAGCGATTTCGCGAAGGCAAATCGCTTCACTTGGTCGCCATCACCCTGAACGACGTACATCTTCACGGCGAAGGTACCCGCCGGTGTGGCCACCGTCTCGTCGGTGATGGTCGTCCGCGCGCGGGGAAACGCCGCGTGCTGCCGCAGCTTTTCCCAGGGCACGCGCTCGCGTTTCGTGGGTTCCGCCTCGAGGCCGGATTCGTCGGTCACCGCAATTTCGATTTCCGCTTCTTCCGGTGTGGCGGCCACGAATCGAATGATGTTGCGCAATACCGGTTGACCGACCTCCTCGATGCGAAAGATGCGCGTGCTGCCCGGCGGGCAGGCATCGCGAATTTGCTCGGCCGTGTAAGGAATGGGCGCCGCGTCTCCGGGGATGGCGGGCGGCGGTTTGGCGCCACCACATCCGCTCAGGGCCAACAGCAACGAAGGAACATAACGCGCACTCCCCATGGTCGGAGCGTACTATAGAGATGGCCATGCCCACCGATTGGAATTTGCCCGACGTTGCGCAAAGCTACGAAGACTACGAGCCCATTCGCGAGCGGGCGCTGGCCTATCCCTTGATGTTCGAGGCGCTCGGCCTGGGCTCGCCGAATTGCCGCACCGTGCTCGATTACGGCTGTGGCACCGGCAAGGTCGCCGAGCGCATCGTGCGCGCTTACGACGGCGTGTCGGTGACGGCGGCCGATCCATCCGCGGGCATGCTGGGCATCGCGCGCAACAAACGTCCCCATCCGAAGATTACCTACCAGCAGATTGGCGAAGACCAACGGCTCGACGTCGCGTCGAATTCCGTCGACGGCGCGCTGAGCTGTTTCATCTTCGTGTGCATCTCCGAGGCCGAGCGCATTCGCCGCATCGTCGGCGAGGTGTACCGCGCGCTGCGCCCGGGTGGGACGTACGCGATGCTCGAGCTCGATCCGGCGTCCATTGGCATTCCGTTCTCCATCGTGCAAATGGGCGAGAAGGGCCGCACCTACGGCGCGGGCGATCCGGTGGAGGTCCGTCTTGCCGTGCCCGGGGCCGAGCCCATGGTCGTCGTCGATTACTACTGGCCCAAGGACGTGCACGTCGGTTTCCTCGAGGACGCGGGCTTCGGCGCGATCCGTGCGCATACACCGACGTTGCCCGTTGGCTACGACGGACCAGGGGCGGATCGGATGGCGGTCGAGCGCTCGCACCCACCGTACGTGATCTACACGGCTCGGAAGTGACGGCGCGTGACCGGCCGGACGCACTACGCTTCATCATTTGGTACAAGTTCGTGCGCGGTGGCGGCGCACTCGTGCTCGCTGCGATCGTGCTCGTTCTCGCCGTGGGGCACTTCGGTACGGCCTTGGCCGACGCCGTGTCGGGCGCCCTGCATCATCTGACGCACCCGTGGGCACACCGGGCAGGGGACGCCCTCGTGCGTGGACTGCAGGGCGGGTATCTCTACGTCGCGGCGTTTGCTCTCGGGGTCGATGGCTCGTTCACCTTGCTCGAGGGGGCCGCACTCGCGCGCGGTGCGTGGTGGGGACCGTGGCTGGTGGTGATCTCCACGTCGATGTTGCTCCCGCCGGAGGTCGTCGCGCTGTTTCGTCATGCGAGCGCGGTGCGGGCGGTCATCCTCGTTCTCAACGTGACCATTGTCGCATACCTGGTGAAGCACGCGCGTGCGCGCTAAGCCGAACGCATGCGCGCTCTCATCTTCGATCTCGATGGCACTTTGGTCGACACCGTGTACGCCCACGTATTCGCCTGGCAGCAGGCTCTGGCAGAAGCCGGAATGCCGATCGATGGCTGGCGCATCCACCGCCGCATCGGCATGAGCGGGGGCCTCTTCACGCGCGCACTGGCCCGCGAGATCGGGTCCAACATCTCGCCGGAGGAGGCGAAGGCCCTTCAAGATCGCCATGGGGCCATCTTCCGCCAGCTGCTTCCCGAGAGGCGGCCTCTTCCCGGCGCGGTGGCGCTGTTGCAACGCCTGCGTGAGCTCGGCATTCCCCACGGAATTGCCACCTCGGGCCGGCGTCCTGAAATCAATCAGTCCTTGGTGGCGCTGGAAATCCCGAGCAGCACCGTGGTCATCGAACGCGGCGACGTGGCCCGCGCCAAGCCCGAGCCCGACTTGTTCCTCGCCTGCCAATCGCGTCTGTCCGTCGCCGTCGAGGACTGTTACGTCGTGGGCGACGCCGTGTGGGACCTCCTCGCGGCGCGCCGCGCCCGCATGCTGAGCGTGGGCCTGCTCACCGGCGGCTACGGCGAAGACGAACTATCCCGCTCCGGCGCGTACCGCGTTTACCGCGACGCCGCCGACCTCGACGCCTCCCTGGACGAGCTCGGCGTCTTGCCCTGAAACGAGTCGGTCGACTTTTTTGCCTCCCGCCCCTTGATCCTCACGTTGCGTGAGGTCGTACGGTCTTCGTGTGAGGACCAAACCGTTGCAACTCAAAGTGGGGGAGCTGGCCGCGCGCGGGGGCGTCTCCGTGCGTGCGCTGCACCATTACGACGAGATCGGGCTGCTCCGCCCGGCCTACACGTCGTCGGGGCATCGCATTTACGACGACGCCAGCGTCGAGCGCCTCTTGCAGATCAAAGCCTTGCGCCAGCTCGGCTTTTCGCTCGAGGACATTGCCCAGACCCTCCACGACCGAGATTTCTCGCTTCGCAAGGCCCTCACCCTTCGCCTCGAGCGACTGCGCGAGGAGATGGTCTCGCGCCGCATTCTATTGCACCGGCTCGAAACCCTCGTTCGGCACATCGACGCCGACGAGACCTTATCCACCGAGAGCATTTTCGAAACCATGGAGGCCATGATGAACGTCGAGTCGTATTTCACGCCCGAACAACTCGAAGAACTGCGCCAGCGCCGCGAGGCCTTGGGCGAGGAGGGACTCAAGAAGGCCCAGGAGGATTGGCGTCTACTCATCGAGGAGGTGCGCGACGAAGCCGCCAAAGGCACCGATCCCGCCTCGCCACGGGCCCAGGAGCTCGGCGCGCGGTGGGCAGGGATGGTGCAGGCGTTTACCGGCGGCAACCCGGGGATCGCGGCCGCCGTTCGCAAAATGTGGTTCACCGAATCCCACGACAAGCCGCGGATGAATGGCGTCGAGGTGGACGCCGTGCGCGAGGCGGGCGACTACATGGCCAAGGTGAATGCGGCGAAGAAGGGGCCGTGAATCAGGCGAGAACGCCGTAACGCAGTCCCAATCGACGTAGCCACTTGCGGTAAGCAATCGAGATACGATCGGACCGAAGGTGCAGTTCCTCGGCCAAATCGAGCGCAATGAGCTCGGGCCGCTGCGACGAAACCACCGGGACGTCCTGAAGCGTAATCATATCCTGAAACGAGCGAATCTCGTCGTCGGTGAGCGTGCTGTAGTCCATGGCAATGTACGCCCACACGGACGAAGTGCGCTCGGTCCGCGGTGTGACCGTGAAATACATGGCGAAGCGTGCGCCCGCGGACGACTTGACGAACGTCGCCGTGAGCGGCCTTAGTACCTTGTACGTGTAGGCGATGCGCCGGCCTTCTCCCGTTCCATCCGGATCGGGCTGAAAGACGGAGATATCGCGCGCGATCACTCCGTACTCACCCGACGCGTCATCGGGGGCGATCTCGGCCTCGTATTCGTCGATTTCCGGGTAGGTCGGATCCCCCAGAAACCCTTCGTGCACGAAGGGGAAGTGCGCCACATCGAGGAAATTCTCGATGATGCGGGGCCCGCTCGCTGGAAACGAGTAGGGCCCCACGTGCACTTTGCGAAACGAATCATCTTCCCATTCCGAGAAGACGGGCACGTCCCGCGCGGGGTTCCCCAGGGAAAGCCAGATCCAGCCGTACTTCTCCTTCACCTGGTACGTGCTGGCCTTGGCCTTCTTCGGTGGCACCATGTTGGGCTGCGCCGGAATGTGCGTGCACTGCCCTTGCTGATCGTAGTGCCAACCGTGGTACGGGCACACCAGCGTGCAATCGCGCACCTTGCCCAGCGACAGACGGGCGCCGCGATGGATGCACACATCGCGAAACGCGGCGACGCCGTCCTTCCCCCGCCAGAGGACCACGTCGTCCCCGAGCAGGCTCACACCCAGTGGCTTGTCGGCCTCCAATTGCTCGCTGCGTGCGACGACATGCCAATCGTCGAAGAGAACCGGATCCGAGGGGACGTGTGCCATGAAGGGGAAGTTTATTGGCTCTTGCCGGTGATCCCCTCCAACAATTGAGGCATGTACCAAATCTTCTGCGGGGTGGCCACTTCGCCCGCCTTCAGGAACTCGCTTCCGTCCTGAAACTTCAGCGGCCCGGAGTGAAGGACGACACTCTTGTCGCCCAGCGTGCGAATGAACTCTTCGAGCGTGGCCTTCTTGTCGCCCAGTGCGCGGCCGAAATCGAACCCGATGGACGATTCTTCTCCATTGATGTCGCGGTAATCGGGCCCGGGCCAAGCGAACTCGCCGGTGAACTTGCCCTCGCGCACACTTCGGACGACGTCGCGGTAGGCGGGCATCCAATTGTAGTAGCTGACGCCAAGACAGGTATCGGGCGAGAGATCGCACCCCGCTTTGAAATCGTGGTGCGTGAATCGCACACGTTTGCCGGCCTCGGCCGCTTTCTTGGATTGTACGGCCGCTTCCGGCGTATCGAGTCCGCTCATCACCACATCGAAACCGCCACTGAAGTAGTCGTCGACCACCTTGGTGGGATCCAGAGTCACACCTGGAATGTTGAACCAGAATCCGATCCAGGTGACCTTGAAGGTCAGATCCTTGGCCGGCTTCTTTCGGTATTTCTCCCAACAGTGTTTGGCGCCCAAGTACGCCGACGACACGAGGCGCCGCGTCTCGTCATTGGCCAGCGCCCCGAGATATCCGATCTTTCCGGACTCCGTGGCGAGTGCCGCAGAGCACCCCGCGATCATCTTTGCAGGTTCGGCCGCGCCGTCGATGTTTCCCAGATTCTTCTGATTCTTGTAATTCCGGCCTTCTTTCCACGCATGATCGCCGGAAACATGGATGATGGACACGTTGGGGTGCTTGCGGGCAGTCTCCAGGGCGTCATCCTTGAAATCGTCCGAGCTGAAGACCACCAACCGACTTCCGCGTGCAATCAGATCATCGGCAACCTGCGCACTTTTCGAATTTGGGCGATCGGAAGGATTGACTTTGTCGATATAGTCGAACTTCACGTCGGGGAACTTGGCAATCGCCTTCTTGATGCCTTCGAAGTGCGACTCGTTCCATCCATGGTCGTTCTTCGGGCCCACGAGGATCATCCCCACGGTCAGCGACGTCGCGGAGGCTGCCGAACCGGCAGAATTGGCGGGATTCGCCGGATCCGAGATCGAAGACTTCTCTTGCTTTTCCGTCGAGCCTTTGCACGCGCCGAGCGATGACGCGATGGTGACGAATGCACATACCGACCGTAAAGCAGTGATGATCTTCTTCGGGTTTGATTTCATATCCAGCCTGTCGGGTCCGAGCTGTAAATCGCAAATGGGGTTTCGCGCAACACGATTTTGCGCTAGTCCTCCACGACATCGATTTACTTGCGACGGCAACCGTCGTTGGAGGTCTCTTTGTTCATCAAACGCCACCCTTGGGTCGTGGGACTCGCCACATTGGCGGCTTTGGGCTGCACGTTCGTCACCGAGAGCGACATCAAAGGCAGCGGCCTCGGTACGGTCTGCACCTCCAACGATCAATGCCACGCCGGCGTCTGCGACAATGGCATCTGCGTGGCCTCGTGTTCGGTCGACGGCGAATGCCCCTCACCGACCAAGTGTTTTGGCAACAAATGCCAGACGCCACTCAAGGTTGCCGGCTTGTGGATCGGTCCCGTCACCGCAGGGGAGGGATGGAACACGACGCACCAAGAAGGGATGGAGGAGGCTGCAAAGCAACTTCCCTATCTCAGTTGGTACAAGCGTGAGAACGTCCTACCTTTCACCGGCGATGTCGACAAAGCCATCGACGAAGCGGTGGTGAAGGAGAAGGTCGACGTCGTCGTCCTCAACTCGTTCAGCCAGCGCGAAGAGATGATGAAGAAGGCGGAGCAATACAAGGACGTCAAGTTCCTCAATTGCTCAGGCGACAACTTCAACGGTCACAATGCCATCTCTTACGATGGCCACATCGAGCAATCGTGGTGGGTCGCCGGGCGGGTCGCGGGTTCCAAGGCCAAGAAACGTCTCGGATTCGTGGCGTCGTTCATCACACCGGAGGTCGTGCGCTACATCTCGGCCTTCTACCTCGGGGCGCGCAGCATCAACAAAGACATCAAGCTCGAGGTTCAGTGGCTCGGATTCTGGGTCGACTACAAGACCCCCGAAAGCTACGCCTACCGAGGCCCGCTTTCGAACAACGAGGAAGTGAAGCTCTATCGCGAGGATCTTCTCACCTATCGTCTCATCGACGGAGGTGCGGAAGTCATCGCACACTCGACGGACAGCCAACGGCCGGTCCGCGCCATCGAGCGGCTGACGAAGGCTCAGAAGATTCACGACATTTACTCCATCAGCAACGACAACAAGGCCGGCTGTGTCGACCTTACGACGAAGCAGCCCATGCAGTCCTGCCTGGGGAGCCCGCACTGGAATTGGACTCCGCTGTACATCCAGATGTTCGATGACATTCATCGGGGAATTTGGAAGGCTGACCGGAATCGCAACGAGGTCATGACCATCGACGCCGTGCAGAGTGTTCCCGGGTTCGAATTGAACCCGGCCAGCGGAATCGACAGCAACGCCGTGCGCTCGTACGTGACCGAAATCTCCGGTCGCGGATGGGAGTACGCATTCGCCGGCCCGTACGAGACTACGGGTCAGCGCGACCGCGATTTGGACGGCCTGCCGGATCCCGTGCAAGCTTTTGGCGCCGATGAAAAGATGCTCGAGGCCGAGTACAACACGATGTGTTGGTTCCCGAAGGGCGTCATCGAGAAGTTCGATGTGACCGACCCCAAGTCGCCCGACGTCGACGGACGGGTCCCCGACGAAGATCGCGTCCGCGATGCCAAGTTCGTCAACGATCTGGAGGGCCCGCCGGGGGTGCCACCCGGCGTGGGCATCGTGTGCAAGAAAAATTTGTAAGTGCCCGTCGAGGGGGGGCCCTCAAAACTCGTAGCCAAGCTCCAGGGAAGGCGTGTAGGCCACGCGGCTTCGCTCCGGTGAACTGCGGTCGGGCGCGAAATAGGTGAAGCTCGCCGGCAGGATGCCGATGGAGACGTTCCCGCCCGGCTTCACGCGCAGGCCGGCGCTGGGAATGATGCGGAAGCCATCGCCGAAGCCGAATTGCGTGCCGATGTACATCGAGAGCGCGGGCAGGCGTGGAAACGTGCCGTTGAGGCCCGCGCCCACCGTACCGAGCACGGTGTCCGTCTTTCCCTGCTCCCAGCGCACGCCGCCGGAGATATCGAGAAAGTCGAGGAACGTCGCTCCGACCCGCGCCGAGCCCGTGAGGCAGTAGTCGCTGAACGCGCACGCTCCACCATCGAGCCGCAGCGTCGGACGAACGATGGCACGCCGCTCGGCGCGACCCGAAAAGAGGGGAACGGAGTCTTGCCCCGTCGAAGGCAGCGAGGCCGGTACGGTTCTCGGCGGGCCTTGATCCTCGCGGGAAGACTCCTCGGACGCGTTCGACGTGCTCGTCGCGCTGCCAAAGCCGAACGCGAAGTATGCGGGATGGTGGTGGTGATAATGGTAATAAGCCGGCGCCGCCGAGCTCGAGCTCTTGCTCTTGCCACCGGACTTGCCGTTGGTGGCGGCCAACGCCACCATGATGAGGGCCACGGCCGCAGCCCCCACGGTGACGACCGTGGCCGTGCTGCCGCCATCGAACTGCTCCACCTTGACCGACTCGATGTCGTCCCACGCGGCGACCCGCGCCGCTTGGCTGCAGTCTTGGTCCTCGTCCCTGAGGAAGATGCCGCTTTCGTTGCGGCAGAATCGCTTGGCCTCCGCGGTGACGTTTCCCTCGACGGTCGTGATGGTGAGCGTGTCGCCGGGCCGTACATGCACGGGCGCGCCGTCATTGGCGGTCATCCGAATGGTGCCGTAGTTCGTCTCCACCGCGCGCAGCGCCTGCGAGGACCAATCGCCTCGCACCACCGATTCGCTGGTGCATCCCGTCGTCCAAACCGCGAGAAAGAGAGCTAAGAAAGACCTGTTGCGGCGCCACCACACAAGCCCCCCGTGCGGCGGGGCAACCTGTGAACGGTTGCAAACAGGAGGGGGGGAGCCAACAAGGAAACGAAGAGATTTCATGGTACGCCGGGCACATAGAGCAGCCGGCGTACCAAGGACGTTCGCGCTACCTCGGGACGAAAGACGCCACGCTCGGGCTCTTGTACTCGAGCGCCCAGCGGATGGTCAGCGGCTTGTCCAGCACCGCCGCGCCGCTTTCGCACGCCACGTTGCTCTTCAACCCGCCCGTCGGCGTTTGATACCCGGTGTCCGTCGCCACCGACTTGACCGCGCACGTCTCCAAGCCCTGCACCTCGAAGGCCGTCACGTCGCCGCTCTGGTACGCGAACCGAAGCCCATTGGCCGTCGCACCATCGGAGAACGAACCGAACTCCATGGAAATCTTGTCGAGCGGCACGGCCGCACCGGAAGGCGTGTACGTCGCCGTGCGGGTGATCTTGCCCGGCTCGAACACGTACGTCGTCTCCGCGGTGATGCTCGCGTTCGGCGCCGGAGATCCCGTGGCCACGTCGTCCAACTCCGTTTGCCGGAAGCGCACGGTCAACGTCTTTCCGTGTTCCTCGGTGGTGACGTTCTTGATGTACGCCGCAGGAATGAGCTGCTTGCCTCCCGCGAGCGTGAACTTCGGCTGAAGGTGCGGATAGTCGGCGTCGGCCACGCCGGAGAGCAGGTTGTACGAATACGGCACGGCGAAATACTGATTGTGCCGGTGGTACGTATTGCCGCCGTTCACCAAGGGCAGGCTGAAGACGCGAAGCCCATCGCGGTACGTCACCAGGGCGCGATCGTAATCGCCGCGCGCGAACCAGGTGAGCGCCGTGCGCGGCAGCCCGCGGAGGTAATCGGTGAAGTCATCCGTGTCCATGGGCGTCTTGTCTTTGTACCCATCGGCGTTCCACAGATTCGTCGTGTAGAGCAGCTGGTGCGAAAGACTCAGGTTCTCCCCGAGGATGCGGTGCTTGCCCCGGTAGGTATCCGTGCGGCGTCCCTTCTCCCAGAGGTTCACCGACTTCATGTCCGCGTCGTACCAAAACTGCACGAACTTGGCGGTTGCGCGGGTGGCGAAGGCGTAAGCGATCTCCTTCTCCTTGGCCGTGAGCACGTTCAAGTGCGCCGCGGCGGAGAGCACCTCCACGAACGCCGTGTCGGCGTAGGGTCCCAGGCTTCGCCCGTAGTCGAAGCCGTTGCCGGCGACGTTCAAGCGGAGAAGAATCAGATCGACCGATTTGCGCAACCAGCCTTTCAACTGGGGCGTCACCTCGAGCCCCGTTTCGATCAGCCGCTGACAGATCTCGCCGATGAGCAGCACGCTGTAGCGATCGAAGCGTCCCTGGCCATCCGTCTCGTCCGAGAATCCGTATTCCGAATACGTCTCGTAATGCTTAATCATCTTGGCCATCAAGTTTTGCTGGCCCGTGCCGTCTTCCCAGCCAAGCAGCTCGCGCAGTCGCGCAATGCTGAATGCCACGCCGTAATAGTTCGTGGGCAGGTTGATCAGCGTGTAATCAACCGGGTTGACGAAGGTGCGCCAGTCGAGCTTCGTCCGCAGCTTGGCCAGCGTTTCCGCGCTGACCGCTCGTTCGAGCAACCCCGCATTCTTCAGCTTGTTCAACGCGGACATGTAGTAAAAAATGCCCCACGTTTTGTTCGTATCGTCGATCGTCAGATCGGCGATTTCTCGGTACTTGCCCAGGTAGTCGGCAAACTTGGGATCCGACTCGGGCGTGCCGATGAGCAGGTACGAAAAGCCGATGGCAATCTTGCCGGGCAAGAACTCGTCGCGGCCATTGAAAGCCTTGGTCCCATCGAGCGCAAAGTCCTTCTTCTCGACGGCGAGCTTATTGAACAAGAAATCGAGGTGCGGCAGCAATTTGGATGTCACGATGGTGTTGGCCGGCGTGCCGGACAACTCGGGCTCAGCCTCCGCCACATCGTCGTCCGAATCTCGACAGGCCGTGAGCGCCAAGGCGACCACCAACGATGTACCAAGTACACGACGGGCAAAGGTATTCATCATGCCTCCCAGAAATTTTGCATAAAGTACGGGTCGAGAATCGAGGAATGAGGACATGGTAACCGGTGTCATTGCCCGGTCTAGCCAAATTCGAGGAGGGGCCGATGGATTTGAAAAATGAAACGTTCCAAATTCGAAGAATGCGCGCGGATGAGACGGACCTCATTCGCGAGTGGGCAGCCGGGGAGGGGTGGAACCCTGGGCTCCATGACGCAAATTGCTTCTACGCGACGGACCCACAGGGCTTCTTCCTGGGCGAGGTCGATGGCCAACCGGTCGCCATGATCTCCTGCGTTGCCTACGATTCATCCTACGGCTTCCTCGGTCTGTACATCGTCAAGGCGGCCTACCGGGGGCATGGCTACGGTTTGCGCACATGGCAGGAGGGCATGAAATACCTCGGCACGCGCACCGTCGGCCTCGACGGCGTTCTCGCGCAACAGCAAAATTACGAGCGTTCGGGCTTTCGCTTTTCGCATCACCACGTGCGCTACGAACGAGTGTCCGGAGGTACGCCGCTCCCGGCGTCCGACTTTCAACGCAGGGCACCGCGGCTCGAGGCGGACCGCGCGCGCCATATCGTTCCATTGTCGACGATTCCAGAGGCCGATCTCGTTGCCTACGACACGGCGCGTGCCCCGGCGCCGCGCCCCCATTTCCTGCAACGTTGGTTGCATCTTCGCGATTCGTACGGCTTTGCATCCATCCAAGATGGAAAACTACGTGGCTTTGGCCTGGTGCGGCCCTGCGTCGTGGGGTTCAAGATCGGACCTCTCTTGGCCGATGACGCAGTGGTCGCGGAGGATCTCCTTCGCGGTTTGCTCGCCGCGGCGCCCTCCGGGCCCGTTTTCCTCGACGTTCCGGACACCACGCCTGTGCCTCGAAACCTCGCCTTACATTTCGGAATGCACGAGGTGTTTCGCACCGCGCGGATGTACACTCGACCAACGTCGAGTCACGAACATGTGTTCGGGATCGCATCGATGGAGCTTGGGTGACGCCGCGGGGGGCAAAGGACGAAGGCATGGGCGGTGGGGTGGACAGCTTCAACCATGACGGGCTGCGCATCGAAGTCGTCGATGCGCAAACCCAGGTGAGCGTCATCTGGCGCGGGGTGAGCGAGGCGAGGGATCCGGATCTGGTGCTCGTGCCATTTCTGAACTTGCTCGCCGAGCGCCTTCGCGCGAGCAAAGTGCGCACGATCACCGTGGATTTTCGGCATTTCGAGTACATGAACTCGGCGACGGTCGTCCCGATCCTCCAGTTCGTGAAGCGCCTCGACGCCATCGGTGCGCAGACCCGCGTGCTCTACGATCAGAGCGTCAGCTGGCAGCGCATCAACTTTCGTTGCATGCGTACCATCGCGCGAACCCTTTCCCACGTGGAGGTTCGCGGCGACAGCGAGAAGGCCGATCCTCGATGAGGGGTTGGTGGCCGACCAGCCTCCGGCGCTCGCTTACGGGGCAGACGCTTCTCCAGATGGCCCTGCGGGTCAGCCTGGTCATTCTGATTGCCACCGTCATCGGTTACTACCACCTGGTCTCCAGCCTTCGCGCCGCCACCTTGGCCCAATTGACGAAGTACGTCGTCGAGCGCGGTCACCGCGAACGCGCCATTTTCAGCCTGGCGGAGGATAATCAAGCCGTTCTGCGCGATGCGTTGGCCAAAGGGTTCAAAGAGGCGGCCGGTCGAGACTTCAGCAAAGAGTTCGAGGCGACGACCGAACGGCGTGACGACGGTTGCCTGCGCAGCCGCGACCAACCCCGGGAGGGCAACGTCATTAGCCTCTACGTCGGTCGCAAGACGCCGGTCACCGACGACTTGAAGCGCAAAATGATGGTTTCGCGCGACCTGGTGCTCCAGTACGGGCCGGCGTGGCACAATCGATTCTTCAACACGTACGTCAGCTTTCCCGAGAACGCCATCATCCTCTACACGCCCGATTTCCCGCACATGGAGCAGGGATTTCCGCCGGATTACGACATCCCGAGCTTGGAGTTCCACTACATCACCGACGCCGTGCACGATCCGTCGCGCGACCCGGCGTGGACGGGCCTCTACTTCGACGAGATCATCAAAGAGTGGATGGTGACCTGCGCCACGCCCGTGTACTTGGGTGACCGCCTGGTGGCCTCGGCCGAGACGGACGTTCTTCTGAGCGAATTGTTCAAGCGCTCGATCAACGATCACGCGCCCGGTACGTACAATCTGATTTTTCGCGGTGACGGGCGCCTGGTGGTGCACCCGGACAAGGTCGCCGAGATTCAGGCCAAGAATGGCAATTACCTGATTGCCGAGTCGGGGGACGAGCACCTGAAACGGGTGTTCGGCTTGGTGATGAACAGCGTGATGGGCAGTGCGCCCAACACGGCGGTGGCGGACAACTCCGTCGATTCGGAATACGTCTTTTTCGCCAAGCTGGACGAGCCCGATTGGTACTTCGTGACGATTTTCCCGAAGTCGACGTTGAGCAAGCAGGCGTTCGACACGGCCCGCGTGTACCTCTTTTTGAGCGTGGCCTCGCTGCTGGTGGAAATCATCGTCATGTATTTCGTGCTGCGCAAGCAGGTGGCCGCCCCGCTCATGGACATGATGGCCGCGACCAGCCGCGTGGCCTTGGGCGATTTGAACGTGCTTCTGCATTCGGCGCGCCGGGAGGACGAGCTGGGCCAGCTTTCCTCGCAGTTCAATGCGATGGCCGGCGCGGTGTCCACCCGCGAGCAATCGCTCAAGAATACGCTGGTGGAATTGGAGGATTCACGCCGTCAGCTCGCGGCGAAGGAGGCTCTCGAGCGCGAGCTGGAGATTGCCCGCACCATCCAGGTTTCGCTGGTGCCGCAGACGCTGCACTTGAAGGGGCTCGACGCTGCAGGGAAAATGCTCCCCGCGGAGGAAGTCGGGGGAGACTATTACGACGCGTTCGAGGCCGAGGGCACCGATTGGCTCTTGATCGGAGACGTATCGGGCCACGGCGTGACCGCGGGCCTCATCATGATGATGGTGCAGACCGCCGTGCGGACTGCGGTACTCAATGCGCCGAAAGATCCCGAGGATCCATCGCCATTGTCACCGTCGCACGTGCTCAATATGGTCAATACGTCCATATTTGGGAATCTGCAGCGGATCGACAAGAACCAATACATGACGCTTACCGCCTTCCGCATCGAGGGCAACACCTTCACGTACGCGGGGCGCCATCAAGACGTCATCATCTACCGCGCGGCTACGCGGAAGATCGAATGCCTCGAAACGGACGGCATGTGGCTCGGCATCATGGATGACATTTCGCAGATGGTGGAGGACCGCACGTTCCTCGTCGACGAAGGCGACATCGTGCTCCTCTACACGGACGGCCTACCCGAGGCGAAGCGACTCGGTCGCTTTTTGGGCATCGAAGGCCTGGTCGAGGTCTTCCGGCATGCCGTGGAGACGGGGCGTCAGAGCAGCCAGGAAATCCTGGAGAGCGTTCTGGAGCAGACCAAAGACCACGAGTTCAAGGACGACGTTTCGCTTCTCGTGGTACGGGCGATGTGCAAGACAGCGCCCAAGAGCGACTCAGGGACTAAGACGGAGGACGTCGCGAAGGCGTAGGCGTGTCGTCGTTTTGGCTTTTGACTTCGACGTGGGTCAAGGTCCGAGCGATCGTTCGCATGCACTGGCAGTTGACCCGTTGCCAGTCCAGGTCCGTGTCGTAGAGCACGGTGGTGGCGATGTGCTGTGTGTCGAACCTCTTGATCAAGTTGAGGAGGGGACCCACCGTTGCCGAGTTGATGTATTGAAGCCCGCGCAAATCCACGGTGACGCTGGTCACGCGCAGCCCGGTGAAGATCTTTTGCAGCAGCGGTTCGAGGAAGGTGCTGGGGTTGCGTGCGTCGCTCACTCCTTCCCATGCGATGGTGGCGGATGCGTGGCGGCCTCGGGTGACGCGTATGATCAATCGATCGAATTCAAACGTTTCCGTGCTCATGCACCCCCCTCACGGCGGTCACCGTAACGATTGAATCGGTGAACGTGCAGGTCAAGTCGAAGCCACCCTCGAAGCCGATCCGGTAAAGGCCAAGCCCGCCTTTTTCGGCGGGGTTCTCCAGTAGGGTGCGGATGCGGTTCATGTAGAGCTCTTCGCGGTTCGTGCTGGCTGCGATTTCGTCGAGGCGCTCCTCGAGTTGGTGCACGCGCTCGCGGGTGAGCGCGCCGTTCGCGACCTCGATGGTGATGCGGTCCGTATCCGCCTGCAGGCGCAGGTGGATCGTGAGGAGGCCTGGTACCTCCTCGCCGTACTTCATGGCGTTCTCGATCAATTCGGACGCTGTCATGACGGTGGCCGCGCGCACGGACGGTGTGAAGGTCGTGAGCGCGCGCTCCACTTCGGCGCGGGCATGGCTCACGAACTTCCACAGATGCGGGATCTCGAGCGCGACCGCCCTCACCACTCAAGAACTAGCACGTCTCTCTTTCTATCCAAGCTAACGAGATTAGCGAAAACGGCTTGCGCGTCCGCATCCCAGGCCGTAGAGTCACCTCACTATGATCATTTCGGCTCGGTTGCGCTAACTGCGGCAAGCAAACGGTCATCCAACGTCTCGGCCATCTCTTCTTGGAGGATGGCGCTGGTGACGGTGGTGCTGTTGCTTCCGCATCTTTCGTGCCCCTCCAGGTTGTAGAGCCGCTCCAGGTTTAGGAGCCGTTCGCCTGGATCTCCCGCAAATTCGAGCGGTGAGGAAAGGGTGGCGCGAAGCGCACGTCCCGTGATCCATCGATCCATCGCGAACGACTTCGCGATGCCCGGCCTTCACGCAAACCGCGTGAGGCTGGCGAGACCGCGCTTTCGCGCGCCGTTTCTTCATCGCTCCTTCACCCGTTCGCACCCGACGCACGGCCGTGCGCGAGCTCGTTCGAGCTGCGCACTCCGTGGTCGGACGAACAACAGGAGGAGTTTGTCCATGCCCCGACGAAGCGATAATTTGATTTCCGCTGATACGATATCCGCTGTCCTTCTCGCGCAGGCGCCCGAGTCGACCGAAAACGTCCTATCGAGCGACGAGCGTCCGAGCGAGCCACGCCGCCCGACGTTCTCGACGCGGCAGACCCACGTGGGTTCGCGGTCGGTTCCCAACCGATTCTCGAACCAGACCGTGTGGCGCAAAGCGTCGCGGCCTTCCGTGCGCGGCAAGTAAGCGATGCAACGCCGTCGTCCGCGCGCATCGGTGCTCACGCCGGTGCGCGCGGACGAGAACGTGGCTTCCAATCCATGATAGATGGTGTCTGTCGTGACGCCGTCCATCGAACCATCCATTCGCACGGAGCTACGCGAGCTTCTCGTGCTGGCAGCACCCATTGCCGTTGCGCAGGTGCTTCTCATCGGCATCTCGCTGATGGACACGTCCGTGCTCGGCCACGTTTCCGTCGACAGCCTCGCGGGCGCGTCCATCGGGCGCTCGATTGGCTTTGCGTCGATGTGCATCGGCATGGGTATCGCCATGGGGCTCGAGCCCGTGGCTTCGCAGGCTCTTGGCGCCGGCGAAACCGATCGTGCGTGGCGCGCCTACGTCGTCAATCTGCGCGCGGGGCTCTTCGTGTGGCTGCCGTCGCTGCTTTTGGCCCTGGCGGTCACGCTGGTGTTGCCGCCGCTCGGTCTCGAGTCGGCCGTGGTCGACCGCGCACGTCTTTTCATCCTCGGTACGGCGCCAGGGATGGCCCTCACCGTCGCATTTTTGACGACGAAGACGTTCTTGCAAGCCAACGGTGTGACGGCACCGGCCTTCGCGGCGGCGTGCATCGCCAACGTGACGAACGTCATCGTGTGCAATCTGCTGGTCCGCGGAGACGATGCGCTCCGCGCCGTGCACTTGCCGCCCATCGGCTTGCCGCGTCTCGATGCATTCGGTGGCGGTTTGGCCTTCAGCCTCGCCGAATGCGTGCTCTTCGCCGTGGCGGCGCGGTTTGCGCGCAAGCTGCGGCCCGATTCCGCCGTTGCGGATCCTTCCGTGACGGTGCGCGCGGCTTGGCGACTGGGCATTCCCATCGGGTTGCAGATGCTGGCCGAGGTGGGGCTCTTTACGACGGCATCGCTGCTGACCGGGCGCTTCGGCGCGCGGGTGGTGGCCGCGCACCAGATTGCATTGGGGCTCGCGACCTTCACGTACATGGGCGCGCTCGGCATCAGCGGCGCGACGGCGGTACGCGTGGGGCTTGCCGTCGGTGCCGGCCGTCCCGCACGCCGAGCGGGGCTGATCGGGATTGCGCTGGGCGCGGGCATCATGATGGTGCCCGCCCTCGCATTCTGGACGATCCCCGAGGTCCTGGTGGGCCTCTTCACGAACGATCCGGAGGTCATCACCTTGGGCGTGCAACTCCTCCACATCGCCGCCCTGTTCCAACTCTTCGACGGCGTCCAAGCCGTCGCCACCGGCGCATTGCGCGGAGCCGGCGACGTGCGTTTCCCTTTCATCGCCAACGTGCTCGCCCACTGGTTCTTCGGCCTACCCTCCGCGCTTCTCTTCGGGTTCGTGTTGGGAGGCCAGGCCCGCGGCATCTGGTGGGGCCTCACCGGCGGCCTCGTCGCCATTTCGATCGCGCTGTTCTCACGATTCTTCTACATCTCCCGCGGCGTAATCGCGCGCGTGTGAGCCCCACAGAAGAAGGTAGCCGCCAGGACGCCAAAAAAGAGCGCCGGGATCGCCAGGTGAACCACCAATAAACCCTCATTTTGGTTTGTGGCCGTTGCCGTTGGCGATCCTGGCGGCGTTGGCGTCTTGGCGGTCACCTTCTTCTGCGGGTGTGAGATCCAATTCAGCGGGGATCTGGGTCTTTCGTATTCTTGGCTGAGTAGGGAAGGGAGAGGTCCGATGTGGCGTAGAAGGCTGCACCCTCGAAATCGGCGCATCGCTCGCCGTAGAAGGAACGGACATTTCCCATGCGCGTGCTCTCCCTGTTCACTCTCGCTCTTTTGGCATGTGGTCCCAGCGTTTCCGAGGTCCGGATGATGGCGGCACCGCCGC
Source organism: Sorangiineae bacterium MSr11367 (assembly GCA_037157805.1). NCBI lineage: Bacteria > Pseudomonadati > Myxococcota > Myxococcia > Myxococcales > Pendulisporaceae > Pendulispora > Pendulispora rubella. The sequence continues at coordinate 7,643,727 of CP089983.1, read as the reverse complement.
GGGAGGCCAATTGCGAGCTCGAGTTCCTCCAATTGAAGGTTCAAGACGTCGCGGCAGGAGGCAAGTACGAGATTCTCGGTCATGTCGTGCTCGGGCAGGAAGGCGTTCAGGATCCGCTCGATCCCAAATACCGCGAGCAGGTCCGACCGCGGGCATGCCGCATGGGCGGCGAAGGCGTAGCCGTCATGATGACCGCCGTCGCCGAAGGGGGACTGGGGCAACACGGGACGAGCATCGACTACGTCGTCGTGCGCAAGCACCAAGAGCCGACGGCGAGCACGAAGCCGACGAAATTTTGAGAGCTCCGTCCATCACGGGCCCGTGACGATTCGGGAAAATGCCCCCGAGTCATCGACGGCGAGGCCGATGCACCACACCTCGCGCGGGCGCGTGCTGCCGAGCATCTGTTCGAGATTCACGGGGCTGCGAAGCCGCAGGAGCAACTCAGGGGGACCGAACGCCGTGCACCGCACGTACCCCGTGCGACGGTCGGGTTCTCCCGCGGCGGGCAACGGTTCGATTCGCTCGACGTTCTCCAACGGAATGCGCGCCTCTCGTCGGAGCCCGACGCGCACGCACAACGTTCCGTCGCCGACGACGATGGGGCGCAGGCGCAAGGCCTGGAAATCGCCGAGGACCCAAACGATCCCGTAGGCGCTGAGAACGAGAAGGACCTTGGCCCACGTGGCGCTCGTGTTGCGGAGGAGCAGATGGACGATGCTCATTTCGATCAAGGCGAGCGCGATGAGCGTGCCAAGAACGAGTCCGTAGCCACGACGATGAGAAAAGGCGTGGCGCCCGGAAGCCGGGGCATCCGGTGCCATGCGCCAGAAGAAGAGCGCGTAGGCAAGGAGCGCCAATTCGCGCGCAATGGCGTCCGCCGCGGCGGGTTTTCTCAGCACGCCGCGTAAGCGACGGCGGAGGTCATCGTAGAAATCAAGCGGTCGATCTCGAGACGGGGAAGCCATGGCGTGAACGATTCCTACCCTAGAGAAGTCGTCCGCATCCGGAAGGTGTTGTGCGGCTTCTCCCCCCATTGGGCAGTATTAATTCACAGGTGCGTCCATGCGACCATGGAGCTAGCCAATGCGCCGATGTCTTCAGATTGGTTTTGCATCCAGCTCGCTCCGAGCATTCGCTCGCTCTACACCGTATACGTCAAGCTTGACGAGCCCTGCGGTGACCTCGCGAAGTTGGGACCCGAATGGGTATCTCGAACGTGTACGGATCCGATTCGAAAAGTGCTCCTGGAAGAGTTGAGCGGAGACCAGCTGGTGAGCTGATTTCGGAGGAGAGAACCGCCAGGACGCCGAAAGAGAGGCGCCAGGATCGCCGGGTTCTTTCGCCGTTACAAAACGCCAGCGGTTCTCCCGTGATACCATCCGTCATGCCAACGGAACGACGAGAGACGGTACCTCTCGAGATCATCGAGAAGCTTCCCAAAACCGATTTGCACGTGCACCTCGATGGGTCGGCGCGGCTGTCGACCATTTTGGAGCTGGGGGAGCGGTACAAGGTGGATTTGCCTGCGCATGATCTCGAAGGACTGCGCAAAGCCATGCACCTTGGGGAGAACGTGGGGTCGCTGGTCGAGTACCTCAAAGCATTCGACGTCACCTTGCGGGTCATGCAAACGGCGGAGGGGTTGCGGCGTATTGCCTACGAGCTGGCCGAGGATGCGGCGCACGAGAACGTTCGCTATATGGAAGTGCGCTATTCGCCCATGCTCCATACGCGGCGCGGATTGAAGCTCACCAACATCGTCGAGGCGGTCCTCGAAGGACTGCGTGCCGCGCAGGATTCGTTCGGCATCGAGTCCAATGTCATCCTTTGCGGCATCCGCAACGTTTCACCCGAGAGCTCGCTCGAGATGGCGCAGCTCGCGGTGGCTTACAAAGGCCGCGGCGTCGTCGGGTTCGACCTGGCGGGCGCGGAGTATGACCATCCTGCGAAGCACCACAAGGCCGCATTTCAGCTCGTGCGGGACAACAACATCAACGTGACCATTCACGCGGGCGAAGCCTATGGGCCCGAATCCATTGCCCAGGCCATTCACGTGTGCGGTGCCCATCGCATTGGGCATGGGTGCCGGCTCCGTGAAAACGGAGACATGCTTCACTATGTGAACGACCACCGCATTCCGCTCGAGTGCTGCCCGTCGTCGAACCTGCAGACCAACGCCGTCCGCGATCTCGCGAGCCACCCGCTCAAGCTCTACAAGGACCTGGGACTGCGTGTGACCGTGAACACGGACAACCGGCTGGTGACCGATACCACGGTCTCCAAAGAGCTCTGGCTATGTCACACGCAGCTCGGGCTTACCTTCGCCGATTTGAAACAGATTATCGTTTCCGGTTTCAAGAGCGCGTTTCTGCCATTCCACGTGAAGCAGCAATATTTGCGCAAAGTGAGTGACGAACTCGCGGCGTTCCCCGACGACGTCGCGGAACTGCTCTCGGCGTACCCAACGATGAAGAAGGTGGACGCCGCGCTTTCGTAGCAAAACAGTGGTAATGAAACGTTACAACGCGGGCCGCTACAAGCGGATGTATGCCGCCGCTCGCTGTGAGAATGCACCAAAGGAGGCGCGGAAGGCATAGCGACGTCCCTCGAACGTCGTTTCGAGAAGTACGCCTTTTTCGTTTTCTTTTTCCGGAGGTGGAATGAGGGTGGCCTGCGCGAGTGTTGGTGCGTGGGCTGCCGCCTCGGCGGTGAGAACTCCTTCGCCCGTCCATTCGACCAGACGCAACGTGTAGGGCTCGCCCGACGACCGCGCTTCCAGCCAACCGAAGATACGGGGCTGTGCCTCCCGCGGGTCGAGTGCGAAGCCGACGTTCCCAGACGTCCCGACATCGAGCCGGTAGGCGGCCGGGCCGAGCACGTCGATGCACAGCTCGGGATCGTCCATCAGCTCGCGAAGGGCGTCGTCCTCGTACGACTGAGAACGGATGCGCGCGAAGACGGAGACGCGCTCGTCATCGAGCAGCGCATCGATGCGCATCGTTGGGTCGCCCGCATAGATGGCCTTGCGTGCGAGGACCCAGCAAGCGGGGTCAAAATAGTTGTCCTTTCCGGGCGGGAGCTGGACGATTTCGACGATGTACGGGTCGAGCGAGATGGGCGTGCGCTCGCGAACCCGGGCAGCGACCCGAGGCGGATCGTGCGCCCCCAAGAAGATGCCCCAACCGCCGACCGTTCCGCCCGTTCGGCCGCCGATGCGACCTGGAGTGACGGAAAGTTGCAACGCGAGATCCATCGAGTCTTCGTCGAAGACCTCTTCGTCAGCGTCGGCCGATTCATCCACCGGTTGCTCGTAAAAGTGAAGGGCGTTGCCCCAGAAACGAGCGCGTGAGAGGTCGTCATGCGGTGTGTTCATGCTTGGCCCTGGTGACTCCCGAAGAAAGAGGATGTCGGTTGGAACGCCATCCAGGCGTTCGCGCTACCTGCGCGCCGCGTACAACGTTTCCATAGGTTCCATACGAAAACACAGAACCAAATTCTGTCTTTGCTAAGTCGATTTTCTTTTAGCACGTAGCGGTGTTTGGCGTGCAACGTCACCCGTTCATCGGATGACGGATTGGCGGAAGCGTGATGATTGATCCGATGATGTCTCATCCAGTCCGTCGGATGAGATTTGAAACGTTCGATGACATCGATGTCATTTGTAGCGCATCGCGCTAAAATCATCGGATATGTGGCGCCAGGAATGGCGGCCCGGATACCCAGACGATTGTTCGGTCTTGCGTTGGCCACGGCAATCCTCAGCCGTCACGTAACGAAAACAGCAATTCAAACTAGGGATCTTCGCGCGCAGGGCGAAACTCATGATCGGTCGGTCAAATGGGCCGGGTGTGCAAGTGATCCCATGGTTCGCACAGGAGCCACCCTCCGGATTTGCTGCGTGCTGAACGGCAACGGTATCAGGGCAATATGCGTCGTCGCCAATCGACCCATCGGCCATTCCGCACCCGTGTGCGGCATCGTGCACGCGGGATAGGCGGAAGATGCACGGAATTGGCGGAGTTGGCAGAGGATGGCGCGCGTGCGTACTTAATAGCGATTACATAAATCATATATCGGATTACATCGCCCCAAACGAATCGCGCAGTCATTGCGTCTACCGACCCCATCGGCAATATTTTCTCGTCGTTACGGGGATCTGGGGCTGCTTTACTAACGATCGTGAACCAACCGAGCATTCAAGAGCGCCTCTTTCCGAACATGACGTGTTTTGGCTGTGGACCGGCCAATCCGAAGGGCTTCCATCTGCGGAGCTTCAGCGCCGAAGAAGGAGAGGACGGCGTGGTGATCGCATCCTTCACACCCCGGCCCGAGCACGACAATGGCGTCGGCTTTCTCAACGGTGGGGTCATCGCCACCGTTCTCGATTGCCATACTGCCGCACTGGTGGTTCAAGCGGCGAGCGAGCGCGGGTGGAATCCGCCTCCGGGCGTGGCCCTCGCCTTCGTCACGGCGGGGCTCGACGTGCGTTTTCTCCGCCCGACGCCGCTCGGACCCCCGGTCGATCTCTGGGCGAAGGCCGAGGCGTTGAGCGAGACCGAGTGCATCGTTCTGGGCGAGCTGCGCTACGACGGCAAAGTGCGCGCGAGCGTCCGCGCCACGTGGAAGCGCTTTCGCGCGCGCTGAGGGAGATCGCCATGTCGCCCGAGAAAACGAAAGAATGGCTCGACCTCGTCTCGTCGGCTCTCTGCGCGCGAAAGTCGACGAACATCCTGGAGGAGATTGCCTGGAGCCGAAAGGTCGAAAAGGAGTTCTTCGACCACGAAGGCACGCGCCTTCCCGAGGTGACCTATACGGTCGATCGCGACGCACTGGAGTCGGAAAACGCCGACCTGGCGCGGGTCGAGGCCCGCATCGAGGGGGATGGCCCCATCCCGATATGGCTTCGGGCGGTGGTTCATTCGGTCATCGACAAGAATCGGCTGCTGCTCGCCGCAGGTACCAAGGAGTTCGGACGAATCTCCCTCGAGATCTACGGTGGCGCGCAGACGACGTTTTTCGGTCTTCCCGTGAAGAACATCGATCTGGCCGAACACCTGCTCGAAAGATTGCGGGTACACGGATGGGACGAAGCCGAGGAACGCGCCGAGACTCCGATGGATGCGCAAAGCTTTGCCGAGGAGCTGGCGCGACGGATTGCCAAACATCGACCGGTCATCAAGTGCGATGTCCTACTGGACGATAAGTGCACGTCCAAGGCCATCGCGGGCATGACCAAGGTGCGAGTGCGGCCCGATGCGCTGTTCTATCGATGGGAGGCGGACGGCCTTTTCTGCCACGAAGTGGAGACACACTCCTACAGTGCGCACAACGGAGCGGCTCAGGAGCATGCCCCGTTTCTCAAGAGCGGTGGTCCGCGTTCGACGCCCACGCAGGAAGGACTCGCGGTGTTCGCGGAGTTGTACAATGGCAACTTGGCAACGCCGCGCCTCGAGCGCCTGGCCACGCGCGTGAAGCTCGTCGCCATGGCCGAGGATGGCGCCAGCTTTTTGGATCTGTACCGCTTCTTGGTGGATCGCGGGCACGGGACACGGGATGCATTCCTCGATGCGGCGCGGGTGTCGCGCGGGGGCATTCCCGCGGGTGGTTCCTATTTCACCAAGGATGCGTGTTACTTGGCCGGGCTCCTCCACGTTTACGCTTTTTTGGCGGTCTTCGTACGCGGTGGTTTTCGAGATGAGACGGAGCTCCTATTTACGGGACGCATTGCACTGGAGGACATCTCCGCGCTGGCATCGTTGCGCGCGATGGGACTCATTTCGCGTCCTTTGCATCGTCCGAGATGGCTCGCGCGCTGGAATACGCTGCTGCCCTATTTCGCCTTCAATTCTTTCATGGAGGAAATCAAACTAACATCGGTCGAGGCGCACTACCGTGAGCTCATCGCCAAAGCCGAACGGGCGGTGGCTCCGCACGATGAATCGACGCCGCACGGTCGCACGTGACGGAGCAGAAGCGTTTGACGTGATGACGAAATGAAGATGCATATTGGGTGGCACCAGGGCGTCGTTCTGGTGATATCTTCATTCCACTTCCAATGACGCGACCTCTTCAAAAAATGGCGAACTACCCCCGGCTCGCGCAGCGAGGCGCGGACGTGCGGGTTGCCGGCGCCCGCACGGTCGCGCCCGCAGCCAATGCACCGCGCTGTGTCGCCTGTAGGCAGCCTTTCACCGGGCGTCTTTTCGACCCCGAGGTGCAACTGTTGATCGAGGGCTGGCGGCGCTGTGGCCCTGCGTGGCTCTGTCGCGACTGTTCGTGACGTGATGCCTCACTACGCGCGCATCGGATAGCTGGCTTGCATGGCTGCATGCCATTTGGCCACGTGGGCGGGGCCAATGCGTAGCGATTCGCGTTCGGGGGCGAGGACCAGCCCGCGACGCTCGTAATAGGCTTTGACGATAAGGGATTCGAAGGACATCGGCACGACGCGCTCTCCGGGCCCGAAGAGCGACGCGCCACCGAAGCTCGGCCAAAAGGCATACGCCGACGAGCCCCCGGGATAGCGCAGCGTGCGATCGACGGACACGACGCGCGTGCGCTTGGCCCGCTCGAGCAGATCGAGCGTGGGATTGCCCGCGGCGGCCACGGCCTCGCGCACGAAGGCCGCCGGCTCCTCGTAGCGCTCCGCCCCAGGGTAACTGCCGTGCGCGAGCAGCATGACGCCTTCGCGGGCGATGGGCTGGTCGCCCGGCGAAGATCCCATGTTCAAGACGAGCCACGCGTCATGAATCACCAGCGCCAGCACGGCCGCTTCGCGCGCCGAGCAAACGATGTGGGGCACGAGCCGGCCGGCCCAGTACACCATGGCCGCTTCATCGATGAAAATAGGAACCGCGGTCTCGCTCTGCGGACCGGGGACGCTCATGACCCCGTTCTCGAAAGGAAGATAGAGCGGTGTGCGAAGGAGCAATTCGTAGAAGGCGTCGGCCGCCTCCTGGTGAAAGGCACCCTGCACACGCGCGAGGGCGATGCGGAGTGCCGTCGCGCATTTGACGTTGTCCTGCGAAGGTAAGGCGTCCACGTTGGCGTACAGAAGCAAAAGGCACGCCATGGCGCTCCGACGTCGAGATCACGTCAAATCAAGGCGATCGCAAACATCCGAGGTGTTCCGCGCTGTACCAAAGCGCGCCGGGTGTACGCGGTTCTCGGTACATCCCTTGGTACAGCGCGTACCGTCGTCGTGCGCCTATTGATTGTCGACGCGCGCTTCGATGACGTCCTGGATATTCTGCGGAACATCCGAGAGGAAGTTCAAGTTCGTCGCATTCTCGATGCTGCGGGCCGAGACGCGGAACGACTTCCAATCGTCACCCATATTGATTTTGCTGTCATCGTTGGGCATGAGCACCGCAATGATGCGCGTGCTCGTGGTCACGTCTGCCGCGCCGGCGCCGACGTGATCGAGAACGGCGACCACCTTGAAGGTGCTATCCGGTACGACCACGCCAGAGCCGATGGTGCTCGAGCTGGAGGTGACGACGCCGCCGGCGATGACGAAGAGCTCCTTGCCGGAGTTGGCGAGGGTGCGGCTGTAGGACTCGAGCTTTTCCCATGGGCCACGGTTGTTGTTCGCGGCCTGGGGGACCATGTTCGAGAGGAAGAACGTGATGCCGTTGGCCGTCGCCGACTTCGTGCGGTCGCCCGAGGGGCAGATATGGCCGCGGTCGTAGCCGCTGCCGCTGTAGTCCGCGAGGGACGCTTGCGCCATGCCGGAGGGCAGGGTGTCGTCCGGCCGGTAATTGTTCGAGCGATCGGCGCTTCCGAGGTAGCCCGTGTTGAGCTCCCAGCTCACCCAATTGGGGATCTTGCGGCTGCTGTTGTACGAGTGCACGTACTCCGATTTGACCGCGAGGTAATCGTTCGGGTCATTGGTGTTGGCATCCGACGGAATGCCCAAGGTGGTGTGCACGCTGAGGCTTGCCCCGCCACCGCTCGATCCACCGTCGCCACCGCCGCCGCCCGAATCCGTCCCGCCATCGCTGCCGCCGCCCGTGTAGTCCTGGATGGACACGTCGTCGACGTCGATGCGGTTGCTGCCGCCATCGAGCTTGCGCACCTGCAAACGCACGTTGCCCGATTGGTTCACCGCGAAGGTAGCCGTGGACAGCGTGTTCGGGGCCGTGGTGACCGCCGAACCAATTTGTGTCCAGGTGGAGCCCTGGTTGCGCGAATAGAAGAGGCCCCACGAGCCGTTTGCATCCGAGCCGTAGGTGGCGCTCTTGATGGTGACCGTGCCGGCATTGGCGCGGTCGAACCCCATGGTGACCTTGCCCGCGTTGCGAACGCGCGTGGCGCGGCCGCCATTCTTCACGTCGCCATCGAGTGTGCCGACCAAGGCGTCGTCCAGGTTCCACGTGCCCGAGGCAAACGTCACATTTGCCGCGGCGTACGCCGTTTTGGTACCGGACTCGAAATCTTCCACGGTCGCTGCTGCGACGGCGCTCGGGGGAGCGACGGGGGCGAGCTTGTCGCCCGTGACCGTTTCTTCGTACGAGTCGGCGGCGCCGGCACATGCCGGGAGGGCAGCCATGCTGCCGACGGTGAGAACTCCGAGGATCCAAAGGCGATTTTGTCGCATAGGCGCTCCGCTGATTCCCAAGCTCGCCCAAGCGAATACGAATGTCAATTTGATTGGGGCTTACATGAGCCACAATTCACGGAGCGATCACACGAATGTCACTATTTGTGTAATTCGCTCTCCGTCGATTAATCCTGTCACGAGGATTTCAAGCCGTGGCGCGCCATCTTGTTGAGAAGGCCCTGGCGCGAGAGCCCCAGCCGCGCCGCTGCATGGCTGCGATTGCCGTTGGATCGCGCGAGCGCCTGGACGATTTCGCGTCGTTCGAGTGCGCCGACCTTCTCCTCGAGGGGCGCCGATTCATCGGCGGTTTCGAGAGCAGAAACCGACGCTTCATTCGTGTTTCGCAGGGAGGGCGAGAGGTCGGCCTCGAGGATTTCGTCGCGCCCTGCGGCCATGACGAGCGCGCGTTGCATTTCATGGCGCAGCTCGCGGAGGTTGCCGGGCCAATCGTAGGCCTCCATTCGTCGGAGCGCTTCCGGCGAAAGCCGTGCCATGGCGGCGTGTGGCACGAGCGCGCGTGCCTGGTTGATGAAATGTTGCGCAAGCAACGCTAAATCCCCCGCCCGATCGGCGAGGCGCGGCAATGCGATTTCGATGCCGCGTACGCGCCAATAGAGATCATCGCGAAATGTTTTCCCGGCAACCATCGCCTCGAGCGGACGGTGGGTGGCCGAAAGCAGCCGCACGTCGACGGTGAGCGGGCGTGCGGCACCGACAGGGAGGACCTCGCCGCTTTCCAAGGCACGGAGCAGCTTCACCTGCAGGCCGACCTCCAAATCGCCGATTTCGTCGAGGAACAACGTGCCGCCGTCGGCCTCGGCGAAGAGGCCTCGCGCGTCGGCGACCGCACCGGTGAAGGCGCCGCGCTTGTGCCCGAAGAGCGTGGACTCGAGCAGGGCAGGGGCGAGTGCGCCGCAGTTGATGGCGACGAACGGCTTTTTGGCGCGGGGGCTGCGGGCGTGGAGGTAGCGAGCGAAGACTTCTTTTCCGGTGCCGGATTCGCCGGTGAGGAGGACCGGGACGTGCGCAGGGGCCGCCCGCTCGGCGAGGGTGCGCGCGTCGAGAAAGGCCGGCGAGGTGCCAAGGAGGCCGATTTGCTCGCGTGCGGCGGTGGCGAGCTCCGTTTCGAGCTCGGTCACGCGATCCTCGAGCTCGAGGCGTGCGGCGGCGCGCGCGCAGACGGCGAGCAAGACGTCGGGATCGACGGGCTTGGCGAGAAAGTCGTACGCGCCGCGCCGCACCAAGGAGAGGGCGAACGAGCTATCGCCGGACCCGGACACGACGACGACTTTGGTGGCGGGGCGCTCGGAGAGGATGCGTTCCATGAGCGCGGCGCCCGCTTCGGGCTGGCCCGAGGGAGGTAGCATCAGGTCGAGCACGACCATGCGCGGCGCGGCGCGTGTGAACGCGGCGAGGGCTTGTTCGGGGGTGCCAGCGGAGGTGACCGCGAAGCCCTCGCCCTCGAGCAATTCCGTGTAGACCGCACGAAACGCGGCGTCGTCATCGACCAGGAGAATGCCTTCTTTGCGCCGGCTGGCCATGCCGGCAGCATAGTGCCTTACCGCGGGCTGGGCGGCCAGGTGACGACGAAACACGCGCCACCGTCAGCCGGGCGCTGATGAACGAGCGTGCCTCCGTGGCGTTCGACCCAGCGTGCGGCGATGGCCAGGCCGAGGCCCGTACCAGGATGCCGCTCGTCGCGCCCCCGGCCCGTGACGAAGGGCTGAAAGAGGCGCTCTTCCAGAGATTGCGGGACGCCGGGGCCATTGTCGCGGACGACGATGCGAACGACATCGGGCTCGCGTTCGAGGCTTACCGTGACTTTGCCACCGTCTCGACCGGAGACCGCAATGGCGGCGTTTTGGACGAGTGCCGTGACGACGTCCATGAACGCATGGCGGTCCGCCTCGAGCGACGCCGCGGCGTCAGCTGCGTGCACGTCGATGGGCGGAGGGGCCTCGGGAAAGGCCTGGCGCACATGGGAGATGGCGAGATGCAGTGCGGCACGTGCATCGAAGTCGCGCACCTCGAGCGGGCGCGGCTTTCCGTAGCGGAGGAGATCGTCGAGGAAGCGCTTGGCGCGATCGACCTGCGCGCGCACGCTGGCCACCAGGGCCGGCGATGCGCCGCCGCGCTCGAGCAGTTTGGCCTGCGCGGCGATGACGCCGAGTGGATTGCGGATCTCGTGGGCCACGGCGCTGGTGAGGCGGCCGATCTCGGCGAGGCGCTCGGCGTGCTCCGCGCGCGTTTCGCTCGTTTCCACTTGCTCTGCGAGCTCGGGGATGTTGATGGGGCGACGGAACAATCTTCGGCCAATGGCCTCTACGATCAAATTTCGGAGAGGCTCGAGGGGCAGTGCAGCGAAGAAGACGACGAAAATGAGCCAGATGACCGAATGGCTTCGTTCCGGCGCCAAGTGCGGGAGTGCGAGGTAAAACACGGTCAATCCCAAGGCCGATAGCGCCGCGGTGACGACGGCGTAGACGGCGCCTTGCACGACGAGCTCGCGCGCGCGACCGTGTTCGCCGCGCAGAACGGCATAGGCAGCCAGTGCGACGGAGACGAGGAGCAAGGGGGCGGCCGCATCGACGTCGCCCAGGGAAAGGACGCGAAGTCCGATGACCCCGCCACCGCCGAGCGTACCGGTGGCGCAGCCCAGGACCAGCGCGATGGGCCGCGTGCGCGGGGCTGGGGCTTTGGCGGCGAGGTGCGCGAGCCAGGCGATGTTGGCCGTGGCTCCGGCCGCGGAAACCGCGGCGAGGGGAAGAAAGAGGACTCCGGGGCCATGCGCGCCCGGCCCATAGAGAAGGCGTGGCCAGAGGACGCCGAGGAGCACGACGGCGATGCCGTAGCCGTAGGCCACGGCGAGAATGCGCGGTGCACGAATGCCGGCGACGTCGGCGCCGGCGTGGAGGTAGGTGCCGGCGAGCAACATCCCGAAGGGAAGCACGCGTTCGGCGACCATTTCCATTTGGGGCGTCTTCAAGAGAATCAGGCCGGTGACCCAGAACGCGAGCGACAAGCAAAGCGCCACGAGGCCGCGCCCCTCACTGCGCCCGAGGCGAAGTGCGACCAGGCCCACTGCGAGTGCGACGGCCCAGAGCGGGTAGAGCGCGATCGCAGCAAACGGACTCACGCGCTCTCCGGAAAATGACGTGCGGCGAGCCGCTGAAAGCTCCGCTCTGTCTCCCGCTGGAAGAACGGCCGAACGACGAGCCGATCGACGAGGCGGCCGAAGAGCCCCCAGCGCACGTCGTACGTGTACGCGGTGGAAAACTCGAGAAGCCCGCCCGGCCGCGGCCGATAGAGCCAGAGGCCCACGCCGTGTCGGATGAGGGAACGGACGTCGTTGGAGCCGAATTCGAAGGTCGATTGCTTCACCGGCCGGTGCAGCTTGTAACGGCCCCACCCGCGGATGGTGATGCCGCATATCGTCTTTTCGTAAATCATGTCCGTTCCGGTACGAATGGTATCCGATAACATGATGATGCGGCTAAAACGATGATCCCAATTGGGATGCTCCACGTGGTCTTGGGTGATGTCCCAAACGGTCTGCGCGGAGGCGCGCAGTTTCACCGAGACATGAATGGGGCGTGGTTTGGGCAGGCTCGCTTCGACGAGCCCGAGGAGCCCCACCACGGCCACGATGAGAGAGGCTGCGGCCATGACGCCCAGCACGATGCGCAGTGCCGCGGGCGCATGTGGCTCGAGGACGATGGCCGTGGGCAGGGTGTGCCAGCCGGCGGACGCGGAGAAGACGGCATGGAGCAGGACACCGGCGAGGACGCTGAGAAAGACGTGTGCGGCGTATTCGCCGGCGGGGAGACCTCCCTGCGAACGGCGCGAGGCCGGTTCGATGGCCACGTCGAGGGCGGCGACGGCGACGTCCAGGACGAAAAGGCCGACGAGTGCGAAGTAGTACGTGCCGCCGAGTCGAACATTGGGAACGAGGGCGAACTGCGCGGCGTACACGAAGCTGCGCACCACGTGCACCCATGCCTCGATACGTGACTCGGGGCGTTTGCCGAGTTGTGCTTTGTACGTATGAAAATAGGCCATGTCGAAGGCACCGACGGCGCCCATGATCGCGAGAACGATGCATGCGGTGAGCATGCCGAGGGCTTTGCAGCGCGCGTGCCGTGCAATGAAAAGCTAGAAGATTTACAGGAGGCGGGGAGTTTTGGTGTCCACGTCGCGGACGCACTGTCCACGTCGTGGACAGCAGGATCCTCGGGAATATGGGCCTTTTTGGCGATGCCGCGACGGCACGCGGGTCGCAAGGACGGGGGCATGAAGCCCATCGAACGTCGCGATATCGCTCTTCACATCTTCCGTATTGCGGTGGCCATGGTCGCTCTCGGGGGCGCCTCGAGGTCGCTGGGGATGGCGCTCGTTGGATCGCTGGCGCTCTTCTTTGCCGCCTTTTCCCTCACGCACGATCTGGCGCACGGCGCGCTGGGCTTGCCCCGTCGGGTCAATGAGGTTGCCCTTTGCGTGTCGGGGTTGCTCATGCTCATGAGCGGTCATGCGATGCGCATCATGCATTTGCGCCATCACGCCCGCCGGGCGGACGACATCGAGGGCACCGGCGCGCACCTTACCGCGTGGCGCGCGTTGTTCGTGGGCCCTCGCAATGCGCTCGCTCTGCGCCGTGGTGCGTTTCGCATCGCGCACGGCTTGCCGCTGCGATGGCAGATCGGCGAGACCTCGATGAACGTGGCCGCTGTGGTTCTGGCCATGGGCACGGGGTCACGCGTGCTTCTGGTGCACGTCGCGGTGGCGACCGTGCTTCAGTGCACGCTCAGCTTCTGGGGCGCGTATCTACCGCACAACGTTCCCTCGTGGCTCGTGGCGTTGGCGCGCCCGTTTGCCTTTACGCATTCGCCGACCATCTTGAATCTCATTTGCCACGACGTGCACCACGAGTATCCCAAGATCCCGTGCCAGCAGCTCGTTAGTCGGTAATGCGCTTGCGCCGCACGTACACCACCAGCGCAAATGCCAACAAGGCAGCGACGCCTGCGGAGGTGGCGAGCATGTGCACCACGGGGACGTAGCCGCTTTGCTTGATAATCATGCCGGCGACCCATGGCGAGAGCGAGGCGCCGGTGAAGGTCATGAGCAGGAGGAAGCCTTGCGCGGTGCCGCGTTCGTGTGCGGGAACGCTGTCGATGATCGTGCCGTACAGATTGGGCTCCGCCCAGCCTCGGCCGAATTGAGTCAATCCGTAGCAGGCGAGGGCGACGAACACGGCGTCGATGTGCACGATGGCGAAGGCCGCGGGCATGACGCCGAAATAGGCGAAGCCCACGAGCAGCGGGCGGGCGCCGCGGAGGCGGCCTGCGAGTGCGTCGGAGACGGTGCCGCCGGCGAGCTGCCCGAACAAGGTGCAGGCGAAGAACGCGCCCGTGAGGACACCCGCGGACGATACCGAGACGTGCCGCGCTTCGACCAAGTACAGCGGAAGAAACGTGTTGAGCCCATTCATCGAATACATGGCCGCGCACGCGGCCAGCGCAATGAGCAGCACCGGCGGCGAGGTGACGATGCGCCAATAGGCGCGTGGCTTTTCCCGTGATTCGGATTTCGATGGCCCGGTCGTGCCTCGCACGGGTTCTCGGAAATAACGTGCGAGCACGCCGGCGAGGACGACGCCGGGGAGGACGGAGAGGAAGAACGGCATTCGCCAGCCGAAATGCTCGCCCAAAAAGCCGCCCATGGCATACCCGGCGGAGCCGCCCAAGGTCGTGCAGACCCCGTGGAGCGCGATGGCCTTGCCGCGCTGATTGGGCCCGAACAGGTCCCCGATGAGGGAGACCGCCGTGGGAAAATAGCCGCCCTCGCCCAGGCCGGTGAGTGCACGCCAGACCAGCAACGAGGCGAAGCCGGTGGCGGTGCCGCTCATCATGGTGACCACGCTCCACCCGAGCAAGGCCGTCAGCAGAATCGTCTTGCGCGAAAACCTGTCCGACAGCGCACCGATGAGCGGCGCCGACGCCGCGTACACGATGGTGAAGCCCGTGGTCAGCGCGCCCAGCTTTCCCGTGTCGATGTGGAACTCTTTCCCGATGAGCCCTTGCAGTGGGAACACCAGGTGCCGGTCCATGTAATTCAAAAAGGCCAGCGCCATGAGAAGGCCCAGGGCCCCCCACCGATTCATCGCTTTCGTGTTTCGCGTCGCGCGGGCGTGGACGGCAGCTTCCATGATGGTACCTCTAGACCATTCATCCCGAGAGGACGACATGGATCGATTGACCCTCAAGCTTGCCGCCGAAGCGCTTCTCCGTGCCAACGATCGCCAAGGGTGCACCGTGCCGGCGCCTGCGCTGTATCCGCATCAGTGGAATTGGGATAGTGCATTTTGCGCCATTGGATGGGCCTACATCGATCCTCGCCGGGCAGCGCGCGAGCTGGAGATGCTTTTGCGTGGCCAGTGGGAAAACGGGATGATCCCGCACATTCTCTTCAACCCGGAAGCCACCCATTACGAACCGAATCCCAAGGTGTGGCAGATCGACCAGGCGCCGGGGCGTCCCCAAGCCATCGCCACATCGTCCATTACGCAGCCTCCGGTCTTGGCCACCGCCGCGCGTTTCGTGCTGGAGCGCTCGGGCGGAGATCGCACGGTGGAAGAGATTTTACGGCGCGTCGTCGTGGCCGCGGACGCGTGGCATGCATGGTTTCTGCGCGAGCGCGATCCGCTGCAGCAGGGCCTGCCGGCCATCGTGCATCCGTGGGAGAGCGGGCTCGATAATGCTCCGCGCTGGGATGCCGCGCTCGCGCGCATCGATCCCGGTGAGGTCACGTACACGCGCAAAGACAATGCCGTGGTGAGCTCGGAGCAACGGCCCACGCGCTTCGATTACGATCGGTACTTCTTCTTGGTGGCCGAACGCGCCAAGCTATCGTTTGCCCCGCCAACGCCGTCGCGTGTGAGCTTTCTCGTGCAGGACTTGGCCATCGCCTCCATCCTCTGCCGCGCGGAGGAGGATTTGCATGCCCTCGCGCGCGCGCTCGGTCTCGAGGTGCCGCATGCCCTGGAGCGGCGGGCCAAGCTCGCCGCGGGGATAGCCAGTCTCTACGATACGACGCGCGGGTACTACCACGACCACGATCTCGTGGGCGATGCCCCCATCACCGTCGAGCACGCATCCGGTTTTCTTCCGCTCTTCGCCGGCGTCGTCCCGCTGGAGACGGTGCCGCGTTTGGTGGCGCGCCTCAAAGACCCCAACAAGTTCGGCACGGCGTGGCCCGTTCCGAGCGCACCGGCGGACGATCCGCAATTCGATCCGCGTCGGTATTGGCGTGGTCCGAGTTGGATCAACGTGAACTGGATGATCATCGAGGGCCTTCGTCGGGCCTCCTGGCGGGACGACGCGGCGAAACTGACCGACCGCACACTCGACCTCGTGTCCCGTTCTGGTTTTCGCGAGTACTTCGAGCCCAATACGGGCGAGGGTTTGGGCGCGGAGAACTTCTCGTGGACCGCGGCATTGGTGCTCGATCTTCTGGCCAAGTCCTGACAGCATCCCCTGCGAAATAACAAGGAGGCATTCTCATGTCGGTCCGAACGCAACTCGTCGTCATCGCGACTGCATTGCCATGTGTGCTCGGTGTGGTCGACGTCGCCGTCAGCAGCGACGCCGCCGCGGCACCGCGCGCGGAAAATGGATTGGCGCGAACCCCGCAAATGGGCTTCAACAATTGGAATGCCACGCACTGTCGCGCGGACTTCAACGAAGCCATGGTCAAGGGCATTGCCGATTTGTTCGTCTCCGAAGGGCTGAAGGACGCCGGTTATCAATACGTGAATCTGGACGACTGTTGGGCACTTCCCAACCGAGATGCCACCGGTAACCTCGTGCCCGATCCGGTGCGGTTTCCCAACGGCATCAAGGCCGTGGCCGACTACGTACACGGGAAGGGACTCAAATTCGGTATTTACTCCAGCGCAGGCAGCAAGACATGCGACCGCAACGGCTTTCCCGGCGGCCTCGGTCACGAGCAGCAGGATGCCAATCTGTGGGCCTCGTGGGGTGTCGACTATTTGAAATACGACAATTGCAACAACCAGGGCGTGGATGCCGTGCAGCGGTACACGACCATGGGCAATGCCTTGAAGGCCACCGGCCGGCCGATTCTCTATAGCCTCTGCGAGTGGGGCGAGAACAAACCGTGGACCTGGGCGAAGGACATCGGCAATTCCTGGCGCACCACCGGGGACATTACCGATCGGTATTCGAGTATGCTGTCCCTGTTCAAGAAGAACGTGGTGCTCGATGCCTACGCGGGGCCGGGGCATTGGAACGATCCGGACATGCTCGAGGTGGGCAATGGCGGAATGACTGATACGGAGTACCGCAGCCATTTCGCCCTTTGGGCCATCATGGCGGCGCCGTTGCTCGTGGGCTCGGATCTGCGCACGGCCACGCCGGCTACCTTAGAGATTCTGACCAACAAGGACATCATCGAGGTGGATCAAGATGCGCTGGGTGTCCAGGGCAAGGAGATCCGGCAGGCTGGCGGATTTCACGTCATCGTGAAGCCGCTGTCCAATGGGGATCGCGCGGTGGCCTTGTTCAACGAGACCGATGCGCCGGCAACGATTTCGACCAGCGCCGCGGAGATCGGGCTCGCCCACGAGGTGGCGTACAAGATTCGCGATTTGTGGTCGCACTCCACGAAGGAAACAGCCGGGGCCATCACGGCCAGCGTTGCGGCGCACGGGACGGCCATATTTCGCATCGGACGCGATCCGCACTGGGCGCAGTATCCACCGGCGGTGGACTTGGGCATCGCAGCTCCCGCGACATCGCCAGGGCTTCCGCTCTTGGTCGCGCCGGGGAGCCGGGCCACGGTGACGACCACCGCCACCAACGACGGATTCGTGCCCGCGGTGCTGCCCCAGGTGACGCTCTCCGCGCCCGCGGGGTGGCGTGTGCAGGCCCAATCGTCGAGTCGTGATCGTGTGATTTCGAGCAACGAGGCATTGGCCACCACGTGGTCCGTGGCGGTGCCTTCGAATGCGGCGCCGGGCAATTATCCTTTGGATGCGACGGTCAGCTATTTCCCAGGGCAGGGAAGGGCGACGGTGGTCAAGAGCCACATCGACGTGACGGTGCCGGAGCTGCTTCCGCGCGGGACGAGCTACCTGGGCGACGATCCATGGCTTCGTGCCGACAATGGGTGGGGGCCGGTGGAGCGCAACACCAGCGTGGGGGAGGACCACGCGGGCGATGGGCATCCCCTCGTCGTCAACGGCGTTACCTATGCCAAAGGGCTCGGCGTGCACGCGCAGAGCTCCGTGGTCTATTACGTGGGCGGCACGTGCTCGAAGGTGCGGGCGCTCGTGGGGCTCGACGATGAAAAGACGGGCGCCGGATCCGTCGCCTTCGAAATCTGGGCGGACGGCACGAAGGTGGCCGACAGTGGCCTCATCGTGCGCGGCACGCCGACGAAGACGCTGGAGGCCGACGTTTCGCGCGCGACCGTGCTGCGGCTGGTCGTGACCGACGGCGGCGATGGCATCACCAACGATCACGCCGATTGGGCGGATGCGCAGGTGGTCTGCCCGTAATACGCTGCGGGGGATGGCGCTGCAGAACCGTGTCGATCCCTTTGGCCAAATCTTCGCCCACCCCGCGCGCGGACTCTGGCTCGGCAACCGGGGCTGGCTTCATTCTCCGTCGCGCACCATCTTGCGTCCCTGGCAGGTGCGCCGTTGGATCATCTGCCAGCTCGAGTTCCGCGGCCGCCACCGCGAGGTGATGAGTCCGCGCCGGACGTGGACGGAGTTGTTCTTCCTCGACGAGGCCACCGCATTCGCCGCAGGGCACCGGCCCTGCGGCGAGTGCCGCAACCCGGAATTTCGGCGCTTCCGCGACGCTTGGCGCGCGATCCACCCCGGAGATCCCTTCGGGGTCGACCCGATGGACCGCCGCCTCCACGACGAGCGCGCGCTCGGTCATGGGAGAAAAGGCGAAAAGCGCACCGTCCGCGCCGAGCTCGCGGGCCTCCCCGACGGCGCCTTCATCACCGACCTGGGGCGCGCATGGCTCGTGCTCGATGGCGAGCTCCTCGCCTGGTCCCCCGAAGGCTACACCGAGCGCCGTCCGCGCCCCACGCGTGCCACGGTGGACGTGCTCACCCCGCCGAGCATCCTGGATGTGGTTCGTGCCGGCTATCGCCCCCACGTGCATCCGACGGCCTAGCACGGCTCTTGGTGCCGGATCGGGCTCGGAGCGCCGCTTTTATGTGCGGCGGTGCCGTGGCCGCAATGGGCCTCCAGAGCGATCGTGCAGCCTTGCGCTGGCGGGAGGTGGTATCGCGATGGTCTTTCGGGCCGCCACGGCGTCGGGGTGTCCGGGACAGGCGGACGGCTGTCCGTGACAGGGGCGCCGGTGCGTCGCAGGGCCCTTTTCGGCGAGGATATGGATTGGCACCACATTGGCAATGCGCCGGTCAGACCTCGCGGGTGCGGAGATCCGGACACCGGGCTCGCAAGGTCGCAGATCAAGATGATGGGTTGCCGTAAGGTACAAGCGGGAGGCAACAGCCCTCCACATGCCCGTTGACAGTTGGAGTCACCCCTACGGGGGTCCAGCCAGCGGGAACCACATGAGGAGCGGTGACGGGAAGCGCAGCGGGCGCGGACCGGTGGCCGAAGACCTCGTTGGGGAAGCTGCGCAGACAACTGCTTGCATCCACCGGAACTTTTCTACCCCTCATTTTATCTGGCAAAGAGAAAGGCCAGAAGAAGAAGGTCTGAGATTGCGCGGAGCGCGCGATCACGCACCCGTTTGTACCTTGCTCCCCGTGGTGCTGCGAGTTCCACCTTCACTGCACACCGAGAGCGATAGCCCTTTCCTCGAGCTAGAGTGTCACCGAGACTTCGACATCGCCGTCTTTGCGAAGGACGTTGACGCCCACGTCGCGGGCGTGGCGTTGAAGATCGATGTCGACGGTCGCGTTCCCGACGCGCAGACGGCGGATCTCTACCCGGTTGAGAAATGCCGGTAGCCGCGGATGGTCGAAATACAATCGAGGGCGATCGGGATTGGGCGTCGGCCGGAAGGACAGTCCGAGGCACGCTTGGAGCAGATAAAAGACGCTGGCGCTCGCCCAGGCTTGCGGCGAGCACGCCACGGGGTAGAGCGTCGGGCCCTCGTTGGGGCGGCGTGCGAAGCCGCAAAAGAGCTCGGGCAGGCGGTGCAGATCCATGAACATGCTGGCGTCGAACAGGGCGCCGAGGAGCCGTTGCGTTTTGTCCTTGAATCCATAGCGAGCGAGACCCATGGCGATGAGCGCGTTGTCGTGCGGCCAAATGGACCCATTGTGGTACGACATGGGGTTGTAGCGCGCTTCGCCTTTGGCGAGCGTGCGCACGCCCCACCCGGAGAATGAGGCCGGTTCCAACAACGTTTTCCCCGCGCGTTCGGCGTGCTCTGGGTGGGCGATGCCGCTCCAAAGCACCTGCCCTGCGTTCGACGTTCGAACACGGCAGGGACGCTTCGCCCCGTCCAACGCGAGCGCGAACGTGCCCAGATCCTCACACCAGAATGCGTGATCGAATTGCGTGCGCAGCTGCAGGGCTTCCGAGCGCAGCGCCACGGCGCGCGCGGTGTGCCCAAGGGCGTGTGCCAGATCGGCGGCGCGCACCTTTGCCTTGTAGACGTAGCCTTGCACCTCCGCGAGCGCGATGGGGCCTTCCGCCGCGCTGCCGTCTTGATGAAAGACGGAGTCCTCCGAGTCCTTCCAACCTTGCTGGGCAAGGCCCTTGGCGCTCTTTCGTTGGTACTCGACGAACCCGTCGCCGTCGAGGTCACCGTATTCCTCGATCCAGGCCAGCGCCCGCTCCACGTTTGGCCAGAGGCCCCGTAGAAACTCCAGATCGCCCGTTCGCCGATGGTAGGCACCGGCGAGCACCACGAAGAGCGGCGTGGCGTCCACCGTGCCGTAATAGCGCCCAAATGGGATCTCGCCCAATGCCGCGAGCTCGCCCTTTCGCGTCTCGTGCAGAACCTTTCCCGGCTCGGCATCCTGCTCTGGGGCTTCCTCGCGCGCTTGCGTCGAGGCCAGGTAGGAAAGCACGCCCCTCGCCATGGACGGATCTACCCAGAGGTATTCGAGCGCGGTGAGGATGCCGTCGCGTCCGAACGGCGTGCTGTACCAGGGCACCCCGGCATAGGGATACGCCGTTTCGGGATTCCCCGCGGTGAGCATCACCAAATCTGCGCTTGCCCGCTGGAGGCAATCGTTGAATTGCGCATTCGACGTCTCCACCGCACAGCCGCGTGCGCGCGCCTCTTGAACTGCCTTCTCTGCGCTCTCCCGCACCGTTGCGAAGTGCACGTGCGCCGAGGGCGCGCGCGGCGGGCGCACGTTGGGTTCGCAAGCGATGCTTGCATTGAGCTCGACGGTCTCGTGCGGTTCCAGCTGCAGCGCGTATTCGATCCGATCGGCGGTCAAATGCGTCGGCGCCGGCGAACACGCGATTTCCGTACTGCGCGTGATGCCGTCGAGGCCGCGGTAGGCCAGAACCATGCGGTCCTCCGTGTGCATGGGGCTCAAGTCGTCACCACGGCGTGCGCGCCTCACTCCGCGCACTTCGAAAATGTCAGCGTAGTCGGCCGCAAAAAGCAGCGTCACCTGCAGCGCGATGCGCCGTTGGCAGTAGTTGACGATGCGCAGCCTTTGATGGCACGCCGACTCGCTGAGCAACGCGGCTCGGAACACGTGCACCGTGCCCTTGAGCACCTCGAGCTGCTCCGCCACATACAGATCGGGCGTGGTGACGTCGACGGTGAGCAGGCTGTTGTCCTGCTTGACGCTGGAGCCCAGAAGCATGGGCCTCTGCCCGTTCAACCGCAGCTCGAGCTGGGAGAGAAACCGCGTGCCCTGATGGTAGAGCCCCTGTTCTCCTGTTCCGATCGGCTGAATGTCGCCGAACCGATCGAACACGGCGAAGGTCTCACCGTTCTTCAACACCCATGTGCGGTCGTCGGTGCGTGACGAGGTTGCCAGCACGTACCACCGGTCTTCGATTCGTATGGTTTCCATCGCTCTCCGGACGAATCATCTCCGCATGCGGGGAATCATGCCACGCGAAGTCGCTCATCCGACCCTGCCTGGCGGGCATACACGTCCACGTAATTGCGAGCCATCCGTTCCACGGTGTAGCGTTGCTCGAAGACGTCGCGGCAGCGGCGCCGGTCGAGCTCGTGAACACGCGCCACGGCCTCCACGGCCTCGTCCTCGCTTTGCACCACGTAGCCGGTCTCACCGTCGACCATGATCTCGGGCACCGAGCCACATCGCCACGCGATGACCGGCGTTCCACATGCCATGGCCTCGATCATCACGAGGCCGAACGGCTCCGGCCAATCGATGGGAAACAGGACCGCTCGGGCATTGCCGATGAAGTCGCGTTTTGCGACATCATCGATCTCACCAATGAATTCCACGTCGGCTCCGGTGATCAAAGGCCGAATCTGGGCTTCGAAATACTCCCTATCGACGGCATCGACCTTTGCGGCAATCTTGAGTGGCATTTTTGCACGACGCGCGATGGCAATCGCCCGATCGGGACGTTTCTCCGGCGAGATGCGCCCGATGAACGCGAGGTACGAGCCGCCATCGGGTTGGAAGAGGTAGAGATCGCGCGGCAGGCCATGATGGATAGTGGCGACCCAATGGTTGTGGGGAATGGGGGCGCGCTGGGCATCGGAAATGGAGACGAGCGGCACGTCGTGAAAGTACGAATAGGTGTGAACGAATTCGGGCAAGTCGAGCCGCCCGTGCATGGTGGTGACGCTGGGAAGGCCGAGCCGGCGCACCAATGGAAAATGGCAATAGTCGAGATGGAAATGGAGAATGTCGAACTCGGACGCCGCCTCGACGATCCGATCTACCATGACGACGTGGTGCGAATTGGGGTTGTGGCACGATCGATCGAGGCGAAGACTTCGCTCCACCATCGGCCGTAGCTGTGCACGTGTGATGGAATCGCCCGAGGCGAAGAGGGTGACGTCGTGCCCTTGTCGAACCAGTTCTTCACAAAGGTACGAGACGACCCGTTCGGTTCCTCCGTATAATTTTGGTGGCACGCTTTCGATGAGTGGAGAGACGATGGCAACTTTCAATGGATCACCCTGATTTGGTCAGGGTGCGACGTGCAATCCGTGTGCGCGCGATTTTCGCGTGTTTAGGCCGTTAGACACGAGACGCAGCAGCGCAACGGCACCAATGCCGAGCCAGATCACGTTCAAAATGGCGGAGGGCCACGCACCATTGTGCGCCGAATTCGTCGCCAGGGCGGCGCTGCCTACGACGTTCATCCATTGGAACGTGGCGCCGCTGGCCTCGAGCTTGCGCGCCGAAGCGAGCGCGTAGGAGGCGAGAAGCAGCGCGGCGCCGGTCCAGCCGGCGAGGGAAATCAGCAGTGGGTAGTCGGACATGGCCGCGAGTGTGGCAGACGCCACCTTCAAGAAAAGCTAGATTATGTGGAGCATCATGTAAGCTCGGCTTACATGGACGTCGATCCGCGAAGGTTACGGGTTCTTTTGGCCGTCGTGCGCGCGGAGGGCGTTACCGGAGCCTCGCGCGTGCTGCACCTCACGCCGCAGGCCATTTCCCAGCAGATTGGGAGTCTGGAGGAGGAGCTCGGGGTGGAGCTCTTCGATCGCACGCACCGGCGGCTTTCACCCACGGCCATTGGTTTGACCTTGGCGGGCCATGCGGAGCGGCTCGAGGCCGAGCTCGTTGCGGCGGGAAGGGCTGTTGCGGCCGCGACAGGTCGCGTCTCCGGTGTGGTGCGCATGGCAGCTTTTCAATCGGCCATCCGCTGGCTGGTCATCGAGGCGTTGCCGATCCTGCGCGCCGAGCAGCCGGGCGTGATCCCCATGGTCATCGAGCTGTACGGCCTCGGCGTGGAGAAGTCGCTCCGCACGGGCGAAATCGATCTCATGCTCGACGAACGCGACGACGACCAGGACGATCCCAGTGCCCCGGGCATCGAGGTCCGCCAGCTCCTGCGTGATCCCTATTACGTCGTGGCTTCGGCGTCGCTCGCGCGCGAACTGCGCACGCCAAAAGCGCTCGCGGCGCAGCGATGGATCGCCGCGCCGGAGGGCACCAGCTTGGATCTCGCGCTTCAGCGGCTCGCCAAGCGCGGCAAATTCGAGCCCACCGTGGCGCACGTGTGCAAGGAGTTTCCCTCGGTGCTCGCGCTCGTGGCGGCCGGTGAGGGCGTGGCCATCGTGCCGGAGCTGGCGCTGGGGGATGCCCGCGGCGTCGAGCCCTGTCCACTCACAGGGCTCGGCGCACGCAAGCTGCTCGCCATTCAGCGCGTGTCCAAACGCGGTACGGAGCCGGCCGTCGATGCCGTCGTCCGCGCCCTCACCCGCAAGAAGGGGTGACGGATGGGCGCATCAACCGCCGTAGCCGGCGAAGATGCGCGTGAAGTCCCACGGCTGCTGCGACACCCCGGAGCACGAATCCGCAGGGCCTCCGGTGCACGGGCGGTCGCGGTTGACCGACCAGAACGTGAGCCGCGCCAGGTGGTGCTGGTTGGCGTAGTTCAATATGGCTCGGAAGTCATCCAGCGTAACCACCTCGTTTTGATCGGTGTTGCCGTTCATCGAGGAGATGCCGCTGTGCCGATAGGCCTGGTCGTCGGTGTAGCCGTAGGCATTCTTGACCGCGTTTTTCAGGCCTTCGGCGGCCCGCTGGGTCAAGGTGCCCATGTTCTGACCTGCGCCGCCGAAGTCGAACGGCATGATGGTCCACCCATCCACGGTGAGCCCGGAGGCCGCGCCGCGGTTGATCATGTCCGGATCGGGGCCATTCGTGCCGGTGCCGAAGGTCACGTAGACGCTAATGCCCGGGTTGTTCTGCTTGATGATCTTCAGCGCGTCGACGGTGCGTTGTTTCACCGTGGCGCTCGCGTAGGCATCGGCCTCGATGTCGATGTCGATGGCCTTGAGGCCCAAGGCGTTGATGACGGTTTGATAGGCATTCGCGAGGGAGCTGGCGCTGCCGCACGATTGCTCGAGCTTGTTGCCGCTCCAACCGCCGAACGACACGATGACGTCGCCGCCGTTGTTGCGAATCGTGTTGATGGCACTTTGGTCCGCACCGCCGGTGAGCCCGCGCTGGCCATCCCATTGTGGATTGCACGTGCCGTTGCTCAAAATGAAGGCCATGGTGAACCACTTCACGCCGGTGGCGCTCATCACCGTGGCCGGGTTGGGCGGGGCGCCCCACCCTTGATAGAGGTACGGCGCCACCGCTTTGGCGCCCACCGGAGGCTGCGTGGGGCCGCCGGTCGGTGCGTTCCATTTCTGGTTGGCGCCGCCCGAGCAGTCCCAAATCTGCAATCGCGTTCCATTTGCAGAATTGTTGCCCGAGACGTCGAGGCACTTGTTCGCCGCCGGGTTGACGATGTCCTTGGCCGCGGTCACAGTCCACTGCTGGGCCGCCGTCCCATTGCAGTCGTAAAGCTGGATCTGCGTGCCGTTGGCCGTTCCGGCACCGGCGACGTCCATGCATTTGCCCAGGGCGCGAATGGTCCCATCGGTTCCAACGTTCCACTGTTGGGCGGTGGTGCCATTGCAATCGTAAAGCTGGACGGCCGTGCCGTTGGCGCTGTTGGCGCCCGCCACGTCGACACACTTGCCCGCGAGGCCGCTGATCTGACCCGTGGCCGCGGAAGCCTGGGGTACGTCGCCGATGGTGGCGAGGAGAAATGCACCGAAAAAGAAAGCCGTTCGCTTGATCATGGAGTCGTCCATTTCTGGTTGGCACCGCCCGAGCAATCCCAAAGTTGCAACCGTGTTCCGTTTGCAGAGTTGTTGCCGCTGACATCGAGGCACCGGTTGGCTGCCGTGTTGACGATGTCGCGCGCGGAGCTCACCGTCCATCGCTGAGCGCCGCTGCCATTGCAGTCGTAAAGCTGGATCTGCGTGCCATTGGCCGTGCCGCCGCCGGTGGCGTCCATGCACTTGCCCAAACCGCGGATGGTCCCATCCGTTCCAATGGTCCATTGTTGCGCGCCGGTGCCGTTGCAATCATAGAGCTGCACGGCGGTGCCGTTGGCGCTATTGGCCCCCGCGATGTCCGCACACTTGCCCGCGAGCCCGCTGATCGGGCCGGTGCGGCCGCCGGGGGCGGTGTCGCTGGTGGTGACGTGCACGTAATCGACGACGAGCTGCGCGGGGAAGGGCGTGCTCGAGTTGGGATCGCCCGGCCAGTAGCCGCCGACCGCGAGATTCAAAATGATGTAGAACGGATGGTCGAACACCCAGCGATTGCCGCCAATGTCCGAGGGCGTTTTCGTCGAGTAGAGATTACCGTCGACGTACCAGCGAATGACATTGGGGGCCCACTCGATGGCGAACGTGTGAAAGCCATCGGCGAAGGCCTGACCATTGGGAAGCGAGTATCCTGCACCGACGCCGCCCGATCCGGAATAGCCGGGGCCGTGGAGGGTGCCGTGCACCGTGCCGGGCTCGAAACCGACGTTCTCCATGATGTCGATTTCGCCGCTGCCGGGCCAGCCGGCGGTGCCAATGTCGTTGCCGAGCATCCAGAATGCGGGCCACATGCCCTGGCCGCGCGGGACCTTGAGACGCGTCTCGAAGCGCCCATAGCGCTGCGTGAAGGTCTGCGCCGTCGACAGGCGCGCCGACGTGTACTCACAACGGCCATACCAACATTGGTAATTGCCCGGATTCTCACGGCGCGCGGTGATGACCAAGTTGCCTTGGCCGTCCATCGACGCGTTGCTGGTGCTGGACGTGTAGTACTGCCGCTCGTGGTTGTTGACGTTATCCCCGGTTTCGAAACGCCATTTGCTTTGGTCGATCGCACTCCCTGCCGGACCATTGAAATCGTCGGTGAAGGTCGGCGCCGCGGCCGCAGGCGTGGGGCTCACGGAGAGCGCAACGCCAAGAGCGGCCGTGGCGAGCATCGTCGCTTGTACATTCGTGCTCATGGGGCCGGCGCAGCTGCACCATGCATGCCGGCAATGATTATGCGTATCATCGATGAAATGAGGGATCGGAGGGGTGATCGAACCGATCATCTGACCTGATCCGGACGATCATCACGCTGCGCGCCAATCCGCGAACGGAACAGTCGGTTGGCTGTTCCTGATTTGCAACTTGATGGCAGCCGAGCAGCGGCAGCGGAACAATCCCGGCGGGGCCGGTGCCCTTGTCCATTGCTCGAGAAAGGATCGCCGGAGGTCGTGGCGTCCCTTCCTTTCTGAACCACACATTGCGCCGGTCCCGCCGGTTCGGTTTCGCTGCCGCGCTTCAAGCAGGACGATGATTCGAAATGGGAACGTTTCGCCGAAAGACACCTTCGCCAAGATGCCAAGACCCACATCGTCATCCAAACCGGGGTGGCGGCGACGAAGATCAAAGAGTTCGAGGACCGGCTTCGCGAAACGCTTGCCGACGGGCGGCTCTCCCGTGGGGAGCGCAAGATGCTCGACGAAACGCTGCGCGAGTCGGAGTTCTGCTGCAGCGAGCTCGCGCTTCTGCGCGGGCGCGCCTTCACCATTGCCAAGTCGCAGCTGAGCGATCCGCATGCGCGGCGCATGGTGGAATGGCTGGAAGAGGTGATGGGCCTTTTGGCCGACGACACGTTCCGCGCCCAGGCACGACGCCACAAGCAGTTGAGCGACGCGTTTTTCAGCCCCGGCAACCAATGCCTGGGCGCCGTTCTCTCGGGGTTCAAGAATGCGCGCGCCAAGGTCGATGTGTGCGTATTCACCATCACCGACGATCGCATTGCCGAGACGATTCTCTCGGCCCACCGCCGCGGGACACTGATCCGCATCGTGACGGACAACGACAAGGCGTGCGACGAAGGTTCCGACGTGGCGAGGCTCCAGCAGGCAGGCATCCCGGTGCGTGTCGACCGGACCGAGTTCCACATGCACCACAAGTTCGCGCTGTTCGACGACGAATCGCTACTCAACGGCAGCTACAACTGGACGCGCACCGCGTCGTCGAAGAACGACGAGAACCTGGTCATGACGCGCGATTCCTACCTCGTGCAAAAATTCTCGGCGCACTTCGAGAAGCTCTGGTCCAAGTTGGCCTGAGCCGGACGATAGCCATTAGATATATTTGCTCGCCTCGCGGAGCGTGAGGCCCGACATGCGCTCGCGGTGCTTCGCCACGAAGGCGCGCACCAGGTCCGGGCTCTTTTTCGAGGTCTCGCGCAAGACCCAGCCGATGGCCTTGCGGATGAAGAACTCCGTCTCGTCGAGCAGCGGGGTGGCCATCTCTTCGAAGAGTCCAAAGTCGCCACCGCCTGCGCGAAGGGCGTCGTGTTGGGCGAGAAGTGCGGTGCGGCGCACCCAGAAGTCTTCGTCGCGCGACCATGTGCGAAGGAGGCGGGGCATCGTCCGTTGGTTCTGGACGGTGGGGCCAATCACCTTGATCGCGAGCCAATCGACATGGGCCCAGCCTGGAGATTTCCGCACCAGCTCGAGAAGCCACGGTACGTCGCCCAAGGCGAGGAGTTCGCGTCGCCGCTCCAACACCGCGATGCCCGCCGAGCGCAGATCGTGAAAGTTCGTATCGAAGAGCGCTTCGGTAACCGACCGCAAGGACGCGGCGTCGAGCTCGTGGGCCCGCACGAACTCGGCGGCGGCTTTGCGCACGAAAGGAAGGTTCACGCCATGAAAATCGAGCGCGCTCTTCAAATATTTCTTCTCGTAGTGTGCTCGCTCGATGTCGCCCGCCGACCGAAAACGCGAGCGAAAGAAACGCACCGCGACGGACCCGTCCATGGTGCGCACAATAGTCCGAAGCCGTGCAGAACCGTGTACATTCTCTCCGTGCAATGAACGCGCGTGTCGCATCGCTTCTCCCTTCTGCCACCGAGATTGTCTGCGCCGTCGGCGCACGCGATGAGCTCGTGGGCATTTCGCACGAGTGCGATTTCCCGTCCGGCCTCGAAGGCCTGCCCATTCTCACGCGCGCCCGTCTCCGGGCTAGCCAAGGTTTGGGCCGGTCGAGCCGCGACATCGATGCGGAGGTTCGCTCGATCCTGGAGAATGCGCTCTCGGTCTATGAAATCGAGCTCGATCGTCTGGAGGCGGCCCAGCCCGACGTCATCGTCACGCAAGACCTTTGCGAGGTGTGCGCCGTTTCGCTGGACGACGTGAAGGCGGCGGTGGCGCGGCTCGCGAAAAAGGACGTGCGCATCGTCAACCTGCACCCGACCCACCTCGACGACATCTGGTCGGACATTCTCCGCGTGGCCGATGCCCTCGGCCGGGCCGAGCAAGGTGTTCGCGCCATCTTCGCGCTGCGGGGCCGCACCAACGAGATCGAGCAGCGGAGCGCCCGGGCCGCGCTCGCGGAGCGCCCGCGCGTGCTGTCGGTGGAGTGGATGGATCCGGTGATGATCGGGGGCATGTGGATGCCCGAGCTCATCGCCATGGCCGGTGCAAATCCGTTGGCGACCAAGCCCGGCGA
This sequence comes from Sorangiineae bacterium MSr11367, assembly GCA_037157805.1. Lineage (NCBI taxonomy): Bacteria > Pseudomonadati > Myxococcota > Myxococcia > Myxococcales > Pendulisporaceae > Pendulispora > Pendulispora rubella. The sequence continues at coordinate 7,614,627 of CP089983.1, read as the reverse complement.
TCATGCACCCACGCTGACGCGCGAAGCCCTCGCCGCGCTGTCGCCCGACGTGGTCCTGGTGAAGCCGTGCGGCTTTTCCCTGGAGCGAACCCTCGAGGAGTTGGACGTGCTGCGGGCGGCGCTGCCGTGGGACACGTGGAGGGCCGTTCGCGAGGGGCGCGTGTTCATCGCGGATGGCAATGCGTATTTCAATCGACCCGGCCCGCGCATCGTCGAGTCGCTCGAGATTCTCGCGGCGTGCGCCCACCCGGACGAGTTCCCGGATTTTCGCCACCGTCACCGCGAGACCGTGGTGCGGCTCGACGCGGCTCTCGCGCGGCACGCGTTCGATGCCGATCTTTCAGCGTGAATTGGCCATCGACTCGAACGGCCATGGCTCGCGGCCCGGCGCCTCGAGCCAGTGGTTGGCGATGCTCTGGGCGATGCGCCACGGCTCACCGCCGGCGCGGTTGGTCAGCACGATCACCGTGAGGCGCTGCGCCGGGTAGCGCACGATTGCGTTGGTGAAGCCGCATGTTTCCCCGTGGTGCGTGAGGCGAGGTCGCCCGGCGTCCTGGTCGACGAACCAGCCGAACCCGTAGTGTGCGGATGCGCCACCGGGCAACGGCGCCGAGGCAAAGGCTTCGCGCTGGCCCGCCTCGCCGAGCAGGGTGTGCTTCTCGAGGGCCCGATCCCATGCGGCCAAATCGACCACCGATGAATACACGCCGCCGTCGCCCAACACCGCGCTCGTAGGACTCTGATCGCGCGGGCGCAGGCGACCCGCCTCGGGGGCGTACCCGTAGGCGCGCCGTGGAACCGTGGAAATGCCCGCCTCGTAGGCCACCGTGCCGCGCATGCCCGCGGGCTCGAAAATGCGCTCCCGCAGGAACACCGCGAACGACTTTCCGCTCACCTGCTCGACCACGCGGGCGAGCACCGCGTATCCAGAATTGCTGTACCGCACCTGGGTGCCTGGCTCGAAGCGCATGCGGCCGGCCTGCGCCACCAAACGGACCACGTCCGCGTCTTTGACTTGAACGGTGGAATTCTCGGGAACGAAGTCCTCGTAATCCCATATGCCCGAGGTGTGATTCAGCAAATGCCGAATTCGCACTTGCCGTGCATCATCGGGAAACCCCGGTAGGACGTCGACCACGCGGTCGTCGTAACGAAGCTTTCCATCGGCGACCAGGAGCATGACGGCCATGGCGGTGAACTGCTTGGTCAGCGAGGCCAGTCGGTAATTCGTCTCCACCGTCGCGGCGGTGTGCGTTTGGACTTCGGCGAGCCCGTAGGCGCGGGAAAACGCGATTCGGCCATCGTGGATCACGACCACGCTGGCGCCTGGTCCGTCGGGTTTCGCGTAGTCGGCCATGAGGCCATCCACCGTGGGCGCGGGGTCGGGCGTCTTCGCCGGCCGGGCACAACCGGCGCACGCAAGCCACGTCATCAGCACGACCAACCAACGGGACGCCATGCCCGCATCTATAGACCATCATGTCCGAGAAAAGCGTATCCTCGAGGTATGCGGGGGAACGCCGCCGAGATCTTCGTCGGCCTCGACGTGCCGAGGCATCGCATCACGCCGACGACCCGATTCCGGAGCACGTGGCTCGTGGCCTCGCAAAATGCACTGCGCGATTGCGGCTTTTTCGACCGCTATTCCGAGCTTCTGCCCCCCGCGCATCGCGAGGCGCTTCTAACCTCCGTCGTGGGCATGTGGCTGCCCAGCGACGTGGTCGTCGCGCACTATACGGCGTGCGATCGACTCGCTCTCACTTCGGCCGAGCGCGATGCCATCGCCCGCGCGTTGGTGCGCCCCGGCACCAGCACCTTGTTCTCCGTCACTGGCCATTTGGCGAGGCAGGTGGGCGTCACACCCTGGACGCCACTGGCTCATTTGCGTCGCCTCTGGGACCGGCTGTGCGACGGCGGCGCGGTGGTCGTCTACAAAGAGGGACCGAAGGAGGTGCGCGTGGAGCTCCTCGGCCTCACGATCGCGCATATTCCATATTTCCGCTCGACCTTGCGCGAGCTCGCCCTATCCGTGGGCAAGTTGTTTTGCTCGACCCTTTACGTCAAAGAGATCTACGACGAAGCTCAGCCGACAACCTTGGTGTTTCGCGGTTCTTGGGTGTGACAACGCGTGTGATCACGCCATTTCGAAGAAGCGCGAGTGAATGGCCACGGCGGCGAGCAATCCGACCTCCCGATCGATATCGTCTTTTGTGACCACGCTGAAGCGATCGCGCATGCTGCGTACTTTGAAGATCTCGAGGACGGTACTCCCCGAGGCGTCTTTGCACTGAAATACACCGCGGAACATCCCGGCGTTGGCGGTGTACTCCGTCTCGCCGATGAACAGCGAGAGGGTCTTCTCCACCGCTACCGCTGGAAAATGCAGGCTCGCCAGCACGTTGCCATTCGCCGCGCGGATGCGGAACCGCGTCTTGGTGAAGTTTCCTCGGAGCGTGGCGAGCGATGTGCCGGTCTCCTCGACGAGCGAGAACGAAGGGAACACCCTCATGAGGGCGCCCTTCACGGTCATGAGCACCTCACTCGATCCTGGTTGGGTGATGTCGTAGTTCGTGGCGAGCGCCATGAAGCGCTGGGTGACGACAAATTGACACATCGAGTTCTCCCCGGAGATGAACGTCGAAGCGAGTCCATCCTGGCTTCATTCTTCGTGCCAGGCTGCTCGATCCCGATTGGTAAGAGTCCTAACGAAATAATGACGCGCATTTGCCGATGTGCGTCATTGTGGTTGCCGTTCCGGCCGCCCGCGAGCCCAGGACTCCTGCGCGTTCATGGGAGATCTGGCTCGATCCAGTCGACGTAGGGATACCTCTCGGACAAGAAGTTACAACGAGCGACAGGTGTGAGGTGGGGCGCCCGGTATGCCTCGAGAGGTCATGCCGACAGCGTCCAAACGAGGGGCCGCGTGGCCCATTCTGGCGGGGGTGATCATCGCGATCATCACGTGGGCAAAATGCACGCTGATTCGGAGCGGCCCCGATCTCGAGCCCGACGCCTACGGCCACGCCCTGGCGGCCCGGCGGATGTGGCTCGATCCGTTCGACATGGGCGTGCACTGGGTGTGGCTTCCGCTCGGTCATGTGATGCATACGCTCTCGTTCGCACTTGGTTACGGGATGAACGGTATTCGGTATGCGAATGCCATCTTCACGTCGTGCCTTTGCGCGTTGCTTGCGGCGTGCCTAACGGGTATTTCGCGCGGCCAGGGACTCACGCGCCGCGCGCTGCCTTTTCTCGCGGCGGGCATTTTGGCCTTGAGTCCCATCGCGCTGGTCATCGGCGAGGCGGGCGCGCTGGAGCCTCTTTTCGCGTGCCTCGTGCTCGCGACCCTCCTCGCATGGCGACGCGGCGGCGCTTTCGGCGCGCTGCTCGCGGGGGGCTTTGCCGCGGCGGCGGCGTTGCTTCGGTACGAAGGTTGGGTCCTGCCTATCGTCTTGTTCGCGTCATGGTGGCATCGCGGGCGAACCATTTCGCGGGCGGTGGCGTGGGGGCTTCCCGGTCTCGCCATCGGCGGGTACCTGTACGCGCGTGCCTCGCTGGCCTTCGTGCACGAGAATCTCGTGTTCGCGCGCGGCTTCTTCGAGTCCGCGGAGCAGCGATGGCCAGTGCGTCCGCACCCACTGTGGATGTCACTCTGGTATGCGCTCGTCGTTCCGGCCATCGATCTCGGGCCGCTCGTCCTCTTTGCCATGGCGGGGGCGCGCTGGACCTTGCGAAGGCCGCCCATCGTCTGGCGGGCTGCCCTTCTGGCCATATTGGCCTTTCTCACGGTCGGATTCGTCGCACGCCAACACCTCGGTCTGTTGCGGCATGCGCTGTCCTTTGCACCGTTGTATGCGACGGCGGCCGCCGCGGGCATCCTCCGCGTGGCGGTGTACCTCCGGCGGCGCCATTTCGTGCGCCGTGTTTCGCTCGAGCACGTGGCCTTCGGGCTTGCGGGGGCGGCGCTTTTTCTTCTCGCCGCCACCCGCACCCTTCCGACCTTCGTCGGGCAGCTCGACAAGCACGCCACGGGGTACCAAGGCGCGTACCGGACGGCGATGGCGCTTCGAGAGCGTTTCACCGCTTCGACCGTCGTTCACTGCGACGAGACGGCGGTCGAGACCTTGTCGGAGCTACCGCCGGCGGCGTTCGTGCGATGGCAAATGCCCGATACGCAATTTTATAATCTGTCCGTGGAGCTTCAATCGGGAAAGCGACCCCTCGTCGTCACCACGGCCGAACGGGCACGTCACCTGCGCGATCGATGTCGAACGCTCTACGAAGACGGCAACCTCGTGATCCTCGAATACGAGGGCGTGGCGCTCGACACGACGGCCCGCGGCCGGTAAATCCATGCGAAGCACCGGATGAAATTCACCAAGTACCAGCGCTTCGTCGTCGCCATCTTGGCGTTCCTGCAGTTCACGGTCGTACTCGACTTCGCCATCCTTTCGCCGCTCGGCGCGCTGCTGTTGCAGGAACTTCGTATTTCTACGGTGCAATTCGGTCTGGTCGTCTCGATGTATGCGTTTGCCGCCGGCGGTTCCGGCTTTCTTGCGGCCGGGTTCGCCGACAAGTTCGATCGCAAAAAGATTCTGCTGTTTTTTTACGCTGGCTTCATCGTAGGTACGCTCTTGTGCGGCATTGCCACCGGCTACCGCTCCCTGCTGATCGCGCGGACGGTGACCGGCTTGTTCGGCGGCGTCCTCGGTTCGATAAGTTCGGCCATCGTTGCGGACTTGTTTCCGTTCGAGATGCGCGGCCGGGTCATGGGCTCCGTGCAGATGGCCCTCGCCGCGGCCCAGGTGTTGGGCATTCCCCTGGGGCTTTACCTCTCGAACCGGTTCGGTTGGCATTCGCCGTTCTTGATGATCGTGCTGGTGAGCATTCCCATTTGGGTGATGATGCTGCTCCGCCTGAAGCCCATCGACGATCATATCGTGCTTCAGAAGGTGGCCCCCTCGGAGGTGAGTCCGCTGAAACACGTTTTGGGGACGTTTTCCAAACCGCATTACCTCTGGGCGTTCGGCAGCACCATGTTGCTGACGACGGGCGGCTACATGCTCATGCCGTTCGCCAGTGCGTTCAGCGTGCACAATCTGGGTATTACGTTGAAGCAGCTTCCGCTCGTGTACGTGGTGACGGGCTTTGCCTCGATCATCACGGGCCCGATCATCGGGAAGATGAGCGACCGGGCGGAGAAGTACGCAGTGTTCGTCCTTGGTTCGATTCTGACGATGCCCCTCGTGGCTTGGTATTGCAACTTGGGGATCACGCCGCTCTGGCAGGTCATCGCGCTCAATGTCGTGTTGTTCACCACGGTGCTGCTGCGCATGATTGCGGCGCAGACTCTCTTGTCGGCCGTGCCGGACGTGAACGATCGCGGGGCGTTCATGTCGGTGAATTCTTCGCTGCAACAGCTTGCGGGCGGCGTGGCCTCGTCGGTGGCCGGGCTCGTGGTGGTGCAAACGCCCGAGGGCAAGTTGACGGGCTACGAGGGCCTCGGCTTCGCGGTGACGTTCATCGTCACCTTGACCATCGTGTCGATGTACAAAGTGAATGCGCAATTGGCGAGCAACGGAGTCCTCGCCAGCGCACGCCCTCTGCGCGCCTGACGAGCGGACGTCGCGCGCCGCTGGTGGGCGGGCGATCCTGTCTGGGGGAGGCGCCAACCAGGGTGGGCGTGCAATTTCGCACGCAAGAGAGGGGCGGCGGTCGTGGCATTCGGGTTGCTCGGACTCGGAGCGTGGTACTCCTTCGCGGACTCGCGGTTGCCTCGATGGCGCTCAACCTGGTCGCCTGTTCATCCTCGTCGGATCGGAGTGAGCCGGGGCCGTCGTTCAAGGAGACGGTGCACCCGATTCTGGCGCAGAGCTGTTCGCTCACGGCGTGCCATGGGTCGAAGGAGTCGAATCTGGGGATTTACATTCCGTCGAGTCCCAACGATGTCCACGCGGCACTCCTGACCGCGAGCCCCACCGCGCGTGGTGCGCAATTCGTCGTGCCGGGCAATCCCGATGCGAGCTACCTGATGATGAAGATCGACGGGACGCAGGCGCAATTGGCGGCCACGTGCAGCGGCACCTGCGGTGCGCAGATGCCGCTCGACTTGCCCGCGCTCTCGGACACCGAGCGCGCGTCCATTCGCGCCTGGATCTTGGCCGGCGCCAAAAACGATTGAACGCGCGCCCGTCTCCCGGGGCTGCGGGCAGGCTCGCGCTTATTGCGCCACGATGCGGAAGGGAAACTTGTATTCTACACTGACAGGCCGACCCTGGTACATGATGGGTGTGTACTTGCGCGCCTGAAGGTTCGAGAGGATGACGTCATCCATGTAGGGCAATCCCTTGAGGATGCGGCAGTGGGTGACGCTGCCGGTGGCCGTGATGGTGCACGAGGCGAGCACCAGTCCTTCGACCTTGGCCGTGATGGCCTCGCGGGGTGGCGTAGGCACTTCGTCGCCCGAGAGAAGCGTGGGGCGCACCATGCCGGGGATGAATGGCAGTACGGTCTCGCCGCCCTCGGGCGCGCACGGCTGACCGGGACCTCCGCACGGCGGCGCCGTACCGCACGGGGGTTGCCCAAGGCCGCCGCAGGTGGAGGGGCCCGTTCCGGTTCCTCCAGGCGCACCGGTGGCGTCGCCGGTGCTGGGGCCGGGCTCCGCGTTCGAGCTGCTCGGCTGGCTGGGCGGTGGATCCCTTTCCACGGGCGGCGTTTCGCTTTCCAGGATGGCCGGCGACTTTTTCTGCGCAGGTTTGGGATGGACGCTCGGGTCCTGCACGGAGGGCAGCTTCGGTGGAGGTGGTGCTTGCAGGCGTGGCGGCTGCAGAAGCACGATTGGCGCAATTGGCTTCTCCAGCGCCTTGGGCTTGTGCACCGAAAGGTAAACACCGAGCCCCAAGACCGCCACGTGCACGGTCACCGAGACAATCGCCCCGCGGAAAAAGCCGCGGGAAGTAGGCTGGGCCCCACGGCCCAAAACCGAATCGAACATCGCGCACCTCGTGTGTCTGCGAAGTGAAGAGTGGAAATGAAACGAGCGAGACGAGCCAGCCTGGATGCATGACACGTCAGCGGTCAGACGCAACTCGTGATTACGTTCTTCAATCCATTTCGATCTCGGTCTTTTTAGCGTGCGCAGGGTGTTAGAAAATCGACGCTAATCGAAATTGGAGTCCGTTAAGCACGGCCGCGGCTCGTGCCGGTGACGATGCCGCCGGCGATCAGGTGGGCGAGGCGAAGTGGTTCGGGGATGTTTCCGTGGAGCGTGGTGGTGGCCACGATCTTTCGAGCCTCTTCGAGGGAAACGCCGGCGCGTTGCATCCACACCTTGGGGACTTTGGCGGCCGCCGCTCCCATTTTGGTCGCGCGTTGCAGGGCGCGGTGGGAAGGGCCCAGGGGCTCGAGGACGCCCGCGCGCTCGATGAGCTCCCACTTGCGCGCGGCACCCGGAACGCGCGGGCGCTCGTGCGGGCTGTCGCTGAAGAGGGCGCGACGCACGGCGTCCAAATCGGGGTGGCGGCGCACCACCACCACGACCGGGATGCCCAGCTCCTCGCGGAGGCTGTGGATATCGACCACGTTGAAGCCGCCTACGGCAATACCTTGCAAAAGAACGGCTTGCAGGTGCTCCTCGAATTGGCTCGCACGGACGAGGCGCACCATCTCGCGCGTCGAATCCGTGCCGTCGCGGCGGATGCGGCCACGCACCACCCCATCGAGCCGGGTGCCCGAGCAGACGGCGCCCACGAGGAGCACATCCCCTCGATGCTCCCGCGGAAAGGGGCCGTCGTCGAAGCCGATCACATTCATGTCGCCGCCTATTCATGTCACACTGCCGGTAACGGCCATGCAAGAGAAACAATCGAGTACGACGGCTTTGGGGGCCGCGGTGTTGCGTGCCTTGCATCAGGTTCTCGACCGCCCGCTGGTCTTCGACGATCCGCTGGCCACACGCATCACGGGCGAGGAGGAGCGCGCGGCGTTCTTGGCGCGGGGACTTACCCCGGACTCGCCCGCGGTCACCAACATGCGCGGCTTTTTGGCGGCGCGCAGCCGTTACGTCGAGGATGCCTTGGCCGTCGCTGCCTCGCGCGCGGTTCATCAGTACGTGGTGCTTGGCGCCGGGTTCGACACCTTCGGGTACCGCAATCCGCACGAGGGGCTGCGCATTTTCGAAGTCGACTATCCCGCAACGCAGGTTCGCAAGCGCGAGCTGCTCGCCAAAGCCGGTATCGCCATCCCGCCTTCGCTCGTGTACGTCCCGCTCGATTTCGAGACGGTGACGCTCGACGAGGGCCTCGCGCGGGCGGGCCTGGTTCGCTCCGAGCCGGTGTTCCTCTCGTGGCTCGGCGTCACGGCCTACCTCACCCGCGAGGCGGTGATGGGCACCGTGCAATTCATGAGCAAAATGGCGCCCGGCTCCGAAGTGGTTCTCGACTACATGGTGGACCCGCGGCGCTTCGACAAAGACTCCCGCGCGCTCTTCGACGACGCGGCGCCGCGCCTGCGCGCCGGCGGCGAAGCGTTCCTCAGCTTCTTCGATCCGGCGGAATTTCCGGCGGAAGTGAAGGCCCTCGGTTTTTCCCACGTCGAGTCCATCGAGCCCGACACGCTGCGCGAGAAGTATTTTCGCAATCGCACCGACGGCCTCGGCGTCTCGAACTTCGGGTGCCTCTTGCACGCCCGCGTCTAGGACACGCGGAGCGCAATCTCGAACGGGAAAGAAAGAGAAACCGCCAGGACGCCAGGGGGGCCGAGGGAAACGGCAATAAACCAAATGAGGGTTTATTGTTGGTTTACCTGGCGATCCTGGCGACTCTCTTTTGGCGATCCTGGCGATTTCTTCTTCTGTTGGTGACGCGAGCGATTGGCGGCCTATTTCGGCTCTCGCGCGGGGGGGCCGTAGTGGTGGACGTCGGCTTCGACGGAACGCGCGAGCGCGGCCGGTGGGCGTATTCCGTGGGCGCGAAAGGCCTTGGCCACGCGAAGGTGCACGTCGGTGGCGAAGGCCGATTCGTATTTGCAGTCGAAGACGTAGGGGCGCGCTTTCAGGTGCATGGCCACGTAGTCGTTCAGGATGACTTGCTTGGCCACGACCGGTACCGGCCTTTCGAGGTAGACATAAGGGCTGGTCAGGCACGCCTCGCGAATGAGTTCGGCCGCGAGCTCCGCGTCTTGGTCGACGCCGACGTAAAAGTCGAAGGGCGTCTGCATTTCCAAGGCCCCCCAGTTGCTGCTCGACGTGACGTCGGTGAGGACCTTGTTGTTCGGAATGGTAATCACGTTGTGATCGAGCGTATTCATGCGCACACTGCGAAGTCCTATCTTGAGGATTTCGCCGTATTGCCCCGCGAATTCCACCCGATCTCCCACTTGGAACGGGCGATCGAACATGATGGTGATGCCCGCGATGAAGGCGGCCACCAGATCGCGCATGGCAAAGCCGACGGCAAACGCGATGGTGCCGCCGATGACCGTGAGGGTCGCCGAGTCGAGCTTGACGCTCAGGGTGAGGCAGATGGCCAATGTCGCGATGTACGTGCTGAAGCGCGCGACCGATTCGTATTTCTGAATCGTGGGCCGGTGGTTGGCGAACCTCGTCCCGAGCCGATCGGATAATCGGGTGATGACGCGAAGTACGATGGCCGCGCCGACGATGGCAATGAGCGAAAAGAACAAGCCGCCCCAGCGCAGAAAGCTCGCGAGCTTCGTCACATCGGGGGCATCCTGCGCATGGGCCGCCACGGAGAACGTGGACCCGAGAGCAAAAGCGAAAAACGCGTGGGCCGTTCGTTTCATCGGGGGGCGACCAGAAGGTGACGGCGTTGGAGAAAGGTGGTGACCGCGCGGAACCAGGTCCACGTCATCGTGTAGCGGCCGCCGTGTTCCTCGACGTAGCCGCGTGCCAGCGCATAACGCAGCGTATCGGCCACGTCGGCGGCATCGAGCAAGGTGGCCTGCATGATGTCCGCGGGTCTGGCCGGCGCGAGCTGCAACACGGCGCGAAGGACGAAGACCGCGGAATCGGGCAAGCGCTGCAGGTCCGAGATGTCCAGCGTTTGAAAAAAGCGCACGTGCGCATTGCCATCCTCGTCCATGCCGAGCGATCGCCTCCACATGTGCAGCGCCACACCGGGGTTTCCTCCGGCGTAGTCCCAGAGCAATCGGTAGTAGCGGCCCGCGCGCTCGGCGAGGGCCTCTTGTTTGTCGATTTCGTCGGCGTTGGGCGGCAGCTTGTCGAGCAGGTGCTCGAACGAGGGTCCGAGTCCGGAGCTCTCCGTGCGGGCGCGAAGCAGCTCGACGATGGGCTCCTCGGGCCACGGCGACAGGCGAACGACGTCGTCGAAGAGCGGCCGCCGGCCGCGCGATCGCTGCAGGAAAAGCCAGAGTACTTCGTCCAGGGCGAGGACCCAGGTCGTGCTCGCACAATGCCGAATGGCCATCGCGAGCAACTCGTCGAACGGTGCCAGGCCGCCCATCACCGGTTTGACGAGGTGCTGAATGTCGTCCAAAAGAAGCGCCTTGGGGGCGGATTCGAGCGCCGCGTTCAGCGAGGAGGTACCGTCGGTGGGCACGGCGACGAGCACGGTCTCGGGGATCTGCTCGTGGATGCGCCGGAGCAGGGTGCTCTTGCCCATCCCGCGCTCGCCGACGATGAGAACGATGCCACCTTTTCCTTGGCGAATGCGCGCGAAGACTTGCTCGATGCGCTCGTCCAGGTCGGTGGCGATGAAGGTGCTCGAGCCGGCATCGGGCCCGAGGGCCTCGAACGTGGCGTCCGGGATGGGCGACGTGGGGAGCTCCGCGCGCTCGGCGCCCAGCTTGTCGAGCTCACGCCGGAACAGGTACGCGAGCACGCGCCGGGTGAGGTAGAAGCGCGCAATCCACGTGCGAACGAAGCGCACGGCGCCTTGTGCGAAGACGTGCACGCCGCCGGCGGTTGCCGCGAAGAAGCTTTTCCAGCCGGTTCGATTCTGCAGAACCCACTGCTCGAAGGCGGACTTCTTCCGCGTGCGCGAGGCGCGTTCGAAGACGACGTCGCGCCACCAGCGCACGAGGACGAGAAAGACCGGAATGGACGCGAGCCAGCACGTGGAAAGGACCCATTCGTAGATCGTGCCTTCGCCGACGAGCCTGGAGGTCAAGACGAGGGCCAGGCCGAAGGCGACGACCACGCGCCCCACGAGGCGGAGGGATCGCAGGCGGAGTGCTGCGGAGTCGTCCCGTTTGGCGGTGCCATCGTCGGATGCGAGCGCGTTGACGATGTTGACCGCGAGGGCGCCGCCCAAGATCCATTGGAGGCTCACCGCGGCGAGTTGGACCTCGAGGATCCCCACGGCTGCCGCGGGCAAGAGCCACGAAAGGACGATGGCCAGGGCGAGCCATTCGACGGGGCGATGGATCTGCCGCACGAACGCGATGGCGCGCGTGGCGACGGAAGGAACGGGGAGGCGCTCGATGCGATCGCGGGAGACAGCGCGCTCGTGCATCGAGGCGAGGATCTGCGGGGTGCGGCGGCGCACCGACGAGAAGGCGACGATGGCGAGGAGCCATTCGACGATGAGGAGGGCGCTCTTGCCGGGGCTTTGTCCGAGGGCCCGTGCGGGCTCGCGCAGGGCGAGGAGCCATTCGCCGATCGCGTGGCGGTGGTAGCGGAGGACCAGGACGAGGTGGCGCCATTCCGAGGCGGCTTGCTCGGCGCCGACTTCGCCGAAGCCGGTGATGGCATCGCGCTTGGCGGGCGAGAGGCTCGCGAGCAGGGCGAGGCGTTCGCGGTTGAGTGTGTCGACTTCGTCGAGGAGCTGCGAGGCGCGGGCATCGCGCAGTCGGTCTTCCTCCGCCGTGAGGCGCCGCGCTTCGGCCTCCACGCGGCTGCGTGCTTCGCGCGCGCTGGCGGCTTCGTCGACGGTGGACTCGATGTCGGCGAGGGGGTCGGGGCCCGCCGAGGGAACGTCGCTATGGCGCGAGGAGAGTGCGGTGAGGGCACCATCGAGCTGTCCTCGTGCGACGCGCAAGGTACCGCGCAGGTCGTCATAGGTGCGATCGGCCGTCTGCGCCGGCGCACCCGGTGCACGTGCTTCGCGGGCACGGCGTTGCCAGGTGAGCGTTTCCTCGTGGCCCTGGGTGATGGTGGCCTTACGTGCGGCGAGCTCTTTGTCGAAGAGGGTCTGGGCGCGCTGCACTTCGAGAAGGCGTGCGTACTCCTCGGAGACGAGCCGTTCGACCTCGGTGCGAGCGTCGCGCGCGGCCTGCAGTGCCTTTTGCCGCTCTTGCTCGGCATCGTGCTCGCGGCGGTCGGCATCGCTCGGCGGTGGTGGTGCGAGGGCCTTTTGCCGCTCGGTGTGTTCGGCGAGGAGGGATTCGCGGGCCGGCTTCGGCAAGCTGTAGAACGCGAGCCGTGCCCGATCGAGCTCGATGCGTGCGGTCCATAGGGGCGGGCCGGCGTCGATGGCCGCTTTGGGCTTGCGGGCAGCGGCATCGACGTCGCGCAACATGGCCGCGAGGCGTTTGCCTTCGAGGTCGACGGCGGCATCGTCGTCGATGCGCACGTCGAAGAGGGGGCTCGGGCTCGTTCGCGCATCGAGCTTGCCGGCGACGAGATCGCGTACCTGCTGCGCGGTCTGGCGTAGCGCCGCGGCGGCCGGGTCGATGGCCTCGGCGGCGTCCGCACCGGCGTCGCCGACCGAGGCGTCGGACCCCCCGTCAGGGGCGGCGTTGGCGCGGTGCGGGCAGGATAAGGCGGCCGTGAGGGCCGCCAGGAAGAGAACCGCTCGACATCGATCCAGCATGACGCTGCGACGCATGCCGGAGCAGTCGTATCACGGTCGTTGTTCTATTGGCAGAAACCGCCGACGCAGCCTTGACCTGGGCCGCAATCCGCATCGGATGAGCACGCGGTCGGGCCGGCATCCACGCCGCCATCGGGGTCGACGCCGCCATCGGGATCGACGCCACCGTCGGGGTCAACGCCACCATCGGGATCGACGCCACCATCGGGGTCGACGCAGACGCCTTCGACGCAGACCTGTCCCGGGCCACACGGTTCGGTCGAGGAGCAAACGGGGACGCCGCCATCGGTGTCCTCACTCGAAACGAGCGATGCGCTCGTCGAGGTTTGTCGATCATCGGTCGGGGCGCCTGCCACACCTGTCACGCAGTTGGCCAAACACGGAACCGCGAGAAGCGTGGCGACGAAATAGGCGAATTTCGAATGATTCATCGAAGCTCGGCGTTATCAAGTTTGGTGCCAACGTGAGGCAGGCGCGGGCATTGTGCGGCACTCGCAAGAATTTCCCAAGTTACGAGCCCGCGCCCGCTTCAATTGAGGCCGAAGGCGCCATCCTTCGCACCGAAGCCGCCTTTCCTGACTGGCCATGCTCGCGGCCACGGACGTGCTCATGCCCACCTCACCGAATGCGTGCGAGGACCGCCTTCGCGGTGCTGGAGAGCCCTCCAGGATCGAGATGCGCTTCGAGCGCGCGCAGTTCGGTGGTGCGTTGAAAAGCCTCGCGTCGATCGGCTTCGTCGAGGTCGTACCAGGCTGGGTGAAATTGCAACGTGCCATCGCGATCGCGCGCGCGGTGGGCTGCGGTCACGGCCTCGATGAGCAACTCGATCTCGGGGGTGCTCATGCCAACTCCGCCAGGCGAACGCCACGCCGCTCGAGGCATTGGGCCAAGAGCTTTCGAGCGCGCGTGAAGTTTTGGAGAAAGGTGTTCTTCTGCATCGACAGACGCCGCGCCAGCGCATCATCGCCTTCCGTGCCGCCGTGTTCGAGGCGTGCACGCAATGCGAGGGCGGGCTTTTCCGGAAGGTCGCGATGGCAATCCTCGATGAGGCGCCGCAGCATCGGATCGTGCGTGGCCGGCGTGGGCGCGGGGACATCGTCGATGTGCGCGTCGTGATCCCCGCGAAGGCGCCGCCGCTCGCTGATGGCGAGGTTGCGTGCGATGCGAACGGCCAGCCGAAGCAGGCCATTGGGCATCCCGTCGGGCTCGAACCGCGGGGCGACCTGCCAAACGCGCAAGAAGGCTTCCTGGACGATGGCCTCCGTATCCAGATGCGCCGCGAACGAGCGAAGGCTTTCGCGCACCGGCCGCTCGGCGCCGGCGAGCCAATGTCCGAAGGCATCGGAATTGCCCGCTCGAATGGCCGATGCATGGATATCGAGATCGTTCATGTGGATTCGAGCGTGATGCCCACGTTCTGGTTGTTCATGCGAAGCGCGATCCGCACGGGGCTCCGTGTTTCCGCGGTGTCGATGGCGATGGCTACGCGAAACGATACGCCGGGCTGTAGAAGTGCGGCTGTGGTCGTGAATCGAGGGTCGCATTTCGCGTGTGCGGGCTCACCGGAGTTGCGCGGGAAGAACAGCACGACCTCTTTCGGAAGCTCCCACTCGAGGGCATCGCCTTCGACGAGGACTTCGACCACGAGAAGATCCTTCACGCGCGTGACCCGTGTACCCCGCAGGGTACGCTCCCGCACGGATGCCGGGGTCTTGCGCCCGAAGAGTCGATCGAACCAGGAGACTGGCCTCGGTGCGGAGCGACTCGCCGGCCCCGCTGGGTCCTCCAAGCGGCCCCGGCGCTGCACCACGGGGCCGGCCGCGAGGAACCTCGCCGCCATCGCAGGGGCGCGCAATCCGAGGCCCTCCACGGACATGCCGTACGGCACGTGGTGCGGAATACGTTCGCGGCGCATCGGTGCCCGGGGATCGACGGTCTTCTCTTCGGAGATGGCGACCCACGAGGTCATGCGCGTCGCAATTCCAAATTGAAGGCCCGTCCGCTCGATGGCATCGTTGGACGATTCCGCATCGACGGCCGCCGCGGCCGCGCGCATTTCCAGATCTTCGACCAGCTCGCGACCGAAGAGCGCGACGATGGCCGGGTTGTCCGGCGCATGGGCAGGCGGAACCTCCAGGTGCTTCTCCCAGATGCCCGCGGTGGTGCGGCCACACACGCGAAGGCTGCCTCCTTCGGCGGACAAACGCAGGCTGGACAGCACGGGGGAGCTCGCAAGCAAGTCCGGAATTTTCTCGGTGGCGCACTGCACGAGTGCGGTCCCGGCGACTTCGACGTCGACCACGATGGGCATCGCCGTGCGGGCCACGAGGCGTTGGGCCGCGCGCTCGGGGTCTTCATCGAGACCGAGGATCAGTTCGGCCCCGCGCCCAGCGCGCGCTGCGGGCCCGGTGAGCGACCGATTGACCGCGGAGCCGACGCCGACCGTGTGCACGCGCGCCCCGCCGGGAAGGCACGCGAGAATCTCTCGCACGATCTCGGTCTCGAACCCGATCAGGCCATCGGTGACGAGGACGACCTGCCGTTGGCTCTCCGAGCGAAGCGGCCGCAGGGCCTCGCGAATGCCCGCGTGCATCTCCGTTCCTCCCGATGCGCGGAGGCGCGAGATCCATTCCAGGGCGCCGCGCCGCGCATCGCTCGTGACCGCGACGGCGCCTTCCTGCCATCGGCGCGGCTCTTGGGAAAACTCGATCATCTCCAGCCGATCGCGCTCCGAGAGCGTCTGCACCAACGCCGCCGTCATGCGCTTCGCCTGTTCCAACGGCGCACCCGACATCGAACCGCTGGTGTCGAGCAACACGATGAGATCGCGTGGAAGCTCGCGGTGCCCCGGTACCTTCGGCGGCACCAAGGTCAGCAGCCCGAATGCGTTTTCGTGCCCAGGCGCCCGAGTGATGTCCAGCGTGCACCCCACGTCGGGCGCGGCGACCGGCCATCGAACGACCACGTCTCGATCGAGCGACGCGTGGGCGAGTGTGACGTGGCCGTCGTCGTCGCGTTGAATGGGATGCGAAGGCGATTCCGGCTTTCTATCGTCGAGCGCATCGCGGATGCGCAGCGACAGCGCCGCGCCGACCGGTTGCGATTCGGTCATCGCTTGCACGATCGCCGAGGCATCGGCCACGCGCCCTTCGGCGCCGAGGTAGCGTGGCGCCACCGCCAAGGGAAATCGCCATTCCCACGCGCCCTCGTCGTTCCACACGAGGCGCTGATCGATGGTCAGCTCGGCGATGACCTCGGCGCCCGGCGGGATGTTCCCAAGGTGCTGCGTGAAAAGACTCGAGCGTTCCTCGTCGATGCGCGCGGCCGTTTTTCCCTCGAGGATGGCCGCCTCGAACCGCTCGCGCGCGGCGCTGCGGCGATCGATTTCGCCGATGATGCGGCGCTCTCCGATGCGAAAAGCAAAGGCCGACACCGCCGCGTCCCAGGGTAGGGGGAACGAATACGTCACCGACAGCGGCTCGCTGTGGGGATTGCAAAAGTGCTGCTCCAGCTTCACGCGGGCCAAACCGCCGCATGCATCCGCTTCCACGCGAATTCCCGTGAGCGTCAGGCTGCTACCGGCTGTCGACATGACCATGGGACGACCTCTCTTTCACCGGACCAACGCAGGGGCCCTCCCTTTAGTGACAGTCGACGACCGAAAAGATCGCCGCGGCCCACTTTACGCAAAAGTCGCTGGACCGTGGCGGACTCGCGCCTCGTTTGCATGCGAGCCGTCGCAGCGGGACCATCCCGGCGATGCCGGCGCCCTAGGCCGTCCCCGACGGCCGTTCCCTAGGGCCCCCCCTGGTTTTCGCGGTGAAGCGCGACCGGAGTTCCCACGCGCAGGACGGCGGAGGACGGACAAACGGGGGCGTGATCGCGCGTTCCGCGCAACCTCACACGTGCTTCTTCTGGCTTTCTCTCTGCCAGATAAAAATGAGGGTAGGAAAAAGTCCGGTGGATGCGAGCAGTTGTTGCAGCTTCCCCAACTAGGAATTCCGCCACCGGTCGGCGCCCGCTGCACCTCCCGTCACCGCCCACGTGTTGTTCCCCCTAGCTGGACGCCGTTGGGCGTTGGTTCCCTGCCTTCGGGGGCACGCGGAGGGCTGTTGCCTCCCACTCAAACCTTGTGGCAACCCATCATCCTGATCTGCGACCTTGCGAGCGAGCTGTCCGGAGCAGCACGCGCCCAAGGCCTGACCGGGGCATTGCCAATCCGAGGCCAACCCTCTGCCATCGAAAAAATACGCCAATTCGAGCCGCGTCCTCCTGTCCCGGACAACCTTGTGCCTGTCCGAGACACCCACTGCTCGTTCTGTCGCGCCCGGCGGAACGAAAAGGGGAAGCCCGGTTCGCAGGATAGCCGCTAGTTCGGTGGCGCGTAATGATGAACGATGTCCCAGGCCGTCTCGACGCCGAGGCCGAAGCGTTGGTGCACGGAAAGGGGGTGCTCGGTCGGCTCGATCACGATCCGCGGCCGCAATCCCTTGCCGCGAAAGTGCGCCATCGTTTTCAAGTGCAGCGTGCCGCCGGGGTAATAGGCAATGCTCGTGCACAGCCATCCGAAGAACGGGCCGATTTCATCCGAATCGAAGTTCTGTAAATACTTTTCGAAGTTTTCCCTCTTCTGCGAGACCCACACGCCGAATCCGAAGCGTCCCGGCTCATGGTGAAGCGGAATTTCAATGACGCCGCGTATGAAGAAGTGCTCGTTGTCGATGATGCAGGTGTCGGACGTCAATTGTACCCGGCGCTCACGTTGCTCTTCGGGAACGTCCCACCAGGAGTCGGGCTTTTCGGCTCCAATGTCGGGCAGTTCGGCGTGAATGGAGCGGCACACGGCGCATTGATAGCCCATCGACTCAAGCTATCCCGAAAACTGCTCCTTGCGTACGCGCAGCAGCCACGAGCGAATCTCTTCCGTATTGGAGGGCTCCTCCGGAAGTGGGCTGGTGTCGCGCACGGTATCCAGCTTCTGGAACAAGGTGTCGATGCGCGGTTGCCACGCATCGAGCAGCGCCATGTCGACGCCGACGCGCTCGCCGGAACGTTTGTGCTCGACCAAGGCCTGAGCCTCGGAAAGATCGTAGCGAGCCATCAGCCGCGTGAGGTCCGCATCGAGCTCGCCGGTGGCGAGGAGATGAATGCCCGTGAGCGTCGTGCGAAGGACGTAGAGCAGCTTCTTCGTCGTCGGCTCCTTTTCCAGAAAGCGCCTTTGGTTGAGCGCGAATCCGCGGTAATGGCGGTGCACGCGGCGACTCAGTGCGCCGCGCACGATGGGGCGCAATTGGGCCAACAAAGGCGACTCGTGCGCAATCATCCGGCCGAGCACGCGTTCGATGAAGTTGCCATTGCCGGCGAGAATCCCGAACAAGGCATGCGCCAGCTCGTTCGACGTGTAATCGATTTCCACACCGTCGATGAATTCGGCGCGATCGACCGTCGGCGGCGGTGCCTCCAGTCCGAGAAGATCCTCGGTGCGGGCGACGTGAATGGCCTTCAAATCGAGATCGCTGTCGGGCGAGGGGAAGCCATAGGCGTGGGCTCCGCTCAAAAGGACGACCACGTGCTCGCGCCGCGACTCCTCTTCGGCGAGCACGTTCGTCATCACGCGCCGTTGCGCTTCATCGAGAGCTGCAAGCACGTCTTGGGAAACCGCTATTCGTTCCATACGACCTCCGGTGCCGTCGGCGCGTGGCGGCCGAACGGCCCATCCTGTTGGTGCACCCATCGGCGCGCGAGCTCCTCGCCGATGCGGCGTAAGACCGAATCTGCCCGAGCAATGTCCGGGCGCTTCGGCAATTTCGACTCTCGTTTGGCCAATTCCAAATCAGGGGTCATCGCATCGGCCTCGGCGAGTACCTCTTGGAGCGGGACGAGTCCTCGCTTGATCGCCAATAGCCGCTCCCGAAGTGCGCCCTCCATTTCGAAAACGGGTTGTCCTTCACGCAGCCAGCGCGTTGCCGTCGCCAGCAAACGTAGCAGATTGTACGCGTTCTTCGGACGCAATTCGCGCGGCAAATCCAGGTGGATCGATTCCTCCCGCGCGAATCGGACCAGGCTCGTAAACTCGTTGGCCTCGAGCAGCCCTTGATCGAACAGCGACCGATAAAGCTGTTTGACGTACTCCTTGGCCTGGTGAATTCGATCGGCCTCCGTGGGCGCCGCCCGCGTCGAGATGGCCGCGAGCTTCGCCGCCACGGCGTCCAA
The DNA here is from genome assembly GCA_037157805.1 of Sorangiineae bacterium MSr11367. Lineage (NCBI taxonomy): Bacteria > Pseudomonadati > Myxococcota > Myxococcia > Myxococcales > Pendulisporaceae > Pendulispora > Pendulispora rubella. The sequence goes on along the minus strand of CP089983.1, from coordinate 7,595,623 downwards.
GGTCAGCTCGGGATCGGCGCGCAGCCAATCGAGAACGGCACCGCGATGCTCGGCCAGGCGCAAACCTTGTTCGAGCCTGCGCAGTTGACCGAGCGCGTAGCGGCCGAAGGTCCCGTAAATCTCCACCGACACGAAGGCTTCGCGCGCCTCGAGCAGCCATTCGCCGATGGGATCGACGGCACGCGCGTTGGGCAAGAAGAGCATTTCCAGCGTGTTCGGATCGGCTCGGAGCGCTTGCCGGAGCGCTTTGCCCGCGGCCCAGTACGTCGCACTTCCGTCGGCGCTCACCAGGTCTTCCGGCGGGGCGACCAGACCGAGCGTCCACGAAAACGGCAGCGCGAAGACGCCGCGATGGTCCTCGTCCGAGGTCTCGTCCGCGAGGCCCCAAGCCCGCGATCCCACCGTCGCATCGAGCACGATGCACGGCTCGAGGGCCTCCCAGGCGTGCGCCCGCCGCTGGGCAAACAGCGCCTGCCCCACGCGTCGCGGCGAAAGCTCCGAGCGCGCGTAGCGCACCACGCCGATGCCCACGATGGTCACGTCGACGTCGTCGCCGCTCGTGTGTGAGACGCGGCCGATGGTGCCTTGCGGAATGCGCCGCTCGGTGGTGGGCACCACGCGATCGACGCGTGTCACCACCTCCGTGCCATGCGGCAAGGTGATGGCGCGCGCGTCCAGGTGATCGAGGGAGCGGATCCGTAGGTCCATTGCCCGCCGCAGCATACGACAAGCTGGGGTCGATCGGCTTGCAGCGGCTGCGCGGCGGGCGTATGGCCAACGTATGGGAACGAGGGAGCAGAAAGAACTGGAAGATCTCTTCGACGAGCTCGACCAGCTTCTCAAGAACCGCGACGTGCAGGTCGACCTCGCTGAGCGGGGCATCAACGCGAGCTTGGCCATCGTGGCCGCCGAGGGCCTGCGCGCCTACCTGCGCGGTGAAAAGGAGCGGGCGGCGGAGGACTTTTCCACGGTCAGCGAAGAAATCGCCCACCGCGCCCGCACGTCGAAGGCCCACCAGCCTTCGTGACGCTTACTCCGTGTAGCCCGTGTAGACGCGACGCTCGCCTTCCACACCGAGAAAGGCGACGGTTCCCGCCCCGAAGTTCGCGCTCTCGATCGGGCGGCGATCGGCATCCGCGTCGGCCCGGCGAATGGCTTCGTATTCCGGGATGGTGTAACGGCGGCGGCCTTCGAGCGGTTCGGCGAGTCGTAGTGCGCGGGAGAATGCCCCGGCACCGGAGGCCACGCGCCCCGCGAAAAATTCGGCCGTGCAGCCCGAGCCGTAGCTGAAAAGTGCAACGCGCTTTCCCTCGATGCGGGATGCCTCCGCCTCGAGCAGCGATGCGAGTGCCAAGTAAAGCGAGCCCGTGTAAACGTTGCCGATCTGCGCGGGCAATCGGAGCGACGTCCCCACCTCCTCGACGTAGGATGCGTCGGCCTCCGCCTCGCCCTTGCCCTCGAGCGCCATGACGTGGCGATGCGCCTTTTTGGCCATCTTGCCGTAGGGCACATGGTAGCAGCGGCGCGCGATGGGCTCGCTGTAGTCCGTGCCGCATGCATGGCGCCACGCCTCGTAGGCGCCGGTCAGCGCATCGAGGTAGCACTGCACGGAATAGTGCCCGTCGACGACCGCCTCTTTCGAATGGAGCGGCCGCCAGAAGTCGTGGACGTCCCGCGCGTACGAGCCGGTCACACCGACTTCGAGCTCCACGAGACGCGGGTTCTCCGAGACGAGCAAGGCCACGGCGCCCGCACCTTGGGTGGGCTCGCCGGCGCTGCCGATGGCGTAGCGTGCGACGTCGGTGCAGACGACCAGCGCTTGCCGGCCGCGCGCCGAGCCGGAGGCAATCCAATCCACCGCGTTCAGCAGGCCCGCCGTCCCGCCGAAGCACGCATGTTTGGCCTCGAACACGCGGCATGCCGTGGGGAGGGCCAACAGGCCATGCAGGTAGGCCGCGATGGGCTTCGAATGATCGACGGCGGTTTCGGTGCCCACCACGCAAAGCCCGATGCGCGACGTATCGGCCCCCGACATGGCGAAAAGGCGGCGCGCGGCATTGGCGCCAAGGGCGACCGGATCTTCGTGTGCGCGGGCCACCGCCATGCGCTCCACACCGAGCCCGTCGACGAACTTGCCCGGGCTAACGCTGCGCGCATGCGCGAGATCGGCAAGCTCCACGTAGCCTTCCGGAACGGCGAGCGCGATGGCATCGATTCCAATGCGTTTCATAGTGTTCTCTCCGAGGATTGGACCGCCCATACTCGGACGGGCGAAGATAACTTGGCAAGGTTCGAGGGCAATACCTTGCGATCCACCGGCTCCGCGGAAGCGAAGCCAGCTCGTGCGAAAAAGCTGCGCACGTCGTCGATGCGGGGAAAGTCGGCGCGCGTTCCGCGTCCGCGGGTCGCAAGGCGAATCACGCCTCGAAGGACGTTCACCGCCAAGGCCATGTTCCCAGCTTCTTCCACCGTGCGCATGTCGCAAAGAAACGCTCCGCCGCCCGAAGCGGCAAGCCCTTTTCGAACCGAGGCCACGATGCGAGCGCGCTCGGCCATATCGAAATAGACGAGCACCCCTTCGGCGACGACGACGGGGCGCCGTGCCCCCTCGAGCTGCGCGGCGAGCCAGTCGCCAAAGCGCGCATCGAGAATGTCGAACGAGAGAAGGGACCATCGCCCGTCGAGCCGATCTCGCAGCGCGCGGGGAGCCGCGGCGAGCCGCGCATGTTTGGCTTTGACGATATTTGGCAAATCGACTTCGATGTAGCGAATCCCCTTTTCGGGGGCCCACGTGATTCCCCGCCGGGATAGCCCTGCACCGATTTCCACCACCCGATCCGGTGCCATGCGCTCCAGCTCGTGCTCGATGGCGAGGTGCCGCATGGCCAGGTATTGCACCGTCGAAGGCACGCGCGAAGAAAGAAGCGAGAGCCACTCGCCGGCCAGGCGAAACCCCCAGAAAAGCGCGGCCCCGCGGGCCGTTGCAAAGAGCTTCGCGTGCGGCATGCCGAGTCGGTGCCATACGTACGCCGTGTAATACGCCGTCGGTGCAATGCGCGCGTCGCCCTCGGAACGTATCGACCGATGGGCACGCCACGCGGAAAACGCGATATCGGGTCGAAGGAGCGAAATCGGATCTTCGAGCAAGTGACCGACCCGCACCAGTTGCGCGTGAACGTTCTCTCGTTTCGCGGCGGCGAACAGAATTCGATCCATCCACGCGTGGGCGGCTTTCGTCCACACCGCACGTGGTGGGCCCTTCGTACCGGGGTAGCGGTAGTCTTCGGCCGTGGCCATCGTCCACGGAATGCGGTTGGCGCGTGCGAGCCTTCTTTGAAACCGAGTGCTCGATGGCGCCGCGGCGAGGCATCGATCGAGAAGCTGCGCACCCATCGCCGCGAGGGTCATGCCCTGGCCATAGACCGGATTCAACGCGCAAACGGCATCTCCGAGCACGACGAACCGCGATGGCATTCGTCCCAGGCGTTCGTAATGGCGGACCCGGCTTTCATTTCGTTGGTAGCCGTAAATGCGGGACACCGCCCTGGCTTGCCGGAGAACATCGTAAAGCAGAGGGTCGGCGAGCGAGCGCGCGAATGCCAGAAAGCCTTCCTCCGACGTAGGCGGGTAGTCGTGCGCCGCGCCGGCGAGGGTGACCATCCACCGGTTTTTCTCGAGCGGCTGAAGGGCGCCGGCGCGCGGGAGATCGGGAGGGCGACTTCCGATGACCAGCGATTTCCAATTCCGCGGGACGCTGGGTGCCTCGTAACAACGGCTCGCGTAGCCGGCAAACGAGTCGACCGTGGTCTCCTCGACGCGCGCATAGCCGAGCTCTTCGAGCCATGCGGGCGTCTGGGATTGCCGGCCGGTGGCGTCGACCACCCAGTCCGCGAACACATCGCGCTCTCCGCGCCGACGATTGCGCACGCCGCAGACGTGCCCCGTGCGCGGATGCACGAGGAGCCCCGAAGCGTCGAAGCCCTCGACCACGCGCACGCGCGCATCGCGGAGTACCTGCCGGCGGATGCCCCATTCGAGAAGATCGCGACTGCACGCCACGGTGCGGTAGTTCGAGGGGGCGCGCGGGCACCAGCCGCCGGGGCCCAGACGGAGAATGTCATTCATCACGTCGATGGTGTGCGCACCCGCCCGGGTAAGCTCCCCGGCGAGATCGGGAAAGAGCCATTCCAGAATACGAAAGCCGCGCACGAGCAAACCGTGGATATGCCGCGCTTGCGGCACCCCGCGCCGGGAGCAGGCGCCTTCGGGGAGGTCATCCCGTTCGAGGATCGTGACGCGTTCGAAATGCCGCGCCAATACCCGTGCCGCCAAAAGCCCGGCGAGACCGCCGCCCAGCACCACCGCATGGTCCTTTGCCATGGCCACGTTCATGCCACCGCGGGGGCTCTTGCGGGCTTCTTCGTCAGCCCGAGCTCCTCACGGATGGCTTCCAATGGCGTGCTCCAATAATCTTCCCACGGCAGCGCCATCCCGAACCGTGCGGCCTTTCCACGGGCGTAGGCTGCTGTCCATCGGTTGTAGACCTCCCGCATGCCCAATCGCGCCGGCGCGCCCGCCACCGGCGGATCGAACGGCCGGCGAGCGCCGACGAACACCACGTACGGCACGCCGAGGACGCTGGCCATCAAATGCCCCAAAAGGGGGTGCTGGCCCAAGAGGAAGCCCTGCAATTCGAGCTCCCCGATGAGATCCATGCGGTAATCGGCCACGACATGCCAGATGTCGTGGGTTTGAAGCATGCGTTGCGCAACGAATTCGACCTTCGTCCGAACCTGTTTCGGCATCATGAAGGTTTTCAGATTTTGCGACCTGAAGACATGGGCGAGCTGGTGCCCCAGTGTCCCCTCGGGCAAGGCGGCGAGGGCATCGAAATCCATGGTCGTCCCGTCGAGCACGGGCCGCTCACGAAGCAATCGCCGGCCACCTTCGCTCTCTTCGAAGCGCCGGGACAAATCGCTGTATCCGTTGGCGTTGACGCACATCGAAAAGAGCTGCACGGAATTCGAATCATGCGGATCGTCCGCGATCACGCGGAGCGTGCGCACGCCCAGCACGAACCGCTTCCACAAAGGATACGTCTCTACCATCTCCTGGACGCTGTCGTAGCCGTCCGATTGAATCGTCGTCATCGCCATGATTGCTTCCTCTCACGTTTCGCCATGACTCACCCCAGCCCGATGTCTCGTGCGTTCGGGTCCGAGCGAAGCCCAAATTGATAAAGCCGGTCCCTCCAGGTGAATCGCCGCACGCCCAACCCCGATACGTTGTAGGCAACGATGTATTGGAGCCTTCGATTCTCGCGGTTCGAGCGGGCGATGTATTGGACGGCCCTCCGCAAAATCGAGGATTGCGACGTGCAATACACGGACATGTAGTGGCAGAGTCTCGCCGTATGCATGAACCGAGGCCGCCGGATGGTGTCGTACGCTTCGAGCGCGCGATCCACGGCGTCGCGGGATGGCATGGTTCCCGCGGCGTACCGGGCGAGTGCCCGGGACAGCTCGAACGCATCGGCGATGGCCGTGTTCATACCTTGACCCGCAATGGGATGAACGCAATGGGCGGCGTCGCCAAGCAACGCGAGGCCGGGTACGACCCACGTCGGTGCGCAGAAACGCCATGCGCCGAGGACTTGAGCGTGCTTCAAATCGCGCGGAAAATGATCCCCCACGATGCGCAATCCCGGCGCCACCCCGAGGAGCCGATCCTTCCAGCGCGCCATGCCCATTTCTCGAATCGATTTGAACTCCCCCTGGCGGATCTGAACGTAGAGGCGCGCGCGATTCCCTGGCATGGGGTACAGAACGCGGACTCCGTCGTCGGTCACGAAACCGAGATTGCGCGGTTCGAGCGAGGTGACGTTTTCCAGATCGAGGGCCATCAACTGGTGGCCATAGGCGATGGGCGTCCCGGCCATTCCCGCGGCCTCTCGGATCCGGGATGCCATTCCGTCGGCCGCCACCACCAGGCGCGCGCGGACCGTGTGCTCTGATCCATCGATCGCGATACGAACCCCGGTGGTGCGGCCGCAGCCATCGCGCAGAAGCTCGGTCGCTTGGGCACCCAGTCGAATGTCCGTCGCTCGCTTTGCGGTGTCGAATAGAACCCGTTTGATCTCGTGATAGTCGTGCACGAGCCCATGGTTGAAGGGGGGCGGAAGAAGCTCGTAATTCAACGTACCGAGCCATGTTCCGTTCGCGTCCAGATTGTCCATGCCGCGGATGGGGAGGGCGCCGCGCTCCATGAGAAGCGGCAGCGTGTCCCACTCGTGAAAAATCTGGATCGTATGCGGCTGTAAGAACTCGCCCCGGTGCACGCGCGTTTCGGTTCGCCGCCGCTCGAGCACGATAACGCGGTAGCCGAGGCGTCCCAGCGCGACGGCCAGGGCAAGCCCGCCCACGCCGCCGCCGCAGATCACCACGTCGCAGTCTTCGTCGTTCGCGCTCATGCTCCCGTCTGCGCGCCCCCGTTTCGGACCCATTGGATCAATTCATGTTCGGTGAGACTCCGTCCTTCGTCGCCCAGGCGTTTCACCGCCAGCACCACCTTGTCCAGATCCGACTCGGCGAGGGTGTGGTTTGCCCCGGCGAGCACGTGGGAAATGGCGGCCCGACCCGAGTGCTTGCCAAATACGAAGCGCCGGTTCATTCCGACGAGCAGGGGATCGAAGGGCTCGTACGTCGACGGATCGCGGACGATGCCCCCGGTATGAAGTCCACTCTCGTGGGTGAACGCGTTCAGCCCCACGATGGTCTTGTTGGGCGCCATCGCGAAGGGCAGGAAGGCTTGAAGAAGATTGGCCGCCGGTTTCAGCTCCGTGAGCTTCAGCCCCGTCGGGCGGCCGAGTTGCAACTCGAGGGCGCAGGCCACCTCCTCGAGGGGCGCGTTCCCGGCGCGCTCGCCAATTCCTCCCAAAGAGCATTGAACGGCCGATGCGCCGCCCTCCACCGCCGCCAGGGAATTGGCGGTGGCGAGGCCGAAATCATCGTGGCAATGCACGGCGATCGGAACGGACAATACCGCGGCGAGCTCCTCGACGAGCTTGCGCATGTTCGCCGGGGTCATGATGCCGACGGTATCGGGAATGCCAATGACCTCCGCGCCTGCACCGATGGCAATCTGACAAATCTTCTGGAGAAATTCTCGATCGGTGCGCGTTGCGTCTTCTGGCGCGAATGCGACCTGCACATTGTAACGCTTGGCATGGCGCACGCCCGTTTCGACCATTCTGCAAAGCTCGTCACGCGACATCCGGAGCTTTGCACGAAGGTGAACGTCCGACGTGCCCACGAACAGGGCGATGGAATCCGCGCCGCATGCACCCGCGAGGTCGATCTCGCGGGCGATGGGCCGGCTGATGACCTGGATGGACGCGCTCCTCCGCGCGTCGACGATGCGGCGAATTGCTTCGCGCTCTGCCTCGGACACGGCGGGGTATCCGACCTCGAGCAGGGGCACGCCGACGCGCTCGAGCATTTCTGCAAGTTGGACTTTTTGCTCCGGGGAGAAGCTCACGCCGGGCATCTGCTCGCCGTCCCGGAGCGTGGTATCGGCCACGACGATCGGGCGCTTGGCGTCGGGTAGGGCGTCGACCGATTTTGCGGGCGCGACGGCGGTGACCGGGGCGTGTGCTTCGGTGATGGCCAGGATCAAGTTGAACAGCCGACTCAGTCGCAACATGTCGAGCGGCGAGCACGCCAGTTGAACGAGACCCCGGCTGTACGCGCCCACCATCGACAGGGTGCGCTGGACGAACACTTGTTCGAACACGGCGGCGGTCGCTCGGATCCCGATGGGGGTCAAAGAGCTCGCGTGGAACCCGTCGGGATCCAAACGCCGGATTGCGCCGCCGCGTGCTTCAAAATGCGTGCGAAATTCCCGATCGCTCAAGACGATCTCGCAGCGGCGATCCCAACGCCGCACCATGTCCGGGGTGCGCGGATCGGTGGCGAGGCGGGCGAGGGCGGTCTCGATGAAGCCCTCGACATCGACCTGGGAGGTCGCTGGGGCGACGGCCGTGTCGCCGGCTCCAAATTCGTGGCGCGCGCGGAGCTTCACTTGTGCCCAGTGCGCGATCCCCACCAGCGGCACGGTGAGCATGGCGGCGGCGGGGGCACCGGCACCCCCCGCAACCAGCGCGCCCGAGAGCACCATCCGCTCCAGCACGAAGCACTCGTGGGCCCGAAGCGCACTCCGGCGATCGTCGGGATGGCGCGTCACCGTCGCGATGCCGGCGATGGCGAGCAGCAGCGCGGGTACGTAGAGTACGTAGTAATCGAGCCGCATCGGCGCCCAGAGCGGCAAGGTCGCGGCGAAGAGCTGCCAGCCGAGGAGCAGCCCGATGCTGATGCGCACCGCGGCGTTGGTCCCGTAACGGACTGGCACGGTGATGCAGCCGCCCTCGCGGTCTCCGTGCACGTCGCGGATGGCGCCGACCAGGTTCGTCGTCATGTCGTGGAGGAAAAACACGAGCACCACGATCCCTGCGCGGCCTAGGCCATCGACGGCTGCAAAGCCGAAGAGCACGGTGAAGGCTGCGGGAATGCCGCGCATGATGTTGCCCGCGATGGCGCGCCCTTTTGCGATCAGCGCATAGGCCACGGACGCGGCCATGCATCCGCCGGAGAGAACGACGTTCGCGAAACCGAGGTACGCGGCCCCGAGGAGGCCGAGGTACATGCAGCCCATCATGCACGCGAAGGCTTCCTTCGGAGAGATTCTCCCCGACGGAATGGGCCGGTGTGCCTTTTGAATGGCATCGAGCTCTCGGTCGAAATAATCGCAGCCATAAAGGCCGGCGAGCCATCCGAGTGTGGGCACGATGAAGATCAACGCGGCTTTCCCGGGCGCCGGCAAACCGCGATGCACCAGGGTGGCGCTCGCGAGTGCCAGGAGCCCCGAGTAGAACGACGTGTAGGGTCGCCACGTTTCGACGTGGGCCATCAGCTTGCGCCCGAGCATCACGTTTCACCCCTCCCGCGATGGAAGCGCCCGAGGGCCTCGAGCGCAAATCCATTCGCAATATGGTCGCTGCTGTAACTAAGGTGCGAATAGTAATGACAGATGACGCTCGGTTCCCAGGTGCCTTCCGCGTTTTGGTGCTCGACGAGCCATCGAGCCGCCGCTTCGAGGCGCGTGTGGCTCGAGGGAACGCCGCCCGCGGCCAGTGCGGTGAGGGCCCACGCGGTCTCCTCGACGGTGCTCGCGGTACCGCGCAGACTTCCCCATCCTCCGTCCGAGTTTTGATGGCGCAGAAGCCACGCACGGCAGCGCACCGCCACGGGATCGTACGGGAGGCCGAGCGCGGCATACGCGTTGAGCACCCATGCCGTGCCGCACGTGAAATGGCGGAACCAGAGCGTGGGAACGGCGCCGTCGGGGCGTTGGACGCGCGAGAAATAGCGAAGGGCGTTCCGAATGCATTTGTCGCGCGGGCCGAATCCGCCCGCCTCGCGCAGCGCCAGGACGGCGTGCGAGGTCAATGCCGCGCAAGGTTGGTCCATCGACAGGCGACCGTTGCGCAGAAAGCCTCCCCACGAGCCGTCGCTATTTTGCATGGCCAGGAGCCAGTCGCACCCGCGAACGACGGCCCCTCGATGTTCGGGCCGGCCGAGGCGCTCGAGCGCGAGCGTCGCGCAGGCCGTGTCGTCGGCATCGGGCCACCCCGAAGGTCGCGCCCACGCCCAACCCCCGGCGGGAGCCCCCGTCGCCTCCCACGGTCGATCGTGCTGGCCGGATGCGATCCAATCGGCGGTGCGCGCGAGTCGAGGATCGCGGATTTTGCCCGCCGCATGCAGGCCGCGAAGAATGTACGTGGTGACCGAAAGCTCGAGATCGCGGTCGATGGGCCAAGAACCGTCCGCCCGCCGCGTCTCGACCAGGTACTCGAGGCAGCGATCGGCCACCGCGTGCCCGACATCGGCCTTGCGAAGGCCGATGTAGACGCATGCCGTGAGGATCGCCGACTCCTCGTACCCGCCATTGGAGCCTTGTGTTTGCTCGAGGAACCGGATCGCCTTCGGCTCGGCGATGCGTTGGAGCCATTGGACCCGCCGCGACGAGCGAGATTGCCGCGACTGCATCATGCCCCAGGAATAGACGCAGGGCGCACTGACCGCGAACCAGCGGCGGAACCTCTGGGGAACGAGAATGAGCTCGGAGGGCATGCGGTGGACGCGGTCGGCGTCATAGAGGCCCGCCATGGCCATGAACTGCAGACACAATGGGAAGATCGAGCACCGCTCGAGGTCGCGAAGGGCCTCCTCACCGCCTTGGAGCTCGATGAACGCGAGGCCGCGTGAAATGGCATCCACCGAGCGTTCGCGCTCGAGGATCGCGAGGATGGGAACCGTGATCGCGGTGGCGTTCAGCGTGCCCGAGTCCACGACGGCATCCCCCCAGCTTCCGTCGGCGTGCTGCGTGGCACGAAGCCACGCGCATCCTTCGGCGATGGCCTTCGCGTGGCGCACGGGATCGGCCAAGTGCAGCGAGAGAAGCGCGGGCGCCGTCGCCACCGCGGAAGAGGACAGATGGTCCACCCACGAACCATCCTTGCGCTGGGCGCGGAAGAGTGCGTCGGTCGCGCGTCGTATCGCCGTTTCGACCGCGTCGACATCGCTGTCTCCGTCGATCGTTGCCCCGGTCATGGCGAGCATGCTCAGCGACTCCGATGCGTGGCCATATGAGCGATCATCTGCAGGCAGGTTCGCCCCTCGCTTTGCGGCAATGTACCGATGCGGAGCAGCGCCTGATCCAACAGATCGAGCGCCACGCTCTTCGCACGGGTGATCGCACCCGTCCTCTCGAGGACCTCACGAACCTTGCCGTAGTTGGCCGCGAGCGTCTCGGCATCCGCGTTGTATTCTTCGAAGGCACTCCGAAGAATGTCCTGCTGCCGCGTCGACCCCATTTCGAGCGCATAGACCACGGGCAGTGTGATCCGGCGATTCTTGATGTCGCTTTTCGCCGGCTTGAGCAAAACGGCGTCGTCTCCGCAGTACGACAGAAGGTCGTCGATGATCTGATAGGCGATTCCGAGCCACTCCGCGTAGTCGCGCACCGCGGCCACCTGTTCGTCCGTGCCGCCCCCGAGGATCGCTCCGCTCTCGGCCGCCACGCGAAAAAGGCTCCCCGTCTTGCCCCGCACCATGTGCATGTATTCTTCACGCGATACCGAGCACACGCCCGCAAGCTGCGCCTCGTGCGCCTGGCCGCGACACAACTCCACGCATGCTTGCGAGAGCACCTCGAGAACCCGCACCACGCGCTCGGCCCCCACGGTCTTCCGGCACTGCGCCAGCGAGTGGTACGCGTAGAAGATGAACAGATCGCCCACGAGGATCGCGTTGTCGACACCGTACTTGCGCCAGATGGCGGTACGGCCGCGCCGCGTCTCGTCGCGATCGATGACGTCGTCGTGGATCAAGCTGGCCAGGTGTCCGAACTCGGTTCCCGCTGCCGCCGGCAGGACCTTCTGCGGATCTCCTCCCACGGCCCTGCACGATTCCACGAGCATCAGCCCGCGCAGCATCTTCCCGGGCGCACCCACGGCGTATTGCACCATGCGGTCCAGCGGATTCTCGTAACGCGGATCGACGTGGCGATGGACCTCGTCGCGTACCGCACCACCAATGGAGGTGAGTGTCTCGGCCTTCTCGGCCCATTTGGGGAAATGCTTCACGATGGCGCCAAGGTGGCTCGAAGCCTGGCTCGATGCCTGGTCGAGCCCCGTCGGTGCGGCGCTGTCCGACAAAGGCAACTCGGCTAAATTCGTCGTCATTCTCAATACCCCGTCATGCCCGGATTGACGAAATGGACCCATCCCCCCGCTCGAGACGGATACGAGTCGCGTCCAGTGGACTCCAACTTGACCACCGGTATCACCCCGCGTTTCAATTGGTGATATAGCCCGCAGTCCGATTGGGTCAACGAAATAAATGAATGTCACCCATCTGACACACGACGCTAAATTCGATTTAAGGACTGTTTGCGCAAATTTCGATGGCATACGCATTCGTGGATTTCTGCGCACGATAGCTTCCACTCGATCGGTCGATATAAGGCGATTATCGTCCGCGCTGTCGGTGCCTCCTGCCGGTGTCGATATTTGCGCAAAATGCATGTTTTTCGAAGAACGTGGCGTCGATCGGACACGCGATAATGAGGTCGTTCGACATCGAAGACATGCGTCGCCTTACGTTCGGTAAAAATAGTTTGGTGCCGAACTAACTCGAGTTAGTTCGTTGACTGTCTGCTCCGTCGGGCTATACAACCGAAATTGCCAATTGATGGGAGCGGGTTCCACAATGGCCGTCCCTCAGAGGAGCAACATGAGGCCCAGATACTACGTTGGTTTATCCGCGACCTTTCACGACCCGTCGGTCGCCATCGTGAGCCCGAAGGGAGAGGTCTTGTTCGCAGAAGCGATCGAGCGACCGCTGCAAGACAAACGAGCGCTCAATTGTCCACCCGATGGCCTCCTGCGCATGCCGGACCTCATTGCAAAATACTGCGATCCCGACGCGGAATTGGTCGCTGGAATCACCTTCAGCGACCGGCACTCGAAGGTGCAGGAGGCCGCGGCGCTCATCGGAGTAGGGCTACGGGCCGTTGCCGGAAGTGAAATGGCCTCCCGTCTGGAAGATGGGTACCTGCCCGACACCTGGCCCTATCCCAAGATGAATGCCGTCTTGACCTACATGCGCAACAGCGTCAGCGCGGCGGGCTTGGGCCTGCTCGGCAGCCGCATGATACGCAATTCGGTTCGAATCCGGCGCTATGAACATCACCTCACGCATGCAGCGTATGGCTGCTATTCGAGCCCCTTCGAACACGCCGCATGTGCGGTGATCGACGGGTGGGGCGAGACGGGATCCGTCGGGCTCTATGCTTACAAAAACGGCGCCCTCGAGGAGCTCGGCCCCTCGTCGAAAATCGCAGGAAGGAGCAGCCTTGGGTACTTCTATGCCATCGTGACCGCCCTCTGCGGCTTCGATCCGATGCAGGGCGAGGAATGGAAGGTGATGGGCCTTGCGCCGTATGGGCACGTCGATAAAGAGGTGTACGGTCTGCTCAAGCGCTTTTGCAAGGTCGACGGAATCCGTCTCAAACCGAGCGCGTCGGCGCGGGAACGCAGGCAGATTCGGGAGGCTCTGCTTCGCCGGCAACGCAAACCGGGTACGAAGCCCATCGAGGCTGCGAACCTGGCTCGGACCGGGCAGCAGGTGTTTTCCGAGATCATGCGGGAGCTGCTCCAGAATCTTCACGGACAGGGTATTTCGCACAATCTGGTGCTCACCGGCGGGTGCGCGCTCAATTCTTCGTACAATGGTCGCATTCTCGAGGAGACCTCGTTCGAGAGGCTGCACGTGCCGTCGGCCCCGGGGGACGATGGAAACAGTGTCGGGGCGGCGCTCCTGGCCTATTATGAAGATCATCCGCCGCAAAAGGCGCCCAAGAAGGTCTTGTCGCCATACCTCGGTACGGATATTTCGACCGAGACACGGGAGCACTTAATACGATTCAATTCGTCCCAGCGTCTCACCCATACGTCGGGCGATGAGGTCATTCGGCGGACGGCGAAGTTGCTGGCGCAAGGAAAAATCGTTGGCTGGATGCAGGGCAGGGCCGAGTTCGGGCCGCGCGCGCTCGGCAATCGATCCATCCTGGCCGATCCGCGCTCGCCCACCATGAAGGACGAAATCAATGGCCGCGTGAAGTTCCGTGAAGAATTTCGGCCCTTTGCACCGTCGATCTTGCACGAGTTCGGCCCCGAGTATTTCGAGGACTACCAGATGACCCCGTACATGGAGCGCACCTTGGTCTTCCGCAACGAGGTGCGCGCGAAGATTCCTGCCGTCGTTCACGAGGACGGTACGGGGCGCCTGCAGTCGGTGACCGAGGAGCTCGCGCCCATGTATTACCGGCTCATTCGCGCCTTCTACGAGTTGACCGGTATTCCCATCGTGCTGAATACGAGTTTCAACATCATGGGGAAACCGATTATCCACTCGGTCCAAGATGCGGTGGGGATGTTCTACACCACGGGGCTGGACGCTCTGGTGATCGACGACGTCGTCATCTTGAAAGACGAGGTGCGTACCGGGCGCGGGGTCGCGGACGCGCTGCAGGCTTCCGCGGTGGGAGGATGACCATGAACCACGCCGCGAGTTGGTATGCATTGGCTCGGTCGTCCGACATCGGAACGAAGCCAACACGGTTGCTTCGCTTCGGGGAGCGCTGGGTGGCTTGGCGCGATCGCGAGGGAAAGGCCGCCGTCATGGGCGAATCGTGCCCTCACTTCGGTGCGAGCCTCGCGGGAGGCCATGTGGACCGCGAAGGCTGCTTGGTGTGCCCCTTTCACCGGTGGCGTTTCGATGCGTCGGGCGCGTGCGTGGGGATTCCAGGTTCGGACGTGATTCCCGCCACGGCGCGCCGCAGGCCACTGGTGACGGTGGAACGCTACGGCATTCTGTGGGGCTGGTGGGGAAGCGGAGAGCCGCAGTTCTCGCTCCCCAATGTTCCCGAATACGACGAGCCGCGTGGCCGGAGCGTGCTCGACTTCTCCATCAACACGACGCTTCCGCTGGTCTTGGCCAATAGCTACGACGCGCGGCACCTGGTCGAAACGCACCGCTCCGCCGCCGTGCCGCGGTCGCGGACGCATGCAGAGGCGGAGTTCACACCCGAGGGCATCGCACCGGAAGCCTGGTGCGCCGCCGAACTGGAACTCGAGCTTTCACGGCAGACGTTGCGGGAGGCGGTCGCGCTGATTTCCGCCGAGCGGTCGTGGTACGGATTCACGACGACCCTGAGTGGCTTTTTGGGCACGTGGGTCATGACGCGTTTTGCCGGAATGCGATCCATTCGGGCACGGGTGAACGGCTGGCCGACAGGGCACCACGTCCGCGGGTACGTGGACGGAAAGCCCCAGTATAGCCTGCTCACCTCGGGCTGCCCGATCGACGAAACGCGCTGCCTGGTGCTGAGCGTCACCCTCCTGACGAAGCGCTCCGGGCCCGTCCGCGACTTCATGGGCACCCTCTTTTCGAACATGCAATTGCGCCAGGCCGCGGCGACCGATGCCGTCATTTTCGATACGCTCGATCTTCGCGCGCGCGGCGTCCACGTGCGGGAGGACCGCCCGATCCTGGAGTATTTGAAGCTTCACGAACGTTACGTGGGCCGGGTGGATCCCGCGTGGCTCGGGGAGCGGGCGCCGCGGCGCCGCAGCTCGCACGAGGGTCGTCGGGTGCACCTCGTGTCCAGCGGCGAGGGCGCGTGATGCCCAGCGTCGAGTACCATCGGCGTCGCTCCGGCATCGAGAGCGTCGCCGACACGGCGTTGTGGATTGCCGGCTACCGCGCCATGGAGACCGAGCGCCGTGACGCCCTCTTTCGTGACCCGCTGGCGGCCGTCTTGGCAGGTACGCGGGGTCGCGACATCGCGCGCTCGATGCCCAATGCGCGGGCCACCGCGTGGGGGATCGCCCTGCGCACCCGCGCCATCGACGAATTCGTTCTGAGTGCGGTGCACGACCGCGGCGTCGATACGGTTCTCAATTTGGGTGCCGGTCTCGATACCCGCCCGTATCGCCTCGATCTTCCTGCGAGGCTGCGTTGGGTCGAGGCCGACTTCCCCGACATGATCGCCTTCAAGGAGGAGCGCCTCCGTGCGCGCGTGCCGCGATGCCGCCTCGAGCGGCGCGCCTGCGATCTGTCCGGCGCGGCCGATCGCGATTCGCTCTTCGAGAGCGTCGCGGAAGGCTCGCGGTGCGTGCTGGTCATCACGGAGGGGGTCATCGCCTATTTGACCGAGGAGCAGGCCGCGGAGCTCTCCCGCGCCCTTCTCGGGCAGCCGCGCTTTCGGTATTGGGTGCAGGACGTTTCGACGTCTTCCGTGATGCGAAGGGTTCGCAAACGGTGGGCAAAGCAGCTCGAGCACCATGCGCCGTTTCGGTTTTTTCCGAGCAGCGACCGTTGGCGGCGGGATCCCAACAAGAACGAGTGGGTGGCGTTCTTCGAGGGGCAGGGGTGGAAGACCACCAAGATTCGCTATTCGACGGAGGAAGGGGAGCGCTTGCAGAGGGCGATGCCGCTGTCGTGGCTCCTGCGGCTCGCCGGCCCGGTCCTCGGCGCCTCGAAGAGGAATCGGATTCGGACCATGTCCGGCTACGTGATGCTGCAGCGAAAGAACGACGAGGAGCGATCATGAGCTTTGCCGCAAGCTGGTACGCATTGGCCCGATCGTCGGAGATCGGTACGAAACCGAAGCGCCTGACGCGTTTTGGAAAAAATCTGGTCGCGTGGCGCGATCGCCAAGGCAAGCCGTCGGTAATGGGGGAGTCGTGCCCGCACTTCGGGGCGAGCCTCGCGGCCGGGCACGTCGATCGTGACGGCTGCTTGGTGTGCCCTTTTCACCGATGGCGTTTCGATGCGGGTGGTGCGTGCGTGGGCATTCCTGGCTCCAACGTGATCCCGCCCACGGCCCATCGCAGTCCGATGGTGACGGCCGAGCGCTACGGCCTCGTGTGGGCATGGTGGGGTAGCGCGGAGCCTCGGTTCGCGCTCCCAGATTTTCCCCAGTACGATGACGCGAAAGCGCGGTCGGTTCACGAGTTCGCGATTCGAACACCGGTACCGGTCATCGTGGCCAATTCGTACGACGCGCGTCACTTCGTCGAGTTCCATCGTACGCCGGCCGCGGCGATTCGGTTTCGCGCGGAGACCGAATCAGGCAAGGCCCTCGAGCCGGTGGGCATCGACACGGACGCGTGGTGCGGGTCGAACGCGGTGGTCGAGTTGCCGGATATGAGCTTTGGCGAAGCGCTCGATTCCGCCCTTGCGGAGCGCTCGCGCGGACAATTCATGACCACGCTTTCCACCGTGATGGGCACGTGGCTGATGATGCGTACGGCGAACATGCGCACCATTCGGACCGAGATGCATGGATGGCCCACCGGCCACTCCACGACGACATTCATCGACGAAAAACCTAAATACGCATTGCTGGCGGCGGCTTGTCCCGTGGATGAATCACAGAGCATGCTGTTCGGGGTGATGACCCAGTCGCACAAGCGCGGGCCCATCCGCGATGGCCTCGCGTCGCTCGTTTCCGGAGCGCAATTCGCGCAACACGTCGGCGCCGACGTTGCGATCATGGAAACGCTGAATTTCGACGCGCGCGGTGTGCACGTGCGCGAGGACCGCGCCACGCTCGAATACTTGAAGCTTTACGACAAGTTCGTGGGCCGTGTCGATCCCGCGTGGCTCGAAGGCTGGCCCTACGAGGGCCGCCACCTGTCCCTCGCACGCAAGGGACGCAACGGCGTGCAACGAGCGAGCAGCGGTCTCTGACATGCTTCCCCCTGGTCCTTCGTCACACCCGGCGGTGCAAGCCTTTCGCTATTTGCGTGAGCCGTTTGCATTCCTCGACGATTGCGCGAAGCGGTTCGGCGACAAGTTCACCGTTCGCGTTCCACGCCGTCCTCCCCTCGTTTTCATCAACGAGCCGGACGCGATCAAAGAGATCTTCGCCGCGCCGACCGACGTGGTGCTCACCGGGGAGGCCAACGCGTCCGTCGGCTTCACGTTTGGCCGCCACTCGCTGATCCTGCTCGATGGCAAGCGGCACGAGCGCGAGCGCCGCTTGCTCATGCCTCCCTTTCACGGCGAGCGCATGGCCACCTACCTCGAGCAGATCGTGCACATCACCGAGCGCGCGATGGGCCCGATTCGTCCGGGGGATACGTTCTCCATTCGTGCCACGATGGAGACGATCACGTTGGACGTCATCCTCGAGTGTGTCTTCGGCATCGGGCCCGGCCCCCGGCAAGAGCGATTCCGGGACCTGCTTCGCACGTTCATCAAAGAAGGAAAAACCACGCCAGCGTACATGCATGTCCTGGGCATGCTCTTTCGCGATCGCGCTGCGTTTCGCGAATTCCTCGCGACCAAGGTCGCGCCCATGACCGATGTCTTGCCCAGCGTTCTACGCTTCCTCCCGACGGCCAGCGTCGCGCGGTGCATCCGCGATCTCGACCGCCTCCTCTTCGACGACATTGCCGTGCGCCGTGCCAAAGTTACCAAGGGCGGTGTCGACGTCATGTCGATGCTGCTCGCCGCCCGCTACGAAGACGGCCGTGGCCTCGGCGACGAGGAGCTTCGCGACGAAATGATGACGATGCTTATTGCCGGTCACGATACGACGGCCACGACCTTGGCGTTTGCCGTGAGCAAGCTTCTCGAGAGCCCGCACGTGCTCGAGCAGGTGCGCGACGAGCTCGCGCGCGTCGTCGGCGCACGCGCGCTCACGCCCGAGCTCCTGCGCGAGCTGAAATACCTCGATGCCACCGTCAAGGAGGTGCTTCGCCTCTACGATCCTGCACCGGGTTTTGCTCGCGTGCTGGCCAAGCCGCTGCGCGTCGGCGGGTACGACTTGCCCGCCGGGGTGATGGTTACCACCTCGACGTACCTGCTCCACCGGGATCCGCGCTTTTGGACGAATCCTCACGGCTTCGATCCGTCGCGCTTTCTCGACCGGAGGGTGCGCCCCACGCAATACGTTCCCTTCGGTGGCGGCTCGCGCACGTGCCTTGGCATGGCCTTCGCGCTCTACGAGACGAAGGTCGTCCTCGCCCATTTGATCCATCGGACGAGGCTGCGCGCCATCCCGGGACCGCCGCTCAATCTGGCCATTGCCGGCTTGATCTACGGCCCATCGCACGACGTGCCCGTCATCCTCGAGCGACGCGCAGCCTAAGGTAAAAGTCGAAGGCAGAGATTTAACCGCCAGGACGCCAAGGACGCCAAGATGGATGGGGTGGGTGAGGAACGCTTCCTTCACAAATCCCAAGCCCTTGGCGTTCTTGGCGTCTTGGCGGTTCAAATCTCCTAGTGGATAGGCTCTACGTGCAATTACGGTGTGTCGATGGCCACTGCGCTGTACGGCGTGGTTGGCGTCGGCGGGGTGGTGAACCGCGCGTTGGGCAAATACAATCGATGGCCGAAGGCGGCCACCGTGGCCGGCACGTCGAAGGCGGGATCGGTCACCCGCGTGAGGACTTTGCCCGACGAGCCCGCGAAGTCGAGCCGGACCTTCGCCACTTGGTTCAAGCGATTTTGCACCACGTATAGATTGCGGCCCTGACGGAGCAATCCATCGCCGTTGGGCAGCGATTCCTCGCCGAGATCCACGAGCTTCGTCGCGCCCGTATCCGGATCGACTTGAAACAGCTTTCCCGTGTTCGATTGAACGAGGACGAGCGAACGCTGATCCGGTGAGGTGACGATGCCATTGGCATTGATGCCGGTGCCATAGACGATGTCGCCCGTGAGGGGCACCCGCACGACCTCGCTGGGATCCGGCAGGGTGCGCCGCCAGCCAGAGAGCGGAAGTTTGTAAAGGACCGGCACTCGGGAATCGGTGAACCAGGCGGCATCGCGCGTGAGCACGACGTCGTTCACGAAGGTATCGCCGGTGGCGAAGGTGTAGCTGGCCAGCACCTCGCCGGTGTAGGTATCCACCACTCGGGCATTGCCGCCCGCACCACCGGCGACGAAAAGGCGATTTCGGTCGTCGACCTTTAGGCCGAGCGACGGCGTTCCAGGTCCCGCGCTGAAGACGGCGCCCTGGCCGGTGCGCAGATCGACCCGGTAGATGGCCCCGTTCACTCGGGAGCCAAAATAGGCCTTGGCCCCGGGCCCGGTGGCGATGCCCTCGGGCTGAAAGCCGTCGGGAAGCGAAAAACTCGTCGGCCATGCGGCCCCGTCCGTCTCGTCCGTCCTGGTGCCCTCGTCCGCATGTGCGGGCACGAACGGCCCCGCCGATGCCACGGAAAGCAGCGCGAGTGCTGCAATGGCAAGAAATCTACGACGCATGTTCAATCTCCGAAGTTCGAAGGGTCCCCGGTGGATGACTGCTGTTGCCCAGGGGAGATGACACCTCCGGCGCAAGCTCGCAAGCCGCCGAGGCGTAGTTTTCGTGCCGGCGCGCGTGCAAGGCGGTACACGTCATAGGACGCGTGGCGATGGATCCGAGCGACATCGAGGAGAAACTGAGGCGTGCCTTCCCGGGCGCCGTGTTGATCGATCCTCGGCTGCTGCGGCGGGTGATCAAGGCGCACAAGAACCTCGACGGGCTGTCGTTCTCCATTCCGCACGAGCGGTGCTACGCGCTTCGACGGGACGCGCTGCTCTCCCTGGCCGGGGCGGAGCTCGGTTCGGCGGCCTTGCTCGACAAGGTCGTCCTCGTGGCGCGCCCTGCACCGCGGGAGATGGCCAAAAAGCCGCCGCACGAGCTCATGACCCAGCTTTTGCGCGCGGCGTTTCACGGCCAGGTGCACCTTCGCATCGAGCAGCGCATCGAGGACGGTGCCCTGACCGACGCGGCCATCCGCGCGTGCATCGATCGCATCGGCCAGACGGAGTTCGACGAGATCCGTGCGACGTTGCGCCACGACGATCTGTTGCTGCCGCCCTATGGCGATCGCGAGGTGTATGCGGAGTTTGCCGCATTGTACCTCGAGCTCCGGCATTTCGCCCCGGGCCTTTTGCCCATGACCTTCCCGGGCCTTCTCCATTGGGATCGGGTGGACGAGGTGCTCGCACGCGACGTGGACGTGCGTCCGCCCGAGGGGCTGTTGACCGAATCGCAAGTACAGGCCGCGGCGGCACCGCGCGCGGAGTCCCGCCCGCGCCGTCCGCCGGCGCACCTTCACGCCAAATGGCTTCTCTACGCGTCCTCGCGGGCGCGCGAGCGGGGCCAGGTCACGCGGGCTGTGCTCCATGCCGCGCGCGCGGTGTCGGCGCAGGATCCCGACATGGCCATCAAGGCGCGCGACGCCGTGCAGGCCGATCTCGGTGCCCTTGCCGACAGGCTGGGGGCGGCGTTGCGGCCGGCCGGACCTGGCGGGGAACAGCCGCCTTCGCGTGACGAGTGGGTGGCCGCGCTCACCGAGGTGGCGACGAGCGCCGTGTCGGAGCGAAGTGCCCGCCGGCCCTCGGCGCGGCTCATCGAGGAGCTGGAACGGGCCGCGCGCGAAAGTGAGGAGGAACCGCGCGCGGTCGATCTGGTGACGTGGGCGCTGTCGCGCGGAAAGACACCGCTGGTGCGCGGGCTGCCGGCGACGCGGGAAATCCGCATCGCGCGGCGCGTGCGCTCGGCCATGCGATGGCTCTGGCAGGTGCCGGCGTTTGGCGAGCGAAAGCTCCTGGTCAATCTGTTGCGCTGGGCGCAAGACCGCGCCGACGCGAACGTCTCCGCCGTGCTTCGCCCGCGCATCCTCGACGTGCTCGCGGCGGTGGGGCTCCAGCCGGGCAATCTTCCCGAGCGCATTGCCCAATACAAATTGATCGAGGAGCTTCTCGACCAAGGCGTCGAGCGAGGCTTCATCCAATTTGCGCACTTGCGCGATGCGATTGCGCGAAACCAACTCAAGCTCGAAGATCTGGCCCGGCCGCACGACCTCGTCTCCGGCGACCCCTTGCTGCGGGCCGACGCCATGCTCGCTTCGCGACTCGACGGTGTGTACCGGCGCGGTGAAGTCTATTTGCGATTTCTCCAGAAGGTCAGCTCCGTGGCCTTTGGCACGCGGGTCGGGCGGTTTCTCAGTTTGTACGCGATTTTGCCATTGGGCGGCTCGTTCGTGATTCTCGAGGGGGTCGGTCACTTGATTGCGCCGATCGCCCGCGCGCTCGGGGTGGTTGGCTCCGCGCCGGTCATCTTGACGCCGGTGTCGTTCCTCGTCACGGCGGCACTCGTCTTCGCGCTGGTGCACAGCGAAATCGCGCGCAGGGTGGCCCGCGGCCTCTTTCGCATCGTGGCGCGCGTGCTCGGCGCCGTATTTTTGCGCATTCCGCGGTGGGTGCTCACGCGACCGAGCGTGCGCGCGTTCCTTCGAAGTCGCCCCGTTCGTTTTGCGCTTCGCCGCATCGTGTTCCCCGCAATGCTCACGGCGCTGGTGGTGCTGGTCACGCCGCTCTCGGCACTTCCCCTTTGGGGCACCTTGCCTTCCGCGCTCGCACTCTTCGCGCTCTCCAGCTGGGCCTTCGACTCGCGTGCCGCGCGCCTCGTCGAGGACGTCGCCCTCGATTGGCTCGGCCCCACGTGGCGCACGCTCCGCGGGCAGCTCCTGCCCGGCCTTTTTCGGCTGATTGCGGGACTTTTCCGCTTCCTGATGGACACCCTCGAGCGGGCCATCCACCGCGTGGACGAATGGTTCCGCGTCGGCCAGCAGCCTTGGCGCGCGACCATCGCGTTCAAAGCGGGGCTGGGCCTGGTGTGGTTCGTCGTTGCCTATGTCGTGCGGCTCTACACGACATTGCTCGTCGAGCCGGAGCTGAATCCCATCAAGCATTTTCCGGTGGTGACCGTCGCACACAAATTGCTTTTGCCATTCTCGCCGGAAATGCTCGCTGCCTTGAACGCGCCGCTGTCCGTGTTGGGGCCCGTCGTCGGTGGAGCGGTGGCCGCGACCACGGTGTTTCTCCTGCCCAGCGTATTTGGCTTTTTGGTTTGGGAATTCCAAGAGAATCGCAATCTGTACCGCGCGAGCCGAACGAAATCGCTGCACCCCGTCCGGGTTGGCCACCACGGGGAAACCATGGGTCGATTGATGGTCCCCGGGTTCCACTCGGGCACGTTGCCCAAGCTCTACGATCGGCTGCGGCGTGCCGTGCAGCGCGCGGAGGACGAGGAAGATGCCCTTTTGCGTTTTCGCGAGGGCATTTCCAGCGTGTCCGAGGCCATCGAGCGGTTCGTCACCCGAGAGTGGCTCGCGTTGCTCTACTCGCCGGCGAACGAAACGCCGCGTTGGACCCACGGTCCACTCGAAGTCGAGCGCATCCTTCTCGGCTCGAACCGCGTGCGCATCCGCATCGTGTGCCCGGCGCTGGGCGACGACGCGTGCGAAATCGCCTTCGACGAGCAATCCGGGTTGCTCGTGGCCAGCGTGAGCGAATCCGGCTTTCTGGGCCGGCTGCGCGCGGAGGACGACCGCGTGCTCTTCGAGAATGCACTCGCCGGCTTTTACCACTTGGCGGGCGTCGACCTCGTGCGGGAGGAAATCCAGGCCATGCTTGGCGCCACCGTGCACTACGACATTTCGGACGAGGGCCTGGTGATTTGGCCGGACCCTACCTACCGCACCGAGGTGATCTATCCGCTGCGCGGCGTCAAATTGGGCGCAACCATCGAGCCGCAGGTGCGCGGTGCATGGCCGGTCGAGCGACCACCCGTCATTGACGAGCGACGATTTTTCTTTCGCCACAGGCCCATCCCTTGGGCCGATTGGCAAAGAGCGTGGGACGCAGCCGCCCGCCGCGAAGGCCCCATTCCGCGCCTCATGTCCGGGAGCTGGTTGATCCCTTCGGAGCTCTAAGATCGATGGCTTGTCCCAGTCTGCCGAGTGCGCGCCCGTCGAGCAGCGGCAGCGCGACAATCCCGGCGAGGCCGGCGCCTTTGTCCGTCACACGCGCGAGGATCGCCCGGACGTTATGGCGATTCTTGCTTTCTAGACGACACATCG
The DNA here is from genome assembly GCA_037157805.1 of Sorangiineae bacterium MSr11367. Lineage (NCBI taxonomy): Bacteria > Pseudomonadati > Myxococcota > Myxococcia > Myxococcales > Pendulisporaceae > Pendulispora > Pendulispora rubella. Next base: position 7,572,078 of record CP089983.1, on the reverse strand, counting down.
CGCCGGTCCCGCCGGTTTTGTCCCGCTGCCGCCGTTCTCGCACAGCGGAGACGCGAGAACTTTCACCTACCTTCGACAGTTGCCTCGCGTTGTCCTTTTGCAAGCAACGGATGCGCTAAATCCGTGTGACGATTTCGAATCGTCGATATTGCGCCCGATACCTATTTATGGATTTCATCTAGCTTGTCGCGCGGGGGCGCAACCCGCCGGGAGGCAGACGGTGAGCACCGATTCCAAAGATATTACGCGACGCGACTTTCTTGCGGGCCTCGCCGGCGCCGCCGCCCTTACCGCCTGCGGCTCCGAAGGGGACGAAACCCCGCCGCCCGGCGGCTCCCCGGATGCGGCCACGGGAAACCCGGACGGGCCATCGGCCGATGGGTCACCCACGAATCCGCGCAGCGGATCGATCGCCGACATCGAACATGTCATCATTTTGATGCAGGAGAATCGCTCGTTCGACCATTACTTCGGCGCCATGCGGGGCGTTCGCGGGTTTGCCGACCGGGCGGCTGTTCCCCTGCGCACGGGGCGAAACGTCCTGTATCAACCGGACAAGTGGCGAATCTTCGATGGGCAATACCTGCTTCCATTCCACGTGGATACGAAGACGACGAACGGCCAACAACTGGCCGACCTCGCCCACGGGTGGAGCGACCAGCACAACGCCGTGGCCGACGGTGCGAACGACGGGTGGGTCAACGCCAAGGGCGAGCTGACCATGGCCTATTTCACCCAGGCCGATGTGCCCTTCCACCAGGCCCTGGCCGACGCTTTCACCATTTGCGATCACAATTTCTGCTCCGTATTGGGCCCCACCACGCCGAATCGCCTGCACCTCTTCACCGGCACCATCGACGCCGACGGCAAATATGGGTCGCCCACCACGGGCAACCCCTCCGACTACAAGCCCGTCCTCTCATGGACCACCTATCCGGAGCGCCTCCAAGAAAAGGGCATTACCTGGAAGGTGTATTCGAACCACGAAGTGGGCGATGATCCGTTCGGCCATCCCTTCGTGGGCGATTACGGCGACAACCCGCTCTGGCTCTTCCACGCCTACCACGATGCGCTGAAGGACCCGGCCAAGAAGGACCTGGCCGATCGCGCCGGCGTCCGTGAAGAATGGGAGGCGGACTCCGGCAAGGGCAAGGACGTGAACCACGTCTTGGCCGACTTCATCAACGACTGCAACGCGAACGCGCTGCCCAAGGTGTCGTGGATTGTCGCCCCGTACGGGTACACGGAACACCCGACGGCGCGCCCGGTGGATGGTGCCGCGTACATTCAAGGCGTTCTCAACGCGTTGTGGGCCCATCCCGAGATTTGGGCCAAGACGGCGGTCATCATCAACTACGACGAGAACGATGGCTTCTTCGACCACGTGCCGCCGCCCATGGCGCCGCCGAACACGCCGGGCGAGTGGGTCGAGGGCAAGCCCGTGGGCTTTGGTCCTCGGGTGCCAATGCTCATCATCTCGCCGTGGTCGCGGGGCGGGTGGGTCAATTCGCAGGTCTGCGATCACACCTCGGTCATTCGGTTCTTGGAAAAGTGGACCGGCGTGGCCGAGCCCAACATTTCCAATTGGCGTCGTACGATGAGCGGCGATTTGACCAGCTGCTTCGATTTCAGCACCAAGGATACGTCGATTCCCGAATTGCCCGACACCGCCGTGTTGCGCAAGCAGGCCGACGACGCCCAGGGCAGCCTTCCTCCTCCGTTGCCGCCGTTGCCCGGGAAGCAGAAGCTGCCCATTCAGGAGCCGGGCACGCGCAAGGCGCGGCCGCTTCCGTACCAACCCGTGGCGAAGGCCACCGTGGACGTGCAGAACGCCAAGATCTCGCTCAGCGTGGACAACCAGGGCGATGCGGCGCTGCAGGTGTTCGCCTACGACGCGCTCAACCTTCCGACGCCGGGGCGTTACGACGTAGGGCCGAAGGGAAATGCGACCGCGTCCATCTCCGTCACCGATGGCGCTCGAAAATACGCGTTGACCGTGCTCGGGCCGAATCGGTTCCTCGCGCAGTTCGCCGGCGCCCTCGATGCGCCAAGCGCGGGGGTCGAGGTGGTTCCGTCCCTCGGGGGCGATCCCGCCTCGCCCAAGCTGACCCTGACGTTCACCAACGCTTCGGCGACCGCCGTCACGGTGACCGTCAAGGCCCTGTACTACCGCGAGGATGGCCCGTGGACCTACGTGCTCGAGCCGGGGCAATCCGCCTCGAACACGTGGGACCCACTTGGGGATTCGCAGGGCTGGTACGACCTCGAAGCCAGCATCGAGGACGAGCCCTCGTTCTACCGCCGCTTCTCGGGCCGCCTGGAAAACGGTCGCGAAGGCGTTACCGGCTAAAAGAGGAGAGGGATTTACAGGAAGACGGGAAGACGGGAAGATTTTTTAGGATTTTCAATTGGCCCATTGAGGCAATGGAAAACCCAAAAATTTCCCTCTTTCCTTCCCGTCTTCCCGTCTTCCTGTTCAAATCTCTACGGCCGATCGAGTTACCGGGATTCGCCCGAGGCGAGCAACGCGTGGGTGCGTTGGATTTCGGCGAAGGATGGTGGATCGGCCTGCGATGCGAAGGCATCGACGGTGGAGGCGCCGGGCGGGCTCGAGGGGCGGCCTTTCTTGAAGAGCCAGGTGTCGAACACGGTCTTCAGGGAACGGCCCGCGAGGCGCTCGGAGAGGGCAATGAACTGCTCGATGGTGCCGGTGCTCTTTTTGCGCTCCGATTGCCACGTCTTCAAAATGTTGAAGAACGTGGTGTCGCCCACGGCCACGCGAACCGCGTGAACGGCGAGTGCGCCGCGGTCGTAGATGGCCGAGTTGAACTCGTTGCCCGCGCCCGGCTCGGCGACCACCACCTGCCAGAACGAGCTGCCCGACGAGTGCGAGTTGTACGTGGAGTTCGCGAGCTCCTGCGCCGTGCCATTCCCAGTGTGCTCGGACCAGAGCCACTCGGCGTAGGAGGCGAATCCCTCGTTCAGCCAAATGTTGCGCCAGGTGTCGACCGACACGCTGTCGCCCCACCACTGATGGGCATTCTCGTGGGCGACCACGCTGGTGCTGGTCCCGAAGGAGAAGAAGCTCGCGCTGTAGACCGGGCGCGTCTGTGTTTCCAGCGCAAAGCTGATGCCCTTCACCACCACGCCGCCGATGGCCTCGAAGGGGTAGGGGCCGAAGACGGTGCTCAGATAGTCGATGATTTCCGGCGTCCGATTGAGGCTAGTTTTGGCGTTGGTCAGGTTCGAGCCCGTAACGTCGGACGCATAGCCGGTCACGAAGGGGCGCCCGCCGGCCGTCGTGGAGGTCTGCGCAATCTTCCCGATGGTGACGAAGGTCAAATACGTGGCACCGGGTGTGTCGCTATGCCAATTCCACCGTTTGAGGCCGCCCGGTTCGATGGCGGTGCCTTGAAGCACACCGTTGGAGACCACGGTGGTGCCATCGTCGGGGACGGCGATCGAAACGTCGTACGTGGCTTTGTCGCGCGGGTGGTCGCTGCTGGGGAACCAGTAACGCGCAATGTGCGGCTCGTTCACGGCCATGGCCACGGTGGAGGTTTTGCGCCACGTGGTGCCGGAAACCGAGGATGGCGTATCGGAATACGTCACCTCGACGGTGAATGCGCTGCTGCCCGGCAGGGGTGAGGCCGGGGTCACCGTGTATTCGTTCCCGCTGCGCGAGAACGTGGCATTCGCGCCATTGACTTTGACCGCACTCACGGCCAGCGCAAAATCGAGGTTGAAGGCCGAGAGCTCTTGCACCGCCGTGGCCTTGATGGACGTCGTTCCCGAGAGCACGCCGGTGCTCGGGCGATAGGTCAAATGAAGGTCGTAATGATCGACGTCGTAACCGCCATTGCCGTCGGTCGGATAGTACGGATCGCCCAAACCGGAAGAACCCGGACTTGCCGCAATGGCGGTGCCGCCCAATAGAATCAACGCTGCGCTGATGGCGAATGGAGAAATGCTTCGAAAACGAGAGCGCATGACCGATACCTCCTCGAGAGGAACAACGGGTCGAAAGCAGCGTGGGCGCACCTGATATAGTGGGATTCGGCGATTGCATTAACGTCTTCTTGCCGCCCAGCTCCAATCAGCTCCGACACGTACGGACACGAGGACACGTGACGGGGCGTCATCGCGATGTCGTTTTGATCCGTTCGTCCGGGGTTCGAGATGGCGAAAAGCCGGCGTCGAATGGAATGGGTCCCATTTCTCAGCTGAGCCGTCGATGGCACGCTTGTGGTTGTCAATGGTACATCTTCGTTGCTACGAAGAACGTGGCGTCCTCGACGGCGTGAATGGAAACCGGACACTCCGGCAATAGGGCTGTACGAAGTTCCCAATTGAGAATCGTGTATTCGAAGCCAAGCCGGCTGTGATCGGCGTGCAAAAGGGCACTCGATAGAACCGAGGAATTCTGATGTCATCGAGGTCGATGAGCCCCTCGGACCACCGTGTTCCTGCATCTCGAAAGGATCCGCGAGAACCGAGCAAAAGCGCTCCTCCGCCGTCGATGCGTGCGGGGGTTCTTCAAGAGTCGTTCGACTGGATCGACGAGCTCCAACCACACATGGCCGCGGCCATTCGCGAGAACTGCGACCCGAAGCAAACCGCGGTCATCGGGCAGGCCACGCGCCTCGTGTGGGTACCGCTCGAGTATGGCATTGGGCTGAGCACCGCCGTTCACTCCGTCCTCGGCGACGCGGGGCTTCTCGATTTGGGGCGCGAGGCGATCCTTCGCTCGGGCAATCGCACCTGGCTGCGCCCCTTCCGCGACGCGGCCGTGAGCATCTTTGGCTACGATCCGCGCGGCATTTTCCGCTTCACCCCGCGGGGCTGGAACATGATCTTCGGCGGTTGCGGCGAGCTGACCTTCGCGTCGCCCGTCCCAGGGACGGGGACCCTGATTCTGGGAGGTTTTCCCCCGCTGGTCTCCGACCCAATGTTCCTAAAGACCATCCAGGGTGCTTTTTGGGCGACCTTGGACTTCTGCAAGGTTCAGGGCGAGGTGTTCCTCCGCCCCCTCGAGCCGGGTGGCCGCACGTGCACGTTCGATATCGCCTGGACACCGCGCGAGCCCTGACCGCGGTCTGCGCACCTTTCGTGCGCTGCGCAAGCCGGGTAGAAGGAGCTCGACCCAGTCGAACGAGAGGTCAAGAAAACGAAGTAAAGCAGAGGGGGAATGAATTCCCAATGAAACTCGAAATATCAGATTAGCCGACCAGGCGCGTCTTCGCGGGGAAGACGCGCCGTGCACGTTGGGTGGCGGTCAGCCGATGCCGTAGGCGACTTCCGGCTTGCTGGTCTCGGCCGGCGGAACGAAGGAGCGGCGAGACATGGCGGCGATGAGCGTCGTCGGGCGCATATCGGTCCAGTGCGTGTTGACGTAATCGAGGCACGATTGCCGGCTGGCTTGACCGTGCACCTTGATCCATCCGGCGGGTACTTCGGCGAAGGCCGGCCAGAGCGAGTGTTGACCCTCGTCGTTCACGAGGACGTAATAAGAGGCTTCGGTGTCTTCGAAGGGATTCGTTGCCATGGGGGGAGGGTTACCTTTCCTGGACGTGCCGGAGTTTGTCGGTGATGGTTCGGCCGATGAGGGCAATGGGATCGGGGTGAGTCATCTCATGATGGCCGCAGTCGACGACAAGTGTGTCGATGCGGCCGTGTACGTGTGGTTTCCATGCAGACGTCAGTGCGGAGGGGTCATCGTGCTGTCGCCCGGCGACGAAGAGCAGCACGTCGCCCTGGTACGGGCTGAACAGCCCGGGCTCGATGGATGGGACGACGTGGCGGAGCGTGTTCTCCGTGACACGGCTGAGAGCGGCAATCTGGCGCTCTGGGAGGCTTTGCAGCGCGCTGCTGCCGCCGGCGAGCTCGCGCAAGGCTTCCACCGTCTCCTGCTCGCCCCACGTGGCGTCGGGGCGCACGCCCGGAGGCTGTGGCGCGGCATCGAGAAGTGCGAGGAGCGCAACGTCCTCACCGGATGCTTGCAACCGTGTTGCAACCAAATGTGCGACCGTGCCACCCAGCGACCACCCGAGCAAGCAGTACGGACCGCGCGGTTGCACGGCGCGAATGCGTGCGAGGTAATCCTCGGCCATCGCCTCGACGGACTGCGGTAGCTGCTCGTCGCGGGCGAGCCCGCGCGCCTGCAGGCCGTAGACCGGGTGCTCGGGCGGGAGATGCCGCAGAAGACCCGAGTACCCCCAGCCGATGCCCATCATGGGCGGAAAGCAAAACAGGGGGGCCTGGGCTCCGGCCTTTCTCAGCGGCAAAAGGACGTCGAAGGGATCGTGCTCGTCCGCGGTCCCCAACGCGGCGGCCAAGCCCGCGGCCGTCGGATTCTCGAACAGCGTGCGCACGTTCATGGGGAGACCCAAGGTGGCCTGCACCTGACCCGCGAGCCGCGCGGCGAGCAGCGAGTGGCCTCCGCGCTCGAAGAAGTCGTCGTCGGCGCCCACCTCGGGAACTCCGAGCACGTCGGCGAAGAGCCCGCAAAGGATCTCCTCGTGCGGTGCACTCGGACGGCGGTGCGTCGACGGGGGCGGCAGATCCGGAGCGGGAAGCGCCTTGCGATCGACCTTGCCGCTGGGCGAAAGCGGCAGCGCCTCCAGCGGGACGAAGGCCGACGGGATCATGTGCTCGGGTAGACGATCGGCGAGGTGTGCCCGCAGATCGGCGTCGCCGTAGCCGACGGTGTAGGCCACGAGGCGCTTGTCCCCGGGGCGGTCTTCGCGCAAGAGCACGACGGCTTGCGAGATGGCCGGATGCTCGAGGAGCGCGGTTTCGATTTCGCCCACCTCGATGCGGAAGCCGCGCAGCTTGATCTGATCGTCGGCGCGGCCCACGAACTCCAACTCGCCGGCATCGTTCCAACGCGCGAGATCGCCCGTGCGGTACATGCGCCCGCCGTGGGGCTCGAACGGATTCGCCACGAAGCGCTCGGCGGTGAGTGCCGCGCGATCCTTGTAGCCTCGCGCCAAACCCGCGCCCGCGATGTACAGCTCCCCGGTGACGCCGGGCGGCACGGGCCGCAGCGCCGCATCGAGTACGTACACGCGCGTGTTGTCGATCGGCCGGCCGATCGACGGCGTCGCGGAGCCCGACAGAGGCTCGCTCGTCGTCGCGACCACCGTGGATTCGGTGGGGCCGTAGGCGTTGACCATGCGCCGCCCCTTCGACCAGCGGGCCACGAGCTCTCCGGAGCACGCTTCGCCGCCGACGATCAGGGTTTGCAGCGCCGGCAGCTCCGCCGACTCGGGCAGGGTTGCCAGCGCCGCCGGCGGGATGAGCGCGTGCGTGATGGCATGATCCGCGAGCACCGAGGCCAGGGTTTCGCCGGCCAGGATACCCGGGGGGGGTATCACCAGGGTGGCTCCGGCGGAGAGGGCCATGCCCAGCTCGAGGACCGAAGCATCGAAGCTCGGCGACGAGAACGCAAGCACGCGGCTCGCGGGCGTGACGGCGAAGCGCTCGCTTTCGGCGGCTGCGAAGCTGGCCAAGCCGACGTGGGTGACCACGACGCCCTTCGGATGCCCCGTGGAGCCCGAGGTGTAGATGACGTACGCCGGGCAGTGCGGGTGAAGCTTCACCGCGGGCGGCGTGGCATTGCGCGCGGCCATGTGGTCGATCTCGAGCACGGGGCACGAGATGTCGCCGGCCTCCCGAAGCGCGGGCACGAGGTCGCTGCGCGTGATCAACGCGGCGGGGGCCGCATCGGCCAGCATGAAGCGAACGCGCTCGGCCGGGTAATCCGTGTCGACGGGCAGGTATGCACCGCCGGCCTTGAGCACCGCGAGCGCGGCGATGACCATTTCCGCCGACCGCGGCAACGCCAGGGCGACGATGCGCTCCGGCCCGACCCCGTGCTCCGTCAGCGCGTGCGCCAAGCGATTCGTGCGGGCATCGAGCTCGGCGTACGTCTGCGACGTGCCCTGCGCGACGAGTGCGATCGCGTGGGGGGCGCGCGCCACCTGTGCGGCCCAGAGCTGGGGCCACGTGGTGGTCGAGTGCTCGCGCGCCGTTTGGTTGAATTCGAGCAGCACGCGCTGGCGCTCCTCGGGCCGGAGCAGCTCGATTCGACCCACGAGGGACTCGGGATCCGAGGCAAACGCGGTCAGCACGGCGGCGAGGTGATCGCGCAGTGCTTCCACGGTGGCCGACTCGAAGACGTCGGGCCGGTATTTCAGATCGAGCCGGAGGCGCTCACCCGGAATGGCCACGACGGTCAGCGGGTAGTGCGTCGCATCGCGCACGGTGATGCCCGTGAGCTCGAGATCGCCGCTCGCGGCGCGGAGGGCGCCCGGATCCACGGGGTAGCTCTCCAGCACGACCAGCGTGTCGAAGAGCGCACCGCGGCCCGCCGCCGCCTGAATATCGGTGAGGCCGGTGTGATGGTGCGGCGAGAGCTCCGCCTGGCGGTCCTGCACCTCCTTGGCGACGTCCCGCAGGCGCCGCGCCGGATCGAGGCGCACGCGCACCGGCACGGTGTTGATGAACAGCCCGATCATCGACGCCGCCCCCGCGATTTCCGGCGGTCGCCCCGCGACCGTGGTGCCGAACACCACGTCGTCGTGTCCGATCCACCGGCCGAGCACGATGGCCCACGCCACCTGCAGCGCCGTCGCCAGGGTCAGGCCATGGATGCGGGTCTGCTCGCGCAGCCGCACCGTGAGGTCCGCCGGAAGATCGAGCAGCACTTGCTCGGGCAGCACGGGGTGGTGCACCACCGAGGCCGGGGCCAAGCACGTCGGCTCGTCCAGGCCTGCGAGGGCCTCACGCCACGCGGCCGCCGAAGCCTCCGCATCGCGCGCGGCGAGCCACGCGAGGTAGTCCTGGTACGGTGCCGGCCGCGGAAGACCGGCGTCGTCCCCATGCTGCCGATACAGGACGAGGAGCTCCTGCAAGAGCAAGGGGAGGGACCATCCATCGAACAGGATGTGATGGTTCGTGAGCACCAGCCGATACCGATCGCGCTCGACCCGGATCAGGGTGAAACGCATCAGCGGCGGCTCGCCCATGTCGAACGGGCGTGCGCGATCCTCTTCGAGGAGGCGCGTCAGTTCAGTGGGGCGCATGGCCGGGTGCAACGTGGAGAGATCGTGCTCCGTCCAGGCGAAGGTAGGCTTCGCCGAGAAGATCTGCACCGGCTCCTCGAGGCCCGCGGTCCAGAAGCCCGCCCCCAGGTTGGGGTGGCGGCGAAGCAGCGCTTGCGCGGCCCGCTGGAGCCGAGCGCCATCGAGGCTGCCCGCGAGTTCCAGGGAGAACTGCACCGCGTACACGTCGGGGGCTTCCCCGTCGTAGAGCGCGTGGAAGAGGAACCCCTTTTGCAGCGGCGAAAGCGGCAGCACGGAGGTGAGATCCGGTCGCGCGTTCTCCAGCTGGTCGATCTGTTGCTGCGACAACGAAACGAGCGCGAAGTCCGACGGGGTGAAGCCACCCGCATCGGGCTGCGCCGTGTGGGCCACCAGGGCATCGAGCGCCTTGAACCACCCTTCGGCGAGCTCGCGGACGTCCACCTCGGAGAGCAGCCCCTCGGGGTACGACCAGTGCGCCGTGAGGTGTGGGCCGTTCTCGTGATCGAGGGTGACCGCGTTGACCTCCAGCGCGTGCCCGGCCGGCATGCCGGCATCGGATCCACCGCTCAATCCACCCGCCTCGGGCGCCGGAAGCCAATCGGCGCGCCGCGCCACCGCAGGGAATCGACCCAGGTAGTTGAACCCAATTTGCGGAGAGGCTGCACCCGCCATCCGGCTCGCCGCGTCCGGATTCAAATACCGAAGGATGCCGTAGCCGATGCCGCGATCCGCGATGGCGCGCATCTGCTCCTTCACGCGCTTGAGCGCGCCGCCCATGTCGCGCAGCGGCTGCGCGATCGTGCCCGGATCGAGGCGAACGGGGAACGCGCTGGTGAACCAGCCCACCGTTTGCGAAAGATCCGCATGGGGGACGATGTCCTCGCGGCCGTGGCCTTCCAGCTCGAGCAAGACGTCCGTGCGATCGGTGATGCCCCGGCGGCGTCGCCACTCGGCGACGGCCACCGCGAGCCCCGTGAGGAGCACATCGTTGATCCCCGCGTGGAACGCGGAGGCCACCTTGGTGAGAAGAGGTGCCGTGCGCTCCGGCGTCATGGTCAAGCTGAGCGCGCGCGACGAGCCCACCGTGTGCCGCGAGGGATCGAGCGGCTCGCGTGTGAGGCGCGGATCCGGCGGCTCGAGGATCGCGGCCCAAGCATCGAGCTCGCGCACGCGCGCCGGGCTGGTGGCGAGCTCGCGAAGCCGCAGCGCCCATCTCCGGAACGACGTGCCCACGGCCGGTAGCTCGGGCTCTTGCCCCTGCGTGATCGCGGCCCACGCGCGTGCCAAGTCCGCGACGAGGATGCGCCAGGACACGCCGTCGACGACCAGGTGGTGCAGCACCAGGAGCAGCCGCCCCGCCTGTGAGGCGCCGGTATCGAACCACACCGCTTGCAGCATGGCGCCGTCCTCCGGCGCGAGCCGCGCTTGGGCGGCCTTGGTCTGCGCGGTGATTTCCGCTTCGTCGATGGCGCTCGTGCGGACCACGGCCAGGGAGACGGGCACCTCGCCGCGGCCGGCGATGTGGAGGCTCCACGCGTTCTCGCTTCGCGTGAGGCGCATGCGCAAGGCGTCGTGGTGATCGACGATGGCCTGCAAGGTCGCCGTGAGTGCTTCGGCGTTGGCTCCGGGCGGAACCTGCAAGAGCATCGCTTGGAAGAACCCGTCGATCGGCCCGCCGCGTTCGCGGATCCAGTGCATGATCGGCGTCAGCGGCAGGTCGCCGATGCCATCGTCCGGCGGCACGAAGCGATCGAGTGCCTCCACCGAGAGCGTGGCCCCGGCGAACTCCGCGAGGGCGGCGACGGTGCGCTGCTGGAAGACGTCGCGCGACGTGAAGACGAGCCCCGAGGCACGGGCGCGGCTGACGAGCTGGATCGAGAGGATGCTATCGCCCCCCAGCTCGAAGAATCCGTCGTCGAGTCCGACGTTGGCGACGTGGAGAATCTCCGAGAACAAGTGGCAAAGGATGCGCTCGGGCGCCGTGCGCGGGGTGCGGCGCGAGGTGCGCGCGCCGAGGCTCGGTGCGGGCAGGGCCTTGCGATCGACCTTGCCGCTCGGCGAAACGGGGAGGGCCTCCAACGCGACGAAGGCCGTGGGGATCATGTAGTCGGGCAGCGACTCCGCCAGGTGTGCGTGCAGCTCGTCGACGGCGCCGGGATCGCGCAGAACGACGTAGGCGACGAGGCGCTTGATGCCCGGGGTGTCTTCGCGTGCGACGACGGTGGCCTGGCGCACCTGCGCGTGGCGCGTGAGGACCGCCTCGATTTCGCCGACCTCGATGCGGAAGCCGCGGACCTTGACCTGGCCGTCGGCGCGTCCCACGAAGTAGAGCTCGCCGTCTTCGGTCCAGCGCGCGAGATCCCCCGTGCGGTACATGCGCGTGCCCGGTGTGCCGAACGGATCGGCCACGAAGCGCTCCGCGGTGAGCGAAGGCCGCGCGAGGTAGCCGCGCGCAAGGCCTTGGCCCGCGATGTAAAGCTCGCCGGGAACGCCGACGGGCGCAGGTCGCAGGGCCGCGTCGAGCACGTACACGCGCGTGCCGAAGATGGGGCGGCCGATGGCCGGCGCACCGCTCGACGGCACGAGCTGGCTGCTCGTGGTGGCCACCACCGTGGACTCCGTGGGGCCGTACGCGTTGACCATGCGGCGGCCCTTGGACCATCGGTCCACGAGCTCGGCGGAGCAGGCGTCACCACCGACGATGAGCGTCTCGAACTCCGTCAACTCCGCGGCCGCGGACTCGGGAACGCTGGCCAGTGCCGCCGGCGGAATGAGCGCGTGCGAAATGCGTTGCTCGCGCAGCATCGAGGCCAGCGCCTCGCCGGCCAGTGGGCCCGCCGGGGGAACGACCAAGGTCGCGCCGCGTGCCCAGGCCATGCAAAGCTCGAGAACCGATGCATCGAAGCTGGGCGACGAGAAGCAGAGAATCCGGCTGCGGGGTGTCACGGCGAATCGCTGCACCTCGGCGGCGGCAAAGCTGCCGAGGCCCGCGTGGGTGACGGCTACGCCCTTGGGCCGGCCGGTGGAGCCGGAGGTGTAGATGACGTACGCCAGGCTCCCCGCATGGAGGTTCAGCGGAGGCGCCGCATCGGACGTGCCCACCGAGGTCAACCCGGCTGCGTTGAAAGTCGGGCGCGGCAAGCCGCGCACCTCCGGGAAGTCGGCGCCCGTGATGGAGAGCACCGGCTTCGCGTCGGCGAGCATGAAGTGAATGCGCTCGGCCGGGTAATCCGGGTCGACCGGGACGTACGCGGCCCCTGCCTTGAGCACCGCCAGCTGCGCAATGATCATCTCGGGCGAACGTGGCAAGAGCACCGCCACGAGCCGCTCGGGGCCGACGTTGCGGGCGATGAGCTGCTGCGCCAAATGATTCGCCCGCCCATCGAGCTCGCGGTACGTCAGCTTCCCGCCGGGGAACTCCACCGCGATGGCGTCCGGCGTTTGCTGAACGTGTTCGCTGAACATGGTCAGCAGATTCGGGAACTCCTGCGGCGCGCGCGTCTCGTTGAATTCCACGAGGATGCGGCGCAACTCGGTAGGATTCAACGCATCGATCCGTCCGAGTTTCCGCGACGGTTCGTCCACCAGAAGGGCGAACACCTGGTGAAGCTTCTCGGCCAGCGCCTCGACGACGGGCCGCTCCAAGCGATCCTCGCGGTAATTCAGATGCACTTGCATCCGCGTTCCGGGAACGCCCACGACGCTCAGCGGATAGTGCGAGGCGTCCTGCGCATCGATGGCCGTGAGCTCCAGCGCCTCCTCTTGGAAGGGCATCGCGCCCTTGTCGAGGGGGAAGTTCTCCATGACCACCAGGGTGTCGAACAGCGCGCCCTGAATCTCGGACAGGCCGACGTGATGGTGCGGCATCAGTGCGGACTGGTCGTCCTGCACGCGCGCCACCAATTCGCCCAACGACTGCTCGGCCGCGAGCCGTACCCGCACCGGCAGCGTGTTGATGAACAGGCCCACGATCGACTCGACGCCGGGAACCTCCACCGGCCGGCCCGACACGATGGTGCCGAACACGACGTCGTCCCGACCCGTCCACATGCCCAGCACGATGGCCCACGCCGCCTGCAGCATCGTCGCCAGGGTGACGCGATGCTCGCGTGCGCGGTCGCGTAGGCCCGTGGAGAGCTCCTCCGACAGCTGCGTGACCACGCGCACGGGCATGAGCGAGCCCTTGAGCGGGGCATCCCCCGTGAGCCGCGTGGGCCCGTCGAGATCGGCCAACGCCGTGGCCCAGGCGCGCTTCGCGGTCTCGCGATCGCGGGTCGAGAGCCAGGTGAGATAATCGCGGTACGGTGTGGTCGCCGGCAGCTCGCGATCGTCGGCGCGGCGCTCGTAGAGGGTGAAGATCTCGCGCAAAAGCAGCGGCATCGACCATCCATCGAGCAAGATGTGATGGTTGGTGACCAAGAAGCGGTAATGGTCCGCTGACAGCCGGATCAGCGTGAAACGCAGCAGCGGCGGCGAGGCCATGTCGAAGCGTCGCGCGGCATCTTCGTCGACGATGCGCGCGAGCTCGCGGGCATGCTCCTCCGGTTCGAGGTGCGTCAGATCGTGCTCCTCCCAGGGCAGGGACGTCTGCCCGGGGACGAACTGCAGCGGTTGCTCGAGCCCTTCCACCCAGAAGCCTGCGCGCAGGTTCGGGTGGCGATCGAGAAACACGCGGGCCGACGCGGCAAGGCGTGCCGCATCCAACTGACCTTGAAGGTCGAGCCGGAACTGCACGGTGTACACGTCGCGCCCGTCGTCGCCGCCGTCGTACAGCGCGTGGAACAAGAGTCCCTGCTGCAGCGGCGAGAGCGGCAACACGTCGACCGCGTCGGGCTTCGCCTCGCGCACGATGCGCGCTTGCTCGCTGGTGACCCAGCGCGCGGGGCCGGTGGGCGCGGTCTCTTGCACCGCGCCCGCGATGGCCGCCAGGGCCTCCACGGTGCGGTGTTGAAAGACGTCGCGCGGCGTGATCATCAGGCCTGCGGCACGGGCTCGCGCGGCGAGCTGGATGGACACGATGCTGTCGCCGCCGCGATCGAAGAAGCTGTCGTCGATGCCCACGTCGGGCACGTTGAGCAGGTTGGCGAACAGCTCGCACAGGATCTCCTCACGCCGCGTGCGCGGACGGCGCCGCGAGGCCGCCGCCGCTGCGAAATCGGGTGCGGGCAGCGCTTTGCGATCCAGCTTGCCGCTCGGCGTGAGGGGAAACGCCTCCAGCACGACGAACGCCGACGGCACCATGTACTCCGGCAGCCCCTTGGCCACGAAGGCGCGCAAGGCGTCCGTCTCGATCGGCTCGGCGCCGCTCGCCGCAACGACGTAGCCGACCAAAAGCTTGTTGCCCGGTCGATCTTCGCGAACGACGGCGCAAGCCTGGACTACCGACGGATACCGGCCGATGGCCGCTTCGATTTCGCCCAGCTCGATGCGGAAGCCGCGGATCTTCACCTGGTCATCGGAGCGCCCGAGGTATTCGATCTCGCCCGTGGCGCTCCAGCGCACGACGTCGCCGGTGCGGTACATACGTGAACCCGGTCCTTCGAACGGGTTCGCGACGAAGCGCTCCGAGGTCCGATCCGGGTGGTGCAAATACCCGCGCGCGAGGCCGCGTCCGCCGATGTACAGCTCTCCTTTGACGCCCGGGGGCACCGGCTGCAGGTTGCCGTCGAGCACGTACACGCGCGTGTTCGTGATCGGGCCACCGATGGGTGGCGGTTGCTCCTGCGCCGTCTCTTCTTCAGCGGCGTCGGGTTGCGCATACCACGCGGTCGCGTACACCGTGGCCTCGGTGGGGCCGTAAATGTTCGCAATGCGGCTCGCTGGCATCGCCTTGCGGATCGCGCGCACCGTTTTGGCCGAAAGCGCCTCGCCCGCGAGGACCACCGTGCCCGCGCGAACCGCCAGCGAATCCTGCGCGAGCAGCTGCGAAAACACGGAGGGCACGCCGCTGACCAAGCTCGCGTTCCAAGGCTCGTTCCGAGCTTCGCCGAGCGCGAGCAGGTCGCGCACCACCTCGATGCTGCCGCCGATCAGCAGCGGGCAGAACATCTCGAACACCGAGACGTCGAAGTTGAGCGACGTCGACGCCACCACGTGCGACAGATCCGACGCGCCGAACTGCATCCGCGCCCACGTCGCCAGCGCGACGACGTTGTCATGGGCCACGACGACGCCCTTTGGCCGCCCCGTCGATCCGGACGTGTAAATCACGTACGCCGGATGCTCGACCCGCAAGGTCTGCACGCGCTCGGCATCGCTCACGTTCGACGAAGAGTGCGCCGCCAGCGCGGCCACCGTATGCAGATCGTCGAGAAGCAGGTGCGCGGCGTGCGCCGGCGGAAGGCGCTCGGAGACTTCGCGCGTGGTGAGCACCACCTCGGGCTTGGCGTCGTCGAGCAAGTACGCCAGGCGATCGGCGGGGTAATTCGGATCGAGCGGCAGGTACGCCGCCCCCGCCTTCCACACCGCCAGCGCCGCGACGATCAAGTCCACGGAGCGCGGCAACGCCAGGGCGACGAACCGCTCCGGCCCCGCACCCCGCGCAATGAGCAGCCGCGCAAGCCGGTTGGCCCGCGCGTTCAGCTCCGCGTACGACACATCGGGGCGCACGGCCACCGTCTCCGGGGTCTTCGCCACCTGCGACTCGAAGAGCCGCGGCAAGGTGAGCTGCGGCACCGGGCAATCCGTGTCGTTCCACTCGACGAGCACGCGCTGCCGCTCGGCCGGCGTCAGCGCCGCGCTCTGCCCGACGCGGCCCACGGGCTGCGAAGGATCGGCCACCACGTCGGTGAGCACGCGAACCATGCGCTCGGCGATGCCCTCCACCACGTTCGGCTGGAGCACGTCGGGGCGGTAGCCGAATCGGAATTCGAGCCGCGGCCCCGGCAAGGTGACCATGGTGAGCGGGTAGTGCGTGGCGTCGCCGCCATCGAAGTCGGTGATCCTCGGATCGCCGTAGACGCCGCTCTTGGTCTTCTCGTCGATGGGATAATTCTCGAAGACGGCGAGGGTGTCGAACAGTTCGGCCCCGCCGGCGAGGCGCTGGATCTCGGTGAGGCCCAGGTGCTCGTGGGCCATCAACTCCGATTGCTGATCCTGCAGCCGCGCCAGCATGCTCGAAAGCGGCTCCGCCGGATCGAGCCGCACGCGCACGGGCACCGTGTTGATGAACAAGCCGACCATCGACTCGACGCCGGGGATCTCCGGGGGCCTGCCCGCCACCGTGGTGCCGAACACCACGTCCGAGCGCCCCGTGAGCCGGCCGAGGACGATGCCCCACGCGCCCTGCACGACCGTGTTCAAGGTCAGGCCGCGCCCGCGCGACTCGCGCTGGAGTTCGGCGGTCAGCTCCTCGGGCAGCGCAATGCGCACCTGCCCGGGCATGATGGGCTTGCGCTTCGCATCCGCGGGCACGAGCAAGGTCGGCTCGTCCACCCCCGCGAGCGTCTGGCTCCACGCGGCCTCGGCGGACGCGCGATCGCGCGTGGAGATCCACGTGAGGTACTCGCGGTACGGCGTCGGCTTGGGCAGCCGCGCATCTTCACCGGCGGCCGTGCGGTACAGCGCGAAGAGCTCTTGCAGCAGCACCGCGGTCGACCAACCATCGAGCACGATGTGATGGTTCGTGAGCATCAGTTGATGCAGCCCCGCCTGCCCTCCCTGCATGCGAAACAGCGTGAAGCGAAGGAGCGGCGGCTTGGCCATGTCGAAGCGACGCGCGTGATCTTCCGCGCAGATCCGGGTCAATTCGGCCTTGCGCGCCTCGGGTTCGAGCGCCGAGAGATCGTGCATCGTCCAGGGAAGGTGCACCTTGCCCGGGATGAACTGCGCGGGTTGCTCCAGGCCATCGACGAGGAAGCCAGCCTTCAGGTTCGGGTGCCGGTCCACGAGGGCGCGGGCCGCCGCCTCCATGCGCACGACGTCGAGCTGGCCGGTCAGCTCGAGGCGGAGCTGCACCGAGTACACGTCGGGGCCGCTGTCGTTGTACAGGGCGTGGAACAGGAGCCCCTTTTGGAGCGGGGAGAGCGGCAGCACGTCGACCACGTCGGGGCGCGCGGCGCGGATCACGTGCATCTGATCGCCGGAGGCGAAGGCGAGGGGATCGCCCGACGCGCCGTCCGACGCTTGGACGACGCCCGCGATCGCCGCGAGGGCCTCCACCGTGCGGTGCTGAAAGACGTCGCGGGCGGTGATGACCAGGCCTGCGGTGCGCGCACGCCCGACCATCTGCAGCGAGCCGATGCTGTCGCCGCCCAAGTCGAAGAAGCTGTCGTCGATGCCGACGGAGGGCAGGTGCAGCAGCTCGGCGAAGAGCCGGCAGAAGACCTCTTCCTGCGGGGTTCGCGGGCCGCGTTGCGAGCTTCCGGCGGCGAGATCCGGCGCGGGCAGGGCCTTGCGATCGAGTTTGCCGTTGGGGGAAACCGGCAGCGCCCCGAGCGCGACGAAGGCCGAGGGCACCATGTAATCAGGCAGCGATTCGGCGAGGTGGGCGCGAAGCGCGTCGGCGCCGGCCCAGTCTTTCATCGCCGGCGTCGCAGGCACGACGTACGCGACGATGCGCTTGAGGCCCGGCGCGTCCTCGCGGACGATGACCGCAACCTGGGTGACGTCGGCATGGCGTGCGAGAACGGCTTCGATCTCGCCCAGCTCGATGCGGAAGCCGCGGACCTTCACCTGGTGGTCGGCGCGCCCGGCGAATTCGAGCTCGCCGGACGCCGTCCAGCGTGCGAGATCGCCCGTGCGGTACATGCGTGCGCCGGGCGCCCCGAAGGGGTCGGCCACGAAGCGATCGGCCGTCAGCGCCGGGCGCGCGAGGTAGCCGCGCGCAAGCCCTTGCCCTGCGATGTACAGCTCGCCCGCGATCCCGATGGGGGCCGGCCGGAGCGAACCGTCGAGGACATAGACGCGTGTGTTGCAAATGGGCCGGCCGATGGGCGGGCTGCTCGCGCCGCTCAGCGGCTCGCTGGTGGTTGCGACCACCGTGGATTCGGTGGGCCCATAGGCGTTCACCATGCGCCGGCCTTTGGACCAGCGGGCCACGAGCTCGCCGGAGCAGGCATCGCCGCCCACGATCAAGGTCTCGAGCGCGGGCAAGGTCTCCGCCAACGCGTCGGGGATGCTCGCCAGCGCGGCCGGCGGAATGAGCGTATGCGAGATGCGCCCATCGCGCAGCACGTTGGCCAAGTGCTCGGCGGCCAGCGGGCCCGGCGGCGGCACGATCAAGGTGGCACCCTGCGGCCACGCCATGCAGAGCTCGAGGACCGACGCATCGAAGCTCGGCGACGAGAAGCACAGGATCCGGCTCTCCGCCGTGACCGCGAAGCGCTCGACCTCCGACGCGGCGAAGCTGGCCAGCCCCGCGTGGCTCACCGCCACGCCCTTCGGCCTCCCGGTGGAACCGGAGGTGTAGATGACGTACGCCAGATTCCCCGGCACGATGGCGATACCCGGGGGGGTATCGGACTCGCCCAGCTCGCCCAACGGCCCTGCGAAGTCGGCGCCCTCGACGCTCAGCACCGGCTTCGCGTCGTCGAGCATGAAGCGAATGCGCTCGGCCGGGTAATCGGGATCGATCGGCAAATAGGCCGCCCCAGCTTTGAGCACGGCCAACTGCGCCACCAACATGTCGCGCGAGCGAGGCAACACCAACGCCACCACGCGTTCCGGCCCCACGCCGCGCTCGACCATCCATGCGGCGAGGCCGTTCGCGCGCGCATCGAGCTCGCGGTACGTGAGCGTCCCCTCGGGCGACTCGATGGCAACACGGTTCGGGCTCGTACGTACGTGCGCACCGAACATCTCCGTCAGCGTTGCGGGCGCGATGGCCTGTGCGGTGTCGTTGAAGACGGTGAGTACGCGCTCCCTTTCCCCGTCGTCCGTGAGATCGAGTTTCCCAATGGGTGAACGTCCGCGCGCATCCGAATCGGTCGCCAGAAGCCGCACGAAGCGGGCCTGGTGCGCTTCGAGATCCTCGGCCCGGTAGTGGGCAGGGTTCGCCTGAAAGTCGAAGACCAGTCGCCCCTCACCGTCTTCGTAGACGTGAATCGACAGATCTTCGACCGGGCCAAAGGCCATCTTGCGGACAGCCAGCGGCTGCCCGTCGAGGCGCACGTCGTAGGCGGACGGAAAAATGTTCACCATGGTGCCGACGAGCGATACGTCCTCGGTCACCAGGTCGAGATCGCGCCGGAGGTCCTCGTAGCGGTAGCGTTGATGCCGCAGCGCCAAGCGCATCTCCTCGGCGGTGTGCTCCAGCAGATCCCGCAAGGTCATGCTCGGGCGCGGGGCCAAGCGCAATGGCACCACGCTCGACACCATGCCGGGCACCGAGCGGGCGATCTTCGTGCGCCGCGTGGTCACCGGAAGCCCGAGAACCACGTCGTCCGTACCGGTCATCCGATGTATGTAAAGTGCAACCGTCGCCACCACCGCGACGGACCAGGGCACGCCCGCTTGGCGCGCCGTCGTCCGCAACCGATCGAGAACCGGCGCCTCGACGTGGCACGTGCGCGAGAGCACTCCGCGTGCGGTCTTCGGTGGACGGCCCGAGAGCGTCACGGCCGCGGGGCGATCCGAAAAGCGCTTCACGAAGTGCGCGCGATCGCGCTCGAATTCGCTGGAAAGGCGATACCGATCTTCGTCCTCGAGCAATTCCTGCAAGCCCGGCAGACCCGGCAGTTCGGGCAACTCCGCAGCGCCCTCGCGAAGCGATGCGTACGCTTCGATGACCCGCTTCACCAGCAATCCGAATCCGAATCCGTCGAGAGCGATATGGTGACAACGGAGAAACCAGAAAAAGCGATCAGGCGCGATTCGCAGTAGCGAAAACGCGAAAAGCGGGCCGGCCGTCAGGTCGAAAAACGAGCCGAGATCGGCCTTCATCCACGCTTCGGCTTCGATAACAGGGTTGTCAGACCCGCTAAAATCGATTACCCGAAATGACCAATTCACATCGTCATTGATGACTTGACATGGCCCCGACTCGGCGCGAACCACTTGGATTCGCAGCGCCTCCACGTCGGCAACCGCGCGCCGTAGTGCGGCTTCGAACCGCTCCACGTCCACGCTTTCGCGAATGTCCAAGTATTCGCCGATGTTGTAATGCCGATTTTCCGGATCGAGCTGCTGGGCAAACCATATACCGGACTGAGCAAACGTTAACGGCAAGCGTCTGCGACCGAATTCCGACATCGCTTCGAAAATTCCATTCTGTTTTACGCAGCCAGGTCCCTCCCCAACTGCGAAACGGTTCATTGATGTATGGCCTGCGCGCGACAGAACCGTCGACAAATCGCGTCATCGATGTGACGTTTCCCGTAAGCGCGGATCGTTTCAAGCTTGCTACTTCGGATCTTGCGCGGCGTGGCGTGTGGCTCCTAATTATTCCATGCCTCTCGCCCGTGCTCGTCGTTCGCTCGAAAGCCTCCGCAACGTCGCTCAAGGTTCACTTCGTCTAACGGCTCCATCACTCCGCTTGCCTCACGAGTTGGCGCGCAATCTTTTCGAGGCCCAACTCAACTGCCGTCTCGTGGACATCGAGGCCCACGAGCTGCGCGCGCGCAACGAGGGTTACTACACGATCGCGAGTGCAGGACACGAGGGAAACGTTGCGCTGGGAGCGCTGACACGAAAGACCGATCCGGCGCTGCTTCATTATCGAAGCGGTGCTTTCTTTCTCGCCCGTGCGCGTGCCGGCGAAGGCACTGCGCCCGGCGTCTTCGAATTGCTGCTCTCCCTCGCCGCATCATCCGATGATCCGATCGCCGAAGGCCGTCACAAAGTCTTCGGGAGCATCCCGTGGGGTATTCCTCCGCAAACCAGCACGATTGCATCGCATTTGCCAAAGGCTGTTGGCATGGCGGTGTCCATCGATCGCGCGTCAAAGTTGGGAGCCCTCGGACGACTGCACGAGGGCACGGTGCCCACGACGAAGGACTCCATCGTGGTGTGTTCGTTCGGCGATGCGTCGTTGAATCATTCCACCGCACAGGGCGCCATCAACGCCGCATCGTGGGCCGCCTACCAGCGCGTTCCCGTCCCCGTTCTCTTCCTGTGCGAGGACAACGGCCTCGGCGTTTCGGTGCGGACACCGCAGGGTTGGGTCGAGGCCCGCATGCGCGGCACACCGGGAATGACCTACATCGCGGCCGATGGAGGGGATCTTTCGGCGGCTTACGAAGCATCCGAGCGCGCGGTCGTGACATGCCGCAAGACGCGTGCCCCCGTGTTCCTTCATTTGCGCTGCGAGCGCGTATGGGGCCACGCCGGGAGCGATGCCGATCGCGAATACCGCGCGGCCGCGGAGATTGCGACGGCGGAGCAACGTGATCCGGTCCTTCTCACGGCACAATCACTTCTCGATGCGGGCGTGATGTCGTCGCGTGAGCTTCTCGATGCGATCGATGGCGCCGCGGAGACGGTGCGTGCGCTGTCGAACGAGGCGGTGAAGCGCCCCAAGTTGCGCACGCGCGATGGCGTCATGGCGTCAATCGCTCCATCGCGAAAAAATGCGGTGGCCGAGGAAGCGCGCCGCACCGACTATGCGTCGGCCGCCAACGATGGCGGGCCCAAGACGCTGGCCCATGCGATCCGCGCGGGCCTCTCCGATTTGATGCGCAAATACTCCGAGCTCGTCGTGTTCGGCGAGGACGTCGCGGAGAAGGGCGGCGTCTACGGCGTGACCGTGGGACTGTGGAAATCGTTCGGTGCGGGGCGCGTCTTCAATACCTTGCTCGACGAGCAATCCATTTTGGGAATGGCCATCGGTGCCGGCCAAATTGGCCTTTTGCCGGTGCCCGAGATTCAATTTTTGGCCTACGTGCACAATGCCGAGGACCAGCTCCGTGGCGAGGCGGCAACGCTGTCGTTCTTCTCCGGCGGACACCTCAAGAACCCGATGGTGGTGCGCATCGCCGGGCTTGGCTACCAAAAGGGCTTTGGTGGGCATTTCCACAATGACGATAGCCTTGCCGTGCTGCGCGATCTTCCCGGTGTGATCGTCGCCGTCCCATCGCGCGGCGACGACGCCGTTCGGATGTTGCGCACCTTGATGGCATCCGCGCGCATCGACGGGCGGGTCTGTGTCTTCGTCGAGCCGATTGCCCTTTACCACACGCGCGATCTCTTTCCCGGTGACGGCGCATGGAGCTTTCCCGTCCCCGAGCCGGGGCGCGCCATCGACGTGGGCGAGGTTGGCGTCTATGAGCCGGACGCGCGGGATCTGGTGATGCTCACCTACGGCAACGGCGTTCCCATGTGCCTGCGCGTGGCCCGTTCCCTCGAGGGCAAGGGCATCCGCGCACGGGTGGTGGACCTGCGCTGGATCGCGCCGCTGCCCGAGGAGGCCATCGCGCAGCACGTGCGCGAGTCGAAGGCCGTGCTCGTGGTGGACGAGTGCCGCCACTCGGGCAATGTGTCCGAGGGCATCGTCACCTTTCTCGCCACCCATGCCGATCTGAGTGCGAAGCCGCTCGCGCGGGTCGCCTCGGCGGACTCGTTCATTCCGCTGGCCGATGCGGCCAATTTGGTCCTTCTACAAGAGAGCGAAATCTTGCACGCCGCCTTGGAGCTCGTGCGCAGCGGTGAATCAAGGGAGGTCGCGTCGGGTCAGGTCGATGCCAAGATCGTTGCGAATGTAGATCTCCAGGTAGCCCGGTAGCCAAGGATCACGGGCAATCTGCGCGAAGGGCTCCGTCCACTTCGCGTCGCGCGCATCCGTGAGGAGCACGATCTCCCAGCGGTTGTGCGGGCGGTCTTCCTCACCGCCCACGCCATGCACCACGTGGAAGATGGGTTGGCCGGTTCCTGCGTGCAGGAGCTGGCCGTTCCGATCCGGGTACGACGCCGCGCCGATGAAGGTGACCGTCTGCGTGGCGTGATTGAGGCGCGTTTGCTCGAGGATCAACTCGTAGACGTCGGGCTGCCGCCACAGTCGCTGCATCGATTTTCGGACGAACGTGGGCGCGCCATCCGCAGCCGGTCGATCGTCCCAGGCCTCGGCGCTCCCCGCGGCGACGACGTACGGAATGTACCGATCCGGGCGGCGCGACTTTTTCGTCTCCATGTCCCACAACATCGTTCGGGTGAGCCGGAGCGGCTCGTTGGTGCGGTAACGCTCCTCCAGAACGCGATTGACGTCGAGCGGGGGGATCTCGTACCGCGTATACCGCGGGTCGTTCCAAGCTTGGGCAAAGATGCCTTCGTGATCCAGTGCGTTCATACCTAGGACGATAAGAAGGCCTCTCCGGAACGAGAATGCCCCGCCCGCGAACGCATCGTTCGCCCGGTGGAACGATGAGGCGGCGCCACGGAAACGTCAGAGACGTCGTAACCGAACCGGAGAATGGACAGGGAGAGCGGCAGATCGGGAGGATTCAAGATGGCAAGACATACTGAAAAACGCCCGATCTCCTCTGTTCGATCCAACCCGGCTGACAACGGTCCATGCTCGATGGACGTCTCGCGATGATCCTTGCGCGCTCGGTGACGAGAGGCTCTCGTCTCCGAACGATGTGGTCCATGGAACCGACCGCAAGGAGATGGCGTCGCCATCGTCATTCCTCGAGCGAGGGCTCGTGGGGTGTCCGGGACAAGGCGCAGATCGTCCGGGACAGGGGGCGGCACTCGGATTCGCGCGTATTCAGGTGGGATGCGGATTGGCACTACATTGGCAATGCGCTGGGGCAGACCTTCGTGCGAGGTGTTCCGGAACACCTCGCCCGCAAGGGCGCAGATCAGGATGATGGGTTGCCGCAAGGTTTGAGTGGGAGGCAACAGCCCTCCGCGTGCCCGAGAAGGCAGGGAACCAACGCCCAAGGGCGTCCAGCTATCGGGAACAACACGTGGGCGGTGATGGGAAGCGCAGCGGGCGCGGACCGGTGGCCGAATTCCTCGTTAGGTGAAGCTGCGCAAACAACTGCTCGCATCCACCGGAACTTTTCCTACCCTCATTTTTATCTGGCAGAGAGAAGGCCAGAAGAAGCATGTGTGAGATTGCGCGGAGCGCGCGATCACGCACCCGTTTGTCCTCCTCCCGCCCTAGAGAGCCCTCCCATCTCCTTGCGGGCCCCAGACTCGATTCACCGTATGGACCCGGGACAGAGCCCTAGCGCAAAAGATGCACGTTGGCCCCATCCATGGCGTAGCGCGCATAGCGAAAGTCGCGAATGCCGACGACCTTGTCGCCCTCCCATTCCAACAAAACGAAGTAGAGCGGCCCCGCCGACGGATTGTCCGCATCGAGAACCAAAATGGCGGCCTGGCCATCGACGAGGCCTGCGGCCAAGCGCCAATCCTTCTGGCTCGCGTAGTTCGTAAAGTAGGGCGCGGCGCCCGTTTTCCGAACTCGGGTGACCACCTCGAGGCGTGCATCGTCCGCGCACATGTTGCGAACGGCATCGAAGTCGCGCGCGTTGAAGCGATCCACGTAAAGGGCGAGGCGGGTTCGCTCGTGCTCGGACAGCCCGGGGAGGGGAAGCTCGTCCGGCTCGTCCGCGATTTCGCGAAGGCGCGTCCGTCCCCGGTGCAGGGAAGCCTTCACCGCAGGAAGGCTCGCGCCCATCACGGTGCCGATCTCCTCGAGGGAATAGCCGAGCACATCCATCAGGATGACCGTGCTGCGCTGGGCGGCCGGAAGGCGCATGAAGGTGCGCAAGTGCTGGGCGGCGATCGGGCGGGTGTCCGCGGCGGCGTTGGGGTCGATGCTCATGTCCGGATCCTCGTCGGCAAAGGCGGCGTTTTGGCGCGCGCGACGGCGCAAGAAATCCAACGCGGTGTTGTGGGCGATGCGAAAGACCCACCCTTCGACGTGATCGACCAGATCCATCTTTGGGAAGCTCTCGACCGCCTTGAGGAGCGCCTCCTGCACCACGTCCTCCCCCGAGACGACGGAGCCGGTCATGCGTGCGCAGTAACGATGCAGCTTGGGCCGTAGCTCATCGAGGAGTTGCTCGAACGATTCGAAAGGGGTGGTCATTTCCGTACCTATTCCCAGGACGTTCGTCGGGGGCCAAAGGATGCGGGCGGCGCGAAATATTTTCTTCCGCGAATCCTTTCGAGGCCTGGCGTCGTCTCGTCCTCAGGAGGATTCATCATGGCAACGAACACGCACCCGCGGGTCGTCTCCCGCGAAGAGTGGGTTTTGGCCCGCAAGAAGCTGCTCGTCAAGGAGAAGGAGCTGACCCGGCAACGCGATGCGCTGGCCGAGGAGCGCCGCGAACTGCCTTGGGTCAGAGTCGAAAGGCCGTACACATTCACCAGCCGCCAGGGCGAAAAGTCCTTGTCCGATCTGTTCGGCGGGCGCAGGCAGCTTCTGGTGTACCACTTCATGTTCGGCCCGGAATGGGAGGAGGGCTGCCCGACGTGCTCCATGGCCGCCGATCACTTCGATGGATCGATCGTGCACTTGGCCAATCGCGATGTGAGCTTCGTGGTCGCATCCCGTGCACCGATCGAGCGCCTGGAAGCGTTTCGGAAGCGCATGGGGTGGAAATTCGAGTGGGTTTCGTCGAACGGGAATCGTTTCAATTTCGATTACCATGTCTCGTTCACCAAAGAGGAATTTGCCTCCGGTAGTGCATATTACAACTATGCCGACAAGGGATTCCCCGCCGACGAGGCGCCCGGGCTCACCGCGTTCATCAAGAACGACGCAGGCGAGGTCTTTCACACGTACTCGACGTTCGGTCGCGGGCCGGAGCACGTGCTCGTGCCCTATTCGTACCTGGATTTGGTGCCCAAAGGTCGCGACGAGGCCGGGCTGCCGCGCCCCATGGCGTGGATTCGCCATCACGACCGCTACGGCCTGACCCCATGAGCCTCCGGCGCATTGCGGCCTGCATCGTCCCGGGCGGGGTGTTGGCCCTCATGCCGAAATGCCCGCTTTGCCTGGCGGCCTATGCTGCCATGGCAACGGGGGTCGGGCTATCGGTGTTCGCGGCGACCATCCTGCGCTACGCGATCCTCGCCGTGGCGGTCGTTGGTCTGGTCTATTCTCTGACCAGAATAAAGAACCGCTTCAGGAGAAGCGGATATTCATGTGGCGAATCAATGGCCCAAGAGCGCCGTCACGGCTGCCATCCCGCACGCGGCGAGCGCCTCGCCGGCGACGAGGCCTGACGCCACCGCGGCGCCGCGCGTGGACGTGGATCGCGGTGCAAACCGCGCCGCGATCCACGCCGCGGCACTGCCGGCGAGCACGCCGGAGGCAAGGCCCCATGGCACGAGGATGCCGATGCCCAAGGCCGGCGCCGAGGGCATCACCCGGCCAAAGCGCCGCTCGAGCAAGGCGAGCACCACGCCCGCGGCCCCCGCCGCGGTCATGGCCACCACCACCGCGTGCGGCATCGACGACGGACCGCGTGCGAGCGCTTCCGCCGACGTGGCCCACGCCTCGCTCAACGGTGAGACGATGCCGCTACCCGGGTGTGCGGCCGCCAGAAGCGGGTACGTCACGCTGAGCGCCAGCGCGCCAATCACCACCCCGATGAGTTGCGCCACGGCCGTGGTGCGCGTCGAGGCTCCGACGATGGAGGCGGCGCGAAAGCTCTGCATCATGTGCTGCCCGCCATTGGGAATGGCCCCACACAGCGCGCCGCCCACCATGGTGCCGGCCAAGTTCCCCGGGTCGATGGATGCGAGCACCGCCTGCGCGAGCGTGGCCAGCGAAACCACGGGGGCCCAATTGGTTTCGCCCAGGACGCGCGTGCCCACGAGGAGCAGCGGCGCGGCCAGCACCACGCTGGCCAGGGTCATGGGAACCGACAGATGAAGCGCGAAGCCATCGATCGCGCAGAGCACCACCAAGGCGGCGCCGGCGGCCACGATGGCGGGGCGATACCGCCCGACGTCCGCCGCCGTGCGCGTCGAGGCGATTCCACTGAGCATCGCGGGCACCCGCATGAGCGCACTGGTCAGCCCGCCCGCTACGACCAGCGCCGCGCCCATCCATGGCAACAGGTGCGCCGGAAACGCGTGCGCGAGGGCGCCGCCCAGGGCCATCGACAACGCCACGCGCAGCCCGATGAGCATGCCCGAGCCGATTCCGAGGGGGCTCACCGCCAGCGCGGCAGGCCGAAGAAACGTAAACCCCGAGGCGCACACGAACGATACCGCCAGCGCCGCAATGTCCCTCCGGCCATGCTGCGCGCCATCGCGCCGGTCGAGGGCCAGCATCGTCTCGGCGGCGCACGCACCACCGGCGAAAGTCAGCTTCTCGCGCTCGATGAAGTGGCGCCGCAGCGGCAGGGCCGCGAGCACGCCGAGCGCGCCCGCCGATCCGATCCACGCGAAGACCACCGGCGCCGACGGATGCAGCGTGAAACGACCTGGATCGCGCGTCCGCAGGATCTCGAACGCCGCGAGCGCGACCCCCATGAATGCCGTCTGACCGGCCGCCACCCCCGCGGTACAGGCCACGTGGAGCGACGTTCGCCCGGAGCTGCCCGTCGCGCGCAAGACGACGAATCCGAGCAGCGTCGAAACGATCGACACGTTCGGTCCGAAGCCGAGACGCAGGGTCGCGTATGGAAACACGACCCCCACGACGGCAGCGACGATGGCGGCGGCCGCGAACTCGCGCGGCCGCATCGTCATGGTTTGGTGAAGCGCAACGTCATGCGATCGCTCTCACCGATGGCGGCGAACTTCTCGCGATCGACGTCTTTGCCCGCGAACGAGGGCGGCAGCGACCAGACGCCGTTCGGGTGGTCCGTCGTATCCTTCGGATTGGCGTTCACCTCGGAGCGTGCCGCAAAGCGGAACCCCGCGCGCTCGACGAGCTGCCGCACGTAGTCCTCGGGCACGTAGCCGGTCTTGTTCATCGCCTCGACGCTCATCCCGGGCTTACCGCGGTGCTCCTCGATGCCCAGCACGCCGCCCGGCTTGAGCACGCGGAACGCCTCCGCGAAGACCTTGTCGGCGAAGCCATCCTCGATCCAATTGTGGATGTTGCGGAACGTGAGCACGAAGTCGTAGCTCGCCGCCTGCCCGAGGTTCACGTTGGGCGTGGCGACCTGCTGCCGGCCCACTTTGCCGAACACCTCGGGGTTCTTGTCGAGCCGCGCGAACAACTCGAGTGTACTCTTGGTGCCGTACGCTTTCGGGTCGCCGTTCGGATCGAAGTGCGTCACGGTGAGCTTTCCGCGCTCGGCCAGCGTCGGCGCCAGAATGGACGTGTAATAACCGCCGCCCGGCCACAACTCGAGCACGGACGCGTCCTCGCGCACGCCGAAGAAGGAAAGCGTCTCGGCCGGGTGCCGTGCGCCATCGCGGGCGCGTTCTTTGTCCGTGCGCACGGTGCCGGTCAGCGCCCCGCGAATCTTGGCCTCGGACGCAACCGGCGTCGCGGTGGCCGTCGTGCCCGTCGTGGTCGTTGCCGGCGCGCCTGCACGCGGCTCGGACGCGCAGGCGGTACAGCCCGCAAGGACGGAAACCAGGGCTGCTGCTGCATCGAATCGGAATTTCATTGAAAGGCCTCCCATCAGGGCACACTTTGAGCGCGGGAAAGGCCGTGGGGCCATGTGCCGAAAGTCATGATCCGGCCGGGGCCCTCGCGATCATGACTTTTGGCACATGTCCAGCGGTTCACACTGGACTACACTGCTCTTTATGGGCATTGCGCGCACTTTGCGCATCGTGGGGTACTTGCTCCTGATCGTCGTGGCCATTCCCACGCTGATCGATCGCCACACCGAGTGGGACGGCGAGCTATTGGCTTGGGCCGCGGCATACATCGTCTTCGTCTTTGCGTTTCATGTTGCGTCCGCGGCGCCGGAAGGCGATCGGCGCCGGCGAATGGGCGGCCTGCTGCTCATGACGCCGGCGATGCTGGCCATGGCCTGGCTGCAGCCATGTCACTTCGCGTCGCTCTCCTTGGTCATCGTGGCCGCGCAGGCGGCGCTGGTGCTGCGCCCCGTCGGGACGGTCGCGCTCATCCTCTTTCAGAGCATTTTGCTCATGTTCGTGATCGTGTGCACGCACGGCAAAGGTCTCGATCTTCGCGAGAGCCTCTCGACGGTCATCGCCTTTGGCGCGGGCGAGGCGTTTGCCGCCGTCGCCGTGTACGCGGCCCGGCGCGAGGCCGAGGCGCGCAACGATCTGGCGCGCACCAACGCCGAGCTGCGGGCCACGCGCTCGCTGCTGGAGGAAACGAGCCGCGTGAACGAGCGCACGCGCATCGCGCGCGAGCTGCACGACGTGCTGGGCCACGACTTGACCGCGCTCGGGCTGCAACTCGAGGTGGCGACCCACGTTTCCACGGAGCGGGCGGCCACGCACGTGGCGAAGGCGAAGGACGTGAGCGCACGCCTGCTGCACAACGTGCGCGACGTGGTGAGCGCGATGCGCGCATCGCCGGGGCCGGATCTGCGGACCGCGTTGCATGCCCTGGTGGAAGACGTCCCGGGGCTTCAGGTGCATCTGGCCATGCCCGACGCGCTGTGCATCGACGATGGTGCGCGCGGGCACTGCATCTTGCGCTGCGTCCAGGAAATCGTGACCAACACGATGCGCCACGCGGGCGCGCGAAATCTATGGGTCCGCATCACCCAGGGCGACGATGGGGACATCACCGTCGACGCCCGCGACGATGGCACGTGCCCGGGCGGAGTGGTGCGGGCGGGGTGCGGCCTGTCGGGCATGCGGGCCCGCCTTGAGGAGCTCGGTGGATGGCTTCGCGTGGCCGCCGAGCCTTCGCGCGAGGTGGTGGTGAGCGCATGGCTCCCGGCGCTCTCGGGGCTGAAGGAGAATGCGTCGTGATTCGCGTGGTCCTGGCCGACGATCACACTTTGGTGCGGGAGGGGATCCGCACGTTGCTCGCGCTGGTGGACGACATCGTGCTGGTGGGCGAGGCGGGCGACGGCGAGCAGACGTTGCGCGTCGTCGACGAGGTCCGGCCCGACGTGCTCCTCTTGGACATGCGCATGCCGAAGGGCGACGGCTGCTTCGTGGTGACCGAGCTGGCCCAGCGCGGAATTCTGCCGGCGACGTTGATCCTGACGACCTTCGACGACGACGACGCGGCGCTCGCCGTGGTTCGTGCGGGGGCGCGCGGTTTCTTGCTCAAGGACGTGACCTTGGAGCGTTTGGTGGCCGCCGTGCGCGAGCTGGCCGCGGGGGGCACCATGATTCATCCGGCGCTGACCGCACGGGCCGAGCGCGAGTTGGCCAAGCCCGCCGCCGAAGGCCCCGCGGACGCCGCCGAGCTGACCACGCGCGAGCGCGAGGTCCTGCGTCTTCTCGCTGCAGGTTACTCGAACCGCGAGATCGCCAAGGCGCTCTTCGTGGCGGAGGGCACGGTGAAGAACCACGTATCCAACATTCTGACGAAAATGGGCGTCCGCGACCGCACGCGGGCGGTCCTCAAGGCTGCTGAGTGGGGCGTGCTCTGAGGATGATGCCGCTCGACGCGGAATCGCTCGCGCGCATCACGGCGGAAGGCTGGCCGGCCCTCGAGACCGAGCCCCTTGGCCGCTGGGTCCTGCGCGCCTCCGCGGGTTTCACCCGCAGGGCCAACTCCGTTCTCGCCGTCGGCGATCCCGGGATGCCGGTGGACGACGCCCTCGCGCGCGTTCGCAGCTGGTACGCCGCGCGCTCGCTCCCCGCGTACCTGCAGGTATTTCCCGGGAGCGCCCTCGACGACGCGCTCGTGCACCGGGGCTGGACCCTCGAAGCCCCCGTCGCGGTCCAGATAGCCACGATTGCCAGCGTCCTTGACGTCACCGCTCCCGGGGGCGCGGGGTGGGGGGGCGTGCGGGTGACCGACTCCCCCGATGCCGCGTGGATCGCCCGCTACCACAAGGCCAGCGCCCTCGCCGAACCGGCCCTGCGCGTGTTGCGCGGAGGCCCGCGCGTTCTCTTCGCCGCCATCGCCGGCGACGATCCGATGCGCGCCCGCGCCATCGGCCGTTGCGTGCTCGTGGGCTCGTGGGCGGGCTTCTCGGCCATCGAGGTCGACCCCGCCCATCGCCGTCGCGGCCTCGCCCAGGCCATCATGCGTGCCCTCCTCGAGGCTGCCGCTGCGCAGGGGGCGGAGAACGCGTACCTCCAAGTCGAGACCGACAACACCGCGGCCCTCGCGCTTTACGAGCGCCTGCACTTCGTCACGCACCACCACTACCACTACAGGCGGATGCCGAGCTCCTAGGGTGATCGCTACGCGGATTCCTCGTCCGGCACACCGCCGGCGCGGGCCAGGTCCTCCTGCTTCACCTTGTCGACGTTGAAGCGCGAGGCACGCTCCTTCATCGTGGCGAGTACGCTCTCGGCCGAGGGCAACTCGCCCTTGATCCAGCGCAGCGGATTGATGCGCGCGACCACGAAGGAGCGCAGGTACGGGCTCGTGAGCCCCTTTTCTTTGAGGCGTGCCACGGCGGCGGCGACCTTCTCCTCGACGGCCAGCGTTTCGGTGGCCAAATGCTCGTGCACCGAGACGGCTTCGTCCAGCGAGCCGTCGGAAAAGCGCTCCAAGCGCCGCAGAATCGGGTGGTACGCGCCGCCGGCGAAACGGGGCTCGCGCTCGTAGCAGACGCCGATGGTCACCAATGCGGGATCCTCCAAGTAGAAGGAGAAGCTCGATTCGGCGCGCGCGCCATCTTCGTCCAGCAGGCCGCGGTAAATGCGGATGACCTCCGAGGCGCGCTCTTTCAGGTTGTGCGCCTTCTCGGTGTTGAGCGCGAGGATCTGCCAGGCGATCTCGCGATCGGCCACGACCAACGCCGTGATCGCCTTCGCTCCCAGGCGGCGCATCGCCTCCAAGCGATGGCGGCCATTGGGCGTCCAAAAGCCCCCCGCGGCGTCTGGCGCCGTCACGGCGATCACCGGATCGAGAAAGCGTCCGGTCTTGACCAGCACCTCGGCCAGCCGCTTGTGATGCGTGTCCGACAGATCGCGCTGGAACGGCGTGGGCTCGATCTTTCCGATGGGCAGCACCGCCAACGCCAGCGCGCGCCCGCCCAACGGATCGCGGTACGCCGCCAGCACCGAGCCGCCTTCGTCCTCGATGCGTGCGCGGATGGGCGCGAGCTCCTTCGGCTCGACGTCGAACAGGCAATCGTGCGGCTGGAGCCCCGTCGATTCCGCCGGAGCCTTGCGCGGCGTTTTCCGCCGCGCCGGAGCGCGCGCGGAGGTCGTCGCCTTCTTCTTCGCGGTCGTCTTCTTGGCGGCCATGCCGCCGATCCTACATCGCCCGCCGTTGTCTCGGAGGGGATTCCTGCGGAAGGGGACTTCTCCGCACCGCGATGCAGGCCGCCGTTGCCTGCTCGATCGCGCTATCTTCACCGGCGCTGAGGTCGTATCCGGGCTCTCGCCACCACTCGTCACGTGCGAGGGCAGTGTCTATCTCCGGCCGTAGCCGTGACACGATGGCTCGGGGGGAGGGGGCACGGGGCATTCGCGATTCGCGAATCGCGAATCGCGAATCCATGGCACCCCCCTCCGGTCTCGCCGTTGGCATCGGCGTTTTCAGTGCGACCATGCGGCCCGCCCCTGTGGGCGCGGAATGCCATGCGGAGGGAGGGGCGTGCGATGACGCGAGGAAGCATGGCATGAGCACCCGCTTTGGGGCGGGCAGCAGCGCGAAATGAGGACATGGAGAGCACCGGAGAGCGCTGCCGGGTGGGGCAGCTTCTCTTCTTCTTCCTCCTCGACTTCGGTTCGCTTCGACGGCGCGGCGGCCGATCCCGTGCGCTTACACGGCGAGCAGGCGGCGCACCTGATCGGGGGAGGTGAACACTTCCGCTTGCATGCCGGTTTCGCGGGCTGCGCGCACGTTGTTCTCGTTGTCGTCGATGAAGATGCAGTCGCGTGGCTCCACGCCAAGGCGGGAGGCGGCGATGCGGTACGCCTCGAGATCCGGCTTGGCCACGCCGATTTGGCATGAGTACGTGCGCGCCTGGAACCGCGAGAGCCAGCCCCCGTGCTTCGCTTCGAAGACGGGGACCAGGTCCTCGATGATGTTCGAGAGCAGTCCCAGTGTGCGTCCGGCTGTCGAAAGCTCGCCGAGCAAGTCCACCATGCGGGGATCCACGCCCGTCCAGCTGGCGAGATCCGCATCGATCAACGCCTTCACCGTGGCCGCGTCGAAGGTCACGCCGAGGCGCGCGCCCATCGTCGACCAGTAGTCCACACTGGTCTGGCCCGCGTCGTACGGCTTGCGCAGCGCCCAATAGGCCTCCCAGAACGCCGGCGGTGCCACGCCGGCGAGCCCTTCCAGTCGCTGCTTGTCTTCCACGGATTGGTGCAATGCAATGACGCCGAACAGATCGAACACGATGGCCTGGGGCATGTTCCGGGCTCTAATCGGTCCGTTCGCGCGGCGCAACTGCACGGATTCTTCGTCGTCACGGAAGAATGGCCGCCGCGGAACCGTGGCGGGCGGACGGGGCCGTGCCGACGTTGCGTTTGCTCCAGGTGGTTCCGTCCCATTCCCAAAGGTCATTGAAATAGGTCAGGGAGCTCTCCCCAACGTCGCTGCCGGCGAAGAGAAGGACTTTGCCTTCCAGCGTGCCCATGCCGTGGAGTTCGCGCGCCTTCGGGGCCACGGCGGGGGAACGTTGGGTCCACGTGGTTCCGTCCCACTCCCAGGTATCGTCGAGCCGGGTGGTGCTGCCGGTGGCATTCACGCCGTAGCCGCCGAAGAGAATGACCTTGTTGCCAAAGGTCGCCATCGCGTGACCGTCGCGCGGTTTGGGGCCGGTCACATTGAGCTGGGTCCAGCAGGTCCCATTCCACTCCCACGTGTCGTCGAAGACGCGTTCGCCGCGGCCGCCGA
This sequence comes from Sorangiineae bacterium MSr11367, assembly GCA_037157805.1. Taxonomy (NCBI): domain Bacteria; kingdom Pseudomonadati; phylum Myxococcota; class Myxococcia; order Myxococcales; family Pendulisporaceae; genus Pendulispora; species Pendulispora rubella. The sequence goes on along the minus strand of CP089983.1, from coordinate 7,538,226 downwards.
AGAGAACGACCTTGTTGCCGAGGGTCGCCATGGCATGCCCGGAACGCGCGAGGGGGGCACCGGCAACGTTGCGCTCGGTCCACGTGGTTCCGTTCCATTCCCATGTATCGTGCAACGTCGCATTGCCGTTTTCGCCGCCGAAGAGGACGACGTTGACGTCGAGTGTCGCCATGGCACCGTGCATGCGCTTTGGCGGTTCCGTGGCCGCGAGACGCCTGCCCCAGCTATGCCCGTCCCATTCCCATGTTTCCCCGAGCGCGCTGTCCGAGGTGCCACCGAAGAGCACGACCTTGTTTCCGAGCGTGGCCGCTGTGCTCATGCGCGCCGACGGTCCTGCGGTATTGCGCTGGAACCACGTATTTCCATCCCATTCCCAGGTGCTGTCCAGATAGCCGTCGTCGTCATTTCTGCCACCAAAGACAACGAATTTGTCCTGACGTTCGCACGTGCCTCCGTCGCAGGTGCAGGCGCCGTTCACGGCGTGCAAGCACCCTTTGGCGTCAGAGCTGCCATCCCGTTGGGAAATGCCGCCATCGTATCCGGGATAAAATACGGGGGGCGATGGGGACCATCGACCGGGATCGTAGTCGCTCGGCGACGCGCAGCTCGCGATGAGCGCGACGGCGACGAAGCCCACGATCGAAAAGGGCCACCTTCGGTCCAGGTGCGACTGGATATCATTCATGGGAGCCACCTCGATAAGGTATGCGTTGCGTGGAACTTAATGCGTATACGTTACGTATACGTTGTTCCCGCCATCCTCCAAATGACACCAAATGACAGGCGCGCGATGACGAGCGCAGCCGTACTCGATTTTTTGTAACCAATGGCTTCGTCGCGACCTATGGGATCATGTCCTACGCCATGTCGCTCGACCCCATGACCCATGCCTCCGGCTCCACGAGCTTTCTCTCCTGGGTCACCTCGCTAGTGCACGAGCATCGCGGGCAGCTGCTGGCGTATGCGCGTCGGCGCGGCCTCGATGCGGAAGATGCGCTCGATGCCGTGCAAGACAGCTTCACGTCGTTTCTGACCTTGCCCGAGGCGCGTGCGCTGGCCCGCGAGCGCGAGGACGCCATCAAGATGCTCACGGTCATTTTGCGCCACCACGTGATGAACCGCCGGAGCAAGCAGGTGCGCCACGGACGCGCTCGGATTTTGCTCGAGGCCCAGGCCTCCCAGGCCAAGGGTGAAGACCACGACGCGCTCGTCGCCCACGCCGAGGAGCTCGCCCGGGTCCAGGGGTGCATCGTGCGCATGGCCAAGCTGCAACGCAATGTCGTCATGCTGAGCCTTCTCGACGAGCAGCCGCACGAGGAGGTGGCGAAAATCCTGGGCATCTCGCCCGGCTACGTGCGCGTTCTGGTCCACCGTGCGCGCGAGCACATTCGCCTGTGTTCGTACATCGACGAAACGCTGTAACGAAGTACGGGCTGCCGACCTAGGTCGGTATGCACGATACGAATGGGAAAGTGGCCCTGGTCACGGGCGCCTCCAGTGGAATTGGACTCGGTATTGCCAAAGCGCTTTTGGACCGTGGCTACGACGTCGTGGCCACGTCGCGCCACGCTTCGCGTGCTGGCACGCTCGTCGCGTCCGAGAAGCTCGCCCTGGTCGATGGCGACGTCGGTGAGGCCAGCACGGCATCGCGCGCGGTCGATACGGCATTGTCGCGTTTCGGCAAGCTCGATTTGCTGGTCAACAATGCGGGCATTTTCATCGGGCGCCCCTTTACCGATTACACCGACGACGACTACGCGCGGCTCCTGTCGACGAACCTGACGGGCTTCTACCACATGACGCGCGCGGCACTGCGGCACATGGTCCCACGTCAATCGGGGCACATCGTCAACATGGGCGCGTCGTTGGCGAGCCAGCCCATGGCCGGCATACCGAGCGCGTTGCCCATGCTCATCAAAGGCGGCATCGAAGCGGCCACGCGATCGCTGGCCATCGAATACGCGGCGCGCGGCATCCGCGTGAACGTCATCGCCCCAGGCGTCATCGACACGCCGATGGTTCCCAAGGACAAACACGCACAATTCGCGGCCTTGAGCCCTGCGAACCGCATCGGAACCGTCGAGGAGATCGCCGACGCCGTGCTCTATCTCGATGGCGCTTCGTTCGTCTCGGGTGAGATCCTCCACCTTGACGGAGGCGCCCACGCGGGCAGGTGGTCCTAGGCGCGGACATGCGCGAAACGCTGGTCGCGATTTGACATTGTCCGTCGATGCGATTCACTCCGCGCCATGGGGACCGTGTTGAAACCGCCGCCGAACCCGGTGCGTCGTCTGGGAATTGGGGCATTCGTCGGGGGCGGGCTCGCCATGGCGGTGGGACTATTTCCAGTTCTCGTCGCGGGCGAGACGGGCGCATGGCCCGTGGCGGCCTTTGGCGTGGTGGCCATCGGTTATGGGGCGTGGATCTTGCGCATGACCCATGCCGTCCAGCTCGTGAACACCGCGTTGGACCGCGTGACGCGTGGGCACTTGGACGAGGCGGCGTCGATCCTCGACAGCGTCTCGACACGGAGCCGGCCCCTATTGCGCGTCATGGCGAGCCAGCGCGCGCTCATTGCCCTCTACCGGGGCGATGCGCATGGGGCCATCGAACACGCCGGTCGCGCCATCGATGGTCGCTACGCGTGGTTGGAGCGCCTCAACGAGATTGTTCAAGAGCTTCACGCTCGAGGCATCCGCGCCGTGGCCGCGGCGGGCTGCAACGATGCCGTGCGGGTCCGCGAAGACGTCCAGGCCATCCAAGCTGCGCCGCTCGCGAGCACCGAAACACGCGCGCGGGCGGTGTTGGCCGAGGCGATTCTGCTGTTTCGAGAAGGCCGCTTCGACGAAGCCCGCGCGATCCTCGACGCAAAGCGACGGCTCCTCCTCGATTTCGGGGATTCCCGGCAGCGTGCCATCGTGCGGGCCATGCAGCGCTCGATCGCGGCGCGCACCACCTCCATTTACCGCGAGGCGGCCCGACGTGAAGGCCCCCGAGGCGACGCACCTTTGCTGGCGAGTTGGATCGCGGCGGTCGTGCCAGGTGCAGACGCGTTTGCACCCGCGGTTGGCCCGACCGCGTCGGCGGCGGAGGCTGTGGGCGTCGAAGCGCTTCGCACCGAGGAAGGCCTTGCCCATGCCGCCGCGGCGGAGCTGGCCGTAAAGCACCCCTTTGCAGGAGCGTGGAAGCGGTGGGGGCTTCTTTGGGGGCTCCTGGTTGCCATGATGCTCCTCATACTGGCCGTGCTCCCGGCCGGTGTGCCATCGAATACGTCGAATGAATCGCCGCAAGCCGTCGAGGAGTCCTCCCATCCGCTGGAAGGGCTCGGCGTGCCGGTGCTGATGAGTGGAGCTATCGTCGTGCTCGTATTGGGCTACCGGAGGAGCCAAACGCGCAAGCTATCCCGCATCGAACGTCTTTGGGCGGACGGTGACGAAATCGCTGCGGCGACGGCATTTCGAGGCATGGCGAAGAACATCCTCCCCGGTTTCGCGGCAACTGCTCGGCTCCGTCTCGCGCAAATGGCCTTACGCCGCGCCGATTTCGCGGGTGCGCTCGGAGAATGCGATATGGGGCTCCGCAAAGTCATGAACGATGCCATCGCACGGCAATTCCTGGTGCCGCAGCTCTTGAGTGAGCGGGCAACGGCCCTCGCCGCCGTGGGCCGCCACGACGAGGCCACCGCCGTCGTCGGGAGCATCTCCAAAGTAAATGGCGCCTATCCTTTCCTCGGCGCCGCACAGCTCCGTGTCCGTCTGCTCCAGGCCCTCCGTCACGATGCGCTCTCCTCGGCGCGTGAGCTCGCCCGTCAGCGCACTCCGGATCTCCCGCTGCCGCTCCCCGTTGAAACGCTTGCCGATGCCCTGGTCGCCACGGACGATGACCAACTGCAAGGCGGGAAAGAAGCGCAACGCATCCTGCACGAGCTTGCGACGGACGCGGACCTTCGCCACTGGTTCGACGCCGTCTGGCCCGCCGGAGAAGCATTGCTCGGCCGCGCTGCCCGGCGCGCGGAATTGCCTTCGTGAGGGAGGAGCCTCTCGCCTTTCGCGACGTCGCGAAAAACGAGCCCCGTCAAAGGCAATTCGGCTTGAAGAGCTTTCGCGTTCCCTCGTAATAAAACGGAGGATCGCACGGGTCCGATGATGCCTCCGCTCCGGTCGATGTCGCCGAGGTCGGCGATGCCGAGGGCGCAGGATCCGCCAACCCGGATGCCGCTGCACCATGCCGTCGCTTCCCGCGCCGCGCCGGAATGGGAATGGGCGTCGCCGATGCCGCCGGCGTGGGCGCTGCGATGTCGGAGGCGACACCGGTTACCGCTTCCGTGGGCACCGACTCCGGTGCGGGTGTAGCTGCAGGCGCCGATCCCACCGGCGCGACCGCCGGAGCCCGCGCCACCGCCGGTGCTGGCTTCTGCGGCCACGCACGAGGCACGAACACGACCAACGCCCCCGCGAGCAGCGCCACCACCATCCATGGCAGTGCCGCGCGGAAGGACCGATTCGGCGCCTCCGATGCCACGACGACGACCCGGCTGGACGAGGGGAAGCCCATCATCTCTTGGATCGCCGTCTTCGACACTTCGTACGATCCCGAGCGCGCCCGGACGCTGCTCTCCACCGACAAGAGAAGCTGCTGCCGGTTCACCAAGTACTCCGACGCCACGGCCTTTACCCATTCGGCGACTTCGAACGTCGTCGCCGCGGGGCATGCTTCGAGCAGCGCTCGGCCCATTGCCGCGGCGGTTTCGAACCGCGCTTCCGGCTTTCGCGCCAGCGCCCGATCGAGCACCCGCTCGAGCGCAACGATCGTGTTGCCGTGCGCCACGGTCCACGCGGCCGGTGTGAGGGCGAGGGCATCGCGGAGCGACGGAGTCTCTCCCTCCAGCACCGCGGCGAGCATGGCCACCTGATCGCGCGGCGTGCGCATATGGCGGTGGGCCAAGAGCTCCCAGAGAAGGATGCCCGCCGCATAGATGTCCACTTGGCGCGTCGCCGGCTCGCTGCGCAGCTGCTCGGGCGCCATGTAGGCGACCTTGCCCTTGAGGACCCCCGCACGGGTGATATGCCCGCTGGAGCGCGCCTTCGCGATGCCGAAGTCGAGCAAGCGTGCGACTCCGTCCGCGCTCACCAGCACGTTCTGCGGCGAGACATCGCGATGCACGATGTGCAGCGGCTCGCCCATGCCGTCCTTCGTTTCATGCGCAGCTTCCAGCCCCGAGAGCACGCCCGCCACGATGGCGACGGCCACCTTGAGCGGAATGGGCGCTCCGGCGTTGCCGCCCTCGTTGCGAAAGGCTTTGCTGCAAAGATGACTCAGCGGAACGCCGTGCACGTACTCCTGCACGAGCACGAGCTCCCCGCGCGTGGCCACCACGTCGAGCACCGGCACCACGTTGGGGTGATGAATCCGCGAGGCGATGCGCGCTTCGTCGTGGAACATCGAGACGAAGTCGGGATTCTCGGCAAACTGGGGATGCAGCCGCTTCGCCGTGACCAGCCGCTGGAAGCCTTGCGCGCCAAGGAGATGCGCCAGGTGGATGGTCGCCATGCCACCGCGGGCGATGGGCGCATGAAGGACGTAGCGTCCCCCTACCATCTCGGGATGCTCTGAACGCGCTCCGTTCTTGACGGGGCCCCACTCCGCAAGGTCCTGATCGCTGGCCATCTTTCTTCAGAGCATGTCGAACATAGAACGGGAAGCTTTGCGCTTAGACTATAGCAAGCTCGGCGTACCCGCACGAAAAACGTGTGCTGGCGCTGTCGATGGTGTCGATCCATCGACGTGACGTTCGACGTCCGAATGAATACGCCACGGAACACGTACACGGGTCGAAGGAGAACGAACATGCGATTCATGGTCATCGTCAAGGCGAACAAGGATTCGGAAGCCGGGATTCTGCCGAGCGCGGAACTGCTCACCGCCATGGGCAAGTACAATGAAGAGCTGGTGAAGGCTGGCGTGATGCTTTCAGGTGAAGGACTGCACCCGAGCGCGAAGGGCGCGCGCATCCGCTTTGGCGCCAAGGAGCCCACCGTCATCGATGGTCCCTTCAGCGAGGCGAAGGAGCTGGTCGCGGGCTTCTGGCTCTTTCAAGTGAAATCGCGCGACGAGGCCATCGACTGGATCAAGCGCGCGCCATTCGGCGAAGGTGCGGAGCTCGAGCTACGTCAGGTGTTCGACGCGGAGGACTTCGCCCCGGTCGATCCCACCGGCGAGTTGCGCGACAACGAGGCCAAGCTCCGTGCGCAGCTCGAATCCGGTGCCGCCAAGAAGTGACGTTCACGCTTTCTCGCGAAGGCTAGAAATGCGATTCTAGCCCGCTGTGATAGCGTCGGACACCCATCGCACGATCAACGCGGTCTGGAGAATCGAGTCACCCAGGCTCATCGCCGGACTCGCGCGGATCGTGCGCGATGTCGGCCTCGCGGAGGAGCTGGCGCAAGATGCGCTCGTCGCCGCCCTCGAGCAGTGGCCCACGTCGGGCATCCCGGACAATCCGGGCGCGTGGTTGATGGGAACGGCCAAGCACCGTGCGATCGATTCCTTGCGCCGCAACAAGCGCATCGAACGCAAGCACGAGGAGATCGGCCATCAAATCGAGGCCGAGCGCGAGCTCACGGTGCCGGACATCGAGGCCGCGATCGACGACGACGTGGGCGACGATCTGCTTCGCCTCGTCTTCACGTCGTGCCACCCCGTGCTGTCGACCGAGGCGCGCGTCGCGCTCACCTTGCGCCTCTTGGGCGGGCTCACCACCGAGGAGATCGCACGCGCATTTCTCGTGCCCGAGCCGACTGTGGCGCAACGGATCGTTCGCGCCAAGCGCACGCTCGCGGAGGCCAAGGTGCCCTTCGAGGTGCCGCGCGGGCCCGAGCTGGCTGAGCGCGTGTCGTCCGTGCTGGCGGTGATTTACCTCATCTTCAACGAGGGCTACTCCGCGACGGCGGGCGACGATTGGATGCGGCCGGGCCTCTGCGAAGATGCCTTGCGCCTCGGGCGTATCCTGGTCGGGCTCATGCCGGATCAACCCGAGGTGCACGGCCTGGTGTCGCTGATGGAGATTCAAGCGTCGCGTCTGGGCGCGCGGGTCGGGCCATCGGGAGAGCCCATTCGGCTTCTGGATCAGAATCGCGCGCGGTGGAATCATATGCTGATTCGCCGCGGCCTCGGGGCGCTCGCGCGGGCCGAGGAGCTGGGCGGTGCGAACGGCGCCTATGCGCTGCAAGCGGCGATTGCGGCGGTGCATGCGCGTGCGAAGACGGCGGAGGAAACGGATTGGGCGCGCATGGCGGGGCTCTATGCGCAGTTGGCGCAGGTCACGCCTTCGCCCGTCGTCGAATTGAATCGCGCCGTGGCCGTGTCCATGGCCTTCGGCCCCGCCGAGGGCCTCGTCATCGTGGACGAATTGATGCAAGAAGCGTCGCTCGAGCGCTACCACCTGTTGCCGAGCGTGCGGGGCGACTTCCTCGAAAAATTGGGCCGCCTCGACGAGGCCCGTGTCGAGTTCGAACGTGCCGCCGCGCTCACGCGCAATGCCCGCGAGCGCGATCTTTTGCTCGAGCGTGCGGCGGCGACAAACCGGTCGAAGTAAAGTCACCGTTTACACGTGACGGGCGCGCATGGGTATTCTGCGCGAAAAGGTGCCTTTGACGCGATTGGCGTGATTTCTGCCAATGTCCGTGTCGATGAACAAATCTTACCTACTCCCATTTCTTCTGGCTTGCGTTGCACCCGGTTGCTCGGAGGGCAGCGACGGTCGTCCAAATGAGGCCGAGAGCCGCTCGAATACGGCGTCGATCATCAACGGGACGGATTCGACGGCCGAGCAAGACGCGGTGGTCTTGATCGCCGATTACAATCCATCGACGCAAAAGAGCGGACGGTGCACCGGGACATTGTTGGCACCAAACCTGGTGCTGACCGCGCGCCATTGCGTTGCGGTGAGAACCGATGGGGCGGACCCATGCGCCTCGAACGCCGTCTCGGGTAGCCAGGATCCGTCGATCTTCTACATCTTCACGGGGGCGAAGCTGCCTGGCGATCCGTCGAATGCGGACGTTCGCGCGAAAGCGGCGGCCCGTGGAAAGAAAGTGATCACCGAGGAGGGCAATACCCTTCAGTGCGGTCACGATTTGGCCTTGCTCCTTTTGGACAAGGACATCCCCAATGCGAAGATCCTCCCGGTCCGTCTGGACATGCCCACGCTCCCAGGAAACGTCATGACCGCCGTGGGGTGGGGCATGACCGCGGCGGGCACCGTCCCGTCGACGCGCCAGCAGAAAAAGGGCCTCAACGTGTACCAAACGGGGCCCGCCGAAGGGAGTGACGTCCATCCCGCTCTTGCCGAAGGAGAGTTCGTCATCATCGGCGAGGCCGCATGCGTCGGCGACAGCGGCGGTCCTGTCATCACGAGCTTGCGCGGCGTGGCCGGGGTCGTATCGCTCGTCGGCGGTGGCCCGGGAGAGAATCCGCCGGACTATTGCTCGGGGTCGAAAGCGGGCGCCATTTACACGAAGACGGACTTCCACAAAGATCTCATTTTGAGTGCCTACGCCGAAGCTGGGCACGAGCCGTGGATCGAGGGCGAACCCGCACCGGGCACCAAGCCTCCCTCGTTGGATGGCGGCGGTGGCGGTGGTGGCGGCGGCGGCGGCGACAAGGACGGCGGCACGGGCGATCCCGGTGCACAAGATGGGGGTAGCTCGAAGAGCGGTTGCGCGATCTCTCCCGGCGTGTCGTCTTTTGGCGGAACGGGACTGTTCGCGCTGATCGGGTTGGCGGCCTTCGCGCGGCGTCGCCGTCGCGCGCACGATTGACGCGGACTGTGCCACCCGCGACATGAGCGCCTCGAGCTGGGCCCGCACCGACCGTGAATCCTCGCGGCGGTGCGGGCTTTGCTCTCCGACATGATCGGAAATGAGAGGTGCTCTCATGCGAGAACGTATCCCTTCGACGATTCCTTCCAGTGCCCGAGCAACCGTTCTTTCGCTCGCGTTGGTGGCGCTCGGCGCCGTCGCCTGCAGCTCCCGTGTGGACTCCCCGGCTGCGGTGGGCGCGCGCGAGGATGGCCTCGCGGTGGCCCAAGGCCAGGCTGACGCGCTGCCGGAAACCTGTCCCGAGATCGAAGATGCGATGAAGACGTGGGTCGCATCGCATCGGAGCTGCAACGAAGATTCGGCGTGTGCCTACATTCCCGATTTGGATTCGGTGAACCTTTGCGAAATCGTCTCGCCCGGCAACGACCGCCCCGAGCTGGATGCGCTGCTCGCGGCGTGGAGAGACAAGGGCTGTTCGGCCGGCGGCATGTGCGGCCATGCTCCCGGCAAGGCCGTTTGCGAAAATGGAACGTGCCAATGGAAAATCGACAATAGCTGCCAGGAGTGCCCGGACAATCTGGACCCGGTGTGCACGACGCACGGCCAAAATGCCATCAACGAGTGCTACGCGAAGCACTGTCTGCACGATCCCGAAATTGCACACACGGGTTTTTGCGAGGACTCGGCGGAGTGCAAAGCGGCGCGGGGCACGTGCAACGAGTGGCTCTCGGTGGAAGATCCGCTATGCCCCGACGGGACGCGCTGGGAAGGCTCCTTCTGGGCGCCCGAGGCGACGAAGGGGTGCGCGGGTGGCAACTTTCAGAATACCTGCTGCACGAAATGGTACCAGCCCTGCAGCTACATCGGCGGCACGATGACCTTGAGCGTCGATCCGTTCACGTGCCAGCCGCCGCCGCGGGAGCAGGGCGCTCCGTGGACATGCCTGCACACCGAGCAGAAGACGTGCGTCATGCAGGCGAGCCTCTCGCAACCGTTCAACCCCGGCGGCGATTACAATGCGCACATTTCGATCGTGGCCCGATATGGCAACAAGGTCACCGTGCGCGGTTTTCACTACGAGACGGGCCGGCGTTTCCGCTGCACGGGCAAAGTGTCGTACGACATTTCCCACGCCAGCGAGTGGTCCTGCGAGGCCTGCGATGGAAACGACTGCACGCAGTGCACGGCGGAGCAGACGTATCTCTGTAAACTTTAACCTTGGCCCCGCTCGAAGCATCGGGTGAGGAAAGGGTCGACATGCGCTAAAAACTCCGCGGCGCGATCCTCGTGGCAGTAGAGGCTCGCGCCTTGGATTGCGCGCAATTCGGCGCCGCCCCCGAATTGGGAAACCATGTTGCGGGCTTTGTCGATGGGGAAGAAGGGGTCTTCGGTGCCCCACACGAGAAGGGTCGGCGCGAGGATGCGCCGGTGCACGTGGACGAGTCCTTCGACGACCCCGAAGTCGAGGTATTTCGCCAGCAGCATTTGGCCCGCGGTGGCCTCGTGCGAGTCAATCAATGGGCGCACGAAAAGGTCGTAGAATTCGCCTTCGATGCTGCTTCGGTGCGTGAAGCACCCGCCGAAGGCGAGCCGGGAATGCCGAAAGGAGCGAAGACGCATGAGAAGGCGCAGAATGTGATTCGTTCCGGGCATCTGCGCGGAGATGCGGTACGCCTCCAAGATCGGCGGCACATGGCCCGGGATTTCCGTGTCACCCAGCGCCAGCCCGACGACGCGCGGATCGTCTTTGGCGGCGATCCGTGCGGCCACGGCACCGCTGTCGTGGGCCACGTACGCAAAGCGCGTGAGGTCCAGCGCGTCGACCACCCGGCGCAAGCTCGCCGCGTGTTCGCTCAATCCGGTGGGCGCGTCCTGCTTCGATTGGGTGTGGCCAATGTGAGGCAGATCGATCAAATGGCATGTGAATCGCTCGGCCAGCGGCGGCACGAAATCGCGAAAGGTGGCCGCGTGCAACGGCCAGCCATGGACGAACAGGAGATCTGGACCTCGACCAAATCGCCAATGGGCTATTTGGCTATGGCCAATGTCGAGAAAATCGTGCGGCTCGTTGCGCAGTTCGGTGCGAACCTGGTCGGCGGTGTACATGGTTCGGTGACGATGCTCCGGCACCCGGCCTTTGGCCATTACCTGCCAGGTAACGCCTCCCGCTTGACGGACTGCATCGCGCGGTGATTCCCTCGCAGCCATGGCTCCATTGGGTGCAATCGCCGGTAGCGCTTATGAAATCGTCGGGCCGCTCGTCGGCCGGGCCTTGCGTGCTTTCTTGACGACCTTGCTCGGCATGGCCGCGTTGACGGTGGTCATGGCCGGCGCCGCGTTTTTCACCTCTCGCGGTGCAGCCGGTGCCGACGCTCCGTGGCTTCGCTGGGCGGTCCCGGTGCTGGTCGCCCTCGTGGCGGGGGCGGTCCTGGCGGTGCTGTTGGCGTCGAAGCGCGCCATCGCCATGGCCCTCGTCGAAGGATTGGGTCGGTTTCGTCTGGCCGAGCGCCTCGTGCGCAGCGTGTTTGCCAAGCTCGGAGATGGGCAGCTTGCACGTGGCCTCGAGAGGTTGCCTTTGGCCGACGCCGAGCACCGTCTCCGCAGTGCCGTCCAAGCGATGCTTGGCCAGCGGGCTGAAAAGGGCGGATTTTTTGCCACGCGCATCCACGATGCGGCCCTTCGCCAGGTCGAGCGCCTCACCTTGGCGAAGTTTCGCGAGGCCAACGCGCGCACCGGCGGCGTCGATCTCGCGCTCGTGCGTGACGAGCTTGCGCAGCGTGGCGACGAGCTTCTCCGCGACGCCATCCTGGATCGGGCGACGAAGCTGACGTACATGGTGGCTGCCGCTTACGTTGCAGGCGTGCTCGTCGTTGCATACACCGTTCGCGAGTTCTTTTGAGAAGGCTTGTCGATCGGGGCGCCCGCCATTCGACGCGTGGTGAAGAGGAGACACCCCCATGCGACTCATGAAAAGAATGTGGTTGGCCTTGACGTTGGCGCTGCTGGGAACCGTTGCGGGGTGTGGCTCGAGCGAGGACGATTCGCCGCCGAGCTCGAACCCTGCCGGCAAATACACCCCCGTGAACGGTATGCAGATGTACTACGAGGAGAGCGGCCAGGGCGAACCGCTGGTGGTGCTCAACGGCGGTCTCTGCACCATCGCATCGTGCGTGGGGCCGCTCCTGCCCTCGTGGGCGAAAACGCGGCGGGTCATCGCCGTCGAGCAGCAAGCGCACGGGCACACGAACGACATCGATCGGCCCATGACCTACGACCACATGGCGGAAGACGTGGTCGTCTTGCTCGAGCGGCTCGGGATCGCGAAGGCCGATTTCTTCGGCTACAGCGACGGCGGCATCGTGGCCCTGCGGCTCGGCATTCGCCATCCCAACGTGATCCGCCGGATGGTGACCCTTTCCGCCTACCACGATAACCGCGCCTTGCAGCCGGGGTTGCTCGAGCAGATGGAGCAGCTCACCCCGGAGGCGCTGCCGCCGTCGATGCGGGACGAATACGCGAAGGTGGCGCCGGATCCGAGCAAGTGGCCCGTCCTCGTCGAGAAGGTGAAGAGGCTCGGCCTCGACTTTCAAGGCTTTCCCGATTCGGAGATGCGCACCATCCCGGTGCCCGTGCTCATCGTGATGGGCGATCACGACATCATGACCGCCCCCTACGGTGAGGAGTTGTCGCGTCTTCTACCGAACGCGCAACTCGCGGTGCTGCCCGGCGCCGACCATTTCAGCATTGCCACCCACGCGGAGACCATTCTTTCGAAGAGCACGGCCTTTCTCGATGCGCCATGAGAGGTAGCTCAGGGCCAAAGCACTTGCGCCGATGAGAACCACCGCGTACGTCGAACCGTGTGCGCCGGCGCAAATCATCGCCAGGGTGACGCCGGCCATCCAGACCGAGGTGACGCCACCCACGGCGAGGGCTCGGACGCCCGCGCGCAGCAGACCGCGCAGCTCGAGGTGCAAACCGATGGACGCCGACACGGAGACCATCGCCACGTCGACGAGGACGCGGTTCACATCGAGCACCGCCGCCCACGCCGTGTTTCCAACGAGCACGCGATCGCCCAGCGCCCGCGCCGCCGCGAGCGCGAGGTAGCCGAGGAGAAAACCCGGAAGATGCGCGGCCACCCGCTTTCGAAGGTCGACGCGTGCACCGCCCGCGGCATGTCCGCGCAGGAGCGCAAAGGCCACCAACGTCGGCGCGAGAAGCAGCACCCGCGCCGACTTGGAGGCGGCCGCCATGACCCCGCCCGCATCACCGGCGCCGCCCATTTGCTGGCCGACGGCGATGGCGCTGGAGAGATCGTTGACCGAGAGACCGGCCCACAACCCGGCATAGCTCGGGTCAACGTCCAGATAGAGTGCAATCGGGCGAAACGCCAAGAGCGCCGTCACGCTGAAGACGAAGACCGTGGCAATGGCAATGCCCTGATCGTCGCGCTCGCCGCCTGCCACCGGTGCAATGGCTTGAACGGCGGACGCGCCGCAGATCATCGTGCCGCCCGCGACCAGATCGACCAGCGGCCGCCGCAGACCGAGCCACGCTCCCATGGCATGCGCCACGAAGAACGCGCTCGGAATGGACGCCGCGGCCACGCCCAGAATGAGCGCGACCTCTCCCGCCCCAAGGAACTTCGTCTGCACCTTGAGGCCCATGAGAACGATGGCCGCACGCAGCACCCACTTGCCAGTGAATCCGAGCCCCTTCGCGTAGGCGTGCGTTTCGGCATGCTCACTGGGCCGCGGAAGCCGCAACATCCGCCCGAGCGGCGTATTGAGGATCAGCGCACCCAGTGCAATGGCCACGAGGACGTCGGAGACGTACGGCGAAGGGGGCAGCGCGTGCCGGATGCCCAGCGCGGCCAGCCCCACGCCGAACGCCAGCGCGAGGCCGGGGATCAAAGCGATGCCATGATGGGCGCCGACTGGCCGAGGATCATGCCGGCACCCACGGTGTTGTTGGTGACCTCGTCGATCAGAATGAAGGCACCGGTGGTGCGGTTCACGTCGTAGGTGTCGAAGGCAATCGGCCCTTGCAGTTTGAAACGCACCTGGCCGATGTCGTTCATCTTCAACTCCGCGGCGGGCTCGCGCGCCAGGGTGTTCACGTCCAGGCGATGATCGATGCCCGAGACCAGCGCCTTGACCGTGCGCGTGGTGTGCTTCACCAGGTACTTGCGCCGCGGATCGAGCGGTGCGTCGCCCATCCAGCAGACATTCGCACGAACCTCGCGCGTCACCTGCGCCTCGTGCGCATGTTCGTTCGACTTGACGAACATGTCGCCGCGCGAAATATCGATTTCGTCCTCGAGCAAGAGGGTGACCGACTGCGGCGCGAACGCTTCTTGGAGCGGTCCGTCGTAGGTGGCAATCTCTTTGATGCGCGAGGTACGGCCCGACGGCAGGATGGTGATGTCGTCGCCCACGCGCACGCTCCCCGCCTCGATGCGCCCCATGTAGCCGCGGAAATCGTGGTGTTCCTGCGTCTGCGGCCGGCTCACGAACTGCACCGGAAAGCGGAAGGCGCGCTGGTCGACGTCGTCGTCCACGGGCAAATTCTCCAGCAGCCCGAGAAGGGTTGGGCCGCTGTACCAGCAAAGGTTGTCCCCGCGCTCGACGACCATGTCGCCGTGCAATGCGGACATGGGCACGTAGTGCACGTCCGGCAGGTGCAGCGCCTTGGCGAAGGCCGCAAATTGCGACTTGATGGTCTCGAACGTGTCCATCGAATAGCCGACCAAGTCCATCTTGTTGACGGCCACCACGATATGCCGAATACCGAGCAACGCGGCGACGGCGGCGTGCCGGCGGCTCTGCACCGACACGCCTTTGCGTGCATCGACCAGGATGATCGTGAGGTTCGCCGTGGAGGCTCCGGTCACCATGTTGCGCGTGTACTGCTCGTGCCCCGGTGTGTCGGCGATGATGAACTTGCGCCGCGGTGTGGCGAAATAACGATACGCCACGTCGATGGTGATGCCTTGTTCACGCTCGGCGATGAGGCCGTCGGTGAGCAGGGCCAGATCGGCCACGCTGCCACCGCGGCGGGCGGTGGTGCGCTCGATGGCGGCATATTGATCTTCGAAGATCGATTTCGAATCGTACAAAAGACGCCCGATGAGCGTGCTTTTGCCATCGTCGACGCTGCCCGCAGTGGAGAAGCGCAAAAGGTCGATCGCGTGATCAGCGGGGTGGGAAATCCGAATTTCGGCGGCCGACATGTTAGAAATACCCTTCCTTCTTGCGCAGCTCCATGGCCGCCTCGGCGACTTGATCGTCCATGCGGGTCGCGCCGCGTTCGGTGATGCGTGTGGCGGCCGTCTCGCGAATGATGGCTTCGACGGTGTCGGCGCTCGATTCGACGGCGCAGGTACAGGGCATGTCGCCCACCGTGCGGAATCGCACCATGCGGTTTTCCGGCACTTCGTCCGACTTGGGCTTTACCAGCTCGTTGATCGCGAGAAATCCGTTCCCACGCGCAACCACGTCGCGGCGGTGCGCAAAGTAAATCGACGGAATCTCCAATCGCTCCTGCCCGATGTACTGCCAAATATCGAGCTCGGTCCAATTGCTGATCGGGAAGACGCGCATGTGTTCACCCTTGTGGACGCGCGTGTTGTAGAGGTCCCACAGCTCGGGGCGCTGGTTCTTCGGGTCCCACTGGCCGAAGTCGTCGCGGAAGGAGAAAATGCGCTCTTTGGCGCGCGCTTTTTCCTCGTCGCGGCGCGCGCCGCCGAAACAGGCGTCGAAGCCGAATTCACCGATGGCATCGAGCAAGGTGACCGATTGCATGCGGTTGCGGCTCTCGTCCGGCGTCTTGGGCACGATGCGCCCGCGGTCGATGCTGTCCTGCACCGAGCGCACGATGAGTCGTTCCCCGAGCTCCGCGGCGCGGCGATTGCGGTAGTCGATGACCTCGGGGAAATTGTGCTCGGTGTCGATGTGCAAAAGCGGGAAGGGGAATTTGCCCGGCCGGAAAGCCTTCTCCGCGAGGCGCAGCATCACGATGGAGTCTTTGCCGCCGGAGAAGAGCAGCACGGGGTTCGCGCACTCGGCGGCGACCTCGCGCATGATGTGAATGGACTCGGATTCGAGCGCCGAAAGATGGCTGAGACGGCGTCGGCGGGTGGAGGAGGGGGCCTTCGGGCTGGGGTCTTCCCAGCCCTCTGGGAGCTTGAGCGCGTTCATGTTCGATTAATTCCTTCGGTGGAGACCGCATTCCTTTTGATCGGGGCGCTCCCACCACCAGCGGCCCGCGCGAATGTCTTCGCCTTCGGTGATGGCGCGTGTGCAGGGTGCGCAGCCGATGCTCGGATAGGAGCGATCGTGGAGTCGGTTGTAGGGGACGTTGTTCGAGCGGATGTAATTCCACACGTCCGCCTCGGACCAATCGAGGAGCGGATTGAATTTGACCAAGCCGTTTTCGACGTCGTCCTGCTGCTCGGCGAGGGCGGTGCGCGTGGGGGCCTGGTCGCGCCGCAGGCCCGTGATCCAGGCTTTTTTCCCGGCGAGGGCGCGCTTCAGCGGCAGCACCTTGCGCACGTGGCAACAGGCCTTGCGCGCTTCGACGCTGTCGTAGAATCCGTTGAAACCGTGGGCGGCGAGATCTTCTTCGACGTCGCGGCTGTCGGGGAAGTAGACGCGGATGCGCAGCGGATAGCGCTCGGAGAGCTTGCGCATCAATTTGTGTGTCTCCTCCGGCAGCCGCCCCGTGTCCAAGCTGAATAATTCGATCTTCGGGGCGGCCTTGGAGATGAGATCGGTGAGCACCATGTCTTCCGCGCCCAGGCTGTTGGCAAATGCCGCGGGCGTGAAATCCGCTTCGATGCGCTTCAGAAGTGCAAGGGTGGTGTCGATTTTCGTGTCACTCATGAAGATCCCGTCCGTCAGAACACGAGGCGGCCGCCGATGATGGCCAGCATGGACGCCAGAATGGGGCGCAGCACTTTGTCGGGCACGTGCGTGCTCACGCGGCTGCCTAGGTAAATGCCAGGGAGGGAGCCAAGCAGCAGGCTGCCCAGGAGCGAAACGTTGACGCTGCCCATGAAGGCATGGCCGAGGCCCGCGATCGCGGTGAGCGGCACGGCATGCGCGATGTCCGTTCCCACGTTCTGAACGGTGGGCTTTTCCGGATAGAGAAAGCAAAGCGCCACCATGCCCAGGGCGCCCGCACCGACGGACGATATGGAGACGAGAACGCCGAGGACGACGCCGGTGGTGATGGTCGCCGGAACGAGCCAGCGTTCGCGCCACTCGCCTTTGCCGGTGGTGAGTTTGCGCAATTTCTCTTTGAAGAGCACCGCGACGGCGGTAAAGAGAAGCGCGATGCCGAGCGTGTACGTGACGACAGACGAGAAATGCTTGCTGTCGACGCCGAGCTTCCTGAGCAAGAGGATGCACGCGAATGCGGCAGGAAGGCTGCCCGCGGAGAGCCAGCCGACGACCTTCCAGTCGACACTGCCGCGGCGCCCGTGAACCAGGGTGCCGCCCGCTTTCGTAATCGATGCATAAAGCAAATCGGTTCCCACCGCGACCGCGGGTGAGATGCCGAATGCAAGAACCAGAATGGGCGTCATCAACGAGCCGCCGCCCACTCCAGTGAGTCCAACCGTGAAGCCGACCAACAGGCCGGCAGCCGTGTAGATCCACTGCATGATTTGTATTTCGGTGAGGGGATGCTGCTGCGCTTCTAGCGTTTGACGCTTCGTGCACGAGCGCGTGCGCGTGCACGAACACGTAGACGATCACGGGACACGAGCACGATCACGAGCTCGTGTTCGTGACCGTTCACGTGTTCGTGATCGTTCACGCGCACGCGCTCGTGCACGAAGCGCAGCAACGTCCCCCCGAGACCGACTCTTAGTGGCCGAACTTCGTTTCGCCGACGGTCGACGACACGTTGTCCAGAATGCCCTTCATGAACGTTACGCGGCGCGGAATGTCCTTGTCCTTGAGGAAGGCGCTCACGCTCTCGGTGCCCGCGAGGGGATCCGTCGAGGGCCGCGTGGTCTGGTGGAAGGGGGAAATGTGAAGGAAGCCAAGCTGACCGCCCTCCGGAAACTGCGGGGCGGGGAAGCTCGCCTGTTCGGCATTGTGGCACCCGTTGCAAGTGCCCTTGGCGAAGGCGGAGCGGACGTCTTCCGGGTACGTTGTGCTATTGACGGAGGGGAATTCCCAACGCGTCCGCGCAAAGTCCTCCGAGGCGGTGTAACCGGCGAACTCGCCCAGATTGACCTTGCCTGCCAGCACCGCATCACGGTTGTCGAGCAGGAATTGTCCAAACGTGGCGTCTTTGACCCAAACGTCGCTCGCGGTGGCCTGCACCGGCGCAATGGTCAGCTTCCCGCCGACGATCTTGTACTCGCGCAGCTCCCAGATCTGGTTCGTGTCGTAGGGACCAGGCTCCCCACGGATCAAACCGGGGCCGCCGAGCGCGATTTCGTTCGTGCGCAGCTGATTGAGCGAATCCGGCCCATAGGTGGTCACGAACGCGTCCGTGATGAGCTGCAGCTCGTGGTTGTAGCCTTCGCCGAAGGGCAGGCTACCCAGCGCGTGCCACTTCTTGGCATTTTTCTGCCGCTGGGCATTGTCCTTCTCTGGCGTGGTGGGCTTGCCGGGGAGATGGAACTCGAAGATCACCGTCATCGAGAGTGGCGTGGCCGTCTGCGCATTGGCCGGATCGCCCAACTTGTCCGGATCGACCAGGCCGAAGACGAAGCGACCTTCGCCCATGTCGCCCAGGGTGGTGCCCTTGTCGATGCGGTTCGTGATGGCAATCAGCTTGAAAGGCGAATACCGCAGATCGAGCCGGCCGCTCCCATCGCGCTTCCACTTGGAAAGCAGCTCGTCCACACCCTTGCGATCGCGCAGGGGCAGGTTTTTCCCGGGAACGGCGGTGTCGTGGAATTGCTTCAACCAATGTTCGACGAACACGCCAGGGGCCATGCCGCTGTTGGAGGCCAGACGCTCCATGATCCAGCGAAAACCCCAGTGGCCGCCGGTCATGTTGTTCGTGCGGGACGGATCGTTCACCACGCTGGGGTGCACGATCATCAGCTCTTTGTACGGATCGATGGCGATGGCTGCGGCCTGTTCACTGAGCTCCTGGTCCGACCCGGGCGAAGATTGGTCGGGAGAGCTGCTACAGCCTGCTGCAATGGCGAGCGACAACGAAAGCAACAAGAGACGCTTCATCGGGATGGTTCTCCTCGGATGGGTGACGTGCCGCAAAAAAGTAGGAAGAAAGGCGGCGACGTAAGAAGGTCGGGAAAGAAATGGGCAGACAGGAGGGGCGGGAGCCGCCGCGAGCAGCTCCTGTCTAATTAGGATTTACGCGCAGGCAAGGAACATCCTTCCCTGTAATGCAAAATAGAAATTTAAATCGTATTTGGGCGCATTGTTGTGGGTAAGACACTGCGGCGTTTGCGCAATGTCATCCAATCCCGCCAGGGTATTCATCGGATGGCAAAGGAAGGAAGCTTCGGCGGACAGATGCCGGGCCGTAGGTAAATGTTCAACCCGGTGGCCGGCGATCACAGGATCGTACGGCTGAGGATCACTTTTTCGTCGGAAGGTTGTCGATCCGCGCCATCTTCGTTCGTCGTTACGGGAAAGACGAGGTTTCCCATGCTCTACGCCATTCTCTGCTACGACTCCGAAGAGGTCGTCGGTTCCTGGAGCCCGGACCAGGAGACGGCCACCATGGCGCGGCTCGCTGCTGTGCAGCAGACCCTGGCCGAAAAAGGAAAGCTCGGGCCCGTAGCCCGGCTGCTTCCGACCACCGCGGCGACCACCGTGCGCAAAGGCGCCAAGCCACTCGTCCTGGACGGACCGTTTGCGGAGACGAAGGAGCAGCTTCTCGGCTTTTACGTCGTGGATTGCGCCTCCCTGGAGGAGGCCATCGGGGTGGCTCGTGACCTGGGAAAAGCCAGCAGCAGCGAGGGCGCCTACGAAATCCGCCCGATAGCCGTCTTCAATCCAGGGAGCCGCCTCGCATGACCGACATCGCCTGGATCGATGCGGCGCTCACCTCCGCCCGCCCCCAGGCGATTGGCGCGCTGCTTCGGTATTTTCACGACCTCGACGCGGCCGAGGAGGCCTACCAGGAAGCGTGCCTGCGCGCCCTGAAGAACTGGCCGCGAAACGGTCCACCACGCGATGTCGTGGCCTGGCTCATTTTCGTCGGCCGCAACGTGGCCATCGACGCCGTGAGGCGCCGCGGCAGGCAGCAGCACCTGAAAGAGCTGTCCGACGAGGACGCGCTTTCGGATGTGGGCGACGTCGAGGAGGATCTGGCCGAGCGCCTCGACGGCGCGGATTACCGCGACGACATTTTGCGCCTGCTCTTCGTGTGCTGCCATCCGGAGCTGCCTGCCACGCAGCAAATTGCCTTGGCCTTGCGCGTCGTGTGCGGGCTCTCGGTCCTGCAGATCTCCCGCGCCTTTTTGGTGACCGAATCGGCCATGGAACAGCGCATCACGCGGGCAAAGGCTCGCATTGCCGCCGCGAACGTGCCCTTCGAGGCACCCGGCGCGCGCGAGCGCGAGGAGCGCCTCGAGGCGGTGGCCGCGGTGATTTACCTCATGTTCAACGAGGGCTACTCGGCCACCGGCGAGCACGTGGCGGCACGGGCGCCACTTTGCGACGAGGCGGTGCGCCTCGCGCGGCTGCTTTTGCGTCTCTTCCCGGGCGAGCCCGAGGTGCTCGGCCTCACGGCGCTCCTTCTCGTGCAGCACGCGCGTGCCGCGGCGCGGGTGGCGCCGGATGGCAGCATCGTGCTCCTCGAGGAGCAGGATCGCACCCAGTGGAACCGCACGTTGATCCTCGAGGGCCTCGCCCTGATCGAGAAGGCTTTGCGCCACCAGCGCCCCGGTCCGTACCAGATGCAGGCCGCCATCGCCTCGATGCACGCGCGCGCCGCGCGCATCGAGGACACCGATTGGGCGGAGATCGATCGCCTCTATTCCGTGCTGGAGAATCTGCAGCCTTCCCCGGTGGTCACCCTCAATCGGGCCGTGGCCGCGTCCAAAGTGCATGGCGCGGAGGCGGCACTCGCCATGGTCGAGCCGCTGGCACCACATCTTTCCAGTTATTTCTATTTCTTCGGGGTCAAGGGGTCGCTCCTCATGCAGCTCGGGCGCGACGCCGAAGCGCGCACGGCCTTTCGTCGCGCCATTGCGCTCGCCGCGACCGTACAAGAGGCGGCCCATATCCGGATGCACCTGGACCGGCTGCTGAAAGACGGCACAACGGGAGACATTCAGGGTTCCAAATAGCCCGAGGGACGTGCGAGAAAAAAATCGTCCGCGGGGGGACACATCGCTGTCGATCCGGCGACCCTTCGTTCGACGTCTAGACGTGAATGACGAGGCCCCGAAAGGTCGGGGCATTTCCAACTGGAGGAAGCCATGGCGATCAAGCAAATTACCCCGTACCTGTTCTTCAGCGGCACGGCGGACAAGGCTATCAAGCACTACGAGAAGGCCCTGGGGGCCAAGATCGAGGGCGGCGCGGTCATGCGGTTCGGTGACGTTCCGCCCGGTGGCGGCATGCCCCCGTGTCCGGCTGCGGACAAGGACCGCGTCATGCACGCGCTCCTTCACATCGGCGGTGGCCAAGTCATGATCAGCGACGTGCCCTCGGACAAGAAAGCCTCCACGGTGAGCAACGTCGAGGTCGTGCTCGACTTCGACGACGTGGCGGAGACCACCGCGAAGTTCGACGCCCTGGCCGCCGGTGGCGAGATCACGTCTCCGCTGCAGGACACCTTTTGGGGCGCCAAGTTCGGCACCCTGACGGACGCCTACGGCATCCGCTGGATGTTCAACTGCACGCTGAAAAAGTAGTGACATCCGTCTCGTTCATACTAACATGCGTATGAACGAAAATGACAGATCTCACCACGTTCATCGCAGGGCTACCGAAGGCCGAGCTGCACGTGCACCACGTCGGCTCGGCATCGCCGCAAATCGTCGCCAAACTGGCCGCGCGCCACCCGGATTCGCGGGTGCCGAAGGATCCGGAAGCGCTGGCGAAGTACTTCGTGTTTCGCGACTTTGCCCATTTCGTCGAGATTTACCTCTCGGTGGTGGACCTCATTCGCGATCCGGAGGACGTGCGCATCCTCACGTACGAAATCGCGCGTGAGATGGCGCGGCAAAACATCCGCTACGCGGAGCTGACCATCACGCCGTACAGCTCCGTCACCCGTGGCATCCCTGCGAAGCCCTTCGTCGAAGCCATCGACGATGCACGCCGGTCCGCGCGCACGGAACTGGGTGTTGCGCTCAATTGGTGTTTCGACATTCCGGGTGAGGCAGGCATCCCCGCCGCGGAAGAGACGTTGCGCATCGCCTTGAATTGCAAGTCCGATGGCCTGGTGTCCTTCGGCTTGGGCGGCCCGGAGATTGGCGTGCCGCGCCAGCAGTTCAAACCGTATTTCGAGCAAGCCATCGCCGCCGGACTGCACAGCGTGCCCCATGCCGGCGAGAGCACCGGCCCGCAAACGATTTGGGATTCCCTCGTCGATTTGCGGGCCGAGCGCATCGGTCACGGCATCAGCGCGACGCAGGACCCGCGCTTACTGCGGCACCTCGTCGAGCACCGCATCCCGCTCGAGGTATGCCCCACCTCGAACATCGCCACCCGCTCGGCGCCGAGCTTGGAGGCGCATCCCATCAAAGACTTGGTGGCCGCCGGTGTGTGGGTCACCATCAACAGCGACGACCCGCCCATGTTCGGTACGGATCTGAATACCGAATACGCCATCGCCGCGCGCCTTCTGAACCTGGACGAATCCGGCATTGCCAAGCTGGCCAAGAACGCCGTCGATGCGTCCTTCATGGACGCCGCAGCGAAAGCGGCGATCCATGCGGAGATTGATGCGTATGTGACGCGAGGATGCGACCATCCAAGGTGATCAGGCCCGTGGGGGGGCCACAGATGGATCGCCGATCCATGCTGGCGCTCCACGCTTTACGGCATGGCGCTCAGCGGTAGTCCAAAGAGGGCGCGGCCGCCGGGGCCCGTGGGTTCGGTGCGGGACCATTCGGTGACGGACCACACGATGCCCGTTTCGGGCCAATAGGTGAGGGCCTCGGGGTGCAGGGACCAGCATGCGTTGCTCGACCCGCAGGGCAGCACCGTGCCGCGGGTGCCGTCGGGGGTAAAGCGCCAGAGTTGGCCGTGGCTGGTCGCGGAGCTGTGGGCAAGGTAGAAGCGGCCGCCGTAGGAGAGGATACCTTGCTGGTTGCCCACGGCGCTTGCGTACACCTTGCCTGCGGTGGGGGTGGCGGTGTTGGGCAATCGATAATCGGTCCCGAAGGAATAGCGAATCAGTCGTCCCCGCTTGGTTTGGTCGCTGAAGTACTCGGCGGCGACCAAGCTGTCGGGGCTCGTGCTGCGGTCGAGGGATATCGACGAGAAGCACGGAATGTCCCGATCGCTGTCCATGCTGCAGTTGGCCTCATACGCGTACTCGCCAATCTGCGGCATGACGTATTGGTAACCATAGGCTGCCCAGCCATCGCTCACCTTGCCGATGTCCGCCGCCGCCGACGTCGTTTGCAAAATGTGGTTCATGCTGAAGACGCGCAGAGCGACTTTGCCATTGCCCACGGCGTTGACGATCAATTTGTCGCCGTACCAAATCATGCCGCCGATATGCGTTTTCGCGGCGGAGAAATCCGAGCCGGAGGCATTGGGCAGCACCAGGTACACCCAGCGATACGCCGGCGCGGCTGGATTCGTGTAGTCGATGAAGGCCACGCGCGCGTCGTTGGAACGGGCCGGCGCGCTATCGTGGTTGAAGTGCCACCCCGATAGGATGGCGCGTTTGGCTCCCCAGGAGCCGTCGTCGTCGGCGTCCCCGGAGGTGGTGATGCCCTGCGGATGCCAGGCGAGCGTGGTGGCGTCGCCCTCGTCGAAACACCACTTCACCGTGGCGGCAGGCGTGATGGGCAGTGCGGCCAGTTCTTCGGCATTGCATGCGGTCATCGCGTGGTTTGCACTATCGAGCACCGTGGCCACGCCCACGTTGGGCAACGCCTTGTCCAGCGCCTCGATGGCCGCGGCGGGTGTAGCTTTCCACGTGAGCGACATCCTCGCGGCGCTCACCTGGACCAGGGGATCGGCATACGCGGCGTGTGCTGGCGTGGTTGGCGTCATTGCGCACGCCATGGCAACTGCAACAACGAAGGTGCTTCGTCTGCCCATGTCCCTGTCCTCCATGTCCCCGAACAAAGAGAGTCCGAAAAAGCGTCCAAGAGTGAGAACGTAAGCTTCCCACGCAGCCGATTGGCGCAGGGGGCGTTCTTCCGTTCACGAGAGAGTTAGCCGCGGCATGCTTGCAGTGCCAAAGAAAAGTGCACTCGGCAAAACGATAAATGCATCCCAATGTCGAAATCGCTGGCACGTGGCTCGTACTGGCGGTTCTCTATGCCGCTTATGAGACTACGATCCTGCGTCGCTTGCTTTCTCGGTGTCCTGGTCACAGCATCGGCGGCGGGTGCTGCGCCATCCGTCTCCCCGGCCGCCAAAGAAACGCAATGCACGACGAATCCGGCCACGCCCAAGCGCCAAATGCGCGCGGCGTGGATCGCCAGCGTCGTGAACATCGATTGGCCGAGCCGCAAAGGCCTCCCTGCCGCGGAGCAGCAAGCCGAATACCGCAAGCTGCTGGACGATCTCAAAGCGAAAAATTTCAATGCGGTCATCGTCCAGATTCGGCCAACGGCGGATGCGTTCTGGCCATCGCCCTACGAGCCGTGGTCCGAATGGCTCACCGGTGAGCAAGGCCGCGATCCTGGTTACGATCCGCTGGCCTTCGCGATCGAGGAAGCCCACGCGCGCAACCTGGAGTTCCACGCCTGGTTCAATCCCTACCGGGTGAGCATGCAGAACGACCCCGCGAAGCTGGTGCCCAGCCACCCCGCGCGCCAGCATCCGGATTGGACCTTCGCCTACGGCCCCAAGTTGTATTACGACCCCGGCCACCCCGCGGCGCGCACGTTCGTGGAGAACGCCATCATGCACGCCGTTGACCATTACGACATCGACGGCGTGCACTTCGACGACTACTTCTACCCGTACCCCATCACCGGCAAGGCCGTGCCCGACGATGCGACATATGCCCAATACGGGGCGGCCTATCCGAACGTCCACGATTGGCGGCGCGCCAACATCAATCGCCTCATCGAGGACATGGACGCGCAGATTCACTTTGCCAAGCCGTGGGTCAAATTTGGAATTAGTCCTTTCGGGATCTGGCAGAACAAATCGTCCGATCCGCGCGGCTCCGAGACGGGCGGCTTCGAATCGTACAGCGGCATTTATGCCGACTCGTTCAAGTGGGTCAAAGAGGGCTGGGTCGATTACATCAACCCGCAGATCTATTGGAACATTGGCCTTCCCGTGGCCGACTATTCCAAGCTCGTGCCCTGGTGGGCACAGGTCGTGGGGGGCACCGGGGTCCATTTGTACGTGGGGCAGTCCACGTACAAGATTGGCACCTCGGGTGCCTGGCTCGATCCGGAGGAGATGAGCCGGCACCTCACGTTCAACCGCGCCTATGCCGACGTTCAGGGCGATGTGCACTTCAGCGCCAAAGACGTCCTCGCGGATCGGCTCGGTGCCGTTTCGAAGGTGGTGCAGGCGCACCACTCCCGTCCAGCACTGTTGCCGCTCAAAGCCGACCTTGGAGGAAGCGCGCCGCGTATGCCGATCATCGTGCAGGCGAAGCGGGGCACCGGCGGCGTGGAATTGACGGTTCGCCCGGTGGACCTGGGCGGCTCGGCCGCGACCACGTCGGTGGCGATCTACCGATTCGACGGCATCGATCTGCCAGGCGCTTGCGGCTTTGCCGACGCGTCGCACCTGCTCGGAACCGCCCGCACCAAGGCGGGCGAGAATGCAGCGGCCCATTTCGTCGATGCCACCGCGCAGCCGGGAACGATGTACACGTATTACGCCACGGCGTTGGATCGTCTCCAACACGAGGGCCCGGCCAGCCCTCCGCGCATCGTGCGCTAGTGCGCCTAGGAATGGAGCGCTAGGAATGGAGCGCCGGCATCTTGCCGGCGGTCCGCCGGCCTCTGGCCGGCTGTATGCACTCGTGCCTAGCCGCCTGGAAGGCGGCGCACCGCCGGCTGGAAGGCGGCGCTCCATGTACGATCGGCCTCCCCTCTGCGTCCGGGGGCATTCGCGATTCGCGATTCGCGATTCGCGAATTGCGAATCCATAGCGACCCTCCCCGCCGGCTCGGGGGGCTCCGTGCGGCCCGCCCCTGCGGGCGCGGAATGCCATGCGGAGGGGGCGCGTGCGAGGACGCGGGGAAGCATGGCATGAGCACCCGCTTTGGGGCGGGCAGCAGCGCGAAATGAGGACATGGAGAGCACCGGAGAGCGCTGCCGGGTGGGGCAGCATCTCTTCTTCTCATCCGTGCGCGCAATTAGCTCCAGATGCCGGTCGCGGCGGCTTTGCGGGCGAAGTCTGCGAAGTCGCGCGGCTTGCGTCCGAGGGCGCGTTCGACGCCGTCGCTCAGGTGCGCGTTGTGGCCGTCGAGGACGAAGAGGAAAAGGTCGGTGAGGAAGGTCACCTGGTCGGGCGGGAAGAACTCGGCGAGCACCTTGGCGTACTCCTCGCCGGACACCGGGACGTATTGAATCGGGCGGCCCGCGGCGCGAGACATCTCCGCTGCGGCCTCGGCGAAGGTGAGCAAGCGCGGTCCGGTGAGCTCGTACAGCTTGCCCGAATGGGCATCGTCGGTGAGGGCGGCGACGGCCACGTCGGCGATGTCGTCCACATCGATGAAGGGCTCCGCGCAGTTGCCGGCAGGAAAGGCGATTTCGCCGCTGCGCACGGCGTCGAGCAGTTGCCCCTCGCTGAAGTTTTGATTGAACCAAGAGCACCGCAGAATGGTGAACTTGGCCCCCGATTCGCGAACCGCTTTTTCGCTCGGCCAGCATTGCGGCTCGCCGCGGCCGGACAAGAGGACGATGCGGGTGACCCCGCACTCGACGGCCTTCTTGCTGAAGGCTCGGATGTGTTGGGGCGCCCGCGGATCGCAGAGATCCGGGAAGTACGTCAGGTACACGGCGTCGATGCCGCGCAGCGCCGGTGCCCAGGTGCTCTCGTCCTCCCAATCGAACTTCGTCGCGCCCGCGCCCGACGAGCGTGAGGCAATGCGAACGGGAATGCCTTTCGCCTCCAGGCCTTGTGCCACGCGGCGCCCCGTTTTGCCGGTGCCTCCGACGATCAAGGTCGTCGGCGACGTCGTTTGAGCCGCAGCGGAAGGAGCGGAAGAAGCAGAACCAGTCGTCTCGTGGATTGTATTCATGGTGATCTCTCTTTCGTAATTGGCGTCGGTGTTTCGTTTCGACACCGGAGAGAATGCATCGTGCGCGTATGCATCGCCACGCCCAATATTTCATGGTATCGATGCATATATGCAACGAACGCCGCCACCGCGCGAAACGCTCCACTGGGACGACGTAAAGCTCTTCCTCGCGCTCTGCCGCGCGCGGACGGTGGGGCAAGCGGCCGAGGCCCTCGGTGTGGATGCCTCCACGGTTTCGCGGCGTCTGGCCACCTTGGAGGAGGCCCTTTCGGCGACGCTCTTCGATCGCGGGCGTGATGGCATCGCCGCGACGGAGGCGGCCGAATCGCTCATGCCCGTCGCGGAGGAAATGGAGGCGGTGATGGCCCGCTTTGCCAGCGCAGCGGAGGGCCTCGAGCGCGAAGTGGCCGGTCTCGTCCGCATCACGTGCCCGCCCGACGTGGCCGACGTCGTCGTGGCGCCGATCCTCGGTGAGCTTACCGCCCGCCATCCCGGCTTGCGCATCGCCTTGGATCCCGGCGAGGCCGTGGTCGACCTCACGCGGCGCGAGGCCGATCTCGCGCTGCGCACCGTCCGGCCTGCACGCGGCGATCTCGTGGTGACGAAAGTGACGACCGCCCGCTGGCTCGCCGTGGCCGCCCCCAAGGTGGCGCGCTCCCTCGGCACCTTGCGCGCGTGGGCCGACGCACCCTGGATCAGTTGGGGCGAACGCCTTGCCAACATGGCTGCCGCCCGCTGGCTGGCCAAGTACGCGCGCGGTGTCGATCCCGTGGTTCGTTCCGACAGCCTCACCGTCCAACTCTCCGTCGTCGGCGCCGGCGTGGGCGTGGCCCTTTTGCCCGAGCCCAGCATCGCGCACTACGGCCTGGTCCCGGTGAAGCTCGCGCCCGAACTGCAAGAGGACGCGGCCGCATGGCCGGCCGACGACTTGTACCTCGTCACCCACCGCGCCCTCCGCGATGTCCCGCGTGTGCGCGCGGTGTGGGACCTTTTGCTCGAACGCGGACGCACCCTGTAGGCAGCACGGCTGGCGGCGTTGGACGGCTTTATTGGCGTGCTTTGACTGGTGGTTCGCGCGCCAACCCCGTAGTCCTTGCGGCCTCATGAACCGCCGCCCCACGTTCGCCACCTGGCTGCTCGCCCTCGCTCTGAGTGCTTGCAGCGCTCGAGCCCCCGCCCCGGATCCCTCCCAGGAAAACGTCGCACGCGTCGGCACGACGCCGCGCGAGCGCCTGCTCACGTGGATCCGATCGCTGTCCAGCCGGACCGAGAACCGCGTCCTCATCGGCCAAGAGATCTCCTCGTGGAGCGCAGACACCTACGACGAATTCGTCGTGGGCCTGGAGCGCAAAACCGGGGAGCGGCCCGCCATCGTGGGATTCAGCCTTCTCGAGCCGGGCGACTACGATGCGCGCGGCATCGATTGCCTGATCGACCATCACCAGCGCGGTGGCCTCGTGACGGTGAGCACGCATTGGACGCACCCGTGGAACGATTACCCGGAGAGCGGCAAGTACTACGTCAAGGATGCCAATGCGCGGAAACCCAACTTGCGTGCACTCCTCAACAATGCACCCGACAGCGCGCCCAAGAGCAAATATTGGGCGCAGGTGCACGACCTGGAAGCGGTCCTTCAGCGCCTGAAGGATGCAGGGGCCGTCGTCCTGTTTCGACCCTTTCACGAGATGAATGGAACGTGGTTCTGGTGGGGGCACGACGTGAACACGGAGAAGACCGCGTTGGTGGAGCTCTGGCAAGATCTCCACACGTACCTCGCGCGGTTCGACAATTTGCTTTGGGTCTATTCGCCCGCGACCAGCTGGAATGCTGCGATTCGCCATTATTATCCCGGGGTGGACTATGTCGATATCGCCGGCTTCGACCTGTATGCCGATGACTTGGTTCCCTATCAGCCCGGTCATCGGCCCGACGACGACGACTGGGCCGAGACACGGAAGCTCGCCCACCCAGGCGGCCTCGCAGAGTTCGGACCCGGCGGCGATCGATTTCCGAACGGAGCGCACACGCTGATCGATCGGCTCAACGATACGTACAAAACGGCCGTGTTCGCGCACTCGTGGACGAGCTGGGCCGAGGGCCAGCAGCGTGCCCTCGTGGAGCAGCCGGACATCGATTGGGCCCTCGATCAGCCGCCGATTCTGACCCTGCGGGAAGTGGCCTGGTAGCTCTCCGGTACCGACCCAAGGTGCCTTGACAAAAATATTTGTCAAGGCATCCTAGGGCCATGGTCGACGTCGAAGTCATTCACGATCCGGCGGTGGCAGCCGTGGCGTTGGAGCCGATGCGCAGCCGGCTTCTGGCGGAGCTTTCGGAGCCCGCGTCGGCGGCCGCGCTCTCGACGCGGGTCGGGCTTGCGCGCCAAAAGGTGAACTACCATCTGCGCGCGCTCGAAGCGCACGGCTTGGTGCGCGTGGCGGAGAAGCGGCAGTGGGGCGGGCTTACCGAGCGGCTCTTGGTGGCGACGGCGTCGTCGTACGTCGTCTCGCCGAAGGCCATGGGGCCCGCCGCGGTCGATCCCGAGCGCGCGACCACCGATCGCCTTTCGGCCAGCTACCTCATTGCCCTCGCCGCCCGCGTCGTGCGCGAGGTGGGGGACATGGTCGTGCGCGCGCGGGAGGCCGGTAAGCGCATGCCGTCCCTCTCCATCGACACGCAGATCCGATTTCGGTCGGCGGCGGAGCGCGCGAGCTTCACCAGCGAACTGACGCGGGCGGTGACCACGCTCGCTGCCCGTTACCACGATGAAACCGCGCCGGGAGGGAGGCCATACCGATTCGTCGTCATGGCGCACCCGACGCCCCACGCCGAAAAGCCCCACGCCGAAAAGGAGGAAGCATGCCCGTAAAGAAAGATCCGTCCGGTCGCCGCTACGTCGAGGCCGAGGCCGAAGTTCCTGGTACCCCCGAACAAGTCTGGGACGCCATTGCCACGGGGCCGGGCATTTCCTCGTGGTTCGTGCCCACGCAGGTCGAGGAGCGCGAGGGCGGCACCGTCACCTCGCAATTCGGCGTCGGCGATTCGGTGGCCAACGTCACCGAATGGAACCCTCCGCATCGGTTCGTCGCCACCAGCCCAGACCTCGGCGAACATGCTGCCACGGTCGCCACCGAATGGGTCGTCGAAGCGCGCGACGGCGGCACCTGCGTCGTGCGCGTGGTGCACAGTTGGTTCGCCGACACCGACCAATGGGACAAGGATTTCGAGGGCCACGAGCACGGCTGGCGCGAGTTCTTCCGCATCCTGCGCCTGTACCTCACGCACTTCCGCGGCCACTACGGGGCGATTCTTCAAGTGCTTCCCGTGCTGCCCGAACCCAAGGACACCGCGTGGGCGGCCTTGATGTCGCGTCTCGGCTTGCCCCGCGCGCCCGAGGTGGGGCAGCGCATCGCCTCCTCGAACGGTGCGCCCGCATTCGCCGGCGTCGTGGAACATGTCGGCGAGGGCGCTTACCCGGAGTCCTTGTTCGTTCGCCTCGATGCACCGGCCCCGGGGCTGGCGCACCTCTTTGCCATGGCCATGGGCGGGCAGGTCTTCCTGATTGTCCGGCTCTACCTTTTCGGCGACAAACCGGCCGCGTTGGTGGCGCGGGAAGAGCCTGCATGGAAGGCTCACCTCGCTTCCATGGCGGAGGCCGTCAAGGACGGAAAAGTGCAAAAATAGGCCAATTTGCGCCCGACCGGTGGCGCTCACGGATGTCGCGATGTATCTAACCATCCGGTCGGAATGGTAAACTCTAGGTTTACAACTGCTCACTCCGTGGACATGACCGACATGGATGGGCCCGTCGTGCTGGGGCTCTTTGCCAACCGCTTCCAAATGGAGCGGGAGGCGGGGCTCGGGGGCATGGGGGTCGTCTATCGCGCGATCGATTGCCAAGGCGGTCGCGCGGTCGCCCTCAAGGTGCTGCGCAAGTCGGATCCCACCGCCATCCGGCGCTTCGAGCGTGAGGCGGAGGCGCTGGGCCAGCTCCATCATCCGGGCATCGTGCGCTACTTCGCCCACGGGCACTCGGAGGAGGGCGAACCGTACCTCGCCATGGAGTGGATCGAGGGCGAGAGCCTCAGCGTTCGCATCGCGCGCGCCCTCGTCGCGGGAAGGCCGCTCGGTGTGCGCGAGGTCGTTGCGCTCGGGCATGCGTTGGCCGACGCCCTCGCCGCCGCGCACGCACGGGGCATCGTTCATCGCGATGTGAAGCCGAGCAACATTCTCCTGGTGGACGGCCGCCTCGAGGAGCCGAAGCTCGCCGATTTCGGCATCGTGCGCGCCGATTCCGCCGGCTCGATGACCACGTCGGGCGTGGTCATCGGCACCGTGGGTTACATGGCCCCGGAGCAAGCGCGCGGCGCGGACGATCTCGATGGGCGCGCCGATCTGTTCTCGCTCGGGTGCGTGCTCTATCGATGCCTCACCAACGCGGAGGTCTTCGAGGGCACCGGCGCCGTCATGGTGCTGGCGAAGCTGCTCCTCCACGATGCGCCCCGCGTGTCGGACCATCGCGCCGACGTGCCCTCTGCCCTGGATGACGTGATCGCGTGCCTCCTGGCGAAAAATCCCGACGACAGGCCGCCCACCGCCACGGCGGTGAAAGAGGAGCTCGCGCGCATCGCCCTGTCGCTCGACGGCGGAAGTCCCCACGATGGACTCTCCGTCACCCGGCGGGAGAAGCTCCGGCGTGGGTGGCGTTTTCGCCCGGTCGCGTGGCTGGGGCTCGCGGCGACCGTTCTCTCGGCAGGTCTTCTCTCGCGCGGTACGACGTCGCGCCGCACCGCCGAGGCCAATTCGCCGGTGCAGGTTGCGGGGACGCCGGTGACCGCACTGCCGATCTCTCCATCGTGCACGCCCGTGGCCGCCGCTCTGTACCGTCGCGGCTTGCAGGCGATACGCCAGACGGACTGGCCGCAGGCCGATCGCCTCTTCGAGGAGGCGAGCCACGCCGATCCATCCTGTCCCCAGGTTTATCTTCAGCGCCTCATCGTCTCCGAGGGGGCTCTCTCGAGAAAGCAGCAGCGCGAGCTTCTCGCGCGTGCGGTCGGCTACCGCGATGCGCTGAGCGAACGCGATCGGCTTCTTCTCGACGTGTCGACCGCCGTCGTCGGGCCGGATGCAGCCCGTGAGAAAGAGGCTTACCAACTTCTCGATCAGGCGGCCCGGCGGTTTCCAGGCGACGCGCAGATCCTCATGCTGGCGTCCATGCGCGCGCCGAACATCGGGCCGGGGCGCGCGGAGTTGGAGCTGGCCCTCGAGCGCGCAGCGGCGGCCATCGCGATCGACCCTGCTTACGCGGACGCCGTCCAATCGCGCGCCCGCATCTTGGCGCGGCTTGGTCGCTCCGACGAGGAGCTTGCGGCGCTCGATCAATGCCTGGAGATCGCCCCGGGTGCGGTCGGTTGCATGGGCACCCGGCTTGCGGCCCTCAAGCGTCGCGGGCAGTGCGCCGACGCCGTCGAGCAGGCACGGAACTGGACGTCGTGGGCCCCGGACGACACGCAGGCGTATCGCCAGCTCGCCATGAGTTTGGCGGCCGTGCGAAGCCCGCGCGAGACCGTGCTGGAAGCTCTGCGCCTGCGTTGGGAACGACTTCCCGCCGAGCGAAGGCCATCCTGGGAGCTGTTCGAGCGCGCCCGGTTGGCGGTGTGGCAGGGCGATTTCGACGAGGGGGCGCGTCTCGCCAACGAGCTCGAACGCCACGTTGCGTCCTCGCCGTCGAGCGAGTCGCATTTTCGCGCCGCGATGATCAACATCTCCATCGCGCAGGAAGTCGGCGACGATGCGCGTGCGGGGCGGCTCGCGGAGCAGGCCATGAACAAGATGGCCATCTGGGTCGGCTCCGAGCCCAACAACGGCGCGACGTTCCGACAGGAGCCGCTTCTGTTTGCGGCCGCACTGCGCGGCAATCGCCTCTCGGGGCCGCAGTGGCAGGAGACCGGGGACGCGTGGGAAGGAAAGAGCCAATCGCGCTTGGATCCCTTCGAACGGTGGCTTCTGCGATGGGGGCCCGCCGTGGGCGCGGGCATGGGTGCGCAGGAGGCCATGGAGCGCATGCCGCCGACCGACGTTCAATCGAGCGTGCGCTCGATGTTCGAGAACCTGGGGGTGCTCGAGTCCCACGAGGGGTGGATCCGCCTCGAGGCGGGCGATGCCCCCGCGGCCGTCCCCCTTTTGGAGAACGCGGCGCGAGCCTGTCAGAGTCTCGATTATCCGTTCGTCAACGTGCGCGCCCATCTCGGGTTGGCGCGAGCCAAAGAGAAGATGGGCGACAAGACGGGGGCCTGCGCCGCGTACCGCGTGGTGATCGATCAATGGGGGGCCTCGAAGCCGCCCTCGGTGACCGCCCGCGAGGCGAAGCAGCGCAGCATGGCGCTGGGCTGTGGGCGCTAGCGCTTCTTGATGTACTCCATGAGGCGGGCCAAGTCGTCCGTGCCATGGCCATCGGCGACGGCGCGATCGAGGAGGCCCTTGATGTACTTGACCGGCACGGGATCGACCCCGCGCGCCTCGTGGGCTTCGATGAAGTGCGTCAGTCCCGTGGCCTGCATTTCCAGCGTGGCCTCGGCGCCGCGGTAATCGCGTTCATCGGCCTGGCGGCCCATTTCCGGTAAAAAGTTGGCCATGGCGCCGAGCCACTTGGTCACGTACGGCGTGAACGTCTTCGCCGTGACCCCGTCCGCACCGACCAGGGCGAGCGAATTGAAGTAGCCCGCGATGGTCGCGTACATGATGCCGAGCAGACCGATGTCGTAGAGGAGCGCGCTCCCCGGATCCTCCGCGACGAGGACGCTGCCGCCGCCCATGACCGCGAGGGTCGCGCGGTGCTTGTCGAAGAGGGCGCGAGCTCCCGCATAGAGGAGCAGCGTTTCCGCCTGGCCGATGCCCGGGGGCGTCGACATGATCGCGCCGTCGAGGTAATCGATGCCGCGCTCGGCGGCCCATTTGGCCATGGCACGCGCCTGCTCGGGCTGGCCCGACGTGAGGTTCACGAGCAGCTTGCCCGCGAGCGCCCCGGCCAACGGTTCGACGACGGCGCGCGTCGTGGCGTAGTCGAGCACACAGATGATGGCGATGTTGCTCGCCGCCACCGCCTCGGCGGGCGTTTCGGCACGGCGTGCGCCCTCGGCGACGAGGTCGTCGCCTTTGCGGGCCGTCCGATTCCAGATGGTGGTCGGGTGGCCCTTCGCGAGGTAGGCGCCGGCGAGGGCGGTGCCCATGAGGCCCAAGCCGAGGATGGTGACCGCTGCGTTCGATGATTTGCTCAAGGGATCCTCCAATCGAGGAGGTGTTTACGGTCCCGCGCCCGCCCTGGCGCGCACGGAAGGACGGCCCGAGAACACGATCGGACGCGGATTATTTGTCGAACGACAAAGAATGGCCTTGAAGGGTGGGGTGCCTGGGCCTAGTAATTGTTGGTCGATTGACAAACAATTGGAGGCGGTATGAAAGGTCGATGGTTGGTTGCCGGCTGCGGGCTCGCGTTGGCGCTGCAGTTGGGATGCGGATCGCGGGTGGAGAGCCCCGTGCAAAAGCTAGGGGGTGGTTTCGAGGAAGGCGTGAGCGACGTGGAGGGCATCCGCGTGCACCACGTGCAGGGCGGCAAGGGGCCGACGGTGCTCTTGATTCCGGGGTACTTTCAGACCTGGTACGCGTGGCGTGACGTGATGCCAGCCCTGGTGCGCGCAGGCTTTCACGTGGTGGCGGTGGATCCCCGCGGCATGGGCGAATCGAGCCGGCCGGCAAACGGCTACGACACCGGGCGCGTGGCGGCCGATCTTCATGGGCTGATGCGCCAGCTGGGGCACGAGCGCTACGCCGTGGTGGGGCACGACGTCGGCTCTTGGATTGCCTACGCGCTGGCGGGGGATCACCCGGAGGTGGTGGAGCGGCTGGCGCTGATCGAGGGCATTTTGCCGGGCCTGCTCGGGCCGAGCGACGTGTTCATGCCGGACAAGGAGAGTGTGGCCTTCTGGCACTTCATGTTCAACCGGCAGCCGGAGCTGCCCGAGCTTCTCATCGCGGGGCGCGAGCGCACGTACCTGGGGTGGCTTTTCGACCATTGGTCCTACAAGCGCGACGCGATTGCGTTGGACGTCTACGCGAAGACGTACGCCGAGCCTGGGGCCGTCTCGGCGCAGCTTGCGTACTACCGGGCCTTTCCCGAGACGATGGCGCAGAATCAGAAGCGTGCGACGCAGAAGCTCGGGATGCCGGTGCTGGCGCTCGGGGGCGACCACGCCAAGGGCAACAAACAGCTGGCGATGGTGCAGCCGCTCGGGACCGACGTCCGGGGCGGGGTGCTTCCGGATTGCGGCCACTTTGCGCCGGAGGAGTGCTCCGGGGCGCTGACCGAGCAGGTGTTGTCTTTTTTAAGGCAATGAAATCGCGTAGTTAGCGGGTTTTTGAAAAAAATGCGTTCGCCGTGTCGATCCGGCGGGGGCTCGTTCGTCGCTTGGACAGAGGACACGACGATGCGAACCATCATTCAGCTCGGCAGCAGCAACGGAAACGACGAAACGGGGAACGTTCCGGTGTCTGGCTGCAAGACCAGCAAGATGGCGTACGACGCGATGGTGGAGCGGCTGGACAGGCTCGCCGTCGTGGTCGAGTGCCTCGAGTCGGTGGAGCGCAGCGGCGACAAGGCGAACGGCGGGTGGCCGTTCTTTCAGGTGCCCTGCAGCGCCCCCGCCCCGTCGACGCCGCGCAGAGGGAGCGCGTCGCGAGCCTCTCACATGGCGAGCCCCCGGCGGCGCCGGCGCGAGAGCGAAGAGACGCGCGCCGCGGTGCAGAATGCGACGGCGGGGTTCGTCGGCGCCTTCATGTGAGAAATTCGTCCGGGGCGCTCATTCGGCGCCGTGGCGGTTCGCGTAGATGTCCGCGGAGGCCACGAAATGAAGCTCCCCATGAAATGCATCTTGTTCGCCGGTATCGCTCTGTGTGCACTACCCCTTCAGGCCAAAGAGGAGGAAGGGCGGCCCAAGTGCTTCAACGTGCGCGGGCATCTCGAAGAGCATCGCCAAACCGAGGGGTGCAAACCGCCCCACAAATCGTGTTTCCGCGGGGTGCTCGAAGGCGACCACGGATTCCATGCGACCACGTACTTCAAGGCCGATAGCGGTGTGCCCGGACCGGAGACCTCACCCGGTTCGACCGCATACAGCGGGGCCTTCGAGTACACGACGGCACGCGGCACCATCGAGGCGCGCGAGACCGGTGTGAATGCTCCCGCCGATCCCGAGCAACTCGCCGTCACGGCGTACCAGAAGATCACGACGGGGACCGGTGTCTTCGCCGGTGCCACGGGGCACTTCTTCGTCAGCGGCTTCGTCACCGACGCGGGCGTGGTCACGGAGGTGACGGGGCGGGTGTGTTGGTGAGAGGGTTTAGGGTTTAGGGTTTAGGGTTTAGGGGGGAGAGCAGAGAGGGGGGGTTAGGGGAAGAGGTTGGGGATTTGAGAGATGCGGGGGGGAGGGCGTGTAGTCTCTCTCCTACTAAACCCTAAACCCTAAACCCTTTCTCCAACCATGACCGTACCCGAAGCACGTCTCGTCGAGTTGCTGCGCGAGCCCGCTGCGCGGGAGGTGGTCGGCGATCGGTTTCGCCTCGAGTGCGAGGCGGGCATCGGTGGCATGGGCATCGTGTACCGGGCGGTGGACGAAACTTCGGGGGCGGTGGTGGCGCTCAAGGTGCTGCGCAAGACGGATGCAGCCTCGCGGCGGCGGTTTGGCAACGAGGTGGAGGCGCTCGAGCGCCTTTCGCATCCGGCGATCGTGCGCTACGTGGCCCACGGGATCGTCGACGACGATCAGCCGTATTTGGCCATGGAGTGGGTCGAGGGGCAAACGCTGAGCGGGCGGCTCGAGGCGGGGCCGCTCGCGGTGGCGGAGGTGATGGCGCTCGGGGTGCGGGTGGCGTCGGCGCTTGGTGCGGCGCACGCGATGGGGATTGTCCATCGCGACATCAAGCCGGGCAACGTGCTCCTGCCGGAGGGCGATCTGGAGCGGGCCAAGGTGGCGGACTTCGGGCTGTCGCGGTTTCTCGGAGCGCCCCATGCAACGACGTCGGGGGCGGGCTTCGGCACGCCGGGCTATGCGGCGCCCGAGCAGGTGCGCGGGGGCGATGTGGACGGTCGGGCCGACCTGTTTTCGCTCGGGTGCCTGCTGTTCCGCTGCCTGACCAATGCCGAAGCCTTCACCGGAGCCGAGGTGCTCACGGTGATCGCAAAACTGGTGCTCGAAGACGCGCCGCGTGCCAGGTCGCTTCGCGCGGACGTGCCCGAGGCGCTGGACGATCTGATCGCGAGGCTGCTTTCGAAAGACGCAAGGGATCGACCGGCGTCGGCGGACGAGGTGATCGAGGCTCTTCGAGAAGGCGCTCTTCGAAGGAGAGAGCCACGAAAGAGCGAGCCTCGGACGAGAAATTTCCTCTGGGGATCGATGGCCGCCGCCATGGCGCTCGCGGCGGGATTGGTTCTGAGCGGGCAGCGCCCGGCGCCTGCACCGGAAAAGCCGAAGGCGACGCGGGTGACCGATCTCGTTGCCTCGGCAACGTGCCGGCCGGATGCCGTATTGGACTTTCGCGAGGGCCTGCAAGCGCTGCGCGAAGCAACGCCGGAGCGCGCGTACAAGGCGTTCGAGCACGCCATGGCCAAGGACCCGGCGTGCCCGGAGGTCCTCCTTCGCGTCCTGCAGACCGGGCGATGGATGCGGCCCATCGCCGAGCAGCGCGAACACCTGCACCGCGTGCTCGTGCACCGTGATGCGCTGGCCGAGCGCGATCGCGTGCTGCTCGATTCCCTTGCGGCGACCATGGCATCGGATCCCGCGGACTTCGAGGCCGCCTCGCGCATCTTGAACGACGGCGCCGCGCGCTTTCCCGAGGACGTCGAACTCGTCCACCTCGCGGTCAACGCCAAGGTCCTCCTCGTCAAGACCGTGCAGCAGATCCAACCGGTGCTCGCCTCCGCACGGCGCGCCGTCGAACTCGACCCGGACTACGCCGATGCGTGGATGGTCCTCGGGTGGACGTACGAGCGCACCGGCCAAGTCGGTGAAGAGGCCAACGCCTACGCGCACTGCGCCCAAACCTCACCCACGTCCGTCGAATGCCTCGCCAGCCGCGTCGTTCTGTTGCGCCGTCGCGGCCTCTGCCAGGAGGCGGAATCCCTCACGCGGCAATGGATTGCGCGCGACCCCCATTCGGATCGCTCGTTGCGCGAGCTGGCTGCGCTCGTGGCCGCCGGCGGCGCCCCGCGCGAGTCCATCGAGGAAACGATGCGCATGCGCTGGGCGCACCTTCCCGAAGAGCGGCGCGAGGTGGTCCGCTTGCACGACCGCGCCAAGCTCGCCGCCTGGACGGGTGACTTTCGCGAAGCCATCGCCCTGGGCGAAGAGCTGGAACGCCACATCGCCGACGATGCGCACATCGAAGCCCACCTGCGGGCCCTGCGCATTCGCCTCGATGCGCTGCTCGAAACCGGCAAGGCCGACGAAGCCGCGCGGCTCGCCGAAGGCTTCCTCCGCCGCAAAGTCGCCTGGACCAACAGCCCCTTGAGCAGCGATCGCACCGAGACGGGCGCGTCGTACTACGAGCCCAATCTGCTGGGCATCGCCGTGGCGAACGGCCTCCTGCCGCCCGACGAATGGCGCACGGCGGCGGGCGCGTGGGAGCATCGAGCGCAGACCACGAGCTCCTTGATGAAGATGAACCCGTTCGAAACATGGACCTTGCGCTGGGGAAGCGCCCTCGGCGGAACGCACATCGATGCCGCGGAGGCGATGAAGAGCATGCCCGTGCTGCCGGCCGACGACCCCATCTTGCCGACGCTCATCGCCTTTCACGCGGGGCTTCTCCAAGCCTACGAAGGACGTCTCCGCCTCGCATCGGGCGATACCTCGCGCGCGGCATCGCTCCTCGACGATGCGGCGCGAAGTTGCCAAGGCACCGATCAACCTTTTCTCAACACACGGGCGCACCTCTGGCTGGGGCAAGCCCACGAGAAACTGGGCCGCGCGCGCGCCGCGTGCGAAGCCTACGGTGTGGTGATGCGGCGGTGGGGGGCATCGACGCCGGGCTCGGTCTCCGCGGCCGAGGCTGCGAAACGAAGCCGCGCCCTGGGATGTGTGCCACTATAGAACGATGGGTGGGTTTCCCACGACACGCGCCTCGGCCATCCTTGGCCTGCACAGCCCCGATCCCAACGTACGTTCGCGCTCCCTCGGTCAATTGACCCGGCTGTACTGGCGGCCGGTCTACAAGCACGTGCGCCTTCGCTGGCGAAAGACACCCGACGAAGCGCAGGAAGTCGCGCAGGAGTTTTTCCTCCATTCCATCGATGCGGGCACGTTTCAGGCCTACGAACCCGGCCGCGCGCTCTTCCGTACCTTCTTGCGCGTGTGCCTCGATCGCTTCGTGGTCGATCTCGCCCGGCGCAGGCTCTCCAAGAAACGCGGGCAGGGGATCGCGCCCGTGTCGCTGGATGTCGAAACGCTCGAAAACGAAATTCGCCGCGATGGTCCCGACGCCTCGGACCCCGAGCGCCTCTTCGAGGAAGAGTGGGTCAAAAGCTTGGTGGCCATTGCCGTGGAGTCGCTTCGCGTGGCCTGCAACGAGAAAGGCAAGGAAGAGCATTTTCGCGTGTTCGAGCGCTGGTATTTGGGCAGCCGCAGCGATACCACGTATGCCACGATTGCCGCCGAGCTGCACCTCTCCGCCAGCACGGTGATGAATCGCCTCGCCTACGCGCGTCGCGAGTTTCGCGCCATCGTGCTCGAAGTGCTGCGCGACCTCACCAGCAGCGAACAGGAGCTGCGCGCCGAGGCCCAGACGGTCCTGGGCATCGAGCTTTAGATTACTTCGGTACGCTCCACGTAATCAGATATGTGCAGCTGTCCGCCCCTTTTTTGCGGCATGGCGCCAAGTCGTCATGGGCCACGGTGACCTTGGGCTCGAAGCGGCGAGCCATGGCGGCCAAAATGCCATGGTCGAAATCGCAAGGGTACGGATTCTCGCACACGGAGATGATCTTCTTCTCACCCGGGACAGGCCGGTAACCGTAGTGACCGATGCCGTTGTCGATCAGACGGGTTTTGGGATCGAACATGACCTTGCCCGCTTTGCGGTGGTTCATGTGGTACGCGATGTCGATGGACTCCACGCCCGTGTAGATGTCGTGGATGGAGGGCGGGAACTTGGCCACCTCGGGGATGCAAAGACCGATGCGGTAAAGGCTGTGCGTGCCGACGTCGCGCCCGATGGCTTCGAAGGTGGCAAGCCAGTTTTCCTGCGGAAACCACGCGTTGCGATCGATGATGTCCGGCCAGGGCTGCTTGCCCTCGGCCGGTAGCGGGCCTTTGACGAAGCCGTAGCGGGAGAGATATTTCAACGCGACGGACGGAAACAGCTGAAAACCTTGGAGGGTGGCGGCGACCGCGTGGCCGCTGATTTCGATACCGCGCTCGAAGGCCTTGTATTGCATGCGTGCCCCTTCATTATACCGACTTGGCGAGGCCGGTGGGCGACGACCTCGCCCCTTCGTCAAGCGGAGCCGGCAAACGGGCTCAGTCTAAGTGACCCGCGCGATGAGCATGTGCCGGTAGACCGTTCCCAGGTTCTTGGTGACCGCCGCGCGAATCTGCTTGTCGCTCATTCCCGCGGCGATGGCCTGCTGCCACTCGGTGCTGCACTCCTTGAGGAGGTCGGCGATGACCTCGGGCACCAGGACGCGCATGTCCGCCATGTCGTTCTCCACGGCCACCCCGCGGTCGCGCAGGCGCCCCAGAGCGTTGTGGACTCGCCCTTCGACGACGAACATCTCGGCGAAGGCCTGCGCGGGACCTACATCGACCTTGTTGCCGGGAGCCCGTTTCACGACCTCCGCGAACTTGTCGGATTTGTGCTTGATGATGAGCCATTGTCCAAAGACGTCGCGAAGCAATGGATTGGATCGCACGACGACACCTTCCGAGACATTGCCCTCGGCGATGACCCCATTGCGTTTCGCCTCGGCGGAGTCCTGCTCGAGCAAGGCATCGAATGCCGCGAGGCTCGGCTCGCCCCGCCAGATCTCGGGGACGCGGGGAAGCGCGATCTCGTCGCACAAGGCGCTGAAGAGATCGTACGTGACGAAGTTCTCGGCCACCATGATATCGAATGCGCGAAAAAGGACTTCGTCTCCCGGCACGTAGCGCACGCCCTTTTGAATGCCCGCGCCGAAGGCTTCGCCGAACACGGTGACGTCGCTGAATCCGTGCGAGGTGAACACGTCGAACATGCGCTGACGCTCTCGCGGATTGGACAATCCAGCGACTCGTGGATTAGGGAAGAACGAATCGTCCCAATTGCGCGCGCAACCACCATGCGAATTGTCCGCGGCGGCTAAATCGGGGCAATTGACGCCAGGTGCGACGTGCTTCATCGAGGGCCTCGCGGGCACCCTTCTCGTCGTGGAGGCGATGGCGCACCCGCGCGAGGCGGACGAGTGCCTCCAGCGAGGACATGTTGCAGCGCGCGGCGGCGGAGAGAACCTCCGCCATTTGCTCCCATCGTTCGAGCCGCTCGAGGGCCTCGGCGGCGGCAAGGTAGGCATCGCCATCCCGCATCGATGCATTGGCGGCGCCTTGATGGCTCGCGGCCGAACGGAATTCTCCAGTCTCGGGGTCGATGCCCAGCGAGATGCCTAGCGCCGCGAGCGCTTCCTCGGGCCGGCCGGCGCGCAAGAGCGCTTTGCCGCGAAGGTACGCGACGTCGCGGTTTTTCGGATCGATGACCGCGGCCTGATCGAGGTACTTCAGCGCGGTTCTCGGCATGCGCAGCTCGAGGTACGAGCGCCCGAGATCGCGGCGCGCCACGGCGTTGGCCGCATTGAGCTCGGCCTGTGCGCGCAATCGACCAATGCGCCCGAGGTTGCGCGCAATGGCGACCGGGTCCGGCAAGAAACGACGCAGTGCGAAGAAGAGAACGACGACCAGGCAGACCCACGGGTTCTCCGCCGCATAGGCCGCAAACATGATCACGAGGTAGTAAGTCCAATAGTAGCCCACGGGCTCACACTATCAGCGTACGCTTTAGGCAGAAAGACGGCAGGCCGATGGCGCGATGGGCTAATGATGATGCTCACGCAAAGGAGGAACATCGAATGGCCAACCTTCGACCCGGGTGGGAACAATCCGACCACACCTGGCTCCATGCATCGCCGCCCGCCGGGGCCAGCCGCACGCGGTACGCCATTCTCGGCCTCGCGTTCCTCGGCCTGTCGTTGAATTACCTCGATCGGGCCAATCTCAGTGTGGCCTTGCCCTACATCCAGGACGATCTGCACCTGAAATTGACCAATGCCCAAAAGGGATTGCTCTTCGGTGCATTCTTTTGGGCGTACGACGGCTTCATGCTGCTCGCCGGTTGGTTCGCCGACAGGGTGGGACCGCGCAAGGCTTATTCGTTCGCGGCCATTTGGTGGTCGCTTTTCACCATCCTCACCTCGTTTGCAGGCGGCTTTTGGTCGCTGTTCGCCTTTCGCTTCGCGCTCGGCGCGGGGGAGAGCCCGGCCTATCCGGCTGCGACGAAGGCCAACTCGCGCTGGTTCCCCAAGCACGAGCGGGGTTTCGCCACCGCGGTGGTGGACTCGGGCTCCCGCGTGGGCACCGTGCTCGCGCTCCCGGTGGTGTCGGCGCTCATTGGATTCGTAAGTTGGCATTTCTCGTTCATCGTGCTCGGGGCCCTGGGAGTCGTTTGGGCCGCCGCTTGGTACCGCTTTTACCGCGACCCGGCGGAGCACCCGCGCGCCAATGATCTGGAGCGCGAATACCTGCGTGCGAACGGCGCGCGCATCGAGGAGACCGACGATCGCGCTGCCGCGAAGATCGCTTGGACGACGCTGTTTCGGTATCGCACCGTGCGCGGAATGATGCTCGGCTTTTTCTGTTTGAACTTCGTCATCTATTTCTTTTTGACGTGGTTTCCCACGTACCTGAAAACCGCGCGCGGTTTCGATTTGCAGGCGCTCGGGACGCTGGGCATGATTCCCGGCATCACCGCGGTCCTTCTGGCATGGCTGGCCGGCAAGTTGGCCGACCGGGCCATCGCGCGCGGTGCGAACGTGACGCGCGTGCGAAAAACGGTGATGGTGGGCGGCCTGCTCGGGGGCTCGGTCATCGTGTTTGCGGCCATGGTTTCATCGGTGTACGCAGCGTTGGCCTTGCTTGCCGTGTGCTATGCGAGCCTCGCCGTGGCGGCGACCGGCATCTGGTCTTTGCCCAGCGACGTGGCGCCGAGCTCACGCCATGTGGCCTCGATTGGCGGCATTCAGAACTTTGCCTCGAACATCGCGGGGATCATCAGCCCGTACATCATGGGCTCGCTCTTGGACATCTACCACGGTGACTACACGCCGTCGTTCGCGCTGGCGGGGGCCGTGGCATTGGTGGGGGCATTCACGTACGCGTTCATCGTCGGAAAAGCGGAGCCGCTGCCCATTTTGCCGGAGCGGTGAGGGGAGATCGCGGCGGCGCGGGGCGTATGCCCTCGTGCGTACGCCATGAATCGAGCCAGGAGTGTACTTTTTCTCATTGCAGCCGCCGCGGTGGCCTCGGGCTGTGGGCTCTTCGTCGGGGTGGACTGGGACCGGGTCAGCGCGAAGGATGGCACGGAGGATGGCGGTGGCCATCCAGGGCCGGGCGGGAACGGAGAGGGAAACGAAGGCGGAACGAAGCGCCCTCTTTGCGTTCCGCCGAAGGTGGCGTGCATCGCAGGCTGCTGCGACGACAATGGCGACAAGGGCTTGCCGGCGAGCGTGGCCGCCGGCGGCGGAATGACCTGCGCGACGAGCAGCACGGGCAAGGTATTTTGCTGGGGCCATAACCTCGGTGGGGAGCTCGGTCGCGGCAAGGGACCGGACAGCT
Organism: Sorangiineae bacterium MSr11367; assembly: GCA_037157805.1. Taxonomy (NCBI): domain Bacteria; kingdom Pseudomonadati; phylum Myxococcota; class Myxococcia; order Myxococcales; family Pendulisporaceae; genus Pendulispora; species Pendulispora rubella. The sequence goes on along the minus strand of CP089983.1, from coordinate 7,494,152 downwards.
ACGTGCCCGTGATGGCGTACAACATTCCCTCAGGCGCAACGCAAGTTGCGGTGAGCGGAATCCATGGATGCGCGGTGGTGGATCGGCTCGTGGGGTGCTGGGGAGCCAATGCCAGCGGGCAATTGGGATTCGAGTGGACGGAGGCGGGGCGGACTGCCGGCTACGAGGAGCCGGGCCGCGTGCAAAACATCGAGGGTACGAAGCTCTCGGTCACCGTGGGCGACCAGCACGGCTGCGCGCTCGTCGACGGCACGGCGTACTGTTGGGGCTCCAATGGCGAAAAGCAACTCGCCATCGACGATATTTATATGTACATATCGTACAAGCCTCTTACGATTTCGCAGATAGGCTCGCAGCTTCGCGCCATCAGTGCGGGCGGGGAGCACAGCACGGAAACGTGCGCGATCGTGAGCAACGGCGGCGTGATGTGTTGGGGGCGAAACAACCTTCCCGCGACCATCCAGCGCGTGGCGAATGCCTCGATGCTGGCGGTGGGCGGCAACGGCTCCTGCGCCGTCGAGAATGGTCAGGCGAAGTGCTGGAGCGGTCCCAATGGCGAGGGGCTCGCAACGCCGGAAGGGCTCCCCTCCGGCGTGACGTCCATTTCCGCGGGCCGTGATCACTGGTGCGCCGTGATCAACGGCGAAGCCTGGTGCTGGGGCGGCAACATCGCCGGCCAACTCGGGCGCGGCACGACGAGCCATGGCGAGCTTGCCGCAAAGGTGCCCAATTTGTCCGGCGTGGAGTCCATTTCCGCCGGCAACTGGCACACCTGCGCCTTGCTAACGAACAAGACGCTCCGGTGCTGGGGCTACAACGCCTGGGGCCAGCTCGGCAACGGCACGAAAGACGATAGCCCGAGCCCCGTCCCCGTGAAGTGGCCTTAAGGCCCGAGCCCACCGTGCGACTAAGGCAGGCCCCACGAGCCCGCGTCGCCATTGGCGGGGACGTCGCGCGGGGCTATGTCGGGCATTTGCCCGCGCGGATAAATGACAGCGGTGTCATTTTTTCGCAACTCGATGGCAATGGCGTCCGCTCCCTCTTGGCGCCAGCGAAGGCGCCGCCCGCACTCGCTGCGCACGTCGATGTCACCGGCGATGCCGTGGCGCAGGACCAACGGCGCGCCGGCCTCACTGTGAACGCGGACCCATTCCGTTCCGCCATTGCGACGAGAGGCGTCCACGAGGAAGGCGCCCTGGGTGCGCAATTGCGAAACCGAGGCGTCGGCCCAGGAGCTCGGCACGGCGGGGAAGATCTCGATGGTGTTGCTGCCATGCACCACCATGTCCAACAAGGATTGCGCGGCGGCGAGGGGACTCTCGATAGCCAAGTTGGTGCCCTCTCGGTACATCGTATTGGGCGTCACTTGGGAATCGCGGAAGATGTTGCCGTCGAGGAAGAAGCGCAAGAGCGAGAGCGCATCCTCGGACCTGCCCATGCGCGATGCCATGGTCGACGCGGCGGCAAAGCTGTAGCCCGCCCACTGGTCGCGCGCGCTCACCCAATGCTCGAACGTCGTGCGGATGATCTCCCGATCACCGGGCCGATCCCAGCTCATCTCCTCCAGGGGGTAGAACCAGAGCATATGCGAAAAGTGTCGATGCGAGCCCGGAAGGGCAACGCCGCGGCCGACCAGGATGCCACGCTCGTCCCGATGGTACGGCACCAACCGCGCAAGGACGTCGCGCCATCGAGGAAGACGGGGGTCGTCGATGCGGAGCAGTTGCGCGGAATCGACGAGTGTCGTGCACGCCCAGCGGATCAACGAGAGATCGTAAGTACAATCCTCGGCGTCCGCGGATTCGGGGGAGCGGGTGAGTGGGAGGTGCAGGGCACCGTCGTTGCCCTCGGTCAGGAATTTCAAATAGAAGTTCAGCGCCTTTCCCAAAATGGGATAAAGGACGTCGCGAAGTATGGCCTTGTCCATGCTATGGCGGTACGCGAGCCATACGTTGTGCAGACCCCAAATGAGATTTCCCGTTTGGTCGGTCTTGCTGCCCGTGCCGGGAATGCCCACCGAGCGTGTGCCGCCGGGGCGCAAGGTCCAATCGCCGGGGTGCGAGAGTGCGTAGGTGTCATTGTCCCGGTATTCCGGCGGGACGGATTGGGGGAGGTTTTTCTCGAAGCGACGGAAGGCGGAGGTGACGGCGTCCAGTTCCGGGTGGTTCGCGATTTGGACCAATGGATAGGAGATCTGGACGTTGAGGTTCCACCAGACGGCCGTCCAGCTATTGCCGACTTCGGGAAACCAGGGGCCCCACTCGGACAGCACGGGTGCATCGGCGCGGGTGGCCGAGGCCATTTTGTAGAGTTGGATCCAATAGAAGCGCTGCACCCATTTGTCGGGAACGGAGACGAAGCTGCGCTTGAAATAACGATTCCACCAATGCCGATGTTGCGCCACGACGACATCGGGCGGAATGGCCAGCGCCTGGCGCACGGCGACCATGGCCTCGCCGAGGCCCGTCGAGTTGGGGTAGCCGTAGGTCACGTTGGCGGCCATGAGGCGTCGGGTGCCTTCGCGCTTCTCCTGCCAGGCGGTGGTGTATCCGCCGCCGGCGAGCAAGGTTTGCTCCGCATAATGCGTTTCGCCCGACGTGCCGATGTTTGCCGGAGGGTTTCCCTGGTAACCGCCGGGCGGCGGGAAGCGAACCTTTCGCGTCGTATGGGACGCCAGGGGCACGAAGGCCCAGGCTGCCGACGACTCGCCTGCGCTCGGGACCATGGAGACGAGCAGCACGCTCTGTTGCTGAAGCACCAATGCGGAAAACTCGATATGGCCCTGGGTGGTCGTGATGGCGCCGGTCAGCTCGGCGTTCCACAGATCGAGCTCCCATTCGATGGCGGTGATCGAGCCCGCCATGGTGAGCGTGAGGTAGCCAATGGGCAGGCGTGAAAGCCCGATGGCCGCCTCCCATTGCGGGCGCTGGTCCTGCACCTCGCTGTGGCTGAGCATGAACTTCAACACGCTGCCCGTGGCCGCGGTGTCGCGGTAGACCTGCACGCCCAATCGCGCGTTCCCCAGGAACGGAGCGGTCTGCCAACTCTCGGGCAGCTGCCGCCACACCATCCGCGCGTCCTTGAGGATCGACTCGTGCGCGCCTTCGGTGGAGGCGTCCAAGGTCGAAGCCTGCTGCCAACCCGTTCCGGACTGCGCGGTACAGCCTGTCGCTATAGATCCGATGACTACTGCGCCGCCTCGCAGAAAGGCTCTTCGGTCAATTTCGTCCATGCGCTAATAATGGCTCAGCACTATCAACCCAGGAAAGATTTAAGAGGGCCATTCCACTTAAAGGTGGGATGATTCACTGCCTGGAGACGGGGACCTCGGGGTACTGCGCCACGACCGCTTGCACGTCTTGAGGGAAATCCGCGAGGTCTTGGACCTGACGCACCTCGATGACGCACGAGGTTGACGCGGGGCAGCGTGACGCCCAGGCGATGGCCTCCTCGCGCGACTTCACCTGAATCATCCAGTAGCCGCCGACCACCTCCTTGGCCTCGGAGAACGGACCGTCGAGCACCTTCGCTTTCCCGCCGGGAAACTCGATGCGTGCGCCCATCGACGGCGGGTGAAGCCCATCGAGCGCAAGCAGCACGCCCGCCCGCTGCAGCGACTCGTTGTACCGCATCATCGCCGCCACCGAATCGGCGTCCGGCGCCGTTCCGGGCGCCGCATTCTCGTACCCCTTGGGGATGATCAGCATCATGAATCGCATCGGTTTCGTCTCCTCGGGATCCCGTCGAACGGCGATCCTCGGAATCGACACCGGCGAAACACTTTTTCGAAGCCCGCGCGAAGAATCGGCTATCGCGCCATCTGCCGAGGGGTGCGCACGCCCACGTCATCGAGCGCGACCGTGGCGGCCACCGACGGGTCGAACACGAACCGCACGGCCTCCACCTCGCTTCCGTTCACGGGCACCTCGAAGCTCTGAAAGACCAACTCCGACTTCGGTACACGCGCCGCGAACGACGCCTTGTACACATTCGTCACGATCGGCGGTGCCAATCGCAGGGGCACCGTCCTCTGCACCTCACCACCCCGGTTCACCAGTTCCACCGTGAAGGTCGCCGGCGTCTCGCCCATGTTGCCCATGGCGAAGACCAGCACGTCGTCCTTCTTCGGCGCCGCGGCTGCGGGCACACTCAACGTGTAGCTCGGTGTCTCCTTCTTCGCATTCCACCCCAGCACCACCGCGCTCGTATCCAAGTCTCCCCAAGTCAGCTTGAGCCATTGCTCACCCCAGGCATCCAGATTCTCGCCCCGTGCCGACCCGCCTGCGGCGGTCGTCGTCGTCAGATCGATGTCCTCTTCGTACGTGGCCAAGAATCGGTGCGTCGAATCCTCGAACTTGTTCCGGTAGTCCGTCGGCGGCAGCCAATTTCGCCCCGTCCGCGTATCCCGAAACAGCGCCAGGTATTCCGATCGACCGTGCAACGTCGCCTCCAAAAAGGCCGAAATCGTCGTCTTGGCCACCTGCCTCTGCGCTTCCGCCGGCATGATGCCGCGCAGATTCAAAAGGTGTCCTCCGAACCCCGACAGATCGGAGCGCCCCCACACCGTATTGAACTGCCCATGGTTCGCACCGCGAATGTACAAAGACGTTTTGCACCAATCGCGCTCGTCGGTGAATTTGATGCGCTCCAATTGACGCGAGCCATGAAACGACAACATATCGCCGTCCTCCGTGCCCTGCAGCACGAAGTAATTCACATTGCGTGGCTCGGTCTGGCGTCCCGCAGGGTGAATTTGCCCATCGACCGGCGCAATGGCAATCACGGTGCGAATGTCGAATCCGTAGTCGAAGCGAAGGTTCGCATCGTCGGGATTGTACGGCAATCGATTGAACGCCGCGGCCACGGAGACTGCCTCGCCTCCGCGTGAATGTCCGATCAACGCAATTTGGTGCATGTCCACGCGCCCGAAAAAGGGATGTCCCTCGCGGGCATTCCACGCCTTCCACGTACGCAGGTGCTCCAGCAGAATCCACGCGCGCGCGTCCGTTTCCTTCTGCAGGAAAATCTCCGGAATCCCGAGCGTATTGGACGCCACGGAACCATTGATGAAATTCTCGTCCACCGACGCCACGATGAAACCGCGGCTGGCCATGAGCTCGCCCAAGTACGCATATCCAGGATCCGAATATTCCTCCATGTCGTGGTTCCCGTGGACCACGAGCACCAACGGAAACGGGCCCGCGCCGTCGGGGTACCACACGCGCGCTTGCAGCGGCATGTGCTTCGCGTCGAATCCCCAATAGCGCGTACGCGCCCAGCCCGCGGCACCCGTCCACTGTTCGACGAGCTTCGAGCCGTCGACCGATGCCGTGCGAAAAGCCTCGGCCACCTGCGTCCCAAATTCGGGACGGCGCTGATCCGATCCGCTGCCGTACGTGAGCGTCTTCACCGCGAAACCACCCGGTTTCGAGGGATCCTCCGCATCCAGCGCCTTCGCATCGCCCGCCCACTCCGGCGATGCGACGTACGCGTCGTTGCCATCGACGAGAAACCATCGCAGCCCGAAAAGCAGCCCCAGTGCCGCGGCGGCGAACACCGCCACGGAGATGCGCCTCCGACGCCAGAACCAGGACCCGAGCGCGCCTCCCGCCACGGAGCCCAAGACGACCGCGCCGGACACGAAGATCGCGAGCGACCCCGCGGTGGTGCCCGCGTAATACGTGAGCGTCACCGCCAACGCGAGGGCCGTTCCCACGATCCATCGGTGTCGCGGTGGCAACGCTCCGAGCCATCGAAGGAGCAGCCCCGCAAAGAACCCCGCCAGCACGAGGCCCGCCGTCACGAGGGCGAGCACCAGCCACACCGCGGCATTTCCAGCACCGACCGCGATCATGGGAACGGCCTCGACCAGCCAAAGCGCGAAGACACCGAACAACGCGCCCCACGTGGCCCCTCTCCAGGTTACGCGCGCAAGGGACAGTTTTCGTCCGAGCATACCCGGCTTTTAGCCCGCATCGCTCGAACGGCCCACCCTCATTTCGTATGCGGACTCACAAATCGGTGCCGACTTCGCGCTGGCAGAACATGCCGGAGACATGGTTGCCGTTTTGGGCGAGGTTGGCGATGCATCCTTCGGCGCGGTAGTCGATGGGCGGCGCGTGGACGGTGCCCGTCACCGTGACCGTGTCGCTTTTCATCAGCAGCGCGGTGGTGGCCGACGGCTGCACGGCGATGGTGCCCTGCTGCGAAAAGGCTCCCGTCAAGGTAAGCGCGTAATTCTCCCGCGCCTCTTCGTCGCGTTCCAAATGTACGCATTGCTCGAAGACGTACGTGAGCGACACCTCGGTCGCGCCCTGCACCGCGTTCGACGTGGCGGTGCCGAAGATGTGCGCCGTTCCACCGAGGGGACACGAGACGGTGGCATCTTGCTGGCCGACGGGTTTGCCCTGCAGGGTCAAATTGAAGACCAACTTGAGCATCTCGCGCATGCCGCGCAGGGCGATGGAGTCCTGGCAAATGCTGTCGCAGGGTGGGGGAGGCGGAAGGCTGCCGTTTTCGCATCCTGCGAGCAGGACCAGCAGGAGCAGTGCCGCGAGCAACGCCCTTCGGATCATGGGTCAAAACCCTCCTTCTACGCCGAGGCTCGGAATGGTAATCGGCCCCACCGTTTGCACGGCGCACCCCCGCAAGGTGCAATCGGTGGAAATAGCCTCTTTGTTCAAGGTGACATTCATCCATTCGGCCACCACCGATAGCCAACTCGTCTTGCCGATCTGCCAGCGCTTTTCCAGGCGAAGATCGATGCGAAAGAACGATGGCAGCCGCTCCGTCGAGGTGACCGCGGGATTGTCGGCGCGGGGCACGCCGGTGTAAAAGACCACGCGCCCGCCGGCGCGCCAGCGCCGTCCCAAATCAAGGGCCACCGCGGCATTGGCCACGTGCGTGCGGTCGAACGAGGCGACGAATTTCTCGCCCCGCGCATACCGCGTCGAGCGCGAGAGCGTGTACGAGAGAAAGCCCCCCAGTCGGGACGTGAGCTTTCGCTTCAGGAACAACTCGAGCCCGTAGGCCGTGCCGCGGCTGCGCACTTCGAAGACCTCGACGGTGCGCTCCTCGCCGCGGCTGCTGGCGCCCTGGCCGCTGCCGCCGCTGCGATCGGGTCCGACGGTGCCGGGCGGAAAGCGTGCCCCGCAATACGGAGTCCACCCCGGTGTGAAGCCGGCGCTGTCGCCGCCGAGCGAATCGGCGGGGAAGGCTCCGGGAGCGCAACCGCCGGGATCTTGCGGAAGGGAGCCCAAGGGATCGCTCATATCGAAGAACGTATTGTGAAATGCCGACACCGTGAACGTGGTTCCGGCGCCCAGAACCAGCTCGAGCCCGAGGCTCTCCTGGATGGACCGCTGAAGCCCGCCGCGCAATCCTCCGGGCTGAAATCCGGGCACCGGCACGACGAACGCCGGCGGTTGGTGCGCCAGACCGAGGGCCGTGAGCACGCGCAGACGCTCCCCCACGTTGGTGCGGGTCATCAGGCGCGGATCGATGCCCACGGCCGTGGATCCCTGCGAGGCGAAGAAATCGACGCGGGCGCCCGTGGTGATCTCGAAACCGGGCGTCGCCTCGTACACGACGTCGGCGCGCGCGCCCATGGTCAGATCGGTCCGCGATGGGAAATAGCTGGAGACACGCGATGCGGACGGAGAAAGCTCGTCTTGGTTGGCGATGACGGCATAGCTGTCCATTTGCACGTCCGTGCCCACCCGCACCATGGTTCGCGGCGAAATGCGATGAACGATTTCGCTGCGGCCGCCCACCATGCGATCTTGGAGCTGCCGGCCCTCGGAGAGACGCGTGCGGTCCAGCCCCAAGGTGAACGCCGTGCGCATGGTGCTGTTTTCGCCCAGGCGCCGATCGTAGCGCAGGTCGACACGGTGGAATTCCGCGGCGAAGAGCGGCAGCGTCTCCGTGGGCGTTTTTTGCCCGAGGAAGTCGTACGAGCCAAATGCGAATACCCCGATGCGGTCGTCGGGCGTCAAATCGTACGTGGCGCGAAATTGGTAATCCCAATAATCGAGGACCGTGTCGGAGGCGAGGCGCGAAAGCAGCGCCGCCGTGTACGAATAGCGCCCGCCGAGCGAGATGGTCCCGCGGCCGTTGCCGAAGCCGGTCTCCGCCCAGGCCCCCGCGTCGAATGCCCGCAGGTTGTATTCGCCGTGCGTCTCCGGGCGCGGTGCCACCATCTCCCCGGAGACGATGCCGCCGGCGTAGCGGCCGAACCGCGCTGGATACCCCCCAGGGTATAAATCCACCCGCTCCACCAAGGCCGGATGAATGACCGACGGTCCGGCGCCCACGTGAAAGAGCAAGGGCACGCGCACCCCGTCGAGGAAGTAGCCCACGTTGCCGGGGGGCGCGCCGCGCACGAAGAAAAAAGGCAATCCGGATACGATGGGGGTCACCCCGGGCATCATCTCGATGGCGCGAAACGGGTCGCCGAAGGTGCCGGGGATCTCACGCACCTCGGCACGCGACAAGGTCGCCGTGCGCGATGGCTCCACGCGCTCACCACCAACGCGCACCTCTTGCACCTGTTGCATCGGCGCGGGCGCGTGGCGCCGGGGTGGCTCCGGCGCGGGAAGGGGCGCGGGCTCCGGTTCGGGCTCCGGCGGCGGCGCGCGAAACGCGAGCTCCATGCGGACCTTGGCCGCGACCGCCGTGCCGTTGCGCGTGGCGGGCTGGAAGCGAAAGGTCATCGCCGCCTCGGAGGCGGCGGATGCAAATGGCTCCTGTGCCGTCTCCGGAACGACCGAGCGCACGGTGCCGTCGGCATTCACCGTGAGCACCAGCACGATCACCGCATCGCCGTGGGCGCCTTGCGGATACGGAACTTCCGGTGCCGACGTGAGCGTGGGAGGAACCGTGTCGGCCGCTTGGGCTTTCGCCGGCTGCGCGCAAACGAGGCACATGGCCAAGGTTGCAAGGGTCGCCGCCAGGGTCTGCCATCGCATGCTCCAGCAAACAGAGTGACTTGGGGCACACCTTGAGGTGCACCCATTTGCGGCTCGGTTCGTGCAAGTATTCGTGCAAGTAGGCGACGCGACGCCACGCCACCCAAAGAACCGAGGGTACCTCCATGGCGACCTATTCGTTGCGTGACCTGGTCAGGACACCGAATCTGATCAGCCTTGCGAGGCTTCCGCTTGCGGTCGCATTTCCGTGGGTCGTGCGCCAGCGTCGCTGGCCCATCCCTTGGCTCACCTTGGCGGCGGCCACGGACGTGCTCGACGGCTGGTACGCGCGCACGTTCCACGAGGAAACCGCCACCGGCGCCGCGTTGGATGCCGTCATGGACAAGGCCTTCGTGCTCACGGTGGTCGCGACCTTGGTGCGCGAACGCATGCTGACCCTTTTCGATGCCGTCCTCCTGGAAACGCGCGATCTGGGGGAAATCCCTCTGCTCCTTCGGGCGGCGTCGGGTCACGATGGACCATCCGCGCCGCGCTCGTCGAACGTTGCAGGCAAGGCCGTGACCGTCTTGCAGTTCGCCACGCTCGTGGCAACGCTGTCGCGCATGTCGCGCCGGCGCGGGTGGGTGCTGGCCACGAGTGCCTGTGGCATCTTCGCGGCCGCCACATATTGGATCCGCGAAGCCCGCGCGGCTCGGTAACCTGGCAGTAACCACCTTTCCGTGTGGGGAGCGGGGCCTACACATACCGCGCTCCTTACCATCCCTCGGAGGTTACGAATGAAAGCTGCGGTGTATTACAAGAACGGCGGTCCGGAAGTTCTACAATACGAAGATCGTCCCGATCCCGTTTGTCCGCCGGACGGCGTACTCATCGACATCGAGGTGATCAGCGTCGAAGGCGGCGACACCATCCACCGCAGCATGGTGCCGCTTCCGCGTGTGCCGCACATCGTCGGCTACCAAGCCGCCGGTACGGTGCGCGAGGTGGGGGCCAACGTGAAGGACCGCCGCGTCGGTCAGCGCGTGGTGGCGGTCCTCGAGAATGGTTCGCACGCGGAGCGGGTCGTGGCCCGGCCGGAGTTCACCTGGGTCGTTCCCGATGGTGCCGATTTGACGCCTCTGGCGTGCGTGCCGGTCGCTTTCGGGACGGCGCACGAGGCGCTGTTCGATTTGGGCCAGCTCACGAAAGGACAGAAGGTGCTCGTGCACGCTGGCGGCAGCGGCGTGGGCCTCGCCGCGATTCAACTGGCCAAGGCCGCAGGGGCCGAGGTGCTCACCACTGCATCGACGGACGACAAGCTCGCGCGGCTGCGCGAGCTCGGTGCGGACCATGTCATCAACTACAAAACGACGTCCTTCACGGACGCGGTGACGAAGGCCGTGGGCACGGTCGATCTGGTGCTCGATCCCATCGGTGGAAAGACGCTGCAGGACAGCGTGGAGGTCCTCGCGTACAAGGGCCGCATCATCAGCTTCGGGCGTGCCGGTCGCGATCCGAGCGGCTTCGATCCATTCCCGCTTTGGCAGCGCAACGGCACCCTGCACGGGCTCTATCTTTTCGCGTCGCTGCTGAAAGAGCACGGGCGCATCCACGGCGCCATCGCCGAGTGCATCGCGCGTGTGGCGCGCGGGGAGTTGCGCGTCGTCATCGACCAGAAATTCGCCCTGGCCGAGGCCGCGAAGGCGCACGCCCACATCGAGCAGCGCGCGGCGTTCGGGCGCGTGGTGATGCTTCCCTAGATAGCCTGTTACGTTCGCTCCTCGGAGGCGGCGCGGATCAGCGGCAACAGCGCAGCGAGCGCGGGGTTGTCGTTGCTGCGCCGCCACGCGGCGACGAGTTCCACGGGACGCGGTACGGTGCCCGCGATGGGGCGCAGGATCACGCCGTCGAAGCGCAACGCGGAGGCGGCCGCCGGCACGAGTGCGACGCCGAGCCCCGCGCGCACGAGCGCGAGGATGGTGTGCACCTGGCTGATGTACTGCCGGTACACGGGCCACACATTCGCCGCGTGGAAAATGCTGACCAGGAGCTCGTAGAAATACCGCGCCTCGGATGGCGAATACATGATGAAGGGCTCGCGGTCGAAGTCGCCCACGTGCGGGCCCCGTTTGCGCCGCGCCAGGCGATGCCGCGCCGGCAATGCGGCGAGGAGCGGCTCGCGAAACAAGGGTGCCGTGGCGATGTCCGCCCCGGTGGCCGGTGGCCGCACCATGGCCAAATCGAGCGAGCCCGCGAGCAGGGCCTGCATCTGCGCCGTGCTCACCATTTCGCGCAGCACGAGCTCGACCTGCGGGAGACGCTGCGCGCTCGCCGCGAGCACCGGCTCGAGAAACGAGTACGCCGTGGCCGCGGTGAATCCGAGGGTGACCACGCCCGCATGACCCCGCGGCGTCCGCCGCGCCGAGAGGGCGGCCTCGTGCGAGAGCTGCAAAAGCTTGCGCGCATCCGCCAGGAACACGCGCCCGGCGGGCGTGAGCTTCACCGCGCGCTGCGAGCGATCGAAGAGCTCCACGCCGAGCTCGCGCTCGAGGAGCTGGATGCGCCGGCTCAACGGCGGCTGCGTCATCGACAGCCGGGCCGCCGCACGCCCGTAGTGCAGCTCCTCGGCCACGGCCACGAAGCTCTCGATCTGGTTCAGCGAAAACATTGATTCAATTCTAGCATTGAACCATGCCAAAGAAGTGTTGGACCGGTATCGATCGGCGTCCTACGGTTTTTCGACGATGGACAGCTCCCTCGATACGGCGGTGTCGAAGATCTTTCGCCGCACCGTGCCATTGTTCATCGTGATGCTGATTTGCAATCAGCTCAATCGCTCGAACATTGGCTATGCGCAGACGCACCTCGAGGCGTCCGTGGGCATTGGTGCGGCCGCGTACGGCTTCGGGGCCGGGCTCTTCTTCGTGGCGTACGCATTGTTCGAGCTGCCCAGCAACATGATGATGGAGCGCTTCGGCCCGAAGATTTGGCTGACGCGCATCATGGTGACGTGGGGCCTCGTTTCCGCCGCCATGATCTTCGTGCGCGGCCCCATCCTCTTCTACACGCTGCGCTTTCTCCTGGGAGCCGCCGAGGCCGGGTTCTTTCCCGCGATCATCTACTACTTCGCGCGCTGGCTTCCGGGCTCGCACCGCAGCCGCGCCACGGCGATGTTCGTCGCCGGTTCCTCGATTGCGGCGGCCATCTCCGGGCCGCTCTCCGGGCCCTTGCTGTCGTTGCACGGTGCCTCGGGCCTCGCCGGCTGGCAATGGCTCTTCGGCATCGAGGGAATGCTCTCCGTCGTGGTGGGCCTCATCGCCTACCGCCTGCTCGATGCACGCATCGACGAGGCCCGGTGGCTTCGCCCCGAGGAAAAAGCCGCATTGCTCGAGCGCATCGCCGCCGAGGACCGCGCCCGCCCACAAAAGGCCGACGACGGCTCGCGCTGGAGGCGGCTGCTCTCGCCGCAGGTGCTTCTCTTCTGCACGATTTATTTCGTCATTCAGTTATCCATTTACGCAAACACGTTTTGGCTCCCCACCATCGTTCGGCGCATTCACGGTACGACGGACATCACCGTGGGGCTCTTGTCGTCGCTCCCGTGGCTTTGCGCCATCGTGGCCATGTATTTCGCAGGGTGGGCGGCGGATCGCTGGGGGCGCAGCAAACCGCTTCTCGCGGTGTCCCTGATGGTGGCCTGTATTGGAACGTACCTCGCGGCGGTGGTTTCGCCCGCCCCGGCGCTGGTCATGTTGTGCATTGCCGCCATGGGCTTCAAAAGTGCGAGTCCCTTGTTCTGGACCATACCGCAATCCACCTTGCACCCTGCGGTGCTGGCGCCGGCGGTGGCGGTCATCAATTCGCTGGGCAACCTCGGTGGCTTCGTGGCCCCCTTTGGATTCGGCCTGGTGAAGGCACGAACCGGGGAGGTGACCTACGGGCTCTATGCGCTCGCGTTCACCACGTTGCTCGGCGCCATCATTGTCGTTTTCATTCGAAATGACCGGCCCCAACCAGGGCCAGGAGACCTTCGTTCATGACGTCCTACAGCCCTTCGGAACTAGGAAAAAAACTCGGATCCGGCCTGCTCTCGTTTCCGGTGACGCATTTTCGAGGCGACGATCGTTCCTTCGACGAAGCGCCGTACCGCGAGCACGTGGCGCGCCTGGGGACATATCCCATCGCCGGCATTTTCGCCGCGGGTGGCACGGGCGAGTTCTTCTCGCTGACCCCGTCCGAGGTCGGTGCCGTGGTCGAGGCGGCCGTGCAAAGCGCACCGCGTGGCATGCCCGTCGTGGCGCCCGTGGGGTATGGAACGCGCACCGCCGTGGAATTGGCCGTGGCCGCGGAGAAGGCCGGCGCCGATGGGCTTCTGCTCTTTCCGCCCTATTTGACCGAGGCCGATCCCGATGGACTTGCGGTCCACGTGGAGGCTGCCTGCCGTGCGACCTCGCTCGGTGTCATCCTGTACAGCCGCGGCAACGCCGTCTATTCGGCGGAGACCGTTGCCCGCCTCGCGGGCACATGCCCGAACCTCGTGGGCTACAAGGACGGCGTCGGCAATCTCGATGCGATGACCCGCGTGGTGGCGAAGTTGGGTGACCGCCTCGTGTACATTGGCGGTCTGCCCACGGCGGAGACGTTCGCGTTGCCGTACCTGGAATTGGGGGTCACCACGTATTCGTCGGCGATCTTCAACTTCTTACCCGAGTTTGCCCTCGAATTTTACGACGCCGTTCGAGCCAAGGATCGTGCCCTCGTTTTCAAGTGGCTCGACCAATTCGTGCTCCCTTACACGGAAATCCGCAACCGCCGGCAAGGCTATGCGGTGAGCATCGTGAAGGCCGGGATGAAGGTCGTCGGTCGCCCCGCCGGGCCCGTGCGCTCGCCGCTGGTCGATCTCGATGCGGCGGAGGTGGAGGCGCTGTCGGCGCTCGTGTCCCGTCTGCCGTACCGACACGGAGCCGATCGTGCCTAGTCCCATCGTCACCGCGATGCGCGTGATCCCCGTCGCGGGGCACGACAGCATGTTGCTCAATTTGAGCGGCGCGCATGCGCCGTTTTTCACGCGCAACGTCGTCGTGTTGGAAGACTCCGCCGGAAATTCCGGGCTGGGCGAGGTGCCGGGTGGGGAGGGGATCCGGCGCACCCTCGAGGACGCGCGTTCGCTGGTCGTCGGGCAGCCGATTGCCGCGTACCATCGTGTGCTCGACGCGGTGCGCGCGCGCTTTGGGGACCGCGATGCCGAGGGGCGCGGTGCGCAGACCTTCGACCAGCGAATCACCATCCACGCCGTCACGGCGATCGAGTCGTCGATGCTCGATCTTGTGGGCAAGCACCTCGGCGTTCCGGTCTGCGCTCTTCTCGGCGACGGCCAGCAGCGGCCCCGTGTGGCGGTGCTCGGTTACTTGTTCTACATCGGAGATCGGCGGCGGACGGACTTGCCCTACCGCGATGGCGCGCAGGCCACGGACGATTGGACGCGCCTGCGCGACGAGGAGGCCCTCGGCCCGGAGGCCATCGTGCGGCTCGCCGAGGCTGCGGAGCGCCGGTATGGCTTTCGCGACTTCAAGCTCAAAGGCGGCGTGCTTCGTCCGGACGAGGAGGCCGAGGCGGTGCGCGCGCTTTCCTCGCGCTTTCCAGGGGCGCGCATCACCCTCGATCCCAATGGTGCGTGGTCCCTTCGCGAGGCCATTCGCATCGGGCGCGAGCTCGCCGGGGTGCTCGCCTACGCGGAGGATCCGTGCGGTGCCGAGAACGGCTTCTCCGGCCGCGAGACCATGGCCGAGTTCGCGCGAGCCACGGGGCTGCGGACGGCGAGCAACATGATCGCCACCGATTGGCGCCAACTCGGGCACGCGATCCGAGCGGGGGCGGTGCAGATCCCCTTGGCCGATCCGCATTTCTGGACGATGTCCGGCTCCGTGCGCGTCGCTCAGCTTTGTGCGAGCTTCGAAAGCTGGAATTTGACCTGGGGCTCGCACTCGAACAACCATTTCGACATTTCGCTGGCCATGTTCACCCACGTCGCCGCCGCGGCACCGGGCGACGTCACGGCCATCGATACGCATTGGATCTGGCAAGACGGCCAGCGCCTGACCCGCGCCCCGCTGCGCATCGACGACGGTCACATCGCCGTGCCGGAGGCGCCCGGCCTGGGCATCGAGCTCGATGCCGAGCAGCTCCAGCTGGCCCACGAGCTTTACCAGCGCCACGCCCTCGGTGGGCGCGACGACGGCGCCGCGATGCGCTACCTCGTCTCCGGCTGGAGCTTCGATCCGAAGCGCCCCGCGTTGGTGCGTTAGCCTTAGTTGTCGATCCGGAATTCCTGACCGTACACGTGCCAAACGAGTGGCGTGTGGAGGTCCAGGTTTCCTTCGTTGAGGAAGCGCCGCTGCTCGGTGTCGACGCGATCGGTCTCGCTGTGTTCGGGTTCCGCCTTCATGGCCGCAACCCGAGCATCGAGGAAAGCGTGAAGGTAGGCCACTTCGTCACCGCCTTGGGCGGGGGTGGGCCGGTTGTTCATGGCATTGCGGCGGATGGATCCGAAGCTCAGCGGATCGCCGCCGTTTCCATGCATGACGATGGCATCGTAATAGGCAAATTGCCCGAGCGCGCCGAGGCCATCTTGTTTGGCCTGCGAGACGGACGGATTGAAATAGACGCGATCGCGCTCGTGGTCTTGCGCGCCTTGGAAATCCGGATCTTGCGCGGCGCTGCGCCAATCGTCCTGGTAGTTCGGATCCAGGCCTTCGTGGGACGCGCTGCCGTTCACGTTGCGTAGGGCAGGGAGGTACCGTTCGAGGACGTTGCCGGGCTTGACGCGCTGATAGTGCTCCACGAGCTCCAGCATGTCGCCCGTTCCCGAGCAAAAGCCGATGATGCCCGCGGTGTATCCGCGCCCGTCGTTGATGTCCTCGATGTATTGGTATTGCGCCCGCCAATCGAGCGAGGAGTTCTCCGCGCTGGATACGAGCTGCATCGCGATATCTTTCTTGTGCGGCTCCTCGAGGTCTCCGGCGGCCAGTGCCGCGCTGGATACGCTTTGCTCCGGCGCGGGGTCCGCCGTACAGCCGATGGCGGCCATCGAGAGCATGGCCAAGACAGAAACGGATGCCGATGCCGCCATCGAGAACTTGAATCGCGTTTGCATGGGGGATGCTCCTCCCTGATGTTCGTAAATGTTCTTAACGAATACCAGTCGAGGGCAACATGTCAATGCTCAATTGTCGATACGGTACGTGTCGCCGTACACCTTCCAGACGAGCGGTGTGTGAAGATCGAGATTGCCATTCTTGAGGAACACACGTTGCTCCGTGTCCACGCGGTCGGTCTCGCCGTGCTCGGGCTCCGCTTTCATGGCTTTGACGCGCGCGTCGAGGAAGGCGTGCAGGTATGCAACTTCGTCACCTCCTTGCGCGGGGGACTTCTTCACCTTGAGCGCGTTCTTGCGGATGGATGGAAAACTCAGCGGATCGCCGCCGTTGCCATGCATGACAATTGCGTCGTAGTAGATGAATTGGCCGAGCGCCCCGAGGCCGTCTTGCTTGGCCCGCGACACCGCCGGATTGAAATACACGCGATCGCGTTCGTCATTCTGTGCGCGCTGGAACGCGGAATCCTTTGCTGCCTTTTTCCAATCACTCTCGAAATTCGGCTTCAAACCCTCGAGGGATGACGTCCCATTCACCTTTCGCAAGGCGGGGAGGTATTTTTCGAGGATGTTTCCGGGCTTGATCTTCTTGTAGTACTCGACCAGATCCAGCATATCGCCGGTGCCCGAGCAAAATCCGATGATGCCGGCGGTGTAACCCCGCCAATCGTACGGTTCGATGTACCCGTACCATTTCTTCCAGTCGAGCGAGGAGTTCTCCGCGCTGGAGACGATCTCCATCGCAATCTCTTTCTTGCGCGGATCGTTCAAATCCCCGCCCGCGGCGACCTCCTGGGACACTTCTTGAGACGACGTTTCGTCTTCCGGTTCGGCCTGGGCGCAGCCCACGACCATCGCGCTTGCCGCGAGTACTGCGGAAAGCATCGTGCACGGGCGCGCCCAGTCGAGGAGGGACCTTCGTCGAGATGCCTGCTGCACCAATCGGATCTGCATGAGCTTCTCCTCTATTGGTTAGGAAAGTTTCCTAACTAATACCCAGTGACGTGACCGTGTCAATCGAGTTCCCAATCGAATTGGATGCCGCAATGCGCCATTTGCCAAACGGGCAAATTCACGCAAATGAAAGCTTATCCAGGCAACGATACGAAGGTGGGATACTAGATCACGGCGACGCCACGCGGCCAACGGAGAATCTCGGTACGAGGCGGCTGCGGGACGCGGGGCAACAGGGGCGCTGCTGCAGGCGCAGGTCGGATACGAGCTGCATCGCGATGGTTTGGACGATGGCGGCGCTGACCAACGTACGTGGCCATGGTCGCCGCCATCGGGAACATCAAGCGCGGTTGTTGGGCGAGGCCCTCTAACCTATCCGCGCTCAATCGATGTGATAGGAGTCTCCGTACACCTTCCAATCGAGCGGCGTGTGAAGATCGAGATTGCCGTTCTTGAGGAACACGCGTTGGGCGGTATCCACACGACTCGTGTCCTCGTGTTCGGGCTCCGCCTTCATGGCTTTGACGCGTGCGTCGAGGAAGGCGTTGAGGTAGGCGACTTCGCCGCCGCCTTGGGCGGGCGTCTTCGCCTTCTTCAGTGCATTCTTGCGGATGGAACTAAAGCTCAGCGAATCGCCACCGTCGCCGTGCATGACAATCGCGTCATAATAGGCAAATTGGCCCAGCGCCCCGAGGCCGTCTTGCTTGGCCCGTGATACGGCCGGATTGAAGTAGACGCGATCGCGTTCATCGTTCTGCGCGCGCTGAAAGACGGAGTCCTTGGCGGCGGTCTTCCAGTCCTTCGTGTAGTTCGGATCCAACCCCGCATGGGAATCGGTCCCGTCCACCTTGCGCAGCGCAGGGAGGTACTTCTCGAGAATGTTTCCAGATTTCAGGGATTTGTAATGCTCGACCAGGTCGAGCATGTCGCCGGTCCCCGAGCAAAAGCCAATGATGCCCGCAGTGTACCCGCGGCCATCGCCGATATCCTCGATGTATTTGTATTGCGACTTCCAGTCGAGCGAGGAATTCTCCGCACTGGACACGATTTGCATCGCAATATCCTTCTTACGCGGGTCATTGAGGTCACCGTCCGCGGCGATCACCGGGCTGGATACCTCTTGGGACGACGTTTCGTCCTCTGGTTCGGCCTGGGCGCAGCCCGCCGCCATCGCGCTTGCCGCAATTGCCAATGCGGTAGCAAGCACCGTGCACGGGCGCGTCCAACCGAGCAGGGAACTTCGTCGGGATGCATGCTGCACCAATCGGATCTGCATGAGCTTATCCTCCCAATTCATTAGGAAAGTTTCCTAACGAATACCAGGCAAAGAATCCCTGTCAATGTAGTTCCAAAATCCATTTGAATGCTGCGATGCGCCAATTTGGCGCAATGGCCAAATTAAAGCAATTGAAAGCTTATCCAGGCAACAAACGGAATGTGGGATATCAGATCACGGCGACGCCGGGAGCGTATTGTTATAGTGCGCCCGCGTCCATTCATCGGCTTCACGCCGGAAGTGCGTGGGAGTGGCCGCTTTTGGGCGCTCTCCCGGCTTTTGCCAATGGACGTGTCGTGCGATTCGAAACAAG
This sequence comes from Sorangiineae bacterium MSr11367, assembly GCA_037157805.1. Lineage (NCBI taxonomy): Bacteria > Pseudomonadati > Myxococcota > Myxococcia > Myxococcales > Pendulisporaceae > Pendulispora > Pendulispora rubella. The sequence goes on along the minus strand of CP089983.1, from coordinate 7,475,550 downwards.
CACGCACATCCAGGTTTCAATCCGGCGATACCATCCAGGAGGAAAGGAGGTCGCGTGCCGTACGAAGATCGCGTGTACCGTGACCTTCCGTGAAGGATGACAGGATCGGAGCCAGAAGTCCCTTTGCTTCCGCCGTGTTCCCTTGGCGGGCCAGCAATCGACCATAGCTGCAAGCAAGTCGCAGCTCCCAACTCCTGGCACGCTGGCGGCGCGCTCGTTCGAGGCCGCGTTCGAAGATCCGTGCCGCACGATGGGCATTCGATTCGTCCATGGCGAGCAGTGTTTCACCCTTCAATCGAAGGAGCTCCGCGTCGCAATAACGTTCTCCTGTCCGTTCCGCAATCGCCATCGCGCGATGGACCGAGAGCATCGCCTCATCGCATGCGCCCATTTGCAGCTGGCCTTGGGCAAGTACGGAAAAGAAGCGCGTAAAAGCGAGAGTCCCACCCATCGATGCTCGACGGGTCAGGGCCGCGTGGAGCGCGTCGACCCCCTGACGATCGCCACACTCGATTTGCGTCCACGCATGGACGACACGGGCTTGGGCACCGACGAAATGGAGGCCGTATTCCTCACACGAATGGGCTATTTCATCGACGAGGGTGCGCGCCTCGGAATACTCACCACGCTCGGTGTGCTGAAGGGCGAGGAGGAGCAGCCGTCTCGTGAAGCTGGCCGGATGGTCGTACTTACGCGCGATTCCGACCCCCTCGAACGAATGGCGAATCGCTTGGTCGATCTCGCCCAATAGCCAGAACGTATAACCAAGATACATATGCAATATCCCGCCGACGTCGGCCCCCATATGGACACGGAGCGCTCCTCGAGCCTGCGCCTCGTAGAGCCGTATCCCCGCCTCCGCTTCGTTGCGACTCTCCGTGAGGTCACCGCACGAGAGGGCCGACGAAACCGTCGCCGTGTACGCGGCGAGGATCATGCTCTGATTGTCGGCTTTTTTGGCACGAACCATGAGTTTGGTGGCCAAATGGCGACCGGTGCGATGCTCACCCCGAACATGGTTCAATTGGTGAAAACTGAACAGCGCCCAGAACGATTGTTCGTCGCCGTCATACCTCTCGGCGAGCTCACGAATCCGTGAAAGGGTCTCCCTCGTACGATTGGATTCGAGTCCCTCCTCGGCCAGATACAACCCCGCCAGCTGGGCTTTTAGCAATAGCTCCCGTCGGTCGCGCACCAAACTCGATGGCAGCAGATCCAATTGTGCCATTGCACGCGCATAATGGGTGAGCGCGTCGGCGTTCGCCGACCTTTGCAGGGCCTGTTTCGCCGCCTTCTCGAAGTACACGCAGGCCTCCTCGGGGCGCTTCGCCTGGGCGAAATGCCTGGCCGCGATTTCTGGAGTTTGCTCGGCCATGTGAGAAAATTGCGAAACCAGCACTTCGGCGGCTCGTCGGTGCAGCTCCTGCCGCTCTTGGTTGACGAGGGATTGGTACGCCGCTTCTTGCACGAGGGCGTGCTTGAACCTGCAGGTCGCGCGCGATGCGGGCCCTATGGGGCGAAAAATCCCTGTCTCGACGAGCTGGAGAAGACCTATGCGGAGTGATTCCTCGGAGAGAGGACTCATGGCCCGTAGGAGCTCGTAGTTCATCTCGCGCCCCAGCACGGACGCAACCCGCGCCAATTCCCTGCCCGGTTCGGGCAAGGTGTCCAGGCGCGCGCGCAAGAGCGCTTCGAGCGTCGCTGGCACCACGCCGACCCAGGACGATGGCTCATTTCCGCCCCTTTCGCGCGCGTCCAACACACTGCACGTGAGCTCCTCGATGAAGAGTGGAACTCCGTCGGCGCGCTGTACGACTTGCTCGACGATCGCCGCGGGTAGATGGCGGCCGCGGCCGGCAAAGCCGACCATCGCGGCGCTCTCGCTCGGCGAAAGCCGGCGTGGCGCCAGGCGATGCAAGAGCGAGGAACTCGCCCAGAGCGGCTGAAACTCCGGGCGCGCCGTCACCAGCACCATGGCTCGCACGGCCGCGAGCCCCGATAGTCGGCGCTCCAGCAACTCGAGGGTAATGGAGTCCGCCCAATGCGCATCCTCCACGACGAGCAGCAAGGGCTCCTGCTCCGCCAGCCGCTCGAACGAGCCGACGAGGGCTTCGAGCATCTGGTGCTTGAGCAAATTCGCACTTCGCGACATGGCCAGAGCGGCCGCATCTTGCGTGGGAAGCCCCAGGAGGGCCGCTTTCTCGAGCGGAGAGGCATTCGGATCCAATCCCATCGCGTGCTCCAGGCCCTCGAGGATGGGCTGGAGTGGACTGCCCTGCGAATGCGGCCAACATTGGCACCGCACCAACCTGTGTCCCTCCGTCGCCAGACCTTCGAGATGCTGCTCGACCAAGCGCGACTTGCCGATTCCCGCCTCGCCGATGACCAACACGAATTGGCCTTTGCCACTGCTTGCGTCACCCCAAAGGCGCTGCAGTTCATCGAGCTCGGACGTACGCCCCACCAGCGGTGTGACGTTGCCCGCCGCCATCGGGTTGAAGCGGATTCTCGTCTCCTTCCGCCGCACCAATCGATACGAATGGCGCGGCGGCTTTCCATCCTCGGCCGCCGCATCATCGAGTTGCGCAAGCTCGAACGCGCCTTGCACGAGCATCTGGGTGGCTCGTTCCGTGAGAATCTCGTTTGGCCAGGCGCGGCGTTCGAGCGATTGTGCGACGTCCAGCACTTCCCCCTGCATCCTGGGGAGCGCGGCTTCCGGCGCCACGGCAAGCGGAATGCACGGACCTGTCGCTATCCCTACGCGCGCGCCGCGGGAATGCTCATGGTCATCGGGCCGAAATGCATCGACGATCAGCAACGCCGCACGCAGTGCGCGCTGGGCGCTGTCTTCGTGGGCGCTCGGATAGCCAAAGCACGCCACGACTTGTCTGCCCAAGGAGAATAAAATCGTGCCCTCCAACTGGCGGACGATCGTGGCACACGCCTCGAAGAATTCGCCCACCGAGTCGTCGATGGCCTCCGTCGATGTCGTCGAAAGGGAGCAGGCCATGGCGGTAATCTGACGCCGCTCGGCATTGGCGGTGAGCGTTCGCCGTCGCGGAAAGCTTGGGTGCGACGTCGCCACGGCCTCGGTGCTGCTGGATTGTCCGCGCAAGGCATGCACGAGCAGCACGTCCAACGCGACCAATGCATCCAGCAAGTCGTCTGCGCTGCCGAATCGTGTATCCTTCTCTTTCGCGAGCGCACGCTTGACGATTCGTTCCGCCTCCTCGGGCAGCTCGGGGCGCGCCCCGCGCAGCAACGGCGCGGGATCCGGCGAGAGTACGATATCGCGCAGTTCCGAGATGTGCTTGGCCGCGAAGGGAGAAACCCGCGTGAGCAATTCGAAGAACATCACCCCCGCAGCCCAGATGTCCGTCCGGCCATCTTGGATCTGACCACTCCATTGTTCGGGCGACATGTACTGGGGCGTCCCAAGGAAATGCTTGCCGGCGACATCGCTGCCCGCAGTCATTTGTGCCACACCGAAGTCGAGAATCTTTGCCGTTCCGTCTCTCGTGACGAAGACGTTGCTCGGCTTCAAGTCGCGGTGCACGATTCCGGCGCGATGTGCGTGCGATAATCCCTTTGCGATGTCGATCATGAGTCGGACCCCTCGCCGGACATCGACACCCGCTTCGTTCGTCTCGCGTGTGCGGGACAGGATGGCGTCGAGGGGATCCCCCTCCAGGTATTCCATCACGAGAAAGGGGTGCCCGCCGTCTTGCCCGATGTCGAACATCCGCACGATGTTCTCGTGGTTCAAACGCGCGCATGCCTGCGCCTCGTGCTGAACACGCTCGAAGGCCTCCGCCGTGTTCAGGTCTTTGCGCGTGAGAAACTTGATCGCCACCTTTCGATCGAGAACGGTGTCCCGCGCCAGAAAGACGACACCCATACCTCCGGTGCCCAGGGGCTCGAGCAGCTCGAATCGGGTTTGGGTCATTCCACCAAGCCTTCTTCCGGGCTGAAGGCCGGTGCTCGCGGTGGGCCCACCTAGGTTCTTTTTCGTCCTCGTCCCCATCGGTGGCGCCTAGAATGCCACGTCGCATTCCCGATGCCTTCGCGGACGACACCATTCGTCCCGGCGACGATGCTCGACCCACATCGAATCACTTGGACGCGCGAAGGCTACCGCAAGCGATCCGTCCACGGATTCGTCTAGAAAGGTTCGAAGCAGTCGTAGTTGCGTTGGCGGAAGATCTGACCGTCGCGAAATTCGATGAAGACGGCGAAGCTTGCGCGAAGGACGTCACCGGGGGCGCGCGAGCCGACGGCGACGGCGAGGGTGCCGGACCATGCGACTTCGAGCGCCATCGTGTCGCCTTGGGCGACCATGTTCTTGATTTCGTACTTTTGGCTGAAGAGCACCTTGGTCCCACGCCGGAACGCTTCAATCATGCCCGCGAGATCGTATTCGACGCCGTTCGGGTTGAGACGGTTGGGCAGTTCCTGCTGGACGACACCCGGGTGCAGCATCGAAAGAAGCCGCGCTTCGTCCCCCTGCTCGATGCAGTCGAAGTAGTCCTGAATCAGCGCTTTCGGATCGATCATGCGGCGCACTCTAGGCGAGGCGACGGTCGTTTTTCACGGCGTCTTGGAGATAAAATTTATCCTTTCGTATCGATCCAGGCGGGCGCGTGCGGGAATAAAACTGCGGGCATCCGCGAGAAGCCGGGACTGGCTCGGCGGTTGCTATGACGTTGCGAGAACCAGCTGCGAGACGAGGCCGCGCTTTCCATGCTCCTTACCATCTCCACGAACGATCCCGGGCTCCGTCCTGCGACGGATCTCGGCTATCTCCTGGGCAAAAATCCCGAGCGCGTGCAGTCGTTCGAGCTCGGCTTTGGGCAGGCACACGTGTTCTATCCGGTGGCGTGTGCCGAGCAGTGCACCGTGGCGCTGCTGCTCGATGTCGATCCCGTACGCCTGGCGCGCAGGCCCGCGGAGCGCGATGGCTACGTGCCCCTCGAGCCCTACGTGAACGATCGGCCTTACGTTGCATCGTCGTTTCTGAGCGTGGCCATGGCCCAGGTCTTTGGCTCGGCATTGGGCGGCCGGAGCCGGGAGCGGCCGGAGCGGGCCGTGCAGGCATTGGCGTTCGAGGCCCGCCTCGAATCGCTCCCGTGCCGCGGTGGCCGCATGCTCGTCGAGAAGCTCTTCGCCCCGCTCGGTTACGCGGTCGAGGTCGAACGCCTGCCGCTCGATTCACGGTTTCCCGCCTGGGGAGACGGCCCGTATCACCGCGTGCGCCTCCGAGGCGCCGTTCGACTCGGAGAATTGCTGTCGCACCTGTACGTGCTCATTCCCGTGCTCGACGACGAAAAGCACTATTGGGTCGGTGACGACGAAGTGGAAAAGCTCGTGCGCAAAGGCGAGGGGTGGCTCGCCACGCACCCCGAACGCGACCTCATCGCCTATCGCTATTTGCGGCATCAACGCGTCCTCGTTCGAAATGCGTTGGAGCGCCTGTCCATCGACGAAGGCGCACCCCCCGATGCGGCGGATGCGGAAGCCGCCGCGGCCGAAGAAGCCGTGGAGAAGAGGTTGCGGCTGGACCAAGTACGCATCGAAGCCGTGGTCGCCGAATTGCGCGCACTCGGCGCGCATTCCGTGATCGATCTCGGGTGCGGGGAGGGGAAGCTTTTGCGGGCGCTGTTTCGCGAAAAGGCGTTTGCGCGGCTTGCGGGGGTGGACGTCTCGTTGCGCGCGCTGGAGATCGCACGGCAGCGGCTCGAGCGCGACCGGAACGACCGCATCGTCCTGATGCAAGGCGCGCTCACCTACCGCGACGAGCGATTTCGCGGCTTCGACGCCGCGGCGCTCGTGGAGGTCATCGAGCACGTTGATCCGTCGCGCCTCGGGGCACTCGAGGGGGTCGTCTTTGGCGATGCGCGCCCCGGCAGCGTCATCGTGACCACACCCAATGTAGAATACAATGTTCTCTTCGAGTCGCTTCCGGCGGGACGACACCGCCATGCCGACCATCGCTTCGAATGGACCCGCGACGAATTTGCTGCGTGGGTTTCGCGCACGGCGGCGGTTCACGGCTATGCCGCGTCCATCCGGGGGATCGGTGGGGAGCATCCAATGCACGGTGCGCCAACGCAGATGGCCGTCTTTCGGCGCGCAGGAGGAGAAGGCGCATGACCCGCCTCGTGATTCCCGAGTTGTCACTGGTGGTGCTCGTCGGGTGCTCCGGTGCGGGCAAGTCGACCTTTGCTCGCACGCACTTCAAGGCGACGGAGATTCTCTCGTCGGACGTTTTCCGCGGGCTGGTCTCCGATGACGAAAATGCTCAATCGGCCACGCCGGACGCGTTCGAGGCGCTTCATTTCGTGGCCGGCAAGCGGCTCGCGGCCGCACGCCTCACCGTGATCGACGCCACCAACGTGCAGCCCGAGTCGCGCAAACCCCTGGTGGCGCTGGCGCGGAAGTACCACGTCCTGCCGGTGGCGGTGGTCCTCGACGTCCCCGAGAAGGTGTGCCGCGAGCGCAATCGCGCCCGGCCCGATCGCGATTTCGGCGACCACGTCGTTCGGCAGCAAGCGTCGCAGCTTCATCGCTCGATGCGGCGTCTGAAGGACGAGGGCTTTCGCCACGTGTACGTGCTCTCCACGGCGGAGGAAATGGCGGCCTGCACGATGGTGCGGCAGCCTCTGTGGAACAATCGAAAAGACGACCACGGCCCGTTCGATATCGTGGGGGACGTGCACGGCTGCTACGACGAATTGGTCGAGTTGCTGGCGAAGCTCGGTTACGCCATCAGCGGGACGCCGGAGCAACCATGCATCACGCCGCCCGAGGGCCGCAAAGCCGTATTCCTCGGGGACCTGGTGGACCGCGGTCCCGGTGTCGTTCCGGTGCTCCGCCTGGTCATGGCGATGGTCAAGGCGGGGACGGCGCGGATGGTTCCTGGCAATCACGAGGTGAAGTTGCTGCGGAAGCTGCGCGGCAAGGACGTGAAGCTCACCCACGGGCTCGAGCAAACGATGCGGCAGCTTGGCCCGACGGACGACGGATTCAAGGCCGAGTTGGCCGAGTTCATCGACGGGCTGGTGAGCCATTACGTGCTCGATGGAGGCAACCTGGTGGTCGCACACGCGGGGCTGAAGGAAGCACTTCAGGGTCGCGCGAGCGGGGCGGTGCGCGAATTCTGCCTTTATGGCGAGAGCACCGGTGAAACGGACGAATACGGATTACCGGTGCGCTACGATTGGGCTACCGATTATCGGGGTCGCGCCGCGGTCGTCTACGGGCACACGCCGGTGCCGTCGGCCGAGTGGAACAATCGGACTTTGTGCATCGACACGGGGTGCGTTTTCGGTGGTGCGCTCACGGCGCTTCGATGGCCCGAACGGGAGCTGGTGTCCATCGAGGCCAAGCGCGTCTACTACGAGCCGGCGCGGCCGCTCGCGCCACGGGACGATTCCAAGATGGCGCCGCGCCCGCTCGACTACAAGGACGTGGCGGGCAAGCGCATCGTGCACACGCGCTATGCGCACGCGGTGACCATTCGCGAGTCGAACGCCGCGCCGGCACTCGAGGTGATGAGCCGCTTCGCGGTCGATCCGCGGTGGCTCGTGTACCTGCCGCCGACGATGTCGCCGTCGGAGACCGCGGGCGCTGGGCAGGCCTGGCTCGAGCGCCCCGAGGAGGCGTTCGCGTACTTCGCGGCGCAGGGCGTCCGGCACGTCGTCTGCGAAGAGAAACACATGGGATCGCGTGCCGTGCTCGTCGTCTGCAAAGACGAGTCGGTGGCCGCCGCACGATTCGACGTGGACGACGGCCGCGCCGGCGTCGTGTACACGCGCACCGGGCGCCCCTTCTTCGGGGATGCGTCGCTGGAGCGCGCCCTCGTGGCCCGCGTGCGTGCGGCGATGGCCCCTCTCTGGGGTGAGCTCGAGACCGATTGGGTCGTGCTCGACGCGGAGATTCTGCCCTGGTCGGCGAAGGCGCTGGAGCTCCTGCGGACGCAGTATGCCGCGGTCGCCAGCGCGGGCATCGCTTCGCTCGATGCCGTGGCCGACCTCCTCGCGGCGCGCGGCGACATCCCCGGCATGGCCGATCTCGCGACCAAGTACCGCGCGCGACGCGACGCCCTCGGTGCCTTCCGCGAGGCGTACCGTCGCTATTGCTGGGACGTACGCGGGCTGGACGACTACCGCATTGCGCCCTTCCACGTGCTCGCGGCCGAGGGCCGCACCTTCGTGGACCGCTCCCACGTCTGGCATATGGAGACGTTGGCCCGGCTCGCCGAAGCCGACCCTGCGTTGCTCATGGCCACGCGCTACCGCGCCGTCGATCTCGAGCAACCCGAGGACGTCGCCGCGGCCACCGCGTGGTGGGAGGCCCTCACGGATGCCGGGGGCGAGGGCATGGTCGTGAAGCCGCGCGAATGGATCCAGCGCGGGCCGAAGGGACTCGTGCAGCCGGCGCTGAAGTGCCGCGGGCGCGAGTACCTGCGCATCATCTACGGCCCCGAGTACACCATGCCCGAGCACCTCGAGCGCCTTCGCGCCCGCCAAGTGCGCCTCAAGAGAACCCTCGCCGTGAAAGAGTTCTCCCTGGGCATGGAGGCATTGCACCGCTTCGTGGCGCGCGAGCCGCTGTTTCGCGTGCACGAGTGCGTCTTCGCCGTCCTTGCCCTGGAGAGCGAGCCCGTCGACCCGCGGCTCTAGGTCATGGTCATGACCATGCGGAAGCGGGCCTTGTTATTCATCATGTGCGCATACGCCTCGGCGGCCTTCTCGAGAGGGACGGTCTCGATCATCGCGCGCACGTTCGCGTGCACGCTGAAGGCGAGGGTATCCTCCGCATCGACGGCCGATCCGGTGAGGGCCCCTTCGACGGATCGGCCGCCGAAAATGAGTTGCGAAGCCAAGACCGGGACGGGCTCGCCCGAGCCGCCGACGATGATCATGCGGCCGCGCGCCGTGAGCCCGCCGACCAGCGGTCCCATGGATTTGCTGTCCGCGGCGGTCGCGAGGATGACGCGGGCGCCGCCCAGCTCCTGCAGCGCCTTCGTCGGGTCCTTCTCGACGCTGTCGATGTAGTGCGTCGCGCCCAAGCGCGTGGCGAGGGCCGCCTTTTCGGCGCCACGGGCAATGGCTGCGACGCGAAAGCCCATATGCTTGGCATATTGAATCGCCAGATGCCCCAGGCCTCCAATGCCTTGAATGGCCACGAGATCGCCCCCGCGCGCCGGTGAATTCCGCAATGCATTGTACGTGGTGACGCCGGCGCAGAGCAGCGGGGCGGCTTCGCGTGCATCGAGCCCGTCGGGCAAGGCCACCAGACCTTGCACGTGGGCCACGACCATTTCCGCATAGCCGCCATCGTGCGTGATGCCCGAAATCCGCTGATTGGTACAATCCACGAAGTGCCCGCGCCGGCACGCTCCACAGTGCCCGCAATGCCCGCCGAGAAATCCCACCCCCACGCGCTGCCCAACCTGCCACCCGGACACGCCAGGGCCTAGTGCATCGATGCGCCCCGCAATCTCGTGCCCCGGCACACGCGGATACGTGAGCCCTCGCGACTTGTTCTCGATCGTCAACGCATCCGTGTGACAAACGCCACAGGCCTCGACCCGAACGCGCACCTCGCCGGGCCCGGGCTCCGGTATGGGACGCTGCACGATCTCCAACGTGCCTGCCTGGCGAACTTGGACTGCACGATACGTTTGCATGCCCCCATGCTAACGACTTCGCGCGAACCCCGAGAGCCGGAAAGCACCGTGAGCTTGCAGAGTTCGACGTAAAGCTCTTCTTGACGGACCAGTTGCTCCGCGAACGCTTCACATACGAACTGTCGGATGGTCGCTCAATCCCTTCAAGCACGGTCCAAATTCAAACTTTCGACCTCCGACAGGGCCGCGTCGAGGGCCTCGAACCCGAGGTCGAGCTCCTGCCGCGAGATGTTCAACGGCGGCGCGATCAATGGGATGTTGTAACGTCCGTACGCATAGACCCCACGCGCGAGAAGGGCCCGGTAGAACGCCTGCATGGCTGCCGGCGGCGTGGGGTGGTGCCACGCAACCAGCGGCGTTTTTCCTGCGCCGTCGCGAACCAATTCCATGCCAAAGAGGGCGCCGAGGCCACGGACGTCGCCCACGAGGTTCGGGTGGCGGCCTTGCAGTTCCGTCAGGTCCTGCCGTAGCCAATTTTCGAGAAGGATGGCCCTCTCGAAGAGGCCCTCTTCTTCGTAGACCTCGAGCGTGGCCAGGCCCGTGGCGACCGCCAGAACGTGGCCGGCGTGGGTATGCCCCACATCGAAGTATTCGCGGTCGAAAAACCTTGCCACGCCTTCTCGCACCAGGATTCCGCCGAGCGGTACGTACGAGGAGCTCGCGCCCTTGGCGAAGGAGAACAGATCCGGCGTGACCCCCAGCCGCACCGACGCAAACGACTTGCCGACCCGGCCGAAGCCGGTCATCACCTCGTCGAAGGCCAGCAAGATGCCGTGTTCGTCGCAAAGCCGCCGCAACCCTGCGAGGTATCCCTTTGGATAGACCACGAGTCCACTCGAGCCCGTGACCGGCTCCACAAGGATGGCCGCCACATTGGCGGCGCCCTCGTGCGATAGCACCGTCTCGAGGTGCGCGAGCGCCCGCTCGGTCTCGAGCTCCGGCGTGTCCGCGTAAAACGGCGACCGGTACGGATACGGTGCGAGGAAGCGAACCACGCCTCCTGGTCCACAAGGACCGGAAAAGCGATCCCGCCAGCGATCCACGCCGGAGAGCGCGGCGCTGCCCAGATTGTTGCCATGGTAGGCGCGGTAGGCGCACAGCACTTTGGGCCGCCCCGTGACCATGCGCGCCACCTTGACCAGGTCGTCGTTGGCCTCGGCGCCGCCCGTGGTGAAGTGCACCCGCGCCCCCTCCGCCCATGGCGAAATGCGACTCAACGCCTCGGCGTAGCGGCTGCGCAGGTCGTTGAAAAAGCCCGACGGTGTCCAGCAGAGTCGATCGGCCTGCCGCCGGATGGCCTCCACGACCTTGGGGTGCCCATGCCCGAGGGGCACGCATACCGACCCGCTGGTCCAATCGAGGTAGCGCTTGCCGTCGGCATCGAAGAAGAAGCTGCCCTGGGCACGAACGACCGTGGGCGGATTCAAGCCCGCCTGGACGGACCATGGAACGAGAACGTGCGATCCAATCGAATGAGGCATTCGGGACCTCCTGCGCTATTCATTGAGCAGGAAAATGGCTTTGACAAATCGAGAGACGCGCGCCAAAGCCTCCGAAAAAGTGAGCCTTGCGTCGTCGCGTCGCTTGCCGCCGCTCAATGCGGTGCGTGCATTCGAAGCGGCGGCGCGCCAGGGTGGCTTTCAAGCCGCGGGCGCCGAGTTGCACGTTTCGGCCAACGCCGTCGGGCGCCTGGTGAAAATCCTGGAGGATTGGCTCGGCGTGCCGCTCTTTCGGCGCTTGGCCCGTGGCGTGGCGCTCACCGATGCGGGCCGCGATTACCTCGACCGGGTCACACCGCTCTTGGATCAATTGGCCGAGGCCACCGCCGATCTGCAGCGCGCGGAAAGCTCCAAGGTTCTCACGGTGAGCGCCGTGCCGTCCTTCGCAGCGCGGTGGCTCATGCCCCGCTTCGGCCGATTCACGGCGCGTTACCCCGAGTTGGACGTGCGCGTGCTCGCCTCCGTCCCGCCCACCGACTTTGCACGCGAAGGCGTCGACGTCGCCATCCGTCTCGGCCCGGGCACCTACGAGGGGTTGCGCAGCGATCTCTTGCTGCACGAGGACTTCTTCCCCGTGTGCAGCCCCCGCCTCGCCGCGGGCAAGCCGCGCCTGCGCAAGCCAAAGGATCTCGCCAAGCACGTGCTCTTGCACGAAGAATGGGAGTGGCGCATCCCCCTTCAAATCGACTGGCCCCGATGGCTCGGGGCCATGGGCATCTCCGGCGTCGATGCGCGCCGCGGCCCACGTTTTTCGTATTCGCACATGACCTTGCAGGCGGCCGAGGAAGGTCAGGGCGTTGCCCTTGCGAGCTCCGCGCTGGTCGGCGATGCCCTAGCCTCCCGACGCCTCGTTCGGCCTTTTGGCGATCGCTTCGTGCGCGGGCCCTATGGCTTCTTCATCGTCTCCCCCCTTGGCAGCGCCGCGCGGGACAAAGTCGTTGCGTTCCGCGATTGGGCCCTCGAGGAAGCGACGAGCACCTTCGTCGGGCGTAAGCTCGCCCCTACATGACGCCCATGAAGACCGCCTTTGTCGCCGCCGCCACCAGCGCTTCGCTGGCTCTGCTCGTCGCTTGCCAGAAAAGCCCGCCTCCGCCCGATCCGGTCGCGACACCCGCTCCGCCGCCGAAGCCGGCCGCCCCGCCGACGCTCTGGGAGGCGTACCAGAGCACCTTCAAGCAAGCGAAGTACATCGACCTCACGCACGCGTTCAATCCGAGCATCCCGGTGTGGCCCGGCTTTGGCCCGGCCAAGTTCAAGCCGAGCGTCGCTGGCCATGACGTTCCCGATCTCGTGAAGAAGGGGGCCGAGTTCAAGTACAAGCCGCAAGGCTTCATCGCCACGGCCTACGAGTTCACCACCGATCAATATGGCACCCAGCTCGACCCGCCCGCGCACTGGGACGAATACGGCGCCACCATCAGCGATCTCCCGCCGACCTTCTCCGTGCGCCCGCTGGTGGTCATCGATATCCACGAGCAGGCTGCGCGCGATCCGAATTACCACTGCACGGTGGCCGATATCCAATCGTGGGAGACGCGGCATGGCACCATTCCGGAGGGCTCCGTCGTCATGATTCGCTCCGATTGGTACAAGAAGTGGAACGAGCCGCAGCGCTTTGCCAATGCGCCCTTTCCGGGCATCAAGCTCGACGCGCTCAAGTTTCTTCACCTGGAGCGCAAAATCCTCTTTCACGGCCACGAGGCGCTGGATACGGACACCACGCCTTCCCTCGAGGGGGAGTCCTGGCTGATGCACAATCACTTTGCGCAGGCCGAGGGCGTGGCCAATCTCGATCAAGTTCCCGAGGCTGGTGCCCTCATCTCCATCGGCTTCGCCAAACCGGAGGGCGGCACCGGCGGGTACGCGCGCTACGTGGCCATTGCCCCGCCGGATTGGCCCCACGGCGTCACCATCGCCGAGGCGCCCGGTGCGCCGTTGCCGAAGCAACCATTCCCGCTCAAGCGTGACAAGGATGGTGTGCTCCGGCCGACGAAAGAAACGAAATAGCTCAGCGGCCCAGGATGTCGCGCAGCACGCCGGGGTAGTTCGTGATGATCCCGTCGACGCCCAGCCCGATGTACTGGCGCATCAATTGTCCCGTGTTGGGCGTGTAAACGCTGATGGTCATCCCGAGCTCGTGCACCCGTTGGATGAGGGCCTGGTCGGTCACCGTGTAGCTCGGATTGATCTGCCGGGCCCACGTGCTGGCCTCCACCAGGACCTCCTCGGTCGGGCGCGCGCTGTACAGAATGCCGAGTGGCACCTCGGGCGCGATCTGATGGTAGATGCGCAACGAATCGACGTTGAACGATTGGACCACGAGCTTGCCGAGGCGCAGCGCGACAGGCAAATATCCGGGAATGCTCTGCAGCTCCTTGTGAATCTCCGCCTCGATGCCCGGGTAAAGTTCCGGCGCCTTGACCTCGAGCAGGAGGCCGGCCCGTCCGCGCAGGGCTTCGACGATCTCGCGAAGGGTGGGAACGCGCTCGCCGGCGAAGTCCGGGGAGAACCAGGTGCCCGCATCGAGCTGGCGAATGTCGGCGAAGGTGAAGTCGCGAATGTTCCACGGCGCGCGCGTGGGGAAGACCTCCTTGGCGTTCGTGGTGCGCGCCAAGTTGGTATCGTGCATGACGACCAATTTTCCATCGGCCGAGCGCTGCACGTCGATCTCGACGAACGAGGCGCGATGATCCACGGCGAACTTGATGGCGCCCACGGTGTTCTCGGGAGCCGATCCGGAAGAGCCCCGGTGGGCGATGTCGACGACGTCACGCCTGCCACGGGCGTGCGCGGGGATCACGAAGGCAACCATGAGACAGAGCACGGCGAAGCATGCGGCGAGGCGTTTCGGCATGAGCAAGGTATTGCCAAATGCGCTTCACCTTGTCGACGATGGGCTCGATCTTTCGAGGAGCTAGCCTAGCGCGCCACGCAAAGGGTCGGCTCAGCGACGTCCGCGGCGAGGTTCCTCGTCCTCGTCGGGAAGGATCGTGCGCGCCATCTGAAGGACGAAGGCCTTGCGCACGTCGGCCTGTTCCATGTGAAGCTCTCCCGTGCGCTCGAAGAAGCGGGGGAGGAGCGCCGCGAAGAGCATCACCGACCAAACCTGGGTGATGGAGACGCGAAGCTGCTGTTCACTGCGCGAGGCCTTCTTCGCGCGGATGCGCTCCACGAGGCCATCGACGAAGTCGTGCAGGCGCGACATGGCGCGGCCGTCGTAGCGCTGTTCGTTGATCGCTTCGTGCATGTGCGCGTAGGCGATGCGTGGGTATTGCAACGTATGCTGGATTAATTCATCGAAGATCAGTTCGAGGATGCGACGCGGGCCATGTCCTTCTTGGGCGAACTTGTCGAAGTCTTCGAGCACGTCGGAGAAGGCTTGGTCCAACGTGCCTTCCAAGGTGATGGCGAGCAGGTTGTCTTTGCTGCCGAAGTAGTAGTTGATGGCCGCCCCATTGACCCCGGCCTCCTGCGCGATGTCCCGCACGCCGGTGGCCTCGATGCCATTGCGCTCGATGCAATCGATGGTCGCCTTGATGATGCGCTCACGAATGTCGTCACGTTTGCCGGGGGCTCCGGCAGCTGGTTTCGCCGGTTTTTCCGAGGAGGCGCTCGCCATACCAACATCATGCGTCGCCGGCGCTCACTTGACAAGCATCTGTTTGAGTCTATTGATTCAAACATACGTTTGAAACGACTGTGGCGACGCCGTGAAGGGAACCCGACCTCGTGAGATCCGTAACCTCTTGGTGTGCAACCTTTGCCTTCCTCCTTGCCGCGCCCGCTGTCTTCGGCCAGGAGTCCGCCCCGCCCAAGGCCGAAACGTCCCCGCCCGACGAGCCCGCCCAGGTGCCCGTGAAAGAAGAGAAGGAACAGACGGATCCCGTACCGTTGAAGACGGAGGGGGTGCCCGTCCAAGGCGAGTTCGCCGTGGTTCCGTTCGGGTTCCCGACCTACTCGCCGGAGACGAGCGTCATGGTTGGCGGTGCGGCCATGTTCGTTTACCGCTTCCCAGAGGGGTCCGGCCGGCGCGACTCGCAGGTGCTCACCGCGCTCGCGGCGTCCGTGAAAGGGCAGGTCACCTTTTTGGTGCAGCCGGACATCTACCTGTGGAACGACAACATCCAAATTGGCGCAACGCTCGCCGCCTCGCGTTTTCCGAATAGCTTTTACGGCATCGGCAATTCGCCCGACGGAAAGAAAGAGGAGAAGTACACGCCGGTCACCTTCGAGGCGGCTCTGAGCCCCAAACTGCGCCTCGTCGAAGGATTGTACCTGGGACCGGAAGTGCGCTTTCAGTACGCGAACATCACCGACAAAGAATCGGGCGGCCTTCTGCAATCGGGGGCCGTCCGTGGATCCGACGGCGGCAACATCGTGCAACTCGGTGCGTCTGGGTTTTACGACGCCCGCGACAATACGATTTACCCGCACCGGGGCCACATCGTTCGTGTGAACGCGCGCACGGCCCTCACGGGGTTGGGCTCCGATTTTTCGTACCGCTCGTTGACCGTGGATGCGCGCAAGTACTTCCCCATGCCGTGGGAGAAGCACGTGCTCGCCATGCAAGCCCTCTTCGAAGTGCGCGACGGTGAACCGCCCTTCTACGACCTGGGCCAGCTTGGCGGTGATGCCACGATGCGCGGGTATTTTCAGGGCAAATTCCGCGATCGCAATTACGTGACCGCGCAGGTCGAATACCGCATGCCGCTGTTCTGGCGCCTGGGGGCGGTGGGATTCGTGTCGGCAGGGCAGGTGGCACGCACCCTCGACGACATGCGGTTTTCCGACATCAAGGTTGGCGCCGGAGGTGGTTTGCGCCTTGCCCCGTTCAAGGACGTGCCGGTGAACATTCGAGTCGATATCGCATACGGCGATGAACCGAATTTTTACGTGAACATCGGCGAGGCGTTCTGACACTTTTTTGAGGGGGCCTGGGCAACCTAGCTCAGCCCGAGGAAAAAAAGTTGTCGCCATGTCGATTCGGCGCGGCCTCGATCGACGTAACCCAGGAGGAGACTTCGACCATGCGCTTTACGGTGACCATGAAACGCGACAATCGCGATAACCGCGTCGCCCCGGATCCGAAACTCATGCTCGAGGTGGGTAAGTTCTCGCAAGAGATGATCCGTGCCGGCGTCGTGGTCGCGACCGGAGGGATCGCGTCCAAGGGCACGATCATCAAGGCCATGAACGGCGATCTCTCGACGACCGACGGCCCCTACGCCGAGGCCAAGGAGGTCATCGCCGGCTGGGTCGTGCTGGAGGTGAAATCAAGGGCGGAGGCCGTGGCCATCGCGGCGCGCTTCATGAAGATCCACCAAGACGTGCTCGGCGCCGGCTGGGAAGGCGAGGCGGAGATCCTCCAGGTTTTTGGCCCGGAGGATTTCGGCCCATCCCTCAATTAGAGATGATCCCGTAGAAAGTGCGCTTTGCGGGTCCACGTTGGTCCGGCGATGTCGGCGGCGTCGAGCATGTGGGCCACGCCGACGAGGGGAACGAACTCCACGGGCCTGCCCGCCTTGCCCATCGTGGCGGCGAGTTTCAGCGCATTGGAGAAGTGCACGTTGTCGTCGACGGTACCGTGCACCAGCAAGAAAGGGCGGGCAGGGGAGGCCGGTGAAGGTGGCTGCGCGGCCCATGTGAGCAGCGATGCTGCCTCGTAGGCGGGGCTCGGCGGCATGCCGAGGTAGCGTTCCGTGTAGCACGTGTCGTAATCGGCCCAGTCGACGGCGGGGCTCGCGGCCACAGCGACTTTGTACACGTCGGGCCTGCGAAGGATCGCCAACGCCGACAGATACCCTCCGTACGAACGCCCGTAGATACCCACGCGCGCAGCATCCATTTCCGGGTGCAGCTGGCAGAGCGCGCGCAGGGCGGTCACGTGCCCTTCGAGCGGCGCTTCGCCCACGCGTCCGCGCAGCTTGCGTTCCCAGTCGCGACCGCGCCACATGGTTCCGTGTGCGTCGATGGCAATCACGATGGCCCCCGTGGTGTCCGCGATCCATTGATGCCGCACATACGCCGTCGCATCTGCGGTGACGACGTTGGTGTAAGGGCCGCCGTACACGGCGTCGAGGACGGGGTATCGACGCCGCGGATCGAAATCGCGCGGGCGAACGATGGCCACGTGAAAGCCTTCCTCGCCCACCGTGGTGTACTCCACCTGCGGTGCGCAAGGCAGATTCTCCGCCACCGACGGGATGGTCACGTGCACCGTGCCATCCACGGTGCGTGCACCGAAGCTCCGCTCCGCACGCGCGGTGAACTCGGAATAGGCATACGCCCGCGCGTGGCCGTCGAACTGCGCGTGCACCACGCCGTTCGCGCACGACGCGATGGGATAGGCGGCGCCCTGCAGGGGCACGGCCCAGATCTCCGCACGGATCGGATCCGTGCACGCGTTGACGTACGCGATGCGCCGCGCCGAATCGAGCGCGAGCACCTCCCGGTAGCCAAAGCCCGCCGGAGCCACGATCGCCTGCAGCGTGCCGCTCGCATCGCGGTGCTCGAGCTCCCAGGCACCACGCCGCTCCGTGGACCAGAGAAAGCCGCTGCCATCGGCGAGCCAGCGCGGCACGGAGTGCTCCACGTTGAGCCACGCCGCGTCTTCTTCGGCGACGAGCGTGCGCGTCGTTCCCGTGTGCCGCTCGAAGGCGAGCAGCAGCCCTTGCCGTTGCGAGCGGTCCAGCACGTACATCGTCGGCGGCGCATGTTCCGACCAAGTGACGGTGGCCAAATAGGGATATCGCTCGGTGTCCCAGGCGACGTTGCGCGGAGGGGCGTCGCCCGAGACCGTCGCGATGGCGAGGCGCACGATGGCGTTCGGCGTGCCTGCGCGCGGGTACGCCCGAAGCTCGGGCGCCTTCTCCGGGTGCGTGGGGTCCGAGAGGGTGAGACGTTGCACCGGCGAGAGGTCGGCCTCCTCGTACAGAATTTCGCGCCCGTCGGGTGACCACCAGAAGCCGCGCGAACGCCGGAGCTCCTCCTGCGCGATGAACTCTGCCAGACCGTGCGTGCACGTTTCCGTTCCGCCGAAGGTGACGCGGCGTTCTTCGCCGCCTGCGAGCGGCAGCACGTGTACGTCGTGGTCGCGCACGTACGCGACGAGCGTTCCGTCCGGTGACAGCTGCGGATCGAGCGCGATGCCCTCGCCCGTCTCGAGCTCGCGCACCGCGCCCGTGCCGCGGTCGAAGGCGTAGATGCGGCCCGCCAGTGGAAGCACCACGCACTGCCCGTCGCGCGTCACCTGAAACGAGGTGATCCCCGCGGCTGTGATGCGTTGCCGTTCGCGCCGCGCGCGCTCCTCGTTCGACAGGGTGGCCGGGCCGGCATGCAGTGCCTCCGGCCGCAAAAGCTCGCGCGTCTCGCCCGTGGCGAGATCCATCTCCCAGAGCGATTGGCTCGCATCCCGCGGGCGCGCCCGCAAAAAGAGGAGGCTCTGCCCATCATCCGAGAAAACGAGGTGCTTCGGCAGACCCAAGGTGTAGCCATGCGTCTCCGTCAGCGCCCACGGAGGCCCCTGGGGACGCGGCGTCGCCTTTGGCGCTTTCGGCGAACTCGGTGACTGAGCGGCGACCAAGGTCGGTGAGTCCCCTGGGTGCAGCTGGAAAGGCGCACCCAGTGCGATCTCGAACGCCTCGAGCAACGCATCGCGCATCGCACCGGCATCGGCCCATCGATCCGCCGGATCGAATGCAAGCGCCTTGTCGACGAGCCGTACGATGGATCGGGCGAGCTCCGGTGCGACCTGCGCCAACGAGCGGGCTGGCCGCGTGGCGGTGGCCACGAGTTGGGCACCCGCATGGTCGGAAACGTGCACCATCTCGCCCGACAAGAGCGAAAAGATCGTGGCCCCTGCCGCCCAGCAATCGCTCGGCGGGCCAATGGCGTCGCGGTTGCCGAGGGCCTGCTCGGGCGGCATGAACGCCGGTGTGCCGACCATCGCGCCGGTGAGGGTCGCGGTTCCCTCGGTGTCGGTCCGCCGCGCGATGCCGAAGTCGAGCACGCGCACGTTCCCTTGCGTCGTGATGAAGAGGTTCTCCGGCTTGATGTCGCGGTGGACGATGCCCTTGGTGTGCGCACGGGCCAGCACGTCGAGCACCTCCGCCATGATCAGGCCGACCTCGGCGATGGGCAGGCGCTTGCCCGCGCGCTCCCAACGCGCGCGCAGCGTCTCGCCTTCGAGCAGGGGCATCACGAGAAATGCGCACCCCATGTCGTCGATGCCATCGTCCACCACGGGCACGGCGCCCGGGTGTCCAACCTCGTTGGCCAGGTACGCTTCGCGCTCGAACAGCGCACGGACGTCCGGCTCGTTGTCGAAGTGCTCGTGCAGGAACTTGATGGCCACGCCACTGCCCAGGCGATCCTTGGCCGCGTACACCGCACCCATGCCGCCAACGCCGAGGATCCGATCGATGCGGTACTTCGCCGCCACGGTGGTGCCGATGCGCGCCAGGATGCGCCCGGAGGCCTGCTTGCGCGCGAGGGATTCCGTCATCGGGAGGTCCGAATGATGAGCGGCTCCGCCCGCTGCGTCAATTCTCGATCTACGGCGAAAACTTCGAGCCGACGGCCTGGATGGCGCGGTAGTCCCTCGACGCGATGGCGCCGAAGAAGAGCACCAGGATGAACCGTTCGGCCTGGAGGCGGAGCGCTTCGCGGCGTTCGGGGTGCTCGACGTACTCGAGTGCGAGAAAGCTCATTTGCCGAATGACGATGTGCGAAAGCTCGTGCACCGTTTCCGCATCGAGCAGGTTCTCGGGCAGCAGGTTCAAAATGTCCTCGGCCATCTCCACGGCGAGGGCGTCCATCACTTCCCGCAGGGCGCTGCGCAGCACCGGCGAGCCGCCGTGCAATTCGCGAATGGCCACCACGTAGGCCGCGCCGTATTCGGAGACAAAGTCCAGCACGAGCCCCACCGACGCGTGGACGATCTCCTGCGCCCGCTGCGCCGACACCGACGATGCGCGGCGCCCTCCGACGAGCGTCTGCCGGCGTGCACGAAGCCCCGCCCGCAGCTCGGTGCTGATCTGCTGGATGAGCGCCAGCCCGAGCTCGTCGAAATCCTTGAAGTGCCGGTAGAACGTATTGGGATTCACCCCGGCATGCCGCGCCACCTCGCGCAAACCCACCGAGGCCCAACTGCGCGTGGTGGCCGCAATCTGCAACGCCGCCGCGAGCAACTTGCTCCGACCTCCCAAAACGGGATCGCCGCGTTTGAGTTTTGGCGCGCTTTTTCTGGCCGTGGTCGTCATGGGTTGACAGGGAGGTAGACGTTCGTAGACTTCAAGTAGACGATCGTACACCAAGCTTACGACAAGGCCTACAACGAGATAGAGTCGAGCCCAAGGAGCCGTTCATGAATGCCGTGATGCCCGTGCGCCGCGATGTGAAATTCCACCTGCCCGCCGAACACGTGGGCACCTGGCTGCAGGGCAGCCCGCACGTCGCGCACCTCGCCAACACGTTCTCGCTGTTCTTGCCGACCGGTGAGCGCTTCTTCATCGAGGCGGTGCGCACGTACCGCGATCGCGTCGACGACCCCGAACTGAAGACTGCCGTGAACGCGTTCATCGGGCAAGAAGCCATGCACGGGCGCGAACACCGCGCGCTCAACCAAGTGCTCGTCGAGGCGGTTCCCGCGGCGGCGGGCATCGAGCGCTTCGTCGGGGGGCTGCTCGCGCGTCTGCAAAAATGGCTTCCTCGCTCGTATCGCCTGTCGGCCACCATTGCGCTGGAGCACTTTACCGCGATTCTCGCCGACGGCGTACTGAGCGATCCTCGACTGCTCGCCGATGCGGAGCCTCGGTTCGCCGCGATGTGGCGTTGGCACGCCCTCGAGGAAACGGAACACAAGGCAGTAGCCTTCGACGTATGGACCGCGGTGATGGGGCGCGGTCCGCGTGCGTACGTCATGCGCTGCGGCGGTCTCTTGATCGCCACGGTCATCTTTTGGGGCATTGCGATTCCCTCGTACCTTCGCATCTTGAACGCGGAAGGCCGCCTCTTCGACCGCGCCGGTTGGCGGATGGCCAAGCGGCATTGGTGGACGGAAACGCGTTTTCTGCCCAATCTATGGAAGCCGTGGGCGGCCTATTTTCGCCCCAATTTTCACCCGTGGGATCATGACAATCGCGAGGTGCTGCACCAAATGGACGGCCTCATGGCCGACGCCCAGGCGTGGAGCTGAGGCAGAACAATGCGTTCTATTCGAGTTATAACGTTCGAATACAGTCTGCGCGTGCGTTGCGTCGACCCGCTCGTAGCTTGACGCCAGCTTTCTCTAGCGCGAGCGGACGCTGCGGTCCGTCCAAAGACGACGCGCACGTCTGCGCACCTTAACTCGATGCCATTCGTTCGCGCCGGGGTTTTCTTTGGTGCGGCATTTCCGCAAGTTCGTGGTGCTGCGGATAGAATGCACACCATGAACTCCGACGTCACGACGACCGCCGTACCTTCCGCACCCGCGCGCAAGTTGGGCCGCGCGGACGCGAACACTTTGATGCTGTCGGCGCTCGGAGGCGCCCTCGAGTATTACGACTTCGTCATCTTCGTGTTCTTCACGAAGACCCTGGGGCAATTGTTTTTCCCCAAGGATATGCCCACCTGGCTCGCGCAACTGCAGGTGTACGGCATCTTCGCCGCGGGTTACATGATTCGCCCCTTGGGCGGCATCATCATGGCCCATTATGGCGATCGCAGCGGGCGCAAAGGCATGTTCACCTTGAGCGTGTTCATGATGGCGGTGCCCACCCTCTGCGTTGGCTTTCTGCCGGTGTACGCGCAAATCGGAGCGCTGGCTCCGATCCTCTTGCTGCTCCTGCGCGTCGTGCAGGGCGTGGCCATCGGCGGTGAGGTGCCCGGCGCGTGGACGTTCGTGGCCGAGCATGCGCCGGTGGGGCGCGTCGGCTTCGCCTGTGCGAGCCTCTCCTCGGGGCTCACCTCGGGCATCCTGCTTGGCTCGTTGATGGCCGCCTGGATCAATCGGCACTTTCCCTTGCCGGAAGTGCTCGATTACGCGTGGCGCATTCCGTTCCTGGTCGGCGGCGTGTTCGGGTTTTTCGCGGTGTTCCTGCGCCGCTGGTTGCGTGAGACGCCGGTGTTCACGGCCATGCGCGAGAGCAAGCAGCTCGTGCAAGAGCTCCCCTTGAAGCGCGTCCTCAAGCATCACATGCCCGGGGTGGTGCTCTCCATGATGGTCACCTGGATGCTCACCGGCGCCATCGTGGTGGTGATCCTGATGACGCCGACCTTGGTGCAAGGGAGCTTCCACATCGAGGCGTCCCGCGCCTTCGTCGGCAGCAGCCTCGCCGCGCTCTCGCTCACCTTCGCCGCGCTGGGCGGCGGCATCTTGGTGGACGCCATCGGCCGCGGTCGCGCGTTGCTCATTGGATCGGTGGGGCTCTTTTTGAGCATCTATGCGCTCTATGCCGATCTCCACGCCGGCGGGGAGAACTTCCTCCTCCTATACACCCTTTGCGGGGCCTTCGTCGGCGTGGCCGGCATCATTCCGTCGGTCATGGTCGCGGCCTTTCCTCCGGCGGTGCGCTTCTCGGGATTGTCGTTTTCGTACAATGTTTCGTATGCCATCTTCGGCGGGCTAACGCCGCCGTTCATCGCCTACCTGGCCGCGCGCCTGGGCGGGATGTCGCCCGGCTATTACGTGATGTTCACGGCCCTGATTGGCGTGGCGTGCTCGCTGTACCTCATCACGACCAAGCGCACGTTCCACGAGCGCTGATCATTTGAGAAGCCGCGCGAGGGTATTTCGGCCAACGCCGAGCCTGCGCGCGGCCTCCGCTTTGTTGTTCTCGCACGCATCCAGGGTGGCCACGACGTAGCGACGGCCGGCTTCGTCCAGCGAAAGGCCGAGGGGCACGCTCACGGTGTCCTCGCCTCGTTCGCCCTGTTCGACGGCCCGCGGAGCCGCCGGCCCGAGCGCCTTGGAGAGCACGCCCGACGGCGAAAGGACCACCGCGCTTTCGATCCAATGTTCGAGCTCGCGCACGTTGCCCGGCCACGCATGCTCGCGCAGCCGCGCCAGCGTCGCCGCATCGATCACCGGAGCGGGCCGGCCGTAGCGGGCCGCATACGTATCGGCGAAGTGCAGGGCGAGTGCCTCGATTTCCTCGCCACCGCGCGCGCGAAGCGGCGGTAATTCGATTTCCACGACGCGGATGCGGTAATACAAATCTTCGCGAAAGCGGCCCTCACGCACGGCCTTCTCGAGATCGCGGTGCGTGGCGCACACGACGCGCACGTCCGCCGAGAGCGTCTGCCGCCCGCCGACCCGCTCGAACGAGCGCTCCTGCAGAAAGCGCAGGAACTTGCCCTGGATGTCCAGCGGCAGGTCGCCGATCTCGTCGAGAAAGAGCGTGCCGCCCTCCGCCGTTTCCACCTTGCCGGGCATCCGCCGATCGGCACCGGTGAATGCGCCGCGCTCGTGGCCGAATAGCTCGCTTTCCACCAATTGCGACGGCAACGTCGTGCAATCCACCGTGACGAACGGCCCCGCCTGGCGCTTGCCGTTGACGTGAATGGCCCGCGCAAAGAGCCCTTTCCCGGTTCCCGTCTCGCCGCGAAAGAGCACCGTCGCATCGGTCTCCGCGGCGAGCTGCACGCGCTCGTAGACATCGGCCAGCACTCGGCTGCGGCCCACGATGCGGTTGAACGGCCCGCGCAACGTCACGCCGGGGCGCGATGCATCCGCCGCGCGCAACGTGGTGAGCGACAGCGCGCGCGCCAGCTGCGTGGCCAGCGCGGCGAGGTAGCGCTCGTCCTCCTCGTCGAAGACGCCCTCGTGCCGGTTGAGCACCTGCACCACCCCGCGAATGGGCTCGCCGGCGACCTCGCGCACGGGCACCACGAGCATCGAGCGCGTGTGGTACCCGGTAGTGCGGTCCGCCGTCGGATCGAAGAGCGGATCCTTGGACGCGTCCTCGAGACGCACACTCGTACCGGTGCGCGCCACGTGCCCGGCGATGCCGCGATCGAGCGGCTGCCGCAACGAAGGAAGCTCGGGCAGCAGGGCCACGCGCGTCACCAGGGCGCGCGCCTCGGCGTCGACCAGCCATATCGTGGCCCGATCGGCGTTCAGCGCACGCGCGAGGCGCTCGCACGCGGTGCCGAGCAAGACGTCGAAGTCGACCTCGCGCGTGAGCAGCGAGGCAAGATCCACCAGGAGCGAGAGACGAGAGGACACGCTTTCATCGATGGTATCCACCCGCTACGCCCGGTCGAGCGCGATTTCCATTCCTTCGCGCGCCGCCCGCGAACCCTCGAAGAGCTCGCACGCCCGCGCCTCCAGCTCGAGGACCTGTTCGTCGCTCCGCCTCGGATCGTGATGAAAAAGGATGTACTGTGCAACCCCCGCCGCCTTGGCCAGCTCGGAGCCTGCGACGTAGGTCGAGTGGCCCCATCCCATGCGGGACGTGCGGTATTCGTTCTCGGTGTACTGCGAATCGTAAATGAGAACGTCGGCCCCGCGGGCGAGATCGAGCAGCTGTGGATCGGTGCCGGCGAAGTGCTCGGTGTCGGTAGCATACACCACAGAGCGCCCACCGCACTCGATGCGGTAGGCGAGCACCCCGTTGGGATGGTTCCCTCTGGCCGCACGCACCGTGGCATCGCCCACGCGAAAAGCGTCGCCCGCCTGGACCTCCTCGATGGAGATCGAGGCGCGCAGCTCGTCGTGTCGGACGGGAAACACCGGGTCGGTCATCTGACGCGCCAGCGTTTCCCGCAGTCCGAGTTTGCCATTCTTGCCGCCGACGATGCGGAGCTTCATGTCCGGCGAGTACGCCGGCCCGAAAAAGGGCAAACCCTGAATATGGTCCCAGTGCACGTGCGAAAGAAGCAAGGTGGCCTCCATCGCCGGCGCCCGGTCGTTCGATTGCGCGAGCATGGCATCCCCGAGCCCCCGCAGGCCCGTGCCCGCGTCGAGGATGAATCGCTCGTTTTCACACGACACCTCGACGCAACTCGTATTGCCGCCCACCCCCGCCGTCTCCGGCCCCGGTGAAGCGATGCTTCCGCGAACGCCCCAAAATCGGATTCTCATGCACACTTGGCATAGCGAACGCGATGCCAGGCCGATTTCGGGGCGAAAATAGCTGCAGGCGAGGGCGGCTGCACCAATTTGGAGCACCTGGGTGCTCCGGATCGGAGCGTGTGGGGCACGTCGTCAGTTGTATTTGTTCCAGAGGTTTTTCACATTGGTACGCATACTGGGGTTGGCGCAGTAAAATGCGTACTTGGCGTGGCCTTGGAGACCATTTTTGCAAACGGAATAGTCGAGGACCTGGCGATCGAGCATGGCCTTCATCGGCACGCCCGCGTACACGGCGTGGATGTGGTGCACCTCGTTCGAAGGCCAGCCGTCGTGGCCCGGATCGCGGTACCACGCGGCGAAGCCCACCTTGCCGAGGTAGAAGAGGACGTTCTTCACCGCCTTGGCCGCCATCTGCGGACCACCGGGCTTGGTGCGGGTCGAAATGTCGACGGCCGCGCAGTAGACCTTCGTCTTGCCGTCGAGATCTTTGAAGCTTCCGTCCTTGGCGTGCGAGCCTTTCGAGGCGGGGGCGTTTCCGCACGTCTGCATGATGCGCCAGGCCGGGAGCTTGATGTTGCGCAGGGCCGTCGACGCCCGACGGTGGAGTCCTGATTTGAGCAGCGGTGTGACCGCGGCCGCGGCCTGGACGTCCACGCCGTTGGTCTCGAGGTCGTCGCCGTCTTCGATGCCCACGGCGGGATCGTCCTCCGTCGTCTCGAGCCACGTGAGGAAGTCCTCGTCCTCCTTGGCCACGTAGCTGCCGGTGTCTCCCTCGTCGAGGGAGACGCCGTGGTCTTGCTCGTCCGCGGCGAGCTCTTGATCCGTCTCCACGTTCTCCGCGGCCGATTCGCCCACGTTCCCGTCCGACGATGCGCAACCGACCATGACGAGAGCGGCAGCAATGGATATCGCAATCTGTTTCATCGTAAGTGCCTCCTTTAGGCTTCGCGGGAGGACATTGCAGTGCGTGTGCCGTGGAGGCTCGTGAAGGTGAGACCGCGATTCTCGGGTGAAATGTGCATGCGAAAGCTCGAACGTGGCATGGCCCGTCGGCTCGCCCGCGCGAACATGCGATCCAGAGTGATCTCGCAGCGCATTCCACGACGATCCTGCGCAGCGTGGTAGAATGCTCGGTCCTGCGACGTAATGGATACCGATGCCTGCCCAATTTGATCTCGTCGTAAGCCGGAGACTCGATCGCTACGAGCTTCTGTACGAGGTGGGGCGCGGAGGCATGGGCTCGGTATGGGCCGCCATGCTGCGCGGGAAACACGGCTTCGAGAAGCTCGTGGCCATCAAGACGATCTTGCCCGAGTTCGCCGCCGAGCCGCGCTTTCGGGCCCTGCTGCTCAACGAGGCCCAGCTCACCGCCCGGATCGAGCACCCGAACGTGGTGCAGACGTTCGAGCTCGGCGAGCACAACGGATCCCTGTACGTCGTCATGGAATGGGTCGAGGGGGAATCGCTCTACGTGCTCTGGCGCGACGTGGAACGCTCAGGCCATACCGTCATCCCCATCGGGGTGACGTTGCGCGTGGTGGCCGACGTCTGCGGCGGGCTGCACGCAGCCCACGAGATGCGCGACGCGAACGGCGCGCCTGCCTGCATCGTGCACAACGATATTTCGCCGCACAACATTCTGGTGACGTCGCGAGGGATCTCCAAGCTGGCCGACTTCGGCGTCGCGAAAATCGCGAACCGCGCGGCGGGCGCGGCGAGTGTCGCGGAAATGGCCTCGCTCCGCGGCAAGGTGCGGTACATCGCGCCCGAGCGGCTTTCGGGGTACGAGGATCGCCGCTCCGACATTTGGAGCCTCGGCGTGGTGTTGCGGGAGCTTCTCCCCATGGAGATGCCCGGCCCATGCCAGCGCGTCGTCGATCGTGCCGTGGCATCGGATCGCGAGCGCCGGTTCGGGACGGCGTACGAGCTCGGGCGGGCCATCGAGTCGGTGATGGACGAGTGCCAACTGTCGACGACCTCGGCCGACGTGGCATCGTTCTTCGAGTCCGCCCTTCGCGAACGTTCGGCCATGCGCAGGCGGCGGGTCGATGCGACCTTGGGGATGGGGGAGACGTTGGACGTCGTGCGCGATCTCCGACCGCCGCCCGCGCCGTCGCCGCCGCCCGCGAGCATTGGTGGCGAGACGGTGCCTCTGAGCCGTACGCTCGCCGTCCGAAGCCAGCTCGCCGTGATCGCACCCGAAAAGCCGGCGCGACGCTTCGCCCGTGCGTGGCTCGTCGTGGCCATCGCCGCGTGCGCGGTGGTGCTCGTCGCGGGGCTGGTCCTTTTCGTGATGACCCGCCGGTCACCTGCGCCGACTCCAGAGTCACTTCCCTCCGCTTCGGTGGCGCCCGCAATCCAGCCACCTCCGCCTCCGTCCAGCGCGCCGCCACCGGGTGCCGCGCCCGCGGGGGCCGCTTCGTCCGCGCCGCCTCCTCCTGCCGTGCGAAGGCCGCGGCCACCCGCGTCCAAGGCGTCGCACGATCCCTACGAGGGCCGCTTGTAGATTACGGCGAGTTATGGAGCCTCGGGGAATGCGTGCGCGCGTCCGCCGCTTCCTTTCTACGGAGGCTCACATGAATACTCGTTTCGTTTTGCCGGTGGTTGGGCTCTCTCTCTTCTCGTTGGTTGCATTGGCCGCCGTCGGTTGCGCGCACGAGCCCGTCGCGCCTGCCGTGGCCGCACCCGCTGCGCGTCCTCCTGCGCCCGTCGCGAGCGCGCCGCCGCCGCCGGCCGCACCGTACCATGGGGCGGCGGTCGCCATTTCGGGTGACCTGCTCGCCGCGTGCAACATCGTGCTGGGTAAGGTCGATGCGGCGCCCAAATTCGATTTCGACGACAGCGCCCTTCCCGATCAGGACCGCGGCGTTCTCGATCAGGTTGCCAAATGCGTAACCACCGGGCCGCTTCGCGGTCGGTCGCTTGCCCTCGTCGGTCGCGCCGATCCGCGCGGCGAGGTCGAATACAACTTCGTCCTCGGCGAGCACCGCGCCGACAGTGTGGCCAATTACCTGGGCCAGCTCGGTGTGGCCAAGGACAAGCTGCGCGAAACGTCGCGCGGCAAGCTCGATGCGATCGGCACCGACGACGAGAGCTGGGCCCGCGATCGCCGCGTCGACATCGCGCTGCTCTGAATGGGATCCCAGCGCGCAGCTTCGCGCGCCGGTTCCCGGCGTGTTCCGTCCGCCCCCGATTGGCTAGGACGTTTGGACGTGCTTCAGCGCGGCCTGGGCGAAGGCCCACGCGTCCTTCATGAGATCGCCGGTGACAGCCGGCCCCTCACCGAGGTTCGTATGCGTCCGATTCGTCCACGTGCCCAACAACGTCGCGGGTTCGGGCCCGCCGGCGAAGTCGAGAGCCATTTCCCACGTGAAGTATTGGTAATACGCCGGGCTGTCGGTCTTTCCGACGACGAGCCCCATGTAGGCCTCCGCGATGTCGCGAGGCTCGGGAAAGGTCAGCACGCCCAGTCGGTGAACGCCATAGGTGGTGTGGAAGAAGCGCGGGCGGTAGTGGAACCCGCATTTCGTCCACAGGAACGCGAAGAGCTCCGCGTCGTTGACTTCGATGGCGTCCAGCAAGCGCTTGGGCCCAAGCGACTGCAACAGGGCCGGGAGGGCCATGTGCGCGGCCACGTAGCGCGGAGAGGGAGTGGGCGAAGGCGACACGATCACACTTTCTTGCGAGACACGTGCAGCGGGACGCGCACCCAACGGCGCAGAGCCGAATGCGCATCGGGGCGGTGAAGCGAAGGACGCCGGCGGGTCGTTTGTTTGTCCTGGACGCTGAGCGGACCGCCCGAAGGCTCCGTGGTGGCCACGATCACCGGCAGCTCGGCAACCATGGAAAACGTGACGAAAACCTTCTCTTTCATAAATTCCATTTGTCCCCTTCCCATCGAGGTCGCGTATGCACTCATCAACCCGCGTGCCAGGGTCACGGTGCCGAGAGTCCCGTGGAGTTGCGGCCGTAAATGAACAGAACGGACTAGGCGAGTGGGATCGACCTGGAACCACTGTATCAAAGTTAGGATTCGCGCGCGGTACGGATTAATGGCTTCGATACGGTCGCCGGTACACCTGGCAACCCGCGCGCGCGGCTGGTCGCGCCAGTTACCACTGTTGCTTGCGAAGCAACGGGGAGCGCAGCTGGATGATGACTTTCGTTTTCTCGGTCGCGTCAGTCGCGTCAGTCGCGAAGGGTGCCCAATGGATCGTCGACTTCGACTTTGGGCGCGTATTCGGTAACGAGCTTGGCAAAAATCGTGGGGTGCGGCACCTGGTCGAGGCGAATGTTTCGCCATGGAAACACGGTCTGCCGGCGAAATAACGCGACGCGTCCCGGTAGATATCGAACCAAGCGGAGCTCGCTCCACGTAATTGCCCACGATGTGGTTCGTAGTCCGATTCGATCCAGCGCGACGTTTCCAAATGTGAGTGTCCCGCCATCTCGAACCGTTCGCGACGCATCGGCGCGAAGCGGATGGGAGCAAGCGCGGAGGATCTCTTTGGCGATGGTGAAGCCACCCCTCACATGAAGCGGCACGAGGTGGCTCGATTCATCGTGTTTCACGAGACGGAGTGCGTCCATCAAAGCCACCGTGCCCAACCACGATCGCATCGACTCGAGGATGAACCAGACTTCGTCGACGTCATCAAAAAGGATGACATCCTCCGTGTCCGACTTGTGCGGTGTGCTCACCACCACACCGTGTGCGTGAAGAGTGATACGCAGATGGCGCATCCGAATTGGCGCCCAGGCGAACAAGAAGAAGGCGGCCGCGGCCACGGGAATGGTGACCGCGAAGAGAGTGCCGATCTGACCCTGCTTGGCGAAGAGAAATCCGTTTACGAAGACGATGATGACGACCGACATCGCCACCGGAAGCACGGCGCGCCAAAGGGGAAGCGGCGCATGGGTCGATCGCACCGGCCCGAGTGCGTCGCGCTCGGTGCCGGGCTCGCGTGGCGATGTCTCAGCGCCTCTCTCGCCGCCGGTCGTCGAGCGCATAGGGAATGGCTTGTTGAAAGGCACCGAAGATGACGATGCCGCTCAGATCGGCATCGAGCTGGACCATCGTTTGCGCAACCCGCGGCTGAATACCCGTTATAACCACATCGGCGCCAATGAGTCGTACGGCCCCGATGGCGCGCAAGAGGCCATGGACCGACGCTTGATCGAAGGCGCGCAAACCCGTGAAGTCGACGATGACCACGCGGGCCGCGCGGGAAATCACGCCCTGCAAAAGCGTCTCCGTCATGCGCACGGTGCGATCTTCGTCGAGGGAGCCGATGAGGGGAAGCGCCAACACGTCGTCCGCGATCGGAATGAGCGGCGTGGAAAGCTCCTCCATGAGCGCGGCCTGAAGCTTCATCGCACCGCGCAGCCGCAGTCGTTCCTCTTCGGCGCGTTTGACCTCGGTCAGATCGCGTGCGACGCACACGATGCCCTGCACCTCACCGCGGTCGAGCATGATGGAGGCGGTGACCGACACCGG
This sequence comes from Sorangiineae bacterium MSr11367, assembly GCA_037157805.1. Taxonomy (NCBI): domain Bacteria; kingdom Pseudomonadati; phylum Myxococcota; class Myxococcia; order Myxococcales; family Pendulisporaceae; genus Pendulispora; species Pendulispora rubella. The sequence goes on along the minus strand of CP089983.1, from coordinate 7,444,807 downwards.
TGTGGGCTCGCTGTGTTTCGAGGCGAAATAGGTGTCCGGGTGCGTGGCGCGCCCGCTGGCGATGACGTCGTCGGTGTTCAGCTCGGGAAGGAGGGCGATGAAATGTTGCCCAAGCAACTCTTCCCTCGTGAAGCCGGACATGGTGCAGGTGGCCTGATTCACCATGCGAAGGACGCCGCCGCGGTCGGTGACCACGACGGGATCGATCATCGAATGGAGAATGTGTGTGACGTAGCCTTTGGAAACCGTGGAGGCGGCAAGTTCCTCGCCCAGCATGTTGAGACCGACGGCCATGCTGTCGATGGTGTCTCCGTGAGGGCTCACCTGCGCTTTCTTCGAGTAGTTGAACGATGCGAGGGCCACGATGACTTCTTCCAGGTCGCGCAGCCGATCGCCAACGTCGCCGACGTGGTTGGAGCTCATCTATTCGGAAAACCCCTGCAGCCAATCGATGGCTTCGCGCTCCGAGTTGAATAGCTTCGTCGGGACGAGCTCCTTTTCGTGAACGGCGGCGAAAATTTTCGTCATCATGGCGCTGACGGGCGAGTCCATCAGGAACGCGAACGCACTGAACGACTTGATGCGGGCGAAGAAGGCGCGCGCCTCCTGATCGATGGTGACGGGCAGCCGCACGTCGATCAAGATGGGCAGCCGTTTGCCGCCCGACGCGCGTTCTTCCACGGCGAGAATCCGTTTGGCACCCTCGAGGTCGCACACGCCGCCTGCGAAATAGGCGAAACGCACGATGCCGTTCTCGTCATCCAACCAAGCTTCCCCAAGCTCCGTTCGGAATCTTTCCCCTGCCATGTCGTCCACAAGACATACACGACCGGCGGCTGGATGTAGCTTGGGAAGATGGTGAAATATCCGTTCCCTTATCGACGCTGGTAGACGTTGGCGACGCTCCCGGAGGGAAATGCTGTTGTGCTGACCAGCTTCACGTCGAAGGAGGCGGCCCGAGAAAATATCGGTAGGCCGCGTCCTAGGACCACGGGATGAACGAGAAGGCGGTATTCGTCGACCAGGTCATGCTCCACGAGGCTCTGTACGAAGCCGGCCCCGCCGTGTGCCAGAATGATTTTGCCGTCTTGCTGTTTCAATCGGGCAATCTCCTCCACGAGGTCGCGGGCAATCACGGCCTCGGTCCACGTGTTGGCGCTGGGGGAGAGCGGTGCAGGAACGTCGCCCCGCGCGTCGCGGATGCGCGATGCGTCGCGCAATGCCGTGGTCGTCGTCGCCGTGCTGGAGGAAAGGCCCTTTCGCGAAAAGACCACCTTGGGAATTTCGTTCATGGGTGCGGCGAACGGCTCGGTGGACGTTGGCCAGTACGCCGCCATGTCGTGGTACGTGCGGCTGCCCATGATGTGGACGCCCGCTTGCCGGAGTGTGTCCACCACCCAGATGGCCGCGCGGTCGTCCATGTTTCTGATGAGCCAGTCGACTTCGCCGTTCGGTCCGCCGACGAACCCATCGATGGAAACGGACATTTTGAGCACCAATTTTCTCATTTGGCCCAGAGGACGAACGAGCCGGTGCCGCTCCGACAGAGAGGGGCGAAAGGGTGTCTTTTTATTTCGTTAAGGTGAACCGCTGGAGGTCAGGCGGTATAGTCGCATATCATGGCCGACGTCTGGCTCTGCGCAGTGTAGGTGGGGGATGCGGGAGAATCGCTGCAAGGGGACCAACATTCACAACCTGCTGCGCGTGCTGAGGCAGGAGGGCGGGAAGGCTCGCGAGGAAGAGTGCGTCGGCCGTTTGCCGGACGAGTTTCGCACGGCGGTTCAGTATGGCGCGATCGTTCGCGGCGGGTGGTACCCCATTCATTGGTATCGAACTCTTCACGCCACCGCGCAGGCCGTGGGCATGGGCCCCGGCTTCCCCCGCACCTGCGGGAAAATTTCGGCAATGGAGGATCTTTCGGGCGGCATCTACTCCGTCTTTCTGCGGGTGGTGTCGCCGGCGTTCATCATCTCGGGCGCGGCGCGCCTGTTCAATCGCTATTACGAACTCGGCACGATGGACATCGCGGAGTCGCGCTCGGGCTACGTGCAGGCGAGGTTCCACGAATGCTACGGCTTCGACCACAACATTTGGCAGGACATGCTCGGTGGCAGTGAGGGCGCCCTCGTGGCCGCTCGCGCCTTCGACGTGCGCGTGCGCATCGTCGATGGCGGTGCCGACGGGGACGATCACGCGACGTTCGAGGCCTATTACCGCGAAGGCCGTCGCGATTAGCGCGCTTCGATGCCGTCGTCCTGGATGCCGGTATAAGCGTTGGGCGGGACGAGGCCGAGCCACGGATCCGAGGCGGGGGTGTAGAACAATGTACTGTACACGCGTTTGTCGAGCTCGTTCAGATCGTACGGCGCTTCGGCAAACCAGCGGTGCAAGGTCGCATGAAGCGAGAACTCGTTCTTGGCGGTGTCCTCGGCCATGTTGGCTTCGAACTCGGCGATGAGGCCGGCGACGCCACGCGCATCGAGCGGGGCACCTGGCCTCTGGGCATCGGCCCAGTTGCGCGGGCGCTTGGCGCGAAGGAGCTCGACGCTCGAGGCGTCGAGCTGCGCATCCTCGGCGAAGGCCCGGCCGATGTGCCGCCACGGCACGGGATCGCGCGGCGGTGTCCCCCGCTCGATTGCGCGGAGCGGCGGTGTTTCGACGGCGGCTTTGCTGGGGGCGACCGGCATGGCCATGTAGGCCGGCGGCAGCACTTGGTCGTTGCCGACGAGCGCCCCCGAGGCCGAGGCATCACCGGGAAACGGCATCTCCGGCAGGCTCGCCCGTCGAAGTGTGGGGGCCCAATCGCTCACGAGGGCCTGGAGCGCGGCCCGGTGATGCGTCTCCATGGCCTGCCGCCACGCGGACTCCTCGAAGGAGCCTACGCGACGGGCCAGGCTCTCCGCGTTCTCGAGGCCGCGGCGGAAGGCTCCAGGACCGTAAAGGCCGGGAAGGGCATCGACGGGGCGGCCCTGCACGTCGAGCACGTAGTGAATGCTGTTGCCCGTGATGGTGCGCACCACCTTGCGCCCGTCGCGGAAGTCGATGGTGATGACGGGCGCGGGGCGCTCGCTCTGCCAGACGAGGACGAAGTGCTCGCGCAGGTACGCAGAGAGTTCACGGTTCGCGTACAACGCGGTTCGGAAGAAGCGGCTGTTGGCGCAACTCAGCTCTTCATCGAGGTTGCCCAGCATGCGCAGCGCGAGGATGGGACGCCCTTGGCGTCGGGCCGCGCCCATGGCCTCGTTCAAGTCGGTGTACCAATAAAGGCGTGACACGTGCGCGTCGCGCTGTTTGGCCACCGCATCGATCGCGCGCTGCAGGTTGGTGCGTGCGAGAACCTCCGACGCGGGTGTGGCATCGTAGCGCGCCAGCAAGGCGCGCAGGCCGTCCGGCCCTCCGCCGCGAAGCTCGGCATGGACGCGTGGATCACCCTCCGCCGCCCGTTGCGCGAGAGACGCCATGGTTGCGGGAGCCTTGACGTTCGCATCGCGAATGCACCCCGTGCTTGCCGTCAGGAAGACCGCGAGAAGACCGACCGAAAGAAAGCCTCCAGCACCCATCCGGGGATGGACGTGGCGTGGGTCGATTCGGTCCAAATCTTTTTGTCGCTCTCATGCGAAAAGGGATTCCTCGTTTCGAAGAGGGATGAGCAATGCGTCGAAGTTCGAAATCGCACATCGGCCGGCGGCAGGTCCTGAATGGCGCAGCTGGCGCAATTGGGGGCAGCGCTCGGATGTCCGAACCCGTCGCACATGGCCAGCGCCGGATGGTGTCGTCATTTTTGGTGTAGACTGCAAGTGGTTGCTCTTCGCGTTGGTCCGTGACGCTGGCACCTCGGGTGTGACGTCCAAGTGGAAGTCCCTTGGCGGAGGGGGCCGTTCGTCACGGTGCAACTACAAGACGGAGGGGGGAGGGGGAGGGGGAGGGGGAGGGGGAGGGGGACAAACGCGTGCGTGATCGCGCGTTCCGCGCAATCTCAGACGGCCTTCTTCTGGCCTTTCTCTGCCAGATGAAAATGAGGGTAAAAGAAAATCCGGTGGATGCGAGCAGTTGTTGCAGCTTCCCCAACTAGGAATTCCGCCACCGGTCGGCGCCCGCTGCACCTCCCGTCACCGCCCCACGTGTTGTTCCCCCTAGCTGGACGCCGTTGGGCGTTGGTTCCCTGCCTTCGGGGGCACGCGGAGGGCTGTTGCCTCCCACTCGAACCTTGCGGCAACCCATCATCTTGATCTTCGACCTTGCGGGCGCGGGGTCCGGAGCTCCGCGCACGAAAGTCTGACCCGACGCATTGCCAAATGGAGGCCAAGCTCTCATTCGGCAAAATGCGACGAATCCCCGCGCCGCCCCCTGTCCGGGACGCTTCGGGCCTGTCCTAGGACACTTCGTCGCGCGCGCGTGCGTGACGATGGCGCGCCCCAGTACGCGTCACCGCCCCACCTCCCGCGGCGACGAGCTTGACGTTGAAGGTGTTCCCCTCGTGCTGCGACCGAGGACGCGCCTTCGTGAGGACCCGCGTGCGTGACGATGGCGCGCCGCTCTCGAGAAGCGCCTAACCCGCGGATCACCCCGCGCCGAAAGCGAAGACCGCCCGGACGAATTGATCGGTATCGCGGTCGATGGCCAAATGGCCCTGGCCGTGGAGCGGAAGCACGTCGGCTTGGGGGATCTCGTTGGCGATGGCCAATGCGGCGGGACGGAAATACGGAGGGCTCTCCGTTCCGAGCAGGAGCCGAACCGGGATGCGGATGGCCGACAGGCGCGACGAGATATCGAAGTGCTCGACCTGCTCGAGCTCGCGCACGATGGTGAGGGCCGCGGCCAGGCGCGCTTGCCACATGGGCGTGGGCACCATTTCGGCGATGTCCTCCGGCGTGGAGTGGATGACCTCGCGGTAAAACGTCTCCAGCACCAACTGGCGATCGCCGCGTGCGGCGGCGGCGCGCAGTCGCTCGAGGGTGGCGGCGGGCGTCACGGCATGGCCCGGCGTGGCGGCGGGCGGCTCGTAGATGAGCAATCGGCCGATGGCATCGGTGCTCAAAGCCGCTTCGAGCGAGCACAGCGCGCCGTACGAATGCCCCACCAAATAGACATCGCGCCCGGCGGCCTCGACGACGGCGGCCACGTCCTCACCTTCACGTGCGATGTCGTACGGCGCCTTCTCCTTGTCGCTCAAGGCTCGGCCGCGTCGATCGACGATGTGCAGCGTGAACCGCTCGGCGAGCTGCGGAACGGCGGGCAGCCAGCGCCGTCGATCGGCGGTGCCGCCGTGAACGAGGACCATCGCAGGTCCCTGACCGAGCTTCTCGTAACCGATGATGCTGCCGTCGCGCGACACGACCGAATGAAAGTCGGACATACCTTTGGCTATAGCCCGACCTCGGTCGGCCAACAAAGAGGACAGCGCGTCGGCGCGAAGTGCTAACAAATGAGCGATGCCGAACACCGATCCGGGCGCGCTCGCGCGCGAGCTTTTGGCGGCGTACGAAACAGGCGCCGTGGTTCCATCGACACCTTCGGCGCGCGACGACGCGTTCGATCTGCGCGCAGGTTACGCGGTCGAGGCCGAGCTCCTGCGCGCGCGCCAATCGGCCGGGCGAAAAAGCACCGGCCTCAAGGTCGGATATGCCAACAAGGCCGTGTGGCGTGCATTGAAGCTCGACACATTGGTCTGGGCACATATGTACGACGACACGGTTCATTTCACCGACGCCGCCAGCACGTCGTTGACGTTGCCGTATTATCGCTCGCCCAAAATCGAGCCCGAGATTGTCATCAAATTGCGCGAGCCCGTGCCTGCGGGCCTCGAGGCCGCTGCGGACGTACTCCCTCGCGTGGAATGGGTGGCACTGGGGTTCGAAATCATCGATTGCCCATTTCCAGATTGGACCTTCAAGCCGGCCGACTTCGTCGCCGCCTTTGGTTTGCATCTGGCACTGGTCGTCGGCCCGCCCCTTCGCGTAGAGGCCGGCGCCATCCCCGCATTGGTCGAGTCCCTGGCGTCGTTCAAATTGACGTTGTCCAAAGGCGATCAGCTCGTCGAGAAAGGCGCGGGCAAAAATTCCCTTCGTAGCCCCGCGCTCTGCGTCGCCGAACTCGCGTCTGCACTCTCGCGCGCGGGGAGCACCCCGCTCGCCGCGGGAGAGCTCATCAGCACCGGCACGTTGACCACGGGCCAGTCCGTCGCCAAGGGGGAGACGTGGCGGGCCGAGGTCGAAGGGCTCGACCTGCCCAGTTTGAGCTTGCGGTTCGAGTAGAATCGGTCCGAGATTCCAATGGATCGCTACACACAGTCGCTGTGCGCCTGGGCTGGGGAGTTCGTGGCGTCGTGCCATGACAAGGAGACGGGGGCCTCCATGTTCATCTGCGTGCACTCCACCGCACGCGGGCCGGCCGCGGGAGGGCTGCGCATCAAGGCCTACGACGCCCCCCTCTCCGCCATGGAGGATGGCCTACGCCTCTCGAGCGCCATGACCCTGAAGATGGCCATTTGCGATGCGCCGCTCGGCGGTGGCAAGTCGGTCATCTTCGTCGACCCCGCCGTGCTCGCGGCGCAGCGGCCCAAGATCCTCGCGCGCTTCGCCATGCTGCTCGAGTCGTTGCACGGCACGTATTACGGCGCGCCGGACATGAACACCGGCCCCGACGACATGGACTTCATTTACGAGCGAAGCCGCTACGTCTTCTGCCGCACCGCGGAGCGAGGTGGCTCGGGAAGCACGACGCACCACACCGCCCTGGGCACGTTCCACGCAATCCTGGCCAGCGCCGAGTTTGCGCTCGGCCGTCGCGACCTCACGGGACGATCCATCGTGGTGCAGGGCGTCGGTGGCGTCGGCGGTGCCTTGGTCGAGATGCTCGTGCGCGCCGGCGCGCGCGTCACCGTGAGCGACGTCGACGCGTCGCGCGTCGCGAGCCTCGTATCGCGCTTTGGTGTCGCCACCGTCGCCCCCGACGACGCCGTCACGACCGCGTGCGACATTCTCGCGCCCTGCGCCACGGGCGGCATCCTCAATGCGCGCACCATCCCGGAGCTACGCTGCGCGGCCATCGCCGGCGCGGCGAACAACCAGCTCGAGACCCCGGAGGACGACGCGCGCTTGCAGGAGCGGGGCATCCTCTACGCGCCGGACTTCGTGGCCAGCGCCGGCGGCGTCCTTCATGGCGTAGGCTTCGAGCTCTGGAAGTGGAGCGAAGCCCAGGTCGACCAGGCCGTCGAGCGCCTCGGCGGCATTTTGCTCGACGTCTTCGCGGCCGCAAAGGCCGACAAAACAGGAACGCGCGAGGCCGCCGAGCGGCTCGCGCGTTCCAAGTTGCTCAAGTGACGATCAGGCGATGAGCGGGGCGATGAGCAGCGAGACGACGCCCATGACCTTGATGAGGATCGAGATGCCCGGGCCCGAGGTGTCCTTGAATGGATCGCCCACGGTGTCGCCGACGACGGCGGCTTTGTGCGCATCCGAACCCTTGGCGTGACCGTCGAGGCCACCCTTTTCGATGTGCTTCTTCGCGTTGTCCCAAGCGCCGCCGCCGTTCGCCATGAGCAGCGATAGAACGGCGCCGACGGCGAGGGCGCCCGCCAGCATGCCGGCGAGAACCTCGGGACCGGCGATGAAGCCGACGATGACCGGTGCGAGCACCGCGATGGCGCCGGGGGCGATCATCTCGCGGATGGCGGCCGTCGTCGCGATGTCGACGATGACCTTCGGCTGTGGGTCGACACCGGCCTTGCCCTCGAGCAAGCCCGGGATCTCGCGGAACTGGCGGCGAATCTCCTCGACGATGGCGCCGGCGGCGCGACCGACGGCGGTCATGGTCATCGCGCCGACGAGGCACGGGAGCATGGATCCGAAGAGGATGCCCATGAGGACCTTCGCGTCGGTGAGGAACAGCACGAGATCCGCACCGCCCTTGGCCCGACGAACCGCGTTGACCTCCATGTTGAAGGCCGCGAAGAGAGCGACGACCGTGAGCACCGCCGAACCGATGGCGAAGCCCTTGCCGACGGCCGCCGTGGTGTTGCCCACCGCGTCGAGTTCGTCGGTGATGGCGCGCACGTCTTTGCCGAGGCCCGCCATCTCGGAGATGCCGCCGCCGTTGTCGGCGATGGGGCCGTAGGCGTCGACGGTCATGACGATGGCCGTGCCGGCGAGCATGCCGACGGCCGCGAGCGCGATGCCGTAGAGACCGAGCTGCGCGTTCGAGATCCAGCCCACCGCGCAGAGCGTAACGAGCGGGATGGCGCAGCTTTCGAGACCGACCGCGAGGCCGCGGATGACGTTGGTGCCCGGGCCGGTGAGGGAGCTCTGGGCAACCTTGTGAATCGGGCCCATCGACGTGTAGTAGTCGGTGACCAAGCCCACGATGGCCCCGCCGGCGGCGCCCGCCGCGAGCGTGATGACCGCGCCGGCGCTGAAACCCGCCTGGGGAAGAAGGATGGCCGCCACCGCGACGACGAGGAAGGGCGGAAGAATGAGCGCGAGACGCAGAACGCGTGCCGGGGGCAGGTTCTTCAGCATGCGCGTGATGAAGATGCCCACGACCGACATGCCGAGGCCGATGGTCGCAAGCAACAGGGGAAGCGACACCGCCATGGCGCGGAGCGCCTTCTCGTCCGTCACCTGCGGCGCGAGTTTGGACAAGGTGTCGATGGGCAACGTGAGGCCGAGGGCCACCGCGGCGACGACGGCTGCGACGTAGCTCTCGTAGATGTCGGCGCCCATGCCGGCGATGTCACCGACGTTGTCGCCCACGTTGTCGGCGATGACGCCCGGGTTACGGGGGTCGTCCTCGGGGATGTTCGCTTCGACCTTGCCCACGATGTCGGCGCCGACGTCGGCGGCCTTCGTGTAGATGCCGCCGCCGATGCGGGCGAACAACGCGATCGAGCTGGCGCCCGCCGCGAAGGAGTGGACGATCGTGGCCAGGTGGGAGTCATCCCGGAAGAACGCGTAGATGCCGCCCAGGCCGAGGAGGCCGAGGCCAGCGACGCAGAGGCCCATGACCGCGCCGCCATCGAGGGCGGTCACCAGAGCGGTCGGCTTGCCGTGCGCGCGGGCGGCTTCCGCCGTGCGAACGTTGGCGTAGGTCGCTGCCTTCATGCCGAAGAAGCCGGCCACCAAGGACAGAAACGCACCGGTGATGAAGGCGCCGCCCGCCAGAAGACCCAGCGTGCCCGAAAGGAGCGCGAAGACGACCGCGGCGTAGATCGCGAGCACCTTGTATTCGCGCGCCAGGAAGGCCATGGCGCCTTCACGGACGTAACGCGCAATGCGCGCCATCGCCTCGTTGCCTTCGGGCGCCTTCTTAACCTTAACGTAGAACGCGCGAGCGACGATGAGCGCGACGGCGCCCGTTCCTATCGACTGATACGACAAAGCATCCAACACGTTTGAACGTCCTCTCGAAGGCCCCCCAGCCAGCTGAAAGCGGCGTGTCTGTCGCATCGATTCGACCAAAAATCAAGGATGACGGGTGACTTGACACGCTGTTGAAAACGTGTCGCCGGTATGGCGAGCACCCGTCATCGATGCTTGTTCGCGCAATCCTTGCGCGCTTCGCGTCGATCGTCACGTCAACGTGACGTCGTTGGCTCTCGTACGTCCCCGATCGTCTTCGATCGTTCCGGTAGGCGTGCCCGTTCATGCTTGCTCAGGCTGCCTTGAAAAATCAGCGTGAGCACCGACAATAAGGAGGCGTAGGCCACGAGCGGCCAGGCAGTGTCGCCGGGCAAGAGCACGACGGACGCCGTGCCGGCGAGCCCCACGATCAGACTCTCCACACAATAGTACAGGGCCGTCGCCGTCCCCGCGGCGTGCCCGAAGGCCTGGAGGGCGCCGTTGGCGGTCACTGAGCATGCGAGCACGATCCCGACGGCGATGACCCACATCGGTGGGACGAAGGTCCAGAACGAGCCAAACGAGCCAAACCAGCCAGGTGCCACCCGTTGGCCGGCGGTGAGAAGCGCCGCCCCGATGAGGAGCATCGCCATGCCGCGCCGGAGACTGCCCGCGTGCCCCCACCGGGTCACGAAGCCCTTCGCGAAGCGCGTGGTCGCGATCAGCACGAGTGCCACGCTGGCGAAGGCGAGGCTGAAGGCGAGTTGCGAGAAGCCGGCCTTGTCGATCAAGACGCGCGGTGCGGTGGAGAAGAACACGAAGAACGCGCCCATGGCCGCACTGAAGCCGAGGCTGTACGTCCAGAAATGCCGATCGCGAAGGATGGCTCCGAAGGCCAGGTGCGGTCGCGACGTCGGCGCAGGCCGCGTCTCGTGCCACTTGGCCAGCGCCTGCAGCGTCGCGGCGGTGGCGAGGGCTCCGAGCAAGACGAAGATGCTGCGCCAGCCGAAATGCTCCGCCAAGAGCGCACCCGCGATCGGTCCGAGCGCCGGCACGAAGGAGAGCATCGCGCCGAAGAGCGCATAGATGACCGCGCCCTCGGGCCGATCCGCGTAGACATCGCGCACGGTGGCAAAGGTGGCCACGAGCGCCGCGGCCGCCCCCGTGGCTTGAAGAACACGGAGCGCGACGAACGCCGCGGCCGATGCCGCGCCGGCGAGGAGAAACGACGCCACCGCGAACGTGACCGCACCGCCGAGCAGCACCGGCCTGCGACCGATGGCGTCCGACATGGGCCCGAACAGGAGCTGCCCCGCGCCGAGGATGACCATGTACAGGCTCAACGTGAGCTGCACGACCGATGGCGTCGTGCCGAGGATGCGGGGCATCTCCGGCACGACGGGCAGATAGACGTCCATCCCCATCGACGCCAAAAGGTCGAACGGGGACATGAGCAACAACGCCGCAAACAGCGAACGATGGACTACCGAAGATGGAGAACGAGACATGACACGACCTGCGCGCAAATGGAGGAGTGACCATTCGGCGGCGCTCAGCCGTCTCGTCGTGGACGCACGAAGAGTGAACGGAGAGGCCGCAACAACGACTTTTCAGTGGTTGCTGCGGCTCAGCGATCTGCGGATTTCGACGTCTCCATGCCTGTGCCTCGCGAGCTTTGTAGCACGCTAGTGCGGAAGGTCGAGGGAGAGGATGCGGACGTCCTCCGTGGGCTTGCCCTTCAATTCGTGGCTGTGAGGAAGGTAGTTCGCCACGTAGTGGAATTGGTCGCCGTCGAGAACGCCGGTCGTGGGGGCGGCGGTCGCCGGGCGCTGGAAGTCGGGGTTGCCCGATTCGAGGACGTCGACGTGGGTGACATGTTGGCCCGTGGCATCCAAGGTGAGACGCAGGACCCGGCCTCGGCCGGTGCCATTTTGCACGGCGACGAGCCCACCGCGGTAAACATAGAGTCCGTCGACGCCGGCGATGGAGAGCGGCGTGTCGTTTCGAAGCTCGGTGACGGCGCCGGTGGCGACGTCCACCACGGCGATGCCCACGTCGAAGGCGACGAAGAGCTTCTTCTCGTCGGCGGAGAGGGCGACGCCATTGGGGTAGGCGAAGGTCCCTGCGGCGACGAAGGGCTCCAGGGTGCGGCGGCCGGAAAGGCGGTAGACGCCGCCGCCCACGCTGTCGGTCATGAAGACGTCCTCGTTCGAAGCGATGACGACGTCGTTGAAGAGGTGCGGCTTGCCATCGCGCGCCTCGAAGCGCTTCAAAAGCTCGCCGGTGTCCACGTTGAAGAGGAGCAATTCGCTGCGCCCCTTTTCGGGCCCGTGGCCGAGCTCCGAGGCCGCCCAGAGCGTGCGCCGCTCGGCGTCGACCTTCATGCCGACCACCGAGAGCAAGGGAGGCTGGATGTTCCCCGCGGTGAAGTCCTGCAGTTGCCCGCCGCTCCGGCGCACGATCTTCCGCAGGCGGATGCTGCCGATGAAGAACGAGCCCGACTTCGGATCGAAGGCGACGTTCTCGGTCACCAGCTCGCCCGGCGCCGTGAAGGCCAGCCGGCTCCGACTCACCCGCAGCACGCGCTCGTCCGACCGCCGCAGGAGCGGCTCGAACTCGGGCCGTTGGCTGCTCTTTCCAAAGTCCCGTGGGACAATCGACACCGGCCACCCGCGTTTGTCGAGTACCTCGAGGCACGCGAGCGCCTCGTTCACCTTGCCGGCATCGTCGTACGCCGAACAGAGGCAATACCGGATCCCCGCATCCTCCGGTGCCGCCGCAAGCCGCTGCTCCAGCCGCTGGGCATACGCCTCCTCCTTCGACGGCGCCGCCTTCGCGGGCGTCCGCACCGAGGATGTGCACGAAAGCAGCGATGCCAACACGGCGCCTGCCAGCGCCATCTTTCCAACCGAAACCATCATGCCGCGAGCATGCGACGCCGGCCGCACCCGCCGCTATCAAAACCTTGCTCGAGAAAGCCATGTCCGCGGGCGCCCGTGCTAAAACGCCGGCAGGATGAAAGGGCGTTCGACGGATTGGATCTTGGCGGTGGCGGGTGGGGCGCTGCTGGCCGTGATGATCCACTACAACAGCGTTCTGGCCAGGCATAGTACGCCGGCGGTGGCGTCGTGGATGGCGCACGGGATTGGCACGTTGGGCGCGCTCGTTCTCGTCGTGGCGGGGACGCAGCTCTTTCGGTCTTCTCGTTCCCACCCCGAGAAGCGCGGGAAGGTGCCGGGGTGGGCCTACCTTGGCGGCATCCCTGGTGCGTTCACCGTGTGGCTGGCGGCGGTGACGGTGAACAGCAAGCTCGGACTCTCGGGGACTCTGGCCCTCATGTTGGTGGGGCAGGTGACCTTTGGCATTCTCTCCGATCGATTTGGATTCTTCGGGGTACCCAAACGGCGATTTGCCCTTACGGACTTCTTCGTCGTGTTGGCCGTTCTCTCGGGCAGTGCCATTTTGATCTTCTTTCGGTCGTAGGGCGCCATGCTCGGGTACATCCTCCTTGGGGTCTTCAACGGCGCGGTCATCGCGGCGAGTCGCGCCATCAGTGGGCGGTTGGCCATCGACCTCGGTGCCTTCAAAGCGTCGTTTTGGAATCATATCGTCGGATTCGTGTTTCTCAGCGTCGTCATGCTCACCATCGCCAGCATGAAGTTCGAGATTCCGATGAATGCACCGGCGCTCGCCTACATGGGGGGCATTTTCGGCGCGCTCTTCGTGGCGCTCAACAGCTACGTGTTGCCCCGCATCGGCGTCACCAAGACGATGCTCTTCGTCATCGGCGGACAAATGATTGCGGGAGTCCTCCTCGACGTGCGCAACAGCAAAAGCGCGGGCGCGGCCGTGGCCCAGTTCGTCGGTGTGGGGCTGATCTTGCTCGGTGTCTACGTGGCCAGGACATCGAAGAAGGAATGACGATGCAGTCGATCGTGAATTTCGTTTTGGAGCTCGACAAGCTCAAAACGGTGACGCGGAAGACGCGTCCCCTCGGGCTCGATCGCTACGAGAACTCCGCGGAGCATAGTTGGCAGATTGCCATGCTGGCCGCATCCCTCGCGCCCTATGCCGAGACGCCGCTGAACATCGATCGCGTGATCCGCATGCTGCTCGTGCACGACATCGGCGAGATCGATACCGGCGACACCCTCGTTTATGCCGAGGGCGGTTGGGAGGAGCGCAAAGCTGCCGAGCTAGCTGGGGCAAAACGCATCTTTGGTCTGCTGCCCGGACCCCAGGGTGAGGCATTTTTGGAGCTGTGGCAGGAATTCGAGCGCGGCGAGACCCCCGAGGCACGCTTCGCCCACGCTGCCGACCGCGCGATGCCGGTTTTGTTGAACCTGGCGAACGAAGGCCAGAGCTGGCGCGAAAACGGCATAAGCCACGCGCGTGTCGTTGGCCGCATCGCAACTCCGATCCGCGAGGGATGCCCTGCACTCTGGGAATACCTCGAGATCCGCCTCGAGGAGGCGCGCCAAAAGGGTCTCTTCGGCGGCTGAACGCACCCACGTTCGTGGTGAACCTAACATCGAGCAACGCATCGTCGCCCTCGACGTGTTTCGCGGTTTGGCGACCGCGGCCATGTTGCTCGTCACCAACCCCGGCGACAGCGAGCACGTCTATGCCCCGCTGAAACACGCGGGGTGGCAAGGTTGGACGCCGACCGATCTCATCTTTCCATCGTTCCTCTTCATCGTCGGCGCGTCGATGGTCCTCTCGTTCCGCAAACGGCGCGAACTCGGCGACGGCCCCGCCGCGTTGCTCGTGCACGTGATCAAGCGGTGCGTGTTCCTCTATGCGATCAGCCTTTTGATCGTGTGCATTCCGAGCTTGATCGACGGTCAACGACCGCCGTTCGAGACGATTCGCATCCTTGGCGTGCTGCCGCGCATCGCGCTCTGTTACCTCGTCGCCGCACCGGTGGTGATGTTCACGCGGCCGCGCACGTGGGCCGTCGTGACGGGCGCCTTGCTCCTTGGCTATTGGGTCGTGATGACCCGCGTGCCCGTTCCCCATCACGGTGCAGGCCTCCTCGATTCCAAAGAATGGAACCTTGCGGCGTACCTCGATCGAATGATGCTCGGGCAACATCTTGGTGAGGGCGGTGCCAAGGCGTGGGACCCCGAGGGCATCTTGAGCACCGTGCCGGCCATTGGCACCACGCTCCTGGGGGCCTTCACGGGCCACTACCTCCACGCGTGGCGGCCCGCCGTCGAAAAGACGGCAGGCATGTTCGTCGCCGGTGCGGCGCTGATGGTTCTGGGCCTTTGGTGGAACCACCTTTTCCCGATTAACAAGAGCCTATGGAGCAGCTCCTACGTGCTGTTCTGCGCGGGGTTTGCGCTCGAGACCCTGGCCTTCGTGCACTTCGTGATCGACGTGCGGGGGCACCGCGGCTGGGCGCGGCCCTTCGTCATTCTTGGGGCCCGCCCGCTCACGGCGCTCATTCTGTCGGCGGTGGGTGGGGCGTTGCTTCAGGAGTTGCACTTGCACGAACCGATTTATCGGTCACTGTTCGCATCGTGGGCGAGCCCCAACGTTGCGTCGCTCGCCTTTGCCATGGGCATCGTGCTTCTTTGGTTCGCCGTCGTGGCGATTCTACATCGTAAACGTCTCTTCCTTCGTCTGTAACAGGAGGAATTCATGTACTTGGGAATCACGCGCATCGCGCGCACTTGGATCGCATTGTTCGGCGTTACGGCATTTGGGTGCGCCGCCAATGCCCCTGCCAACGAAGGCAACGCGACCAACGAGAATGAGAACGCCGCCGCCCATGACACCGTAGCTTCCGCGGCCTCGCCGGAGGACGACGCATTGTGCGGGTCGAACCCGCCGCCCGATGGCAGCGTCGTGTGGAAGCGCGAACTGGGCCTCGTGGCCGAGGATCTCGGACCGGCAAGCGTCGCGCTCGATCGCTCCGGCCATGTCTTCCAAGCAAGGGCCGACGTGGGGACGGCGAAGCTCGATGCGCAGGGGAATGTCGTGTGGCAAAAGCCCGGCGGTACGGCGATCGCCGTGGACAGTGCCGGCAATCCGTACCTGGCCGACCAGGGCAACGTGTCGAAGCTCGACGAGAACGGGAACGCCATTTGGTCGCACGAGCTCGGAAGCGGCGGGGCGCAGAGCCTCGTCATCGCGCCCGACGGCGCCGTGCTGGTCTCGGGCGCGAAGCTCGGCACCGTGCGGCTCGATGCCGACGGCCACGTCGCGTGGAGCAAGCCGTTCGGCGGCCACGTGGCCTTCGGTGCCGACGGTGCCGTCCTCGTGACGGGGTACTTTCACGAAACCGTGGACTTCGGCGCCGGCCCGGTAACGAGCCGAGGGCGCGCCGACGCGTTCATCGTGAGCCTGACGGCCACCGGTGCGCACCAATGGAGCACCATCGTGGGCGACGCGGACCTGCCCATTGCGCGTCCCAGCGGCGGCTTCGTGACCGACGCCTCGGACCAAGTCGGTGAGGCCATCGCGGCCGCACCGAATGGCGACGTTCTCGTGGCCGGTCTCGCCGTCGATAGCGTGAAGCTCTTTGGCGAGGATACCGCCACGCCCTTCTCGGAGGACGCCGGCGTGCTGCCCCTGGCCTTCGTCGCGAGGCTCGACAAGACGGGCAAACTGCTCTGGGCGAAGCGCGAAGATGCGGTGCGCGACGTGCGCGGCATCGCCTCCGATGCGCGGGGCAACGCGATCCTCAGCGGGGGCCTCGTCGGAAACGCACCGCCCAAGGCCCGCACCTGGATCGAAAAGCTCGATCCGGCCGGCGCGGTCATCTGGCGGCACGAGGAGTCCTTCGGCGTGGGCTTCGGTGACGCCGTCACGACGGACCGCTGCGGAAACATCGTGTTCTCCGTGACCGCCGCCGAGGAGGCGGGCGGCAAGGTTCACTCGGTGCTCTTCAAGCTGCGCCGCTGATCGCGAAGGGTCACGGGGCCGGCTTGGACCTCGCGGTGCAAATCCAATTGGGATCGTTCTTGTCCACGGCTTTGGCCGCGCCGGCACGGGCAGGTGGGCAGTCGTAGCGCCCGAGCACCATCGTCGATTTGTGATCCTCCTTGCCCGGAGCCCACGATTCTTCAGTGAAGGTGCGGCCATCGTCCGAAATGGTGATGGAGCCAACCTGGCCAATTTTGCCATTCGTCTTCATCGTGTACGCGAGTTTGCGCTCGGAGATCCGGCGCACGGAAAGGGTGGTGCCCGGGGGGGCGGTGGCGCCCACCACGGGCAAGTCGGAGCCGTCGAAGCGGCCGGTGATGGTCTGATTGTCCGTGGGAATCGTCCACGTCACCACGCCGGAGGCGTCTTCCTCGAGGACGTAACCGTCGGCCATGTCGTTGGTGTTCATCTCGACGTTGCGCCACGCGCCGGCCAACCCGGTGCCGTCGCCTTCGCGCACGTAATGCTTGTCGTGCCGGTACGGCATCCCATTGGGCAAGGTGCCATTGGCGACGACGTTCATGCTTTTGCCATCGGGCGACGACGTCCATCGCGCCGTTTCGATGACCTTGCCGTCGAACGTGAGCGTCGATTGCCATTGGCCCGGTGCGAGGAGCGTCCACGCGATGGTGCGCTTCTCCCCGCTCCGGTATTCCCTGCCGTCGACCGCGAACTCGTAGCTCGAGGCTCCGGCTGCGGAAAAGCGCATCCGGCCGCCGCCCAGGTCCTCGTAGCGGAGTGGCTCCGTGTGCTGGTGGCTCTTCGCGGGATCGACCTTCCACACGCCCACGAACGGGCTCTTGGGGGCTTGGGCGGCGGTAGGCTGGCATGCCGTGAGCAACACGGCCAGAACGAGGGACCCAATGCGGAGCATGCCGCGGAGTCTATCTTTCATGCGGGATCGACGGGGGCTGTTGTTGCTTTTGTTCGGCTGCAACGGCGTCCTCGGTTGCAACGGCGGGCGCTCGCAAACTCCCGCGCCCGTGGCCGACGCAGCGGTGGCTGCCGTGGTTGCAGAGGAGGCGCGCGAGCGTGAGCTGCCCGAGTCGCCCGAGCCGGGGCTTGCGCCGCTCGCGGCGGAGGGACCCTATGCCGATCTCGAGGTGGAGGGCTTCGGCCCTGCGGTGGTGTCCCTGCCACTCGGCGCCACGGAACCCCGGCCCATCGTGCTCGCGACGCACGGGAACTACGATCGCCCCGAATGGCAATGCGAAGTATGGCACGCCATCGTGGGCGAGTCGGCCTTCGTGCTCTGCCCGCGGGGGATTGCGCGGCGCGATTCGCCGTCGGCCAGGGACGTTCGCTTCACGTATTCCAATGGCAAGGTGCTGGGGCGCGAGATCGCCGCGGGGCTGGCCGCTCTGCGTGCACGTTTTGGCCCTTACGTCGCCGATGCCCCCATCGTCTACACGGGTTTCAGCCTTGGCGCCATCCTCGGCGCATCCTTCGCCATGGCCCCGAAAAACGCGACCCCGTACCAACGCCTCGTGCTCACCGAGGGCGGCCACGACGCGTGGACGCCGGAGACCGCGAAGCGCTACGCCGGCGCAGGCGGGAAAAAGGTGCTCTTCGCCTGCGGCCAGGCCGGCTCCTTTCCCTCGGCGAAAAAGGCCGCCGGCCACCTCGAAGCCGCCGGGGTGCAGACGCGCATCGTCGGCGTGAAGGCCGCCGGGCACACCTACGATGGCCCCGTCGCAAAAGCGGTCCGCGAATCCTGGAAATGGCTCCTCGATTGAGCCTATGTATCTCGTATGGATGGCAAAGCACGGATCAGGGGAAACATCGCCACCTACCTTGGCCTCACCGTCGTCTTTTGCCTGATGCCCTATTATTGGTGCATCCACACGGGGACTCTGGCGGGCGGCTACAGTCCTGCCGGCTTTAGCCTCATGCTGATGTGGGGTCCCGCCTTGGCGGCATTCACCACATGCCGCATCCGAAAGATCCCGCTCGACGAGCTTGGGTGGAATTGGCGGCCCACGAAGTACCAATGGCTCGCGTACGGCGTGCCCATTCTCTACAGCGCCGGGGCCTACATCGTCATTTGGTCGACCGGGCGTGGAGGCTTCTACAAAGAGGAATTCGTCGCGAAGGTGGCCAAAGGATTCGGCTGGTCTTTGCCCGACGGCGTCGTCATCGTGCTGTTTACGCTGTTGGCCGGTACGTTTGGCATGGCCCGGTCCATGTCATCGGCCTTGGGCGAAGAGATTGGCTGGCGCGGATTTCTTACGCCCCAATTGGCGAAACTCCACTCGTACACCGCAACGTCGTTGTGGATGGGGCTCGTCTGGTCGCTTTATCATTATCCGATCTTGCTTTTTTCGAATTACAACCTGGGTGGCTCCAAGTGGTTTGCCATGGCGTGTTTCACCGTGATGGTGTTCGCCATGTGCTTCGTCCTCACCTGGCTGCGCATCAAGTCGGGTAGCTTGTGGACCGGAGCGGTCTTGCATGCGAGCCACAATCTGTTCATTCAAAGCATCTTCACCCCGTTGACCGTCGATACGGGGAGTACCAACTATTACATCGACGAATTCGGTGTCGGCGTGCCCCTCGCCACCGTCATCGTGGCCATCTATTTTTGGCGAAGACGCCACGAGCTCCCCGAGGGGAAGATCCCGGCGCCGACGGCGGTGGTCTGACTGCGGATGACCTTGCCACGTGGGGTCGACGGGCATTTCTTTTCGCGTTTTTTTTCTTACACACAGAGCAAGCCGGAGGGCGTCGCCGGCTGGTATGGTCCCGCCCGTCGAAGGGAGGAGGTCTCATGAATCTGCGCGATACGTTCGAAACGCTCACGACCCCCAGAGTGAACGGCTGGAATCGTTCCGGCGTTCGGGCCGCGGAGTCGAGCATCCTCGATGTGCTTCAACTTCGGCACGACGAGCTCGTGCGGCGGGCGCCGGGCGAGTTCACTCCGTTCGCGGTCCGGTTCCCGAACGGGGAGGGGCGCACCTACGGGTCGGGGGCGGCCACTTCGTCCATCGACGTGGTCAACGACGCAGGCCGCGCCGCCCTGGCCACCCTCGACGATCTGGCGATCACCGAGGCGTACATGAACGGCGATGTCGATTTCGGCGGCGATCTGCTGGAGCTGCTCAAGTACCGGCCGCTCCTGCGCGACCGCCGCGTTCTGCGTTACCTCTGGGCGACGTACCTTCGTGCGGCCGTTCTCGGCCAGGTGCGCGCGGACATCAAGGGAATCGGCAGCCACTACGATATCGATGCGGAGTTTTTCGAGCTCTGGCTCGACAAAGACATCCGCAGCTATTCGCACGGGTTTTTCGAACGCGACGACGAGGCCATCGAGAAGGGCATGGTGCGCAAGTTCCAATATGCCATCGACGCCTGCGGTCTAAAGCCAGGCGACCGCGTATTGGACATCGGCGGCGGGTGGGGCTCTTTTTTGCAATACGCCGGTGAGCAGGGCCTGCACGTCACCTCGGTGACGATTTCCGATTCGTCCCATCGCTACATGACGAACCTGATCGCCCAGAAGGGACTGCATCATTGCAGTGCCCACAAGGTGCATCTCTTCGAATTCGATACCCAGGATCGGTTCGACGGCATCGTGAACCTCGGGGTCACCGAGCACCTTCCCAATTACCGCGCAACCTTGCGCCAATACGCCAATCTGTTGAAGCCCGGCCGCCGCGTCTACCTCGACGCCTATTCGGGCGACCGTTTCGCCATGGGTTCCGTGGTGACCAAGTGGGTTTTCGAAGGCAACACCTCTCCCCTTCATTTGCCCACCTACCTCAAAGAGGTCGCCCACACCGACTTCGAAGTCGCTCTTCTGCAAGACGACACGCACAACTACTATTTGACCTGCAAAAAGTGGGCAGAGAACCTCGACGCCGTTTCCGAAGAAATCGGGCGAAGATGGAGCCCCGCGCTCCACCGGCGATTTCGCTTGTACCTTTATGGTTGTGCGCGGGCCTTTCTCGACGGCCTGCTAGGTGCCCACCGCATGATCTTGCAGCACCGTCCCAGTCTGCGCACGAGCCGCACCCGGTGGGGCTGGCGGTTATCGGTTTAGGGCCTCTGCCTAAAACCTCAAACTCGCACTCGCACTCGCACTCGCACTCGCACTCGCACTCGCACTCGCACTCGCGAGTGTGCGCGTTGGTCAGTATGGCGCTACTCAAAGCGAGGCTTTCTCGTTCGTCCTAAGTGCGAGTGCGGGTGCGGGTGCGAGGCTGAGTTGGAGATCGAGGCTGAGTTAGAGGTTTGAGATCGAGATCGAGATCGAGATCGAGATCGAGTCAGAGGTACGGTGCGGCGCGTTGCACGATCGCTCGCACGTCGACCCCCGCCGGCAATGTGCCAAATGCGCCCGTCCACTTGCCGGCGAGCCGTGAGCCGCAAAACGCGTCTGCCACCGCCCGCGGCGCGAAGCGCACGAGCAACGACCCTGCAAGCGCGAGCACGATCTGCTCGACCAAGGTTCTACCCTGCGCCTCGGCCATGTCGGCGTCGCGCAGCTTGGGTTCGAGCTCGGCGATGGCCCGGTCGAGTCGCGCATCGCTACCGCGGGCCAAACGCAGCTCGGTGACAAGGGCCGTCGCGCTTTCGGGGGAGCGGGCGAGGGCGCGGCGGACGTCGAGGCACATCACATTGCCCGAGCCCTCCCAGATCGAGTTGAGCGGCGCCTCCCGATAAAGGCGCGGCATGATGCATTCTTCGATGTAGCCCACGCCCCCGAACGACTCGAGGGCCTCCGTCACGATGGCCGGGCAGCGCTTCGTCGTCCAATACTTGATCGCGGGCGTGATCAGCCTTCGCAGTGTCGTCTCGTGCTCGTCGTTTTGCCGATCGAATGCGCGCGCTAGGCGTAGAACCAGCGCCGTCGCGACCTCCGACTCGATGGCCAGATCGGCCAGCACCTGCGCCATGAGCGGCTGCTCCACCAGCGCGCGCTGGAACACCTGCCGGTGCGAGGCATAGTGAATCGCTTGCGCGACCGCCTGCCGGATCTGCGCCGCGCTTCCCACCGCGCAATCGAGCCGCGTGTAGTTCACCATCTCCATGATGGTCACCACCCCGCGCCCCTCCTCGCCCACGAGGCGCGCCCAGGCGTCCTGAAACTCCACCTCGCTCGATGCGTTGGCCCGGTTGCCCAGCTTGTCCTTGAGCCGCTGCAGCCGCAGACCATTCACCGCGCCGTCCGGCGTCCAGCGCGGCATCAGGAAGCACGAAAGACCGCCCGGTGCCTGCGCGGTCACCAGGAACGCGTCGCACATCGGAATGGAGAAAAACCACTTGTGCCCGACGATGCGGTACTCGCCGCCGGGCCCTCCGCCGCCGATGGGAACCGCACGCGACGCATTCGTGCGCAGATCCGTGCCGCCCTGCTTTTCCGTCATGCCCATGCTCACGAGCACGCCGGTCTTCTCCTTCGCCGGCCGAAAGCGCGGATCGTAGCGCCGCGGCAGAATCATGGGCTCCCACTCCGCAGCCAGCTCCGGCTGCCGCCGCAGCGCCGGCACCGCCGCGTACGTCGTCGTCGTGGGGCACATCACGCCGGCCTCCACCTGCACCAGCATGAACAACCCCGCCGCCCGCGCCACGTGCGCACCGTCCTTGGGGTCCGACCACGGGCTTGCGTGAAGCCCTTGGCCCACGCTGATGCTCATCAACTCGTGCCACGATGGGTGGTACTCCACCTCGTCGCGCCGCCGGCCGAAGCGATCGTGCGTGTGCAAAATCGGCAGATTCCGGTTCGCGAGAAACCCGAGCTCGATGCTCTCCGCGCGTCCCAGCTTCTCGCCGAAGGCCGTGAGATCGGCCGTCGCCCACCCCGCACCCTCACGCGCCGTCGTCTCGGACAGCACACGATCCGTGGTGAACAGGTTGTAGTCGACGAGCGCCGGCGGCACGTTGGCCACCTCGTGGGTCTGAAAGCGCTCTTGCCCGGAATCCATTTTACGAGTCATCGCATATCCTCGAGATCGTCCACCTTGGCGGTGGCGCCCCACCGTTTGTAAGCACGCCGCGCCTGGTCGAGGGCGCGCGCCGCCTCCGTCCGCCGTCCCTGCGCGAGATGGAACTTGGCCAAGAGCTCGCCGGCCATCGCCTCGTGGTGCACGAAGCCCGCATCTTGCGCCGCAACGATGGCCCGCTCGTAGAGCCTTCGCGCATCCTCGTCGCGCCCCTGGATGCGCGTCATCTCGGCCGCCACCATGAGGTGCTTGTGCCGGAAATTCTCCGGGCACTCCTCGGCATAGAGCTTCAACTTCGCGCCGATCGGCCCGAGCATCGTGCGCTGAAGCTCCCGTTCGTCGTCCGCCGCGGCATCGTGCAGGGCGGTGCACGTCAGCCCGAGGTAGAACGGGAGCTCTGTCGCGAAGTACACACCGCCGGTCCCGATGCGTTTCTGCGCCTCGAGCCCCACGGCGAACGCACCCGCGTAGTCGCCGTGCAGATACAGCAGCTGCAGCTTCACCACGTAGTACCAGCTCGCGGCGAACCCGAGCCCCGAGGCGAGCAGCCGCTCCACGTAGCCGGCCTCTTCGAAGCCCGCATCGCTCAAGGTGTAGCGGCCCTTGGTGAGACCCCGCAGGTTCTTCACCATCTGCAGCATGATCTTCTGCAGCTCGATGGACAGCGTGTGCTTCGTGCGGTGCATCAGCTCGAGGTATTTATCGATCTCCTCGTGCACCATCGCAAGCTCGTCGCCGGCGCCGAGGCGGATGAAGAGCATCTGGTCGCACGCGTACGACAGGTAAACGAAGTCACCCGTTTGCATGCCCGCCGCATAGGCGCGCGACAGCGGCTGATGCCCCGTTCGCAGCGGCATGCCGAAGAAGTTCATGAACGCCGTGAAGAGCACGTTGACCTTGCACGTGAGTTCGGCGTTGGCGAACTTGTCGTTCAGCGCCAACCCGAGCACTCCGAACTGGTACGCTTCGCGGTGGCGTCCGAGTACGCCGGTCAGGAACATCCCATACGCGACGTAGCCGTACGCGGACACGTTGGTGTGCCCGTGGCGCAATGCCAGGTTTACCTGCTTCGCGCCCAGCAACCCGAACAGCGTTGGATTCACGAAGTACGCCGCCGGCGTCACGGTGGACATCAGCGACCCAATCGTCTGCATCCGCGGATCGGTCAGCGCCGGGGCGTCGATCAAGTCCGCGATGGGGCGCCCGTCGAGCGTCGCATCCACCTGGGCCAGCTCCGCATCGAGCGTGGCGCGCAGTTCGTCGGGGTCTTCGGGCAGGTCGATGCCGAACAGCTTCAGCCCCGCACGGCCCGCCGCCACCGCCTCGGCGTACTTGCCCAGGGTGAGGCACAGCACCATGCGCAGATTCTGAACCTGCGCCCGCTCGCGATCCGTCTTCACCCGCGACGAGATGACGTCGAAGAGCCGCTCCGCTTGCCCGAAGCGCCCGGTCAAATGCTCGCATTCGGCGCGTGCCAGGTGCAGTCCGAAGGCCAGCTCGTAGTCGGTGTTCCATCCCCCCGCCTCGGGGGGGGACGTTGGAGAATGTGAGCACGTGGGGGGGGAGCCGTTCGAGGTAGAGGACTTCTCCAGAAGCCACATCCCCGTGCGCAAATAATCCGCCGCGGCATCGTACGCGGTGGCCGCCTTGGCCTTGCGTCCTGCCAGCAAATTGAGGCGCGCCAGGCGAAGGCGCTCGTCGCGGCCGTCGATGCACGAGGCGCCCACGTTCAAGTGGTTCACCACGTCGAACAGTTCCTCGTCGCGCGGAATGCCGCCCGTGGTGCACTTGGCCAGGAGAAGCCGCCCGATGCGCAGGTGCACCTCCTGCTTCTGCGCATCCTCGATGAGCGAGTAGGCCGCCTGCTGCACCCGGTCGTGCAAAAACTTGTACCCTACATGAAATGCCGATCCCGTCGACACCGCGGGATCCGCGTGGCCGCTGTCCGGCGCATGCAGAAAGCGGTAATCCGCGCTGAGGGGCAGCACGAAGCCCTCGCGCAGCGCCTCCCACAGAGCATCCGCCGTATCGCCAATCGATGCCTCGCGGATCACGGACAGGGTGCGCACGTCGAACTGGTGACCGATGCACGCAGCCAACCGCAGAATGGCCTGCGTCTCGGGCGCGAGCTGCCGCAGACGCGCCGCCATGAACTCGACCACGTTGTCGGTGACGCGCGCGCGCTCGATGCCCTCGAGGTCCCACGTCCAGCGGCCGGTCGAGGCATCGCGCGTGAGCAGCTTTTCCTTGCGCAGGCTCCGCAAAAATTGATTCACGAAGAACGGATTCCCGTGCGTCTTCGCAAAAAGATACGCCGCGAGGTTCGCCGTCTCCTTCGAGTCGCTGCTGAGCGCATCGAAGACGAGCTTGCTCACGTTGGCGCGATCGAGCGGCCCGAGGCTCACCTCGGAGACCGCCGCGCCGTGATGCCGCACCTCGCCGATGGCCAGGGCCAGCGGGTGCGTCGGCGGCACCTCGTTGTCGCGGTAGGCCCCGATCAGCAGCAAGTGCCCGCTGCGGGGATCGGTCAGCAGCAGCTGCAAAAGCTTGAGCGACGCCGGATCGACCCACTGCAGGTCGTCCAGAAAGATCACCAGCGGGTGCTTCGCCGCCGCAAAGACGCGGATGAAGTTCTGAAAGACGAGGGTGAAGCGATTCTGCGCCTCGGCTGCGCCCAGCTCCTGCATTGGAGGCTGCGGCCCGATCACCAGGGTCAGCTCGGGGATGAGGTCGGTCAGCACCCCGCCGTTGCCGGCCATCGCGCCTTCGAGTGTCTCTTTCCAGAGCGCCAGCGAGTCGGGATCCTCGGAGAGGATCTGGCGCACCAGCTCGCGCACCGCCTGCGCGACCGGGGCAAACGGCGTGTTTCGCGTGAGCTGGTCGAACTTGCCCGAGATGAAGTGCCCGCGCCGGCGGGTCAGCTCCTTGTGCACCTCGTTCACCAGCGCCGACTTGCCCACGCCCGCTGTGCCGGACACCAGGAGAAGCTGCGCTTTCCCCTCCGAGGCGCGCTCGAACGCCTCGACCAGGGTTCGGATCTCCACTTCGCGCCCGTAGAGCTTCTGCGGGAGCTGCAGCGTATCGGGGTGATCCTTCGTGCCGGGGACGAAGTCGTCGGCGATGCGCCCGCGTTCGCGCAGCTGCCGCCCGCACTCGGCGATGTCCGCGCCCAGACCGACCGCGCTCTGGTAGCGGTCCTCGGGGTTCTTCGCGAGCAGCTTGTCGACGACGATGGAGAGCGCCCGCGGTACGCCGGGGTCGAGTTCGTGCAGCGGCACCGGTGCCGTGGCGATGTGCGCGTGCACGAGCTCCAACGCATCGCGCTGCCGGAAGGGCCGATGGCCGGCGAGCAGCTCGTAAAACGTGATGCCCAGCGAATAGAGATCGGCGCGCTGGTCGATGCCCCGGTTCATGCGGCCCGTCTGTTCCGGGGCCATGTACGGGAGCGTCCCCTCCAGCTCGCGCGCGCTCGTGGGCACGGCGGCGCCCGCGTGCCCTTGGGGGATCACCTCGTTCGACAGAATGGATGCGATGGAGAAGTCGGCGATCTTCACCACCCCCGCGGGGTTGATGAGCATATTGTCCGGCTTCAAATCCTTGTGAATGATGCCGTGCTGGTGGATCTCGACCAGCGCCGTGCAGAGCTGACCGGCAATGTCGAGAAAGACCTCGGGCAACAGCTTGCCGTCCCGATCGAGGTACTCCCGCAGGGAGATGCCGCCGAAGTCCTCGAGCACCAGGGCAACGCGCCCGCTCCATTGCTCCAGCCCGAGCGCGCGCACGATGCCATCGCTCGCCACGCGGTTGGCGACGGCCCGCTCGTGGCGCAATACGGCGAAGGGACGGCAGTCCGGATCGGCGTCGGTCACGATCTTGAGGACCACGCGGCAGTCATCCCGCGCGCGCCGGGCGCGTGCGACGGTGCACTTCGACCCGCGGTGCACCACCTCGTCCAAGGTATAGCCCGGGAACGCCCCGGGTTTGCTTAGGAGCTCGTCCAAAGACCGCGTCAACCCCGCCTCGACCACCAGGTTCTCTCCCTCCCGCCTGTTGCGCGTCCGCTTCCGCTGTCTCTGAAAGGAGACCGGCTTTGGGGCCCGAAGTCAACGAATCCGGGACAGCACAACCGGTGGCTATGGATGTTCCAATTACACCGTACCAGCCGATCAACTGTGCGACTTGACACGGCCGACCCGCGCCCTATTTTCCTTGTGAGCTAATTAGCCAATGAGGAAAATAAATGGACCCGCTTAGCCTCACGTTTGCCGCACTGGCCGATCCTACGCGGCGCGCCATCTTGGCGCGGCTGGCACAGGGGGAGGCCACGGTGAACGAACTCGCGGAGCCATTCGACTTACGGCTCCCCACCATCTCGAAGCACCTCAAGGTTCTGCAGCGCGCGGGACTCGTCGCGCAGACGCGCAAGGCGCAATGGCGCCCGTGTCGCTTGGAGGCTGCGCCGCTCAAAGAGGTGGCCACGTGGGTATGGAACTACCGCGAGCACTGGGAAGAGAGCTTCGATCGGCTCGACGCATTTTTGAGTGACATGAATTCCGCGAACGAGGAGAAACCAAAATGAGCAAGACGATCTTCATCGCCGAACCGGGCAAGCAAGAGATCTCCATGGCGCGCACGTTCGACGCCCCACGCGCCCGCGTGTTTGCGGCGTACATCAATCCGGAAGCGGTTCCGCGGTGGTGGGGGCCGCGGAGCCTCACCACGGTGGTCGACAAGCTGGAGGCCAAGAAAGGTGGCATCTGGCGGTTCGTTCAGCGCGATGGTGCCGGGCACGAATTCGCCTTCAACGGCGTGTACCACGAGGCCCTCTCACCCGAGCGGCTCGTCTACACCTTCGAGTTCGAGGGCATGCCCGGCCACGTGCTCCTCGAAACGGTGCTCTTCGAGGAGATCGAGGGCAAAACGCGCATCACGTCCAAATCGATTTTCCAGTCGCTCGAAGCGCGCGACGGAATGATGCAAAGCGGCGCCGAAGCCGGCGCGGTGGAGACCTGGGACCGGCTCGCCGAGCTTCTCAGCTAGCTTGAGTCGTGTGCCGATCCACCCGGTGCACGAAGGCCAGCAGGCCGGCGTGAACCCCGAAGAGAATCAGCGAGGCGGCGGCCGCCGGGAGCAGGAGATCTCTCTTGCCATCCAATGCGGCCTCCAGCGAGGCGCCGAGCAGCCATAATTGCAATACGACGCCCATGCCCACGAGGCACGCGACGAAGGTGAATACGTGGAGCGCTTGCTTCCTCGATTCGGAACTCATGAGACCACTCCTGTCGCAAAAACGTCGCCCTGACGCACGTCCAAGGTGATGCGCGGGAGGGGACGTTCGGGCGGTCCCTCCAGCGGCTCTGCGCCGGCCGTTCCTTCGTGGCAGGCGAAAACGCCCTCGTGGCAAGGGCAGAACAGACGATCGTCCGCTGGGCGATACACCACGGCGCACGACAAATGCGTGCAAACCTGGGAGAACGCGACCAGGGCGCCCGTCTTCGTGCGCACGAGGATGCACGGATCTTGGGCCGTGGGGTAGCGGAACAAAAGCGATTCCCCCGGCCCGAGCGCGTCCGCCGCGCAAAGGCGTTGCGGAGGATACGCCATGGACGTTCTCGTGCGCCCGGCGGCGACCATGGCGAGGTTCGCACCCACGAGAATGGCAGAGCCCAACGTGAGAAACTTCGCCAGCTGGCGGCGGGTGACGTAATGGTCCTCATCCCAACGAATGGGGAAATCACGACGCCAGAGGGGCAAATGCCGTTTTGCATCCTCGCTCATGGCAAATCCTCCAAAAGAGCGGCGACGTCGTCCTTGGCGACGGGGCGGATGTGCGGGCCATTCTTTCCCGCACGAAGCGCACCGAGGCCGACGTCGACCCGGGTGGTGGCGGGCGGGACGAGAACGAAGACTTTGGTGCGCACCACCTCGTCCCCGAACCGCCACTCGTTGATGGGCCGCCCGCGCCGCGTTCGTTCGATTTCTTCGCGCGTGGTGAAGGTCAGCGCTTGCGACGGGCAGACGGTCGCACACATGGGCTTTTTGCCGACGCTGGTGCGATCGAAGCAATAGTCGCACTTCATCATTTGGTCGATGTGTGCTTCGTATTTGGGTACGCCGAAGGGGCAGGCCATCACGCAATTCGCGCAACCGATGCAGCGCGGCTTGAGCGACGATTGCGTCACCCCCTCGGGGGTCTGTTTGATGGCGTCGGCCGGGCATACGCGTGCACACACGGGATCTTCGCAGTGCATGCACATTTGCGGTGCCGTCTGCACGGTATCGCGCCGCTCGATGGTTTCCAGATGGATCATCGACTGGCCGCGGTGCGTGTCGCACTCTTCGCACGCTTGAACGCAGGCACGGCACCCGATGCACCGGGAATAGTCGATGAAAAAGGCCAACTCGCTCATCGTAGACCTCCCGCTTCGGGGGCGAGCTTCACATGATCGTCCTCGGGCGCCGCCGACTTGGCGACGCGCACGGCGCATATTTTGAATTCGGGAATCTTCGACACCGGGTCGATGGCGCGGATGGTGCAGTTGTTGACCGAGCGCTCCAGCGGCCAATGGTACGGAACGAAGACGTGGTCGGGGCGGATGGTCTTGACGATCAAGGCACGCAGGGTCGTCGAACCACGGCGGCTTTCGATGCGGACGAAATCGCCTTCCGTCACGGAGAGCTTCTCCGCGAGACGCGGGTGCATTTCGCAGTACGGTTGCGGCGTCTGTTTGACCAGCGCCCCGATGCGGCGTGTCTGGTTGCCCGAAAGGTAGTGGGCCACCACGCGCCCGGAGGTCAACGTAATGGGATATTCCTCGTCCGGCTCCTCCGCGGCGGGGCGCCACTCCACGGGTTGGAAATGCGCTTTGCCATCGGGGTGTGCGAAGCGACCGCCCTCGTAGAGGCGAGGCGTCCCTGGATGATCGAGCTCTGGGCAAGGCCAGAATACCCCATTCTGCTCGTCGATCTTCTCCCAGGTGATGCCGTAATAGTCGGAGGCGCCGCCCCGCGAGGCTTGGCGCAGCTCGTCGAAGATCTCCTTGGGGGAGGAGAACGCGAATTTGTCTTTGGGGCCGACCCGTGCGGCGAGATCGCAAATGATCTTCCAATCTTGCCGCGCCTCGCCGGGCGGGTCGACGACCTGGCGATGGTGGATGACGCGCCCCTCCGCACTGGTGGTGGTGCCCTCGTCTTCCTCCATGAGCGAGCCCGGAAACACGATGTCGGCGAAGCGCGCCGTTTCGGACAGGAAGAAGTCGATGACCGCGAAAAACTCGAGCCGTTCGATCGCTTCGCGGATGAAGCGCTGATCCGGCAGCGAAACCATGGGGTTGAACGACAGGAGAACCATGCCGCGGATTTTGCGCGCGTGCGCCGCTTCGAAGAGCTCCAGGGCGCTCAGCCCTTTGCGCGGAATGGATGACTCCAGCACACCCCACACGTTGGCCATGTGCTCGCGATGTTCGGGATTCTCGATGTCGCGATGACCGGGGAGCTGATCGCACTTCTGCCCTTGCTCGCGCGCGCCCTGGCCATTGCCCTGACCCGTGATCATCGCGTAACCGGAGCCTTCGCGGCCGATGCGGCCGGTGGCCACCACCAGGTTGATGGCGGCCATGCAATTCTCGACACCCTTGGTGTGGTGCTCGATGCCGCGCGAGTGAAGGAGGAAACTCGACTCCGCCGGTCCCCACATCTCGGCGGCGCGCACAATCATGGAGGCCGGAACGCCCGCGATCTTGGAAGCATACTCAGGCGTATACTTTTTGACGGTTCGTTCGACCTCTTCGAAGCCGGTGGTGTGCTTGGCGATGAAGTCGCGGTCGATCCAACCGCGTTCGATCATCACGTGAAGCATGCCATTGAAGATGCCGATATCTCCGCCCGAACGAACGGGAATGTACAAATCGACGGTGCGCGCGATGGGGGTCATGCGCGGGTCGAGCACGATGATTTTCGCGCCGGCTTCTCGGGCGGACCAGAGATATTCCGTGGTGATCGGTGCGCACTCGGCGATGTTGGCGCCGGCGACGAGGATGCACTTGGATTTGCGGATATCGCTCCACGGATTGGCCGCGCGGTCGTAGCCGAGGATCTTCTTGGATGCGGCCGCCGCGGAGACCATGCAGAGCCGCCCGTTGTAATCGATGTTCGCCGTGCGCAGGGCGACACGGGCGAACTTGCCCATGAGGTAGGCTTTCTCGTTGGTCAGCGAGGCGCCGGTGAGCACGGCGAAGGCGTCGTGCCCGTGCTCCTTCTGGATGCGGCGAATGGCCTCCGCCGTGCGGTCGAGCGCCGTATTCCAATCGGTGCGGCGAAACCCTTCGCCTTCGACCCGTTCGAGCGGTGTGAGCAAGCGATCCGGGTGGTCGCCTTGCAAATAGCGCTTAACGCCTTTGGGGCAGAGCTTTCCCAAGTTGAAGGGAAAATCTTGCCAAGGTTCGAATCCGACGACTTTGTTGTCTTTGACTTTGAGCTGGATACCGCATTGCTGGCCGCAAAAGCAACAATGGGTTTTGACGGTTCTGTCGGGAACTTCGGCGGAGGTCCAACCGCCGGGGGGAACGGTATGCGTGTGCGGGCCGAACCGGTCGATGAGTAATGGGACCGATGTTGGGAGTTTGGCCATGAATCATTGCCTCCAGAGCGAATCTTGGGCGAGGGCCAGCATTTTTCGGCGACACGCCGGGCAGACGTCTTGGTAGTGCCCGTCGGCCGTGTCGTAGCGAATGCCGAGTGTTGCCTCGACGCTCTTGAGGTCGTCCACGTGCAGTTGGCTCGTGTACGCGCCATTGCAGCGCACACAATGTGCATCACCGCCACGTGCGCCAGCCTCTTTGTAGAACTTGATCGAGAGCTGTGCTGGTCTTTGGAAAATATGAAAGAATTTGCCGAACGGCAGATAGAGCAGGGTGAAGATCACCGTAATGGCGTGAACTTCGGACAAGAAGGCATAGTGCACGCCGCGCAAAAGATGCGTCGATAATGTGAGGAAGAGCCCCGTGAGGGATACTGCGAAAAGTAGTACCAGCGGTAATAGGTCGTTGACCGGCTGCTGGAGCGCGAGGGCCCCGCGATCGCCGGTGCGCCGCCACAAGGCGATGGCGACGCCCGCGAGGACCATGACCGCGGCGATGTCGAGCACGTTGAAAACGAGGGGCGCCAGAGGCCCGTTGCTGTCGAAACGCAACACTTTGATCCCGAAGACCAATGCGTCGTACGTGAGTTGTGCCGACGGTTCGCTTTCGAAACGCACCCAGCCGAAGGTGAGCGGTAGTGTTACCGCCGCGGCAAGCATGCATCCCCAAGCGATGAGCATGTGCGCGAGCCATCGTTTGCGCGAGCGCCTCGCGATGAAGCGCTGTGCGATGATGTCGTTCCATACGATGGTCGCGAGCTTTATCGTATTGGCGGGCAGACGGCGCAGGAAGATCTGCCAGCCTCGCCTCCAATAGAGGTTGGTCGGGGGACGGCGGATCCACATGCTATAGCGATAACCGATGCCGAATGCGGCAAACACGGTAGCGCCCGCGTAGGGCACCAGCGCCGCGTCGAAATCGCGAAGGCGCCGGCTACCGACGTAAATCGCAGCGGTGAGTACGCTTGCAGCGGCCAGCCCCCAAAAGGTCGCATGCCGGCCATCCGAGATGTGTGCCACCGGCTTGGTTGCCATCGCCGGTGGAGCATAGAATTAAAATTCCGTATATCAATGACTTAATCGGACGAACTCGGCAATCTCAGCGTCGTTCATGGGCGTACATACTATTAATAGTCGAGCATGATGATTGGATGTCGAAGCAGCATCGATATGACGTGAACCGAAAGCGGGAATATCGTTGCTTGGGTAATGTATTTGATATCTTAACGCGATGTAAGATTGTGCCGCGAGATTTGAAATCCGCGGTTGGATCGCATCACCGTGTCGATGCCGCGACCCAACGGGGAGACCAGTCCGCGCCTTTGGAGTGCGTGAGGCGCGTTTGCCCCGTTCCGTCTTTTCGCATCACATAGAGATCGACGTCGTTTTGGCGCTCCGAGACGAAGACGATGTGCTTTCCATCCGGGCTCCACGCGGGGGCGTCGTCGCGAAAGGCTCCATCGGTGAGGGCGACGGGGCCATCGCCTTCGACGGGCGCGACCCAGATGCGGCTCTTCCCGTCGGCGGCGCGGCTCACGTAGGCGACGTGCTTGCCGTCAGGGGCGAAGGCGAGCTCGCGCTCGTCGCCCGCGAATGCGGAGCCCGAGGCTGGGTGCACGTTCGACCCGTCGGGGCGAACGACGTAGACGCGGTCGCGGTTTTCGCGATTGCTCAGAAAGGCGAGCCACGCTCCGTCGGGGCTCCACTTCGGCGACCAGTCTTCGCGATGAAAGGCGGTGATGCGCCGCTCGTTCGTGCCGTCGGCGTCCATCACGTAGATCTCGGGATCGCCCTCCTTGCTCGAGACGAAGGCGATGTGCTTTCCGTCGGGCGAGACCTCCGGCTCGAAGCAGCCCTCGCGCGCGGCGGTGAGGCGCTCCTCGCGGTGCGATTGCGTGTCCGTGCGGACCAAGTCGCTGAAGCCCAATTCGTCCGATTCGGCCACGAACCAGCGGCCATCGGGCGAGAAGCTCGGATGCCGTGCCCTGCCGCGCAGCGCGGTCAGCGGCTGTCCGGGGGAAGGGGCACTGTCTTTCGGCGGGGTCGCTGGGTTCGTCGGATGCAGGCGGAGCTCTTCGCGTCGCGCACCGTTTTCCATGCGCCACGAGACAACGAGCAGACCCAGGCCATCGGGGGTCGGCGCGGCGGGGAACTCGTCCTCGGGGCCCTGGGTGACCCGGCCTTCCTGGCCCCGGCCATCGATCCACCACACGTCCTTTTGGCCCGCGCGCTCGGAGACGAAGTAGATGCGCCCCGGCATCGCGGCACGCTCTTTGGTGCCGATTTCCCCCGAGCCGGATGCACCACCACACGAGGAGGTGGTGCATCCCGTCAGGAGAAGGAGCCCCAAAAGGGGCACCCCACGCAGCGCGTGGGCGCTAGCGAATGCGAACCGCATCGGCGATGACCACGCTTCCCTCGGCGGCCGAGCGCCGGAGTTCGATTTTGTTCCATCCCGCCGGGAACGACCACGACCCCAGCGTGTTCCACTTACCGCCATTGGCTTGCTGATTGGCATTTACCGTCGCGACCGTGTTGCCATTGGCGTCAATCGCCACGAAGGGGGCGGTGGTCGTCCGGTTCGTGCCGGCGACCCACCAGGCATCGACGGTCTTGGTGGCGGCGGCGGGCAGGTAGAACGAGAACGTGGCCTTGTCGGCGGTGTCCGTCGTGGAGGCATAGAGGTAGCCGCTGCCGTAGTAACCACTGGTCGCGGAGCCCGTAGCCCACTCGCTGGACACTTCGATTTTGCCCTTGGTCGTGTCGTTGTTGGCATTGTCGCTGTCGACGATGATTTCGCCGCCGGCGCTTCCGCAAAAGGCGTTGATCTTGCTGATGTAGCTGGTCCACGGCCAGTTCGGCCCCGGATCGACTCGGTTTTCTGGCTGCAATTGGCCGTGGGCGATGATGTGGAAGCGATCGCGCGGGATGGCTTGGTCGCGTGAGATGTCGCACGACAATTTCGCCGAGGCGTCGATCTGGCCGGCCGGGAACGAGGACTGGCTCGCGAAGCCGCCGTGCTCGATGCCCACCGAGAAGTGATTCACGGAATAGCCATTGCGCCAGCATTCCACGCTGCTGTTGAGCGAGCATTTGTAGGTGGCGGCGACGTGCCAGGCGCGGTTCGATTCGCGAACCAACTGGGATACCTCGCTGCCGCTTTCGTTGACCACGTAGTGCGCGCTCACCTGCGATTCCGAGTTGGTGAGCCAACTCCAGCAGCCGGAATAGCCTCCTTCGCAGGTGTGGATGACGATCATCCCCGGGTCGCCGATGTCGCCCGAGGGGCGGGAGCCGTAGTTGGGGGACGGGCGCCAGATCGAAGCGGGATAGTCGGGCCCTGCGGCCTCCACGGCGCTGCGAATCTCGGCAAACTGCGGACGCACGCCCTCGGTGGGGGCGATGCCCGCCGCCGGCTCCCCGCGGCGGATTAGCTCGTAGACCTCGCGATGGATGTAATGCGATTGCGCCTCCGCGTTGGTGATGTCCCCGAGCTTCACCGCCAAGGGAGCCCACGCGCCCACGTCGGCGCGATCGGCGAGGCCCGCTTCGTCGGCGAGCGAGGCCAGTACTGCGGCGCCGGCGCGGATGTTCGCGCGCGGATCCGACTGCGCTTTTTCCGGGGTGACACCGGCGAGCTTCGCGCCGCGCGCAAGGTTGTCGCCGCGCAGGGCCATGACGCCGAACGCGGGGGGGCGACCCTCGAATTCCTGTTCGCCGCGCACCATTTCCATGCGCGTCTCCGTGTAAGCGATGGCCTTGAGCAGGTTCGCGGGAACGTTGAATTCGCGGGCCGCATCCTCGAACATCGCATCGAAGGATTTGCGGCTATCTTGGAGCGCCTGCGGCGTGACCTCGCCCGTATTCGCGTCCTCCGGGGCGGTACAAGCCGTGGCACAGGCCGAGGCAACGAGCAGCGTGACCAATAGGAACGACCGTGACGACATCCGCATGGGAATCCTCCTCCTGGTGCCCAAATGAAGTTGTATGAGGAAATATCAACGGCGAACCAATTTGACCGCGTCGGCGATGACGTAGCCGGTGGTGGTCGTCCAGCGGCTCACGCCGACGACGTCGTGGTCACCGGCTGCGATGGGGAAGACACCCAGGCTGACCCACTGGCCGCCGCCCTGGCGCTGATCGACTTTGACGGTGCGCACGCCGTCGGTGGCCTGCACCAGGAAGGGCGTTTGGGAATTGTAGCCCGGGTCGGCAGGGTAGTAGACGAAGGCCTCGTAATTGCCGGCTGCGGGAACATCGACGGCGAACCACGCAGGATCGCTCACCGCCTCGGGCGTCGCAAAGCGATAGCCGGTGCCGTATCGCTGGGAAGAATACGTGGATGTGCCCCAGTTGGCGCTGGCGTGGAATCGTCCCGCGGTGGCATCGTCCACGATGGCCTCCCAGGTCGAGCCGCCGCCGCTCGTCCAGTTGTAGGTGACGTCGACCCAATCGTTGTCGGACATGCCGAGGGAGTCCCAAAAGGTGCCATCCGCGAGGTCGATCCCGGCGGGATTGGCCACCGTTCGTCCGAATTGGTCTTTGCCGCCATTGTAGCCATTTTGGTAGGCGGCCTGCGATTCGGGCTTGCCCTGCGGGAGGTCGCGCCACATCTCGCGCGTCGCCGAAGGATTCCAATAATCGTCCTTGGTATTCCACGGCCCGACGTCCCATACGGGCTCGGTGACCGTGTGGCCATTGTATCGGAGCGTCACCGTGTATTCTCTTCCGCCGTTGCTGGCGAGCGCGCGCCGCGTGGGGAGGGCTACGAAGTGATCGCGCGATTTGATGACGTGCCCATTGGCCGTGGTTCCGCCGACCAAGCCTTCGCGCGTCGCGTAAACGCGATACGTCAACGGGGCCAGCGGGGCCTCGCTCATCGGTGCGGATGCGGCGGAAGGGCTGGCGCGGAGAGATAGCGTGCGAAGAACCGGCGATTGCTTATTTGGATTCGCCGTGAGCACGGCTCGAACCTGAACCTCGGAGCCGGCCGCCGGAAATACCGCGGGTTCCTGGGAAGTCGCGACTCGCCACTCCGACCAACCGCCGCCGACGGAGCGATTGCGCACTTCAATGGCCATTTCGGATTGGTCCGGGATGTCGCCCGAAGCCGTAGCCCATACGCGATCGACGGGTTGAGCCAATCGGCGCGTGGCGAAGGTAAATAAGCCGCGCTCGGAAAGCGTACGCCATCCGCCATTTTCGGCCTGAATACCCACGACATCGCCGCCCACCGAGTCGAGGTTTTCCTTCCATTGCAGCTCGCTGCCGCCATTTTGCGTCAACGCAGCATGGCTCGAATCACTATCTTCGATATCCGAAGCGCACCCTTGAAGCGCGGATAGCGATAGCAGCAGAAACAACCCGACGGGTAGGGAACGTCGCATGTTGACCTCCTGTTGTGCTCAGAGATTCCGCTTGGAACTCGCCGCGGCTCGCCGATATGGAGCTCGCGGATCGATGGCACTACTTAACGGGGGCGAACATAGTAGGTCCTCCACCAGACGCCACAGTGAATGATCGCCGTCTTCGGAAAATGAGTTTCCGAACTGCAATCATGAATGCATGTTGGAATATCCAACTTTAATATGGCGCCAATGGCGTTAAATGACATTTGGTCGGCCGCTGGGTTGCGAACCTTGCACCCGAGCCGGGGCGCGCTAGCCCTTCCCCCCTCGTCGAGCAAAATGCAGCGCCGAAGGAGGGAGGAGCTTTTCTGCCTCGTCGAGCACGCGCCTGTTCATCGCGTTTTTCGTGAGGAAGCCCATTCGGAAGTCCGCACCTGAAATGTGCTCGGCGCGAACGCGTATCCGTTCGACGGCCCTCTCGAGCGCCGCTGTGGCGGCAGCAGGCGTCTTTGCGGCGGCGCGCGCTTCGAAGGTGACCCACCAGAGTCGTACCTCCATGAACCCACAGCAATCTCCGGAGTGCGAACGGATCGCGGCGTCGATGTGGTTGCGTGCTTCGAGCCGTCGCCCGCTGCACTCCAGGATTCTCGTCAGCACGATGCTGGCGTAAACCCTGTAGATGGCAAACTGGTTGCTCATGCCGAGGCCGAGTCGAGCATGTTTCTCCGCGGCTGCGAGCTCTCCGCGCGCGGCGAGAATCTCGGCAAGAACCAAGTTCGAGACCCCCTGGAGGGATGGATCACCACGCTCGTCCAAGAAGGAGCGAAGAAGTCGTTCGGCTTCGTCGAGAGAGGCATCGTCCCCTTTGTCGAGGAGCAGCATGGCCAGATAGGGCGTCGCCGTGGAGATGAGCCATGCTTCCCGAGAACGGTGGGCTTCGGCCAAGGCGGCTCGCAATTTTTGCTCGCCTGCATCGATGTTGCCCAGGTGAGCGAGCGAAATGCCTCGGTAGATTCGCGCGAGTGCGACCATGCGGTGGCTGCCGCATGCTTCGAACATCGCTTCCGCGTCCGCCGCGGCCGTCGACGTTTCCCAGAGCTCCGGCTGGGCGTACCACGTGTAATGCGCACGGGCGAGCTTCCACAGGCCCCTTGCAAAGACACTGGTCATGGGCGCGATGCATTCGTCCATCTTGGCGAGATGCCGTTCGGCCTGCGCTCGCTGGCCGGAACGCGAACAGTAACCCACCGTGAGGAACGCGGCCTCCATCCGCATCACGGCGCCTTTCGGCTCGCACGAGGCCGCCCAAAGCGCGTCCGCCCAAGATGACATTTCGTCCGGGCGGGAGACCATTCCCGCGGCGACAATCATCATCCCCACGGCCATGTACCATGCCCTACCGCCACGGCGCAGCAGGGGCAGCGCCCGAGCGAAGAGCGGATACGCTTCCTCCCACTCGCAATCCAGAACGTGAACCCGGCCGCGCACCGCCAGCAAGGTCCCGAGCAGGTGGCCTTCGGCTCCGCACGCGATGGCCCGTTGGGTCAGGGGAGCGATGGCACGGATATCGCTATGATCGAAGGCATCGATCGCCGCTCTCGTGTAATGTCCCGCGGCGAGCGACATCATGTTCCCGAGCGCGAAGTGCTCCGCGAGAACACGTGGATCGCGCTCGCCCATCGATTCGAGAAAAGCCGCAGCGGCGCGATGTCCGGCGACGCGATCCGAGTCGGTCAGCATGCCGTGCGTCGCCTCGCGTAGGAGCTCGTGGCGGAACGAGTACTGGACATCGCCGAGGAAACGGCACCCATCGTCGCGCGAGACGAGCTCCTGGTTGACGAGCATGCGGAGCCAATCGTCCACGCGCTCCGATGATTCGCGTTCTCCGAGGAGCGCCAGGATGCCACCGCGCCAGAAGGTGCCGCCGAAAACACTGGCCGCCCGCAGCACGCGCCGCAAGTCGGGTTCCAGGCGCTTGAGTCGCGCTTGCAGCATCGCGAGCACCGTGGCGGGCATGGCCGCAGACTCGCCCTCGGCCACGAAGCGAATCAATTCTTCCAAGAAGAGAGCATTGCCCGCAGCCTGATCGACGATGCGAGCCACGACGTCCGGTGCGACTCGCTCACCAAGGACCTGTGCCGCGAGCTGTGTGCTCGCTTTTTTCGTAAGACCATCGAGGCGAAAATCCTGGCGTGTTCGCTCCGACCAAAGCCTTGGAAAGAGCTCATCGACCTCGGGTCGGGCCAATGCAAGCACCATGATCGGTTTGTCGCTGCACTCGCGGAGCAGCGTGTCGACCGCACGCACGGTGAGAACGTCACCCCATTGCAGATCTTCCACGACCAGCAGAACGGGGTGCACGTCGCTTTCGGCGCGGAAGAACGAGACCAGGGCGGAACTCACCTGACTGAACATCGATTGGGGCTCGTTCCGCGCGTCGCGAAGTCGCGGACTCGTCTCCGATGGAAACGGAATTCCGCATAGTTCACCGAGCAACTCGCTGACGAACTGCGCTTCGTTCTCGGGCATGTGACGCCGGACGCGCTCGCGAAGCTTGTCTTGCTGGACCGACAGTTCTTCCCCATCGCGAACGTTCACCAGATTGCGAAAGGCATCCCAGAGAAGGCTATACGGAGCTCCGGCCCGTGTCGGATCGCTCTGTCCGATCAACGTTTCGGTCGTCATCGTCTGGTCGCTGGCAACTTGCCGCAGGAACTCGCGACGGAGTCTGGTCTTGCCAATTCCTGGCGGGGCGATGACCACCGCGAGCCGGGCCACCGATTCGTCGTTGCACTCCGCGAGCAGCATGCGAAGCAGGGAGAGCTCGCGCTCGCGGCCGACGCAGCGTGTGGGTTTGCCGAGCAGCGGCCGCGCCTCGTCGGCGTGGAGCTCCGCTTCCACGATGGAGACCCCGGTGGGAGTGCGCACCACTTGAAAGCGTGCGTCGAGGAGCTGCGCCGTCACGTCATCGACCCACACGCCACTCGGCGCCCACGTCGACTCCAAGCTCGAGAATGCACGAAGGAGCGCGCTGGCACGGTCGATGGCTTCCCCGCTCGGCAGACGCGCACCGACGACGCCTCGGCCGGTCGTCACCGCGACCCGGAACGAGGGCTCGACCTCGCGGATGAAGAGCGCGCACCGGGCCGCCTGCACCGCTTGCTCGGTCGCCGTCATCCGCTCTGTTTGGGCAAGAATCGCAATCATCGATCCGTCCACGAGAAGCTCGACTTGAGCACCGAAACGCCCTCGCACGGCGTGGGCAAGCGTTGCCCGGGGCGCTGCCATGACGCACGGGCGCGTGTTCTCGTCGACGGACACGATAACGCTCACCAGCTGTTGCTCTTCGATGAGCGGCCGAACGGGCGCGGGAAGGCCATGCGCCTTCGGAACGTCGGGGGCAGGTACGTCCGAAAATGGCCCCAGGGTGAGGAGCTCGCTCAGCAGGGCACCCGCGTCTCGAGGGCGACACGTTGGATCCTTGGCGAGCATTCGCGCGAGCAGGTCCTCCACCGCTTCCGGCATGGCCGGTTGCACGGTTCGGAGCCGCGGGGCCTCTTGAAAAAGGATGTTCGCCATGATGAGTGACGCGTGGCCTCCCGAAAAGGGCAATTGCCCCGTCAGGCACTCGAACATCACGCATCCGAGGGTGAACACGTCGGCGGTCGGACCGACATGCCGCTCGCCGCGTGCTTGTTCCGGCGCCATGTACGAAGGGGTTCCGACGGCCAGCCCCGTTGCGGTGAGCTCGGATGAAATCAGCCGCGCTACGCCGAAATCGAGCAGCGACACCTTGTCCAGGCGGCCACCGATCAAGAAGATGTTCTCGGGCTTGAGGTCGCGGTGCACGATCCCCGCCCGATGCGCGACCGAAAGCGCGTCCGCGATCTGGCGGAACAAGGTCATGGTTTCAGGGAGCGAGAGATTTTGGCGGGCCAAGCGTTGCTCGAGGTCTTCGCCGTCGAGCCACTCCATGACGAGGTAGGCCTCGCCTTGCGGTGTGATCCCGTGGTCGACGTACGAAACGATGCCAGGATGACTCAGCTTCGACAGGACCTCGGCCTCGCGCGTGAATCGCTCGCGAAAATGATGGAGATACGCGGCGGAATTCAGCACCTTGAGCGCCACCGTCGCCCCGTTGCGCTGCTGATCGCGCGCGCGATAAACCACGCCCATGGCGCCGGAACCCGCCAGCTCTTCGACGATGAACCGCTCCGCAAAGACGGTCTTGAGGGCCATCTGCTTTTCTCCCCCGCTCAGGTTCGTCAGGTCTCGTCAGTATCCCGTGAAACCAACGCGATCGGCAAACGACGCGAGGAGCGAAGCGGGCAGCAATCTTCGCGCTTCCTCGAGCACGCGCCGATTGGTCGGATCCCGCGAGAGAAAGCGATCGCGAAGGCGCGGATCGGGGATCCCTTCGGCGCGAAGGCGGATCTGCTCGAGGGCACCCTCCAGAACGTGTGCGGCAGCCGGGCTGCCTGCCGCAGCGTGCGCCTCGAACGCGGCAAGTCGAAGTCGCACCTCGAAGACACCACACCCGCCGACCGATTCGACCCACGCGAGCGTCGCGTCGGCGTGCGCGCAGGCCTCGGCAGGACGACCGGCCTGCCGCAGGACATTCGTCAGCACGGTGTCGGCGAACGGCCGGAACAGCGCGTATTCCGAGATCATGCCAATCGCGCGTCGAGCGAGTGGTTCCGCGGGCTCGAGCTCGCCGTACCGGAGGTGAATATCGGCCAAGATGGCGTGCCCAACTCCTTGCAGGCTGCGATCGCCCACACCTTCCAGGAGTTCACGAAGGATGCACCGCGCTTCGTCCATCGAGGCGGCATCCCCTTTGTCGACCAGGCTAATCGCAAGAAACGGCGTCGAGGCGGAGAGGAGATAGGGATCGCGCTTGCGGCGCGCCGTCTCCAAGGCGGCACGCAACTTCGGCTCGCCCGCGTCGATACTCCCGAGGTGTACGAGCGCACAACCTCGAAAGACCCTTGTGAGCGCGAGCAGGTGCAAATACTCGGATTGCTCGAGCACGGCCTCGGCGCGAGAGGCGGCCATCGAGGCGCCCCATGGATCCGGCTTGGACCACAAGGACTCGGTCAAGTGGGCCAACTCCCACCATACCCTTCCACGAGCCTCATCGAGGGAGCCGACCAAGTCATCCAGCCGCGCGAGATAAGGCGCAGTCTGCGCGCGCCGCCCCCCCCAAATCAGCTTCATGACCAAGTAGCACAGGGCGCGCATGCGCAGTGGGGCGGCCCCGGGATCGCACGAAGCGGTCAGCATTTTTCCCCCGAGCTCCAGGATTTCGCCCCAGCGAAGGAGGCCCGCCATCACCAGGACGAGTGTGCCCGCCGCGAGCCACCAGTGATCGCTCCCGGGGCGGAGCACCGACAGCGCTTCTTGAAGGGTCGAGTACGCGTTCGCGTGGTCGTAGCGAAAGAAGCTCACGCGTCCGCGCGTGGTCAGGAGTGCGGCGAGGGTGTTGCCTTTCGGCGCACATGCGATGCCTCGCTCGGCGAGTGTCCCAGCAATCACGAGCTCGTTGTGGTAATCGATCGCCTCGGTCGCTGCCCGCGCGTAGTACTCCGCCGCTCGCTCCTCGTCGCCGCCGAGGACCAAATGCTCTGCGAGAACGCCGGAATCGTGTTCCCCCTTTGATTCCAGAAACGCCGCAGCCGCGCGATGGCCCTGCAAGCGATCCGTGTCCGTCAGCGTGCTGTGGGCCGCCTCCCGTACGAGCACGTGCCGAAACGAATACTGCGCGTCTCCGAGAAAGCGGCTCGTGCCATTTCGCACGACGAGCTCCTGGTCGAGCAGCGCTTCGAGCCGCTGGTCGAGGGTCGCGACCGAGTCGCGCTCTCCGAGCAGCGCCATCAACCCGCCTCGCCAAAACGTCGCACCGTAAACGCTGGCCGCACGAAGCACGCGGCGCAGGTCGGGCTCGAGGCGTTGCAACCGTGCTTGCAACATCGCAATCACGGTATCCGGCATCGCATCCGACGCATTTTGGGCGACGAAGCGAATCAGCTCCTCCAAGAAGAGCGCGTTGCCTGCTGCCTGGTCGGCGATGCGCTCGACGACGTCGGATGCGACCTGTGTGCCGAGTACTTGCGTGACAAGCTCCGAGCTGGCCTTCTTCGTCAGTCCGCCGAGCCGCAGATCCTCGCGTTTGCGCTCGGCCCACAGCTTCGGATAAAGCGTCTCCACGTCGGGCCGGGCGAGAGCCATGACCATGATGGGGCGGTTGCTGCAATCGCGCAGCATGTCGTCGACGAGACGCACCGTGAGACCGTCGCCCCAATGCAGATCCTCGAGCACGATCAGCACCGGGTGCGCGCCTGATTCGGCGCGCACGAAGGCGGTAAAGGCCACACTCACCTGGTCGACCAGGTTGCCTAACGCCAGGCGCGCGCTCCGCAGTTTCGGGCTCGTCTCCGATGGAAAGGGGATTTTGCAAATCTCGCCCATGAATTCCGTGACGAATTGCACTTCGCTCTCGGGCACATGGCGCCGCACCCGCTCGCGGAGCCTGCTTTGCTGCGCCGAGATCTCCTCGCCATCGTGAAGGCCGATGAGCCTTTGCAAGGCATCCCAGAGCAGGCCATAGGGTGCTCCCGCGCGCGTCGGGTCGCTGCGTCCGAGCCATACCTCGACGCTCCTGGTCGCATCATGCTGCACTTGTCGAACGAACTCGCGGCGCAGGTGCGACTTGCCGATCCCGGGCGGTGCGATCACCAGGGAGAGGCGAGCAATCGAGTCCTCGCAGCACTCCGCGAGCAGCATCTGCAGCTGCGCGAGCTCCCGACGGCGTCCGACGCATGGTGTCGGTTTGCCGAGCAGAAGTCGGGGTTCCTCCGTGTCGACTTCCGCCGTCAAAATGCAGAGCCCCGATTCCGTTCGACTCATTCGAAAGCGTGCATCGAGCAGTTGTGCCGTCACGTCGTCGACCCAGATGCCCGGCGTCTGCGAAGTCTGCGAAGCGTGCACCAACTTGCCCGCGCGATCCATGACCTCGCCGCCCGGCAGACGCTCGCCGACGACACCGCGCCCCATCGTGAGCACGATGCGCTGCACGGGGGACTCTTCGAGAAGGAAGAGCGCACACCGCGCTGCCTGCACGGCTTGGTCGGTCGCGGTCATGCTTTCCGTCTGCGCGAGCGTCGCGATCATCGAGCCATCCGCGAGGTGCTCGACGCGCGCACCGAAGCGGCTGCGCAGCGTATCGGCAAGGGGCAAGCGAACCGCCACGGGCGTTGGCACGACGGCCAAGATGACGCTCACGAGCTGTTGCTCGTCGGACAGCGGGACGGTACGCGCCATGGCATGCTCGGGCGCGGGTTCGTCCGAAAGCACCGCGAGCTGGTTCAGTGCGTCGAGGAGCGCGTCCGCGTCCCTGGGACGATGCTGCGGATTCTTCTCGAGCATCCGTGCAAGCAGCGTCTCCAGGGGCTTTGGCATCGAGGGTCGCAACGCCCGCAACGCCGGGGCCTCGTGGAGCAAAATGCCCGCCATGATGACCGTGGGGTGG
The DNA here is from genome assembly GCA_037157805.1 of Sorangiineae bacterium MSr11367. NCBI lineage: Bacteria > Pseudomonadati > Myxococcota > Myxococcia > Myxococcales > Pendulisporaceae > Pendulispora > Pendulispora rubella. The sequence continues at coordinate 7,401,083 of CP089983.1, read as the reverse complement.
CTCCCATCGAAGAGCACACGCCCGGTCAGGCACCGGAACATCACGCATCCCAGCGAGAACACGTCGGCACTTGGGCCGATCGTCTCTCCGCGTGCCTGCTCGGGCGCCATGTAGATTGGAGTCCCGAGCGCCAGACCGGTCGACGTGAGCTCGGACGAGATCAGCCGCGCCACGCCGAAGTCGAGCAGCGACACACGATCCGGTCTGCCCTCCCGGAGGAAGATGTTTTCGGGCTTCAGATCGCGGTGCACGATTCCGCGGCGGTGCGCGACCGAAAGGGCATCGACGATGCCCCGGAACAAGGTCACCGTTTCGACGAGGGAAAGTCCATCCCGGTCCAGACGTTTGCCGAGGCTTTCCCCTTCGAGCCATTCCATAACGAGAAATGCGTCGCCTTGCGGTGTGATCCCGTGATCGATGTACGACACGATTCCGGGGTGCTGCAATTGGGCCAAGACAGACGCCTCGCGCGCGAATCTCTCGTGAACGTGGGGCACGTCCCCGAGCCGGCGAAGCACCTTGAGCGCCACCGGTGCGTTGCCACGCTTTTGGTCGCGCGCGCGGTAAACAATGGCCATCCCGCCCGTGCCCGCCACGGCTTCGAGCAGGAATCGCCCGGCGAAAATCGAGTTGAGCTCGAGATCCATCGCTACATCACCCTCCCTGTCGCAAAGTTCGGATGCGTTTCCGCCTCTTCGAGAACGCGCCGGTTCACAGCGTTCTTCGTGAGGTAGCGCATCCGGACATCCGCGTCCGAAATGTGCTCGGCGCGATCGCGTACCCGTTTCACGGCGCCCTCCAGAGCGCGCATGGCCGCGAGATTCTTTGCTGCCGCGTAGGCGTCGAAGGCCTCGAGCCAGAGGCGCACCTCCATGAAACCGCAACCCTCGTCCGCACACGCCTCGAGCGCAGCGTCGATGTGTTTGCACGCCTCGACCAGGCGATGGCTATGCTGCAGGACTTTCGTCAGAACCGCGTTGGCGTGCGCCCTGTAGATGACGAACGCCGTGATCATACCGACGCCGAGTCGAGCATGTTTTTCCGCAGATGCGAGGTCTCCGCGCAAGAGAAGGATCTCCGCGAGAACGGCGTTCGCCAGGCCGCGGTAGCTCTTTTCGCCGGGCTGGTCCAAGAACGCGCGAAGGAGCCGTTCGGCTTCGTCGACGGACGCGGCGTTCCCTTTCTCGAGGAGAACCATGGCCAGATAGGGCGTTGCATTGGAGATGAGCCACAGCTCCCGTGAGCGGCGCGCCTCGGCCAAGGCGGCCCGTAATTTTTGCTCGCCCGCATCGATGTTGCCCAGGTGAGCCAGCGAGATGCCGCGATAGATTTGCGCAAACGCCATGAGCCGGTGATGTCCTCCCGCCTCGAACAGCCCCTCGGCCTCCGCAGCCGCCATCGACGCGGTCCAGGGCTCCGGGCGCAGATACCAAGCGTATTCTGCACGGGCGAGCTTCCATAGCCCCTTGCCAAAGAGGCTCGTGATGGATGCGGCGTGTTCATCCATCTTCGCGAGGTGGCGTTCGGCCTGGGATCGCGCTCCGGCGCGCGCCGAGTACCCCACCGCAAGCCAGCCGGCCTCCAACCGCGCCACCGCGCTCTTCGACTCGCAAGGGGCGGCCCAAAGCTCCTCTCCCCAGCGCGACACCTCGTCCGGGTGAACGAGGACTCCCGCTCCGAGGAGCATCATCCCCGCGGCCATGTACCACGCCCGACTTCCGCGGCTCAGGAGAGGAAGAGCCCGAGCGAGGAGCGGAGGTGCCTCGTCCCACTCGCAATCCAGAGCGTGAGCTCGCCCGCGGACCGCGAGGGATATCCCCAGGAGCTCGCCCTCGGCTCCGCATGCGATGGCGCTTTCGGTCAGAGGAATGACGGCGCGGATATCTCCGTGATCGAAGGCATCGATTGCCGCCTTCGTGTAGCACTTCGAGGCCCGAGCCATCATGTCGCCGAGAGCGAAGTGCTCGGCGAGAACACGCGGATTGCGTTCGCCCATCGATTCGAGAAAGCGCGCAGCTGCGCGATGGCCGGCGACGCGATCGGCGTCGGTGAGCATGCTGTGCGCGGCCTCGCGTACCAGCTCATGGCGAAACGAGTACTGAATGTCGCCGAGGAAGCGGCCGCTCGAATCGAGCACGATGAGTTCCTGATCGACGAGGGCGCGAAGCCATCCGTCCATACTTCCGGGTGAGTCGTCTCCACCAAGAAGTGCGACGATGCCGCCGCGCCAGAACCTGCCTCCGAAGATACTTGCCGCCCGCAGCACGCGCCGCAGATCGGGGTCGAGGCGTTTGAGGCGCGCTTGCAGCATGGCGAGCACCGTGGCGGGCATGGCCGCAGCCCCGCCGCTGGCCACGAAGCGAATCAATTCTTCCAAGAAGAGAGCATTGCCCGCAGCCTGATCGACGATTCGCGGCACGGCCGCCGGCTCGACGTCTTCGCCGAGTACGGTGGCCACGAGCTGCGTGCTCGCCTTTTTCGTGAGGCCATCGAGGCGAAAGTCCTGACGTTTGCGCTCCGACCAGAGCTTTGGAAAGAGCTCGTCCACCTCGGGCCGAGCCAAGGCCAGAACCATGATGGGTTCGTCGCCGCAGTCGCGGAGCAGCATGTCGATCGCACGCACCGTGAGAACGTCACTCCATTGCAGATCTTCGAGGACCAGCACAACGGGGTGTGCATGGCTTTCGGCACGGAAGAACGTGATCAAGGCCTCGCTCACATGACTGAACATCGAGTGGGGCTGGCTCCGCGCATCCTGAAGGCGCGGACTGGCCTCCGATGGAAAGTGAATCCCACAAAGCTCACCGATGAATTCACTGGCGAATTGCACTTTGCCCGCGGGCACGTGACGGCCAACACGCTCGCGAAGTTTGTTTTGCTGCAGCGAAACGTCTTCACCGTCGCGCACGCCGATGAGCCTGCGGAATGCGTCCCACAAAATGCCGTACGGCGCCCCGGCGCGCGTCGGATCGCTGTGCCCGACCAAGGTCTCGACCTTCATGCGATCATCGGAATGGACTTGGCGCAGAAACTCGCGCCGCAACCTGGACTTGCCGATTCCGGCGGCGGCGGTGACCACGGCCAGCCGCGCCACCGGCTCTTCGCAACACTCCGAGAGCAGCATGCGTAGCAGGGCGAGCTCCCGATCGCGCCCCACGCAGGGTGTCGGTTTGCCGAGCAGGGGCCGTGCTTCGTCGGTGAGGATCTCCTCCTCCACGACACGGAAGCCAGAGGCGGCTCGCCCTGTTTGGAAGCGCGCATCGAGGAGCTGCGCCGTGACGTCGTCGATCCACACGCCGCTCGGCGCCGTTTCGATCCGCGCGACCGTTCGAAGGAACGTGCGCGCTCGGTCGAGGGCCTCCCCGCTTGGCATGTGCGCGCGCACGACCGCTCGCCCGGTGGTCACCGCAACCTGAAACGAGGACTCGATTTCGCGAACGAAGAGTGCGCACCGCGCGGCCTGCACGGCTTGCTCGGTCGCGGTCATCCGCTCGGTTTTGGCGAGAATGGCCGTCATCGTTCCGTCGAGGAGCAGGTCGACGCGGGCACCGAAACGCCCACGCACGGCGTCGGCAAGCGTTGCCCGGGGAGACGGCGATGTCAGCTCTTCGTCTCCCACCCTGAAGGGACGGCGGCGCGCGTTCGGATTGACGGACATGACGACGCTCACGAGCTGCTGCTCCTCGAGCAGCGGGCGCGACGCCGGTGCGGCGAGCGTGGTGGGAGGAGGCTCCGCACTCCCGAGGGCGTCGGGCACGTCCGGGATCGGCCCGAGCGCGAGGAGATCGCACAGGAGCGCGCATGCATCCTTCGGACGCTGCGTTGGATCCTTCGAGAGCATCCGTGCGAGCAGGTCCTCCACGTCTTTCGGCATCGCCGGTCGCAGCGTTCGCAGGCGCGGAGCTTCTCGACGCATGATGTTCGCCATGACGAGCGGCGTATTCTCTCCCGAGAAAGGTGATCTCCCGGTCAAGCACTCGAACATCACGGATCCCAGGGTGAACACGTCGGCGCTTGGACCGACATTGCGGTCGCCACGCGCTTGTTCCGGCGCCATGTACAATGGAGTGCCCACGGCCAGACCGTGTGCCGTGAGTTCGGACGACACCAGCCGCGCCACGCCGAAGTCGAGCAGCGATACCTGGTCCAAGTTGCCGCCGACCAGGAAGATGTTTCTCGGCTTGAGATCGCGGTGCACGATCCCATGTCGATGCGCCGCCGAGAGAGCATCCGCGATCTGCCGGAACAAATTCACGGTCTCCGGCAGCGAGAGATCTCGTCGGGCCAAGCGTTGGTCCAAGTCTTCACCTTCGAGCCACTCCATGACGAGGTAGGCCTCGCCGTGCGGCGTGGTTCCATGGTCGACGTACGAGACGATCCCCGGATGGTGCAGCTGCGCGAGGACGTTGGCCTCGCGCGTGAATCGCTCATGAAGATGGCGCTCGTACGCAGAAGAAGCGAGCACCTTGAGCGCTACCGTGGCTCCGTCGCGCTGCCGATCGCGCGCTCGGTACACCACACCCATGCCGCCGGTGCCCGCGAGCTCTTCGATGACGAACCGCCCTGCGAAGACGGGCTCGAGTTCCATTGGCTTTCTCCCGACTCAGGGCAGCTGCCGCCGTAAACCTCGACGGAGTATTCCCCGAAACCGATCGAATCTGCAAACGACCCCAAGACGGAAGCCGATGCGCAAGATGCATGTGGCCTGCATCGAGCTCCTCTACGAGAGGTTAGGCTCGGTGAAGCGGGAAGGGGCGATGCGTCATCGGAGACAAATCCCCGCGGGTTTGTGCCAGGCGGAGCGGTTTCGCAAAAATGTTACGGACGAAGCGAAAAAGTTTGCTATCCCAGGGACGTGAGCTCGTTGTCGAACCTTTCTCGCTGGTGGTGGACCGCTTAATCCGGGCGGCCCAGCAGCGCGTTGACATAGGCCGTCTCGGAATCGAGGCGGCCTTCGTTGTTTCAAGGGCACGCCAACCGACTCCGAGACCGGCATCCTTACGAGGAGCAGGTCTCATGTACCATGACGATTATCGAACCAAAGGCGGGATCACCGTTCACCGTGAACGGGAAGACATCTCGTACCCCAATGACATCCAGCTGCTCGCGGCCCGCCTCGACAAGCGCCGCGGCGTGCTCCTCTCCTCGAGCTTCGAGTTTCCCGGCCGCTACGCGCGATGGGATACGGGGTTTGCCGATCCGCCGCTGGTCGTCACCGCGCGCGGTCGCAGCTTCACCATCGAGGCCCTGAACGCCCGCGGCGCCGTGCTGCTGCCCACCATCGCGGTGGCCCTGTACGAGCTCGATGTCTTTACGACGCTGCACGCGAACCAGGAGCGCATCCAGGGCGAGGTCCACGCGCCCAGCAAGCCCTTCCCGGAGGAAATGCGCAGCCGCCAGCCCAGCATCTTCACCGTGCTGCGCACCCTGACCGAGCTCTTTCAATCGAACGAGGACCACCTACTCGGGCTCTACGGGGCTTTCGGCTACGATCTCGTTTTCCAGTTCGAGCCCATGCCTTTGCGCCTCACGCGCCCGGCCGAGCAGCGCGATCTCGTGTTGTACCTGCCCGACGAGGTCCTCGTGGTGGACCACATGCAGCGTTCGGCCTCGGTCGTGCGCTACGACTTCGTCGTGTCGGGCCGCTCCACCCTCGGCGTTGCGCGGCGCACGACCGATGCGCCGTACCACCGCGACCCCATGGGGCCCGTCCCGCCCGAGAGCGATCACGCGCCCGGCGAATACGCCGCCGGCGTCGAGCGCGCGCGCGAGGCCTTCGCGCGCGGCGACTTGTTCGAGGCCGTGCTCGCGCAGACCCTCACCGCCACCTGCGCCGAGGCACCGAGCGAGATTTTCCACCGGCTGCGGGCCAAGAACCCGGCGCCCTACGGCGCCATGATGAACCTCGGCGGCGGCGAGTTCCTCGTATGCGCGTCGCCCGAGATGTTCGTCCGCGTCGAAGGAAAGCGCATCGAAACGTGCCCCATCGCCGGCACCATCCAGCGTGGCGTCGACGCCCTCGAGGACGCCGACCGCATCCGCGAATTGCTCAACTCGAGCAAAGACGAAGCGGAGCTCACCATGTGCACCGACGTCGACCGAAACGACAAATCGCGCGTCTGCGAGGCCGGCAGCGTGCGGGTCATCGGGCGGCGGCAGATCGAGCAGTATTCGCGCTTGATCCACACCGTGGACCATGTCGAGGGCATGCTCCGTCCCGAGTTCGACGCCTTCGACGGCTTTTTGAGCCACGCCTGGGCGGTGACGGTGACCGGCGCGCCGAAGCGTTGGGCCATCCGCTTCATCGAGCAGGAAGAGAAGAGCCCGCGCCGTTGGTACGGAGGCGCCATCGGACGCGTCACGTTCGACGGCAACATGAACACCGGCTTGACCTTGCGCACGATCCGCATGAAAGACGGCATCGCCGAGGTGCGCGTGGGCGCCACCTTGCTGCACGACAGCGAGCCCGCCGCCGAGGAAGCCGAAACGCGCCTCAAGGCCTCCGCGATGTTCGCGGCCATCCGCGCCGACGGCATTCCCCGCTCCAGTGCACCCGTGCGCGCCGCAAGCGCCACCGGTGCCCACGTGTTGCTCATCGACCACGAAGACAGCTTCGTGCACACGCTTGCCAGCTACTTCCGCGTCGCGGGCGCCGAGGTCACCACCATGCGCCCGGAGCTTGCCCGCGAAGAGCTGCGCGCGGGCCGCGATCCCGATCTCGTGGTGCTTTCGCCGGGCCCGGGGCGCCCGAGCGACTTCGACATGAATGCGACCTTGGCGCTGGCCCTCGAACGGCGCCTGCCGATCTTCGGCGTTTGCCTGGGCTTACAAGGCATGGTCGAGCACTTCGGCGGCACCCTCGCCATGCTCAATTTGCCCATGCATGGCAAATGCTCCGACGTGCGCATCCTCGGCGGTCGCGTGCTCGCGGATTTGCCGAAGCACTTCGTCGTCGGTCGTTACCATTCGATCCATGCGAGCCGCATCCTCGTGCCGCCGGAGCTGGTGGTGACCGCCGAAACCTCCGATGGCGTGGTGATGGCCATCGAACACGCGACGCTGCCTTTGGCTGCGGTGCAATTTCACCCCGAATCGGTCATGACCTCACCCGATATTGGACATCGACTCATCGACCGCGCCATCAATGTGCTTTTGGCCGAGCGTCGTGCGTCGACCGATAGTTCGATGACAGCTTCCGTATCGCTTTAGGCAGAGGATTGTCACATCACGGTTGGGCACGCTCGGGTAGCGTGCCCGCCCATGGGGAAATACCGATTTGGCCAATGGGTCATTCTCTCGGCGTGTTCGCTGTCGCTCGTTGCGTGCAGCGCGGATGGCGATGAGGGGCCGGGGGCGGCCCCTTCGAACGACGACCACCGCGTCACCGACAAAGTACCGGCGACGCCGCCCGCGGTCCCGGCCGTGGCTTGCCCCACGGGCCGGGTAGCGATCGATGCGACGTCGCTCGCCTTCGACGGCGAGGGCGGATATGTGACCATGGGGAATGCGGCGAGCCTGGCGCTCGAGCAATTCACCCTCGAGGCATGGGTGCGCCGCGATGGATTCGGCATGCCGCACGCGGCAGGGGAGGGCGGGCCCGATCTCGTGCCGATTGCCGGGCGGGGCGGGGGAAACTACGTGCTCGGTTTCGCCGAGGACGGAGAGCTTGCGGCCGACCTCGAAAACGAAGAAGGCGTGCACCATACGGTGCGCGGAAAGAGCGATATTTCGCTGGGACAGTGGCATCACCTGGCAGCTTCGTACGACGGTACGACGTGGCGCCTCTTCGTCGACGGGCGGCTCGATGCCGAGCTGGTCGCGAAGACCACGCCGCGCACGTCGGGCCATCCGTCGTTCGCCGTTGGCAGCATGCTCGACGAGAGCGGAAAGCCGGCTGGCTTTCTGAAGGGCGCAGTCGACGAGGTCCGCCTCTGGAATCACGCCCGGAGCGCGTCGGAGATCGCGGACTCGATGTTCCGGCGGGCAACCCAGGGGACCGGGTTGGTGGGGCGCTGGGCTTTCGACGAAAAGGACAGCGGTGCTCCGGATAGCGTCGGCACGAGCCACGGTACGTTGAGCAAAGGAGCGGCGTTCGTGCGTGACGGCGCCATCTTGGATGTGGGGCTCCCGCCTGCGCTGCGCGGGAACCCGTCGGTGGACGGACGCAACGTAACGTTGGACGTCAAGGTGGACGATCCGGACAGCGCGGCCTTCAGCGCATCGTTTTACCTGCGCGAGGTGACCGCGGGCGAAGATTTCACCATCGTGGTCCTTCCCGATACGCAATATTATTCGCGGTATCCGGAATATTCGAAATACTACTACGACCAAACCAAGTGGATCATGGACAATGCGGCGGCGTACAACATCGTCGGCGTCATCCACAATGGCGACGTGGTCGACCAGGTGAACGTGGAAGCCCAGTGGGTGGTCGCCGACAAGGCGATGAAGACATTGGAGACGAAGTCTGCGCGTTTCCCCGAGGGAATGCCCTACGGCGTCGGCGCGGGCAATCACGATCAAGATCCGTTCGGCACCGCGGGCGGCACGGTGAAATACAATCAGTACTTCGGCACCAGCCGATTTCAGGGACGGTCCTATTTCGGTGGCACCTACTCGGCGAACAAGACGGACGAAAACTGGGTGACCTTCTCGGGCGGGGGATTGGACTTCGTGCTCGTCGATCTCCAATATAGCTCGAAAGCGCGCGAAGCCGCCGTGCTCAATTGGACGAAGAACGTCTTTGCCCAGCACCCGAACGCGTTCGGCATCGTCAACTCGCACCATATTTTGAATGCCGACGCGAGCTTTGGCGCAGCCGGGAAATCCATTTACGATGCCGTCAAGACCACCAGCAACGTGCAGCTGCTCACGTGCGGGCATATCAGCGCGGAGAGCAAACGCAGCGACCAGTTCGGTGGCCGGACGGTTCATTCGATGTTGGCGGATTACCAATCGCGGGCCAACGGCGGCGGTGGGTACCTGCGCATCTGGGAATTTTCCCCGGCGAATGGCGAACTGACCGTGCGCACGTATTCACCGACGGCGAAGAAGTTCGAGACCGATGCGAACAGCCAGTTCACGCTGAAGGTGGACCTCTCGGGCGCGGGGAATGCCGCGTTCAAGGCTGCGGCTACCGTCGATTTGGCGGATGCGTCCAGCGTGCGCGCCACCGTGGACGGGCTCGCACCGGGGAAGAATTACGAGTGGTACGCCACGGTGACGGACTGCGCGCACGTCGTCAGCAGCCCGGTTTATCGGTTTAGTACCAAATAAGCGCGATCGAAGAACCAATAGGCCCCGAAGGCACCGAGGACGAGTGACACCGCTCTCGTGGCCATCGCCTGGCGGACGTCGCTGAGGCGCGTTCGTGCGAGCCATGCGAGCACGAGCAGCGCGCCCACGATGGCGAGTTGGGCGAGCTCCACGCCGACGTTGAACGAGGCGAGGGCCACGCCAAAGGCGCCTCGGGGCAAGCTCAGCTCCCCGAGTGCGCCGGCGAAACCCAGTCCGTGCACGAGCCCGAAGCCAAAGGCGACCGCCCATGGGTAGCGGCGGGTGAACGTCGGTCCGTCGTGGGTCGACTCGTAGGCCACGAGCACCACGCTGGCCGCGATGGCCGCCTCCACCGGCGCGCGCGGGAGCTCCAAGATGCGCATCGCGGCGAGGGCCAAGGTGAACGAGTGCGCGACGGTGAAGGCGGTGATGGTCCCCAGGAGCCTGCGCCGGGCGCCCGTGATCAGAAAGAGGCCCACGACGAAGGCGACGTGATCGAGCCCGGTAAAGACGTGCTCCGCCCCAAGGCGGATCCATTGCGATGCGATCTCGGAGTGGGGCGCTTTGTCGAGGCGGACGCGCGGCTCGTCCGAGGTGACCACGGCGTCGAAGGCCTCGCCATCGAGGTAGCGCACGCTGACGACGATCTTCGTGCGCCGCGTGTGCAGGCCCTCGAAGGTGAGATCGCCGCGCAGACCCTCGCGCCCGCAGGCGAGGTGATCGCCCTCGCGGTTGCACTGCGGCGGGTAGCCAATGCGAATGTGGCCGCTGCCCAAGCTGTCGACGGGTTCGGTCCACGCGACGTCGAAGCGGCCCTCGCGCACCTCGACCAAGGTGAGCACTCCAGGGTTGAAGTCGTGCGCACGGGCCGGCGAGACCACCAGCAACGCGGCGAGGAGGAGCAGCCACTTCATCATGGCGTCCACCGCTTGCGCATCTCGGCGATGGCGCCCTCGCGTGCGGCGGCGCGCTTGGCCTCGCGGTAGTCGAGGAGCACGTCTTCGCGCACCTGCGCCAGCGCGGGGCGTTCGGCCGGCGTGCGGCGATCCACCCGAACCAGGTGAACGCCGAAGCGCGATTGCCGAAGCGACCAGGTGCCCTCTTTTTGTTCGGCGAGGCCCGCGGAAAAATCTGGCCCGAAGCTCTCGCCCAAGTCCGCGAGGCTGCGCCGACGGTAGCGCCGGCCTCCGGAAAATGTGTCGCCCATGCCCGCGGGATCCGTACCCGTTTCGAGCTGGCCGAGCAGCCCACGCGCGCGTGCCCGGACAGCGTCGTCGTTGCCCTGGACGAAGACGTGCGTGAAGTCCACCAGCTCCGAGGTGGCCCACTTGTTCGGGTGCGCGTCGAACCACGCAGCGAGCTCCGCGTCGCTCGGTGCGGGCGGTTCGAGGCGCTGGTCCAGGACGAAGGACATCTTCTCCACGACGCGCTGGCGGATGCGCGGATCGTCCTTCTCGAGGCCGCGCGCGAGACCCTCCCGATAGAGCACCTCTTCGTTCACCCAGCCCGCGACGAGCGTGTCCATTTCGGCCGGCGTGGGCGGGCGTCCGTGAACGCGCTGGTGCTCCTCCGAAAGCGTTTGCCTCAGTTCGTCGGTGACCACGATGCGTCCGCCCCCTGCACCCGTAACGGTGGTCTCGGGCGCGCACTCCGCGCTGGGCTTCTTCGGAGGCTCTTCGCGCCGTCGCACCCGATCGGCGCCGAACAGCACGGCCCCGGCGAGGAGGAACTGAACGACGGGTTCACGCAAGAGCCGGGGAAAATGCATCGGGAGGCCCATACGGGTGCCAGCAGCCGCCTTAGCACACCGTGAACACACCGTGCCATTCTCGTGACGCGCACGAGAAACCCGTCACCGGAGCGATGCCGTGGCCACGTTGGAGGGCAATCCCAGGAAATAAGCGCGCGCCCGGAACCGCATTTTCGTATTGGGCGGTAACTTCACCTTGCGAAAGGACGTCGCATTCGGCGGCAGCAAGGCGCAAATCTGGAATGCCGACGAATCGGCCGGCGCCATTTCGAGCAAATAGCCATCTTCGTCGCGGGCGCGGTCCTTCCACCGCAGGACGGCGGTGGTCGGCGACCCGAGCACAGCGGAAAGTTCGGCCGGCGCCGCCTCCGCCATCGCGTTGGCATCGCGGATCGACACGCCCGCAGCGTCGTTTCGTGAAGGCTCCGTGAGCGGGCCCTCTTCCTCGGGCGGACCCGCATCGACGGCCGCCCCCGTGGCGACGTCCACGGTCGGGGAAGCGGCCCCGAAAAAGGGACGAACGCGGTACGAGAAAGGTGTGTCCCGCGCGACGTCCTCGTGCACGAAGGTGTGCGCGTCGGCCCAGACGGCATCGATCATGGTGAACGTGTCGTTCGCATCCGTGCGAAACTCGACGAAGTAGCCGCCCGGCGCGCTGGCATGGTTCTCCCATCGAAGAAGCATGTTCCCGCCCGAGGGCGACGGTGAAAGCGCCTCGGGCGCGGCAAACGCGTCACGCGGCTTCTCCTGCTTCTCTTGCGTTTCGTGCTTCTCCTGCAGTGGCTCCGGTGGCCTGGAGCACGCGGCCGCTGCCAGCAGCGCGAGCCACCCCGCGACGGACGCGTATCGCATGAGGTTCACCGCGTGAACGTCTGCACGGCGCGCCATGTGACGGTCACCGCCCCGGTGCGCAGGGTGCCGTAGACGCCGTACTTCCAATAATTGGTGACTTCCTCCGCCTCGGAGAAGCGCGCTTTGCGCGATCCATTCACGTAGAATTCAACGTAGTCATCTTGCTTGTGGATGACATTGACGCGTTGCTCTTTGCCATACACGCCCGTGGCGAGCACTCCGCCCCCGCCGACCGTTCGCAACGTACCGCCGGAGTCGGAATACCCGCGCATCATCGTGAGCGTCGCGCCGCTGGTGCTTCCAAAGATTTGAAACAGCGACTCATCGTTCAGCGGTGAGGAGAAGGTGACATAACCCTGAAATTGCCGCTCCCCGCTGCTGTATTCGTTGTAGAGGCGTATTTCCGAGCGGTTGGACCGATTGTCCAAGATGCGGAATATCTCTGCATTGCCCGATGCGCGGTAATCGGCGCATATCGGATTACAGACCGACTTGTACGAGGTCCAATTGAAGGTTTGCAGGCCGTCTTCGTCGTCGAGATGAATCTTCTTGGTGTACGTGGCCGATTTCCACCCCGAGCCAATCTGCGCCTGGGCCGTGCCGGCAACCGTCGCAACGAACGATACGGAAAGGATGCTGCAAGCCAATCCCGCTCGGATCCATCGATTCGTGCACATGATTCCTCCCCAGGCCTCCCCCTTTCTGGGGCGCCCGTTCCCGTGGGTGACACCGGTGACAGTAGGTTCGGGAGGATAGCGCTCGAATCGAGATTGTCACGCCACTACTTCACCCAGAGATCCCAGTGATCGGGGACTTCACGGCAGAAGTATCGGTACCACTCGCCTGCCCGGCGTCCTGCCACGGCTGCATCGTGGCACTCGTCGTAGGTCGGATAGGACGCGTAATACGTACCACCATCAGCATTGGCATTGGGGGCCAACGAAATACCGGCCAAGGTCACACCAATGGCCAACAGTCCAAGCTTGCGAATGCCTGATGCACGCTTCATTCAACCCTCCTCGTGGTGTTCCGGATCGCGGGACACGGATCGCGGACGGTGGGCACCTTGGCGTGCAACGCATGTATGCGTCAATCCTGCTACGGAGCTACGGCTTTGCGCGCCACGCGGCGTTTGGCCATGCCGCGAACGCGCTCCGCGTGCGACTCCAACAGGCGCGTCGAGCCCTCGAGGAAGTGAACGATGGTCTGGAGGTCTTCCTTCGAAACGTGCTCGAGCCGCCCGTTCGATTCCACGGCGAGAGGGCCCCAGATGGTGGCGGCGATGCGCAACGTCTTCTTGGTCAACTCGACGATGATGCTTCGCCGGTCCGCCTCCGCCGCAGTGCGGCGCACGTAGCCGGCTTTCTCGAGTCGATCGAGGGACGTGGTCATCGCGCCCCGACTGAGGCCTGTCGCCTCGGCCAGGGCGCTCGCGCTCATGGGCCCTGAGTAGGCGAGCACGCTGCAGGCGCGAAAGTCGGTGCGGTTGATGCGCAGAACCGAGGCTGCCGCCTCGTCCATGGTGTCCGAAGCGGCCTGCATCCGCTGCACGGCGACGGCAACCTGAGCCCGAAGTTCGCTGGAAATTTTGTGGTTAGACATTCTGATAGTTCGAAAATCAAAATATTTTTTGAACGGACGGGCCCCTTCCGGGAGCCCAGGAGTATGAAGAACGATACATCAAGGCTTGGGCGGCGCGGCATGCTGCGCGCCATGATGGCAGGGGCAACCATGGCGGCGGCCGGAACGGCGCTGGGATCTACGGTGGGCTGCAACGACGATGACGTGGATCCCAACCCGCCGCCGCCCGAACCGACCAAGGGGAAACGCATCGACACGCACCACCACGCGCTGCCGCCCGAGATGAAGCAATGGATGAAGGACAATCACAAATTGCCTCCCCAGGCCACCGAACCCTGGATGACGTGGGACGAGGCCGCCGCCCTCGGTGTGATGGACCGACTGGGCATCCAGGCCGGGGTGACCTCCATGCCGGCGCCGAGTGAAATCTTTTTCGACGCCAACGCCGCCGATCACGGCCTTGCCATGGCGCGCGAGGGGGTTCGGATTCTAAACGACTCGCTGGCGAGTATGGCGCGGCGGCATCCCACGCGGTGGGGCTTCTTTGCCTATTTGCCGCTGGCCCATGTCGATTTCGCGCTGGAGGAGCTCGCGCGTGCGGCGGATCTCGGGGCCGATGGCTTTCAATTGATGAACCATTTCGGACATCGGTATCTAGGTGATCCGACCTTCGAGCCCATCTTCGCGGCGCTGAACGCGCGGCGTGCGGTGGTGATGACCCATCCCGATGCCTTGCCGGGAGATAGCAAAATATCGCCGGACATCGAGGTTTCGCTGGCCGACTTCATGCTCGACACCACGCGCGGTGCGCTTGGAATGATGGTATCCGGCACGTTGGATCGTCATCCGGATCTTTCCATCATTCTTCCGCACGGTGGCGGTTTCTTGCCATACATCGTAGACCGCACGTCGCACGGATACCGCATCGGGGAGGGAATCGATCCGGAAAAGGTGCGCACGTATTTGCGCCGCTTCTATTTCGATACGGCCGGGCCGATGTCCTCCCATATGACGCCCACCTTGCTCGCCAGTGCGGATCCGAGCCACATCCTCTTTGGGACGGATTACCATCAGGTCGTCGAGGAGGTCGTGCAGGACGATCTCGCGCGCTTCTTGGCGGATCCAGGGCTCGATGCCGCGGCGCGTGCGGCCATCGAGCAACGAAACGCGCTGCGCCTTTTTCCGAACCTCGCGCGCAAAATCGGAGTGTAATATGTGGCACCATGCGGCTTTATCGCTTCGTGGTGCAATGGATCGCTTTGGTCTCTTTTGGCTGCACGGGGGCCTCGGCGACTTCCGGACCGCCGGCAACGCCGATGGCGCCGCAGGATGGCGGGAAACATCCAGGGGTGCTTTTCCAGCAGCGGCCTTCTCAGGTCGAGACCGAGGCCTTGGCCAAGTTGGGAATCGTCTCGAAGACGCTCGATGAGGGGGACGCGGCCTCGAAGGGGCTCGACAAGCTGGCTTCGCAGCCCAACGTCGACGCGGATCGCCTGGCCTACGTGGGCGATCGCCATGGTGCCGCCGTGCTGGCACGGGTCAAGGCGGCGGTGTTCGTGGCGCCCCAATTCGGAAATGAGGACGAGCGCTTTCTCAAGGAGAGCCATATTCCCATTTTCGAACAATTCGGCGCACATGATTCGGCGGCGAGTGAAGACGTTTTCGACAAGACGCCCGATCCGAAGGTGCGGCGCGTGTACGAGTCGCTGACCATCGACGTGGCCCTCCGCGATCGAAGGGAATTCCTCCAATTGGTCTTTTCGCCGCCGGAGCAAGCCAAGATTCCCGGCTTCTACATGACGAGGCTGCCGGTGGCGTATCCGTTGCCGCCGGCGTCGTCCTTCCAGCGCTTGCCCGAGCGCACGTACCGCACGGTGGCGGGGCAGGATTTCAAGCTCGATGTGTACCGCCCCGCGCAAAGCACGGCGCCGCGGCCCGCCGTCGTGTTCGTGCATGGTCAGATGCACCCGGCGCTCGTACGCGAGGCAAAAAACTGGCGCGGCTACCAAGAGATGGCCGAGATCCTCGCGGCGAAAGGCTATGTGGCGGTGATGCCCAACCTCGGGGCAAGCGCCACCGGCTTCGGACCGAACAAGCTTTTCAGCGAGGTCGTGCCCGTGGCCGACAACCTCGAGGAGGCGGTGCGCTACGTGCGCGCCCATGCGCCGGAGCTCGGCGTGGACCCTGCGCGCATGGCACTTTGGGTAGCCTCGGCCGGCGGCGCGTATGGCCTGGGCAGCGCACTCGGGAACCTCGAGCCCTTCACGCGCGCCGTGGTGGCGTACTATCCGCTGGTCACGGAGTCATCGCTCACGGGAACGGAGCCACCGCTGCCAGCGGCGGCGATCGACCGGCTTTCGGCCATGCGGCAGCTTCGCCGGCCTCGTCGCGATGGAGCGAAAATGCCGCCCGTGCTGCTGGTGCGCGCGGGTTACGACTGGGACGTGCTCAATCGCGGCATCGACGACTTTGCAAAGCTTGCCGCAGACACGAAGGCGCCCGTCACCGTGGTGCGCCACGATCATGCGCACCACGCATTCGAAGTCCTCGATGCAACGGACGAGACGCGCGCGGTGCTCGAGCGCACCTTTGCGTTTCTGGATGCGAATCTGCGGTGATTATCCCTGCAGCTGCAGCAGCACCTTGCCCCCGCGTTCGGCGTGGGCCACCGCTTCCTTGATGGCGGACAGCGGGTAAACTCCGGCGATGGGGACTTGGATCTGGCCCGCGATGATCAACTCCGCACCCTCCCGCATGGCCGCCGGCAGCTTGGCCGCGAACTCGGGCGCACCCTGCCAGAAACCGCGCACGGTGATGCGGCGGAAGATCAGATCGCGGCCATCGAGTGCCGCGGGCTCGCGACTCAGTTGCGAATACAGCACCGCCGTGCCGCCCGGGCCGAGCAGGCGTATCAGCGATTGCGTGGACGGGCCGGCAATGGCATCGAGCCCGAGCCGAGGCGATGCTGCTCCAATTGCGCCTTTGACGTACGCCGGCGCGTCGGGACCGTCCACGAGAACGACGTCGCCACCGGCGGCCTGGAGCTCGGGCACCAGTTCCGGACGGCGAACCAGGTTGATGGTGTGCAAACCACGCTTCTTGGCAAATGCGATCACCGAGCGGCCCACGCCCGAGTTGGCGGCATTCTGAACGACCCAATCGCCCGGCTTCAAATCGACGTATTCGCTCAGAAGAAGTGCTGCAGTCGGCGGGTTGATCCCGGCCATGGCCAATTGTCGCGCGTCCCCACCGACCGGCAGTGCAAACAGACGATCGGCTGGATAGAGCGCGCGTTCCGCCCACGTGAGGCCGTGAAGCGGCGCCAGCACACGATCTCCGGCTTTGACGTGGGTCACGCCCCGGCCGACGGCCATCACACGCCCGACACCCTCGTTGCCAATGACGCTCGGCAAGGTGAGGGGGACCGGATAGATGCCGCGTGCCACCAAGAGATCGCTGAAGTCGAGCGGCGCAAAGAGCATGGCGACCAAGACTTCGCCCGGTCCGGGCGGCGGCGGCTCGGGGACTTCGGTGAATTTCAACGTGTCGATGGGGTTGCCAAATGCGGTGAGAAGAACAGCTCGCATGGTCTTGGCCTTTCGCTTCGATGACACCCATCATGTTTGGGAACGGGCTCGGAACCGTGAAGGCCGGACGTGCTTATTTCGAGATCAGGTCGCCGGAAGGGACACCGCGACGCGCGCCCCGCCCAGGGGACTCTTGGCGATGCGCACCGCGCCCCCGTGAAGTTCGACGATGCGGCGAACCATGGCGAGCCCGAGGCCCGCGCCGCCGCCATCGCGGCTGCGTCCCTCCTCGAGGCGCGTGAAGCGCTCGAAGACGCGTGTGCGGTGTGCGCGCGGGATGCCCTCTCCGTCGTCGTCCACGGTGAGGCGGATGGCATCGCCGTCGGTGGCGGTGGCCACTTCCACACGGCCTTTGGCATGGCGCACGGCATTTTCGATGAGGTTGCGCGCAACGCACGCGAGCTGCTGCCGGTCCCCCGTGAGGCGCGCGGCCTGAACGCCGTGCACCTGCACCGGCAGCCGCCAGGTGCGTGTGGCCTGCTCCAGCACGAGGTCGTCGAGATCGACCTCGTCGCGCGCCACCGCATTCGATTCGTCGAGTCGTGCGAGCAGCAGCAGATCGGCGACGAGCTTCTCCATGCGGGCGTCTTCCGCGAGCACATCGTGCGCGATGGCGGGCCAGCGCGCGGGATCGGGGTGGGCGAGGGCGACTTCCAGCTGCGTGCGGATGCTCGCCACGGGGCTGCGCAGCTCGTGCGAGGCATCCGAGACGAACTCGCGTTGCCTCTGCGCCGCGCGCTCGAGCCGGTCGAGCATCGAGTTCATCGTCCGGGCGAGCTCCGCGATCTCGTCGCCGGAGGAGGAGACGTGCAGGCGCTCGTGCAGCGTGCTGCCCGTGATGGATGCGACCCGCCGGGTCATCACGCGCACGGGCGAAAGGGCTCGGCCGGTCACCCACCACGCCCCGAGTGCGATGGCCACGACCAGCGCGGGGATGGCCGCCCAGAGCACGTGCTTCAAGGCATCGACGCTGTTTCGAACGTCGTCGAGCGGGCTCGTGGCCACGAGCATCAAGCGCCCTTCGCGCGGCGAGATCGTGGCCAGTTGCGTGGTGGACGTGTCATTCTCGGGCAGTCTGCGCTGCGCAATGAAGTACCGAGGACCGACGCCCAGCACGCGCGCGGGCGCCGAGTCGGTTGCCGGCGTGCGAACCTCGAACTGCGTGATCGGCGGGCCGGGCGGAAGCTGCAGGGCATCGAGCGGCACGCCGTGCTCCACCTGCGCGCGCAACGCTTCGAGGTGCACGGTCTGCCGTTGTTCGACGGTGCGCAACACGGTTTGCTCGACGGCGCGCACCAGGAGCCATGCCCCGAGCACCAGCGCGAGCCCGAACAGGGCGGTGACCGCAAACGTCACCCGCACGCGCACGCTGGCCGCCGGCATCGCCTTCACGGGTCGGCCACCATGCGGTAGCCGACCCCGCGCACCGTTTGCAGCGTGCGCCGGCCGAACGGCTCATCGACCTTGCGCCGCACGTAGCGCACGTACACCTCGACGAGGTTGGGATCGCCACCGAACTCCTCGCCCCACACGTCGGCCAGCAGTTGCTGCTTCGTGATGACGTGGCCGCCGCGCCGCATGAGCGCCTCCACCAGCGCGAACTCGCGCGGGGTGAGCGTGATGGGATCGTTGCCGCGGCGAACCTCGCGCGTGGCCGGATCGAGCGTCAGGTCTCCGACGGAGAGCTTGGCCGGGCGGGCCACGGAGCCGCGGCGGATGAGCGCCCGCAAGCGTGCCACCAGGACGACGTAGGAGAACGGCTTCGAGAGAAAATCGTCCGCGCCGGTGTCGAGGGCCTCGGCCTCGTCGTACTCTCCGTCTTTGGCGGTGAGCATGAGGATGGGCGTCCAGATCTGCTCCGCGCGGAGCGCTTCACAAATTTCGTATCCGTTTTTCTCGGGCAAGAGAAGGTCCAGCACGATGGCGGCGTACGAGCCATCGCGCGCGCGTTCGAGGCCGTCGGCACCATCGCGCGCGACCTCGACGGAGAAGCCCTCGGCGCGAAGGCCGGTGGCCAGCGCATCGGCCAGCCGCGTTTCGTCTTCGACGATGAGGATTCGCATGGTGGAACGTCCATCTTGCCAGTGTCGACCTGAAAGCTCGCTGAGAGCCCGAGATCCAGGCTGAGAACAGTCTCAGGGGCGCTCAGCTTCCCGTAAGGTTCGACGAAGTACGGTCCCAGGCAAAGGAGACCAACCCATGCAACTTCGTATCGTTTCGTTTGCCGCATTTGCCACTTTGGCAGGCCTCGCCGGTTGTTCGAATGGCTCCGGTGGCTCCAATGACCCATCGGGGGAATCGAACGCCTCGACCACACAGACCCTCACCACGGTGGATGCTACGGCGGGGGATGCCGCAGCCTGGGATCAGATCCACGCGAAAATGGTGAAGCATGCACAGTGCATGCGTGCCCACGGCGCCACCGATTGGCCCGATCCTCCGGAGGCAAAGGGCGATGGCGGCCGTCGCATGATCGTGGCCCGACGCATCGACGATGGTGGCTTCATGCAGGCGATGCCCGGGCAGCCGATCGACAGCGTCGAGGCCATGCCACGCATCCCCGGCGACGCCGGTCACGGGCCGCGTTTGTTCATTCATCATCGGGCCGGCGAGGATGGCGGCCCCGTGCAGGCCGCGCTCGACGCGTGCGCCAGCGAGCTTCCGGGGGAACTCATGGTGACGACCGAGCCTGCGGCGCGATAATCACCGTGCGGTGGCGCTCGCCTCGGGGGAATGCGCTTGCCCCGCGCCGGGCGCCCATCTATACGCTCCGGCGTGGCCGAGCCGGATGACGCGTACGATACCCTGATTGCAGCCTTGTCGGAGGAGCGGCGCGCATTGCTATCGCATCCGATTTACGAAGCCGTGCGCGATCGCACCGCCCTGCAGCGCTTCATGGAGGCGCACGTCTTCGCGGTGTGGGACTTCATGGCGCTTCTCAAGTCGCTGCAGCGGCGCCTCACGTGCGTCGAGGTTGCGTGGGCACCCCCGCGGTCGCGCGTCGCTGCGAGGCTCGTCAACGAGATCGTGCTCGGCGAGGAGAGTGACACGCTCGATGGCGGGCGCACGATGAGTCACTTCGAGCTGTACGTCGAGGCCATGCGCGAAGTGGGGGCGCGCACGGCCGCCGTCGAAAGCTACATCCAAGAGATCGTGAAGGGTACGCCGCCCGTGCAGGCGCTGGACCGCGTCGCCATTTCGTCCACGGTTCGTTCCTTCGTCGAAGGGACATTGACCCTCGCGTTGACCGGCGAGGTAGAGGAAGTGGCCGCGTCCTTCTTGCTCGGCCGCGAGGACCTCGTCCCCGCGATGTTCCGACGCCTCGTCCCCTCCGTGCTGGAGACACACGAAGCCCAGTCGCTGCGCCTCTATTTGGCACGCCACATCGAATTGGACGAGCAGGAACACGGCCCGATGGCGCGTCGCCTGCTGTGCGATCTGTGCGGCACGGACGCGAGTCGCTGGCGCCGCGCGGAATCCGCCGCGCGAAACGCGCTCGTCGCACGCCGCCGCCTGTGGGACGGCGTTCTCCATGCCGTGCAGGTGCTGCGTCATCCGCCGAGCACCCGCCGCATGGCGACGGCCGAACCTGTGACTCGCTGACAACGCGCGCGCAGACGAAGAAATCGAGCAACTTCTCGGGGCCATTGCCGACGCACGGGAATTGTGTGACCACTCCGCAATTCCCGTTGACCCTCTTCTGGGCGCGTGAGACAGAAGCGAACGCGCGACCTGCGCCTTATCTTCCCCGTCGCTTATTTCTCCGGTGGTCCGTTGATGTCATTCCAAAGCGGGCCTGATGTGCGGAATTCCATCATTCGAGGGGTCGATGCAGCATCTTTTAGTCATTGTGGCTCACGCGCGCTCCATTGCGCTGCTGGGAGTCGCGTTCTTTCTCACGGCGTGTAGTTCATCAGTCGCAGACGAGAATACGGGTATCGCCGAGTGTGATTCCTATGTTCACGCCCTATCTCGCTGTGCAAGCGTTGCCGGATCGACCGTCGCGTCCGAGCGAACCGCGATGGCCCGCCAGACCTTCGTCACGGCTTCAAAAGACAAAGACGACGCGGCGCGCGAGAAACTTGCTGCGCAGTGCCGCGCCGCAGAAGCACAACTTTCCCGCGCCTGCCGCTGAACGAGCGGACGGGCGCCAGCTCCTATTTTCGATACTTCTGGATGTGAGAATCCGATGAAAAAGACGCGTCGCCTTGCAACGTCGAAGGCTGCAGCCCGCCGATCCTTCACCTGGGAGCGTAGCCTCAAGGCGTTCATCTCCCTTGCATTGATTCCGATGCTCGTCCTCGGGCCAATGCCCCTGCGTGCCTTCGCCGAAGAGCGGTCCGCAAACTCAGAGGCGTCCGACGCGACGGAACCTCAGAGCACCAGCGCCGCATTGGCTGCAGATCCAGCGGCAGGTGGTGTGTCCGGTAACCCTCCTTTTCAGGGCCCGACCTCGGTGGATTCGGCCGAGGGAAGCGCCGGTCAGGCAAGCGTCGACCCATCAACGGGTGCGTCGAGTGCATCGATTACGTTTCATCTGCCTAGGGCGCGCGGTCAAGCGCAGCCCAGTCTCGGTGTTGCCTACAGTTCTTCAGGAGGAAACACCGAGGTAGGTTATTCATGGTCCCTCAATGTTCCGCGCATTGAGCGCGAGAATCGAGGTGGTGGGCCGCGGTACGATGATAGTGACCGCCTTCGCATGAACGGGGCGGAGCTCGTCAAAATTTGTACGGTCGGAGAATGCTCTGGGCTCCTCGACGGTGAGCGGCTACCCGACAGCATCGAGAGTGGCAGTAGCTATTTCCGTACCCGCGTCGACAACGGGACGCGATATTTTCTCTCCAAGAACGGCCGGACCTTTTTCGCCTTCGAGAAGTCCGGGGTGGTGGCCGAATTCGGCGTGCCAACAGATGATTCGGCCGATTTGGGCGGAGTGGATCTTGGCCCCGGTGGCGACCCGCAAACCGCCCCCGTGTTTCGTTGGAACTTAACGAGGCTGTGGAGCCACGGCCACGCGAACGTGGTCGTCTATCGGTGGCGGAAGTTCGACGACAGTGTCGATCATCGAAATTACCTGGTCGACATCTTCGACACGCCGCGCGCCGCGTCCGGGACGGCCGCCGGGCCGATTGGGCCGGACCAATTCGCGCACCATACCCGCCTCCACTACGATCGGGTTGCCGAGGATAGGTTCCCTGGTGCAGTCATCTGGCACGCTCGCCCTGGCTACCACCTCGCAAGGGTGGATGTCTCGAGCGCCGACTACACGGGTTCGGGCGGCCCACGCCATTTGGTCCGTCGTTACGCCTTGGAATACTACACGCCGGGCACCTACGCGCAACAAGCGCGGAGGCTGCTGAAGCGCGTGCATCTCATTGGAGCGTGCCCCAACACCTACGAAGATGGCAATTATGACCTCCCTGAATCGGGACTCTGTGCCACCCAGGAGCGCGACATCGCCGGGATGACGTACACGGGAGTGGGGGCGTTCGATACGCATCCGAGTGCGAACGGCAAGACGGTGCGATTCGATCATTCGTTCTATCCGGAAAAAACGAAGATTGGCTTCATTGATGTCGGCGGCACGAACAGCGCCAGTGTGTATTCATACGGACTCCAAGTCGAGCCCGTCGTCGAGTATGGGTTTCCGGGCGGTCCTTCTCGGTACAAGCAAGGAGGCGCGGTCCATTTGGAAAATGGCAACCTCGGAGCGACGCCCTCTCGTATTTTGGATAGAGGCGTGCAAGGCGGCTGGAACAACGACGGCATAATGAATTTTCTGTGGTTGGGCACGGGAGATGATGCTCGCCGCTATATGTTCTACTCGTGGAAGTTCGATTTCGCGACCAACGAGTTTCGCTTTGTCGGGGGGCCGGTTCAAACACTGACGAACTCTGCTTGGCCCGTTCCTTTGCCTCCACCGCTCGAAGATCGGGGATACATCCGTGAGGACCGGACGGCTCCCGTCGACATCGATGCGGACGGCAATCCGGATTATCGCTCGACCATCATTCTTCAGGCATCGGAGTTCGACCATAGCAAGAAGGCTAAGAGTCAGGACTGTTACTTCTTTTCGACGCGAGATGCCGCCGGCAACATCGTGCCGTATTCTCGTCAGTTGGATAATGCCAAATGTATTCCTGACGGAGATTCTGACGTCCACGAACCTCAGCGCTACGATGCAAATTACGATGCAGACTTCAATGGTGACGGGATCCCTGACCGAATCCGAGTTCGCTGGAAAAATCGTGTTCCAGATATAGAGCACCCTATCTTTGATCAACACTGGACCGTCGAATTCGGGGTCGGCAACGGTGCGTACGAGGCGGCTCGCCCGATCGACGGCGGGCTCACCGACACCTATCCAGGGAACATCACGAACTTCATCGCAGATCTGAACTCGGACGGTATTGCCGATCGTGTCGATCTGCGAAACGCAAACTACGGTGGTGCGGCAGATCCAAATCCGGGCATCGATATTTTCTTGGGGGATGGCTGGCGGTGGAATCCAGTCGCCCACCTGAGCCCCGGAGATCCCGACATCCCCAACTGGGCGACCATCTATCCGACTCCGGGTGGCGTGCAGGCGTACCATCAGCCGATGCAGCTCCACTTCACCAGCCAACTTCTCAATGGCTTGGTGAGAATGCAGGTTACGACGCAAACTTCGGAGCAATATCAAAATATCGCCCCCGTAGATTTTATAGATACCGCTCCCGACAATGGAGCACGCCCTGGGTTGCTCGCCACAATCACCAATGGGCTCGGGGCGACGACTTGGCTGCGATACGAGGTCGTTTCAAATGTACCCGGCGCAGTTCATCGCGTGAAGAACATCAGGGTTACCGCTGGGGCGACGAAAGAATCGGGCGGACCCTACGTCACCAGTTACGAGTACGACGAGCCCGTTTACGACTACGTGGAGCATCAGCTTCGCGGTTTCCGCAAGGTTCGCACGACGTCAGGTGACGCGGCGGATCCCAAGCGTGTGATCACGGACACGCGTTACTTGATTGGAAGCTGCCAGAACCAGGGCCGAGAGATTCCATGCGCCCCCGCCGTGGACAATCCGAGCATGGTCGTGCGCAATCTCCCGGTCTTGGTCGATCGACTGGACGCGAATGGCGTGCATTTGTCGACGAGCCATCAGCAGTACCAGATGAATAAGCTCTACGATGGCGTCGATGGCCGCAAGGTGCGGCAGCTTTACGTCAGCCAGAGCGACACGTGGACCTTCAACACGGCGAACTTCGTTGCGGACGGTGGTCCCACGGACTTCGTGGATCTGGTGTCGGACGACGGATTGGCACTTTTTGGACACGACACAATCGCCTCACACTCCAACGCAGTTCATACGCGCACGACGCAGGAAATGGATCGCTTCGGCAATCCGACGATTCAGACGGATTACGGCGTATTGGAATCCTTCGATCCAATCATCGCAAAGGATTCCACCATTGTTAGTGACAAGGTGTGGACACTGCAGCCTGGCGACACAAGCCATTGGATCTGGCGCCCGAAGGATACTTACGTCCGGGAGTCCATTGGCGCGCCAAGTTTGAGGCACTCGAGCTTCGAGTACGACAATTTCGGCCAAGTGCTGAAGACGTACGCGGACCTGAGCGGAACGTTGCCCCTGCAGCGGTTTCACGAGGAGCCTGACGGGGTTGTTGCGCCGCCACCTGCGGACGCCTCTCAAAATGGCGACCATCAGCTCCACTCCGAAGTCGTGTATGACGACTTCGGCAACCCCGTCCGCGTGAAGAACGCAAAGGGAACGCGCTGCGCGGACACGATTTTCGATGCGCCATTCGCGCAGCTCTCCGTGGCGCACAAGGCGTACAAACACGGCTGCGGAGGCGACGCGCTGACAACGTCGACCATGTACGACCGCGGTTTGGAGGTGTCGACATCGACGACGACCCCGACGGGGGCCACGTCGACCGTAGAATATGATGGCTTCGGGCGTCCTCTCCGGATCTACAAGGCCAACGTAACCCTTGGGTCATTGCCGCAGAGCGTGCCGTCGTCGCGGTTTACCTACGTCGATGCGCCAAGCGGCCCGTACCAGCTTGTCCGGGCGGAGGTCCGGGACGACGATGACGACAAGGGCGGTTCGCCGCGGTATCGAAGTGCCTGGACGTTTACGGATGCCTATGGCCAGATCATCGCGACATTCTCGGAGGCCGATACTTCGGCAGGCGATGAGCAGCCCTACATCATCCGCGGCAGAGTCGAACGCGACGGCCGTGGGTTCGTGGTGCGCGCCTACCAGCCCTACTTCAGCAGCGAATCGCCCACGGTCGGCGTTCCGCCTGCAGTGCCGGCTTCGGTCGCGTCCCGGGTTGCCGTCCATGACGCCTTCGGCCGGGTGACGGACACTTTTGGGTTGGAAGGAGAGCCGACCAGCAAAACGCTCTACTTCGCGCTATCGGAGGACACGTTCGACGCGGGGGATCTGGCGCAAGGGGCCACATCCTATCCCGCGCGAACGATTCGAGATGGGCATGGACGTTCAACTGCTTCGGTACAAACTACGAATCAAAACGGGACGACGGATTCCATCTCGACGCGCGTGACCTATGCGGCCACGGGCGACGTGAAGAAGGTTCAGCGCACGCACAGCGCGGGTAGCGATGTCTATACGCGCGAAATGGCCTACGACTCGTGGGGTCGCCTCGTGCAAACCGCCGAACCAAACACCTCGACGGGCTTCGGGACAACCAGCTTGAAGACGTGGCGTTACGCGTACAACGATTCGAACGAGATCGTTGGTACGAGTGATGCTCGGGGTTGCGGCAAGAACGTCCAATGGGACGGTCTCGGTCGAATGCTTTCGGAGACCTACTCTCCGTGCCTATCGAGCCAGCACCCGTACGACGAGCACGCGACGAATCTGTACGTGTATGACGCGCCAGAGCAGGGCCAAGAAGGTGCGGGGAAGCCCGCCTTGTGGGCCGGCAAGCTCGCGGCGATCTACGATCGTGCGCAGCACTCACGGTTTACGTACGATGGGAGAGGGCGCACGATGGTGATCCAGCGCCAGCTCGCCGTTCCCGACCCCGATGGTCTCGTCTACGGCGGAGGGGGAGGCGTACCGTCCACGCCAGGAGGGGAGTACGCCCCGCACTGGTATCGGACAGCATTTTCGTACGACGAAGCGGACCGCGTGAGGGGGCATGCGGTCGGCGCGCGATCCGCGGAGGTGCCCGAACTTTACGGTGACCCGGTGGAGCGTGGGTGGCTCGTAAGCGCCGACATGATTGTGACCACGTACACCGCGCGCGGGCTCACGAAGACGGTCGGGACCAGCTACGGAGACCTGATTCTGGGCAAGAAGGTAGAACCTGACGGCTTCGTGCGCAGCGTCAAGTTTGGGGACACCTTGGGGGTTGTCCAGACGGAGGCGACCTTCGACCCGGATCCGCGACGGCGCCTTCAGCACACGGCGGTGAAGAACCAGAAGTCGACGCCAAAGGTCATTCAAGATTGGACGTTCGAGTACGACGCGATCGGCAATCCAACGCGAGTGACGGATGGCCGTAACGCTGCGGAGTGGCCTGACGGCGCAAAACCGGTGAGTCGCCAGTTGGGCTACGACGATTTGAGTCAGCTTCGACGCGTGGATTACAGTTACGCGACGTCCACGACGGACGACAAGCAGGTTTCCTCGTTCGAAGCGGAGAAGACGGGCGGGGACACTCGGCCGATTCCGGATGGGAACCAAGACAAACGCGTGAGGTGGCAAACCTACGACTTCGACTGGCAAGGCAACTTGACGAAGTCGGACGACGACGCGCACGCCTTTCACGACCGATCCATGGGAACCGCGACCTACGGGGGCGCGACGAACGGACCGAATCGTATCGCGTCGGCGGAGGGCGCGCGCGGGCGCGCGAACGCGAGCTATGATGGCGCGGGGAATTTGACGAAGCTTACGGTCACGAAACCGGGGCCGACCGGTGCGGCGTTGAACATCGCGTTTTCGTACCAATGGGACGAAGTTGGGCGCCTGGTTCGCGCGAAACGCGACCCCATCGTGGGCGTGAACGGCGACCGCGGCGCAGATTTTCACTACACGTACGACGCAGGCGGCGAACGGATCACGAAGTCCGTCGAGGACCCCGTCACCCGCGAGCGCACGTACACGAGCGAAATCTTCGCCACACTTCGACTGGAACACGCTCGCTTCCAAAATGGCGACTACGAACGCACGAAGGATACCGTCTCGGTGTATCTGATTGCCCGCGGCAATCCCCTTGCGCGCGTGATCTACGACGAGCGGTTGCCTCGAGGTCAGGTTGGTGGCGCTCAGCATGTCTTCTTCATGGTGACCGATCCAATGGGGTCAACGAGCGCGGTCATCGACAAGCGGACGGGCGAGCTCGTCGAGCGCACGACGTATCAGGCCTTCGGCCAAACCGAGAGCGATTACCGCCCAGAGCGATGGAAGGCTTATCGAGAGCACTACCGCTTTAGCGGCAAAGAGGATGACGTTGGCGTTGGGCTTACGTATTTCGGTTTCCGCTATTACGTGCCGGCTCTCGGTCAGTGGGCCAGCGCAGATCCGCTGACGGTGCATGCGCTCAAGAGCGACCTGAATCCGTATGCGTACGTTTTTGGCTCACCGCAGCGTCTTACAGATCTCGCCGGCTTGCTTGCACCGAACGACATCACGGTCACGAATGCGGGTACGGAGGGCGTGAGCTATTCGAGTGGTAGTGGATGGAGTGCGGGCTACGACCATGGCTCCTTCGTGTATTGCGGGGCGACTCCCGAGGACGGATGCGGAGAAGTCACCACGGTAAAAAATCCTGGGTTGTCGCCCGCAGCTACGACGCCGGAGGAACGCTCGCCGACGGCGATGGTCGAGCTCGGGGTTGCCTGGGCGAACTTTGCCCTCGAGGCCGAGCGGAGGTCCAATCTCGAGCCCAAGGGGTGGGGCGATACCGCAGTCCTCCTGGGCAAGGGAGCTTGGAACAGTGTCGCGAGCACCCCCTTCAACGCGATGAAGAACGATCCGATACTAGGGCGGGTGGCCGGCGACGCCATCAATGCTGTCCAGTCCGCGGTCACGTTCACGCCGCCCACCACGCCTTACGCGCAGTCCGACTTCGAGGCGGGAGAGTTCATTCCTACGGCGGTCGCTATCGTGGCGGGCGGACTCGGTGCGATCGCGGAAGCAGGGGCGGCAGGCGACGGGTTATCACTGATCGCTCGCGACGGGTGCTTCACTGAGGGGACGCTCGTGACAACATGCGATGGGAGCAAGCAGCCCATCGAGACGATTCGTCCGGGGGACTCGGTGCTCTCTTGGAACGAGACGACGGGATACACCGAATGCCGAGCCGTGGTGCGGACGACGGTGCGCGCCTCGCACGAGCTCGTTGATGTGCATCTCGAGAGCGCGAACGGCAGCCAGCGTGGACAAGTCGTGCACACGACGGCTGAGCATCCCTTTTTCGTGGAAGGGCGAGGGTGGACCGCAGCGGGGATGCTCGCAACCGGAGACGAAGTGCGCTCGAACGGCGGCGAGCCTCTTTTCGTAAAGCGTCCGGAGCGACCGGTGGGTACCGCGACTGTGTACAACTTCGAGGTAGCTGGCAACCACTCGTACTTCGTTGGCAGTGTGCAAGCTCTGGTGCATAACGTTTCTTGTGGAGCCGCGACAGAAGCACTAGATTGGTCGATCGTCAGCAGGTCGGGAGAGACTCGTGAAGCACACGTGGGTCTTCATGAGACAAACAATCTGCAGAAGGCGAGTCATGGCGTATTCCATGGCGATGCCGTTGCGGCCGTCAATGACGCCTGGAGCATCGGCCAAGAAATGGGGATTCAACCGGTCACGGTGAACGGAGCGGATATTCGGGTGATCCCGCGTCCAAATTCCGGTTGGTCTGGAGGTTTCTCCGGACAAGGGCAGAATCTCGATTCCGTCACGATCGTCACTAGGGCAGGTACCAACAAGATCATCACCGGCTTCCCCGGAAATGGGCTACCTGGACCACAGTTATGAACGACTACGCTGCCATAGGGACCTGCCCGATCTGTAGCCAGGGCAGATTGATCATCGCTCGGGAGAACGGGTCGCAGGCGTTGTATGTCCTGTGCGAGGAGTGCGAATCGGAGTGGGATTCGCCCGAGTCATCAAGAGCAATTGACGCAGCCACTCGCGACATGCATGGTGCATCAACGCTTCTGTTGCGGGAAGAATTGATGGACCATCCGTGGGAGAAGTTCCTCTGGTGACCGGGGGAAGTGAACGACACTCGAACAACCTATTCACCCACGATGGTCCACAACATCCTTACCGTTTGCCTATCAAAGGCACGCTTAGGCCGCACTGCATCGGCTACCCTTGTGACTCTCGCAGCGCTTGCAGCCACATTGCAGGGTTGCTCGAGTTCCGACGGTGCTGATGGATCGGGCGACGCCGACACCGCGATGTACACCATGGAGGAAGTCATCGCGGCGCTCCGTCCGGCCTATTGCGAGCCGTTGCGCGATTGTTGTCAGGTGGCAAACCACGAATACGATGCATCGCGGTGCCGCGCCCCGATAGCGTGGTGGTGGCCCGGAGCTCAGTCGGCGATTCCAGGCCTTTGGTACAAGGGCTCGGTCGTGCGCAAGTGCGTCGATGCGGTGCGGGCGCGCATGGCCCTATGCACGGACACCTTGGCATCGCCGGATGCGGCGGCGCATGCCGATTTGGCTGTTGCACTCGCGTGCACCAATTTGAACTATGGGCGTGCTACTCCGGGGCAATCGTGTGAGCACGACGACGACTGTGCCGATTCGGGGCCCGGAACGCACGCCCGCTGTCTAAGCCTGGAGGCCTCGCCGAGTCCGCAGAACCTCAAGTGCTACCTCACGAGGTGGGATCTCGCTCTGGGCGAGACGTGCGAGGGGCTTTCGAAGGACAAGGTCGACCGTCGTGTATGTGATCCTCTGGTCGGGTACTGCGCGCGGCCGGGGAATGCACCGACGGGGACCTGCAAGCCATTTTACGCTCTCGGTGAACCTTGCGACGGGGATCACTGCGCGTACGGTGGGTATTGCCATCCGCAAACGAAGGTGTGCACACGTCTGCCAGGCATCGGGGAAGCCTGTGACTATCGACACGCTTCGTGCAATGCAGATCTCACCTGCATCGACGCGGCGACGAATCGGTCGTGCGACGAGCTCGCGGGTGATTGCAAAGGCACGTGCAAGCGCACCTCCGATGTGGCACTCCACTTCGAGGTGTCGCGTGCGACGTGTACGTATGGTCCGGCTGGAGTCCCGTGAAATGGCTAATACCGCTCCACCGCAGGCGCCACGGCCGTCGAGCCCGAGAGCCCCAAGGTGCCATCGTAGATCTTTTTCCAACTGCCGTCCTTGATCGCCGCCTCCAGGATGTCGTTCACCGCATTACGAAAAGCGACGTCTTCCTTGCGGACGCCGACGCCGTATTTCTCTTGGCTGAAAGGCTGGCCGACGACCTTCATCTTGGCGGGCATTTGTGCGGCGAAGCCCTTGAGGATGGCGTCGTCGGTGGTCACCGCGTCGGTTTTCTGATCGAGCAATTGCGATACGCACTCGGAGGGGGCCTTGAACTCGGTGATGTTCGCATCGTCGGTCAACTTGAGGGACCGCACGCGCTGCAGCGGGGTGGAGCCCGTGGAGGCGCATACCCGCTTGCCCTGGAGGGAATCTTTCCCGGTGATGGACGACTCGCTCTTTCGGACCAAGAGATCTTGCCCTGCAATGAAGTACGGCCCGGCGAAGCCGACTTCGTTTTTGCGCTTGTCGGTAATCGAATAGGTGCCGATGTAATAATCGATTTCGCCGCCTTTGAGGGCTGTCTCGCGGTTCGTGGTGGGGATTTCGCGGTATTCGATTTTCGACGGCTCGATGCCCAGGCGGGCGGCGATGAGTTGGGCCATTTCCACGTCGAAGCCGCAGCGCTTTCCGTCGGCGTCTTTGTAGCCGAGGTTCGGCTCGTCGGCTTTCACGCCGACGATGACTTTGCCCGCCTGTCGAATCTTCTCGAAGGTGGGGCTGCCCTCCACCTTGACGCCGCTCGCTGCGGTCAGCTCGATGCCCGAGGTGACGCATTTGTCGCCGGTTCCGCCGGCGGTTCCGCCTTTGCTACAGGCGACGGTGACGAGTGCAACGGCCATAACCCATTTCATCGTGGTCCCCTCTTCGATAAATCGAGCGCCCGCTGGTGCTCGAGAACGTCGTCCCAAAGGCATCGGGCACATCCTACGAGCTTTGACCTACGGCCATTCGCACAAATGCACATGTACGCTCGCCCGCCGCCACCCTAAATGCGCGTCCACTCATGTACATGCCCGGCCATTTTCGCGAGGAGCGCACTCATGTGCTGCACGACACCATCGTGCGCATCGGCTTTGGCACGTTGGTGACGTACGGGTCGGACGGGCTCGTGGCGACGCACCTGCCGATTCACCTCGAGCCGAACGAGGGGCCGCTCGGGACCCTGTACGGTCACATCGCGCGCGCCAATACGCAGTGGAAGACGTCGGCGAAGGACATCGAGTCGCTGCTCTCCTTCACGGGGCCGCACGCCTACATTTCACCGTCGTTTTATCCGAGCAAGCGTGAAAACGGGCGCAAGGTACCAACCTGGAACTACATCGCGGTCCAGGCCTATGGCGCCATCGAGACCATCGAGGCGCCGGCGCCGCTCCTGGGCATCGTTACGCGGCTCACCGACAAGCACGAGGCCGGGCGGCCACACCCCTGGCGCGTCGATGACGCGCCACCGAAGTACATCGAGGGGCTCTTGCGTGCCATCGTGGGCATTCGCATGCCCATCGCGCGCATCGAGGGGAAGTGGAAGCTCGGGCAAAACTTGTCGCCGGCGGACTTCGAGGGGGCGGCGGCGGGGCTCGAGGCTTCCGACACCGAGCGCGAACGCGAGCTCGCCCGGATCATGCGCTCGCTGGCAGCTCCGGATGCCGGCGGTGCCAGGTCGTGACCCCCTGAAAGGCCACGCCGGCGCGGATCAGGGTCGACTCGTCCATCGCCCGACCCACCAGCTGAAAGGCGAGGGGCATCCCACCCGCGGTGAAGCCGCCGGGCAAGGTCAAGGCGGGGTGCCCGGTCATGTCGAACGGGCACGTGTAGCGAAGCATGCGCCGCACGAGGTCGGGTTGCTCTCCGAGCGCGCGCATCGTGGCCAACGTCGGCGGCGCGAGGGGATGCACGGGTAGGAGCAGCAGATCGAGCGCGTCGAAGGTCGCGTCGACGAGGCCGCGGAAGCGCATCCGGCGCAGCAGAATCTTTTGGTACTCGGTGCCGGACAGCGCGCGGCCGTCCTCGAGGACCTGCGCGAGCACGGGGCCGTACTCGCTCTTGCGCGCAGGGTAACTGGCCTCGTGGGCGACCGCGGCCTCCACCGCGCAGAGCGGGAACCAGTCAGCGATGGCTTGCGTCACATCGGGAAAGCGCACGCGAACGATGTCCGCGCCCAGCGCGCCGAAGGCCTCCATGGCACCCACCAGCATGGCCCTCGTCTCGGGGGCGACGTCGTCGGTCCAGGCTTCGTCGATGCCGATGCGCAGGCCCTGCACACCGCGCGAGGCGCCCTCGAGGTAGTCCGGTACCGGTTCGCGGCGCGCGGTGGGATCCTTCGGATCATTGCCCGCGATCGCTTGGAGCATCACGCCCGCATCGGCGGCGCTGCGGGCGATCGGTCCGATGTGGTCCAGCGAAGCGGCCAGCTCCATCACGCCGTATCGGCTCACGCGACCCCATGTCGGCTTCAAACCGGTCACGCCGTTGGCGGCGCACGGAAAGCGGATCGACCCGCCCGTGTCGGAGCCGAGTGCGCCATGACAGAGCCCCGCCGCCGTGGCCACGCCCGAGCCGCTGGAGGACATGCCGGGCCACGCCTCGGCATCCCAGGGATTCTTCGGCGGCGCGATCGACGCGTGATGATCCGAGTACGCGCCCTCGGTGAGCTGCAGCTTGCCCAGGAGCACGGCGCCGCCCTCTTTGAGACGCCGCACCACGGTCGCGTCTTCCGTGGGACGGTGGCCGGCGTGGATGGCCATGCCCCCCGCGGTGGGGATGCCCTCGGTCCAACAGAGGTCTTTCACGGCGATGGGCACCCCGTGCAGCGGTCCGCGGTATCGGCCTGCGGCGATTTCCGCATCGGCCGCCCTGGCCTGGGCCAGCGCCATGTCCGCCGTCACGTGCGCGTAGCTGCAGAGCGCTCCGTCCAACGCGGCGATGCGCTCCAGTTGCGCACGCGTTACATCGAGCGACGAGACTTCGCGGGCGCGGAGGTGGGACGCGAGCTCCATGAGCTCGAGAAAGTGCGTATCCATGATCGATCTCCTTGTGAGAATGCCGTGAGTACCGCTGTAAAAAGGACCACCACCCAGGCGCGCCGAAGCCCGCCCAAGCCCGCACCGGGGTCGGTGCCCAGCACCGAGACGAGAACGGCCACGCCGAAGGCCGACCCGAGCTGCCGCGCCATCGTCAACACCGCCGAGGCCGACGCGAGCTCCTCGCGGGGCACGGCATCGGCGGTGGCGAAGAGCGTCGGCTGAAGGAGCCCGTTGGCGATGCCCCAGAGGAGCAGGCTCGGAAGAAGCACGAGCGTGTACGCCGGTGAGGTGCGCGCCATGGCCAGCGGCCACGCGGCGGCCATGGCGAAGATGAGCGCGCCGGTGAAGACGACGTTGCGCGGGCCGAGGCGCCCGGCAATGCGCCCGGCGAACGGCGACACGATGCTTGCGGTCATGGGGCCCGGTGCAATCGCGAGCGCGGCGCGAAGCACCGAGAAATGCCAGGCATCGGTGAGCAGCAACGTGGAGCCTAGGAGCATCCCGGAGAAGCCCACGTAGTATGCGAAGATGCCGCACGCCCCGCTGCGGAAGCGTTGCACGCCGAAGAGCGCGGGGGAGACGATGGGCTCGGGGTGCCGTCGAACGTGCACCACGAAGCCCACCGCGAGAAGGAGCCCCGCACCCAGCGCAGACCACGTGCGCCACGGGGGCCACTCCCGAGCCTCGACCAAGGCCGTGCAACCGAGCCCCATCGCGAGGGAGATCAGGATCGCGCCGAACCCATCGATGCGCCGCCGGACGCGCGCATCGCCGCCGGGCAAGCAAAGCGCCCCGAGGATGGCCGCCACGACGACGAGCGGGACGTTGATTAGGAAGATCCAGCGCCAGCTCAGGGTCATGAGCAAGCCCCCGAGCACCGGACCGCTGCTCGCCGCGACCGCGCCCACGGCGGCCCAGATGCCCACGGCCATGCTGCGCTGCTGCGAGGGGAAGGCCGACAGCACGAACCCGAGCGACGTGGGCATGAGCATGGCCGCCGCCATCGCCTTGACGGCGCGCGCGGCAATGAGCACGGAGAGCGCAGGCGCGAGCGCACACCCCAGCGATGCGACACCGAAGAGCACCAGGCCCGCGAGAAAGCAGGTGCGCCGGCCGATGCCATCGGCGAGGCGCCCCGCGGGGATGAGGAATGCCGCCAGCAGGATGGCGTACACGTTCAGGATCCACGACACATCCGAGAGCGTGGTTGGCGCGAAGGCCCGTTCGAGCTCCGGGTAGGCGATGCTCACCACCCAAAGGTCGAGAACGGTGAGGAAGTTCGCCCCCGAGGCGACCGCCAGCACCAACCAAGGCTTGCCTTGGAGTCGATTCATGGTGGGGACGATGTGGCGGGGCGGCATCGTTCACCAGTGGCAAGAATGACAATGTGCGCTAAATAAATGACATGCCTTCTCGACGCGTCCTCCTCGCGGTCAGCGACGACGTGCCCATCTTCGAAGTGGCCATTCCGTGCGAAGTCTTCGGGCGGCCGCGGCTCGACATCATGAATCCGTGGTACGAGCTGCGCGTCTGCGCGCGCGTTCCGGGGCGCACGCGCACGGGCGCAGGCTTCGTCGCCGGCACCACGTACGGCCTTGGCGAAGTGGCCAAGGCCCGCAAGACCGACACGCTCATCGTCCCGGCCTGCGCCGACGTGCTCGAGTCATCGCCACCCGATCTCGTCGATGCCGTGCGCAAGGCGCACGCACGCGGTGCGCGCATCGTGTCGCTCTGCACCGGCGCGTTCGTTCTGGCCGAGGCGGGGCTGCTCGATGGGCGCCGGGCCACCGTGCACTGGCTCTACGCGGACATTCTCGCCAAGCGCTACCCCAAGGTGAGCGTCGATCCATCGGTCCTCTACGTCGACGACGGCGATGTGCTCACCAGCGCCGGTGTCGCCGCAGGGCTCGATCTCTGCCTGCACTTGGTGCGTTTGGACTTCGGCGCGCGCATCGCGAACGTTCTCGCGCGCCGGCTGGTCATCTCGCCGCATCGGCCGGGCGGGCAAGCGCAGTACCTGCAAACGCCGCTGCCCAAGACCGACGACGAGGGCCTGGCGCCTTTGCTCCACTGGACGCTCCGGCACCTCGATCGGCCGCTCACCATTGCGGATCTGGCCAAGCGGCAGCACCTCACGCCGCGCACCTTGATCCGGCACTTTCGCGCAGCGACAGGCATGCCGCCGCTCAAGTGGCTCCTCGCCCAGCGCGTTCAGAAGGCGTGCTCCCTGCTCGAGTCGACGCGCGAGACCCCCGCGCGCATCGCGGAGTTGTGCGGCCTAGGGGGCGAGGCCAACCTGCGCCATCACTTCGCGCGCATCATGGGCGTGCCCCCCACCGAATACCGCCGCACCTTCGAACGCGCGTCAGCGTGAGCGGCGGCGGCGCACGATCCACAGAGGGAGCAAGCCCGCCAGAACGATCCAGCCCTGGCTGCGTGCCCCCGGGGTCGCAGAGCATCCAAAGTAGCCGCCGCCGTGGGTGTCGTCTCCCTCGTTGTAGTAGTAATCGTAGGGGTGCTCGTAGCCATCGGCGTACGGGCAGGACTCGATCTGGAGATCGGCCGTTTGCACGGCTTCGTCGCGGCTCGCGAGGGAGAAGGCGCGCACGTTCGACTCGCTGATGGTGAGCAGCTCCTCGCCGTTGGCGAAGGCGCGGCGAGGGTGACCGCGCAAGGGAAGCAAGGCCCGCATCGTCAGCGGGCGACTGCTCGTGTGGGACCAGTCGACGAGCTGCACACCGCCCGTGGCCGAGGCGCAGGCGTCGCGGCGGGTACCCACGGAGTACGCGCCATCGCCGTTTGCATAGGGAACGACCACGAGGTCCGTGCGCTGGCCGCCGCCGATCACGCGGAAGGCCTTTTGAATGCGATCCTGATCTTCCGGGAGCAGAAACTGCCCGCCAAAGCGGGACCCTTGCGCGGGCGGCCCGAACGCGAGGCGCTGCACCAACGTCGGATGGTCGAGGTCCTGCACGTCGAGGAGCGAGACATTGAGCGGCCCCGCCGGGTCCGTCGAATCGATGCCAAGTCCGAGCACCTGATTGCCCCGCGGCTCCATGTGAAAAATGTAGCCGGGCATGTGGACCTCGCCGCGCTGGCGCGGGGCCGCCGGATTGGACAAATCGATGACGAAGAGGGGATCCGTCGTTCGGAATGTGATGGCGTACGCCCGCTCTTTGTCGAACCGAACCGCGCGCAGTCCCTCCTGCATGGGCAGCTGAAGTTGCCCGTACCCGAGGCGCGTGAACGTGCGCGGGGTCTCGATCTTGAAGGTCTCGATCACGGGCATGCCCGTGCCATTGGCCGAGACACCGGCCCCGCGTTGGGTGACCACCCGCAGAACGCCGTCCGTCTCGTCGACCTGCCAGCGGCTCAATACGGGGCCGACCAGCGGAAGCGTGGCGCTGCGAACCAGCGCGCCTTTGGGATCCGTCACATCGACGACCTCGAGGAGGCCTTCACCGATGCCCGTGTCATTGGGGTAGTCGGGGTAGGGCGAGTCGGCCATGCCTCCGATGTAAAGCCGGTCCTTCGTGGCCACGATGCTTCGCTTCCACGGCATCTGCGTGAACGAGTTTTGCCCCAAGGGGCCGCTGGCGAAGGCGAGTTGATCGACCATGCGGAGCTGCGACCGCGTCGAAAGATCGAAGCTGGTGAGCAACGTTCGCGGCATGGGTCCGCATTGCCAGCACTGGCCGTTGTCGTAGGTGGCCAGATAGAGAACGTCGCCCACCATGCGCGAATCGGCGATGTCCCCGGGAACGGGGAAGGTGTCCACCACCCGCGGATGCGCCGGATCGACGATATCGATCACGACGACGGCGGCACCCGAATCGGTGGGGCGAGGCCGATAGGTCGACCCCATCGCGGTGCACGGCGTGCCGTCTCGCATGTACGCGCCATTGACCATGGCGACGAGTTGATCGCCCCGCCGGTACATCTCGAACGGCTCGCCGGCGATGCGCAGCTGCCCCAGGAGGGTGAGCTGCCCCGGATGCGAGATGTCCACCACGGACACGCTGCCCAGACGCGACATCGCATAGAGGCGCCCGCCGGCGGCTTGAACGATGTCTGCCTCGGCAATGGCCCGCGCTGCGTCGTCCTGCACCGGCGTTTCATCACCGGGCGGAGCCTCGGACGCGGGGGGAGGAGCATTGGCCCCTCCTTGATGATCCGACGCCGATTCGGAAGACGAGGAGCAGGCGGCGGCGAGCCACGGAAGGGAGGCGAGAAGGAATGCCCCGAGCTGGCGATTCAAGCCAAGAAAGTTCATGAGTGGCGTTTGCGCAAGCGGCGGGCCACCGTTGCGCACGCTAAAAATCCCGCCGCGAACGATCTTGCGCGCCCGCGGGGCATGACCGTGCTGTCACTGAGGCGCGGCGCTGGGCTATGCTGGGCCAAACACGGTGGTCGCGACCCCCAATGGGTGGGCGCGTTTACTACATCAGGGGGCCAGGATAGCGTTCACGAGTAGATCGATTCTTTGTTTCGGATTTGACATCGGGAATCGGTCTCAGCAAACTCTTGCGATCTAGCTGAACAACCGAGTCGAAGCACCGTGAAGCCATGTCCGATAGGCGTCAAGGAGGAGGGGCCAACGCCGAGAATCCGATGAATGCACGAGGTCCTCAGCATTCCTCAGGTGGGGCCGGTGGAACGGGCGGCGTCGTGGGCGCGGCTCGCCAGTCGGGGCCCGATCCGCTCATTGGTCGCACCATCAATGGCCGTTACCGCATCGACGCGGTGATTGCGCGCGGTGGTATGGGCAAAGTCTATCGCGCGGAGCAGGCGCCGCTCGGGCGTGTGTGCGCGCTGAAAATTCTGAGCCCGCGCTACGACGGCGAGGACGATCCGGAGTTCCGCAGGCGCTTCTTCCTCGAAGCCTCCACGGCCGCGAAGCTCACGCACTCCAATACGGTCACCATCTTCGACTACGGCAAGTCCGAGAACGAAGAGATCTATTACATCGCCATGGAGTACATCGAGGGGCGCACCCTCTCGATCGCGCTGCGCGACGATGGGCCGCTTCCCGAGGAGCGCGTGCGGCATATTGCGGCGCAGATCTGTCGCTCTTTGCGCGAGGCGCATGGCCTCGGCGTGGTGCACCGGGATCTCAAGCCCGGCAACATCATGCTGACGAACAAGGGCGACGAGCGCGACAACGTCAAGGTGCTCGACTTCGGTCTCGTCAAAGACGTGACCACGGACGCGCAGGATCACACGCAAGAAGGCGTGTTCATGGGGTCGCCCAAGTACATGGCGCCCGAGCAGATCCTCGGTCTGGCCCTTACGCCCCGCGCGGACGTTTATTCGCTGGGCATCATGCTCTTCGAGATGCTCACCGGGAAGGTGCCGTACGACCGCGGTGGCGCGAACATCGCCACGCTGATGGCCCACGTGAACGACCCGCTCCCGAACATGCACTCGATGGCGCCCTCGCTGGCATTTTCGCCGCAGATGGAAGCCATCGTGTACCGCTGTCTGGAGAAAGATCCAGCGCGCCGGTTCGCCTCGATGAGCGCCCTCTTGCTCGCCATCAAGGGCCTCTCGGAAGATGGTTCCATCGATGTGAGCGGGCCCTTTGCCTCGCCGCGCCATCCGTTCCTATCTCCCGATCAACCGTCAGGACCACACGGGGCAGCAGCACACGGGTTGGGGCCCGGTGTGCGGCCGCACATTCCGGTGCCGCCGTCGAGCGAGAAGACGGTGCTCGTGCGACGGCCCGATGACCCGCCGGTGCTGGTGGGGTCGACGGGGCGGAAGGCGCTGATTGGCGTGCTCCTCGGGGGCACCTTGCTCGTGGGCGCAGGTGCCGTTGCCGCCGTCGTGCATTTGATGTCGCAACAGCGTGAGTCGGCCGCGGCCATGGCCGCAACGCCGCCGGCGCACAAGGCGCCAAATGCCAGCGCGCAAGAAGTCGCCGCGCCAGCGCCCGTTGCACCGTCGGCCAGTGCCGCCCCGCGTGTCATCCACGTGGAGAGCGATCCCCCAGGCGCCATTGTGTCGGAAGATGGACAAGAACTTTGCGCGAGCACCCCATGTGATGTGATGCTCTCCGGCCAGAAGGCCACGAGAGAGCATCGGTTCACGATGGAGAAAAAAGGTTTCAAACCGTCTCCTCTTTCCGTCGATCCCAGGGCGGAAAGCATCAGCGTCACGCTCGTTCCGGTGGCCGTCCCGCAGTCTCCTCGCAAGAGGCCGGATGTCCCCAAGGGAGATCCGGGTAGCTCGTTCAAGCCCGATCCCTACAAGCCAGATCCCTACTAGTGAGCAATTTCAAAATTGCAGTGCGCCAAGAGCGGCCCTCCAAGCCGGGGCTGCGGGCATATGCCTCGAGAAGGTGCGCCTCCGGGTTCGCCTTTTTGCTGAGCATTCTCGTTTCCTCGAGCGCCCTGGCGGACGCCCGAACGGAAGCTCGCCGGCATTTCAAGAATGGAATGCAATTGGTCCAGCAAAAGCGATATGCCGAGGGCATCGCGGAACTGGAAAAGGCGAACGAGATACTCCCGCACCCCAATGTCGTGTTCAACATCGCCCGCGCGCGCGCCGAGGCGGGAGAGCTCGATACGGCGGTCGCGGGCTACAAAGAATACATTGCCACCAATCCGCCCGATCGGGTCGAGGTCGAATTGGTGCTCGCGCAATTGGAGGACCGGCTCGCGGCGCAAAAGGTCGCCGAAACGAAGCCGCCGGCGCCCGAGCCCGCGGGGCCTACGCCCATTGCCCCGGGCGAGGTGCCGACTCCCCCCAAGCCGGCGGAGGCAAAGTCCACCGAGCCGCAAAAACCCGCCGCGCCCATCCCCCAGGCCATCGTCGGCGAGGCGCGCACGGAAGACGTCTACGAAGAGACGATCATTACCGCCTCGCGCGGCAAGCAAAGCCCGCTCGATGCGCCCAGCTCGACGACGGTCATCACGCAGCAGGACATTCGCCTGTCCGGCATCACGCGCATCCCCGAGCTGCTCCGCCGCGTCGCTGGGATGGACGTCATGGAGATCACCGGGGGCGACAGCAACGTCTCGATGCGCGGCTTCAATAGCCGCCTGGCGAACAAAGTCCTCGTTTTGGTCAACGGGCGTTCGGTCTACAACGACATTCTCGGCTCCACCTTCTGGGAGCTGCTGTCCATCGACGTCGACCAAATCGAGCGCATCGAAATCATTCGCGGGCCGGGATCGGCGCTTTACGGTGCCAATGCCTTCGCCGGCGTCATCAACATCATTCCCATTGCCCCGGGCGAGGGGAAACCCGGTTTGCGCGTGGGCTATGGTGATCAGCAACAGGCCTATGGCTCGGCATGGGCCACCGGCCGCCAGGGCGACATTGGATACCGCATTTCCGCCGGCTACACGCGCTACCCCAAATGGACGCGTGAGATCGACGGCGGGCGCTCCGACGTGCTCTTCGCGCCGGTCAATCAATTCACCGGCGCCGAGTCGCAGCGCATCGACATTCGCACGTCGAAGCGCTTCGGCAAGGACATGTCCTTGGACGTCGGCGGCGGCTACGCGAACAGCAAGCTCGATGTGTACGGCATCGGCCCGCTGAACGAGTACAACTTCGACGCGGCGAACGGCGACATCACCGTCGACTTCAAGAGCAAGAACTTCAACGCCCGCACGTACTTCACCCGCCTGTCGGGCACCGGCCAGGCCGCGTACGATTACATCGGCCATACGCTCTATACGTCGCATCCTCGCCAGAACGTGTTCAACACCGAGGCGGAGTTCGTCGGTACCTTCGGCGAGAACATCACGCACGACGTTCACTTCGGGCTGGGCTATCGCCTCAAAGACGTCAGCTGGGAGTACCTGCGCGGCAACGACATCGAGCACCACGGCTCGACGTACGTTCAAGATTCGATTCACTTCGGCAAGCAATTCAACATCGTGGGCTCGGGGCGTCTCGACTACGTCCCGTACCTGAAGAAGATCGTCCCCTCGGCGCGTGCCTCGGTCATCTACAAGCCCACGGATCGGCAGGCGTTTCGCCTGGTGGGGGCTTCCGCCTTCCGCTCGCCGAGCTTCCTCGAGGCGTACGTCGGATTGCCGATCATGCTCAGCGTGCCCGGCGCCCTCTATTATTCGGGCAATGGTCGCGAAGATGGCAGCCGGCTGCAGCCGGAGCAAATCATCTCGGCGGAAATTGGCTATCTCAATCAGCAGAGCGATTTGTTCGAGTTCGACGTGACCGCGTATTACCAGCGGGTCACCGATCTCATTGCGGTGCAGGACAACCGCAACGTCACCCTTTCCGACCGCCTGCGCGGCGCGGGCGGCTTCGATCCGAGCGCGGGGCGCTACATTGCGACGTTCGGCGGTTTTACCAATCAGTGCGATACGCACAACGTCGGCGGCGGTGAGCTCGGCGCGCGCGTGTATCCGGTGGAAGGGCTCGACGTCTTCGCCAATTACGCCTTGAACGTGTCGACGCAGGACAAGCCGTCGTCGTGCGCCATCCCCGAGGACAAGCGCACCAGCCGGCACAAGGTCAACGCGGGTGTCCAGGTTCGTACCAAAATGGGCCTGAACGGTGAGGTCAGCTGGCACTACCAATCGGCCCAAGTCTGGCAGGAGAAGATCGCCACGGCCGACGGCGTCGTGTACCAGCAATTCGACGTGCGCGCCTACATGCTGCTCAATGCCCGGTTGGGGTATCGATTTTACAAAGACAAGGCGGAAATCTCCGGAACCGTCTTCAACCTGTTGGGGGATTCGGACAGCGATCCATTGCAGATGCATCCCTATGGAAATCGAATCGGGCGCCGTTTCATGGCTTTCTTCACGTACTCGCTATGAGCTTGGAAATGATTTCCCACAAGTCGACAATTGGCCGGGCGCTCGCAGTGGTTCTGGGGTCGCTCGCCTTCGGGGCGTGCGGCGATCCGGACATCTTTCTCGCATCGGATCAATACGGGCAGGCGTCGGGGGCGCTCGAGGGGACGGTGACGTACACGGGCGCGTTGCCGTGCACGGAGAACGGCCGTGTGCTCGGCGCGGCGAATCTCCTGGTGCTGGACGTGCGTCTGCTGCCGCCGCCCGAGGGCGTGGGGCGCTCGGCGGCCAGCTTCAACGTCGTGGCGGGTGAGACGTTGTTTGCCAGTGTTCGTGGTTCGCTGACGTTCCATTCCAATGGCTCGCGCTGGTGTCCCGAGGCGTCGACGCCCCCGGTGACGGTGAGCGCCACGTGGTCCGTGGGGCCGCTCGCGGGCGGGGTGTACCAAGTGCGAGGCTTCTACGATCGCGATGGGAACTTCGATCCATCGTTTTCGATATCGAATTTGCCGACGCGCGGGGACGTTGCCGGTGGCGCCATCGAAAACGCTGCCGAGGTGGCAACGGGCAAAGCGCCGCGCTATCGCCAGCTTGCGCTGGGTACGCAGCGGTCGCCCGGCGTTTGGCAAATAGGCCCCGATGGCGCGAAGATCGGTGAAGTCGCGGTAACCCTGGGGCTGCCGCTGCCGACGGAGCGGCCGATCTTCCATTCGAGGGAGGTTCTCAATCCCAAGCCGGTGCCGAATGACAATCCACTTCAGGTGGTCATGCCGGCGGACTTCCAATTGGCGAAGGTCGATCCGGCGGATCCTGCCGCGCTGGAGCAGTCGTTCGTTCGGGTGCGCCTCGGGGCAGGGGTGCCTGCGACGGAGGTGGACGAGGCGTCCAATCGGCCTTTCTCGTTTCCCGTGCGGAACGGGACGGCGCTGATTTATACGCGCGAGGACGTCGATGGCAATGGAACCATCGACGCGGCGGATCACGTTCCCGATTCGACGTTGCCGTCGCTCTATCCGATGGTGGTGTTCGCGAAGATCCCGAAGACGCCGTCGCGCGTGGTGTCGGGCCCCGTCGTGATTTCGCAGGGCCTGACCATCTACAAAGATATCGCCAGCACGGCGACCGCGCCGACAGATCTGCGGGATCCTTTGGGAGAGGCCATCGTGGCCGTGCGCCCCTCGGTGATCTGCCTGGATCCGCTCGACGTGACCAAGCCCGGCGTGGTGGTGATTACGCACGACACCGACAAGGCGGGCAACCGCATCGTGGCCGACGAGGCCGCGTTCAAAGCGGCATTGACGGCCAAGTTCCGTCGGCCGATGGACTTGGCGTACGGCTGCTTGCCGACGGGCGCCTACGCGATGAACGTGGTGTACCCCACCGGCCAAGCATGGACGACGCCGAACGAGGCGGGTGTTTGCGCGGCGTCGGAGCAGCCAGCCACCGCCGACACCTGCGGCGCGCGCCCGCGCCTCGTATCGCAAACTGCGGTGCTGGCGATCTCGCCACCAAGCGATGCGAGTTACTGCAGCGCGCATCCCGCGCCAAGCCTCTGCGGCCAGTAGCGCATGACAATGCGATCGCGTCAGGTGTCGACGCGATTGCACACCCATTCGTTCTCGTTCGCGGATCGTTCCTTTCTCTGCGCGGCCCGTATCGTGCTTTTCCGCGAGCATGAACAAGCCCGTGTCGCCTTGGCGCATTCGGATCGGTTTGACCGCAGCGGCGTTTGCGTCACTGGCGACGTCGGCTCCGGAGGGATGGCGTCTCGACGCGACGCTGCCTCCCGAAACGTCGCCGCCGCAGGGACAAGCCTATCGTTACAAAGTGGAGTCGAACTCCAAGGTCATCGTTACGTTGAATCGGGGTATCACGGGGCGTCCCTGGAAATGGAAGACGGACAAACCCGAAGACGCGGTGGGGCAGGGGTTCGTCGTTTTTCCGGGCGAGCGCATCGAGCGGATCACTGCAACGGGCGATTGTGACGGGTGCCAGGACGACACATGCGATCCGCCTGGCGGCGCATCCGTCCAGCTTCTCAACCCCACGCCTCTGTTCGTGTCGTCCGCCCGGGACGAGGTCGAGATCACGGTCGATCAACGCGGCAGGGCGGAGGGTAAGGTCGATTTTTTTGCGACGATCGAGTCGCTCGACTGGGTGACTGTGGATGCCGTGGTGCCTGAGGGCCCGGGCACACTGCGGTTCGAAGCGTATCCGGAATCGGCCAACGATGTTTCACGCATCGAGTCCGTGTCGGTTGGAGATAGCAGCGACAACTTTTTCGACGTCTCGATCCATGCCACGAAGGGGCAGTCCTTCGAGAGTCAGCGCTGGAAGGTGG
This sequence comes from Sorangiineae bacterium MSr11367, assembly GCA_037157805.1. Taxonomy (NCBI): domain Bacteria; kingdom Pseudomonadati; phylum Myxococcota; class Myxococcia; order Myxococcales; family Pendulisporaceae; genus Pendulispora; species Pendulispora rubella. The sequence goes on along the minus strand of CP089983.1, from coordinate 7,356,579 downwards.
CCGTCATTCTCGAGAGGCTCTGCGAAGGCACGCCTTGTCCCGCTCCCGCGGTCCGACCGAACTTCTTCTCCATTTACGGGCCCTCCGTCGAGGAAGCGGAGAGAACCCCGTGACACCTTCGTCGGATCGCACGGCGCCGCTGTACATCGTGCTCATCGCCCATCCGCTGATGATGGCGTCGGTGGCCGTGTTGATCCTCAACGACCACGTGCTCAAAGCGCACTGGCCCGGGTTTCTCACGGGCAAGCTATCCGATGCTGCGGGGCTCGTGTTTTTTCCCGTGCTGCTTGCGGCGCTGAGCGGCGTTGTGTTGCGGCGGGCCAAGGGAGTGGCTTTGCTGGTCGCGTGCGCGCTCATCACGGCGGTGGTGTTCGCATGGATCAAAATCGACCCCACGGGCACGGCGTTCTATCGGCACGCGCTCGCGGTTCTTCAATGGCCGTGGCGGGCTGCCATGGCTTTTGTGCATGGTCACGGCTTGCCCGGGGTGCGGCCGGTGGTGGCGGTGACCGATCCCACCGATGCGTGGATGTTGCCGTTTGCGACGCTGTCGCCGTGGCTCGGGTGGCGCTATTCGGGAAACTGAGACCAGCCGGGGACGCCGTCGAACCACGGTTTCCAGGATCTGCGGAGGGCCCTTTGCATCGGAAGATTCAAATTGTGGCCCGAGGACGCGTCGCCCCCGACGAAGACCGTGAGGCCCGCCCGCTCCAACACCGGGCGCGCGCGGCGGGCGTTTTCGAAGCAGTGGCCCGTGCCGCAGACCAGCACGACGCGCTGGACCCCGCCGCGGGCGAGACGGCGGGCGAAGTCCGGGGAGGCTGTGGAGGCGTAGGCGCCTTCGGCGAGAAGGATCGTGGGAAACTCGGAGGCGCGGCGCACGAGGAAGGGCGCCGCGGCGGTGGCGCCCTGGGAGAAGCCGGCGTAGGTGACAGGGGTCGTGGCGACGTAGGAGCCGTAGCGGCGGCGCACCTCCTCGATGGCCTGCAACCCGAGTCGCTCGATTTGCTCCGCGCTGCTCCAGGCGTAGACGTTGCCGCCCATGGGCGTCCCGCGCGGGCACACGATGAACGGGTAGGCATCGTTTCCCAGGCGCCATCCGCCGCAGGCCCAATCATGGCGATCGCCGGCACCGTGCATCGCGAGCATGAGCGGACGCGGCTCGGTGGCGCCCATCGGGACGGACACGACGGCTTGGTCGCCGTTTCCTAGGTCCAGCGTCTCGAGCCAATTGGCGCGCAGTGGCTCCAGCTTTTCCGGCTTTTCCCGCGCCGTCGCCTCGTTGCCCGTCGCGCCCTTCGCGTGGGTCTGCAGCCACGTGAACGCCTCGTCCATGATGCGCTCCCCTTCGAGCAGCGCCCCGTGGCGGGCGTTGGGGATCTCGATGAACGTTGCGGGCACGTTCGTACGCGTTAGCGCGGCCACGCCCTCCTTCATCACGGCGCGGTTGTCGAATGTGCCCGCCATGAGCACCGCGCCCTCCAGCTTCGTGAGCGATCGCGCATCCGCGGTGCGCGGCGCGCCCATGAGAATGATGCGTCGGTACTTCGATGGATACTTGGCCGCCAGTTTCTCCGCGACCAGCGCGCCCTGCGAATAGCCGATGGCCACGATGGGGCCGGCTCTCTCGTCACGGGCGGCGCGGAATCCTGCGTCGATGCGCGCGTCGAGCTTCTCGAGATCCCACGACCAGCTTCGCATGCCGCGGCCGCAATCGTGCTCACCTTGAAGCGCCATCAGCGAGCCGCGCGTTCGTGCGGTGGTCTGGAAGGCCTGGATGTAGCCGAGGCCATGTGTGCACGCACCGTGGAGGAAGACCATGCGCTCGGTGGTGTTGCGGCGTCCAGCAACGTAGAAAACCGGGAGATCTCCCGGCACATCCACAGTGCGCGCTTCGGCGTACGGAGCATCGTCCGGCGACGGGGCGGACACGTCCGCGGCCGTCGTCGTTTCCGCGGCAGGCGCCGGGGCCGGCGCATTGCGGCATCCCACGGCGAGTGTGAGCGCCGCCGATAGGCTTAGGCGTCGAAGCCGCGGCATGCGTGTTCCCATTCAAGATTGGGGCCTCGCAAGGTAACGCGCGCTCGACCGTTCCTGTTGCGGCCTCGCCGTTTCTTCGACCTCCACGGGGGCGGCGTACAAACGAGTGCGTGATCGCGCGCTCCGCGCAACCTCAGACGATCTTCTTCTGGCCTTCTCTCTGCCAGACAAAAATGAGGGTAGAAGAGTTCCGGTGGATGCGAGCAGTTGTGTGCTGCTTCCCCAACGAGGTTTCTGGCCACCGGTCCACGCCCGCAGCGTTTCCCGTCACCGCTCTACGTGTGGCTCCCGCTGGCGAGGCTCCCGGAGGAGTGGCTCCTCGCTATCAACGGGCACGTGGAGGGCTGTTGCCTCCCGCTCGTACCTTGTGGCAACCCATCATCTCAGTCTGCGACCTTGGGGCGCGGAGTCCGGAGCACCGCGCATCAACGTCTGACCCCCGCCAGTGCCAATTCGGGGCCAACGCCACCCACCGCAAAAATAGCCGTCCGCGCGGGCGCTCGCCCTGTCCGGGACGCTTTTGCGCCTGTCCCGGACACCCTCGGCGGGCACGCGCTATGCGCTAGCGGAAGACCGGATTAATCTTTCGCACTTCGGACAGCGGCGCATGCTCCCCGCCGTAGGCATGGCCCGGATAGAGCACCATCTCGTCGGGAAGGCGCGCCAGGCGTTGCTGCAGGGTGCGGCGCATCTCCTCGGGATCGCCGCCCGGAAGGTCCACGCGCCCGCAGCCCTGCAGGAAGAGCGTGTCGCCCGAGACCAGCGCATCGCCCACGCGGAAGCACTGCGAGCCCGGCGTATGCCCGGGGGTGTGCAGCAGTTCCACCTCGACCGCGCCCACCTTCACGCGATCGTTGCCCTCGTGCGACACGAGATCCGTCGCGGACAGGCCGGTGACCTTGCGCACCCCCTCCGCCTCGTTCTTGTGCACGTGGACCGGGCACGGTGCCACCTCGAGCAGGCGCGAAAGGCCCTCGATGCTATGCCCGAAGAGCGAGCCCCCGACGTGATCGGGGTGATAGTGCGTCACCAACGCCCCGGTGATCTTCATGCCGTCTTCCGTGGCGCGAGCTGCAATGCCCTCGACGTCCCACGCCGGATCGACCACCAGGCATTCGCCAGCGTCCCGATCTCCAATCAAGTAAACGAAGTTTCGCATCTGCGTACCGGCGATGTTTCCCTGTCCGATATCGCGACCGACCAGCAATTGGCGTAGGTAGAACGAGCTCACGGCTGTTTCCGTAGCACAGGTTTCAAGGTCGCCACACGTTGCCCGATTCGCAGTCGATGTGGCGCATCTCCACGCGATCGCGCTGGATGTGAATCACGCCGAAAAGGATCGGCAGTTGAAAACGCCGCGGGCCAATCGAACCTGGGTTGAACATCACCAGCCCGCGGTCTCGGCCCAGGAAGGGCACGTGGGAGTGCCCGCAGACCACCACGGAGGCATCCTCGGCCGTGGCCAGCCTCACCGCGTCCGCGCGAAGCTTGGGCCCGTTCACCGCGATGTGGAGCAAGAGCAGCTTCCACAGGCTCGTCTCGCCGTCGCGCACGTCGAGGATGCGGACGTCGGGGATGTCATCACCCTGGCCATCGATGTTCCCGCGCACGGCCGAGAGCGGCGCGATGGTAGCGAACTGATCCAAAACGGAAAAATCGCCGATGTCACCCGCGTGGAGGATACGGTGCGGCCGCTCTTTCATGATGAGCTCGTTCGCACGCGGATGCGGCTTGCTATGCGTGTCCGCAACGACCACCAGCCGCAGCTCCCCTTCTTGAAGAGCGACCTGCTCGTGCACGGTAAGCAACCTCGACGGTTTCTGGGCTCTGGACATCACGTCGAAGAAACCTTAGCTGGTGGTTGCGTCACGCGCTGCATCTAGAAATGTCTTCGTTATACTAGACACGATTTTGACTTTCCTTTTCAACATGCCATAGTGCGCCCATCGGAAGCCGGCCTGGCACTCACCCTTCGGCTCCGCCTGACTCGTCCATGCAAATCTCCCAGCCCTCCCTCGTCGATCGCGTCCCCCCCAATTACTACGTCGAGCGCGTGTTATCCGTACGGCACTGGACGGACAGCCTCTTTAGCTTTCAGTGCACGCGCAACGGCGCGTTCCGATTCGAGGCGGGCCAGTTCACCATGATTGGCCTGATGTCGAATGGGAAGCCGCTGGTGCGGGCCTATTCGGTGGTGAGTGCGCCGTACGAGGAGCAGCTCGAATTTCTCTCCATCAAGGTGGAGAACGGGCCTTTGACGAGCCAGCTCCAACATATCAAGGCGGGCGATTCGGTCCTCATCGGCAAGCGCCCCGTGGGCACGTTGGTGATCGGCAACCTGGAACCGGGCGGCACCCTCTGGTTGCTCGGCACGGGCACCGGGCTCGCCCCGTTCATGAGCATTTTGCGCACGCCCGACGTGTACGAGCGTTTCGATCGCATCATCGTGAGCCATACCGTCCGCCGCGTCGCGGAGCTGGCCTACCACGACGACATCCGCGCCCTCGCGACGCACGAGCTCCTCGGGGAGCTCATCGGCGACAAATTGATCTACCACCCCGCCGTCACGCGCGAGCCGTACCCCGTGAACGAGCGCATCACGACGATGATCTCCAGCGGCCGTGTCTTCCGCGATCTCGGCGTGCCGGAGCTTCATCCCAGCCGCGACCGCGTCATGCTCTGCGGGAGCGAAGCCATGAACCACGACTGCAAAACCCTGCTCGAAGAACGCGGTTTCACCGAAGGAAACAGCGGCGAGCGCGGCACGTTCCTGCTCGAAAAAGCGTTCGTCACCAAGTAGGCATCGTTCACGATTTGACGTAGGCGCGCACCCAGTCGACCTGCATGGTCTGCGGAAAGTGCGTCGCCTCGTCGGGATCGCCGGGCCAGGTGCCGCCCACGGCCACGTTGAGCAAGATGTAAAAGGGGTGGTCGAACGCCCATGCACGGCCTGGCGGGACATCCGCCGGGGTGCGCGTACTGTAAAGTACGTCGTCGACGTAAAAGCGTATCGCGCCCGCTTCCCATTCGACCGCGTAACGGTGATAGGCCTCCGAGAGGGGCGCGCCCGGCACCGTGTAGCCCGTGATCAATCCGTTTTCGTTCGAGTAGCCGTCGCCGTGGAGGCTTCCGTACACCTCGTGGGGCTCGTGGCCGACGTTCTCCATGACGTCGATCTCCCCGCACTGGGGCCAGCCCACGTTATCCATGTTGGCACCGAGCAACCAGAACGCCGGCCACATGCCTTTGCCGGCGGGCACGCGGATCCGCGCCTCGATGCGCCCGTATCGTGGCTCGAACTTGCCTTTGGTGACGAGCCGCGCACTCGTATACCGACACGCGCCATACCAGCATGAATGGGTCGACGCCCCGCTCTTGGCGGTCATGACCAATGCACCGCCGCGGATCACGGCATTGTCGGTGCCGTCCGTATAATACTGAAGCTCCTCGTTCCCCCAGCCGTCGCCGCCCAGTTCGTGCGTCCACGTTGCGGGGTCGACCGGCGAGCCATCGGGAAGTTCGAATTCATCGGACCACGCGAGTTGCCACCCTGCCAATCGGGTCGTCGACGTGTCGGGACCCGGCGCTCCCGTCGGGCGCGAAGACGCCGTGCAGCCGCATACCGTCGCCAAGACGAGGCCGTGAAGTAGGTATTTCATGAGGCCACACTAGCTTCGAATTTTCGTCGAAATTAATTAATTAGGAAGCTTTCCTAATTTTTGTACGAGGCTGTATGGTCGGACCTTTGGGCCATTCATCCCCGTGAAAGCCCGAGGCCACACCAACGCGATATACGAGTAGACCGCTGAAGGTCATCGGTTCCCCGGGCATGGGCGTGGTCGTTCTCGGCACCGGGGCCCGCGAAGCCGTGGGGGCCACCGCCGGCGGCTCGGTGGGCGGCGGTGGTTGCCATTTCTCCCGGTGCGTGTGCATGCATGCAACGAGCGCTAGAGCCACGACGGCGCACACCAACGTTTTCGACGACGGAACCTGCATGGGCAAATTCGGCCGACACGCGCCCGCGGCCCGAAGTTCCTTGCTTGCGCTATGTTCTCGTTGCGAACGGCGCCTCCTTCTACAATGATGCGCGACATCAATGTAGCCCCTGCGAGGTGCCCATGCGATCTGCCTTCGTATTTCCCAAGCGTGACGTGTTGCTCGTGGCCATGGCCGCAGCAGCCGTGGTGGAGTTGGTTCCGTCCGTTGCCTCGGCAGCATGCGGCGCCGCCAATATCGCGGCCAATCGGCCAGCCACAGCATCTTCGACCGAATCGGCCACGTTTCCCGCCTCCGCCGCCGTCGATGGTAACGGCGGCACGCGCTGGTCGAGTCAATTTTCCGACCCGCAATGGCTCCAAATCGATTTGGGATCGAGTCAGCCGCTTTGCCAGGTCGATCTCACCTGGGAGGCCGCCTATGCGTCGGCCTTTCAAATCCAGGTTTCCGCCGATGGCAATGCCTGGAGCAACGCGTACACCACGACCACCAGCGGCGGCGGCTCGCAGGTCATTCCCATCAGCGCCACGGGACGTTACGTGCGCATCAATGGGACGCAGCGCGCCACGCAGTGGGGGTATTCGCTTTTCGAGGTCGCCGTGCACGCCGGCGACGGCGGATCGACGGTGCCGCCCACGGATCCGAAGAATCCCAACTTTGGACCCAATGTCTTCGTGTATGGGCCGGGGTCGTCGCAGCCGGATATGCAGAACAGGCTGAACACGATTTTCAATCAGCAGCACACGAATCAGTTCGGGACGCAGCGGTATGCCATTCTGTTCAAACCGGGCAGTTACAACGCCGACGTGAACCTCGGTTTCTACACGCAGGTATCCGGCCTGGGCCTATCGCCGGACGACGTGACCATCAACGGCCACGTGCGCGTCGAGGCGGATTGGCTGCAGCAGGGGACCGATCCGAACAACAAAGGAAACGCGACGCAGAATTTCTGGCGCGACGCGGAAAATCTCTCGGTGACGTTGCCCGCGGGGCAGATCGAGCGCTGGGCGGTGTCGCAGGCGGTCCCGTACCGGCGCATGCACCTGCGCGGCCAGGTGCAACTTTGGAATGGTGGTGACGGTTGGTCCAGCGGCGGCTTGATCGCCGACTCGAAGATCGATGGCCTGGTGGAATCGGGGTCGCAGCAGCAGTTTCTCACGCGCAATTCCGAGCTGGTGAACGGCTGGAGCGGCGCCAATTGGAACATGGTGTTCGTGGGCACGCCGGGCGCGCCTGCGCAATCGTTCCCCACTCCGCCCATGACCACCATTGGTCAGACGCCGGTGGTGCGGGAGAAGCCGTTTCTCTATTTCGATGGGACGGGGAGCTACAACGTGTTCGTTCCTGCCCTGCGGCAGAACTCCTCGGGCACGTCGTGGGGACACGGCACGCCGGCGGGGACGCCGATTTCATTGAGCCAGTTCTTCGTGGCCTCCCCCTCGAGCGGGGCGGCGCTCATCAATACGGCGCTGCAAGAGGGCAAGCATGTGCTCTTCACGCCGGGGATTTACCATCTGAATCAGTCGCTGAACGTCACGCGCCCGGGCACGGTGCTCCTCGGCATCGGGCTCGCCACGTTGATTCCCGACAATGGTGTGACGGCCATTTCCATCGCCGACGTGGATGGCGTGAAGCTCGCCGGATTGCTCGTCGACGCGGGGCCGACCAATTCGTCGGTGCTCGTGCAGGTGGGCCCTCCGGGCTCCAACGCGAGCCATGCGTCCGACCCCACGTCGCTGCACGACTTCTTCGTGCGCGTGGGCGGGGCAGGGCCGGGGCGCGCCACGCAAAGCGTGGTGGTGAACAGCCAGAACGTGATTGGCGACCATCTCTGGCTCTGGCGCGGTGATCATGGCGACGGCACCGGCTGGGAGGCGAACCCCGCGGCCAATGGCATCGTGGTCAATGGCGCGAACGTGACCATGTATGGTCTTTTCGTGGAGCACTACCAGCAATACAACGTGCTCTGGAACGGCAACGGCGGCCGCACGTACTTCTTCCAAAACGAGTTCCCCTACGATCCGCCGAACCAAGCCGCATGGTCCAGCGGCGGCGGCAACCAGGGTTGGGCGCAATACAAAGTGGGCAACTCGGTCGCCACCCACGAGGCATGGGGCGTGGGTAGCTACTGCTACTTCAATGTGAATCCATCCATCGTGGCCAGCCGCGCCTTCGAGGTGCCCGCGGTCGCCGGCGTGCGCTTCCACGGCCTGGTCACGGTATCGCTGGGTGGCGTGGGGACCATCAACCGCGTCATCAACGATACGGGGGCCACCGCCAACACGGCGAATCAGGTCGTCAAGTTGCCGAACTTTCCCTAGGACGCTGAAAGAAGGATGGATTGAACATGAAGGCGGGAAGGCGGGAAGGGTTTTAGAGTTCCTGCGGGTGCAGTGCGCGTACTGCACCTGCAGGTTTCTTCCTGCACCTCACCCCGGGGACTTGCTCATTTTTGGGGGCGAGCGTGCGGGCACATCGCTTGCGTAGTGCGCCGGCATGTCCCTGAGTCCCTTTCGAGAGCCGTGTCCTCCTCCGCTCGACGCAAGCGCGCCATTCCTTGGTCCCCGACCCCGACGGGCCATCGACGTGGTAAAGTCGCGCCTTTTCCGAAAGGGGGTCTCGAATCCGTTGCCCGTCGCGTCCCAAGTCGAGAGCGCTCACCAGAAGATGGTGAATCGGCGCATCAAGTTCATTGCGCATTACATCGTTTTCTCGATGGTGGTCGCGTTGGTGGCCTTCACCGCGGGCTTGAAGCCGGGGATCATCCTTGGGCTTTCCTGGGGAATAGGTCTCGCCAGTCACGGATTCTCGGCGGTCGTTGCGCCCATGCTGCGGCAACGCTGGGCCGAGAAAGTGCCCGAGGCGCCGCTGGCGCCCATGATGACGCCCGAGCGGCGCATCCTCGAAGGCCGTCATGCGCGCTCGCTCGAGGAGCTGTCGGCGTCGATTGCCCACGAGATTCGCAACCCCATCACGGCGGCAAAGAGCCTCGTCGCGCAGATCGGAGAAGACCCTTCGTCGCTCGACAACGTCGAGTACGCGCGGGTCGCCCTCGAAGAGCTCGACCGGGTGGAGCGGTCCATCGCGCACCTCCTTCGCTTCGCCCGCGACGAGGAGATCGTCATGGGGGATACGCAAATGAGCGAGATCGTCGATTCAGCGCTGGAAACCTTTCGCGATCGCTTGGCGCGGGGCAACGTGGCGGTCAAGCGCACCGTCGACACCGACGGTGCGATGCGCGCCGATGCGGAGAAGATTCGTCGCGTCGTCATCAACCTCGTCCAAAATGCGCTCGACGCACTGGAAGAAGGCTCGGTGCTCGAGCCGTGCATCGAGGTCTCGTCCGGTGAGAACCTTGCGCGGACGGATGTCTGGTTGCGCATTCGCGACAATGGTCCAGGGATCCCGGCCGACCGCCTTCCGCACCTTTTCCAGCCGTTCTACACGTCGAAAAAGACAGGGACCGGGCTCGGGTTGGCGGTCTCCAAGAAGATCGTCGACGCCCACGGCGGATCGCTGGAGGCGTGCGGCGCGCCGGGGATGGGCACCGAAATGACACTGACCTTGCCGAAGGGGCGTCCTTGAGCACGCGCGTTCTGGTGGCGGAAGACGAGCGCGCGATCCAACTCGCACTGGCCGGCCTGCTCCGGCGCCAAGGTTACGAGGTCGAGCAGGCGCACGATGGGGCGGAGGCGCTGCGCAAGCTTCAGGAAGGCGTTTTCGATCTGGTCATTACGGACCTTGCGCTCGGCGAAGGGCCGAGCGGAATGGACGTGCTTCGCGCCTCGAAGGAAGCGCGCCCGGAGACGCCGGTGGTCATGATCACGGCGTACGGATCGGAGAAGGTCGCCGTGCAGGCGATGAAGAGCGGCGCCGAGGATTACGTGCCGAAGCCCTTCGACAACGACGAGATTCGGTTGGTGATAAGCCGCGCCCTCGAGCGAACGCGCCTCGCGCGCGAACACCGCCTGTTGCTCGAGCGGGTGACGCGCGATTATGGCTTCGCATCGCTCATCGGCGCCGGACCCGCCATGCGCGCGGTGTTCAGTCAGATCCAGAAGGTCGCGGAGACCGATCTGACCGTCCTCGTGCGCGGCGAGAGCGGCAGCGGCAAGGAGCTCGTCGCCCAAGCGATCCACCAACACGGCCCGCGCGCGGCGCGCCCGTTCGTCGCCGTGAATTGTGCGGCCATCAGCCGCGAGCTCGTCGAGAGTGAGCTCTTCGGGCACGAGAAGGGGGCCTTCACCGGAGCGAGCGCCCGTCGCATCGGCCGTTTCGAAGCGGCCAGCGGCGGAACCATCTTTCTCGACGAAATTGGCGACATGCCCCTGGAGACGCAAGCGAAAGTGCTCCGCGTCCTCGAAGAGCGATCCTTCGAGCGCGTGGGCGGCAACCGCCCGATCGTCGCCGACGTCCGCGTGGTGGCGGCCACCCACCGCGATCTCGAGGGCGAGGTCGCACGCGGGCGCTACCGCGAGGATTTGTACTACCGGCTCAAAGTAGTGGAAATCGTCGTGCCGCCGCTGCGCGAACGGCTCGAGGATCTACCCGCGTTGGTGAACCGTTTCCTGGAACGAATCGCGACGCGCCTCGGCCGCGACAAGCGCTCGATCAGCGCGCGGGCGATGGCGCGTCTCGCGGCGCATTCATGGCCAGGAAACGTCCGCGAGCTTCGCCACGCGGTCGAGCAAGCCGCGGTTCTCGCGTCGGACGACGTGATCGACGAAGCCGACCTGCGCCTCGGCGCACCCGCGCAGGTTGATGCCAAGGGACTCGGCACGGCGTCCTTCAGTGAAGCGAAGCGCCGTGCGATCGAGGACTTCGAGCGTCGTTTCCTCACGAGCGCCCTCGAGCGCCACGGCGGCAACATCTCCCAGACCGCCGACGCCATCGGCATGGTGCGCCAAAGCCTCCAGCAGAAAATGAAAGAACTCGGCCTCCGCGCGGACGGAAAGAGCTAGACGGTCGACCCTCTCAGTACGGGATGAAGCCGGACCAGGCCGTGCCGTTGGAGGAGTTGGACGTGATGCAGGCGACGGAGCCCGTAGGAACCGCGATTCGCATACCGTGATGAGGGGTCGTGTCCGTGTACAGAATGGGATCTCCGGACGTCGAGCACGTGCTTCCGGGCACGATGTGGACCGAGATGTCCGAAGTTGATCCCCGTACAGCCAGATCCGTAAGGATGAAAGGCCCGTTGACGAGTTGCACTTGATAAGGCTTGGCGTAACCCTGACGGATCCGAGACACGTCCGTATCCGCCGTGACCGTGGTGGTGGCTGCGACGGCATTCGTCGTTCGCGATTGGGCTGATGCGAGATGCACGCCCATCACCGAAACGATGCCCGCGACGACGCCAAGTCCAAGAAACGACATTTTCCCCAAGGCGATCATGGTCTCACTCTCCTGTTGGAGAACGTATCGGCCACGCGGACGTCCTGGTTGCCTCCAAAAAATGGCAGCCTTCCTACGGGAAATCCTGCACCCGAGTGGAGGGGGGAAGCGCACACTCACAGGGTGAATGGTTGATTCTCACTGGACGCCGGGGTAACGAGGCGCGGGTCGATCGTGTGTCATCTCACGCCCAGCTGGTACGTTCGTTCGAACGACATGCTTTCGTCTCGAGTCCATTCGGTCGTCGCTGGCTTGCTCGCGGCATCGTGCGCAGCTTCGCCCAACTCCACGGTGCGAGTCGACGTGTCGCCGCCAACCGTTGGTGCGCCCGTTTCTGCGCGCCCCGTGCCATCGGGGCAGGCGGCACATCGCGCTCGCCTCGTCTTCTACTTGGGTGCCCTGCCGACCATGACAAATTGGATGGACATCGTCGTGTCGGGTGCCGGCGAGTCCGAAAGACGCGTCTGCGAAAGGATCTTGGTGCACAAGCGGCGAGACCTCTTCGATGCGCAGTTCCATGTCGAAATCGAGCGCGCGTGCACACTCGAACCACTTCCGACGGTGCCAGCCGACGAAGGTGGCGGATACGTGCTTGTCGACCCACGGGCCATCGGGCCGAGCGAGCTCGCGCGCATGGACGCCCTGGGCGTCGACGAGAAGACGGATGGTGGCGACGGAGCGCCGCAGGCGTTGGGGCCCATCATGGTGACGACCTTTTCGCGGGCAGACTTGAAAGCACGATGCGGTCAAATGCTCGTCAAGCTGCTGATGGCGAGGGTCCCGGAGAGCTCCCGCCGCAGCACCGAGGACTCATCGGAATTTCTGGATACCCAGATTGACATCGTGGAATCGTTCCACGTGATCGCGCGCGCGGCGTACGAGAGAAAGGCCGTCGAGTGCGAGGGCATCGAGGGCGCCATGACGAAAGCCGAAAGAGCTTGCTACGTAAATCCTGCACAGTCGCACTGCGCTCGTTTTCACCCGAGAACGATAGGATTGGAGTTGTGCGAAGTCGCGAGGGACAGATTCGCATCGGGGCGAGGGGACGCCGAGCGCGCGATCAAGTTGCTTCGCGACATGAAGGCGCAGCCACCCCAGGTCACGCATCGGCCCGTATGCCGCCCCGAGTCGTGAGCCGATGAGGCGCTACTCCGCCGGTGCTTCCACCGCATCGGTCGTGATGTTCGCAGCGCGGTCGTACGCCTCGCGATCCAAGATGTCCTCTTTGGCCGCGACCAACAGCGGCACCACGATTTGGCCCGCCACATTGGTCGCCGTGCGCATCATGTCCAAAATGGGATCGATGGCCAGGAGCAGACCCGCACCGGCCAGCGGCAGGTGCAACGTCGACAGGGTCAGGGTCAGCATCACCGTGGCGCCGGTCAGGCCGGCGGTGGCGGCGGAGCCGATGACCGAGACGAACACGATGAGCAGGTACTCACCGGGGCCCAAGGGCACGTCGAAGATCTGGGCCACGAAGATGGCGGCCAGCGCGGGGTAGATCGAGGCGCAACCGTCCATCTTCGTCGTTGCGCCGAACGGCACGGCGAAGGAGGCGTACTCCCGCGGGACGCCGAGTTGCTCGGTGACCTTTTGGGTCACCGGCATCGTGCCCACCGACGAGCGCGACACGAAGGCCAATTGAAGGGCGGGCCACGCGCCCTTGAAGAAGTGCACCGGATTGAGCTTTCCCACGGTCCACAGGAGCAGCGGATAGACGCCGAACATCACGATGGCGCAGCCCACGTAGATGTCCGCCGTGAACGTTGCGTACTTGCCGAGCAGGTTCCACCCGTAGGTCGAAATCGCCTTGCCCACGAGGCCCAAGGTGCCGAGTGGCGCGAGGCGGATGACCCACCAGAGGGCCTTCTGCAGCAGCGCCAACACCGAGCGGCTGAACGCCAGCACCGGCTCCGCCTTGTCGCCGAGCTTCAAGGCCGCGATGCCCGCGACGGTGGCCAGAAAGACGATCTGCAGCACATTCAGCTTGGTGAACGGCGTCACCATGTCCGACGGAACGATGCCCGTGAGAAAGTCGATCCACGAGCCCGTGTGCGACGGCTGCTTTCCATCGGCCGCCGTCAGGCCGGTGCCGGCGCCGGGGTTCGTGAGCAGCCCGATACCGATGCCGAGGACCACCGCAATGAGCGACGTCGTCATGAACCAGAGCAACGTGCGCGTGGCGAGGCGGGCGGCGTTCTTCACCTGCCGCAGGTTCGTGATGGAGAGCAGGATGGCGAAGAAGACGAGCGGTGCGACGGCCAGCTTCAGCAATTGGACGAAGAGCGAGCCGATCTTCTCGAGCGTCGTGCTCAGCCAAGCGATCTCGTACGTCTTGGCAAGCCAACCGAGCAACGCGCCCAGCACCAAACCAAGTGTAATCTGCAGCCAAAAAGGAAACTTGGAACCACGAGAGGCGGCCATCCGTCCGATTGTACCGCCCCTCGCTGTGTTCGTGTCTAGTTCCTTGGACGCTCCTTCGTTTAAACGTACGACTAGTTCGCAATCGTGAATGTGTCGATGTCGAACAATGAACCGGACCCACCCGTGAACGTCAGGAAAAGCGCGCCCGATCCATTGCCCGTCAATGTGGTCGAGACCGTTGCAAACGTCTCCCAGCCGCCCGTCGGGCTTACGTTGACCGACCCGAGCTCGGGCCCCGTGGCCGAGCCCGAGCGGATGTGGATCACCCCGCCTGCGCCCGCCGACGAGACGCGCGCCGAGAACTTCGTCTTTCCGGCCGTGCTCACCGATGCGTAGCCAGCCCAGTCACCGTTGTCGATGTACCCGAGCGTGTTGCCACCGCTGGCCGGCCCGTGCGCCGCGATCTGCACGCCCGAGCCCGAGGTGAAGGACTCGCCCTCGATGGTCGACGGTGGTGTCCCATTCGGCGTGCAATTGGCGGTGACGGCGCCGGTTGCGTACCGGATGCCGCCGAGCAAGAGCGTGCGGAACGCCGGATCCGAGTAGGACTCGATAGTATGACCGAGCCCCGTGTAGAACGAGCGCCCGCTGCCTTGCGCATGGCACCAGGTGATGGGGTGGTCGCCGCCCATCTCGCCGCCGGAGTAGGTGCTCTCGTCCACGTTCTGGAGCACGCGGACGTTGGCCCGCGGGTTCGTGCGGTAGTTGTACCACTCGTCGACGCGCGTCCACGTCGGGCCGAGGTGGGACGTGGCCGGGTGCGACGTATCCTCCGTCCGAACCACGGCCTGCGGGGTCCCCGCGGGATGGCTCTTGAACCACGCCCCCACGAGCTGCCCGTAATAGGGCCAGTCGTATTCGGTGTCCGCGGCGGCATGCACGCCGACGAAGCCACCCCCGCCGTCCACGTACCCCTGCAGCGCATTCTGTTGCGTGGCATCGAGCACGTCCATCGTCGTGTTGAGGAACACCACCGCCTTGAACGACGCCAAATTGCTCGGATTGAACGCCGTGCCGTCCTCGGTCGCCGTCACGGAGAAGCCATTCGCCGCGCCCAATTGGCGGATGGCCTCGAGCCCGGCCGGAATCGAGTCATGGCGGAACCCCGCCGTCTTCGAGAACACGAGCACCTGATCGGGGTCCGCATTCTGCGACGACTCGAAGGTGAAGGCGTCGACGTCGAACAGGTTGCCCTGGCCGGTGGGCCCCTTGAAGACGAGGTAGAGCGTCGTGGTCCCGCTGGGCGGATTGCTCACGTTCGTCGACAGGTTGACGAAGGTCTCCCAGCCGCCCGTGTTGGCCACGGCCACCGAGCCAAGCAAGGTGCCGGTGGCCGAGCCCGCGCGCACCTCGAGGGTGCCGCCGACGCCGCCGGATGAAACGCGCACGGTGAACTTCGTCGCGTTGCCCAGCGCATACGGCTCGAAGGAGATCCAATCGCCGTTGTCGGTGAATCCGACCGTGTTGCCGCCTTCGGCCGCGCCGTGCCCGGCGATCTGAATCCCGTTCTGCGCGCTGAAGTGCTCGCCCTGCCGGTGCCGCGGCTGCAGCCGCTTCACGCTGTGCGAGGTGAGCCCGCCGTTGTCCGTGTATTCGGCGTCGAACACACCGTAAATGTTCGCCGCGGCGTCATGTTCCCCATCGACCGGAATGACGATCGAGCCCGAGCACCCATTCTTGGACGTGATCGCGTGCGCGTGGCTATCGTGCCCGAGCAAATAGGTGACCTTCACCTTGTTGCAATCGATGGTGCCATCCTCGGGATCGCTCACGCTCACGGTGAAGGGCACCGTGTCGCCGAAGGAGAAGAGTTGCCCGTGCACCGGTGTTTGCAAATTCACCGTGGGTGCGGTGTTGCCCGCGGTGACCACCAGGCTCGCCGAACCCGTAAGCCCCTCGGGATCGCGCACCGTGAGCGTGGGCTGGAACGTGTTCTTCGTCGTGTACGTGTGCGTCGGATTCGCCTCCGTCGACGAGGTGCCATCGCCGAAATTCCACGCATAGGTCAGCGGCTTGCCCTCGGGATCGCTGCTTCCGCCCGACGAGAACGCGACGGTGAGCGGTATCGGTCCCGATGTCTTGTCGGCGGCCGCCTTGGCAATGGGGTTGCGGTTTTGCCCGCCGATGTACTCGATGCGATAAAGCGCCTGGTTGTCGCTGCCGGTGCCGTAGTCGAGCACGTACAACGCTCCGTCGGGACCGAACCGCGAGTCGATGATCTGGGTGCCCGCCCAGGGGAAATCCTCGATGATGCCCGGCGAGCCGTCGCTTCGTACTTCCACCGCCTTGATCCAGCGACGCCCGTATTCGGTGGCGAAGTAGCGCCCGTCGAGCGACTGCGGAAACTTGATGGCCGAGCTCAGATTCGCATCGAACCGGTACAACTCACCGCCCATCGGCGACTCGGAGCCGCTGCCGAATTCGGGCGGCGAGCCCTCGTCGCCGGCGTACCGGATCCAGCTTGGTTTGGCGGGTGGCAACGTTGTCAATCCGGTGTTTCGGAACGAGTTGTTCGTCGGGCCATTGGCGCAATCGTACTTGGCGCCCGAGGGCCCACTGGGGAAGGTGTACTCGGTGTACGTCTCGTTGGCGGTGTTCGTTCCCGTGCAATACGGCCAGCCGTAGTTGCCCGGACCGGTGACGCGATCGAACTCCACCTGCCCACTCGGGCCGCGGTTGGGATCCGTGGTGCCTGCGTCCGGGCCATAATCGCCGAGGTAAACGATGCCCGTGGCTTTGTCGACGGACATGCGGAAGGGATTGCGAAAGCCCATCGCGTAAATCTCGGGCCGCGTCTTCGCGGTGCCCGGCGCGAACAAGTTCCCCGACGGAATGGTGTACGACCCATCGGCCTGCGGCTTGATGCGCAGCAGTTTCCCGCGCAAATCATTGGTGTTGCCCGCGGATCGCTGCGCATCGTACTGCGGATTTCGATCCGTGCGCTCGTCGATGGGGGTGAATCCGCTGGAGTCGAACGGGTTCGTGTCGTCGCCGGTGCTCAGATACAGATTGCCCGAGGCGTCGAAATCGATGTCCCCGCCCACGTGGCAACATTGGCCGCGGTCGTTGGGCACCTCCAGCACGATCTTCTCGCTGGCCATGTCCAAGGTGCCATCCGTCTTCAGGACGAAACGCGACAGATTGAGATGGCCCTTCCACGCCTCGAACTCGGCGGCGGTGCCGGTGGCCGGCGCATCGCCCGCGGGCGTGTTCAACGTGGGCGAATAGTACAGATAAATGAATCGATTGCTGGTGAAGCCCGGGTCGGCGGCAACGCCTTGGAGCCCTTCTTCGTCGTGCGCGTACACGTTCAATTTGCCGGCTACTTTGGTATTGCCGGCGGAATCCGTGAGCCGGACCGTCCCATCCCGCGCCGTATGAAGCACGGATCGATCGGGCAACACCGTGAGCGACATGGGTTCGCCCAATTCGGCGGCGCCCAATGCCAGTTGGACATGTTGATAATCGGACGGCGGGATCGCGTTGGCATTGAGCTCATTCGATTCGCGGGGGCCCGCGCTGCCGGTATTGCCGCGGATGCTGCAACCGGCGAGTACGAGCACGATGAGCGGAATGCACTTCGACCATGCCTCGGACGATATCGTCATGAAGCTCCTCCTTCCTGACCTTTGCTACGTGGGGCTACATGGGTGTGGGCGAGTCAGGTAACTCAGGCAAATCCATATCCCTCTGCGAAGAGCTTTTTGCGCAAACGGATGCGAACGACCGGGTTGGTCACGAACATCCATCGACGGATATGGGGATATTCTCAGGCGGACAAATGTATTTGCAGACCCTTTTTAAGTTTTTGCATGGTGTCAGTCAGCGCTGAATTGTCAAGTAGCGCCAACGCTTTGGCCATAAATGATACTGCGTCAAAGCGTCCGATTGTCTCGGACGCATTGTGTCACCCACATTGGCCGACGCTTCGAGCGCAGCCATTGTAGGATTTTTCGAGGAGGTCCCATGGCGGCGTTCGAAGTTGGTATTCGTGTGGACATCGAAACTGGCGTTTCGTTCTTCGGGCTCGAAGAGGTCAATCGGCGCATTGCCGCGGGGGCGCGGGTGCTCGAAATTCGCCCGGGGGGCGCGATCATGACGAGAATCGCCGAAGAAAGCGAAGAAGAACCGCGCGACGAGAACGTGAGCCTCACGTTGTCGGGTTGTCAGATGCAAGTCATCCTCGAGGACGGCTGACGTGGCCCTCGTGGTCGATGCCTTCGACGTGGTGGTGCGGGTCGAGGCCCTGCCCGACGGGGTGAAGGCCTTTGCCCGCACCGTGCCGAACGCCACCTTCTGCACCGACGGCGTGATTGCCCGCGCGAGCTTCATGAACGTGAGCGATCGCGAACACTTCGGGCGACGTTTGGCCGGTCTCGCGCCGGAATCTCTGGCGTGCGTCGACAGGGCGCGCGGATTGGATGCAGAGACGACGTGGCTCGCCTTCGGGCCCTATGCCGGCGTCATGGCCGTGTGGGTCGCGGGCGTGTCGCCGGGGCCGCTCGTTGTGCCCATTTCGTGGCGACCGGATGCGAACGCGCACTACACGCAGGAGGAGGCGGAGAAGTACCTCGAGTACGTCGGCACGGAGCAGGGCGTCGAGGTCTACCGCGACAAGCGCACGGGAAAAAAGCTGTACACCGCGCGCACGCGCCCATCCGTGGATCCGGAGGTCGCCGCGAAGCTCGAAGCGTTGCGGAAGGAGACGGCGAACGAGGTCATGCCCCTCGTCGTGCCGCCGAGGAAGCTCGGGTTCTTCGAGACGCGCAAAGTCAAACGCGCCATCACGCAATTCGAGCGCGTGCTGGTGACGTTGCCCGACGATTGGTCCACCCTTTGGTTCGTCGGCATGTGCCGTCGCGCCGTCGCCCGGCACACCGAAGCATTGGACGCCTTTCGCCGCGCGTACGCGGAGAATCCCGGTCAGCCCGACGTCGGTCGCGAGTACGCCATCCAATGCATGATGGGCGGGGAGGGCCACGAAGCGGTTCGCGTGGCCCGCGAGGGCCATGCGCGCTTTCCGCAGGACGCGGGCTTGCAAGCCAACTTGGGCCTGGCCCTCCTCATCGGCGGAGATCTCGACGAAGCGCTCGCGGTGGTGGAATCCGCCCACGAGCGCCAGCCGGACGACGCCATCACGGCGAACGTCCTCCGGCTGGTCCGAAACGTCAAAGCGGGCCGCTCCCCCCGCCCGACGAAGATCCCCTAGCGCGCGCCTGCGACGTTATTGCCCGCGGTCGAAATCGACCTTCTTCTGGATGGCTTCTTTGCAAATGGGGCAGAACTGGCGGCCCGACTCCATGGTGCAGTCGAAGCCCGGTTTGTGGCTATGGTTGCGCGGCTCCGAGTCGGCGTAGCCACCCTGGTAGGCGCCGTAGGTGCTCCCGTTCCAATGGGACTCCGGCGTGGGAACGGGGGTGCTGGCCGCGACCCAACGGCGCCACTTCAACGTGTTCTTGTTGGGCGTGAAGGTGATGTTCTGCGACCACGGCTCGCTGATGCCCGGCGCGAACTGCAGCTCGGTGGGGCCGCCGCCTTCGTATTCCTCGTTCAAGCCGAAGTAGTGCCCGAACTCGTGCAGCAGCAGGTACACGAAGGACGAATGGCTCCCCGGGATGGCGGTGAGCTCGTTGAAGTTGCCGACACCCCAGTACCGCGTGCTATCGACGATGGCGATGGGGTAATCGTAGGGGACGCTGCCGATGCCCTTGCGGTAGCGCGATTCGCGCGTGGGGTACACCACGTTGTACCAGCGCTCGAAAGGTCTCCAGTACGGATAATAGAGTCCCAAGAAGGAGTCGCGCTCCGGCACGGGCTGGCCCAGGTTCGTCGCGGCGCCGAGTTGCTTGTTGGACGGCGAAAACACCGCCTGAATGGTGAAATGCTCCGCGCCCGGAAAATGGTTGTCCACCAAGGCGCGCACGGCCTTGTTGGCGTCCTTCCAGAATTGCTCTTTGCGCGAGGTGAGGTATCCCTCGGCATACAGATTCACCGCGAGCTCGGGCGTCGCGGTGGCTTGCTTCAAGAGGCGCACCTCGATGGTGCTCGGATCCACCTGCACCCGCGGCAGGGTGCCCGGGTCGACGGAGGCTCGCAGCACGGTTTCCGTGGCACCGGTCGAGGGGTTCTCCGCGGTGACGGTCAGCTCCGCGGGCTTGGTCGGCACGGGAAAGCGGAAGGTCAGCGCGCGGGTCAGCCGGCGGAACTCCACGCCGGTGCCAATGGAATCGTAGCCCACGATCTGACCGTCGACGTCTTTCAGCACGGCGTGGTAGCTGCCATACGGATCGGGCTTCTGACTTCGGGCGAGCAAAGCTTGGGTGCCCGATCGCTCGAGGACGGCGGACGCCAATCGGTATCGTTCGCCTTGCTCGGTAAATTCGATTTCGGTGCGAACGATGTCCACGCCGGCGGCAATGGCCGCAACGCTGGACAATGGAATGTCTACGGGCAAGGGCGCGCTCGAAACGGGATCGTGTGGCACGCGGTTGGGATCCGGATAGGGATTGGCCCATACGGAGGTCGGCAGAAGACAAAGGAATGCAACAAGGCGGAACTTTTTTGCCATTGGGAACCCTTTCGAGGGCGCAATGGAATCCCGGTCGCGTGTCGCTGTCAAAGACGCGCGGCATCGATGTCCACATCACTACGGGAGGGATGGGGATTTGCTAGAAATCCTTTGCCGATGCTCGCAGCTGGCGCGCCGCCCGTTCTTGCGGCGGGGCACAATCGAATGCGCCGAACAGGCTATCGAGCTCCGTCCACACGGCATGCGTCCGCGCCTGCGGCGAGACGCGGACGACGACCTGCGGGTGCCCGGAGCCTTCACAGGAGCTGGCTCGAACGTCCGCGTGGAGCGTCATGTATTGCCCGATCCTCGATGGGTCGAGCACACGGATTTTGCCGCGCAGAACATGCTGCGTAGGACGTGCATCCGCCGGACCTTCGATTTCGGCCAGGGTTGCGCCAATACGCGCCGGGTCGATGGGATATTGGCCTTCACCCACGCTGCGCGCCAGGCCAACGAAATACCGGGTCAGCGCCTGTTCGAGGGAGGCCTTCGAAAGATCGGGCGCGCCATCGAGGCGCCACACGAACGCGTAGGACAGAAAGCGCTCGGAGTTCGGATCGAGGAATCCAGCAGGGGTGTGGACCTCCTCTCGTCCATGAAACGAAATGTCCGGTGCAAACGTGACGGGCAGTTGCACCGTTTCCGTTTGCCATTGACCTTGCAAGGACGGCTTGTCCTCGCTCGGGGAACGCGTGGCGCATCCTGTGGCGATGGACGCCATTGCTGCCATGACCAACCATGAACGTCGAAACATGTCCCTCATTCAGTCGAGACAGAGGAGACGCGGCATCCCCCAGCTGCCGCGACAGCACCGGTTGAGTTACTCATGATAGGTCTCAATCGCGTCATGTCGAGGAATTTGAACTTCATTTCGTAACCGAATCATTTTCGGTGTGTTCTTGCATGGTCCCGCGGCCGAATTCGACCATTTCCAAATGATTTGCGCAACGAACGCCATGCTCGTTGGTCGAATAACGAATTTCGATACGCGCGGATCTGAAAGCTCATTTCCAAAAATGAAATTAGCGTCCGCGTGTTCGTTGGACATCGTGTTCGTGAAATTGTCATTTCGCGCGATATGGACTCGCCGAATGGCGAACCGGAAATATTCAATTAACGAAGCAGCGCGAGTTTTCGTTGCGCGCGAGTGAACGGAAATAGATGTTGCTTAGGCTACGATTTGAGGTGGAAGGTGACGATCGATGCGTGCGCCGTCGGCGTATGGGGCATCACGCGCACTGGCCGGCGGAGCGTGCTAGGGTCGCGCCCAGCATGCTCCAGCACCCCATTGGCACGACCCCCGCACCCGGAACCCGACTCGACGGCAGCCTCTTTGGTCCGCAAAATCGTTGCTTTGCGTGCAGCCCGGACCATCCGACGGGCCTCAGGCTGAAATTCCACGTCGAAGGGGACGAGGTCGTCACGAACTTCGTGCCGGCACGTGCGCACGAAGGGGCGCCGGGGGTGATGCACGGCGGTTTGGTCACGACGGTGGCGGACGAGGTCGGTGTTTGGGCGCTCATTGCACTGCTCGGCAAATTCGGTTTCACCGGGACGATGAACTCGCGCTTCCCGCGCCCCGTGCGCTGCGAGCGTGAGGTTCAAGGTCGGGCAACGATCACGAACAAGAGCACGCGCATCGTGCAGGCCCAGATTCGCATGGTCCAAGACGGGGCCGACTGCTTCACGAGCACCATGAGCTTCATCCTGCTCAATCAAAAGGGCGCCGAGACGATGATCGGCGCCCCCTTGCCGGAAGGCTGGAAGAAGTATTTCCGGTGAGAAGCCGTCCTTCTCTGCGGTAAGACCGGTCGCCCTCGTCCGGCCGCTGAGGGGCGCCCCTCAGCGCGGGCGCGGAATGCCCTCGGCCAGGTGCTGATCCATGGCGCGGCGAAATGCGTCCGCGCCCAGCTTTTGCTCGATGTCCGCGAAGCGCTTTCGAAGGCGGTCGAGCACGGGGCGCTGTTCGGATTGCGCGGCGCGCGTCCATATTTTGAAATGGTGCGGAAGCGCGGCGTCGTAGTTGCCCTGCTGGAAGTCCACCTCGGCCTTCAATTCGTCGAGGGCATCGCCAAAAGGCTTGGCGTCGTCGCGCGCCCGCAGCCGCGCGATCACAGCGTCGGCTTCTACGAAGGCCCCGCGGGTGACCCGTGCGACGGCCACGTCGAACCATTGCTGCGCCTCGAAGCCGGGCGGTGCGCCGGCATAGACGACGTCGTTCAGGATGGCGTCTTCGTAGGAGAGGGCCTTGCCGGGCTCCCCCAGTTCGGCGTGGCAACGCGCGAGGCCTTTGAGCGCTTGAATGGCCATGATCCATGCCTCGGCGTGGCGGTAAATCGGATACGCCTTGTCATTGACCGCGATGGCGGCCTTCCAGTCTTTCCGGTTCCGATGAAAGACGTCGAGGAACATGGCCGCGCGCTGGAAGTGCAAGAGCTCGCGCTTGTCCACGTCCGCGGGGCGCGCGTCGAGCCATCGTTGCCATACGACCGCGCCCTTCGCGAGGTGCTCGTCGTTCTGCGCATGGGGCGTGGTGAGGGCTTGCGTGGCGAGGGCCAGCCACGCGAGTTGCTCCTCCGGATTCACCTCGCCGTCGATCCGTGGCTCGGGCGAGCGGCGCACGAGGTAGAGCGCCCACTCGGCGCTTTCCGGGCCGAGCTGGGCCTGGTGCAACAGCTCGTCGAAGGCGTTCCGCGCGCCCATGAATCCCCGATAATCCTTGGCGAACCAGAGTCGCTCGAAGTGCGCCCGCCACTGCGCGCGCCGCGCGATGAGGTACTGCCCGAGCGCGGGATTCTGCTGCTTGCGCAGGTGCTGCCCCAGCAGCCGCAACCCTTCGCACAAGCGCTGACTGAGCTCGAGGCGCGCCTCGTCGCCGTACCGGCCCTCGCGCTTGCCCTCGAGAAAGGGCAGGCAACGCGAATCCACCATGCGGCCGAGCGGCACCCGCACCACGAAGCCGCTGCGTTCCCACGCGTTGAGCGCCTCGGAGAATTCACTGCCCTCGGGCGAGCCTTGTCCAAAGCCGACCATGATGAGCTCGAGCAGCACGCCCTCGATCTCCGCGCAAAGGAGCAGCATGCGCTGCCGCGCCGCGGGCATCTCCGACCATTGCCACTCGTAAAAGGCCTGCACCGGCGAGGCCTCCGGCGCAATGTGCTTTGCGATGGCCTGCACGAGCTCCTCGTCCGAGAAGCCGGCGAGCAGAGGAATCGTGTACCGAAGGAGAAACGGATTGCCACGCGCCGCCCGGAGCAGGCCGCGCACATCGCGGTTCGAGAGCGAGCACTCGCCCAGCCGCGCGTCGGCCACCCGCTGCTGCGCGCCTGCGGGGAGGGGAGCGACGGTAACTTCGACGAACTTCGGTGCGACGGCCGCCCCCGTTCCAAGGACGATGTGTCCGTCGCCGAGCAGCTCCGACACGAAATCGAGCAATTCCTCCCAATCGGGTTTGCCACTGGCCGCGGGCAGCGCATCCAGCACGAAACAGCAGCGCAGCTTCTTCAGCGCGGCCCGCGTTTCCTCCCGCTGCCGCACGTCCAATTGCAGAACGGGGGCGATCATCTCCAGCATGTCGCCCTTGGAATACGAGTCGGAGGTGAAATCGAAATAGAACGCAAAGTCGATGTTCTTGCGCTGGGACAAATGGAGCGCAACCTGGTGCGCGGCGTGCGTTTTGCCCGACCCCGGCGCCCCCACCAGGGTCAGCGCGCACGAACCGTCGCGCACGCGCGCGAGAAGCTCGATGCCCGGGCCATCGCCCACGTGGGCGACGTGGGGCGGAAGCAGCGCGGCTTTGAATCCGAGCAACCGCTGCCGCGCCACGGCCAACGTTTGCGACTCGGCGAGGCCGGTCCGCGTCTGCTCCTTCTCGAAGAAGGTGACCTTCTGCCCGCCAAAGTGCAGGAGCTCGAGGGACGTCTCGCCCTCTTTTCGCTCGGCGGCGAGCTCCTTTCGTGCCTCGACGACGGCCTTGCTCAGCGGCGCCCCGGTGGTGAGCTGACGGTACACGGCCTCGAAGGCGCGGCCGCCGGCCCACGGATCGGTGGCCTCCGCGAGCCCGATGACATTGCCCACGCCCGCGCGATGCGCCGCCAGCGCCACGGCGCCGAGATCTCCATCGGCGTAGGCGCGCGCATCGACGGCGAGGACCGGCACTTTGTGGCGCGCCAGCGTCTCGCAGAGCACCGTGATCGCCTCCACCGAGGCGGTGCCGTCGTAATGCAGGATGTGCACGGCGCGCGTGCGATCGGCCAAGCGCTCTTGCAGCGGTTCCGGCGCCCCGCTGGGAAAAATCTCGTAGTCGATGGCGCCCTCGGCGCAGAACGCCGCCACCGCACGCGCGAAGGCGTCGCTCGGTTCCCCGGCCACCACGTGCAAGACGCGCAGCCCGGAGGGCGCCAAGTCGTAGACGCGCTCCGAGTCGTCCTCCGAAATGCCGTCGCCCACGAAGCGGCGCACGAAGCTCGACGCTGCCAGGGGCCCATCCGCGAGCGACAGCCGCTCCCACGGCCTCGCGAGAAATTCCGCCCGCGTCGATTCGACGCGAACGTCGAGCTGGTCGGCCTCTTTGGGCAATGCCGCGACGACGTTCGCGAGCTGCGCCGCATCGGCGCTCCGAAGGCCCGATGTGCCATCGACCTCCGCGAGAGCCCGCTCCACGTGGGCCCCAGCATCGAGCACGAGTTCGACGGCCGAGCCAGACTTATCGATGATTCGCAAGAGCATGAGGTCTCTCTACATAATGCCTATTGGGCCGCGCGGCACGCATTCGAGGTCACCAACGGCAGAATGATGCGTCCGATGTCCTTCTCTTGATCTTTGGGCCAGGTCTTGGTCTCCAGTGTTTTCAGCACCCGGATGAAACGTGGGAAGGAGTCGTCGCACGAGGCCAAGAGCAGGGCCAATTCGTCCTGGCCCGAGTTGTACGTCTTGTATTGAATCAACGTCGCGTTGTTGATGGGCCGCTTGAAGCCGAGGTTCGCGCGGAGCTTCGTCAGGAGCTCCTTCTTGATGGCGAGCTTCTCCTCTTTCGGCTTCGTCGACCCGTACAGCAGGTCGAGTGAACGGTACGCCTCGCGCATGGCCTCGCCGCGGCGGCGGATCTGCTCTTGGGAGGCCAGGTAGGCCACCGTTTCCTTGGCGTCGGGGCCGATGGTCCGTTCGAGGTACGTCTCGGCCAACGTGTTGCCCACGAAGTTGGCCACGCTCTCGTTCAGCGTGGATTGGCGCCGCACGAAAAAGGTCGCGTGGGTCATCTCGTGCAGAATCACGTTGGTGAGCGATCCCATGGCGGCGTCGCCCTCGCGGATCATCGTGGAAAGCACGGGGTCCTCGAAGTACCCGGTGGTCGAATACGCCGCCGAGCCGCGCACGTCCACGTCCCACCCCTTGCTGCGGATCTCCTTGGCGTACGCCTGCGCATCCTTCTGGGAGAACCATCCGAGGTACGTGAAGCTGCCCACCAGCGGAAAACCCCACGACTTGGAGCGAAAGCGAAGCGGCTCGGAGGCGCTGGTGACCCACACCACGAAGTCGCGGTCGACCCGCACGTACTTGCGGTAGTTCTTCGTGGGGGTCAGCCCGTTCTGCTCACCGAAACCCTTGATGCGCGCCACCTCGGACAAGAGCCGCCGCGTGCGCGCGTCGACGTGGCGCTGGTCCACCAGCTCGTCGATGTTTCGCGCGCGCGTTCCGAGATCGTACTGGCCGGCGGCCGCCTGCCGCACGTACTCCAACTTGGCGCACGAGGACGTCAGCAGCAAAAGCAGAAGGCCCATCGCACGAAGCGCGCATCGCGCAAGCTGCCCGAACACCGTTTTCCACGTCACGTCGTTTTGGTTCTACGTCGTTCCCTGGCCGCTGGGCAAGACCTGTCCAGCTCGGCGCCGGCCGCGCCCTTGTTTCATCCGTAGCGGGGCCCATCGTCCTTTGCACCAAAGGAAACGGGGAGACGAGAACATGCGAAACACCGTCCTCATCACGGGTGCAAGGCGGGATGATCCTCAATGTGAGCTCCGGCGTAGGCATCTTCGGCATGCCGGCGCTGTCGGTGTATTGTGCAAGTAAGTTCGCCCTGGAAGGCTTTTCCGAGGCGCTTGCGTACGAGCTTCGCGCGCACAACATCACCGTGAAGATCCTCGAGCCGGGCGGCGTACTCGACAGCAACTTCCGCCAGCGCCTCGGCGCCGAGGTGGCGCACGATCCCGCGCTGACCGGCTACGACGCCTTCATGGCGGCGACGCAGACGGTCTACGACGAGTTGCTCGCCGCCGTCGACTCGACGTCGGACGACATAGCTTCGTGGCGGCACGCCGGCAGACGTCCGAGGCGGAATACATGGCGTTGATGCGCTCGCGCGTTCAGCGTCTGAAGGTCACATGAGGCTCATGCCGCCGTCCACGGAGAGCACCTGACCGGTGAGCCAGGTGACGCTCGGATCGGCGATGGCCACGATCCAGCGCGCGACCTCGTCGGTCGTGGCCATGCGGCCGAGCGGGACCATCTTCTTGAAGGTCTCCTTCAATCCGGGAACCGCCTCGGCGGGCAAGCCGGTCTTCTCGAACACGGGGGTCTCGGTAGGGCCGGGTGCAATGGCATTGACCCGCACCCCGTGCGGTGCGAGCTCCAGCGCCCACGACCGTGTGAGCGACTCGAGCGCGGCCTTGGTCGCCGCGTAGTGTGCGGCCTTCGGTGCCGGCATGTGGCCCGCTGCGCTGCTGATGTTCACCACGGTTCCACGATGCTCTTTCAGCGCGGGCAGGGCGGCTTGCAGGACGTACGTGGGGCCGTAAACGTTGGCCTCGAATTGGCGGCGCACGAGGTCCTCGGCCGAGTGTTCGATGGGGGTCGGGTAAAACAGCGCGGCATTGTTCACCACCGCATCGAGCCGTCCGGCTTCGCGCACGACGGTTTCGACGGCGGCTTTGACGTCGCCCGACTTGGAAACGTCGGCGAGCAACCAGTGGATCTTCGGGTGGCGCGTCCGCGCGATCTCCAGGGCGTCTTGGCGGCGGACGATGGCGAACACGTTCGCGCCGGCTTCCTGGAAGGCCCGCACCGCGGCCTCTCCAATGCCCGAGTTGGCGCCGGTCACGAGAACGACTTTGCCTTCGAATGAGTTCATGGCGTTTCTCCTGGCCAAGAAGATGGCGCCTCGGCGGTCTTCCCAGTAGACGCGGCCGGCGAAGATCATTTTTGCGCTGAAGTTACGAATCGGGCATCCTCGGGAGGGATGGATCTGCTCGAGAAAATGGGCACCTTCGTGCGCGTCGTGGATGCGGGCAGCCTTTCTGCGGCCGCCAAACAGCTGCACATCTCCGCGGCCGCCGTGAGCCGGCAGGTGGCCACCTTGGAGGCGGCCATCGGCACACCGCTCTTGCTGCGCACCACGCGAAAGATGACCATCACCGATGCCGGGCGGGCATATTACGAGCGGTGCGTGCGCATCTTGCGCGACGTGGAGAGCGCGCAGTCCATCGGCCGTGCGGAAGGCGTGGCGGGCCTTCTCACGGTGAGCGCGCCCGTGAGCTTCGGGCTCGCGTGCGTGGTGCCGCTCATGGGGGCGCTGATGCACGAGCACCCGGAGTTGCATATCGACCTTCGGCTCGAGGATCGATTCGTCGACCTCATTGCCGACGCCGTCGACGTAGCGCTTCGCGTGGGGCGCGAGCCGCCGTCGAGCACCGGATTCATGGCGCACACCCTGGTCTCGTACGAGCGTGTGCTCGTGGCATCACCGGCCTATTTGAAGAAGCGCGGGGAGCCCAAGACGCCCGAGGCGCTTGGAAAGCACGATGCACTCTCCCATCCGGCCGGCAATGCGCAGGATGGGTGGATCCTCTGGCGCGACGGCGGTGAGGTGCGCGCCCGGCCCAACGTGGTCTTTCGCTGCAATGCTCCCTTCGCCATTCGGCAATTGGCCCTGGAGGGCATCGGGATTGCGCAACTGCCGCATTGGCTCGTCATGGACGATTTCCGCCAGCGCACCTTGCGGCGGGTGCTCCCGCAGTGGCTTTGCGGGAAGGTGACGGCTACCGCACTGCATCGCGCCGAACACAGGAAGAATCCCCGCGTGCGCGCCTTGGTCGATCACCTGCGGCGGGCGTTTGCAAACCAAACCCCAAAATAAAAGAAGACTACGATGTCGCATATCATCGATACTGCTTGACGCCGTGCCGCCCGCCGGCAGAGTCTCGCACGATGCGCAAACTCGATTCGCAATCTCGATTGTCCCGTTTGTCGCGTCGCGCCATTTTGCGGGGCAGCGGTGCATTGGGCCTGACCACCATGCTCGGCGGGCTTCGGCCCTTTACCGCGGCGGCAGCCACCATCGAGCGGCCCTCGAAGGAGGAATCGACGGCGGTGGCCGAGGCCAATGCGACCACGCTTTGGTACCCCGCGCCGGCGGACGAGGCCTTGGTCGTGCAGCAAGGCCTTCCGGTCGGCAATGGGCGGCTCGGCGCATTGGTCGGCGGTGACCCCGATACGGACTTTCTTTACCTCACGGACGGCAGCCTATGGATGGGCGATGCCAACGACACGCTCGACAACGATGGGCAGTTTTCCTACGAGGGGACGCACTTCGGATCCTTTCTCAAGTTGGCGCACGTTCGCATCAACGTGCCCGGCCACGGAATGTCGGCCATCACGAATTTTCGCCGCGGATTGGATCTGAGCAACGGCCTCGTGACGATGTCGTATCAACGCAAACGCACGCAATACCGGCGGGAGGTGTTCGCGAGCCACCCGGATGACGTCGTGGTCATTCGGATGCGTGTCACCTCGGGTACCGATCGGCTCACCGGCTCGGTCACGGTGGAGGGCACGCGCGGGGAAACCACGTCGGTGTACGCCGACTCGCTCTGTAGCGGTATCCAGTCGACTCTGGGCAATGGCCTTGCCTACGCGGCCGTGGCGACCGCGCGCGGTGTGGGCGGAACCGTGGCCATCAGCGGCTCGGCGGTGACCTTCACCAATTGCAAAGAGGTGGTCATCGTGGTGAGCGGCGGGACGAATTACCGCCCCGATCCGAGCATCGATTTCATCGATGGCACCGTCGACCCATTGGCCATTGCCATCCAGCGCGCGCGCACGTCCGTCGCCGTCGCCGGCGATCGACTGCAGGCCACGCACACTGCGGATTACCGCACCCTTTACGACACGATGACCGTGAACCTGGGCACCTCCACGGCCACGCAGCGCTCGTACGACACATGGACGCGTTTGAGCGTGCGCGCCTCCGACGGCGGTACGCCGGATCCCGAGCTCGAGGCGAGCTATTTGCAATTCGGGCGTTACCTCACCATCACGGGCTCGCGCGATTGGTTGCCCATGAATTTGCAGGGCCTGTGGCTCGAGACCAACAATCCGGCATGGTTTAGCGATTACCACACCGACATCAATATCCAGATGAATTACTGGCTGGCCGATCGCGCCGGGCTCTCGCCCTGTTTCGAGGTGCTGGCCGATTATTGCCTGTCGCAATTGCCCTATTGGAGCGATGCGACGCAGCGGCTGTTCAACGACCCGCGCAACCGATTCCGCAATTCGTCGGGCAAGATCGCCGGTTGGACGGTGGCCTATTCGACCAACATTTACGGCGGCAATGGCTGGTGGTGGCATCCCGGTGGCAATGCCTGGCTCTGCCAGACGTTGTGGGAGCATTACGAGTACACGCAGAATCGAGACTTCCTGGGCAAAATTTATCCGCTTTTGAAGGGCGCGGCCGAGTTTTGGCAGGCGCGCCTCATCACGACCACCGTGACCGGGCCGGATGGGCAGCCGCGCGAGGTGTTGGTCGACGATCGCGATTGGTCGCCCGAGCATGGCCCCCAAGACGCCCTTGGCATCACGTATTGCCAAGAGGGCGCGTGGATGCTCTTCGATTACACGCGCAAGGCGGCGGCTTTGCTCGGCGTGGATGCGTCGTTTGCCAACGATCTCGGTGCGCTGCAGGCGAAATTGTACCTTCCGGTGGTCAGCCCAAAAACGGGGTGGCTCGAGGAGTGGATGTCGCCGGACAACTTGGGCGAGACGACGCACCGGCACCTGTCGCCGCTCATCGGCTTCTTCCCAGGCGACCGCATCAACACGGACGAGAGCTCGGCGGAGCTCATCGAGGGCGTGCGCAATCTGCTCGTGGCACGAGGGATGGAAAGCTTCGGGTGGGCGTGCGCGTGGCGGTCGGCGTGCTGGGCGCGCCTCAAGAATGCGGAGAATGCCTACAAGCTCCTGGGCACGGTGATGAAGCCATCCATCGACCTCAAGAACGGATCGGCGCCGAACTTCTTCGACATGTACAGCCTCGGGGACCGCACCATCTTCCAGATCGAGGCAAACCTCGGCGCGACCGCGGCGATGCTGGAGATGGTCCTGTACTCGCGGCCGGGGGTCATCGAGCTGCTGCCGGCGCTGCCATCCGCGTGGGCCAAATCGGGCCAGATCAGCGGCATCGGTGCACGGGGGGGCTTCGTCGTGGACGTGGCGTGGCGCAATGGCAAGGTCACCACGGTGACTGTGCGCAGCGTGGGCGGCAGCGAAACGAGGCTTCGCGCGGGCGCGTGGAGCACGCAGGTGAAGTTGGCCCCCGGCCAATCGGCGACGTACCGCCCCGCGTAGTACACTCGGGAACCCATGCAGGTTCCCGGCAGGTCTCATCGTGCCCTGCGCGCCATGTTCGCGTTGGGCGCGATGCTGGCCTTTGCGCGGATCGCATGTTCACCGCTCGAGAATGCGCTGGCCACGGTCATCGTGAAGGCACCGCGCCGGGGCTCGCCGGCCCCGGCCGAGCCCGAGCTCGGTGAGGTGCGCGTGGCGGTGGGGCCGCCCGCGGCGACGTTGTCGCTCGCCGTGGTCGATCCGCCGGAGCGCGCCAAGGCGACCGTGTTCGTGCTGCACGGCATTCGTGGGAGCAAGGTCGAATCCGGTATGCGGATCTGGTCGGAGATGCTCACCGCCGCGGGCTTCCGCGTCATCCTGGTGGATCTCCGCGGGCACGGCAGGTCGACGGGCGACGACCTTTCCTACGGCGTCCTCGAATCGCGCGATCTCGCGCAGGTGCTCGATGCGGTGGAAGCTCGCGGCCTGCGTATCGGTTCCGTGGGGGTGATGGGCAATTCGTACGGAGCCGCCGCCGCCCTCGAATGGGCCGGTCGCGATGCACGCGTGCACGCGGTCGTGGCGGTGTCGCCCTTTGCCAGTTTGCGATCGGTCGTGCCCGCCTACGCGGTGCTGCCGCTGCCGTCGGGCTTCGTGAACGAGGTGATCGACCGGGGAGGGCAGCAAGGCCATTTCGATCCCGACGAAGCGAGCCCGGTCGTGGCCATCACGCACACGACGAGCCCCGTTCTGCTGATCCACGGCGAGGACGATCGCCGCATCCCCTCCGCGCACTCGCAGCAAATCTTCGCGGCGGGAAAAGAGCACGCCGAGCTCGTCCTCGTTCCCGGGGCGGGGCATCGCTCCATCGTGGAGCATCCGCTCTTGCGCGAGCGCGCCACTTCCTGGTTTGCACGGTATTTGCTCTGACTCTAGGGTGATTTACGCGATAGCCTGATGCCGAATTCCAACGACACGATGGGGGCCACAATCGCGTTTTGGCTCACCCTCGCGTTGGTGCTCCTCGGCGTCGCCTCGAGCGCGCGTGCCGCAGAGCCGGACCTCCTCGAGCGGGCGCGCGAGCTCGGGATTGCGCGATCGATAGGGTGGCGGCGGCTGGTGCATTACCGCCCCGGTCTGTGGGGCAACCTGGTGAGCGAAGTGGACGGGCCGCATTTTTTTCTCGCGCCCGACGGTAAGCACGATCCCGACGCCGAGCTCACCGCGACCTTGGAAGCCTTCCAGGCGCCGGTGGTTCCCGGCCGCGAGGACGAGCACGCCCTATGCCGATTTCCTGCGCGTCGCCGCCTTTTGGACGAGGAGCTCCACTTCGAGGAACGTTTGCGCGCCCCCGCGTGCCCGGGCCTCTCGCGCTACGAGGCGCAGATGGCCACCGAGTCGGTCATGGTCGTCTATTCGGCCAATTACCTGAACAACCCGGCCTCGGCCTTCGGGCACACGTTCCTTCGCTTGAAAAAGCGCCGCGCCCCCGGTGATGCTCGCCCGGCCGACCAAGTCGATTTCGGCATCGATTACACGGCGAACACGGACACGGCGAACCCGTTTCTATACGCTTTCAAAGGAATGACCGGCCTCTTTCCAGGTGTGTTCCGATTTCATTCGTACGAATTCAAAGTTCGTGAATACGGCAACGCCGAGGGCCGCGATCTCTGGGAGTACGACCTGGCGCTCAGCCCGCGGGAGGTCTCGCTCCTCATGGATCATTTATGGGAGCTCGGCCCGACGTACATCGATTATTTCTATTTGACCAAGAATTGCTCGTTTCAAATCCTCGACGCCATCGAATCGGTGGCGCCGCGCATCAACCTCATTGCGGGGCTCAACACGGTGGTGCTGCCCAAAGACACCATCAAAGCGCTCTTCAGCGTGCCCGGGTTGGTGCGCGCCATGCACTATCGCCCTTCGCTTCGCAGCCAGCTTCGCGCGCACACGTCGCAGATGGACGCGGAAGAAGAAGACGCCGCCGAACGCCTCGCGCGCGATCCGAATGCCGCCTTGCCCCATGGTTTCTCGCCGGAGGAAGCGGCGCGTGCGCTCGACACGGCGGCTCTGGTTCTCGATGCGCGCTTTGCCAAAATAGCTGGCGGCGAGCACGACCCGGGGTACGCCGCGTCGAGGGCGTTGCTCGTTCGGCGCCGCCGCAGCGTCGCGGCGGGCATTCCCGAGACGCCGATCCCCATGCCGCGCGACAAGGCCCCCGAGCAGGGGCATGGTTCGCTGCGGGTCGATATCGGAACCGGCGTCACGACACAATACGAAGGTGCATTTGGCACCTTGGGATACCGTCTGGCCCTTCACGATCTGGCCGATCCGCCGGACGGTGAGCCGGAGCTCTTGCAAGTACAATTCCTCGATACACGGCTGCGCTATGACTTGGCTCAGCGGTCGCTGACTTTGGACAAGCTCACCTTCGCCGAGCTTTTGGCGCTCAAACCGCTCACCCGTTTCGAGAAGGCTCTGTCGTGGCGCGCGCGCGGCTTTGGGATGCGCTTGCACGACCGAGGTTGTTCCGATTGTTTTGCGCACGGTCTCGATGGTGCCGTGGGCGCGACCATCGCAACCGAGAGCGAGCATCTTGCCTTTTTCGCGATGGCCGATGCCTACGTAGCCTTTTCACCGTCGCTCGACGGTATCGGCGGAAGTTTCGTCCGCGTTGGCGTTGGGCCTTATGCAGGGCTACGGGTCCGGTTGCCGGCAAAGACGGTGGGGCTCCTCACCGGAACCCTGTCCTATCTGCCCGGCCAGAGCCTGAGTACCACGTACGACGTTCGTGCGACGCTTCGCAGCTCGCTCGGGAAGGACGTCGCTCTGGGGCTCGAGGCCTCGATACAGCCTTATTCTTCGGAGGTGGCGCTCCATTCCTATTTCTATTTCTAGATAAGCTGCCTTTCGATCGTTCCAAAGCCCCGCCGGTGCCTGCGGCGCAGGCGGGGCTTTCGACAGTGCGGAACGCGTCCTACGACGACCCGTCGCGTTGCCTTAGCGGCAGCTGACGCCCGCGCTCGCGCGCGCGACCTTCACATCGACGATGTCCGCCACGGTGACGCGGATTGCGGCCGCATCGATGGAGGAGCCATTGTCACTCACCGACTGATCGTTGATGGCGATACGCACGATTCCGAGGTCGATGATCTGGTTCGGATCCGTGGTGATTTGGATCGGCTTCCCATTGAGCCGCAGGTTCACGACTTTCACACCGGCACCGACGTGGGGCTTGCCCTTCTTGTCGCAGTAGGCCCACGCGTCTTCCTCGACCACGTCCACGATGATGCCGTGTTCGAGCAGTCCACCCTTGCCGAAGAGGTTCGAAACGAGATCGGTCACCCCGAGATCGTTCAGGATGGGGCGCAAGTCGATGGCGATGGTTCCACCGCGGCCGTCTTCACCGAGAACGTCGCCCAGAAGGCCGCCGACCGGCGCGTCGCGGAAGAGCGCCGCATTGGCCACCGCGGAGTGCGAATGCGCACGGCCTTTTCCTCCTTCGGTCGAGGCATTGGCCACGCCAGCCTTCACCAAGTTGCCTGCATTGACCGTGAGCAGGCTGGCCGTCTGCTGGCCGCCTTCTTTTGCAAGAGCTTTGGTGTCCGACACGAAGATCGTGTCCTCGTAGTCACCCAGGCCGTTGGGCTTCCCGACCTTGACCGTCGCCGCAACCGCGCGGCCCGAGTACGATTTGCAACTGGAGGCATCCGCATCCGCGGCCGGATCTTGCTGCTGTGCCGCGGGATCGCCGAGCAATTGATCGCTGGACGTGTTGTCCGAGTCCCCTGAAGCGCAACCCATGACTCCAAGCGTGGCCGCAAAGAAGCCAACGATGCCCGTGCGAACCAAATTCGATTTCATCATTGTATTCCCCCTCTGACTGCGCATGCTTTTGCTCACACGCGCACGTCTTCGCTCACTCTGATGCGAGGTGGGTGTTGATTGCGTCAGCGGAATCGTAAAAGCTTCCCCGGTGAGCTTTCCTTTTCCCCAAGGCTTCAAGCGGTTCGCCTGCGATGTTCGAGTGCCATCGATTCCTAGACGATTCCTAGAAAGGTGTGGCTCGTCGCGTACATGGATTTTTTGACGAATGACGCAACTCACGCCCGGAGCGGGCCGACATCTCCGGTATGAAACGACACTTCTTTCTAGCTTTCGGGGTTCTTGCTTCTCTTGCGGCGTTTCCGGCCTGCAGCAGCGATGACGATGACGACAAGGGCACGGCCACGGTCGTCGAGACGCTCACGATGGATTGCAGCGTCGAGACTTTCGCGGGCCCCGAGATGGATTATCACGTCGTGGACAACAAGCTCGTTCTCCTTCAGAGCGGCCAACGCTCCGAAATGACGCGCTCTGGGACCGCCTCGGGCGACAAGCCCATTCATGGTACGTGGCAGATGCCGCCGTTCGAAGTGGCCGGCGACCCTGATTACGTCGCCAAGCATCAAGTCAGAACCATCGGCACCATTCGCATCGAGGATGGCCGAGTCACCCTTACAGCGAACTGTTCGAGCCTCGAGCATTCAATGTCGGTGAGCGCTTCGTCTCCGGCCACGATCACCGATACGACGATTCGGGTTCTCGAATCTCACAAGGAAGCCAAGCACTGGTCGTCGCGCACCGGCGAATCGACGGTGGCCAAGACGTCCATCGATACCTTGGCCGTGCAACCGCAACTCGGCGAAGGCGCATTGGCGAGCGGCGCAGTCGTGTTCCCGTTCGCAGCGTACTGAGTTCGCCGCGCGCCTGGGCGCATATTTCTCGACGACGGCGAGATTTTTGACGAATGACGCAACTTACCCTCGGAGCGGGTCGAGATCAGCGGCATGAAACGACACTTCGTTCTGGCTTTGGGGGTTCTTGCTTCTCTTGCGGCCTTTCCGGCCTGCAGCAGCGATGACGACGACCATGGTGCGGTCGTCGAGACAATCACCATGGATTGCTATGCCGAAACCACCGCGGGGCCGGCCCTCGACTACACGGTTTCGGGCAATACCCTCACGATCACCGCGAATGGGCAAAGCTCACAGGCTACGCGCTCTGGGGCAGCATCGGGTGACAAGCCTATTTACGGTACGTGGCAGCTCCCGACGGTCCCCGTCTCCGGCAGTAATGCTGCGAAGCACAAAGCCATGGTTTCGGGCAACGTTCGCATCGACGCGAATCGTATCACCCTTACATCGAATTGCTCGAGCCTCGAGCACACGATGTCGGCCAGCTCGTCGTCCCCGGTCACAATCACCGATACGACGATCCAGCTTCTCGAAAGCCACAAGGAAGTCAAGCATTGGTCATCACGCACCGGCGAGTCGACGCTGACCAAGACGTCCATCGATACCTTGGCGGTGCAGCCGCAGCTCGACGACGTCAATGTGGTGAGCGCCGGCGCGGTGTTCCCGTTCGCGGCGTACTGACGTGGATTTTTCCAACGAATGACGCAACTCACGCCCGGAGCGGACCGACATCTCCGGCATGAAACGACACTTCGTTCTAGCTTTTGGGGTTCTTGCTTCTCTTACCGTTTTTCCCGCCTGCAGCAGCGACGATGACGATCATGGCGCGGTGGTCGAAGAACATTTCATCATGAATTGCTATGCGCAAACCACGGCGAGTCTTCCGCTGGACTACACCGTTGCAGGCAATGCGCTCCGCCTCGATGCAAGCGGGAATCGGTCCGAGTTGACGCGAATCGGGGCGGGATCGGGCGACAAGGCCATTTATGGTACCTGGCAGCTCCCCGAAACGCAGAGTACCGGCGACAGTTACTTCACCGAGAAGTATCAACTCCGGCAGACCAGCACACTTCGCATCGAGGCCGGCCGCATCATCGCGACGACGAATTGCTCGAGCAATCGCCATACGATGTCGGCGAGCGTCACGTCGGCGGCCACGATCACGGATACGACGCTCGAAGTTCTCGAAGATCACAAGGAAGTCAAATCCTGGTCGTCTCGCTTCGGTGAATCGACGCTGACCAAGAACTCCATCGATCCCCTCGCGGTGCAACCGCAGCACACCGACGTCCACGAAGTGAGTGCGGGCGTGGTGTTCCCGTTCGCGGCGTACTGAATTCGCAGCGTGCGCTCGCACGCCGGCATTGCGATGCAAACGGGAAACAGTCCGTCAACGGAGCATGACGTTGTCGGCGTTTTCCCTTGGGCGCATGTTTCTCGACGACGACGGGCTTTCACCGGGAGTCGAGAGACATGCGCATTGCCGTATTTGGAGCAGCTGGAAACGTAGGACGCCGCATCGTGGCCGAGGCCTTGGCGCGCGGCCACGAGGTGACCGCCGTCGTGCGCGATGCGGCGCGCCTCGAGGAGGTGAACGCCGCTGCACGAGGTCGCACGGGTGACGCGGCCAACGTCGACGACGTGGCGGCGCTAGGTCGAGGCCACGACGTCGTCGTCGGGGCGACGCGTCCGCCAGCCGGACGCGAGCGTGATCTCGTGACCGCGGCCAGAGCGCTCCTCGCGGGGGTTGCCCAAACGGACGCGCGCCTCGTGCTCGTCGGCGGTGCCGCGACCTTGGCCGTGCCGGGCGGCGCCGGCACCAAGGTGATGGACGACCCGCGGTTTCTCGAGCCTGCGTACCGCGCGATTGCGCTGGCTTGCGCCGCGCAGCTCGAGGCATGCCGCGCCGAGGGCAGCGCGGATTGGACGTACCTAAGTCCGCCCGCGCTCCTCGAGCCGGGCACGCGCACCGGTCACTATCGCCTCGGTGGCGACGAGCTCCTGCTCGACGCCGCGGGCCAGTCGGTCATCTCGATGGAGGACTTTGCCGTCGCCGTGCTCGACGAGGTCGAGCGGCCCGCCCATCGCCGAGCGCGATTCACCGTTGGCTACTGAGAAGGAGAACACCATGCACGCATCCACCATCGAGCTCTATACGAAGGCCCCCATCTGCACCACGTGCGGAACGATGTACCCGCCGGGCAGCACCCCCGCCCATTGCGCCATCTGCGAAGACGAGCGGCAATACGTCGCAGCGGACGGGCAACGTTGGACCACCTTGCACGCGCTCCGGAGCGAGCACACGAACGTGTTCGAAGACCTGGAGGGCTGCGCTTCGACCGACTCTACGGCGCATTTGCGCACCACCCCGTCTGCCGAAACGCAGGCGTCATCTACGAGGACGCGTACGATGCCGTTCAGCGCTCCGCCGCGCGCTGCATGCGTGCGATGCAAATGTGAGCCGCTCGAGATTGCCTATTGCGCCAGACCTTTGCGGGCCGCGAAAACAGTTTTGACGGGTGGCGCGACCGTATCCGTCGATGATGATGTTTTCTTCGACCGCCGAAAGGGATGCACGGCCTCTTGTGCAAAATGCGGAATGGTGTCAATGCAGGAGCGTCCATATGGACGAGTAATGCTTGATTCAATCATTGCGCCGTTTGCGGCTGCGATACGAGGCATTCGTTGCATAGGAATATTCAAGGCTACGTCGTAGCGCGATACTTGGGTGACGTGTGGAATCGAGGTAGGGTCGACATTCTCGACGAGCTGGTTCACACGGATTATGTCGGCCATCAATCCGGTCGTCCCGTGCCGTGCGTGGGTGCGTGCTCACTGGCGCGTGTCGTTCGCGCGGCGCGGGTGGCATTCCCCGATTTGCATTTTGAAGTACTGGATCAGATTCAAGATGCCGATCGCGTCGTCGTCCGCTGTTTGAAACGGGCGAAGTACGCGGAGGGCCACGATGCCTGCATCGACATCGAGCAGATGCTGCTCTTCCGTTTCCAGGACGGCAGAATCATCGAACAATGGTCGACCGTGCTCTTTTCGAGCTACGAGAACGAGCTGGCGTTCACTCGAATGGTCGAGTGGATACTGGAGCCACACGAGCTCGAGTTCCGCACGGAGGCGCAAGCCGCGCGGGCCATGGGCGAGGTGGCGGTGCGCATTCCCTTTCTACCCCACGTTCGCGCCTGCATTCGCGAATCGTTCGACTCGAACGAGCGCTGCGAGGCGCGAGCCCCGGAGATGAAGGACGTGGCTCGGCGGATTGGAATGAGCCCGCGCACCCTGCAGCGGCGGCTCCAGCAGGCGGGAACCACCTTCAAGCACGAGGTCGACCGCATTCGTCAGGAGCTCGCCTGCGAGTACCTCGCGAAGACCGCCCGGCCGCTCAAAGACATTGCCCTGCAACTCGGCTTTTTCGAGTCGACGTCGTTCTTTCGTTCGTTCCGCCGTTGGACCCACATGTCTCCGCTCCAGTTCCGGCTGCGCGCGGCGGAGTAGCCCGGCGTTATTTCGCCGTGACGCGGATGCCGATCTTGTCGGGACGGGAGGCCATCACGAGCCCGGTGAGGCCTCCCACGATGGCCACGCCGAGCGCGGCGATCCCCACGCCGGTGGGGATCTCGTTTTTGCATTCCCCGTTGGTGCACGTCTCCTTGCTGCCGGCGATCCCAATGGCGATGCCGGCGCCGACGCTGCCGATGAAGGTGAGAAGCCCGGCCGTGCGCAAACCCGCGCGCGACACGTAGGTGGCCTCGATCTGCGAAGCGCCCTTGAGATCCACGGGATCGAGGCGAACCAGATTGTCGCTCCCCTCCGAGAGCGCAAAATAGTACTTCCCGGGAAAGAACGGCGCGCGGCACGGCATCGTGCACACCTTCACGAAGCGGCCCTCGTCCGTCCAAAGGTGAAACTGCAGATTGCGCGCCGTGGCGGTCAACTGCACGTCGAAGCCTTCGGCGTCGCCCGGCGGGGCGGGCGGCGTTGCCGGGGGTGCGGCGCTCGCGGGCGGAGCGGGCGGAACCGGCGTCGTGGGAGGCGGCGGCGGCAATGGCGGAAGGGCCTGCGGCGGTTCTTGGGGCTTTTGCGCGTGCGCGCTCGACGCCACGGTCGCGAGGGCAAAGGGAATCCAGGAAAGAAAAGGCAGTCTCATGGTCACGCTCCTACCAAGCGTGACCTAGTGTCTCACCCGTATGGCGGGGCGCCAACACCTCGTCGACCATCGTCCGATCCCGGCACGCGGGCCTCGGTGTTCTCGTCGAAGCCGATGGGCGGGCGCGCCCCTTGCCGCAAGAACGTGAGAAACGCCGTCGCAGCCGGGGATAGCCGCGCGGCCTGCCTTTCCTCGTGGCCGTCCGTGAACGATTCCGGCCTGGTGATGGCATACAACGTCCGTCGGGGGGCGGGGCGAAGGGG
Organism: Sorangiineae bacterium MSr11367; assembly: GCA_037157805.1. Lineage (NCBI taxonomy): Bacteria > Pseudomonadati > Myxococcota > Myxococcia > Myxococcales > Pendulisporaceae > Pendulispora > Pendulispora rubella. Next base: position 7,316,397 of record CP089983.1, on the reverse strand, counting down.
CAAGACGCGCAGCCGGTTGCGGTTGCCCGGCAGGCACCACGATGGCACGACGGTCACGCCGAGCCCGTGCCCCACCATCTCGAGCAGCGCGCGCATGCTGGTGACCGTGAAGAGCACCTGGGGCGCATCCATCTCGGCCTCCGAAAAGAGCCGCCGAACGACACGTTCGCAGCTGCATCCCCACATGATGAAAGGCTCGTTGGCCACGTCGCGGAGTGAGGGCCCGTGGGAGGTGGCCAGCCGATGATTGTGCCCGACGACGAGCACGAATTCGTCTTCGGCGACGACCTCGGAGTCCAATTCTCCTTCCCATAGAGCGGTCACGCCCACCTCGACCGTCCCGCGGTGCACCCATTCGCTGACCTCTTCGTCGGTGCCTTCGAGGAGCAGCAATTGTACACCCGGATAGTGCGTCCGGAACGTGCGCAAAGGCTCGGGCAGCACGCGTGCGGCCGCGCTGGGAATGCTGCCGACGCGAAGGATACCGTGGTCGAGCCCGGCCATGCTGGCGCACTGCTCGCGGATGCGTGCGACGGCGTGAAGTGCGTCGCGTGCGTTGGACAAGACCTGGAGTCCAATCGCCGAAGGCGAGATTCGATCGCGCCCCCGCGATAGAAGGGACACACCGAGCGATTGCTCGAGCGAAAGCACGGCTTGGCTGATGGCGGATTGGGTCATACCCAATCGCCGCGCCGCCGCGGTGAAGCGCTCTTCTTCCACCACGGCGATGAAGGCAAGGAGTTGCGCAAATGTGATATTGGCTTCGTTCGTCATGCGCACGAGCGAATGAATATGCGATGAATTCCGTAATGCTCAACCGTTGGCCGTGCCAAAGTAATGTCCCTGTGCGCCAGGCCATGGACCGGCAACCCCTGGTTGCATCCATGCAGAAAGCCGCGGGCGCGACTACGACGGACCGCGGAATTCGCGCCGCCACGCCGACGGCGTCGTCGTGTACGCCGCACTGAAATGCTGCCGCAGCGAGACGGCGCCGCCGAAGCCCGAAGCCTCGGCAATGCGCTCGATGGAGTCGTCGGTCGTTTCTAGCAAGCGCTGCGCGAGGAAAAGACGTTGCTCGAGCAACCATTGCGTGACGCTGGTTCCGGTGAGCTTGCGAAAATGTCGTGTGAAGCTGCGCCGGCTCATGGCGACGCGGGCGGCCAGTCCGTCGACGTCCAGCGGCTCGTGCAAATGGGCGCGCGCCCAATCGAGCAGCTCGGTCAAATGGTGCCCGCGCGGCACGTCGGTCGCCGGATGCTCGATGTATTGCGCCTGGCTGCCTTGCCGGTGCGGTGCCACCACCAGACGACGGGCCACATGATTGGCAATCTCCGCGCCGCATTGTTTTCGAACCAGATGAAGGCAGCAATCGATGCCTGCGGCGGCGCCCGCCGAGGTGAGGATGTCGCCCTCGTCGACGTAGAGCACATCGGATTGGAGGCGGATCGATGGAAACCGCCGGGCGAATGCGGGCGCGGCCTGCCAATGCGTGGTCGCACTGCGCCCGTCGAGGAGACCCGTGTCGGCGATGACGAAGGCGCCAAAGCACAAACCGACGAGGATGGCACCGCGCGCGTGGGCGCGGCGCAAGGCCGACAGCAGCGCCTCCGGTGGCCGCTCTTCGAGATTGCGCCACGAGGGAACGATGATGATGTCCGCGTGGCTGAGCGCGGGGAGTCCCCGTTCCATGCGAAGCTCGAACCCGGATGTAGCCCGCAACGGCCCTCGCTCCGCGGCGCAGACGCGCAGGCGGTAATGCTGGGCCAGGGCCCCTGGCGCTTCCTCCTCGAAAACGATGCACGGTACCGAAAGATGAAACGGGCTGATGCGGTCGAAGGCGACGACGGCGACGGTGCGGACCATGATGGCCCAATTCTATCGAAGAGTGGCCTTTGGGCCACTGGTTCGTCGAGCCCGGAAGCTCCATCTTTGGGACATGAAACGCGCCCTTCTCGTCATCGACGTGCAGAACGAATATTTCAGCGACAATTTCCCGGTCGAATATCCACCCACGCGTGTCACCCTTCCGCACATTGGGCAGGCCATCGATGCCGCGCGTGCGGCGGATATTCCCATCGTGGTGGTTCAGCATTCCGCGCCAGCGGGGTCACCCATTTTCGCCAAGGGCTCGAGCGGCTGGGAGCTCCACCCGGAGGTGGCGCGCCGCGGCCATGACCATCTCGTCGAGAAGACGAAGGCCAGCTCGTTCAGCGGTACCGATCTGCGCGAGTGGCTGGCCGCCCGCGGCATCGATACGCTGACCATCGTCGGGTACATGACCCACAACTGTGATGCGGCGACGACGTTCGATGCGGCGCACGCGGGGCTTTCGGTGGAGATCCTTTCGGACGCGAGCGGCTCGTTGCCGTACGCGAACCGCGCGGGCTCGGCGACCGCCGAGGAGATTCACCGCGTTTTCACGGTGGTGTTCCAATCGAACTTCGGCGCGGTGATGAGTACGGCCGAATGGCTCGAGAGCGTGCGCCAAGGCCGCGCACCCGAACGCGACAATATCCTCATGTCCAATCGGCGTGCACGCGGAGTGGCCTAGGGGCACGCTGCGCCGCCAGATCCGAGGGCGCGCAGCCGAACTCCGCGCGGAAGGCTCTCGTGAAATGGCTATGGGACGAAAAGCCCGTGGCAAAGGCAATCTCGGCGAGGCGCCCCGGTCCGACGTCCCCGATCATGAACAGCGCCGCGCGCAAGCGCACGCGCGTGAGGTGCCGGTGCAAGGTCTCGCCGGTCACCGCGCGAAAGACGCGGCTCGCGTGAAACGGCGAAGCGTGGCACGCCGCGGCCATGGAATCGACGGTGAGGCGCTCGCGAAAGCGCGTGACCATCACGTGGTGGAGCTCCTCGGTCAGCCGACGCCACGAAGGCGTGATGGCGCGCTTTCGGCGGGCACGGGCCGGCGTGGTGTCGGACAAAATGCGGTGGGCCAGGGCCAATGCGGTCTCCTCGATGGCCACCGCATCCCGCGCGTGCACGAGTTCGAAATGGATGCGCGCCGCCGCCGGCGAGACGTAGCACGCGCGTGCGGACATGCGCGGGAGCAACTCTTCGGCGAGGGCCCCGCGCAAAAGAAGCAGGGTGCTTCGCTGGGGGTGCCGCGTCGGCGAATTCACCAGGTACTCGTCGCCCGGCGCGTGCAGTGAGGCACACGTGGGATCCATCACGCGCTGCACGCCGCCGCTGCTCTGCAGGTGCATGCCCTCGCGCATCACGTCGAGTTCGTAGTGGTGCGCGCTGACCGAGGACCACCCGTGCTCGTGGCCGGCGCAATGGCAGGCCCCCACGAAGAGCTCTCGCCCGGCGTGCAGGGGCCGCAGCGGGTAGTCGAGCGTCCAACCCGCCGCTCGGGCCTCCGTGGGGATTTCGAGCAAGGACATGACAGCGCCATCGTAGCAGCGCCGTAACATCGCGGCATGTCCATCTCGAGGGTTCGTCCCGCTTCCATGTTCCGGATGGCCGCTCCGTTCGCGTTCGCCGCAGCCTTCGGCCTCCCGGCGTGTGCCCCGGCGTCGTCGTCGCGGCCTTCCGTCGTCGTTCCCACCATTGCGGCGCGTCCCGAGGACGTCGCCACCTTGGAAGGCTTGATGCGCGCCTTCTACGAAACGGTGAACATCGCACCGGACGCGCCACGCCAATGGGATCGTGATCGGACGACGTATTTGCCAGGCGCGCGCATCGTGGCCATCGACGAGAAGGTCTCCATCTGGGATCACCAGGGGTTCGTGGACTTCGCCGAACCGCTGCTCCGCCATGGTTTTCGCGAACGCGAGCTGGTGCGCCGCGTGCGCCGGTACGGCAACATTGCCAACATCGAGTCCAGTTACGAGTCGTTCGTTGGCCCCCAGGAGACGGTTTCGCGTGGGGTGAACTACATTCAAACCTTTTACGATGGCCAGCGGTGGTGGATCACCGGCCTCGTTTGGCAAACGGAGGATGCCGCGCACCCCATTCCCGCGGATCTCTTGCCGGCGCCCCCTCCCGCGGCGCAGAGCATCCTGCGCGCCGGCGTCATCCAGGTGGCCGTCGATGCGCGCGACGCGCCCCGCAAAATGGTGCATGCGAAGCTCACCGTGCCGGCGAACCCCGGGCCTCTGACGTTGCTCTATCCCAAATGGATACCCGGGGAGCACGGTCCCACGGGGCCGATTGTGAATCTCACGGGATTGCGATTCTCGGCAGGTGGAAAACCGATTGCGTGGGAGCGCGATCCTTCGGATATGTATGCCTTCCATTGCACCGTGCCGCCGGGGGCCCACGCCGTGGAGGTCGAGATCGATGCACTTTCCGCGGTGACCTCGGGGCAGTTCAGCGCGGGCCCGAGCATGACCTCGCAGCTGGCGGATCTGAGCTGGAATCACGTCGTGCTCTATCCGAAGGGCACGTCTCCGGACGGTCTCACCTACCGCGCGAGCTTGCAGCTACCCCGCGGGTGGAAATACGCGACGGCCCTGCCCACGGCGCGCGAAAGCGGAGACACCATCGAGTTCGCGCCGGTGTCCTTGACCACGTTGATCGATTCGCCGGCGGTCGCGGGCGCCCATTTCAAAGAGATCGATCTCGGCGCCGGTGGCATTCTTCCCGGGAGCCCGCGCCATGTGCTCGACATGGTGGCCGATTCCGAGGGCGCCCTGGCGATGGGCCCAGAGCACATCGCCAGCATGAAGCGTCTCGTGGGGGAGGCGCACGCGCTTTTTGGATCGTACCACTATGGCCGTTACCGCTTCCTTTGCACCTTGAGCGACGACGTGCCCTCGTTTGGCCTGGAGCACCACGAGTCGAGCGACAATCGACTTCCCGAGAAGGCCTTTCGCGACGAGCGAAAGCGCAAAGCCTTTGCCTCGCTCTTGCCGCACGAGTTCGTGCATTCCTGGAATGGCAAATACCGGCGTCCGGCCGGCCTCGCCACATCGGATTACCAAGAGCCCATGAAGGGCGATCTTCTATGGTCCTACGAGGGCCTCACCGATTACCTCGGCATCGTCCTGACCGCGCGCAGCGGATTGTGGTCGGCGGCGGATTTTCGCGAGAACCTGGCCTTCGCGGCCGGGGCCATGGAGGCGGCGGGCGGACGGAGTTGGCGCTCGCTGCACGATACGTCGGTGTCGGGGCAGGTCCTTTATTCGGCGCCGTCGGAGTGGGCGAGCTGGCGCCGGAGTGCGGACTTTTACCTCGAGGGGGATCTTCTCTGGCTGGAAGCGGACATGCTCATTCGCAACAAGACGGGCGGCAAGCGCTCCCTGGATGATTTCACGCGCCGCTTCTACGGCGGGGCGAGCGGTGCGCCGAAGGTCGCGCCCTACACGTTGGACGACGTGGTGACGGCCCTCGGGGATGTGGTCGCGCACGATTGGCGAGCCTTTTTCGCCGAGCGCACGTCCTCCACGGCGGGCGCCCCGCTCCATGGGATTGCCGCGAGCGGCTGGCGTCTCACGTACACCGGCGAGCCCAATGAGATGGCCGATCGGGTGGACGAAGAATTGAAGCAGATCGACCTGCGCTTTTCCGTCGGCCTCGTCCTCAAAGACGACGGGACGGTGCTCGACGTTGCGCCGGCTACGCCCGCCGCGAAGGCGGGCATCGCGCCGGGCATGAAGCTGGCCGCCGTGGGCGGGCGAAAGTACGCGACGGAGCTCGTGCGGGATGCGATTCGCTCGAAGGAGCCTTTCGAGCTTCTCGTGCACGATGGCGCCTACGTGAAGGTGCACCGCATCGACTACCGCGGCGGGTTGCGCTACCCGCACCTGGAGCGCGACGCTTCGAAGCCCGATCGCCTGGGTAACCTCCTCGCGCCCCGCACGCAAAAGTGACTCACCGCTGCGATTCGATCCAATGGTCGATGATTTTGCGCAGCATCGGCAGGGTCACCGCTCCGTTTTCGAGCAGGGCCACGTGGAACTTCTTCAAATCGAACCGCAAACCCAGCGCCGTTTCGGCTTTGCGGCGCAGCGCGAAGATCTCCAGCCCGCCCGTGTCGTAGGCCGTGAGCTGCGCGGGCCATGCGGCCATGCGGTTGACCAGCGCATCGACTTGGGCCGGTGTGAACCGGCCCGCCTCGACCAGGTAGGCCACCGTCTTCTGCCGGGTCCATCCGCGCAGGTGCAGTCCGGGATCGGCCACCATCCCGCGGGCGGGCCAGAGGCGCCGTTGGATCTTGGCTAGGTCCGAACCGTAGAGGCCCATCTCCTCGGAGAGGGCCTCGGCGTATCGCGCCCAACCTTCGCCGAAGGCGCTGTTGGCGACGAGTGCCTCGATCTTGTGGTGCCCCGGTGTCTCACGCGCGAGCGCAATTTGGTAATGGTGCCCCGGATACGCCTCGTGGAACGCGGTGATCTCCGCATTCGAGCGCAAGGTGGCCGCGTACGCGCCCAGATTGATGTGGTAGACGCCGGCGCGTGATCCGTCGGCGGACGCAGGCTGATACGAATCGCTCGCCGCAGCCTCGAGGAACGGCGCCACGGGTTCCACCCCCACCGGCGCGGCGGGGATGGTCGCGAACGCCTTCGAAAGCCCCGCCTTGGCGCGCTCCACGGTGGTGCGTGCAAACTCCAGGTCCTCTTCGCGCGAGCGAAAGCGATTGCGGGGATCGGCGTTCAGCCGCGATACGATGGCGTGCAGATCGGTCACGCCCAGGACTTTTTGCGCGAGGGCCTGCGCTTCGGAGACATTGCGTTGCACCGTTTGCTCGCCCAGGCGGTACGTCTCGTCCGGATCGCGTTCGATGGTGGTGTAGACGCGAAACGATGCTCGGTAGCATGCCGCACCATCCCGATTCGCCGCCACGCCGAGCGCCTCCCGTGCGCGCGGGCGGTATTCGTTCTTCAGGAAATCGAGTTCGCGCTGAATGGCCGGCTGAATCTCGTCTCGCAGCAAGGCCGTCCACGGCGCCGCGAGCTCGCGATCGCGTTCGGCGGGGGAGAAGAAGGGCGATTTTTCCACGGGCAACTTCAGAATGTCGTCGAGTTGCTTGATCACCAAATCGACATTTTCGCGCGGTGTCGAATAGCCCAATCGGAGTCCCTCGCGGGCATTGGCCATCTCGTGGTCGATGTACCGAGGCACCGCCCGAAAGCGGGAGAGCGCTTTGGCACGAAGCTCCGCGGTCCCCACCCGCTGCGCCTGTGCGAGTTCGGCCAGCCACGCGGGCCAGCCGGACATCTGATTCACCGGCCACAGCTCCATGCGGCACACGCGGTTCGCCCGCGCACCGTCGAGAAAGTCGCGCACGAATCCATACGTGAGCCACTCGGGCCGTCCCCAGAGCGCGTCCCCATCGATGCGCGCCAGCCGCGCGGACCATGCATCCTCACGCGCCTGCCAGGCCGCGAGTGCGGCGGTCGAATTGTCGGCGAATCCGCCATCCGGCGCGCCCTCCATTCCATTGAGCACCGCCTCCGTCGGGTGGGCCTCGATCCATTCGTGCAAGATCTCGTCCGCCAGATGTGTGACCGAATCGTCCTTCGGTGCCGCCGGAGTGGGGGCAGGCGCAGGGCGCGGCGTGGAGGCGGAGCATGCTGCGACGAAGGTAAGGCCAAGGAGCGACGGAAAGCGCATGGAGCCCGGTCTACCATGGGCTATCGCCAAGGCGTCGAAATCTCGCTCAGGATCCGCGTGGCCTCGAGCAGTCGTCGTTCCGTCGAGCCGCCGAATCCCAAAAGGAGGCCCTGCTGGCGGGCTCTCCCCGCGTAGCAGGCGGAGAGCGCGGTTGCCGTGAGTCTGCGCGCGGCCATGCGCGCCACGAGGTTGTCGTCGTTGATGCCCCGTGCGAGCAGCACCGTCACGTGCAGCCCTGCGTCGGCGTTGTACACGGAGAGCCACTCGGCGCAGTGCCGTGCAAGGCCCGTGAGCAGCGCCTCGCGCCGTTTCATGTACACGCCCCGCATACGGCGCACGTGCCGTGCGAAATGTCCCTCGCGTAGAAACTCGGCCAGGGCAAGCTGGTAAAGCGTGGGCGAGAAAAGGTCGAGCGAGGCCCTCGCGTCCGCAAACCGCGGCACGAGAGAAGGCGGCACGACGACGTAGCCAATGCGCAGCGCGGGGAAGAGGACCTTGCTGAAGGAGCCGATGTAGATCACGCGTGCTTGCGTGTCCATTCCTTGCAGTGCACCGAGGGGACGGCTCACGTAGCGGTAGTCGCTGTCGTAGTCGTCCTCGAGAATCCACGCGTTCTGCCGCGAGGCCCAGTCGAGCAATTCGAGCCGCCGCGCCGCGGTCATCGACATGCCCAGCGGGTACTGATGCGACGGGGTGACGTACACGGCACGCATCGCGCCGCGCGTTCGAAGGGTGGACACGCGGAGGCCTTCCTCGTCCACCGCCACGGGGATCGCGCGCGCGCCACCTGCCGTGAGCGCCGCCCGTGCGCCGGGATACCCCGGCTCTTCCATCGCCACACCGTCACCGCGGGCGAGGAGCACCGCGGCCGTCACGCGCAGGGCCGCCTGCGATCCCGACACGACGAGCACCTGTTCGGCCTCGCATCGAACGCCGCGCGCGGCGCGAAGATGCTCGGCAATGGCATCCCGCAAGGCTGCGACGCCCGCCGGATCGCCATAGGCCATTTGCGCACGCGTCATCGTGTGCGCATGCCGCGCCACCAACCGGGCCCACACGGCTTGCGGAAATTGATCGAGCGCCGGCAGGCTGGTGCGGAACGGGCCGAGTCCACCGTAGTCCCGCGCGGCCGGCGGCGGACGGATGCGGCCACGGCGGTGCGCCGGGGCAGGGGATCGCAGCAGATGATCGGGCAACGCTGCGCTGACGAAGGTGCCCGAGCCGAGGCGGCCCTCGAGGTAGCATTCGTGCAAAAGCTGCTCGTACGCCGTGAGCACGGGCAGACGCGACACCTCGAGCTCCTCGGCCAGCGCCCGCGTCGACGGAACCTTTTGCCCGGGGTGCAGCACCCCATCCAGGATGGCCTGCCGGAGTCCATCGTAAATCTGCCGATAGATGGGGATGCGCGAGGCGCGGTCGATGGGCAGATGCAAAGTGGTCATGGCAAAAATTGCCGAAGTGGCCATGGCCAAAGTACCGGTTTCTATCTATGTCAGCAATCGGTACACCATGAAGAGAGTTCACATTTGTCTATCGTGCGCATTCGTCTTTTGCGTGTCAGGCAGGAACCACCGCGCGAGCCCGGCTTGCGGCCGCTCCGGTCGCGGTGCACGATGGCCTGCGTGACTTCGATTTCGAGCTGGGCGCATGGCAGACGCGCCTCTCACGCCTCGTGCGGCCATTGAGTGGGTCGACGGAGTGGGTCGAGTACACGGGAACCAGCGTGGTTCGCAAGGTATGGGGCGGACGCGCCAACCTGGTGGAGCTCGAGGTGGATGGCCTCGCGGGTCATATCCAAGGCTTGAGCCTGCGCCTCTACAACCCCGAATCACGGCAGTGGAGTCTGAACTTCGCCAACGGCAAGAGCGGAACGTTGACGGAGCCGGTGTACGGTCGTTTCGAGAACGGCCGCGGCGAATTTTATGGCAAGGAGTCCTGGAATGGCCGCGCCATCTTCGTGCGATTCGTCATCTCCGACGTGACCCCGACGTCGGCGCATTTCGAACAAGCGTTCTCGGAAGATGGCGGTAAAACCTGGGAGGTCAATTGGATCGCCACCGACACGCGCATCGAAGGCACGCCCACGAATTGACGAGACCGCCTAGTTGGCAACGTTGCCGACAAAAGAGCTTCGCGCGGCGATTCGGACAAATAAAAATGTACCGCGTTCGTATTGTTCCTCGGAGACGATGCATCGGACGCCAGCGCGGAGCGCCGGCAGAGAGACGCTTTTGTCTTAACGTCGAGGAGAAATCGTTCATGACTTCTATCAAGAAACTCGGAGCAGTGGTTGGTGCGATGGCGCTCGCCGGAATCGTGGCGGGCATTGCGAGCAACGCGGGAGCGTCGACGAGCGAACCGTGGTCCGCTGGCGAAGGCTCGACCCAAGCGGACGGCGACGTTCAAGTAAGCGTCGCCCTCTCGTTCAGGGAAACGTGCAGGGAGACCTGGGCGGAGGGGCAGGGGAATGCGGCCACGTTTGCCCGGGCGAATGCGTGTCTGCGGAGAGACAATACGTGGACCGGTCCCAAAGTGTGGCACGGCTGGTGTACGACCAATCTGATCAACAACGACGGCAACATCGAATGCAGTTCCACGCCGTGAAGTGAAAGGGGCGCGCGCAGGGGTAGGCCATCGTTCTGCGCGCGCCGTTCATATCGAAAGACTCCTCGTTTCGGCACTCTCGAGTATCGTTCAATGTTGCGTATTGCGGCGATAAGCTTTCGGTGAAACGCCGACCTCGCCGGTGAATTCTCGTCGCAAGGTGCCCGAATTGGCGAAGCCCGTGCGGGCGGCCACCGTTTCGATGCCCTCTTGGGTTTGCTCGAGGAGGCGCCGGGCCGCTTCGATGCGGACCTTTTCCACGAATTGGCGCGGGGTCGTTCCCACCTCGCGCACGAAAACGCGGCTGAAGTTGCGCGGGCTCATGCCCACGCGCCGTGCCAGGCTCGGGACGGAGAGGTCGCCGTCGGGGTTCTCCGCGATCCACGCTTGGAGCGCCCGAATGGGCGAGCGCGTCGCCAGCTGCGTCGACAACAGAGCACTGATTTGAGGCTGCCCGGCGGGACGTTGCACGTAGAGCACCAATTCGCGTGCGAGCTCCAATGCCAATTCCCGGCCGTGGTCCTCCTCGACGAAGGCCAAGGCCAGATCGAGTGCGGCCGACACACCCGCCGAGGTGTAAATGGCCCCATCGCGCATGAACACGGGTTCCGGTTGCACCACGATATCGGGGAACCGGGTCGCGAGCTCGGAGCTCCACGCCCAATGCGTGGTCACGCGTCGCCCCGCGAGAAGGCCGCTCTCGGCCAGTGCAAACACGCCCCGACAGATCGCGCCAAGGCGTCGCGCACTCACCGCCACCCGCTGGATCCAATCGCGCAGTGGCGCGGTTCGTGCGGCCGAAAGAATGGCCTCGCCGCCCCCGATGAACACCGTGTCGTAATCGCCCGAGGCCTCTTCGATGCCGAGCGAGGCCACGATGGGGACTCCGATGGATGTTGCAATGGGGCCCGCCGCAGGCCCAATGAGCTCCACCGCGTAAACCGGAGCACCGCGTATCGATTGGAATCGTCCATTGGCACGCGCAAAGACCTCGAGCGTGTTCGTGATGTCCAGAAGCGCGACGCCGGGATAGGCGACGACGGCCACGCGCGCAGGTGTCGGGCTCGTCTGTTTCGAGCTGTCTTCGTCGGTTTTTCGAATGATCACGCCTACATTGGTAGTGCCCGGATCGAGCACCGGCAAAGCCAAAAATAGGTCAAAAACGGACAAACACGCGGCGCGTGCGCGCTGTCATTTGGAGAGCTTTTTTTCGTCCCACCACTCCCAAGTATTCGCTTCGTAGTCGTAGCGGGCGATGGTCATTTTCGAATCGGTCACGTGCACCACGCTGAAGGTGTGCGTACTGTCTTTGACCGCGCCGGGTTTGTACACGTCGACCCCGTTCCATCGATAATGCCCCGTCGCGTGATGGTGGCCATGGAAGAGCGCGATCACGCGATGCTTCTCCATCGTCTTTTTGAGACGACTGCGAAAGTCGCCCTCCGAGAACCAATTTCCGGTCGACCATGGCCCTTCGAGGGCGAAATGAAACGCGATGACGATGGGGACGTCCTCGGCGTACCGCGCGAGGTCGTTCGCCAAAAACGTCAACCCTTCGTCGTCGGGCGCTTCGCCCAACGAAACCAGGTGGACGTCGTCCCAATCCCAAGAATAGAAGCGGCCTCCGTGCCGTTCCACGACACGCTGCTCGACGCATCCCCTGAACGCGCCGTGCACGCGATCGTGATTTCCGATTCCCTCGAAGACCGGAATCTTCAGCAAGCCCTCCCGGCCGCGAAGACCATAATACGCTACGAAGTGCTGCCATTCTTCGACGCGGCCCCGCTCGGTCAAATCACCCGTGAGCAAAAGACCTCGCGGCGTTTGCACCTTACCGCCCATGGCCGTCGGATATGCCTGTCCGGCGAGTCCGTTCATTCGCGCGATGACCCGTTGATGATCGCGTTCGATCCCCACGGGGCGGGCCAGCGGATCGGCCGGCAGGGTCTTCAAGTCGTCCGGGAATCCAAATCCGAAGTGGAGATCGCTCAGAACGAAAAACGTCACATCCGTCCCACCGCGCCGCCGATGGATGGGCGCCGTCGAACTGGCGTCGCCACCGTGCGACTCCGCAGCCTGCGGCGGCTCTTTCTCACGCACTCCCGGCGCTGGCGCGTCTTTGTGCGAGCAAGCCGCCAGTGCGAACAGACATACGCCCCCTGTGAGAATGAATCGAAGGTGCGAGGGCGGCAGCATGGAGTGGAGGGTATGCAATAGTCTAGAGCATGAATCGATACCTCGTCACTGCCGGCGGGCGACATGTCGCGAGCCGTTTGGCGCCGGGACTCATGACCGCCGGGGTGTTCATCGTTCCCTTCGTGGTGGCGTTCATCGTCGGATGCATTGCCGGCCTGCTTCATTCGACCGCCTTGGGGATCCTCGCGGCCGTGCTCTGGCTATTGCTCTTGCTGACAGGTCCCGGAGTCATCTTTTGGAGTCTCGCACGCGCCAAGTCGCAGTTGTCGCAGGGCAATGCGGCATGGCTTCGCGGTGACTCGCTGACCTCCGTGCGGTGCGCACACTTCGTCCTGACATGGATCTTTCGCAGCGATCTTCGAACGGGCGCGCTTCACTTGCTCGGGTTGACCGCGGAGGCCGATGGCGAGTTCGCCTTGGCGTACGAGCTTTTCTCGTTGGCCAAAGACATGACGCCGGCGGCCATCTCGTCGCGCTTGCGCGGCAAACTGCATGCGACCTTGGAAGCGCACACCGCATTGACGGCTGCCGCCCTCGGTCGGGCCGATCTCGCGCAGGCGGCCATCGCCCGGGGTTGGTACCAGGTTCAGCTCGCGCAGCTGCCGCCGGGGGCATTGGACTTCTTCCTCGACGACTCGGCCCTGCCGGTGCCCAAGTTCATATCGGTGGCCTCCAACATCGACATCGTCGAGACGCGGCGCGATCCGCGAGGTCTCCTCTTTCTCGCGGGAACCGTGGCCGCATTTCGGAATGACGAGCGCAAGGTCGCCGCCGAGGTGGGCGCCCGGATGCACGAATGGCTCGGAACGTTGTTGCCGCGCGAGGCGCTGCTCTTTCGCGTCACGATGGGCCGTGCACTCGCCGAGGTCGCCGGCCCACATCGGGCGCTGCCAGCCCCGTCGCTCGAAGGCGATCCGATGCGCGCATGGATCGAACGCGCATTGGGCTTTTGAGCTCAACGCGTCGCGCAACGTCCATTCGCATCGGTGCTTTCATGCGCAACCGTTTTTCGCGACGTGCATCCTGCGATCCCGGTCAGTCACATGACCACCCGAAGCCCTCTCCATAAAATCGGTTCGGTCTCATTTATTATGAGAAAAAGGCCCCAAGCGGGTAACATAGGTATGTCGGTGTTTGCGACCTCGGGGGGACGTTGTCGTGCACCTATGCGTCAACGGCCGAAAGATTTCCCCAACCTGCCGGTTTAAACCGAAAAGGGGGACGAATGAGAACGACGAAGAGCCAGTACGACGACGCTGTGGACGTGGCGGCCTTCGACGAGGCTTTGGCGCGGCACGATGCGGGCGAGCTCGGGAATGCCATTCGGTTGTTGGAGCGGTTGGCAGCCCGGCAGCCGAACAGACCCGCGTTCGTCGGCATGCTGGCGAGCGTTCAATACGAGAATGGCGACTATCGCAAGTCCGCGGCAAACGCGCGCCGAGCTGTCGCTTTGTCGCCGCGCTGTCAGATGGCGTCGGTCACCCTGTTCCAATCGCTCTATCACCTCGGCGATCATGAGGGGGCGTTCCGAGAGATTGCGCGCTTCCGCGCCATACGGCATTCCGCCGAGTACGAGCGCACCCTCCCGGTGATCGAAGCCGGCGCACTGCGCAAGCTGCAAGCCAGACCGCTCGATTCGGATCAGCGGCGACTGCTCGAGATCGTTCGCGCCGAGCTCGAGGAGCGACCGCTGAAGCATTGAGTGCTGAAGTCCCCAGCACATGCGGCCCCCCAAGGCCGAGCCTTGGTGGTACGACACGTCCTGTATGACCCTGGATGATTTGCTCGGACACTCGGCCTCCTTAACCATCCGCCGATTCGGCTCGCCCGGCGCCTTCCTCGCGCTCGATGCAAACGACGAACGCCGCGATGCGCCGACGATTCTCCTCCTTGGGCCGGAGATCCCCGAGAATGCAGAGACGGGCGACACGCTCGACGTCTTTATCCATCTCGACTCGGAAGGGCGTCCTATCGCAACGCGGCGCATGCCCAAGGTGGAGCTCGGTGAGGTGGCCTTTCTCGAGGTGACGGCGCTAACCGACTTCGGCGCCTTCGTCGATTGGGGCCTGGCCAAGGAGCTGCTGGTTCCGCACAAGGAGCAGACCACCGACCTGGCCATTGGGGCGCGCCACCCGATCGGCCTCTACATCGATGAGAGCGGGCGGCTCGCGGGCACGATGCGCGTGAGCGAGATGCTGCGCGACAAGGGCCAGTTCGAGCTCGACGAATGGGTCGAGGGCGAAGCTTGGCGAAACGATCCGGAAATCGGGCTGTTCGTCATCCTCGAGCGCAACTTCGTCGGGCTGGTGCCCCGAAGCGAGCCGCATCGCCTCTCCCGTGGCGAGGCGGAGCGCTTTCGCGTGAGCAACGTGCTACCCGATGGGAAGATCGAGCTCTCGCTTCGCGGCCACGCGCACCAAGAGATCGATCGCGATGCGCAAGCCATCCTGGATGCACTCGCCCGTCCCACGACACCCCGCGTGGGCGATCGCTCGAGCCCGGAGGTGATCCGCGAGGTCTTCGGCCTGAGCCGAAAAGCCCTCAAGCGCGCTGCGGGCCGGCTGCTGAAAGATGGCGCGATCGCCATCGACGCGGATGGCTTCTTCGTGCGGCGCACCGCTCGAGTCAAGGGCGGCGGCGCCAGCGGCGGTGCAAAAACGAGACGCTGAGGGCAACGGCTACCCACACCGGCGCGAACCGCATCTTGCCGGTGAGGGCCGCGGACGTGTTGCAACCGTCGCCGTCGCGCGCCGAAGCGCCTGCCGGCACGAGCCACAAGGCAAGCGTTACCCCTACCATTCTGCGCCATCGAGCCATGGTGCGTCCTCCGGAGCGGTCATCGGCCATAACCGGCGCGGCGTTGCGTGCGTTAGAGAAAGCGACTGCTCTTCACGGCAAACGACGCATGATGTCGGGGACGCCTTTGTTTGGACCCAGCGATGCCTGCGCGCTCAGCCGCTCGCGCCAATGCGGCCAGACGAGGAAGGTCCGTCACGCGATCCATCGCCAGCTCGGCGTTGGCCGTAAGTTCCCCGAGCTGGGACGCCGGCCGTGCATCTGCCGGCACGTTGGTGGGCGCGTTCGTCGCGGGATCGACTTGGAGCCGCGCGCCCCATGGCGAGCTGTTGACCTGATACAGAAACGTGACGGCGTCACCCACCCAGGGTGTCGGATTCGTCCAACAGGCGGCGTGCGTCCAGAGAAAGCGTCCGCGCTCGTGGTAGGAGAGGCTCTCCAGGGACTCCTGCGGAAGGGATGCCAAATCGTAAACGACCACCAGCCCCGGTTGGTCGGTTCCGGCCTCCGGCCATGGAATGGGAGAAGGCAATCCGAGAAGGTGTGCGGTGGCATGCGCGAGGATTTCGCTCTCGCGGTCACGTCCTGCGAACACGCGGTCGAACGGCATCGTGAGCACTTGGGCGATGGCTGCGACCTTCTGAATGCCCTCGAGGCACGTCTCGATCGAATCCTGCACGAACGCGTAACGCCCGAGCATCCCCTCGTCGAAACCGTACGGCGAAAGGTGGAGGAGCAGCGACCCGCTCATGACGAAATGCCAACCGCGCAAGTCCCGATGATCGAGCTCGCCCGCACCCTCGGCCAGCAAGGCGTCGGCGCGCGTCAGCATCGCCGCGATCGCGTCCGACAGATGCTTCTCGGTTTCGTTTGAGCCGGGGTGTAGGCTTTGCGACCGCGCCGCCTTCAAGTCGCCCATGGCGATGGTATTGAATGCGCACAGGTACGCGGCAAGAAAGTTCTGGTCCACGAGGGCCGGAGTCGCACGCAACACGCGGCAGGCTTCCTCGTGCCGGCCGCACCGCTCGAAGGCCGTTGCAAGCTCCAGGACAATGGGCTCTTGCCCTGGCGCTAGTTCGTTGGCTCGAGCGAGGAATGTCGCTGCGGCCTCTGGCAAGTCCTGATCGATGAGCGTGTACCCCAGGTCGTAGAGCGCTTGAGGGTTTCGTCCGTCCGTGGCGGCGCGCACCTTCGAGGCGAATTCCGGTCCAGCAATGACATTTCCGATGTCGGCAAAGAGCGCGACCGCGGCCGCCCACTGCTCCGGTTCTTTACCCGGCCCCGGAAAATCGAGCACGGGGCGCAGATGAAGAAATGCGCTCCGCGCATCCCCGGCGGCCAAGGACTGCTGTGCACGTGTGATGGGAGACTCTTCGGGCATGGCCGATTGTTCCTCGCCACGTCGCGAAAATCACGTTCGCGTTTTCGTGCGGCGGCTGCTCTTGCGGGGTTCGGCTTCGCAGGCGCGGGAGGCGCTGCGGAGGGTGCCGTCGACCAACGAGGCGAGGACGGCGTTCATGTCCGTGTCGTTCTTCAACGAGGACGTCAGCAGGGCACCGAAATACGACGCGAGGAGCGAAGAGGCGAGGGCATCGGGTTCGACGCCTGGTGCGAGGAGACCGGCTTTTTCGGCGGCGTGGGCGTCGGCGGTCATCTCGGCGAGGACCTCGTCGAACAAGGCCGACGCCGCGCCGCCGATCTCCTCGCTCTCCAGGGTCGCTGCCAGCACGCCGCGGCTCAGGGTGCGGCTTCGCGCGGCTTGCTTGCCCAACGTCTCCACCATGGCGCGCATCGCTTCGAGCGGACCCTCGGGCAACGCCGCCTCGCGCGCCTTGCGCGCGTAGTCCGTCTGGATGTGCATCAGCGCGGCGATGATCTCCGCCTTCGAGGCGAAGTGGACGAAGAACGTCGCCTTCGCCACCCCCGCCCGCGCCGCGATGCGATCCACGCTGGTGGCGTGGTAGCCCTGCTGCGTAATGAGCTCGGTCGCTGCTTCGAAGAGCTTCGCGCGCGTTTCGCGGGCGCGCTGTTGCCGTCGGGTTTCCGTCGATTCGGATTCGCTCACGACCTCACCGTAGATCGTCCGCTCGCCTCGAAGAAGCGGGTCAACTCGGCCACGGTCGCATCGGTCCGCTCCAGCGGGAAGCAATGGCCTGTCGCGCCGAGCTCGACGAGCTTCGCCCCAGGAATCAATCGCGCGAGCTTGCGCGAATTTTCCGGCGGGATCAGACGGTCCTCGGCGCCTGTGATGACCAAGGTCGGAACATCGAGCTTCGGCAGCCGCGACTCCGTTCCGTGCCGGACGATGGCCGCCATCTGAAGCGCGGTCATCTTGGCCGTGGCGGGCTCGGACCGCGACACCCAGTCGGTGAAGCGCTGCGGTTCCTTCTCGATCAGCTCGGCCGAAACGAGAACGGACGCGAGCCGCATCCGCGAGGCAGGCGTGCGCACGAACATGCCACCCAGCAGCGCGCCGATGGTCGCCACCGTGGGTCGATGGTGGCGCAGCCAGCTCGCGTGCGTGCACCCGAGTGCCAGCGACTGCGCCCGCCGCGAATGGCGGAGCGCGAACTCCTGCGCGATCATCCCGCCCATCGAGATGCCGAAAATGTGGGCGCGCTCGATGTTCGCGGCATCGAGAACCCGCGCGGCGTCGTCGGCCATGTGGGCCATCGAGAAGAGCCCCGGCGGGCGTGTGGACTGGCCAATGCCCCGGTTGTCGAAGACCACCACGCGGAAGCGCTCCGCGAGGCGCGCAGGCAGATCGCTCCAACCCCGCGACGAGAGACCGAAGCCCATGATGAGCAACACCGGCGGAGCATCGCTCGGCCCGCTCACGTCGTAGTGGAGCCGGTGGGAGCCTCCATTCGCGATCGGCATCAGGCTACCGCAGCGCTTTCGCGAACGCTGGTCGTGGTCCGCGCACGTGCGGGCTCGCTTTTCGGCGCAGGCATCGCAAGCTTCAACAGCTCCGCGAGCTCCAGCTTCATCGCCTCCGCGAGGTCCGGCAAATCGCGCGCGTGGTCTGCATCGGCGAGCAACCCCACGTCGAGCGAGCCGTTGTAACTGAGGAGCGCAATGCCCAAGGTCTGCTTCGGTGCGAGCGGCACCAGCGGATGGCACCGCAGCATGCGGCGCCCGAGCAAGAACAGCTGCATCTGCGGACCGGGTACGTTGGTGACCACCAGGTTGAACCACGTCTCGCGCATCGACAGGCGCGCGGCCGGTGCCGCAAGGGGCGGAGGGCTAAAGTCGGAAAGGCTGGTCAGGGCCATCGAGCCCACGAGCAGCTTGCTCTTCTTGAGCCCGGCCATCGTGCGACCCACGGCATGCAGGCGCTCGACCGGATCGGCGCATCGCACGGGCAGGGGGCAGAAGACCATCGCCACGTGATTGCCCGTCGTCTCCGCTGCACCGGGGCGCCGGACGTTGACGGGGACCATGACCTGCAAATCCTCGGTGAGCGATTCCCCGCGGGCCGAGAGCACGCGGCGCAAGGCTCCGGCGACGACCGCGAGCACCACGTCGTTCACCTTTCCACCGAGCGCCGCGCCCACCGCCTTCACCGCCGGAAGATCCAGCGAGACCATCTCGTAGCGGCGGTGCGGGCCAATGGGCTGATTCAGCGACGACTCGGGCGTGCGCAGCAACTGCGTCCCGCTGAGCAGCAGCGGCACGATGCCGCCGGCCATCACGGAGAGCTTGCTGCGGGCCTCACCCTCTGCCTTGACCGCACCTCGCACGAGCTCGAGCGGGCGACGGACCTGATCGCGCAGCGCAGCCTTCACCAGGGCCCGTCGCGAAGGAGCCGGTCGCGGATTCCACGCCGGCGCATGCGCCGCATCGGCCGAAGGCGCGCCATCGAGCAGCACCGCCGCGAGATCCAAGCTGGAAATCCCGTCCACCATGCAGTGGTGCGTCTTCGCCACGATGGCGAAGCGCCCGCCTTCGAGCCCCTCGACGAGGTACATCTCCCAGAGCGGCCGCTCCCGATCGAGCTGCTGCGCGAAAAGCCGGCTCGCGAGCTCCTTCAGTTCTTTCTCACCGCCGGGCGCGGGAAGCGCCGCTCGGCGAACGTGGTACCTGACGTCGAACCGCGCATCGTCGACCCACGCGGGCCGTCCGATTTGAAGCGGCACGAACGCGAGCCGCTGCCGGTAGCGCGGTACACGGTGGATGCGCGACCCGATGTGCGTGACCAGCTCCTCGTAGCTCGGCGCCGGTCCCTCGAACAGGGCCACGCTGCCCACGTGCATGTGTGCCGTGCGATCCTCGAGGTAGAGGAAGCTTGCATCCAGACCACTGAGCGGCTCGTGCCAGCTCGACATCTCGCGCGTTGAAGAATCCATCGTGTGTGCCCCGTTCCTTGCCTTCGCTGACCATAGGTCACTGACCGATGGTCGTCAAGAAGAACGGGGCCCAAAAGCCCGGGAAAACTACGGTTCAGGCGCAGGGAAAGGCGTCGGCCGCTCCCAACCGGGCGGCGCCCAGAGGTGCTTCAGGCGGTGGGCGAGGGGCCCGGGCCGGAGCACATCCCGCATCATGGCCAGCGGCTCGTGGAAGACGGTGACGATCGGATTCGCGGTGCGAAGGGGATGGGTGATCCCGTAGGCGGGCTTTTCGCTCTCCCCTTCGAAGGTGCCGAACAGCCTGTCCCAAATGATGAGTGTGCCCGCGAAGTTCTTGTCCAGGTATCGCTCATTGCATGCATGATGCACGCGATGGTGCGAAGGCGTATTGAACACGTACTCGAGCCACCCGAGCTTTCCCACGAGCTCCGTATGAACGAAAAATTGATAAACCAAGTTCACATTGACGGCGAGCAATACGAACGACGGAGAAAATCCCAAATAGAGTAGCGGAATGTAAAACGGCCACATGCCGGCGATGGGCGAGAGCATGCTCTGGCGAAACGCCGTGGAGAAGTTCATCGCCTCCTGCGAATGGTGCACCACGTGCGTGGCCCAAAGCCACCGCACGCGATGGGACGCGCGATGGGCTGCATAATAGAGAGCGTCCTGCAGGAGCCACAGCACGAAAAAGGTTCCCCAGGTCCGGGGTATCGTAAAAAGGCGGTATTCGTAAATGCGTGCATACACCCCGAGCACCACGACGAGGGCCAAGAGCTCGACGGCCTGGAACGAGGCCGCAAGTGCGATGTTGTTGAGCGTCTCGTGCTTCGTGTAGTTCGAGCGCCGCATGCGGGCGAGCTTCCAGGCCTCCCAGCCGATGCAGGCGAAGTACGCAGGGGTGGCCAGGAGCAGGACGAGCTTGGCCGGGTCGAGGGAGAGAATCGTGTCGAACATGGCGGATGCTCATGAAAGCGGGATCCGGTAGTAGAATCTTGACCGACGCCGCCAAGTGCCATGACCGATCCCGCCAAGACGAATACGGCCTCCGTGGCGTATCTGCGCGCCCTATTCGATTACGCGGATACCAGGGGGGGGGCGGGCACCGAGGCCTTGCTCGCACGGGTCGAAGGAGTTGCCCTCGACGATCGGGACGCGCGGCTCTCGGAAACCACGTGCGCGGCCTTGTTCGATCGGGCGGCTTCGCTGCTGGGCGATGACGCCATCGGTCTTCACGCCGGCGAGCGGATCCGGCCGGGCCATTACGGCGTTCTCGGTTACGTCGTCATGAACTGCCCGACCTTGGGCGACGCGCTCGCGCAGCTCCAGCGCTACCAGGCCTTGGTCATCGACATCGGCCCGCCGGACCTTTTGCGTGCCGGCGGCGAGCTGACCGTGATGTGGGATCCACGGCTCGAGCGGCCACTCCGCCAGCTCGCCGAGTTCAACCTGTCCGCCATGCTCGCGTTCGCCCGATGGATCTCCGGTCGGGACGAAGCGCCGGTGCGTGTGGACTTCACCTTTCCCGAGCCCGCGCGCCTCGACGAGCACCGCCGTATTTTCCGATGCGCGCTGCGCTTCGAGGAGCCGGTTTACCGCATCGTCCTGCCATCGCGATGGCTCGACGCACCACTGATTCGGCCCGATCCCGAGGTGCGCGCGGCGATGTTGGCCCTGGCCGAGAAGCAGCTCCTGTCTCAGGTGGGCCGTCGGGCGGGCGACTTGGACGCCATCCGCGATCTCGTGGCGAAGAACCTGTCGGCGGGGGACGCCGCGCTCGCGAAAATTGCCGCGGGCCTTGGACTGAGCGCGCGCACGCTCCAGCGAAAGCTCCACGAGCGCGGTGAGTCGTTCAGCGCCATCGTGGACGAAGTGCGCCGCGAGCTGGCGATGCGCCACTTGAACGACCATGCCCTCGACCTGAACGATCTGGCGTTTTTGCTGGGTTTTTCCGAACAGAGCGCGTTCCAGCGGGCGTTCAAACGCTGGACGGGGGAGGCGCCCGGTTCCTATCGCAAACGCCTGCGCGCCGGTTCATAATTCGCGGTTGGCCATGCGTCTTGCATCAATGGGTTTGGCGGGGCTGTCATGTTTGCTCGGCCTGATGATCTCGTGTGCCCCTGCACTGCGGGAGGTTGCACGACCCATCGCGGAGCGACACGTCGCCGTCGATACGGGGACGCTTCAGGGCGTGCCGGGGCCGGGCGAGACCGTGGCATTTCTCGGTATCCCGTACGCCGCACCGCCAACGGGCGCGTGGCGATGGAAGCCTCCGCGCCCGGCCCCGTCATGGGAAGGCGTTCGCGTGGCCGGCGCGCTCGGTCCTTCGTGCCCGCAGCCGGATCGCGCGGAGAAGATCCGCAAGGTCGTGGTGACGGCGCTGGGCGGAGACGTCGCGGCGATTCCTCCGCAGGGGCCCAAAGGCTTCGGCCCCACGAGCGAAGATTGCCTGTCGCTCAACGTCTTTGCACCGGCTTTTCGTGCGGCGGAAAAGCGACCCGTGATGGTGTGGATCCATGGCGGGTCCTTCGCGTACGAGCGCGGCGGGGAGGAGGCGGCCATTCTCGCCCGGCGCGGCGTCGTCGTGGTGACGTTCAATTATCGACTGGGCTTGCTGGGCTTTCTCGCGCATCCGGCGTTGACGAAGGAATCGCCGCACCATGCGTCGGGCAACTATGGCCTGCTCGACCAAATCGAGGCGCTTCGTTGGGTGCAGCGGAACATCGCGGCCTTTGGCGGGGATCCCTCGCGCGTCACCATCTTCGGGCATTCGGCTGGAGCCGACTCGGTGCTGATGCTCGCGGCGTCGCCGGAGGCGCGCGGCCTGTTTCGGGGCGCGATGGCACAGAGCAGCAGCCTCGGTGAGTCGCAGCCTCTCGCGGTGGCCGAAAAGGATGGCGCGGTGATCGCGGAAAGCCTTGGCGCCTCGTCGAGCGATCCGCTGTATGCCCTTCGCGCCGCACCCGTGGAGCGGTTGCTGGCCGCGCAGTCCGGCGTCGAGCCGGTGACGGACGGATGGATCCTCCCGAAGCCGATCCCGGTGGCGATCGCGGAAGGTGCCACCGATGGAGTCCCCTTGATCGTCGGCGCAACGGCCAAGGAGTGGTCCATCTTCGCGATTCACTCTCCGCCCGCGAAGGACGTCTCGGGGTACCGCGAGTTGCTGCGCAAGGCGGGGGAATCGCACGTGAACCGCTTGCTTGCGCTCTACCCGGCGGCGCGCGACGAAGACGTGCCGGCGGCCTCGATTCGGTACCTCTCGGACTGGGACTTCGTATGCCCAGCGCGTTTCGTCGCGAGCAAACGGCGGGGACGCACGTGGTTCTACGTGGCTTCGACCCCGGTATCCGTCGGAGAAAGCGGGGCGCGCTACGGAGCATTCCACGGTTCCGACGTGCGCATGCTCTTCCACGACGAAATGGGCATCCCGTTGGGCGAGCTTGCGCAACGCACCGGTGATGCAATGCAACGATACTGGACCCGCTTCGCGATTTCCGGTGACCCCAACGAGCCCGGCCTCGCGGCATGGCCGCGCTACGGGGCGCAGCACCTGGACTTCGGCGACCCAATCCAGGTGCGCGGCGACGGGGATCACGCGGGATGCCCCGTGTTCGATGAAGCGATGCGCGATCGCTTATCGAAATGAAGGGAGCTCGTGCAGGGTTGGTGCGTTTTGGGGAGGCTCGGATCGGCCTCAATTTTCGGGGATTGCGGAGAATCGACGGTGGTTCAGAAAATTCTTCGTGACTTCGAAGACGCGCTGAGTAGATTCCGCCGTCCTTCCGGTGGCGTTCCCCCAGAAGAACTCCGCAGCGGCTTCACCAAGTTGCGGAGATCGTCGGGACAAAGTGTGGATAAGAATCGCAAACGAAATGCTTGCGAGACTCCACGAAGGGTCCTAGAAGGCCGCTTCCTCAAGACGACGCGATTCGTCGCCGAGTCCGAGGGGGCAACCCGTCCTTCTCTTCTAAAGAGAGGGGCTTCGGCCATCGAACCAATTTTCGATGCCGAAGCAGAAGTGGATGACGAAATCGCAAACAAAGTTCTTGCGAGTCTCCACGAAGGGTTCTAAAAGGCCCAACTCCTCGAGGTGACGCGATTCATCGCAGACCCGAGGAAATGTTGAGGAGAAAAAAGTCCTCGACAAGAAGAAACGGCTGAACTAAAAGGCCGCCTCCTCGAATCGACTCCGGCAAGTCACTTCGGTGACGCTGCTGCGGGTCGGTTGGCTCTCGAGTTCTTCGGACACCATAACGTCCGAGAGCTCCTCAAAAAGAGAGCAGACGAAAAGATTCTGGTTGACGAACCGAAACGCTGAAACTAAGGTTCGCAGCCCCAAAGTGTCGGAGCAGCAGTGCTCCCTCGGTCCTTGAAAACTGAATCGTACGC